>CAZIGV010000001.1:0-340219 GCA_964538945.1 uncultured Hyphomonas sp.
AAAATCATGTGATCCTTGAATCACGAATCACGTTCCTTGAAAATTGGGTACTAGGTGCTCGGTCGAGCCTTACACCCCCGGGCGCCGGCCATTCCGCCCCGGGTAAAAAAGGACGGTGTGAGCTCGCGGCTGCCCGGACTGAAGTAGCCCCGGCGCACCCGGCCCGTAAGCGGCGCGGCCAGACTTTTGGCTGGATGCGACGTCAATCGGGCGGACGCGGGTATACCGCCCCTCTTTACGCGAGCTTTGCCCGAAGAGGTCATGAACTCGCCTGAGTTGGCTGACGCGGCCGGGCGCGCGCCAGGTGCGGGCTGGCTAACGCAAGCGACTGCAGAGTTCACACGTCAGGGCTGGCTGGCGTCATTTACATGGGTGACAAGGCTTGTCTTCAATACAACAGGTTCCGTGATCTGGGCTTCTCGGGAACCAATGTCGAGGATTGAAGCGGTTCATCCGGGCGCCTGCACCGATGATGGGCTTGCCGTGAGCGCCCGTAACCGACCGCCCGATTTGATCCGCCGGGAGCCCGTTTGCGTAACATGGAGCATATCTCACTGCAGACCGGAGCCTGTTGCATGGGTCAGTCCAGACGTATCGTGCCTGTCCTCGTTGCCGCCGCCGCGGCCACGGGGTGTGCCTCGAGCAATTCGCTCGGGCAATTCGAGGCCGCGCCGCGCCAGCTCGTGCTCGAAGAGTACTTTGCAGGCGAGACAACAGCCTACGGATTGTTCGAGGACCGGTTCGGCAAAGTGCGCCGTCAGTTCAAGGTGGACATTACCGGTCAGGTCGAGGGCAACCGCCTCACCCTGACAGAGAAGTTCACGTATGATGATGGCGAGCGCGACACGCGCGTTTGGGAAATCGACATCCTCGGCGGTGGCAAGTATCGCGGCACCGCAGGCGATGTTCCGGTACCTGCCATCGGGCAGGTGAGCGGCAATGCTTTCAACTGGAAATACAAGGTCGACCTGAAGGTCGGTGGATCGGTCTGGAATGTCGGCTTTAATGACTGGATGTTCCTGATGGAAGACGATGTTCTGCTCAACCGCGCCTATGTCACACGCTATGGCGTCGAGATCGGCCAGGTCACGATTGCGTTCAACAAGAAGCCGTGACGCTTCCGGATGATCATAGCTGACCGGAGAGCCTGCCACAGGCGCCACGTCCTGCTATACGTTCGTGATGAGCTCCAATCCGAATCGTTTGTCCATAAGCCAGATGGCTGCGCCGCGCCCTTCCGCGATGCCGGCCGGCGGCGCAGCCTATCTCGAAGGGCTTAACCCCGAACAACGCGAAGCCGTGCTACACACCGAAGGTTCGTTGCTGGTTCTGGCAGGTGCGGGCACCGGCAAGACGCGCGTGCTCACCGCGCGGCTGGCGCATATTGTGGCAACGCGTCTCGCCTGGCCGTCGCAGACCCTGACGGTGACCTTCACCAACAAGGCGGCCCGCGAAATGCGCGAGCGCGCTCTCGCCCTGCTTGGTGAGGCAGGCGAAGGTCTGCGCTGGCTTGGCACGTTCCACTCCATCTCGGCGCAGATCCTGCGACAGCATGCAGAGCTGGTCGGTCTTAAGCCGACTTTCACGATCCTGGACACCGATGACCAGGTGCGCCTGTGCAAGCAGATCGTGCAGGCCGAGAACCTCGACCCCAAGCGCTGGACCCCGCGCAACCTGGCTGGCCTGATCGATGGCTGGAAGAACCGGGCGCTGACCCCGGACCGGGTGGCGCCGCAAGAGGCGGAGCTTTTCGGCAATGGCAAGGGCATCAGATGCTATGAAATCTATCAGGCACGGCTGAAGGTGCTGAATGCCTGTGATTTCGGCGACCTGCTCGTCCACAATATCGCCATCTTTCAGCAAAATCCCGATCTGCTCGGCGAGTTTCATTCGAAGTTCCGCTACATCCTGGTCGACGAGTATCAGGATACGAACGTCGCGCAGTATCTTTGGCTGCGCCTGCTCGCTCAGGGCTCGAAGAATATCTGCTGCGTGGGTGATGACGACCAGTCGATCTATGGCTGGCGCGGCGCGGAGGTCGACAACATCCTTCGTTTCGAGAAGGACTTCCCGGGCGCCAGGGTGGTGCGGCTTGAGCGTAACTATCGCTCGACAGAACACATACTTGCGGCAGCTTCTTCAGTGATTGCGCACAACAAGGGACGGCTCGGAAAGACCCTGTTCGTCGGCGATGACAGCGCCTCTGCGGATGATCCGGACGCCGCCAAGGTCAAAGTGCGCGGCCTCTGGGACGGGGAAGCGGAGAGCCGGCTGATCGCCGGCGACATAGAAAGCTGGGTGCGCAGCGGCGGGCGGCATGATGACTGCGCCGTGCTGGTGCGCGCTTCCTGGCAGATGCGTGCCTTCGAGGAACGTTTCATCCTGCTCGGCATTCCCTACCGCGTGATCGGTGGCCCGCGTTTCTTCGAGCGCGCCGAGATCCGCGATGCGATGGCCTATCTGCGCCTCGTGCGCTCGCCGGATGATGATCTCGCCTTCGAACGGGTGGTCAACGAGCCGAAGCGAGGGGTTGGCGATTCCAGCCTCGCAAAGCTACAGGCCTGTGCGCGCGCTGACGGGCGCAGCCTGTTCGCGCTAACCCCGACGGTGCTCCAGACCGATGAGATAAAGGGCGGGGCGAAGCGCGGCCTGACCCTGTTTCTCGACCAGATCAACCTCTGGCGGGACAGGCTCGCCGCCGGCATGGCACATACCGAACTTGCCGAGATGATCCTCGAGGAGTCGGGCTATACGGATATGCTGCAGAAGGATCGCAGCCCGCAGGCGCAGGGAAGGCTGGACAATCTGAAGGAGCTTATCCGTGCGATGGGCGAATTCGATACGCTGTCCGGTTTCCTGGAGCATGTCGAGCTGGTGATGGACGCCGCTTCGGGGGCGGGCGGTGACGACCAGGTGCAGATCCTCACGCTCCACGGTGCCAAGGGCCTCGAATGGCCGGTTGTGTTCCTGCCCGGCTGGGAGGAAGAGGTCTTCCCTTCGCGCCGGTCGCTGGACGAGAGCGGGATGCGCGGCCTCGAGGAAGAGCGCCGTCTGGCCTATGTCGGCATTACCCGGGCCCGGGCGCATTGCTACATTTCCTTTGTCGCCAACCGGCAGATTTATGGGCGCTGGCAGTCGGTGCTTCCAAGCCGCTTCATCGACGAGCTGCCGCAGGAGCATGTCGATGCCGTATCGGAAACCGGGTATTCGGGAATGCCAGGGGCGGAGGCGGCCTTTGTCGGCACCATAGAGGATTTGGGCGAGCGGTCGAATTACCACAGCCCGGGCTGGAAACGGCTGCAGGAGAATGCCGGCCGCCCTTCCGGTGCGCCGCCCCGAGAGGCGGCGGGCCTGAACGCAGCCGCCTCAGGGCCGGACGCCTTGGCGCCGGGCACCCGGGTCTTCCATGATAAGTTTGGCTATGGCCGCGTCGCCTTCAGCGAAGGAAACAAGCTGACGGTGGACTTCGAAAAGACCGGCCGCAAGAAGGTCATTGCGACCTTTGTGACTGTCGCCTGAACGGCCTGTTCGGGGATATTACAAGTCCGGTAATTGCGGACCCGCCTCAAGAGAAGGAGCGTGCAGGCCCTGTTCGCATCGGCTACCGATCGGCAGGGGGGCTGGCGAGACCTCTCTCCCGGAACTGCCGGAAAAGACAGGCGCCGTCTGTCTCAATCCGGTCTGAACGAGGCGTTCATCTATGAGGCGCCCCGGCCTCCGGACCCAGCGAACGCCGACCCTGGGCGGCTGCCTTCGCCTAATGTGACGGGGGTGTTAACAAGCTCGGAACGTCTCGTACACTCAGGCGCTGCCTTGAGAGGTTTTGTGGTGCAATCAGGCCCGTTTGCGACAGAGTCCTGATTTCGGAACGGTTCGTTCCGTAAAACTGCGGCCCAGTGCTTGCTTTAAATCAGCGTTAACGGCACATGGTGTAAGGGGCTGTGATGTCTTAAGTGAACGTCGCCGGACGGAACGGTCCGGACCGTCTAGAGAAGTGCTCGGATTGACCATGATTGGTAGCCTGCTCGGCCTTTTGTCCACGGACATGGCCATCGACCTTGGAACAGCCAATACGCTTGTTTACGTGAAGGGGCAGGGCGTCCAGCTCGACGAGCCTTCGGTCGTCGCCTACATGACGCAGGGCGGCCGCAAGATCGTTTATGCTGTCGGCGAGCAGGCGAAGAACATGCTCGGCAAGACCCCGGTGAACATGGAAGCCATACGCCCGATGCGAGACGGCGTGATTGCCGATTTCGAAGTCGCCGAGGAAATGATAAAACACTTCATCCGGAAGGTTCACAACCGCCGGGCTTTCGTGTCTCCCCTTATCATCATCTGCGTGCCAAGCTCCGCCACGAGCGTTGAGCGCCGTGCCATCCACCAGTCGGCTCTTGCGGCCGGTGCGCGCCATGTCGAACTGATCGAGGAGCCAATGGCTGCTGCGATCGGCGCTGGCCTGCCTTACCAGGATCCGGCTGGCTCGATGGTGGTCGATATCGGCGGTGGCACCTCGGAAGTCGCCGTGCTGTCCCTTGGGGGCATCGTCTATTCCCGCTCGGTACGCGTCGGCGGTGACAAGATGGACCAGGCGATTGTCAACTACCTGCGCCGCGAACAGAAGATTCTCATCGGCGAAATGTCGGCCGAGCGCATCAAGAAGGAAATCGGCACTGCCATGCCGCCGGAAAACGGCACCGGTATGGCCCTGACCGTGCGTGGCCGCGGCACACTGGACGGTGTTCCGAAGGAAACGGAGATTACCGAAGCGATGATCGCCGAGGCCCTGCGCGAGCCGGTGACCGAGATCATCGACGCCGTGAAGATTGCGCTCGAGGCAATGCCCCCGGAGCTCGCCGCTGACATCGTCGATCGTGGCATCGTTCTGACCGGCGGCGGCGCCTTGCTGCGCAACCTGGATACGGTCATCCGTAACCAGGCGCAGCTGCCAGTCATGATCGCGGACGACCCGCTCAAATGTGTGGTGAACGGCTGTGGACATGTGCTGGAGAACTATTCCAAGATGAAGAGTGTGCTCTGTCCGGAAGTCTGACCTGCGGGCAGTTGAGACCGGCAAGGGAGCCTGAGGCATGGCACGTTCCAGCCGTTCCAGTCAGAAGTCCGGATCACGGCGTGTCACGCTGGGCATTCTGATCTTTGGCGCACTCGCCTTGATTGTTGCTCAGACCGCGCCGCAGATTTCCGGTTTTTTCGTGCCCGCGCGCACGACCATAAGCGACCGCATCGGCGCGCCGGCAGATGTCAGCTTCTGGGCGCAGATCAGTGGCCAGGCCGACCGGGAGAGGCGTATCCGCGAACTCGAAAACCAGGTGCGCGATCTTGCCCGCTACAAGGCCGCGGCCATCTCCATGGCGGAGCGGATGGAGGCCTATGAGCGGATTCTCAATCTCATGGGAGAGCCGCCCGAGCGGGGCGTCACCGCCCGCATTACAACCGTAGTGGATGGTCCCTTCGCGCAGACGGTTCTGGCGAATGCCGGCAGGCTGCAGGGCGTGGTGCCCGGTGCCGTGGCCATGAATGAGGGCGGCCTCGTCGGCCGGGTCATCCAGCTTGGCGAGCGCTCCTCGCGTATCCTGCTCATCAGCAATTACCAGAGCCAGCTGCCGGTGATGGGCGAAGTCAGCGGTGTGCGGGCGATTATGCAGGGCAAAGACAGGGAGCGCGGGGTGCTGCGCGACATGCCGGAAGCGGCTGATTTCATTGAAGGCGAGCGAATCCTGAGTTCCGGAGAAGGCGGCGCCTATCCGCGCGGCCTCGTTGTCGGCTCGGTGACCGGGCAGGGCGCTGAGTGGATCGTCAAGCTGGCGATGCGCGAACATTCGAGCGGCTATGTCCGCATGATTGCCCCGCCGGATATCATCGAGCCTGTTCCGGAAGCGGACCTGCCGCTATCGGCACC
Source organism: uncultured Hyphomonas sp. (assembly GCA_964538945.1). Lineage (GTDB taxonomy): Bacteria > Pseudomonadota > Alphaproteobacteria > Caulobacterales > Hyphomonadaceae > Hyphomonas. The sequence goes on from CAZIGV010000001.1 coordinate 5,918, forward strand.
GGCCGAGGGGGCCGCCGCGTCCGCTTCGCAAGGAGTGCGATGACCCATGGCCGCTGCCCGGTTGGACCGAAAGCCGCGAACCCTCTGGAGCCAGTCGGGTCCGACGCCGCGGCTGATCTTCGGAGCCGTGATCATTGCAATTGTCGGTGTACTGGGGATGACCCCCAAGGCGCTGTTCGGCATTCCGCTGGCCTGGCCCTTTGCCGCCCTTTGGGGATCGATCGGCTGGGGCCGCGCCGGCCTGTCACTGCGCCCGATGATCCTGCTGATAATGTTCGGGCTGATGCAGGACATCGTCTCGAACGCGCCGCTTGGCTGTTTCGCTATGATCAACCTGCTTGTGTACGGAATGAGTGCCGGCATCGCTGACCAGACGGACGGGATGCGCGACACACTGGTCGCTGTTGTCGGGCCCGCAGTTCTGCTGATTGTGGCATTCCTCCTGGTCTGGGGCTTTGCCAGCATCACCAGTGATCATCTTGTTCGCAGCTGGCCCCTGATCGCAAGTTTCACCATGACCGGTCTGATTTATTCGTTTGCTGGCCGCATGTTCGACCTTGGCCGGCGACCCGGCGAATCTCCGGGAGGCAGCTGATGGCGCGCAAACAAAGCCCCGAGGCGGATTTTGACCGGCGGCTGCTGATAGCGATGGGCGCGGGCGGTGCTGTATTCGCAACGCTCATGGCGCGGCTGTTCCAGCTGCAATTCCTGGAGGCTGATCACTACCGCAAGCTCGCGAGCGAGAACCACATCCGTCTGGTGCTCGCGCCGCCCGAGCGCGGGCAGATCCTCGACCGGTTCGGTCGCCCTCTTGCCTCACAGCGCCAGGCCGGACGCGTTTCGGTTGTGCCCGAACGTCTGGATGATGCGCGGGCGACGCTGCTGCAACTTTCAAGGCTCATCGACCTGCCGGAGGCGCGCCTCAATCGCGTACTGGAGGACATCCAGACCAACAGGATACGCCGTGCGAGCTTCGTGCCGGTGACGGTCGTACAGGAGCTCAGCTATGAGGAATTCGCGCGCCTGCGCGTGCGCGCCGTCGAGATGGACGGCGTCGATGTGCAGATGGCCTCAACGCGGTCCTATCCGCGCGGGCGCGATTTTGCGCATGTGCTCGGTTATGTCGCACGGGCGAGTGCGGAGGATCTGACACGGCTCTCCGAGGGCCGCTCGCCGGAAGAGATGAAGACGTTCGAAGAACTCCTGCGTCATCCGGACATCCGGGTCGGCCGGCAGGGAATGGAACGTTTTGCGGAGGACTGGCTGCGTGGCCGGCCGGGACGCCGGCGTGTGGTGACCAATGCGCACGGCCGTCCGATGCAGGAACTGGAGCAGGACCCCGCAAATGCGGCGGTGGCCGGCAAGGATCTTTACGTCACCATCGATTCCGAGTTGCAACGTGTGGCCATCGAACGCTTTGAAGGCGAAAGCGGCGCGGCGGTTGTGATCGACGTGACGAACGGCGACGTTATCGCGATGGTATCGACCCCGGCGTTTGACCCGAATGCGTTCGTCAACGGAATATCCGGCAAGGATTATGCCGAGCTTCGTGACAACCCGATGGCGCCGCTCTACCCAAGGGCGCATGGCGGCGTGTATCCACCCGGGTCGACCTTCAAAATGGTGGTGGCGACCGCTGCGCTTGAAGCTGGCGTCGTCAAGACGAGCGATACAGTGCGCTGCGGAGGTTCCTACCGGTTCGGCAACCGCACGTGGCACTGCTGGAAGAAGGGCGGCCACGGCACCATGAACATGCACAATGCGATCAAGCATTCGTGCGATGTCTATTTCTACGAGATTGCTCGGCGCACCGGTGTACGCAAGATTGCCGAGGTTGCACACAAATTCGGGTTTGGTGAGACTTTTGTGCTTGGCATGACCGGCGGACGATCCGGGCTTGTTCCGGATCCGGACTGGAAGATGAAGGCGCGAGGCGAGCCCTGGTTCGAAGGCGAGACGCTGAATTTCGGAATTGGCCAGGGCCAACTGGGCACCACGCCGCTGCAGCTGGCTCTGATGACGGCGCGGATTGCCGCGTCCGGGGCGCCCATCAAGCCCAAGCTCATCGGGCTTGGTCCTCCCTCAGATGAGGATAAGGTACTGGATGCGCCGCTCGATGCGGCCATCATGGAAATACAGAAGGCCGGCATGTTCGGCGTATCGTCCGAGCCCGGAGGTACAGCCTACAGGTCCGGCGACCTGGGCCTGGGTGGGCCACGGCTTTCCGGCAAGACAGGCACGGCGCAGGTGCGCCGGATCTCCGCAGAGGAACGTGCGCGGGGAATCCGTCTCGGCGACGCCATTGTGCGGGAACTGCGCGACCATGCCCTGTTCGTGGCTTATGCGCCTTCGGACAATCCGCGCTATGCCGTGTCGGTCATCGTGGAACACGGCGAGGGTGGGTCGCGGACCGCAGCGCCTGTCGGACGCGATATCCTGGCGGCTGCGATCAAGATGGAGAGCGGACGAACGCCCCTCTATGCCCGGCGCGCCGCAACCGGTATGCCCGCAGCAGGCAGTCCAGCCGAGGGGGATCCGGTATGAGCCGCGACGGCTATACAGGCTTTACCCGCGGTGAAGCGCGCACCTCGACAGCAAGGGCGCTGAACTTCTCGAAGTTCGGGCTGCTGGGGCAGGTGGCGATGCTGCCCTGGAGCATCATCCTGCTGATCGTCGGTGTCGGGCTTACCGGAGCGGCGATGTTGTTCTCTGTCGGCTGGGATCCGGTCGCGCAGGCGCCCTCACCCGAGGAGGCCAGTCTCTGGCGCGATCACCTTACACGTCTCGGCGTGGGCTTTGTTATCATGGTTGGTCTCGCCCTTCTGCCGCTTGGCGTCTGGTCGAAGCTCGCCTGGCCTGCCTACGCGGTCGTTCTGGTGCTGCTTGTCATGGTCGACTTTGTCGGCGTGATGGGCGGCGGAGCGACGCGCTGGCTGCAGTTCGGCCCGATCGGTCTGCAGCCTTCGGAGCCCGCCAAGCTTGCCGTAACGCTGGCGCTGGCGAACTATTACCAGAAGATGATACCGACGAGCGGGCAGTCCGTGCCGCTCTGGGTGCATGGCGGCGCCCTGGTGATCATGCTGATACCGGCGGCGCTGGTATTCAAACAGCCGAACCTCTCGACCGCGCTAGCGCTGGCAGCATCCGGCGCGATGATCATCTTCTTTGCCGGTATTGCCATGCGATGGGTGGCCGGAGCGATCGTGGTGGGACTGGCCTCGGTGCCGGCAATCTACACATTCGTGCTTGAACCTTACCAGCGCGAGCGGGTCGATACCCTGATCGCCGGGATCACCGGCCAGGCGACCAACGGGCTAGGTGAGAGTTACCAGATCGAGCAGGCGAAGATCGCCATTGGTGCCGGCGGCTTGAGTGGCCGCGGCTACCTGCAGGGCATCCAGTCTCAGCAGGAATATGTGCCCGAGCAGCATACCGACTTCATCCTGACGGTGATTGCCGAGGAGTTTGGTTTCATTGGCGCGATTGGCCTGCTGGCCGTCTTTGCATTCCTGTTTTCATGGTCGTTCATGGTGGCTGCCAAGAACAGGAGCTGGTTCGGCCGCCTCGGCGCCGTCGGCGCGACTTCGACGATTGCCTTCTTTGCCATATTCAATAGCGCGATGGTACTCGGCCTTCTTCCGGTCCTTGGCATGCCGTTGCCGCTGATTTCTTATGGCGGTACGGCCCTGATCACGGTGATGGCCTGCTTCGGGTTAATCCTGTCGGCGTACCTGCACCGGGACGAGAAGCTTTCCTCGCACGGATTGTTCTGAGCAATAAATCAGTTTCGCGCGTTGATTTTTGACCCCGCATGTCTAGGGTCCCCGCGGACATTGCCTGAGGGAGCGCGTTTCATGGCACAGATTGGCCGGAAAACTGAAAACTGGAGCTCACGCTTCGCCTTTATCATGGCGGCTGTCGGCTCTTCCGTCGGGCTTGGTAATTTCTGGCGCTTTCCCTACACGGCTGGGGAGAATGGCGGTGGCGCTTTCATCGTCATTTATATCTGCTGCGTGGCCTTCGTCGCGCTGCCATTATTGATGGGCGAGTATGCGATGGGCCGCAAGTCCGGCATGTCGGCCATCGAGGGGGTGCAGTCGCTGGCCAGGGCCGAGGGCCGAAGCCAGAACTGGGGCATCTCGATGTGGATCGGGGCGCTCACAGCTTTTTTCATTCTGACTTTTTATATGGTCATATCATCCTGGCTGCTGGCCTACATCATTCAGGCGATCAGCGGTGACCTCAGCGGCACGACAGCTGCGGAGTCCGGACAAAACTTCCTCAACACCATTGGTCAGGGCGAGCTGCAGATGCAGTCGCGCTGGTACATGCTGATGCTGCTCGCGCTGTTTATTGCTGCCAATGTCATCGTTGTCGGGCGCGGCGTGAAAGGCGGGCTGGAGCAGGCTGCGACGATCCTGATGCCCTTATTCTTTTTAATGCTCGTGGTGGTCGTAGGCTTCGCTGTCAGCAATGGCGACACGGCCCGTACCTTTGCCTTCATCTTCGAACCCAAGTGGGAAGATGTTGGTTTCAAGACGCTGCTGGCAGCCCTTGGTCAGGCCTTCTTCTCCATTGGAGTCGGTGTTGGACTGATGATTACGTACGGCGCCTACCTGACCAAGGAAACAAGTATTCCGCGTGCGTCCGGTGTCATCGCGGCCTCGGACACTTTCGTGGCGCTGATCGCGGGATTTGCCATTTTCCCGATTGTGTTCGCAGCCGGTCTAGATCCGGCGGCGGGCCCGAGCCTTTTCTTTGTATCAATGCCGGTGGCGTTCGAAGCGATCCCGGGAGGCACGCTGTTTGCCATCGTGTTCTTCTCTCTGGCCCTGTTTGCAGCCTTCACCTCATCAATCTCCTTAATGGAAGTCGGCGTATCCTGGCTCGAGGAGCGTGAGGGCGTGACACGGTTCGGCGCGGCGATCGGTGTCGGATTCGTGCTGTTCATGATCGGCGCGGCATATGTCTTTTCCCTCGACTATCTCGACTTCATGGACTTCATGACCGAGGGGCTCCTGCTGCCGCTCGGCGGCCTGCTGGCAGCGATCTTCGCCGGTTGGGTGCTGAGCCGTGACATGCTCGTATCCGAGCTTGGCGAAGGCTTGTTGATGAACGTCTGGCGCTTCCTGATGCGCTGGTTCGTGCCGCCTTTTGTTGGCATCATCCTGGTCTTCGGCTTCCTCGACAAGATCCAGGACCAGTATCATGTGCCGCTCCCGGGGGCGCTTGAAGCGATGCTGGGCCCGAACTGGGCGCCGCCGCCAGAGTGAGACCTTGTCTGCGGAGGGGCTCCGGTCTGATTTTTTGACTTTTCCGGCACCGGCGCCCTTGGGTCACGGCTAGGATTACCCGCGTCGTAGTTTATCTTTTCTGCCTCACAGCCGCGTGGGTGCGGGACATTCGGGAGAATAACGAGCATGGCCGACAACGCGACGCAGACCTCACGCAAGCCGATCGATAAGGACGCAATCCGCCAGCGCTACCGGGCCGAGCGCGACAAGCGCCTGCGGGCTGACGGAAACGACCAGTACATCCGGATCTCCGGCGTGTTCGACCACTACCTCGAGGATCCCTACACGCCGCTCACCCCGCGCGCGCCCAAGACAGACCATGTGACCTTTGCCTTCGTCGGCGGCGGCTTTGCAGGTCTCGTGACAGGCGCCCGCCTGAGGGAGGCCGGAATTGATGATGTGCGCATCATTGAGAAGGGCGGAGACTTCGGCGGCACGTGGTACTGGAACCGGTATCCGGGCGCGCAGTGCGACACGGCCTCGATGATCTATATGCCGCTGCTCGAAGAGACCGGGCATATGCCCACCGAGAAGTATGCCCACGCCCCTGAGATCCTGCAGCAGTGCCAGCGTATAGGCCGCCATTACGGTCTCTATGAGAATGCGCTCTTCCATACTGTGATCGAGGAACTTTCCTGGGATGACGCGCGAAGCGTGTGGGTGATCCGCACGAACCGCGGCGACAATTTCACGGCAAAGTATATCGGCCTTGGGACCGGCCCGCTGAATACACCCAAGCTGCCCGGCATTCCCGGCATCAAGGATTTCAGGGGCCACGCTTTCCACACGAGCCGCTGGGATTATGAGTACACGGGCGGTGATCCCAGCGGCGCGCCGCTGGACAGGCTCCGGGACAAGCGCGTCGCGATCATCGGCACAGGCGCCACAGCCGTGCAGGTCGTTCCGCACCTCGCGCGGTCGGCCAAGGCGCTCTACGTGTTCCAGCGCACACCCTCTTCAATTGATGTGCGCGACAATCGCCCGATTGATCCGGAATGGTTTGCCTCGATTGCGACACCAGGCTGGCAGCAACGCTGGATGGAGAACTTCACGCAGAACCAGGCGGGTATTGGCATGGCGCCGGAGGATCTGGTGCAGGATGGCTGGACGGATCTGGCGAAGCGGATCCGCAACCGCATCCTGCAGCTGCCACCCGATCAGCGAAACCCTGCCGGCATGCTCGCTGCCTATGAGGACGCCGACCATGAAAAAATGGAAGAGATCCGCCAGCGCGCGGAAGCGATCGTAAAGGATGCCGAAACCGCCGAAAAGCTGAAGGCCTGGTATCGTCAGCTCTGCAAGCGGCCGTGCTTCCATGACCAGTATCTTCAGGCCTTCAACGAACCCGGGGCGCACCTGATTGATACTGATGGCAAGGGTGTGGAGCGCATCACCGAGAAGGGTGTTGTCGCGAACGGCACGGAATACGAGGTGGATTGCATCGTTTACGCCTCGGGCTTCGAGGTGGGCACGCCGCTTGAGCGGCGCACCGGATTCGATCCGAGGGGGCGCGGGGGGGTAACGCTCTCGCAATATTGGGCCGACGGCATGCGCACCAAGCATGGCATGCACGTTCACGGCTTCCCGAACGCTTTCCTCGTCCAGGCCACGCAGGCGGCCAACCTCATCTCCAACTATCCGCATAATCTGGTGGACGCCGCGCAGACGATCTCGAGGGTGGTCAGCCATGCAGAGGCTTTGGGCGCAAGGCAAGTCGAGGTCAGCAAAGAGGCCGAAGACGCGTGGGTGAACCTGCTGCTCACCGGCATGGGCCTGATGATCGGCTCGCCCGACTGTACCCCGGGATACTACAATAATGAAGGCCGCGATCCCGGTCCGCAGGCGCGCTACTTCGTCGGCTATCCCGCTGGAGCGGTTGCCTTCTTCAATTATATTCAGGGCTGGCGTACATCCGGCAAGTTTGAGGGTCTCGAGTTCCGCAAGGAGGCCTGATACCCTGGGTTTGTGCCCGTACTGGACTTAGCCCATGCCTGCGCTCAAACTTTCGAGCGCACGGCGAGCCTGTCGGCAAAATCGTCCGTAGCCTGAACGAGGCGGTCGATGATGCCGGGCTCCATGGAGGAGTGGCCGGCGTCCGGCACGATGTGCAGTTCGGCTTTAGGCCAGGCCTTGGAAAGGGCCCAGGCCGTCGACAACGGCGTGACCACATCATAGCGCCCATGCACGATCACCCCTTCAGTATCTTGCAGTTTCACGCTGGCCTGACGCAACAACCAGTTGTCCGTCTCGAAAAATCCTTCATTGATAAAATAGTGGCACTCGATGCGGGCGAAGGCGTCGACGAAATCATCCTCGTTGAAGCGTGGAGGGGTAATCACCGGACCCTTGATAGAAAGGGTCTGGCCTTCCCACCGGGCCCAGGCACGTGCCGCCTCGAGACGGGCGGTATCGTCTGTGCCCGTCAGCCGTTTATAGAAGGCATTGACCAGATCGCCGCGTTCGTCTTCCGGGATCGGGGCGACATAGCGATCGAAAGCATCCGGGAAGAGGCGGCTGGCGCCTTCCTGATAGAACCAGTGTATCTCGGCCTTCGAGACCAGGAAGATGCCGCGCAGGACGAGGCCGAGCAGGCGGGCAGGATGGGTGACGCCGTAGGCAAGCGCCAGGGTTGAGCCCCAGGATCCGCCAAACACCAGCCAGCTGGAGACGCCCACGTGCTTGCGAAGAGTTTCCATGTCCTCGACGAGGTCCCAGGTCGTGTTGTCCTTAAGTTCAGAATGCGGGGTTGAGCGACCACACCCGCGCTGGTCGAACAGGAAGATGCGGTAACGCTCGGGATCAAAAAAACGTCGCATTTCAGGGCTGGAGCCACCGCCCGGGCCGCCATGCAGGGCGACGACCGGGATGCCCTTCGGATTGCCCGATTCTTCCCAGTAAATTTCATGGATGGGTGAGACCCTCAGGCGTCCAGACGCGTAAGGTTCGTGGCGGTGGTAAAGAATTCGGCGGCTCTGGCGTCTGTTCATGCGCTCTTCACTTATGATCTGCTGGTTTTTTACCAGTGACTGGACTTGTGTTAACCACATCCATACTGTCTTCTGGAATTGTAGCGACAGCTGCGGGCGGGTGGCGTATTGATGCGTAGCGTTCTTCTGGCTTTATCCCTATGCGTTCTGCCGGGATGCGCAACCGTCTCGGTTGTCCCGGGTGAGGCAACAGTGGATGCGGCTCTGACGCGGAGTCAGTCGGAGCTCCGCGCCGCCTCCAATGCCTATTGTGACCAGGTTGTTCTGGCCGGCTGGGTCGAAGGGGGCGATGGCTTGCTTAACCTCGCCGGTACCCTGGTGCATGGTCGCGCCGAGGAGGCAGGCCGTGCAGGGTTCTATGCGACCCGGATCGAGGCGAGCAGCAAGGCGCCGGCGCTGGTGCTTGGCAGGCTGGTGGCCGACAGCCAGGCAGCGCGGACGGGCTTGGCTGGCGTAACGCGCGAAGCCCAGGCCATACTGCGCAGCGGCGACGAGAACGCCTCCAACCGCGGCGACGTGATGAGCTTTGAGCGGGCGCTTGTCCGGGCTCAGATGGCACATCGGGGTTTCCAGGAAGCGCTCGATATTGTGTCGGTGCGTGCGGACATGGATGTACAGCCGATTGCGGCCGAGATTGCGGCGTTTGCGGGCCAGATCGATGAGGCTCGGGGCATCGCGGACCGGCTTGCCGACCGCTATATTGCTGAAGGCGCCACCGGGTCCTAGGCCCTCCGCGCGGCCCCCAGCGCCAGAGCCGCCCAGCCTGCCAGCATTCCGAGGCCTCCGAGCGGTGCGACCCTCCCCAGCCAGCGCGGTGCGCCCAGCGCCATGGCGTAGAGCGTTGCTGCGAAGACCGCTGCGCCGATCGCCAGCAGCCAGCCGCCGAGCGATATCTGGCCGCCCCGTCCGCTGAGGCCTGCTGCCAGCGCGGCGGCGGCATGGGTCAGGACATATATCGTTGCGGTATTCCACCACCCATATGCTTCTTCCGTGAGCTGAGCATCCAGCGCATGGGCGCCGAAGCTGCCCAAGGCAACGCCTGTAAAGCCGATCAGGGCTGCGAACAGGACCAGCCGGTTCATGCGCCAGCCTCCTTGCGCGGGAGCGCGTAGGTGACGATGGCATGGCTTGCCGGCTTTTCGGAGCCTTCGATGCGGATGTCCACCTCGACCACGGCGAGAGCCTGCCCGATTTTGAGGATCTTCCCTTCCGCCAGCACCACGCGGCCAATGCACGGGCGCAGGAAGTTGATGTTGAGATTGCTGGTCACCGTCATCGGCTCGAGCCCGATCAGCGTCATGATCGCCATGTAAGCGGCTGAATCGGCCAGGCTCATCTGCGTCGGCCCGGAGATATAGCCGCCGGGTCGCAGATGGGTCTCGTCAGCTTCGAGGCGCAGGACCGCGCGGCCGGACTGCATCACAATCACCTGATTCTGCCGGCCCCGGCCCTGGAAAGCTGTGTCCAGAAAGGCGTTGGCCTCCAGAGCAGTCAACTTCGTCATATGGCTTCTCCCGGCGGCACGGCTTGATTGTCAGATGTCCGGGCGCCAACCTAGCGGCAATGACCCGACCGCCAAGTGGTCACGCCAAGGAAGGAAGCCGCCATGCTCACTGCGGGAGACGAGTATCCCATCCACCAGACGCCCGAACCGGTTGCCTTTGCGGGTTCAGACCGAAACTTTTATGACCGGTTCTTTTTCAATGGCTATAATGCGGACGGCTCGGCCTTCTTTGCTGCCGCAATGGGCGTCTATCCGCACCTCAACATCATTGACGCCTCTGTATCAATCCTGCGCGGCGGCCGTCAGGCTTCCGTCTTCATGTCGCGCCCGCTGAACATGGAGCGGATGGACACGTTTGTCGGCCCGCTCTCCGTCAGTGTGATCGAGCCGCTTAAAAAAGTGCGCCTGACGCTCAAGGAAACCGAAGGTCTGGCGCTCGACGTGGAGTTTACCGGCCGGGCTTTTCCGATCGAGGAGCCGCGCTTCACGCGCCGCGTCGGGCCGCGCATGATGATGGATCTGACGCGCATGACCCAGAACGGCCACTGGGCCGGCAGGCTGGAGCTGGATGGCGAGCAGATGAGGGTCGATCCGAAAAGCTGGACGGGTACGCGTGACCGAAGCTGGGGCGTGCGCCCGATCGGCATGCCTGATCCCCAGCCGATGATCCCGGCAATGCCGCCGCAATTCTACTGGATATGGACGCCGACAAATTTCCCGAACCTCTCATTGTTTTTCCATGTCAACGAGGACGGTGCAGGCGACCCCTGGAACCAGCGGGCTTCGTTGGTGATGGACGGATCGAAGCAGGGCGAAGGCATCCACCTCAGCCACCCTGAAATGAACATACGCTATGCCAAAGGCACGCGGCGGATGGAGACCGCGACACTGTCGGTGACCGACCCGTCAGGCCGGCCACACACGGTTGATTTCACACCGCTGGGCACATTCCTGATGAAAGGGATCGGATACGGCCACCCGGTCTGGCGTCACGGCGCGTTCCACGGCGACCAGCTCAAGATCCAGCGCGAGGATTTTACTCCGGCAAAGACGCCCTGGCGGGCACTTGAAAACCTACACATCCAGGAAATCGTCAGGGCGGTGCACACCGGTCCGGATGGCAAAGGCTCAGAAGGCATCGGTACATTCGAGCAGCTTTTTCTCGGCCCCCATGCGCCCAGCGGCTTCAAGGAAATCCTCGACGGCGCAGCCTGACGCACCTGCAGCATTTTTGGAGGTGTCAATCTGCCCCTGACCGGCTATCAGGCGGCGCATGCTTGAAATTCGTAATCTTGACTATCGCGTGGACGCACGACCGCTGTTTGAATCCGCGTCAGCACGCATCTCGGCTGGCTGGAAGGTCGGGTTGGTGGGACGCAACGGGACCGGCAAGTCGACGCTGCTGCGCCTGATCCGCGAAGAGATCGCCTCGCCCGGAAAGGACAGCCCGATCCGCCTGCAGAACGGCGCGCGTCTCGGCTGGGTGGCACAGGAGGTTGCGCCCTCGGATCAGACGATCCTCGGGATCGTACTTGAGGCAGATGCTGAGCGCCACCAGCTGATGACCGAGGCGGAGACGGCGACGGATCCGGACCGGATCGGCGAGATCCATGCCCGCCTGCTTGATATCGACGCCTGGTCGGCCGAGGCGCGCGCGGCGGAAGTTCTGATGGGGCTTGGTTTCAAGCATGCCGATCTTTCCCGGGCGACGCGGGAGTTCTCCGGCGGCTGGCGGATGCGCGCGGCGATTGCCGGTGCGCTGTTCGCGCAGCCGGACCTTTTGCTGCTCGACGAGCCGTCCAACTATCTCGATCTTGAGGGCGCGGCCTGGCTGGAAGGCTACCTGCGCAAGTATCCGCATACGGTGCTGATCGTCAGCCATGACCGTGAGCTTCTGAACCGGAGTGTGACGCATACGCTGGCGCTGGAACATCGTAAGCTGACGATCACCCCGGGTGGCTATGATGACTGGCTGCGACTGCGCGCCGCCAAGCTTGCCCAGCTTGAAAGCCAGCGTTCGAGGCAGGCCGCCGAGCGGGCCCATCTTCAGGCCTTCGTGGACCGGTTCCGTGCCAAGGCCTCCAAAGCGCGCCAGGCACAGAGCCGGGTGAAGATGCTCGAAAAAATGCAGGATGTCTCGATACCGATCGCCGAGCGCACGACTCCGTTCATTTTTCCTGCCCCGGAATCGAAACTGTCGCCGCCCCTGCTTGAGATTAAGGGCGGCGAACTGGGCTATGGGCCGGGCGCGCGGATCCTGAACCATGTTGATATCCGCCTGGACCCGGATGACCGGATCGCGATCGTCGGCACAAACGGGCAGGGCAAGACGACGCTGGTGAAATCCATCGCCGAGCGCCTGCCGCTGATGAACGGAACGCGGCTGGCACCGAAAGCCATCCGTATCGGCTATTTTTCGCAAGACCAACTGGACGAGCTGACAGCTGGTGATACGTTGCTGCACCATGTTATGCGCGCGCTGCCGAAGGACACCCCGCCCGCCAGGCAGCGTTCCGTCGCTGCTCAGATGGGCTTCAGTCACGAGAAGGTCGAGACCAAGGTCGAGGCCTTGTCCGGCGGGGAGAAGGTGCGCCTTATCCTTGGTCTGATCGCACTGGAAAAGCCGCATATTCTCATTCTTGACGAGCCGACGTCGCATCTTGATATCGATAGCCGTGAGGCATTGATCTATGCGATCAACGACTTTCCCGGCGCAGTCCTGCTCATCACCCATGATGTATATCTCGCTGAAGCGACCGCCGACGCGCTTTGGCTGGTAAAGGACGGCCGTGTCTCGCCGTATGATGGCGACCTGAATGATTACCGCGCGCTGGTTCTGAGTGCCGACAGAGAAAAGCCGGCTCCAGCAAAAACTATGTCAGCTGCCGAAGAGGGGAACGACAAGGCCGAGGCCCGGCGCAAAGCTTCTGCTGCACGAGAAGCCGCTCAGCCGCTCAGGAAAAAGGCTCAGGAAGCGGAGAAAGTGGTTGAGCGGCTGGCTGCCAGGATCGCTGCGCTTGATCTGGAGCTTGTCCGGCCCGGTATCCCACCCCACGAAGTTCGCCAGCGGCTGAAGGAACGCGCGAAATACTCGGCTGAGAAGGATGCAGCAGAAGCCCTTTGGCTTGAGGCGAGCGAAGCCTATGAGGCGGCAGTACGCTAATCAGGTCCCGGGCCCCGATCCAGATCAACAGTTCTGGGTCAGCGTAAGCCGGCCGCAGATCGTCCGCACGACAGCAGGCCTGCCTATCGAGGTGCCTGCTTCGGGTGGGATTGACAGATCGCAGCGGCGCGCGCCGCGGGTTTAACCCCAGAGATCTGGTGAGGCTGGCGCAAGGTTGCCGTTGATGTAGGTCAACCCGTTCTCAATATCAGTTTCCAGCCAGAGCGGGCCGTCGAGATCAGCCATATCCGCGAGACCCGCGAGCAGCAAAGCCGGTGCCATAGACAGCGAACTCGCCACCATGCAGCCGACGACCACGCCCATTCCGGACTGGCGTGCCGCACGCACCATCGCGAGCGCTTCGGTAAAGCCGCCCGCCTTGTCGAGCTTTACGTTTACGGCATCATAAGTGCGAGCAAGGGACTGGATGTCGGCGCTCGTATGCGCGCTTTCGTCGGCACACACTGCGACTGGACCTGGCTGTTTTACCAGTGCGCTGTCCTTGCCAGCGGGAAAAGGTTGCTCGATCAGTATCACGCCGAGCTTCACCGCGGCCAACAGCAGACCGGGAAAGGCCTGGGGCGAAAGGCCTTCATTTGCGTCGACGATCAGGCGCGCATCCGGCCGGGCCAGGTGGACGGCCTGGATCCGGTCCATGTCCTGCGGCCCGCCAAGCTTCAATTTCAGCAACGTCCCCGGCGCTGATCCTGCGGCCATGGCCATCGCGCCGGCTTCTGCCAGGCTGATTGTCACAGCTGTCTCGACCGGCCGGGGTGCGGGCAGACCCGCGAGCTGCCAGACCCGCTGGCCCGTCCGTTTCGCCTCAAGGTCCCAGAGTGCGCAATCGATGGCGCAGCGCGCGGCACCCGCCGGCAGGGCAGATTGCAGTTCGCCAAGGCTGATCCCGGCCTCGATCTGGCCGCGCAGGCTTTCGATAGCCGCCACCACGCTTTCGACCGTCTCGCCATAACGGCCATAGGCTACCCCTTCGCCCCGTCCTGCATGTTTTCCATCAAACAGCCGGACGCGAACCGTCTCCGCCGATATCTTGGCGCCGCGCGAAATCGCGAAGGCTTCCCGCAAAGGTGAGGAAACACGGGCAATTTCGAGCCGCAGATTGCGCATCGGTTAATCCTGCCGGGTAAATTCTCTTGGACTGGCCAGCCCTGTGCTTAAGCATGTTCTGCTAATCAGGTCAGGCCAGTACGGAACATGTTGCAACCTGTCGACCCCGGTTTCGCGCTCGATCAGAGCGGCGAAGAAATAGTCCTCCGCCTGCGGGGTGACTGGACCGTGTCGACACTCCACATGATTGAGCGCGACCTGGCTGGCCTGCGTTTGCCCTCAGGCGCCGGGATCGACGTCACCGGGCTTGGCCGGATCGACACCGCAGGCGCCTTCCTCATCGACCGGCTGATGCGAATGTCCGAGGGCGCCCCGCCGCGTCTGATGGGCACCCATGCGGGCGCCGCAAGCCTGATTGCGCAGGTGCATGCCGTCTCCGACCCTGCCGAGCCGCCGAAGCGCGCGGCGCAGGGCCTGATCGACCTGCTTGAGCGCGTCGGGCGTGGTTTCGTCGATCTCGTCCGTGAGATCATGGCCACGCTGGCTTTCCTCGGCGAGACGGTCTTTACCATCCTCCGGCTCTCGCTGCAGCCCTGGAAGCTGCGCTGGATATCCATCGTCTCGGTCATGGAAGAGGCCGGAATGAATGCGATGCCGATCATCGCTTTCCTGTCCTTTTTTGTCGGCATGGTGGTCGCCTTCATCGGCGCCACGACGCTGCGTGACTTCGATCTCGAGATCTACACAATCGAGCTGATCGGCTATTCGATGCTCCGCGAGTTCGGTGTGGTGCTCACCGGCATCGTACTCGCGGGCCGAACCAATTCTTCCTTCACTGCGCAGATCGGTACGATGAAGATGCGCCAGGAAATCGACGCGATGCAGACGCTTGGCCTCAAGCCGATGGACGTTCTCGTTGCGCCGCGTGTCATCGCCATGGTTGTGATGACGCCGCTACTTGCCTTTGTCGCGGCTATAGCTGGCATTGCCGGCGGCGTGCTCGTCGGCTGGATGTCGCTTGATATCAATCCGGGCCTCTTCCTTGAGCGGCTGCGCGCCTCCGTGCCAATCGACCAGTTCTGGATTGGCATGTCTAAGGCGCCCTTCTTTGGCCTTGTCGTTGCACTGATCGCCTGCCGCCAAGGCCTCCTGACCGGCGGCAGCGTTCAATCGCTCGGTAACCGGACCACAACATCGGTCGTGCAGGCGATCTTCGCCATCATTGTGCTCGATGCACTCTTCGCGATCTTCTATATGGAACTCGGGATATGAGCGTTCCACCGATCATCCGCATTCGGGACCTGAAGGTGGCCTTTGGCACCTCCGTGGTGCTTGAGCACCTCGATCTCGACATCCCAACAGGCGAAGTGATTGGCGTCATCGGACCGTCTGGCTGCGGCAAGTCAGTGCTGCTGCGAGCGATCACCGGCCTCAAGCCGCCGGAAAGCGGGCGGGTGGAAGTTTTCGGCGAGCAGCTGGGCCTGCTCTCCCGCCAGGAGCGCACCGCCATAGAGCGCCGTTGGGGCATCATGTTCCAGGACGGGGCCCTGTTCTCGAACCTGACAGTCCGCGAGAATGTCATGGTGCCGATGAAGGAGCATACGCGCCTGAGCCCGGGCCTCATGCGAGACCTTGCCGATATGAAGATCCGGTTGTCCGGCCTTGCCGCAAGCGCGGGCGACAAGCATCCGTCGGACCTTTCGGGCGGCATGCGCAAGCGCGCCGCGCTCGCCCGGGCTCTGGCACTCGATCCGGAACTCCTTTTCCTCGACGAACCCACCGCTGGCCTTGATCCGATCACAGCCGCCGGCTTTGATAGCCTGCTGCGCTCGCTGCAGCGCGCCCTCGGGCTTACGGTCTTCCTCGTCACGCATGATGTCGATACCCTGCACGCGACCTGTGACCGTATCGTGGTGCTGGGTGAGAAGAAAGTGCTGGCCATGGGAACCATTCGGGAGTTGCGGCAGGTGAACCATCCCTGGATCCAGGAATACTTCAGCGGGCCGCGTGGACGCGCCGCGGCGCCGATCACAGAGACGGAGGCTTAGGACAGACATGGAAACCCGGGCAAATTTCGCCCTGATCGGCGCGTTGGTCCTGATGGCCACTGCGCTCGTCGCTGGTTTTGTGCTGTGGCTCGGACAATCCGAGTTCCAGCGTGACTATAAATCCTATGACATTGTCTTTGCCGGGCCCGTCTCACTGGAGGAAGGCGCAGCCGTACGCTATATAGGTGTCAAAGTCGGCGAAGTCTCCCGCGTGCGGATCGACAAGGCCGATCCTTCGAAAGTGCGCGCCCATATCCGGGTGTCGCGCGAGACGCCCATCCGGGTCGACTCCACGGCCTCCATACAGTTGGCCGGCATCACCGGCATCACCTTTGTCCAGCTGACCGCCGGCACGGGCGCGCCGCTGGAAGGAAAGCCCGGCCAGCCTGTGCCGATCATCCGTTCCGAGCGCACACTCGTTGACCAGATCGTCGCCGGGGGCGCGCAGGCGCTGGGGCGGGCGAACCTGACCTTCGACGGGATCAATCAGATCCTGACAGAGGAGAATATCGTCTCGATGACAAGATCGATCCGTAATCTTGAAATCATCACCACCAAGCTTGCGGCCGATGATGGGCTTATCGGGGAGGCTTCCGCTACCCTGAAAGATGTCTCGGCCGCGTCCCTGGCCTTTGAGGAGGCGTCGTTGGAATTGAGCGCAGCCGGCAAGTCGGCGAATACGAGCCTGTCCGAAGTCGGCACCGACCTGAAAACCCTGGTCTCTGAATTCCGCACGGTTGCGAAGGCCGCGACCGGCACGCTGGAGGAGAGCCAGCGCGCTGTGGCAGCGGCGACGGCCATCATCGAAGGCCCCGCCGCGACAACTTTTGAGAATACCACTGCTGCCAGCCAGGACTTGCGCGTCCTCATCAACCGTATTGACCGCGCCGTGCGCGAGATTGAACGCAATCCGCAGGGCTTCATCATTGGCGAACCCCTGCCTTATGAGGAGAAGCGGAGATGATCCGAATCCTGATTGTTACAGCTGCCGTGATGGGCACGACGGCCTGCGTCAATGTCCTCCAGCAACCTGACCCGCCGGATGCCTATTATCGCATTGCCCCGATAGACGCTATGTATCGTCTAAGCGCGACCGTCACCATTCGTGAGCCAGAGGCTTCGCGCATCTTTTCGGGCCGGATGATTGCCGCTGAAGACAAAACGGGCGCACTGCGCATTGTCCGCGGCGTGCAGTGGACGGATACCGCAACCCAGATGATGCAGTCCGCACTGCTCGCGTCGCTGAGCGGCGAAGGCCAGTATGCTGCCATGCCGTCTGACTCTTCCGCCCCCGCCGAGTTCGAACTGGGCTGGCGGCTGACCGATTTTACGCTCTACGGCGAAACGGCGCGTTGCCGGCTGGATGCCACGCTGATGAAGGGTCGCGCGCGCGCAGTGGTTGCGCAGACGAGCGTTGCCACATCCGCGATCGCGCTCGGCTCGACCAACGCTGCTCGCGCCAAGGCACTCACTGATGCGGGCCGGGCTTGTGTCAGTGAGCTGGCGGCCTTCATTGCCGAGAAAACCCGAGGACCGGATTAGCGCGGCCTGGGTTAAGTCTGCGCCTGACAGGTCTTGAGGCCGGCAAGAATGCAACCTCGGCCATGCCGGACGGCGCTGTCTGGGAGCGCCGCGGCGCGCGGCCAGCCCTGGCCTCCTTCGTATGTAGAGACAGGTTAAGCCCGGTGGTGGCGCGAGGTGGGTGACACAGTGATGTCCGCCCTGAAGAGCACGGTCCCGGCGGGGCAGGCCAGCGGTTGGCGCCTCAGGAGGCCGGCTTTGCCCTTGACACTCCAGGACAAAGAAAGGGCGGCCTGGTGTGCAGGCCGCCCTCACTGGCTTAGCCCGATGGGCCTGACTTCAGCCTGCCTTCATCTCGTCGAAGGCAAGGTCCTTGTCGACGCGTACATCCTGCGGCAGGCCCAGGACGCGCTCGGCAATGATGTTTTTCAGTATTTCGTCGGTACCACCGGCGATACGAAGGCCGGGCGCCCACATGAAGCTTTGCTGGAAGATCGCATCAGCCGGCATCCGCTCCGCGTCGGTCATGATGCCGTAATGGTCCTGCAGCTCTATGGCTGAGTTGCAGATGTCCTGAAGGTGGTTGGCCGTGATGATCTTGCCGATCGAATTCTCCGGTCCCGGGGTCTGGCCGCGTGAAAGGGCGGTCTGGGTCCGGAATTTCGTCAGCTTGTAACCTTGGGCGGCCACGTACCAGTCGGCCAGTTTCTCGCGGAAGGCCTGATCCTTCATTGTGCCGGATTGCTGGGCGTAGGCCATGATCTCTGCCCAGTCAGGGCCGGGCGAGCCACCAACAGCCAGGCGCTCGTTCATCAGCGTGACGAGAGCAACTTTCCAGCCATCACCCACCGCCCCGAGGCGGTCTGTGTCCGGAATGCGCACATCGGTGAAGTACACTTCGTTGAACTCCCGGCCACCCGAGGCCTGATGGATCGGGCGGACCTCGACGCCGGGCTGCTTCATGTTGACGATGAACATCGTCAGGCCCTTGTGCTTCGGAACTTTGGGGTTCGTCCGCACCAGAAGGATGCCAAAATCGGAATAGTGGGCGCCGGAGGTCCAGACTTTCTGGCCATTGATCACCCAATGGTCTCCGTCCTTGACGGCTCTGGTCTTCAGGCCTGCCACGTCGGAACCGGCCGAGGGCTCGGAGAAGAGCTGGCACCAGATTTCTTCGCCGAAGAGGGCCTTCTGGACGTAGCGCGCCTTGTGTTCATCAGAGCCAAAGGCGATCACGGTCGGGATGCACATTCCAAGGCCGATCGCGAATGGACCGGTCGGCGCGTCGAACTTCGATTCCTCCTGACCCCAGATGACGGCTTCCATAGCGCTGCCCCCGCGCCCGCCCCATTCCTTCGGCCAGGTTATCTGGGCGAACTTGTTCTCGGCTTTGGTTTTCTGCCAGGCCTTTGCGCGGGCCAGTGCCGACTCGTTCGACGCGCGCGGGCGCGCGCCGCTTTTCAGCTCAAGGTGTTTTGATAGGAAGTCGTAGGCTTCTTTCCGGAAGGCGGCTTCGGCGGGCGTATCGTTGAAGTCCATATCGGTCTCCGTTGCTTTCAGGGGCTGGGGGTTGAAACCGGGCGGTCCTGCCAGGTTGCGGCTCGGTAAAAAAAGTGTCGTGTGAACGTCTGCTGACAGGCGGTTGCCATATTCCGTCCCGAATTGGGTCGTCGTATGAGCGGTGGGCACCGGGGAGAGGAGCGATGGGCTCCCGCCCGCGATGCCGCACAAAGGGACAACGTCATATGTCGGATATTCTCGCTTTCACCCGCCGCGTCGCCGCCGCGTCGGCTGCTTCCATGCTGATTGCCGGGTTCGCCCATGCCGGCGTCGAACTGAAAATAGGCAGTGACACGCTCGCGGCCACGGCTGCGACAATCAGCGTTTCGCAGCAGCCGGTCTATGACCCGATTACCTACATGCCGGTTGAGCCTGCCAGGACACAGCTGTTCACGGGCGGCATCTATGTCACCCGTAACTTCGATACCGGTTCTGCCAAAGTCATCAAGCACATTGTCAATGCGACCTCCGTTCCGGTCGTCGAGATCACGATCACGGCTGATGGCAGCGCCGACAAGCAGGTCCTGACGCTTACCGATGCGGTCCTCAACAACTACTCGACTTATACCGCCGAAAGTTCGCAGGTGATCGAGAACTTCGACATCAGCTACAAGACGGCTACGCTGAGCGTTTATGAAAATGCCAGCAAGACGGCGACCGACACGGTGAGCTGGACTGCTCCAGAGCCGGAGCCCGCTGGCGTTTATTCGGGCGAGTAATCCGGCAGTCGGCGAGCGGCGGGACAATTCCCGCCGCTCGAACCTTTCCGTCAGGGGGGTGGCCTCAGGCCGCATTCTTTGCCTCAAGCGCACGCACCAGTTTCTCTTTCCAGACCTTGGGAGAGCCCGCCTGCACCGCCAGCAGCTTGGCGCGCCGATAGTAAAGGTGGCAGTCGATCTCCCAGGTGAAGCCCATGCCGCCATGCGTCTGGATGTTTTCTTTAGAGGCGAACCAGTAGGCTTCCGAGGCAGCCACGCGCGCCGCGGCCGCCGCCTCGGGCAGTTCCGGGGCGCCGGTTGAGAGCGCCCAGGCACCATAATAGCAGTTTGACCGGGCCACCTCGTTTTTCACATACATGTCCGCCAGCTTGTGCTTGATCGCCTGGTTGCCGCCGATCGGACGGCCGAAGGCATAACGGCTCTTGGCATACTCGTTGGCCATATCGAGGCAGACAGAGGCGCCGCCCAGCTGTTCGAAGGCGAGCAGAACAGCAACCTGGTCCATCAGCTGCGCGTTAAGCGCTTCGCCCTCGCCCTTGTCACCGAGGCGTTCGGCGGGGACGCCATCAAAGACGATCTCGGCATGGCTGCGGGTGGGGTCGATGGTCTGCACCGTCTTGCGGGTCACACCCTTCGCTGAGAGGTCAACAAGAACGAGTGCGAGGTCCCTTCCTTCCTTGGCAAGGACAACGGCGTGTGTTGCGATATCGCCATCGGTCACCGGGATCTTGGTGCCGGTGACGGTTTTGCCGTCAAACGTGGTGCGCAGGTTTGAGGCGTCCGGATGCCCGGGCCCTTCGGAGGCGGCATAGGCGCCGATCACAGCGCCAGCAGCGATCTGGGGCAGGAGCGCAGCCTTCTGCCTGTCGGTGCCGCCGAGCTTCACCGCTTCGGTCAGGTAATAGGCGGTCGAGGCAAACGGTACCGGCGCAATGGCACGGCCCATCTCTTCCGCCAGCACGCACATCTCGAGCATGCCGAGGCCCAGCCCCCCGTGTTCTTCAGGAATTGCGGCGCCAAGCCAGCCCATTTCGCCGACCTTCTTCCAGAGGTCCTTGTCGAACAGGGTCTTTTCATCGTTGAGCACCTTACGCACCTGCGACGTCGGACATTCTGCCGAGAGGAACTTGCGGGCCTCACCGGCAAGGTATTTCTGGTCTTCTGAGAAATCGAAATTCATGGCGCGTCTGGCTCCCATCGCCCCGTTGGCAGGGCTGCTTGTGATCTCGGATCCCTGAAGAATAACGTACTTTACGCGCGCGGAAAGGTGTGACCCAGCGGCAATAGAGCACGCACGATCGGTTGAATTTGAATGGTCCCGTTCACCCGTCTCCCACATTCCTGTGTCAGTTTGTCTGCCGGATAAGGAGACGCAGATGGTCAAGGCCCTGTTCCACAAGTCGCAGCGCGTATTCGTGAAACCCGTCGGCACTTGGGCCGTGGTCGAACATGTCGTTCCTCAATGGGTGAAAGATATCAGCGAGCCGCTTCGTATCTCCTATGATTGCGGCCTTGGGCGGCCCTTCCAGGCGCACGAACTGGTATCTGAGCAGGCGGTGCATAATCAGAACCGAACTTTAAATGATAATGATGAAGACGTGATGCTGGAGGAATGGTTCATCGACCGGCGCACGATCAGATGGCGAGCGAGCGAATTCGGATTGACGCCCGCCAATCCCGGAACCTATCCGGTTGTCGTCACCGATGAGGCCAGCAAGTGCGGCTGGCGGGTGGGCGGCTCCGACTATGACCGGGACCCGCAGCGCATCGAGCACCAGGCCCGCATGATCATGCACACGCCGGACCTGTTGCGGATCGCGCGCCGCGTGGCTGAGTTCGCCTCTGAAAACCCCGACGCGCTTCCGTCAGACCTCAAGCCCGTCGCCCAGCGCTGCGCCCTGATCCTTCGCAATGTCTACGGCCACGACCAAGAGGTCGCGGTTGCGGCAGAGTGATCAGCCCCGGCGCGTCCGGGCAATGATAAAGACAATTGAGACCCCTGCCATTGCCCCGAGCGCGTTAGCGGCGCCGTCGGCAAACGAGCTTTCGCGTCCCGTTCCTGCAAAGGCCTGCGCCGCTTCCAGCCCGGCGCCATAGAGCGCTACTAAAACGACCGCCAGCAGGCCCCGCCTTACCTGCCCGGGCCCCAGCCACATCGCTGCCGGAATGGCCAGGGCCGCATAAGCGACAAAGTGGCGGAGCTTGTCCGAAAGCTGTGGGGCGGGCGCCTCACCCGGCGTGACCAGTGAGAAATACCCGATCACTGCAGCGAGGCAAAGACCGATGATAAGCGCTGCGCGGCGGATGGCTGGCGGGTAAGGGGCAAGGGCAGGTCGCATTGCCACAGCATGCCAGCGCAGCGGCGCGCAGACAACAACTCTCGACGTCCCGGATGGCGCCCTGTAGTCCTGACGGGCGATCGCAAACCCCACCCAGGAGCGCCTCCCATGCGTACCGAAACCCCGGTTGCTGTAAAGCTGAAGGATTATGTGCCCTATCCCTTCACGCTGACCGATGTCCAGCTCGACTTCGCGCTCGGAACGCAGAAGACCGTGGTGAAGGCCCTGTTGTCGATCACCCCGCATGCGGCCGGCCCGATGCGCCTTGATGGCGAAGCACTGCGTCTGACCTCCATCGCTTTGGGACTGGCCGGCGAGGAAGTGCGCCCGCTAGACCCGTCCGAGTTTGCTGTCGATCCGCGCGGCCTCACCCTGCACACACCGCCTGGAGGCCCTTTTCTGCTGGCCACGGAAGTGGAGATCTCGCCGGAAGCTAACACGGCGCTATCCGGCCTTTACCTCTCGGGCGGCCGGCTCTGTACCCAGTGCGAGGCCGAAGGCTTCCGTCGCATCACCTATTACCCCGACCGGCCCGATGTCATGAGTTCATTCCGGGTTCGGATGGTTGGTCTGAAGCGCGAATTCCCGATCCTCCTGTCAAACGGTACGCCCGGCGCCTCGGGCGATTTGCCGGCTGGACGCCATTATGCGGAGTGGGTGGACCCGCACAAGAAGCCAGCCTATCTCTTCGCCCTCTGTGCTGGCGATTACGATGTGTTGCGCGATACGTTCACCACGATGTCTGGCCGCACGGTCGATCTCGGCATCCATGTCGACAAAGGTGATGCGCCGCGTGCCGCCTGGGCGATGGATTGCCTCAAGCGCTCGATGCGCTGGGATGAGGAAGTCTATGGCCGGGAGTATGATCTCGGCGTGTTTAACATTGTCGCTGTGCGCGACTTCAATTTCGGCGCCATGGAGAACAAAGGCCTCAATATCTTCAACTCGGCCTATGTGCTCGCCGACGAAGCCAGCGCGACAGACCTTGATTTCGAGGCCATCGAATCGATTGTCGCGCACGAATACTTCCACAACTGGACCGGCAACCGCATCACCTGCCGTGACTGGTTCCAGCTCTGCCTTAAGGAAGGCCTGACGGTTTTCCGTGACCAGAACTTCTCTGCAGACATGCGCTCACGCCCGGTCCAGCGCATCAAGGATGTTATCAAGCTGCGTGCACGACAGTTTGCGGAGGATGCGGGTCCGCTCGCCCATGCCGTGCGTCCTGAAAATTACAGCGCCATCGATAATCTTTATACCGCCACGGTCTATGAAAAGGGCGCCGAGATCATTGGCATGCTCAAACGGATGATCGGCCCGGAGAAGTATCGCGAAGGCATGGACCTCTATTTTGCGCGCCATGACGGGCAGGCGGTAACAATTGAGGATTACTATGCCTGTTTCGAAGAGGTTACCGGCTGCGACCTGTCCGATTTCCGTCTCTGGTATTCGCAGGCCGGCACACCGGAGGTCACGGTGAGTGAAACCTGGGACGCAGCCCTTAGCACACTAACTGTCGCCTTCACGCAGGCGACCCCGGCTACGCCAGGCCAGCCGGTCAAACGCCCCGTTCCTATCCCGCTGCTCTGCGCGTTGCTCGACGGCAAGGGTGGTCATCAGGCTGCGGAAGGCTTTGCGCCCGAGCCCTTCCTGCATCTCCTCAACACTGCCTCTGCCACGCTCGTCTTCCGATTCCCGCCCGGCAGTTCCCGCCCGCTTCTTTCGGTGGCGCGCGACTTCTCTGCGCCGGTCCAGATCCGGCGCAGGCTGGCACGCAGCGAGCGGATTGCCCTCGCCAGGGCTGAGACCGATTCCTTCAACAAGTGGGACGGGCTGCAAACCCTCATCAAGGAGGAGATCCTCGCCCTCTCGGATGGCAGCCAGACCAGGCCCAGCCATGAACTGGTCGAGGTCATCGCCAGCGCCGTGCGCGGCGCCGAACACGATCCCGCCTTCGCGGCGCTTCTGACCCGTCTGCCGGAAGTCGGAGAGTTGTTTCTCGAGCGCCAGCCGGCAGATCCGGTGGCTCTCTTTGCCGCGCAGCAGAAACTCAAGACCGCACTCTACACCGAACTCGCAGAAGAGGTCTCTGAAACGCTGAAGACGCCGCCGCCCTCACCTTATCATCCCGGTGCGGCGCAGGCCTCTGTTCGCGCGCGCCGTACGGCTTTCATCGGCCTGCTCGCAGCTTCGCCTGACGCTGGCGCGTCGCAGACGCTGCTCGGTCTCTACGAGCGCGCACCCAACATGACCGAACGGTTGTCCACGCTGCGCGCCCTGATGGTCAATAAGAGCGAAGCACGTCAGCAGGTGATTGCCCATTTTGGTGGGCTCTGGAAAGACAATCCCCTTGTCATGGACAAGTGGTTCTCCGTTCAGGCGTCGACCGGCACCGCGGAAGACATCAAACGCCTGATCGCCCACCCCGCCTTCGACGTGAAGAACCCGAACCGCGTGCGGGCTGTCATCGGCGCCTTCGCGATGCAGAACCTCGCCGCTTTCCACGCGCCGGATGGCTCGGGCTACCGTGCCGTCGAAGAGACGATTCTCGCGGCAGACAGGGTAAACCCCGCCCTCGGCGCGCGCCTGCTGACGGCGTTCGAACAATGGCGCCTTCTGGAACCGAAAGCCAGGAGCGAAGCCGAGGCCTGCCTCAAACGGCTGGTCGAGGCCGGATTGTCCGAGAACGCGATGGATATTGCTGGCCGGGCTGTTTCCGGCGCAGCCTGAAACCGGGTTAACAGCGCAGCGAGAAAAGTTAACCAACCGGCAATCTTTGCCCCTGAAACTTCTGCGATCCGGTACTCTGCGCGCTGGAAACAGGTAAACTTTGGGCAAGCCGACGCCGCGTTCCCGCCAAGCTGACCTTCCGGCACTGCCGGGGGAGCCCTCGCTTTCAGCCGAAAACCGGCGCACGCTCGGGCTGATTGTCGCCATCCTCGGCCTGCTGACACTTGCTCTCGGCCTGAAAGCCTCCGACGAACATATGCGCGAGGAGCGCGCCTTTCTCGCCCAGCTTGAGGGTGAGGCACGGATGCTGGCCTCCCACATCGTCGCGCGCGCTGATGCAGTGCAGCTGGTGCTCCGCCTGGTCGCACAGGACGATATGTCTGCGCCAAGGGGCGCAGACATCGCCCCTGGTCTGGACGCGCTCGTGTCGTTGCGTGATGCGGCTCAGTCTCCCGCCGGTTCACGCCTTGGCGATGCGGCCCGGGCGGCGAGGACGCTCCGGGCCGGTGAGGCTGGCATGGTGCTTACGCCGCACGGAGATCTTGTATTTGTTGCCCCTTCCGAAGGGGCCGGAGCGCTGATCGCGCTCGCGCCCATCACTGCCGTGTTTACCAAGCCCGAAAAGGCACGCCTTAGCCTGCGCGCGCCGGGCACCAGGTTCAGTCATGGCGCCGGCCATCTGAGCCCGGCTGCCGAAGCGGCCCCGGCTGACCGGCCATCGATTCAGTCCGGCAGGGGTATCGTGCGGGCGGGTACGGCCTGTGCGCCTGTCGCCGGAAGCGATGTCAGCCTCTGCCTGACCATGGCCCGCCCGCTGATCACGCTGTCAAATCTGGCAAAGATCCTGATGTTTGCCTTGCTGATCCTGGCCCCGGCCATGGCCATCCTTGGACTGACGCGCCGCTTGTCGAAGCGTCAGACCGAGATGCTGATCCAGTCCACCCGTAATGAGGAATCCGACCGCATTCTCGGCCTTGTGATGCGCGGCGCGCAGGCTGGCTATTGGGAATGGTCGCATCAGACCAGCGCGATCTTTTTAAGTGAGGGCGCCTCGGAGATTCTGGGGCTGGACCGCGTCGGCCCTGAAACGTTGGATGACCTGCTCGCCTGCGCTCCGCTCGAAGCGCACCCGCGTATCCGCGAGGCCTTCACAAAGGCGCGTACCATCGGCTGGCTGCATCTGACCTTCCCGGCAAACGCCGCGCCCGGACGCTGGATCGAGATGCGCGGCAGTCTTTCACACGATCCGGTGAGCGGCCAGCCTGTCTTCGGCGGTATCATGATGGATGTGACCAGCCGCAAACAGGCAGAGGACCGCGTCCGGGCGGCCGAGCAACGCCTGCGTTCGGCCATTGAGGGGTTTGCCGGCCCCTTCGCGCTATGGGATGCCCGCAAGCGGCTGCTCTACTGGAACCACGCCTTCGCAGCAGATTTTGGCCTCCAGGAAACCCTGCGCGCCGGCCTCAGCCACGAGACGATGGAGATTGCAAGGGCGGGTGCCGTCTTGATCGAGCGTCGGTCAATGGAGGATCACCGAACCACGCTGATCGGGCTACGCACGGGCCGCTGGCTGAAGATGATCGAACGCCCCACGCAGGATGGTGGCCTTCTTAGCGTCGGCGTGGATGTGACCGAGAACATCAGACACGAGGAAGAGCTGCGCAGGCAGCAGGAGAAGATGCAGCAGACGAGCCTTGAGCTGCAGCGCTCCGAGGGCAAGGCGAACGAGCTTTCGCGCAGATATCTGCAGGAGAAGGCCAGGGCGGAGCATGCCGCCTTCACCAAGTCCGCTTTCCTCGCCAACATGAGCCACGAGCTGCGCACGCCGCTCAATGCCATCATCGGCTTTTCCGAGATCATGATGACCGAGCTTGCCGGTCCACTGGGGCATCCGTCATACAAGGAATACTCACGCGACATTCTAACGTCCGGACAGCACCTGCTCGAGATGATCAACGACATCCTCGACATGGCAAAGATCGAGGCTGGCAAGATGAGCATCGCGCCCCAGCCGATTGATCCGGTGGATCCGGTTGACGCTGCCCTGCGCATGATCCGCTGCAAGGCCGAGCAGAAGGAAATCGAGCTTGTGCTCGACACCGCGCCGAACCTTCCGGACATCGATGCTGACCACCGCGCCATCCGCCAAATGATCCTCAACCTTGTGTCAAACGCAATCAAGTTCACCGATCGAGGCGGCCGCATCACCGTGCAGGTCGATCAGCATGGCCCTGAGATCTACTTCGGCGTAACCGATACCGGAATCGGCATCCCCGCCGAGGACATTCCCCGTCTCGGCCAACCGTTCGAGCAGGTCTTGCGGCCAAGGGACCGCAACACGGACGGAACAGGCCTTGGCCTCGCACTCACAAAGTCCTTTGCAGAAATGCATGGCGGCCGCCTGACGCTGTCCTCGATCGACGGGGAGGGCACGACGGTGGCTTTCTATCTCCCTATCGGCGGATCCGCAGATCTCGGCCAGCAGGTTATCGCACAGGGCGTCGCCTAGGGCCGACTGTTCCACACTTCTATCACCGCGGCGTCCCGCGTTACGTTGACTTCGCCCCACGCTCCCGTCCTCAGCTTGCGGTCAAGGCCCGCAGGGCGCGTGTCCACCACATCCGGCAGGAAGCGCGCCGTACCATTGCTGGTGACGACAAGCACGTTCGCACTGGCGGGGAGCGCGGCGATCTCTTTCAGCAATACAGACCATCCGGCGCGAATCGCGTCCGGATCCACAATCCAGCCCTCCGGCGGCGTAGCGTCCTCGTCCCATGCCTGTAGCGCCGCAGCGCCGAGGCGGGCAATCACGACCTGCTCTGGCTGGTTTTCGTCCGGCCCATAGTCAATTTCGCGCAGGAAGGTACGGATCAGCAGCGCGGGGGCATCCGTCCGCCGGCTGAGGATTGCGCGCGCTGTCGCCCGTGTCCGCTGCAGCGGCGAGGTGAGCGCCGCGTAAAAACATGTGCCCTCAAAATGTGTCGCAAGGGCGTCAGCCTGCTTTCGGCCGGATGCGGACAAGGGCAGGTCGGTGCGTCCGCCAACACGCGTGACGATATCTCCAGCATCAAATGTATTGCCGTGCCGGACCAGGAAAAGCGTCGCCATCGGTGTCAGTCCTGCGCCGGATCGCCGAGTTCGGCGACAAGACGTTCGGCCAGCGCAATGTCCTCGGCGGTGTCGATGCCCGGAATGGCGATCCGTCCCGGCTGCACTTCCACTGCCTGCACCGTCAGCCCGTTCTCGATCAGGCGCAGCTGCTCGAGGCCCTCCAGGCGCTCATAGCGGCTCTCCGGCAGCGCGCAGTAGCGGCGCAGCGCTGCAAGCCGGTAGGCATAGAGGCCGACATGCTGGCACACCGGCGAGAGCGGGCCCATGCCGCGCAGGTCTTTCTCCTTGCGCATGGCAGGCAGGATGATCTTTGAGAACCAGATGGCGCGGCCCGACGGATCGGTGACCAGTGTCGTGCCGGAGAACGGTGTCTCCAGCTTGTGCGCGCGCAGCCGGTCGAGCGCTTCCCAGCTGAGGCGGATGTAGGGTGTTGCCGCATCGGTGCCCGAGGTCGCCAGCGCGTCGACGATGGCGACGACATGCGCAGCCGGCGTGAACGGCGCGTCGCCCTGCAGGTTGACGACGAACTCAGGCGCGGCGCCGAGCCCGTCGGCCGCTGCAAGTGCCCGGTCGGAGCCGGAGGGCAGGTCAGGGTCGGTCATCACCACGGGAATGCCGGCATCGCGGCAGTGTTCGAGGATGCGCATATCATCGGTGGCGACGACGTGTTCCGCCTGCTCCAGCTGGGCAGCGGCGCGCCGCGCGAGACCGGCCACGCGGTCCACCATGGCGCGCCCGGCGATCTTCGCGAGCGGCTTGCCCGGCAGGCGCGTCGAGGCATAGCGGGCCGGAACGACAATCAGGGTTTTCATTGCAGCAGGTTCGCTTCAGCGCGTTACGGATAAGACCGGGCGACCTGGGAAAGGGCCATGATCGGCCCGGCCCATTCCAGCGCTTCTTCCGGGACGCCTTCCTTGCGCAGGAACCCGGTGAAGGCCGGGATGAACTCGGGCTTGCCGGCGCATTGGCCGACCGCCGATTCCAGTTCCGGGATGATGATCCGCTCGAAACTGGTGGCGAAGTCGCGCAGGTCCTCGGCCTTCGCCGCCAGCAGGATCGCCTGCACCGGATCAACCTCGCCATCGGCGCGCAACAGGTTGCGCAGGTCGGACACGAGGCCGCGGTTCTCGTAGGCGAAGCGTTTCAGCACCTTGTCCGTCCGGTAATCGATCCACTCGGTGGTGCAGGGCTCGGGCGCGGTCGTGCAGGCGCCGAGGGCGGTGAACACAAGCAGCGCAGCGCAAAGGGCACGAAGTTTCATGGCGTCCATCTCCCGTATGTTTGTCTGGCGCGCACCCTAACGGCTCGGGCGGGCGGCGCAAAGCACCGGGTGACAGGCAAAAAAGACCCCGGTCTTTCGGGCCGGGGCTGAGGGGTTCGGGGCTGGCGCGGTGTCATTCGCCTTTGAGCGGCGGTTCCGGGGCGGCGGGCGGCTCTGACGGCGCGGGCGCTTGCGAGGCATCGGCACGGATAACCATCACCTGCTTGCGGCGCTCACCGGCGGCGGCGGCATTGAAGGCGGCCTTCTCCGCAGCCGTGAGGCCAGGATGGGAGCCGATGACGGCCAGCGTTTCGGCGGCCTTCAGCCGGTCGCGGTTGCCTTGGACACAGGCGAGGCGGAAGACTTCGCCATCGGCGTCTGCGCGCTCGAGAATGCGGGTCTCGCCGGTGGCCAGTTCGGCATCCTTGCAGCTCTCCATAAGCGCTTCGATGACGGCGGCCTGGGCCTCAACCTTCGCTTCGAAGGCGGTGCCGAAGCGGGCCTCCATGATTTTTTCAATTTCCCCGGCGTTCGCCTCAATCCGGCGTTCCAGGGTCAGCAAGCGGGCTTCGGTCTGTTCGACCATGTTCTGGTCGAGGCGGTCGGCATGGATTTCCACGCGCAGTTCCATGTCGGCGGCGCGCGCCTCGATCTCGGCCGACTTGGCTTCCATCCGGGCTTCGAAATCTTCCGCCCAGGCTTCGATCTCGGCCTCCGACATGTTGTTGAAGTCCATCGTCAGGGCTTCCATGGCGCTGGCGACGCCGAGGCTGGCGCCGAGGCCGGCGAGTTGCGTGCTGAGGCGGGTGATCTCGATGAAATCGGGATCGCTGGTCATATCGCTTACGTCGCCGATAATCGAGGGTCCGGTCAGTTCGGCGACGTCGATGTTGATCCGGGCTTGCAGCTCGGCAAGTTCCGGTGGGATCTGCGGCACCGGGATGACTTTCGCCATCGGATCGCCGAGCATCACGATCTGGCGGTCGCTTCCGACATCGGTGATCAGGAGACCGTCGGTCTCGATGCGGAATTGATGCGTGTCTTTGTTTTCAGGCTCGGCAGCGGCCGCCACCGAGGCGGTGATCGCCAGCGTTGAGGCGCCGAACAGGAGGGCCGCGCCGAAGCCGATCATGCGGCGGCGGGACGAGGGGGCGGGATAGGTCATGCGGGTCAGTCTTTCCTTTAGGGCATGGGTCAGGGGCAGACGGCCAGTCGCAAGTGCCGGTTCGGGCAGGTGGAGGCGTGCCGCCTTGATCAGGGTGGACCCGTAAGCATGCGGACTGGTCTGGCAGCGGGCCAGGACATCAGCGTCGCAGGCGGCTTCCTGATCGGTCCGGAATGCATTCCGGGCAATGTAAGCCAGCGGGTTGAACCACATCGCCGCCACGAAGAGTTCAGAGACCTGCAGGGCCCAGAGATCGCCGCGCCGCACATGCATCAGTTCATGGGCGAGCGCAGCACGCGCCTCCATCGGCGTGTAGTCGTCCTCGAACCAGGCCGGCATCACGACAACGGGGCGAAATAGTCCGGTCACGAACGGACCGCGGGAGATCAAGCTCGCCACCAGGCGCGGCGAACGACGAAGGCCGGTCTCGGCCGCCACCCGGGCGACAAGGTCAGCCATCGGCGCAGGTACCGGCATCGCCTCGCGGTCAACCGTCTGCATGAAGCGCCAGTGGGCGATGAGGTTGCGCGCCGCGAGGAACACCGCGCCAGCGACCCAGGCCGCGACCGCAGCGATCAGCAAGGCCGGCATCACCTGCGCCGCCAGGGACAAGGTGCCCGGCTCTGCCACGGCCATGTCGATCTCCGGGGGCGGGGTCCAGGCGGCCACGACCGGCGGCGCGGTGACCATTACTTCCGGCCCGAGCGGGGCTGGCATGTCGGCGGCGGCCTTTCCGGCGGGTGCAAAGTTGAGGCTCAGCATCGACAACTGCGTCTGCAGCGGCGGCAGGAAGAAGCGCGCCACCGGGATCGCCCAGAGCAGGTAGACCACCCCCGCCCCGAACTGGCGCGCCACCGGCCGGCGCAGCATCAGCACGATCAAGAGCAGGACCGACACCGCCAGCAACGTCTCGAGCGCGTGGGAGAAGTCCCCGTTGAGAATGGCGTGGATCATTTCTTCAGCTCCCCCAGGAGTTTCTCGAGTTCGGCAATGTCTTCGCGCGTCAGGCCGCGGCTGTCGGCGAGGTGGGCGACCAACGGCGCGGCGCGCCCGGAGAAGACGCGGTCAATGAACTGCGTGGCGGCTGCGGCCTTGTATTCGTCTTCCCTGATGGCAGGAAAATACAGGTAGCGCCGGCCATCTTCGACGGTCGTCAGCGCGCCCTTTTCGACAAGCCGGGAGAGGAAGGTTTTCACCGTGCGCACGTTCCAGTTGCGCCCGTCGCCGAGCGCGTCATGCACATCGCTCGCGGCCAGTCCAGGTCGCGCCCAGAGGACATCCATGACCTCAAGTTCGGAAGCGGAAATCTGTGTCATCTGTCACCTGTATATGACTACAAGCGTGATCATATTATTGACTACAGCCGTGGTCAATAGGGCGATCCTAAAATCCCGGTAACGCGAGCTTACGCAGCCGGGGGCGTGTGCGCCCTTCAATTCCGGGCATCCCTCCTGTAGGGTCGGTACGTGCCGCGTAAACCGTTTCCGGACGGACCTGGGAGTTTGAAGCATGAAACCTGGAATCCTTGCGGCCCTGGTTCTTGCGGTACTTCCAGCGGGCTGCGAATCGGCCGGCGCCTACGGGCCGGTCCTCGGCGAGATCCTGACCCAGCCCGGCGGCGCGCTGACCACCGCCGAAATCGACGCCGGCCTGCGCGAAGCGCTGGTGGTCGCCGCCACCAATGTCGCCAGCCAGCTCGGCCGCGAGAACGGCTATTTCGGCGACCAGCGCATCCGCATCCCGCTGCCGAAAACCTACCGCGAGGTTCAGCGAAATCTCGCCGCGGTCGGCGCCAGCGGCCGACTGGATGATGTCGAGCTGCGCCTCAACCGCGCCGCCGAAGCGGCTGTGCCGGAAGCCCGGGCGCTGATACTCGGCGCCGTGCGCAACATGACGATTGAGGATGCGCTCGGCATCCTGCGCGGCGGTGATACGGCCGCCACCGATTTCCTCCGTGCGCGGACCGGGACGCAGCTGGCCGCCGCCTTCACCCCGCATGTGCGCACTGCGCTCTCCCAGTCCGGGGCCTTCAGGTCGATGGAAAACTATCTGTCCGGAATCGGTCTCGGCGGCACAACGTCCAGCGTGCAGGCGGACCTGACGTCGCATGCCGTAGGGCTCGGGCTTGACGGCATCTTCCTCTATGTGGCCGAAGAGGAAAAGAAGATCCGGGAGACTCCATTGGCGCGTTCGACAGACCTCCTTCGCAAAGTATTCGGAGCCCCGGTCTGATGCGCCGTTTCCGCGAGCCTTTCAAATCCGGTGGCGAGATGGCTGGCATCGAGTTTGGCGATCCGATCAAACCGTATGCCGCCGTCTGGCTGCACGCCACCGGCTTTAATGCCATGACCTATCAGTCGATGCTCGCCCCGCTTGGCCTTCGGGCCCGCATTGCGGCGCTTGACCTGCGCGGCCATGGCCTCTCGACCCTTCCTGCAACGGGCGGTCTTTCCTCCTGGAACAGGTACCGCGACGATGTGATTGCCTTCCTCGACGAGGAAGCGCCTCAGGGCGTGGTACTTGGAGGCCATTCGATGGGTGGCTGCGTCGCTCTGCTTGTTGCGGGCAAGCGTCCTGATCTCGTCAAAGGCCTCGTTCTGGCCGACCCCGTGATCCTTTCGCGCAAGGTCTATTTCTGGAACCATGTCTTCCCGCCCTTCACCTGGCTCATGTCGCGTGGCAACAAAATGGCCGCCCGCGCCCGCAAGCGCCGGGGCGAGTTCAGCTCTTTCGGTGAGGCGTTGGACGGATATTCCGGTAAGCCCGCCTTCAAGTCCTGGCGCGAGCCCTTCCTGGCCGACTATCTGCTCGACGGCCTCGAGCGTGCTGATGGCGGCGTGACAGACCCCGCCAGGCAGAGCTGGAGGCTGACCTGTAGGCCGGAATGGGAAGCCAAGACCTTCGGCGCCCAGCGCAATGCGCCATGGCGGGCGCTACGCAAGGTTCGCAAGAAGAAGATCCCGATCGTCATCCTTCGGCCCGGTCGCGATTCGGTTATCTCAGAAAAAGTCCGTGCCGAGATCATTCATCAGAATCCTTCCCTGATGATGCGCGGCGTTCGTGGCACGTCTCACTTTCTGCCGATGGAGGCTCCCTATGAAGTTCGCGACCAGCTCTCGGCCTTCATCGCCCGCCTGGTCGAGCGCTTCACGCTCGAGGAAGACGGTCCCGTCGCGCGCAACCTGCGTCAGCGCCGGCGGCGGGCGGGGTAGGCTTGCTCACCATAAGTCCCGGTCTGGCGAGGCGGCGCCGGCGAGCTTACCCATCAGATGAGCAAGCTGGGCTTGTTCACGCTCGCTCAGGGCGCTGACGAGCCGCGCCTCCTCGGATAAGGCCAAGGGTACGATCAGATCATAAACATCCTGTCCCGTCTTGGTCAGGAAGAGCAGCGAGCGGCGCGCATCCTCTTCGCACGCCCGCCGATCCAGATACCCCATTTCGATGAGCCCGGCGATCGCACGGCTCACTGCAACCTTGTCCATCTGCGTGCGCTGGCCGATCTCAGTGGCGCTGATACCGGGCGTGTCGGCGGTCACCGCCATGGCCCGCCACTGCCAGACTGAAAGGCCGAACTCTCGGTCATATAGCTCGGCAATCCGCTGCGAGATGGCATTAGACAGGACCGACAGCCGGAACGGCAGAAAGTTCGCCAGTCGCAGGGAATTGGAGGCGGGGGTATCGGACATCGGTCATCCTTCAGGCTGGCTTGCAGGGCGAGCGCTTATTGGTTACATATGAAACTATATCTCTCTGCCGTGCCAGACAGGAGCCTCGTCCCATGGCCGAACTTTTCGACAATCCCGCCGGTCTCGACGGTTTCGAGTTTATCGAATTTTCAGCGCCGCAGAAGGGCGTTCTGGAACCGGTCTTTGAAACCATGGGCTTCGCGAGGATCGCCCGCCACCGCTCCAAGGATGTCGATCTCTGGCGCCAGGGCGCCATCAACCTCATCACCAATTACGAGCCGAACTCCGCCGCCTGGTATTTCTCGCGCGAGCACGGCCCCTCGGCCTGCGGCATGGGCTTCCGCGTCAGGAATGCCCGCGCCGCCTATGACCACCTGCTGAAACAGGGCGGCGAGCCGGTGGAAGTCAGGACAGGCCCGATGGAGTTGCACATTCCCGGCATCCGCGGCATCGGCAATTCGATCATCTACCTGATTGACCGCTACGATACCGGCGCGGGTGAGCTGTCCATCTACGACATCGATTTCGAATACCTGCCGGGCGTGGACCGCCATCCGAAAGGCGCCGGTTTCAGGATCATCGATCACCTGACCCACAACGTCTATGGCGGCCGCATGAAATACTGGGCTGATTTTTATGAGACGCTCTTTAACTTCCGCGAGATCCGTTATTTCGACATCAAGGGTGAATATACGGGTCTGACTTCCAAGGCGCTGACCGCACCGGACGGCAAGATCCGAATTCCGCTGAACGAGGAAGGCAAGGGCGGCGGCGGTCAGATCGAGGAATTCCTGCGCGCGTTCAACGGCGAAGGCATCCAGCACATCGCGCTGATCTGCGACGACCTCTATGCCTGCTGGGACGACCTGAACAAGCGCGGCGTGCCCTTCATGACCCCGCCGCCGGAGACCTATTACAAGATGCTCGATGCCCGCCTGCCGGGCCACGGCGAGGATGTCTCCGGCCTCAAGACGCGCGGTCTGCTGCTCGACGGCACGACCGAAGGCGGCGATCCGCGCCTCCTCCTGCAGATCTTCGCCCAGCCGCAGATCGGCCCGGTCTTCTTCGAATTCATCCAGCGCAAGGGCGACTACAAGGAAGGCTTTGGCGAAGGCAACTTCAAAGCCCTGTTCGAATCCATCGAACGCGACCAGGTTGAGCGCGGCGTGCTCGCGGTGAAAGAGAAGGCCTAGGCGTCGGTGAGATTGAGGCGGCGATCTATGGGACCCCAACCGACTTCGATATTGTCCGTGCGGCGGTTGAAGCCGGCCATCGCTTCTTCCATGTCCGTCATGCAAACCTTGATGAGTTGCACATCGTCCGTCACGATATCGAGCTTGCGCTCCATGGAATTCATCTGCGCCTTCATGCTCTGCAAAACAAGAATGAGGTTTTCATGACCACCCCTAAACTCAAAGGCGTCCACCACGTCGCCTATCGCTGCAAGGATGCGAAGGAGACGGTGGAGTTTTACCAGAAGACGCTCGGCATGGATTTCCAGCTGGCGATTGCCGAGGACCATGTGCCCTCGACCGGCGCCTATGATCCGTACATGCACATCTTCCTTGATGCCGGCAACGGTAACGTGCTCGCTTTCTTCGAACTGCCCGAACAGCCCGAAATGGGCCGCGACCCGAACACGCCCATCTGGGTCCAGCACATCGCCCTGCGCCTCGGCAGCCTCGACGAACTCCTCGCCGCCAAAGCACACCTTGAGTCGCTCGGCCTCGATGTGCTCGGCCCGACGCATCACGGCATCTTCAAGTCAATCTACTTCTTCGACCCCAACGGCCACCGTCTCGAACTCGCCGCCGATATCGGCACGCCGGAGCAGATGGCGCAGCTGAAGTCCGTGGCTCAGCCCATGATAGACGAATGGACCACGACGAAGAAGGCGCCCCGCCACGCCGCCTGGCTGCACGAGAAGATTGAGCAGGAGACGACGTAATCAGACCTAGCGCCGAACCTTTCACGCTTTGTATGCAATCGGATTGATCAGGGTAATTCCGCAATCTTTGAAGCCCCCGATGTCCCGGGTCGCAAGCAGGTATCCATGCGCAACGGTAATCGCGGCAATCTGCGCGACCATATCTTTGATCGAGCGCCCGATCTGAGTGCGGTCAGAAATGATGTTGCCAAATTCCAGCGCGGCCGATTCATCGAATGCGAAGACGTCTGCGTCCGGCAGGTTTGCGCGGAAGGAACGATAGTGACGAAGCAGCGATTCCCTGCGGCGGCCTTGCGGAAGATTAGCGAGTCCCCTGATGATTTCCGCTATCTGAATTCCGGTAATGCCGCTCTCGGTGACCGGCCGTATTTTAAGTCAGCTACAAATCGCGGGATCGGGAGGCGCTCCCATGAACTCCGAAACAATGTTCGTGTCACGGCAGATCATTTCTCGCCGCGAGACTTCATGGGCTCAAAATTAGCTTCGCGCAGCGGCAGTTTAGGCTTTTCGCCGTCCCATGAACGGCTGAAAATCCGCACCATCATCTCCCCGGCGCTTTCCTCGCGCTTTACAGTCTCCTCCGGAATGCGCCGCACGTCTTCTGCCATCGACACAACTGCGTAAGCCGGACGGGCGCGCTATGCTGCGACAGTCGCTTCGTTGATCTTGTGGGCACTTATCCGCGCCATGCTTTCATTTATAAGAAAAACCAGCATTGCTATCAATAACAACAGAACGCTAGCACAGGAAACCTTCCTATGAAACTCGCTACCCTTCGCAACGGCACACGCGATGGCCGCCTTGTCGTCGTCAGCCGCGACCTCACGCGCGCTACAGATGCCGCGCGCATTGCGCCCACGCTGCAGGCCGCGCTCGACAAATGGGCAATCTATGGGCCCGAGCTGGAAACGCTCGCGGGGCAGGTGGAGCTGGGGTCGGTTCCTACCTTCCGCTTTCACGAGCATGACTGCGAAAGCCCGCTCCCCCGTGCCTATCAGTGGGCGGACGGCTCGGCCTACATCAACCATGTCGAGCTCGTCCGCGCCGCGCGCGGCGATAAGGTGCCCGAGACTTTCTACTATGATCCCCTGATCTACCAGGGCGGCTCCGACGGCTTTCTTGGGCCACGCGATACCATCCCGCTCGGCGATGTCACTTGGGGCTGCGACATGGAAGGCGAGATCGCCGTGATCACGGATGACGTACCGATGGGCGTCAGCGAGGAAGAGGCCGGCCACCACATCAAGCTGATCATGCTCTGTAACGATATCTCTCTGCGCGGCTTAATCCCCGGAGAGCTCGCCAAGGGCTTCGGCTTCTTCCAGTCCAAGCCTGCCAGTGCCTTCTCGCCCGTCGCGGTGACCCCCGGGGAGCTCGGTGCGAACTGGCAGGATGGTCTCGTCCACCTGCCGCTGCGCGTTGATCTCAACGCTGTCCCTTTCGGCCGGGCCAATGCCGCCATTGATGCCACCTTCAGTCTCCCCCGGCTCGTCGCCCACGCCGCAAAGACCCGCAGCCTCGCCGCCGGTACGATCATCGGCTCAGGCACGGTCTCCAACAAAGGCGCAGATGGCGGCCCGGGCAAGCCCATAGCCGAAGGCGGGCTCGGATATTCCTGTATTGCCGAGATCCGCATGATCGAGACCATCCGTGACGGCGCCCCGAAGACGCCCTTCATGCAGCCCGGCGATACCGTGCGTATTGAGATGAACGATAGCGCAGGCCATTCTGTTTTCGGCGCCATCGAGCAGACTGTCGCGGCGGCCTGAAGATCTTCAACGGACGTTGAAATCTGCCGTGTACTCGGGCATGCAGGGGTCACAGTTTATGCTATTTTTGCGGTGCACCGGCAACGCGACCAGGGAGTGACAGGCCGGATGGCGAGTAAGGTTTACAAATCAGCGAAAGAAGCCCTTGAAGGTCTTACCTTCGATGGCATGACAGTGATGGCTGGCGGATTCGGCCTCTGCGGCATTCCGGAGAACCTCATCCTCGCCCTGCGCGATAGCGGCGTGAAAGATATTACCGCGATTTCCAACAATGCCGGCGTCGATGATTTCGGCCTGGGCCTCCTGCTCAGGACGCGCCAGATCAAGAAGATGATCTCTTCTTATGTAGGCGAGAACAAAGAGTTCGAGCGCCAGTACCTATCCGGCGAGCTCGAACTGGAGTTCAACCCGCAAGGCACCCTGGCCGAGCGCTGCCGCGCCGGCGGCGCGGGCATTCCCGGCTTCTATACCAGGACCGGTGTTGGTACGCTGGTGGCCGAAGGTAAGGAACACCGCGAGTTCAACGGCGAGACCTATATCCTCGAAACGGGCCTCGTTGCGGACCTTTCGATCGTCAAGGCCGAGAAGGCCGACACGCAGGGTAACCTGATCTTCAACAAGACCGCCCGCAACTTCAATCCGCCGATGGCCATGGCGGGTAAGGTCACCGTTGCCGAAGTGGAAGAAATCGTGCCTGCCGGTGATCTGGACCCTGACCATATCCACCTGCCGGGTATTTTCGTCCAACGCATTGTGAAGGGCATGTTCGAGAAGCGCATCGAACAGCGCACGACACGCAAGCGGGAGACTTTCTGATGCCCTGGACCCGCGATGACATGGCGGCGCGCGCCGCAAAGGAACTGCGCGACGGCTATTATGTGAACCTCGGCATCGGTATTCCGACGATGGTGGCCAACCATATCCCCGAAGGCATGGACGTGACGCTGCAGTCCGAGAACGGCATGCTGGGCATGGGCCCGTTCCCCTATGAGGGTGAGGAAGATCCGGACCTCATCAATGCCGGCAAGCAGACGATTACTACGCTGGCGCACACCAGCTTCTTCGACAGCGCAACCAG
This sequence comes from uncultured Hyphomonas sp., assembly GCA_964538945.1. Lineage (GTDB taxonomy): Bacteria > Pseudomonadota > Alphaproteobacteria > Caulobacterales > Hyphomonadaceae > Hyphomonas. The sequence continues at coordinate 44,866 of CAZIGV010000001.1, forward strand.
CTTTGCAATGATCCGTGGCGGCCACATCAACATTGCCATCCTCGGCGCGATGGAGGTGGCCGAAAACGGCGACCTCGCAAATTGGATGATCCCGGGCAAGCTCGTCAAAGGTATGGGCGGCGCAATGGACCTGGTCGCGGGCGTCAAGCGCATCGTCGTGGTGATGGACCATGCCAACAGGGCAGGCGAGTCTAAGGTGCTGAAGGCATGCACCCTGCCGCTCACCGGTAAAGGCGTCGTGAACCGCATCATCACCGACCTCTGCGTTATGGACGTCGTCCCTGGAGGCCTGAAAGTCATCGAACTTGCCCCCGGCGTGACGATGGAGGAAGTCACGGCGAAGACTGAGGCCACGCTGGTGTCATAATGGCCTTGCCGATGCCGAATCCGGCGGGCTTCGAAACAAAGAAATCCCTGAAGAACACCGCTATGTGAGAATATCTGCCGCTGCGAAACCGGCCGTATCCGGCACGGGTCTATTCCTCTGGGTTAACCCATCTGCATCCTGAGTTCTGGAACCCCATCGCCCGGCTGCTGTCCGCGCTGCATGCGCCGTCACGCAGCTTATCGCGGCTAAGGACCACACAGGCGATCTTTGTGTTTCTCCCCTGCTTGGACGTCAAGTGTCAGGGATCCTCGGCGGACGCGTAATTCATTCCGCGGCATTGTCTGCGGGTTCCACGTGCGGGCAAAAGCCGCTAGAGCTGCGCCAGGGTTTCCGGATTCATCACATGTCCCATTTCGCTGACCTTTCCCCGCTGGCGCCCGATGCCCTCCTGGGCCTGATGACGGCCTTCCGCGCCGACCCGCGTGATCAGAAGTTTGATCTCGGCGTCGGGGTCTATAAGGATCTGGTCGGCCTGACGCCGGTCCTGTCTGCGGTAAAGACCGCCGAGGCGCGGATGCTCGCAGCGCAGGATACCAAGGTCTATGAAGGACAGCGCGGGAATGTTGACTTCTGCAGGCATGTCGAGGACTTCGTTTTCGGAGAGGGGCATCCCGCACGCGCCGAAGGGCGGGTTTTGTCTTTCACGGCGCCAGGCGGTTGCGGGGCCTTGTTCCAGGGCGTCAGCCTGATGCGCAAGACCGGGGCGAAGCGCGTCTGGGTATCGAAGCCAACCTGGCCAAACCATCCGAACGTGGTCAAGTCCCTCGGCCTCGAGGTGAAGGAGTATGCTTATGCAAGGGAAGGACAATTTTCCGCGCTCGGCATGATCGCAGACCTGTCGGCGGCCGAGGCTGGCGATGGGGTGATTTTGCAGGGGCCTTGCCATAATCCGACCGGCATTGATCCGTCGAGCGATGATTGGAAGGCCCTGGGCGCGCTGGCCCGGGAGAGAGGCCTGCTGGTGCTTCTGGATGTTGCCTATCACGGCTTCGCCCAGAGCCTTGACCGAGACATGGACGGCGTGCGCGCCTTCATGGCCGAGGCAGGTGAGGCGATGGTAGCCTATTCCTGCTCCAAGAATTTCGGCCTCTACCGTGAACGCACCGGCTGTTTCCTCGCGCTCGGTGATACGCAGCAAGACATTGCGGCGGCGACGACGCACGTTGCTGACATTGGCCGTTCCACCTGGTCAATGCCGCCGGCGCACGGGGCAGGGATCGTCGCCACAATCCTCAGCGATATCCAGCTGCGGTCCGAGTGGGAGACTGAACTCAATGCCATGCGCACGCGAATGAAAAGCCTACGCGCCTCGCTGGCGGATGCCCTCGTCAATGCGACGGGTTCGAGTGCGCTGACGGCGTTGAAATCTCAGAATGGCATGTTCTCCCAGCTTCCCTTATCTGCCGCGCAGACGATCGAGCTGCGTGAGACGCACGGGGTGTATATGCCTGCATCCGGCCGCATCAACATTGCGGGGCTGCATCCGAAGGATATCCCGGTTCTGGCGGAAATTTTGGCGGGGTATCTCTAGATCGTCAGTCCGCGCGGCGCGATTCTCGCGAGCTCGGCTATCATCTCCGGGGGAGCTTCAACAGCCTTGCGGGTGTCGAGATCCAGAGATATCGCGATGGCTTCGCAGGTCGCCCAGGCGCCACCTGATTGCGGATCCATCACCCAGTGGACGAGGTTATGTGTCTTGCCGGCGACGTTGCCGAGCGAGGTGTGCACGACGAACAGGTCGCCTTCGCGCGGCAGCTGGTGATAGCGGAGCCGGTATTCAAGGACGGCCGCGCCCATACGCCGCCTGCCGCCTGTCTGGCCAATGCGGTTACGCCAGTCGAACAGGAGGTTTGGCACTGAGTCAGAGACGCGTCCGATGATCCAGGACGGTGTCATCCATCCGTGGGCGCCGCAATGGGTGGACGGGACGGCGCCCTGACCGATACGTGGGGCGCCAACTTCTGAAACCCGGGCCAAGGTGATCTGGTCGACCGGTAGGCCGGGCGCATCCGGATCGAAGGAGCGGGGCTGCGCCTCGTCCGGCGTCTCGCCTCGCATGGCTTCCAGCTTGGCAAGCACACGCTTTGACCAGGCAAATGCCTTGCCTTCGGTTGTGTCAAGATGGGCGATCCTTGTTCGGAAGGCAGCCGATAGCGTACCATCGGCGTGGCGCAGTTCCTGATAGATCACGGCATCTGCCGTCCCGATATCCAGCACGCAGCCACGCATTGAGATCGGGCGACCGGGCAGCACTTCGCGGATGAAGCGGATGTGCTGGTCCACCGGGACGACCGTCGAGGGCGACGCACGCCGGAAGGCATTCGGCATGCCCGCGGCATGGCAGAACGCGACGAGGCCTTCCAGTTGCTTCTCGACATAGATGCGCACATTCATGTGCCCCATCTCGTCGCAGTCCCACTGGTTGCAGCTGCCTTGCCAAAGCGGCGTCATCAGCGGGATCATGCGACGCAGTTCCGGCAGGTGCCGCGTACCTCTACGACGGCGCGTGTTAACTTGAACCCAGCCCCCTTCGTTTCAGCTTTCAGTGCCTCGCTGGTTGCGACGGCGTGCAATTCCTCCGCGCCCTTGCAGGTATCGCAGATCAGGAAGACGGCGGAGTGGCTATGGCTGGTATGGCCGCAGGCCACATAGGCGTTCAGGCTTTCGATCTTGTGGACGAGCCCGGCCTCCTGAAGGAAATCCAGCGCCCGGTAGATGGTCGGCGGCTTGGCTGCTCCTTCGCCGTCGAGATTGGCGAGCAGGTCATAGGCCTTTGATGGCCCGGGGCTTTCCAGAAGCAGGCGCAGCACCTTGCGGCGGATGCGTGTCATCCGCTGGCCCTGGCGCATGACGAGGGCTTCAGCCTCTTGCAGGAAGGTATCTGCATCCCCGGGGCTGCAGGGCGTGTTCGCATACCTTCGGGCGTGTGTGTGAGACTGGGAGACGGCCATGACCTTATTTCAGGTGTTTCGCACCGAATGTGAAGGGGGCGGCAGCTTTCGAGGTCTGGACGGCCCCGCCAAATCACCCGAGATTCACCTCAAACGCGATTCCCATCGGGGGCGCGCGGGTCTCAGTGGAGTGGTCATGGAGTTATCCGAACGCGAAGGGCTTGAGCTGTGGCGCAGGGCGGTGACGGCCTCGGTGCGCTCGGACGCGCCGGACATGACCGCTCGCCAGCAGGCCGTGCTTATGTCGGTCGCCCTGATGCCGGGCCCACACACCGTGCGCGGCCTTGCCGAGCACCTCGGCGTTGCCAAGCCTGCGATCACGCGGGCTTTGGATGCGTTGGAGCGGCTGAATTTCATCCGCCGTCTGCCAGATGATTCCGACTTACGGTCGATCTTCATAGAGCGCACGCCTGAGGGTATGGATTACTTGCGCGCCTTTGCCAGGCTTGTTCTCACGGCAGCGTCCGCCGAAGTGTCGATCGCCAAGCCCTCAGCACGGCGCCCGAACGCGGCCTGAGGCTGCGCTCCGGAGCCTCTATGATGCCCGACCTCGACGATCCGCGCCTTTTGCGTCCGCCTGGTAAGCCTGTGGTCTATCAGGTGACCGCGGGCGTGGCAGCGGTGCGTGACGCACCCCTGCCGGATGGACGCCTTGGCACGCAGGCCCTGCATGGCGAGATCGTTGAAGTATTCGGCGAGGACGGCGAGTTCGGTCTCTGCCAGCTTCGGCGCGATCGCTATACCGGCTGGGTCAACATGGATGCGCTGTCGGCGCCGGCCCTGCCCGTAACGCACAAGGTCAGCGCTCTGCGAACCTATTGCTTTGCCGAGCCGGATCTGAAATCGGCGCCGCGTTTCATGCTGTGCCTCGGCGCGCGGGTCGCGGCGACGGGACGTAGGGTGGGCGACTGGACCGAGTGTGCCCGGGCAGGCTGGGTGCATCTCGGCCATATCTCACCACTGGAAAGGTTTGAGACTGATCCGGCGGGTATTGCGGCCCGCTACATCGAGACGCCGTACCTGTGGGGTGCGCGCGAGAGCCTTGGGGTCGACTGTTCCGGCCTCATCCAGCAGGTGTTCGAGGCGTGCGGCGTATTGGTGCCGCGCGATGCCGACATGCAGGCGGCCTGGGCGGGCGAGACGGTCGCGGATTGGCAGGCGCCGGGTGCGTTGCGGCGCGGCGACCTTATATTCTGGGAGGGGCATGTCGGCATTCTTGAGGATCCCGGCACACTCATCCACGCCAATGCGTTTCACCTCGGTGTCGCCCGCGAGCCGCTCGGCGAGGCAATTGCGCGTATACGGACTTTTTCAGGGAACGTGTGGGGCGTGCGCCGGGTGGACATCGCCCAAGCACGGATGGTGGTTCCGGATTGGTTAAAGGGCGCCTGAACCCCGCATGTTCCGGTCTGGAAAGGGCCCCCGGCTTTCGCCAGGGGCTTTCCCCCACAGATAAAACCCAATCAGGTTGGCTGGACTTCCGGAGCTGGCGCTTCGGCCGGGGCGGTTTCCCCGGTCGCCGGGGCAGCTTCTCCTTCCGCCGGGATTGCTTCGCCTTCGACCGGAGCCGGCGCTGCGGCAGCCATCGGCGCCGGGAAAGGCGGCGCACCTTCGGTGTTGGCGGCGAGATAGGCGATAACGCTGGCGCGGTCTGCATCCCTCTTTATACCGGCGAAGGACATCGACGTGCCTCTCATATAGCCTGCAGGGCTCTTCAGCCAGGCATCAAGGTTTTCGTAGGTCCACTGACCGCTCGCGCCCTTCATGGCGCCAGAGTAGTTGAAGCCTGCCGCGATCATCTTGTTCGCCCCGACGCTATTGTGAAGGTTCGGGCCGGTACCATTGGCGCCGCCCGGGTTGATTGAGTGGCAGGTGGAGCACTGACCGGCGAAGAGGCGCTCACCGCGCGTCAGGTCAGCTGAGAGAAGGGCGGCGCCCAGATCAAAGATTTCCTCGGCAGGGCCCGTGGAGGCAGCTTCGGCGATCTCGACACAATAATGGAACTTCGAGCACATCTTCTGGCCCAGCGTCTGTTCCTCTGCATGGTCGTCGCCGTGATAGCTTCCCGAGCCTGTGAAGACGAGGCTCGGAAGGGACATCAGGGCCATCATGCCCAGTGCCGTGGCCAGCAGGGCCCCCATAATCTTGTTGAGACCGAGTTCTCCCATCGGGCATTCCTTCGAATCTGGTGCGTATTTGCGTCTTGGCGCGCGCGTTCTGACACGCTAACCGGAAGCGCACAATATAACCGGTGCCTCGCAGGGGCGCTTCCCCCCGGCGTCGCGGCGAACAGACGCACGTCGCAGGGGTAATCAGGCAGGGAATCCCATAATGATCCGGACTATAGCCTATCAGGGCGAACCTGGCGCGAACTCCCATATTGCCTGCAGCGAGGCCTTTCCTGGGCATGAGCCGATGGCCTGCCGGACCTTCGAGGACTGTTTCATAGCGGTCGAGAAGGGGGAGGCTGACCTGGCCATGATCCCGGTCGAGAACACGATTGCTGGTCGGGTGGGTGACATTCATTACCTGTTGCCATCGACGCAGCTGCACATCACGGGCGAGTATTACCTGCCGATCCGCTTCCAGCTGATGGGGCTGCGGGGCACGGAACTCGCCAGCATAAAGAAGGCGCGCTCGCACATCATGGGTCTCGGCCAGTGCCGCAACTTCCTGCGCCAGCATGGCATCGAGGCGGTCACGGCCGCGGATACGGCTGGGGCGGCCCGCGAAGTGGCGGAACAGGGTGATCCGTCGGTCGCAGCGATTGCGCCGCGTCTTGCGGCTGAGGTTTACGGGCTCGAAATCATCGCCCATGACATCGAGGATGCCGCGCACAATACGACGCGTTTCGTGATCATGTCGCGTGACCCTGCTGACATCGACGCGGGTGATGGACCGGCGAAGACGGCCTTCCTGTTTGAGGTGCGCAACATCCCGGCGGCGCTTTACAAGGGGCTGGGCGGGTTTGCGACGAATGGCGTCAATATGACAAAGCTTGAGAGCTATCTAACGGGTGGCTCGTTCGAGGCATCGCAATTTTATGCCGAGATCGAAGGCCATCCCGATCAGCGTCCGGTTCAGCTGGCGCTTGAGGAGCTTGGTTTCTTCTCTCAGTCTCTCAAGATCCTCGGCGTCTTTCCGAAGACGGTCATCTCCAAGCTTTGAACCCGGGTGGGCGCACGCTTCGGGTTGACCGAGAAGTCCGGCGCTGCGTCAACACGGGGATGAAACATCTAACCGGGATTCCAGGTATTCTACAAAGAGCCTTGCCTTGCCGCGCAGTTTGCCGGCGCTCCAGACCGCATGCAGCGGGGAGGGATCACCGTTCCACTCGGGAAGTACGCGGACGAGTTCGCCCCGCGAGACCGCCTCGCGCACCAGCCAGTTCGGGGCTAGCAAGATTCCGAGGCCTGCGACCGCGCCCTGCAGCAGCATTTCGCCAGATGACGCCTTGAAGCGGCCATCGACACTCACGCAAGCTGTCTTATTGGCACGGGTCAGCTTCCACTCAGTCTGGGCCACCTGCCGGAAGGTGAGCGCTGGGTGTCCGGAAAGCTCGCCCGGTGACTGCGGCAGGCCGGCTTTCTTGATATAGGCAGGTGAGGCCCATAGTGCGCGCGGCGCTTCGCCCAGCTTCCTGGCCATCAGGCTCGAGTCCTGAAGCACGCCCATACGGAAAGCGAGATCGATGCCTGCGCCGACCAGGTCTGTGTAGGTGTCGTCCAGCATCATGTCGACGCGGACATGCGGATAGCTTTCCAGGAAGCCGGGTACCTGCGGGCCGAGCAGCATGCGTCCCATCGAGGCTGCGCAGGAGACACGCAGCAGACCCACGGGTTCATGCTCAAGCCCGCGCGCCTCAGCTTCGGCTTCGTCATAGTCGGCGAGGATATCGATGGCGCGTCGATAGAAGCGCTGGCCCGCCTCGGTCAGGCTGAGGGCGCGGGTGGTGCGCTGGAAGAGGGTTGAACCGAGCTTGGCTTCAAGGTCCTGGATACGGCGGGAGACCGTTGGTTGGCCAAGTTCAAGGTCGATCGCGGCGCGCGAAAAGCTGCCGGCGTCGGCCACCCTCAGGAACAGGCGCATCGCATCAATCCGGTCCAACTCGATCCTCCGCATGCAGATTCTGCATGAACAGTATAATACCCGCAGGCATTCCGCGAGAAGTCCATCGGGCGTATGCTCTGAACAGCGGTCAGACAGGTTATCTCACCCGCCCGCCCGGCAGCGCCCCTGAAGCCCTCCCCCGATCTTTCCCTGGATACCCCATCACCAAATCGCCGCGTCCCTAGTCGCCAGCGGCATGCGGGCCGACGGGCGCAAATGCTCCGGCTTGATCCCCGATCTGGTCTGCGAGATGTCCGGGAATCCGCCCCTGCTCGGCGCCTATCTGGCGCCGAGCGGCTCTGCCTTACCACCCTCGAGACGCAAATCGCCGTCAGCGCCGGGAAAGAGGGCTGGTATTGTGTTGCGCTGCGCGTGGCTGCTGCCAAGGGCGCAAGCTGAAAGATCTGGACGCGGCTGGCTTCAGGCCGCGGGATGGTCGGATGATGCGAGCCTCGGCGCCATACCTGACGTCGCGGTGAAGTCGATCACGAACGACATCAGCCCGATCACCGAGACGCTGCGCGACCCTTATAATCATGGCGAGGGTCTGTTCTTTATGGCGGTCACCGCGTCGCTGAGCTTGCTGGCGACTGTCATGGCCGGGCGCGGCGTGCTTGCCGAACCTGGCGGTGCGATCTTAAGGATACTCGCCCAGGCCAGCCCGGCGTCATTGCCACCCTTGCGCGGTCCTGCACAATGCCGCGAGCGCTCGATCTCTTCGTCCGGTGCGAGGCGCTCGCGGTCAGGCATTCTTGCCCGCTCACGCAATCGCAGAGCCTGCATGAAGGTTCGCACACGTCTCGCCGCCGCCATAGCGTGGGAGCCAGCCCTCATCGCTCCGCCCGCCGCTGACCGAGCCGCCTGCTTCAGAGGTTATAAAACCGTCAGAGGCTCGAAGGAATTCACCGCGACGCATGGCGGTGCCGATCTGGGCTTCAAAAGCGCCGCCAACCGCGATGCCCTGAGGAGAGTTCTGGCGAAGTGTGCGCCGCAATATGCCGGCGACTGTGCCTCGGCCTTGAGCCGGGGCAACCACGCCAGGGGCGATGCGAAGCAGTGCGAGATCCTCGATGACAAACTGTCTCTCAATTACAACGCTTCGGTACAAAAGAACTGCGAAGCAGACATGCCGGGCTTCATCAGCGCCTCGAACACGCAGTGGCCCCAGACCAATAAGGGATTCCCGGCTGACCCGGATCTGATTCGACCAGGCGGCGCCTGCGGGATCTTCCCTCCGGCACGGTTTCATATTGGGCGGGGAAATCGGAACGGGCGATCGGCTGGGGGGGGCGTTGGAGGGGTCTCTGACACGCGCCCTGAGACAGGCGGAGGAAGGCGGCGACAGGGTTCTAAGTCCGCCTTGAAGGCACTTTAAGGAAGCAGGCAAATTCCTTGAATTACAAAGAAAAAGGGCGAACTTGCGTTCGCCCTTTTCCATTAGAAAGTCCGTAGACTTACTTCTTTTTGGCAGCCGGCTTTTTCGCCGGGGCGGCCTTCTTAGCTGCCGGCTTCTTTGCCGGGGCAGCCTTGGCGGCCGGTTTCTTGGCCGGTGCAGCTTTTGCTGCCGGCTTCTTTACTGCGGGTTTCTTTGCAACAGCCATCTCGATCTCCTGTCGTTGGCCTCTTAATAATAATGTGATTCGCGGGAATGCAACTCCCAAAATTCATTTTTCAGCCGAGTATCCGTATCAATCCGTACACGGTCATTCGTCCCGGAGTGCCCAAACCCTCAATATATGATGGGCAATCGCAGAGGGAGGTGGGCAAAACAGGGACGCATGCTTGCCGGAAAGAATTTCGCGCATTTCGGTGCGCGCAACCCAACGGGCACTCTCCAGCTCCTTGGAGTCGATGCAAATCTCCTCCGAGTCGGCGGGTAGGATGAAGCCCATCATCAGCGAGGAGGGAAATGGCCAGGGCTGGCAGGCGACATATTCTGCGCGCGCAGGATCGCAAACGATGCCCGCCTCCTCGAACAGTTCGCGCGCGGCGGCCTGCTCGATCGTCTCGCCCGGCTCGCAGAAGCCAGCAAGGCAGGAGATGAAGCCGGGCGGCCAGAATTTCTGGCGACCGACCAATGCCTGACCGTCTCGCACCGCCAGCATGATGGCAACCGGGTCGGTACGCGGGAAGTGTTCGGTGCCGCAGGCGGCACATTGCGCTTTCCAGCCGGCATCGGTGATGCCGTTGCGGCCGCCGCACTTGGCACAGTAGCCGTGCGCGCCGTGCCAGAGGAAAAGGCTGCGTGCCGTGGAGGCGCAGTTTGCGTCCATCGCGGGCATCCGGGCAGCGGCCTGGCGAAAGTCTGCAAACGTGCCGATGCCTTCGATCAGCGAGCCTTCGAGTTCGAACTTCGGGGGCAGATCGATTGCGAAGACAGGTGCGCCGGCCTTGTCTTCGCCAAGGAATAGGCGCGGTGATCCGGGCGAGACGCGCGCAACTTCGGGGCCCATCCAGATGAGGCCGCCATCGCGTGCAACCAGCGGTGCGCCGTCGCGCAGGATGAGGGCCAGCAGGTCGGGACGCGCGAAAGCTTGTTCAAGCCAGGCCTCGTCCGCGCGGCGATGCGCGGCGCGGTCGATGGGCTTGGCGGCGAGAGGCATATCATTCGAGTTTGTCATGGTGCAGCCAGCTTATCCGGTTTCGCGCGCGAGGAAACCTTGGCGCAAGGTCAGGTCCTGTCGATCCGTATGCCTTTACTCCGCCCAAGTCTGGTGTCCTTACTTGTGCCAGCCAGGAGGCAGGGGTTGGTTACCATGAAGATGAAATTCGCTGTCAGCACCGCTGCGTTGATGATGTCACTGACCGCCTGCAGTTCGCTGAGCCCCTGGACGCCGACGCCTGAGGAGAAGACCGAGGCTTTGCTTATCGCACCTCGCCCGGTCAGCCGTTTCGAGGACTTCAAGGTGGCAGATGCCGACCTCTCGCGGCCCGCCTATGCGGATCCGGCCCTCGACGGGCTGCGCTCTGCGGCACTCTCGCGGTTTAACAGTGAGCAGGAGTTTCTTGATTGGCTGAAGGCCGTGCGCGAAGCCGGGCAGGCGCGGGGTGTCTATTCCTGGCGCGATATGCCGGTGGCGTCCGCTATGCCGATGCCTTCCATGGCCTTGCCGGGCATCGCAATGGAAAGCGCGGCGCAAGGCTTGCCTCCAGCGCCGATGCCGCCGGCCGGCTCGGTGCCGGCTGCCGAAGCGAGCCCGGAGATCATTGTCACCGCAAGCGCCGCACCGGGTACAACCGAAAATCCCGAGATTACCAATAACCAGAAGGCCGGTGTCGATGAAGGCGGCATCATCAAGCAGATCGGCAACTATCTTGTCGTGCTGCAGGACGGGCGCCTGTTCGTCACCGACCTGATGCCGGGTGGCAAGGAAGGCCTCGCACTGGCTGACCGCGCGGATGTCTATCGCACGAGCAACGAGGACACCTGGTATGATGAGATGCTCGTCGCCGGGCGTACGATCCTTGTCACCGGATATTCCTATGATGAGAATGCCACTGAATTCTCGGTACTGAACCTCTCCGATGACGGCAAGGTGACCCGTCAGGCGACCTTCTATATCTCATCCGACGACTATTACTCCGGTGACAATTACGCGAGCCGGATGATCGACGGGAAGCTGGTCATTCACACACCGATTTATACAAACGGGCGGGGCTGGTGGGACTCGTTCGATCCGCCGGAGATCCGTGAGTGGCGCCGCGAAGGCGATGGAGGTGAGCGCGTCCACATGCGTGGCCGTCCGCTGTTCCGGGCCGAGGATATCTGGATGCCCGTGCAACGCCTGCTTGAGCCGGTGATCCATACCGTCACGGTTTGCGATATCTCCGGCGCGACCGATGCGTCTGCGCCGCTGTGCACCTCCACTGCGATTGTCGGCACCGAGTTCCACCAATTCCTCGTCACCCGAGATGCCTTCTGGCTCTGGATGAGCCCCGGCTGGGCCGAACTATCGAGCGATGCAGACGAGGTCTGCTCTGACCGCAAGGCTCATGTGCCGGTCCGCGAGATCGCCACCTCAGCGCTGATCAAGCTGCCGATCAGCGGCGAGGTGCCGTCGGTGCTGAATGTGCGCGGCGCGCCGCAGAACCAATTCTCAATGGACATGGATGCCGGCACGTTCCGGGCAGTTGTCGACTGGCAGTCGGCGACCTGTCCTGGCGGCTGGAGCACGCCGGCGACGCTGACTTTCTTCGATGCGCCGATGTCGGCTTTCACGCACACGTTCAGCGAGGCGCCAGGCGGGCGGTATGTGCCGCTTCCGTCTCCCGGGACGTCGGATTATGAAGCACGCTTTACCGAGACCTACCTTGTCTATGGTGGGCGAGAGGGTTGGGGCACCTGGGCGCCGTCGGAGGGCGAGGCGCCGCGAGCGAATGGCGCGGTGGTCATCGTGCCGGTGGATAATCCTTCCTGGCCGATCACCCTGGATGTGCCCCATGATGTGATCCGCGCCGAGCGGGCGGGTCCCTACATGGTATTGACGGGATACAAGGATCACCGGGGGCTGAGCCTGTCCCTGATCGACCTGCGGGGTGAGGATCCGAGACTTGCCGGTACGCATGTTCTGAAGAACCGGTATGAGAGTGAAAACCGCAGCCATGCATTCAACAGCCGCATCGATGCACAGGGTGAAGGCTTCATTGGGCTGCCGACAGTGACACGGTCCGAGGAGTCGGCGCGCTGGTGGTGGTGGTCGGCATCGTCCGACCTGACTTATCTGGCAACGGATGCAGGCGGCGAGCTTAGCGAGGCCGGGCAGCTGGTTGCGAGGCGCGTCGATCCGGAAGCAGGGTCGACAACGGAGTATGTGTGCGAAGTGTCATGCGTCGACTGGTATGGCAATGCGCGGCCGATTTTTACCGGCAGGCGATACCTTGCACTCCTCAATTCAGAGCTTGTCGAGGGCAAGCTGGCGGACGGCATTATTCAGGAAGTGCGTCGTCTCGACCTGCAGGCCCCGCCGAAGAATGAGGCTAGCTCCGGGCCCTAGCTGCGTTGCGGGCCGCCTGCGCGGGCGTTCAGGTGGTCGACGAGTTCCGGTGTGATCGTGCCGGTCTCCTCGAGGCCTTCCATGCGCTGGTAGTCGCTGATCGCTTCTGCGGTCTGTGGGCCGAGCACGCCATCCGGCGCTCCGGCACCGAAGCCGAGGCGCCCGAGTGCTGTCTGTATCGCCTGCACCTGCAGCGGATTGCCGGTGTTCCAGCGCTGGGGGCCGAACTTGCCATTGGCCAGGGCATCAGGCGCTCTGGCCTTCCACTGCCTTGCTGCCTCGCGGGCGCCGAGTGACTCGGTCATCGACACGCGTGTGCGAAGATTATCGACTTCCTGCTTTGCGCCTTCGTCACCGGCTATGGCTGCGATTTCAAACCATAAGAGAGCCTTGGCGAGGTTCCTGTCTGTGCCAATGCCTTCGGCATGGACCACGCCAAGATTATACTGCGCATCGACATGACCACGTTCGGCGGCCCGCTCGAACCAGGCCACGACTTCCGCCTCGGACTGTGCACCGCCTTCGCCTTCGGCGAGGAAGAGCGCATAGTCGTACATCGCATCAACGTGACCAGCCTCGGCAGCCTTCTGGACCAGGCTGCGAGCTTCAATGAGATCCTTCTCGACGCCCTGGCCGCGCTCATACAGTTTCCCGAGTTCATACTGGGCAGGCGCGATGCCTTTCTGCGCCGCGCGGCGCAGGAAGGATGCGGCAGTCTCGAGGTCGCCCTCGGATAGCTTAACCTGGGCGTACTGATACTGCGCGACCGCATTGCCCGCATTTGCTTCGGCTTCCACCGTGACAATGGTCGGGATTGTCGGGAAGCCGGTATCGCGCGCGAGGGCAACTTTCGCCTCCTCGGAAAGCGGATCTTCGGCGCGCGCTGGCAAGGCGGGCTGCGGAGAAGGTGGGTTGCTCGCCTGGATTGCTTCGGCGGCGGTTACGATCGACTTGATGGCGACCTGTTCCGGCGTGAGCTCGGCGGCCGGCTTCAGTTCCGGCTTGGGCGGCATGCGTGAGACGATCGGCTTCGGCGCCGGCCCGGAGGGCTGCGCCGGGGCCGTGACCGCAGGCTCAGCTTCGCGCAACAAGGTTTGCGCAGCCAGGGCGACCTCGTCTTCGAACAGGATCTGCTCAGCATCGACCGGGTCTGGGCGAGGACTGTTGGAGGTGGTTGCTGCCAGGCTGGCGGCGCCGGTTTCCGGATCGACATAGGTATCAATCGGGCCCGAAAGCGTGGGTGCGACGGGCTGCTTGCCTCGCAGATACAGAAAGCCTCCGACACCGGCGCCGCTGATCACGACGGCAGAGGCAGCGAGCAACATGGGCACTTTCGTGCCATTGCCGGGTCTTGCAGTCTGACCCATCTTAGTCACCGGTGCTGTGCGCCCCTTGCTGCGTGAGGCTTGTCCTGCCGCTATCATCGCGGCGCGGCGGGCGCGGGCCAGATAGTCTGCGGTCGCTTCATCTTCGCTCGCATTGAGGGGCGGGCTGGATTCAGTTTCGGCAAGCGTGCGCGTAAAGTCCGGCTCATCGTCGAATATGTCCGACTCCCGGGTTTCGGCATGGCTGCCTTCAAGGCTGTCATCAAGCGAGCCGAAGGCATCGAGTTCGGCGATCGGATCGAAGGCGCCTGGATCGCCGGGGCCGGCGTCTGCAGATGCGAGGTCGGTGGTGTAGGTGTTCATGTCCCTTCGGGCTGCTTGCACCGGCGGCTCGACCCCATCGAGATCCGACTTATAGGGGCCTTCGTCCTCTTTCGCAGCGATCACTTCCCAGCTCTCGACACCGGCCTCGAATGCGTCGTTGTCGTCGATGTTCGCAAAGATGGACTTGCGCCGGTCGCGCGCCTGGCCGGGCCCGGGTTCGGCGGCGAAGGCTGGCGAGAATTCCGGCTCAAGGGCGGCGGGTCGGGGTTTGACATGCGGCGGGGTCGTAAATGCTTCGAGGCTTTCCAGGCGTGTGGCAAGCGCGGCGATCGCGCGCTGCACGGGCGAGAGCGAGTCAGAAGACTGGGCTTGCATTCGTTCAAGGCGTTCCGATACGCTGGCAAGTGCGTCCGAAAGGCGGGCATCGGAAGCCTTGCGCATCCCGTCGATGTCTTGGGCCAGTGCAGTGAGCGCTTCGTCCTGTCGTTTCTGGAGGCGGACGGCGGCGACGGTGACCTGCTCGCCGACCTGTTCGATCGCATCGGCGCTGCGTAGTTCGCTTTCCTCAATCCGGTCTTCGACGTGCGCGGCGAGTGCGTCGATGCGCTCCGCGACCTGAGAACCGAGACGGCCGATTTCCTCCTGTAAGGTCGAGGAGAGGTCGGCAGGCTCTCGTGCCTCAACTTCAGCGAGACGCGTCTTCAGTCCACTGACTTCTGTCCTGAGGTGCTCTTCGAGCTTTTCTGCCTGGCCAGCGGCGGCCTTGGTGATCTCGGTTGCAAGATCGAGCCGGACACTGTCGACCGCGTTGCGGACCGAGCGGGTCAGGTCTTCGAACCGCTGCTCGAACTCCGCCTTCAGGCGGCTTGCCAGTTCAGGGTCGACCTGAGCGGCCACGGATTCGATGCGCTCGTCGAGATGCGCGAAGGTTTGCTCTAGGCTCTTGAGGGCCGTATCAGTGCTGTTCTCGGCCCGGTTCAGGCGGTCCTGAATCCGCAGCAGGGTTGATTCCATCGAGTTCAGGGCGCCCGAGACATCGGCCTCGACAGCGCTGAGGCGCGCTTCGGATGGTGCGGCGTCCGAGAGACGCTCCTGCAGCTGAGACTCCAGCGTTGTCATCCGCTCGCCAAGCAGGCGGGTCGTACCTTGAGCGCGGAGTTCTGCTTGCTCGACAGCGCGTTCCACGCGGGCGGCTGCGTCCGACAGCGTGCGGTCAACGCGTACTTCCATACCTTCGACGCGTTCGCTGAGATCAGCGAATCCGGCTTCGACCCGGCCCTTGATCGCGGCGGTCTCATTTTGCGTGAGTTCGCCTTCCTCAAACACGTGGGTGGCGAGTTTGCCGAGTGCGCTTTCGAGGGCGCGCAGCGCTTCGATACTATGCTGGCCACGGTCGTCCTGTTCAAGACGGCGCACTTTCGTCTGCAGCGTCTCATGCGTCTGGCGCATTTCTTCGATCAGGCCTTCGACATGGCCTGCGATGGCGGCAGTGGTTTGTTCTGTACTCTGCAGGCGGGCGACCAGGCCGTGAACCGTATGATCCATGCCGTTGATGGTGAGGGCTGAGCGCGCTTCAGTCGCTTCGATGCGGCGGGTGATGCGGTCGAGCGTGGCGGCAGGGTCAGGTGTCCGCGCCGGCTCGTAGGCCTGGGCCGGCGGCATGGGCGGCTGAGGGATCCCGGTGCGGCGCGTGTAAGAGTAGGGGGTCTCGCCCGGTTGGGGCTCGTCAACGGTCGTCAGCAGCCGGTTCAGATATTCGCCGAGGGTGATTCCCTCAGCCATCGCGGCTTCGCGGGCAGCGTCGCGGGCCCTCTGATCCGTGCTCAACTTGCCCCAAGACCCGCTCTGGCTCATGCGCCGCTCCTGACACCCGGGCGGATCCCCATGAAGTTAAGGAGAACGGCCGAATTGTTTACACAACCCGAGAAGTGCCTGCATGTGCGTTAAGGCCGCGTTAAAGTTAAGGCTCAACCCGCTTCTCGCTATCGGTTTGCTGCGGCGTCAGGCCTTCCGTTCGCGTAAGCGGAAATTTACGTTGACGTTCGCGGAAGGGCTGTTCTAGATTTGAGAGATAATAAGACTTCAGACCCAACGGAGGACCCAGTTCATGCAACATCGTACGATTTCGTCCATTTCGGCCGCCGATGCCCGCACGTATACGATTTCCGAGCTTGCCCGGGAATTTGGAGTGACCCCGCGCGCGCTCCGATTCTATGAGGATAAGGACATGCTGCATCCGGCCCGCGACGGCATGATGCGCCTGTATTCTAACCGCGACCGCGCCCGGCTGACGATTATCGTTCGCCTGAAGCGCCTCGGCCTGCCGCTGGCAGATATCCGCGAGATCCTCGATCTCTATGCCCTGAATGATGGCAAGCGGGCACAGACCAAGATGATGCTCGAGAAGTTCCGAAAACAGGCGCGCGAGCTTGAAGTCCAGCGCGGTGACATCGAAACGGCGCTGACGGAGCTCTATAAAGGCATCGAATGGCTGGAAGACCTTGTGTCGAACAATGGCCCCACCGAGGAAACGAAACGCCAGGCGGCCGCCTATGAGCAGGTCGCTCGAAAGCAGCTCGACGAAGTCTGAGCGGCTCCTGCTGATAGATCCGTAGATAAACGGAGCGTGTTGGAATGACTTTTCCAGCACGCTTTGCCATTCAGGCAGTCTGATGCCTGTTTGAGAGGACCCGATCCCGATGCCCCGTTATGACGCCCCCGTCCGCGACATGAAATTCGTGCTCAATGAAGTCTTGCAACTCCAGAATTACTCAAACCTTCAAGGTTTTGCCGACGCAACGCCGGATGTGATCGGCCAGATCCTCGACGAGGGCGCCAGGTTCGCCAAGAATGTTCTGTTCCCGCTGAACGCCGTCGGCGACCGGCAGGGCTGCAAGCGCAGGGACGATTCCAGCGTCAAGACACCGGACGGTTTTCCGGAGGCCTATCGCCAGCTTGTCGAGAATGGCTGGCCGCTGCTTTCGGCGCATCCCGAGATGGGCGGACAGGGTCTGCCGCATGCGGTCAACATCGCCTGGACCGAGATGGTCTCCTCCTCGAACATGGCGTTCGGCATGTATCCAGGCCTGACGCATGGCGCCTATCAGGCGCTGATGGCGGGCGGTTCGCAGACGCTGAAGGCCAAGTACGGCCCGAAGATGGCTTCGGCCGAGTGGGCCGGTACGATGAACCTGACCGAGCCGCATTGCGGCACCGATCTCGGTCTGATGAAGACCAAGGCGGTGGCGCAGGCCGATGGCAGCTACAAGATTACTGGCCAGAAGATCTGGATCTCCGGCGGCGAGCAGGATCTGACCGAGAACATCATTCACCTCGTACTCGCCCGGATCGAAGGGGCACCGGAAGGCATCAAGGGCGTCTCTCTGTTTGTCGTGCCGAAATTCCTCGTCAACGCTGACGCCAGCCTCGGCGAACGCAATGCGGTCAGCTGCGGCGGGCTTGAAGAGAAGATGGGCATCCATGGCAACGCGACCTGCGTCATGAACTATGACGGCGCTACGGGCTGGCTGGTTGGCGAAGAGCACAAGGGCATGCGCACCATGTTTGTGATGATGAACGAGGCGCGCCTTGGCGTCGGCCTGCAAGGCTTGTCACAGGCCGAGATCGCGTATCAGAACGCGCTCGATTTTGCGAAGGACCGGGTACAAGGCCGTTCTCTGACCGGTGTGGCTGCCCCTGACAAGCCAGCCGATCCGATCATCGTGCATCCGGATGTGCGCCGCATGCTGCTGGAACAGAAGGCTTTCATCGAGGGTGCCCGCGCTTTCGCCTACTGGGCGGCTTTCCAGGGCGACCTTGAACACAAATCACCCGATGAAACCGTGCGCCAGAAGGCGGGCGATTACATGGCGCTTCTAACGCCAGTTGTTAAAGCCTACCTCACGCACAAGGGGTATGAGAGCGCAAATCTGGGCTTGCAGGTGCATGGCGGATCAGGCTTCACACGCGAATGGGGCCTCGAGCAGATCGTCCGCGATTGCCGGATCACGCTTATCTATGAAGGCACGAACGGCGTGCAGGCGCTTGATCTCGTTGGCCGCAAGCTTGGTGCCAATGGCGGGCGCGCAGTGTTCAGCTTCTTCGCCGAGATCGACGAGTTCATTGCTGCCGGCGAATCGACGCCCGGGCTCGAAGCCTACCTTGAAGGCCTCAAGGCCGCCCGTGCGCAGCTGCAGGATGCCACGATGTGGCTGATGCAGAACGGCATGAGCGACTTCAACAATGCCGGTGCTTCAAGCCATGATTATCTTCATCTGATGGGGCTGACCGCTCTGGCCTATATGTGGGCCCGGATGGCGAAGGTTGCGCTTGAGAAGTTGGATACAAGAGATCCGTTCTATTCGGCGAAGCTTGCGACAGGGCGTTACTTCATCGAGCGGATGCTGCCGGACGCCGCCGCGCATCTTGCCAAAGTCAAGACGGGCGCCGGCGCGATGATGGCCATTACCGAGGCGCAATTCTGATCCACGGATGACGCTACGGCACGGCTGGAGAAACCGGACCGCGGCGCCTACATCTTGACGCGAACGTAAGCGGCAAGCAGATGCCGCTAATCGAGGGAGACCGACTGATGCATGAGAGCCCGCTGAACGTCCCTAAAGCCGCCTGGCGCCAGGATGAGGAACTGGACATATTTGCCGACGCCGTCGGCCAGTTCTTCGAGAAGGAATGCGCCCCGCATGTGCAGGCCTGGCGCAAGGCGGGCATCGTGCCGCGCGACATCTGGAAGAAGGCCGGCGAGATGGGGCTGCTCGGCGCGTCGGTTCCGGAAGAGTATGGCGGCGCGGGCGGCGATTTCCGTCATGAGGCGATCATCATCGAGCAGCAGCAGTGGAAGGGTATCGACGGTTTCGGCATCACGCTGCACAATGCGATCATTGCGCCTTACATCACCGCTTATGGCACTGAGGATCAGAAGCGCCGCTGGCTGCCGAAAATCTGCTCGGGCGAGCTGGTTACCGCTATTGCGATGACCGAACCGGGCGCGGGCTCCGACCTCCAGAACATCAAGACGACGGCCAGGAAGGACGGCAACGGCTACGTCATCAACGGCTCGAAGACGTTCATCTCGAACGGCCAGACGGCAAACCTGATTCTCGTGTGCGCCAAGACCGACCCAAGCAAGGGCGCCAAGGGCATTTCGATCGTCTGTGTGGAAACGGATGAGGTTGAAGGCGAAGGGGGGTTCCGGCGCGGGCGTAATCTCGACAAGGTCGGCCAGCATGCGGCCGATACGTCCGAGCTGTTTTTTGACGATGTGAAAGTGCCAGCTTCAAGCCTCCTCGGCGAGGAAGCGGGTCAGGGCTTTGTCCAGCTGATGCAGAAGCTGCCGCAGGAGCGACATATCATCGGTCTGCAGGGGATCGGCATGATCGAGCGAGCGATCACCGAGACCGTGGCTTATGTCAAAGGCCGCAAAGCCTTCGGTGGCACGATCTGGGATTTCCAGAATACGCAGTTCAAATTGGCCGAGTGCAAGACCGAGGCGACCGTCGCCAAGGTGTTCATGGATCACTGTACCCAGCTGCTGCTCGAGGACAAGCTTGATGCGGCCACGGCGTCGATGTCGAAATACTGGGTCTCGGATCTGCAGTGCAAGATCATCGACGAGTGCCTGCAGCTGCATGGCGGCTTCGGCTATATGGACGAGTATCCTATCGCACAGATGTATGCCGATGCGCGCGTTCAGCGAATCTATGGCGGCGCGAATGAAGTGATGAAGATGCTGATCGCAAGGACGCTTTAGCTTGAAGACGCCTTCGCCGAGATCGCTGGCTATGCTTGCTGCCCTGTGGACCTGCTTGGGTGGCTTCTCGCTGTTTGTGATACAGGCGCCCCCGGAGAGGACGCTGATCTGTTTTGGACTGGCATTGGTCCTCGCGCGCATCGCCTTTGGTGCCTGGTGCGCCCGCACGGATACGCCCAGTGCCTGACCACCAGCTCCTTCGTGAAGTGTTCCCTGTTCCCGCGCGCAGCTCAGTGTCGCTCGGCTTTGAACTCCTCGAACTGGACGCGAAGGCCATGACCACCAGGGTCCGGTTCAATGGCGATCCCGAATTCACCAATCCCGCGGGCTATATCCAGGGCGGCTATCTGGTCGCCATGATGGATGATGCCATTGGCATGCTGGCGACGGTCAAGGCCGGAACGGGCAGGTTCCCGTCGACCGTTGACCTGCATACGCATTTCCTGCGCCCTGTCCGCGTCGGCGCCATCGAAGTCGCCGCGCGCCTGCGTAATATCGGCCGGGCGATGATTTTTGCACAAGCCGACCTCTTCGACGCGCGCGGCAAGGAAGCCGCCCGTGCCACTGCCTCTCTTACCCTCAACCCGGTGAAGGCACCGGCGACCCGATCCTGATCCCCCGAAAGGAGCTTTAGAATGCCCGAAGCCTATATTTATGACGCCGTGCGTACGCCCCGCGGTAAAGGCAAGTCCAGCGGCGCGCTGCATGAGATAACGGCCTTGAGTCTCGGCACCCAGGTTCTGCAGGCCATTCGTGACCGCAACAGCCTCGACACTTCGAAAGTGGATGATGTCGTGTTCGGCTGCGTTTCGCCGGTCGGCGAGCAGGGGGGTGATATCGCGCGTATTGCGGTTCTGAATGCCGAGTATGCCGAGACGACGGCCGGTGTGCAGGTTGACCGGTTCTGTGCCTCGGGTCTCGAGGCCTGCAACATGGCCGCCTCGAAAGTGATGACCGGCGAGGCCGACATGGCCATCGGCGGCGGTGTCGAGAGCATGAGCCGCGTGCCGATGGGGGCAGCTGGCGGAGCCTGGTCGACAGATCCGCAGATCGCGCTCAAATCCTATTTCACGCCGCAGGGGATCGGCGCCGACACCATCGCCACAAAGTATGGGTTCAGCCGCGATGATGTAGATGCCTTCGCCGTTGAGAGCCAGCGCCGAGCGGCGCAGGCCTGGAAAGAGGGTCGTTTCAGGAATTCCGTCATTCCGGTGCGTGACCAGATGGGCGGCGTGCGACTTGCACATGACGAATTCATGCGCCCTGACACGACCATGCAGACGCTTGCGGCGCTGGAGCCGTCTTTTGCCGGTATGGGCGGCATGGGCTTCGACGAAGTGATAAAGCAGCGCTATCCTGAGCTTGAGAAGATCAACCACGTGCACCATGCCGGCAACTCGTCGGGTATCGTCGACGGCGCGTCCGCAGTCCTGTTCGGTTCAAGGGAGATGGGCCAGGCAATGGGCCTGAAGCCGCGCGCCCGCGTGCGCGCGATGGCGTCGATCGGCTCTGAGCCGGGAATCATGCTTACGGGACCGACTTACGTCACTCAGAAAGTGCTCAAGAAAGCGGGTATGGATGTAAAGGACATCGATATCTATGAGCTCAATGAGGCTTTTGCATCGGTTGTGATGCTGATGATGAAGCTCCTGAACATCCCGCACGAGAAGATGAACGTCAATGGCGGCGCCATCGCTATGGGCCACCCGCTTGGCGCCACCGGCGGCATGATCCTCGGCACGGTGCTCGATGAGCTTGAGCGCTCCGACAAGGAGACCGGGCTGATCACGCTGTGCGTCGGCGCCGGCATGGGCACCGCCACGATCATCGAACGCGTCTGATTACGATACGTAAAATCTGAGAACATGGTCATGAAACTCGAAACATTCACATTCGAAATTGATGCCGATGGCATCGCGCACGCCATCTTCGACGTGCCGGGCCGCAGCATGAATACGCTGACCGGCAAGGCCGTCGCTGACATCATCGCGATCACCAAGGAAGTCGCCACCAACAACGCTATCAAGGGCCTCGTCCTGTCTTCAGGTAAGGCAAGCGGCTTCTGCGCCGGCGCTGACCTGGGCGAGATGGGCGAGCGTGCCGGCGGCGCCGAAAAGACGAAGAAATCCGCAGACGAACTTAAAAAGGAACAGTTCGAGGCAGGTTTCTCCCTGAACGGTACCCTGCGCAAGCTCGAAACCTGCGGTAAGCCGGTGGCGGTCGCGCTGAATGGCCTCGCGCTCGGCGGCGGCCTCGAAGTGGCGCTCGCCTGCCATTACCGCGTCGCGGCCAGCGATAATCCTAAGCTCCAGTTCGGCCTGCCGGAAGCCAAGATCGGCCTTCTGCCAGGCGCAGGCGGCACCCAGCGCCTGCCGCGTCTCGTCGGCGTGCAGGCTGCGCTGCCGCTGATCCTGCAGGGCGAAAGCTTCACCGCCGAACAGGCGAAATCCATGGGCGTGGTGAACGAACTGGCGCCGTCAACTGAGACGGTCGCCCGTGCCAAGGCCTGGGTGAAAGCCAATCCGAAGGCGAAGGCGCCGTGGGACGAGAAGGGGTACAAAGTGCCGGGCGGCGTGCCGCACAAATCGCCCGGCATAGGCCAGGTCGCCACGATGGCGAACATGATGCTGGCGGCAAAGACCTATGGTAACTTCCCTGCCCAGAAGAACATCCTCTCCTGCATCTATGAAGGCATCCAGGTGCCGATCGATGCGGGCCTTCGCATCGAGACGCGCTATTTCATCAACACCCAGCAGCGCCCGGAAGCTAAAGCGATGATCCGTTCGCTGTTCCTTTCGACGCAGGCACTGTCGAAGGGGGCAAACCGTCCGGCCGGATATCCGAAGACGGAGTTCAAGAAGGTTGCCGTTATCGGCGCAGGCTTGATGGGAGCGGGCATTGCCTATGTGCAGGCCAAGGCGGGCATTGCAACCGTGCTCGTCGACGTGACCCAGGAGGCCGCTGACAAGGGCAAGCAGTATTCGGTGCGCCTCGTCGAGAAGGACGTCTCGCGAGGCAAGCTGTCCAGGGAGAAGGGCGATGCCCTGCTTGCACTGATCACGCCGACCACCGACTATGATGCTGTTAAGGGTGCTGACCTCGTTGTCGAGGCGGTGTTCGAGGATGAAGCGCTGAAAGCAAAGATCACGCAGGCGGCCGAGGCTGTTCTCGACGATAATGCCGTGTACGGCACCAATACCTCGACGCTGCCGATCACCGGGCTCGCAAGGGCCTCGAAGCGTCCGGCAAACTTCATAGGCATTCACTTCTTCTCGCCGGTCGAGCGGATGGGTCTGGTCGAGATCATCAATGGCAAGGAGACAAGCGAAGCGACGCTGGCCAAGGCGGTCGACTATGTGCTCGCCATCCGCAAGACGCCGATCGTGGTCAATGACAGCCGCGGTTTCTACACTTCGCGCTGCTTCGGCACTTATACCCAGGAAGGGCTTGAGATGCTCTCGGAAGGTATCAAGCCGGCGATAATCGAAAATGTTGGCCGTCAGGCCGGCATGCCGATGGGCGCGCTCGAAGTATCAGACTCGGTAGGGCTCGACACAGCGCTGAAAGTCGGTCGCGCGACGGCGAAGGCCACTGGCTTTGACTATAATGAGGCTCCGCTGGGCAAGATGATGGCCTGGATCGTGGAAGACAAAGGCCGTGTCGGACGCAAGGCCGGCAAGGGCTTCTACGACTATAACGAGCAGGGCAAGCCGGACCGCCTATGGCCGGGCCTCAATGACCAGATCGAAGTGAAGATCGATGAGTGCCCACCGGCACTCAAGAAGGAGCTCACTAACCGCCTGCTGATCCGGCAGGCAATCGAGGTCAGCCGCTGCTTCGAGGAAGGCGTGATCCAGGATGCTCGCGATGGCGACATCGGTTCCATCCTCGCCTGGGGTTTTGCTCCGTACACCGGCGGCTGTGTCAGCTATATGGATCTGATCTGGGGTGTTCCCGCCTTTGTCGCCGAGGCGGACCGGCTTGCTGACAAGTATGGCGAGCGCTTCCGCCCGGGTAAGATGCTGCGTGAAATGGCGAAGAAGGGCGAGACTTTCTACGAGCGCTTTCCGCCTGCCGGAGAGAAGAAAGCCGTGAAAGAGCCAGCCTGAGCCTGCCGATTAATCAGATAAACGAGGCCGGAGCCGGAAGGCTCCGGCCTTTTTATCTCGGTCGGGCTTGAGCGCGTCTGGCTGTGGTCTGTAGACGCCCCGTGAATACGGGCGGCAGATCGCATCTGTGGCGCCCGCCAACCCAGGACGTACACTGGCGGATGACCGGGCGGACGGATACGCTTCGAGGTGTTTGGCGCGGCAGGCAAGCCGCATACCTGCTCCTGCAAGATGTACCAGCGCCATTCCGGCGTCCCGACAATCGCCTGGGTCGAATTCGCCAGAGGCCAAGTATGCTGGACTGGTCCAGGCCGTGCGCCGCCCACCTATCGTTCATCGGATTTTTCGGGCCGCTATTTCTGTCCAGCTTGTTGGAGCACGCTTGGCGCCGTCGACGATGCGCCGGTCATCGCGCCTGTGCCCGGTCGTTTCGACAGGCCAAATACGAAAGACCTGAAGCCTGTCTCCCACTCTTATCCCGCCCTGCAGCCGAACGGGTGGCTTGTCTGTGTTGACGGGGACGACCGGGCAGCAGGTTGAAACTGCCAAGCGAAAAGGCCGGAGCATGGCTGCTCCGGCCTTTATGTTTGGCCTCAGATCGTCTCGAGATTTATCTTTTGGCGCGGTTCCACCAGCCGGTTTTTTTTGCAGCTTCGGGCTGCGGCGCCGGGGCCGGTGCAGGCGCCGGAGGCTGTGCTTGCGCCAAAGCGGGCTGCGGGGCTGGCTCGGCTTCAGGTTCTGGCTCCGGTTTTGCCCCAGGCCCGGGCGCTGATTCGGGTCCCGATTCCGGTCCAAATTCCGGCTGAGGTTCTGATGCCGTGACCTCGACACCGACTGCAGCCTCGACGACAGGCTCCCGCCCGGCCGAATTGGCCTCTGCCGTTGCAGCTTTTGCCCGGCTGCGCCGCGGGGCGCGCGCTCTCGGTAGGGTTGTCTCAGCCGAGGGCTCCGGATCGGGGGCCGCGATCAGCCCGGTTTCCGCGGGCGCTTCTGCCACGAGGCTGAGGGCAAGGCGGTCACGGACGCCCGCCTCGTCTGACAGCATCGCCTCGGCGCTTGCCGAAAGACCATCGAGATAGGCGCCGCCATCAGTGATGGCCGCTAGGGCACCGGCCTCGGGACCCGGCTCGCCTGAGCGGCGACGGCGGCGACCGCCGCGGCGGCCGCGGCGACGACGTTTGCGGGGACCTTCTTCGCCTTCGCCGCGCGGTGCGGCGCTGGTCTCTTCGTCCTCGTCATCTTCCTCGTCGCTGTCCTCATCCGATATGGCGCCGGTTTCCGCCGCCACCGGCGCGTCGGTATCGACCACTTCAAGTCCGGTCTCACGGGCGTCGCCGCGGCCCCGTCCGCCGCGCCGCCGGCGGCGGCGCTTGCGCTTGCCATTCCCTCCTTCGGTGCCTTCCGAATGGACCGCCGGCGTCTCGGCGCCTTCGTCTTCGCTGTCGTCTTCAGTGTCCGCCTCGATCGTATCATCGGTTAACCCGGCGTCCTCGTCGTCCGCGTCGCGGACCGAGGGCGGGGTCGGCTTCATCAGCGAACGCGGCGTCGGGCGCTTCTTCGGCCTGGCGTTCGGATCGCGTTCAGCATCCAGTGTAAAGTCACCGGGCAGCATGTCTTCCGATGAATGGATGGACACGGCAAAGCCAGCCATGCGTTCAATCTCTATCAGCGCTTCGCGCTTGTTGTTGAGAATGTAGAGGGCGACATCGGTTGGCGCCTTGACTGAGATGCTCTTCAGCGCGCCGATGGCGGCGCGGGCCTCGATGGCACGGATCAGTTGCAGTGCAGCCGACGGAATCGAGCGACGCCTGCCGGTGCCGTTACAGGCCGGGCAGGGATCGGATGTTGCCTGTAGCACGCCCTGGCGGCGACGCTGGCGGGAGATTTCCATCAGGCCGAACTGTGAGATACGGCCATGCTGGACGCGCGCGCGGTCAACCTTGAGGCATTCTTTGAGGCGTTTCTCGACTGCGCGGTTGTTCTTGTTCTCCTCCATGTCGATGAAATCGATCACGATAAGGCCTGCGAGGTCGCGAAGGCGCATCTGGCGGCAGGCTTCTTCGGCGGCCTCCAGGTTGGTACGCACGGCGGTCTGCTCGATATTTCGCTCGCGGGTCGATTTTCCGGAGTTCACGTCGATAGCGACGAGGGCCTCGGTCTGGTTAATCACCAGGTAGCCGCCGGATTTCAACTGGACGGTCGGCGAGTAGATCGAATCGAGCTGGCTCTCGACCGCTTCAGCCACGTAGAGCGGGTCTTCCTCGCGCCATTGCTGAACCTTCTTGGCCTGGCTCGGCATGATGATCTTCGCGAGGTCCTTAGCCTCTCGATAGGCTTCCTCTCCCTGGACCCAGACTTCCTCGATTTCCTTGTCGAACATGTCGCGCATCGCGCGGTGTACGAGGCCGCCTTCAGCATTGATCAGCGCCGGGGCTTCAGATGTCAGTGTCTTCTCGACGATCTGTTCCCAGAGTTTCGAGAGATAATCATAGTCGCGCTTGATCTCCGCCTTGGTGCGCTTGGCGCCGGCAGTGCGCACGATCAGGCCCTGGCCTTCCGGAATGTCGAGTTCGGCGACGAAGGATTTAAGACGCTTGCGATCTGCCGAGTTGACGATCTTGCGGGAGATGCCGCCGCCGCGCGGGGTGTTTGGCATGAGGACCGAGTACCGGCCGGCGAGCGAGAGATAGGTGGTAAGGGCGGCCCCCTTGTTGCCGCGCTCCTCCTTCACGACCTGGATCAGCATAACCTGCCGTCGGCGGATCACTTCCTGAATCTTGTAGCGCTTTGAAATCGGGGTGCGGGTCGAAGCGGGGCGTGAGGCCCGCTCGCTGCGCGCGCGGGGGCGCTGTTGGCGGGGCCTCGGTGCGTCTTCACCGACCTCTTCGCCGTCATCCCCGGTGTCCCCGCTCGCACGTGCCTCGGCCTCCGCCGCCTCCTCATGGTCATGATCATCATCGTGATCACGATCCTGGTTCTGGCCGGGATGGTCCTCGTCATTGGCGTTCTCGGCATTCATCCCGTGGGGGATGTAGGGACCGTCATCATCATCATCATCGTCTTCGATGGCTGCAGCAGCCTCTTCGGCGGCCTCGCGCAGCAGGGCTTCGCGGTCCTCGGCCGGCAGCTGATAGTAGTCCGGGTGGATTTCGCTGAAAGCGAGAAAACCGTGACGGTTTCCACCATACTCGACAAAGGCGGCCTGAAGAGAGGGCTCAACCCTCGTCACTTTCGCGAGATAGATGTTTCCGCGGAGTTGTTCGTTGCCGGTCGCTTCGAAGTCGAAATCGTCAACCTGGCCGTTGTTGACGATGGCCACCCGCGTTTCTTCGGGATGGGCCGCGTCGATCAGCATAAGTCTGCTCATGTAACAGAACCTTTCGGTCCGGCGCGCCAGGCCAGGGCGCAAGGCGCCTCTGGAGACCCTGCGGGCCGGTTATAAGTTGTGGGAGATATGCCGCGCCAACGGGCTCTGCGGTTCGCTTTGGCGAGCCGGCGAATCCTGAAGTGTTAGCGGCATAAAAGCGCATTTTTCCTTACTTTCCGGAGCGCACTGCCCGCTTGCCCTTCCGGGGAAGCCAGGTCTCTGGCGCGCTGTTGGGAAACTTATGGGCCAGCCCTTCCAGACGGCCACAGGAGGATAGTGCCCAATTTCGGTCCGAAATGAAAGGGCCAAATTCCGAACGGCAGGCTTGCCTGCGTGAAGGCGCGGTCAAGCGAGGGTTAATCTTCCACAGGCTATGAGATCGCCTCTGATTCTCTTCTCAGCGCCTGGGGCCGGAGTGCGCACCGATGCCGAACATTTTTCGCATCCTTCTCTTAATCCTCGGAATCTGCAGCGTTTTTCAGGCGCATGCGGATGTCACCCAGGTGCGAATCGTTGGCGATGGGGCGCCGACCCGGATCACCCTTTGGACGGATAGGCCCGAAACGGCCGACGGACTGCTGACCGAGGCGCCCGGGGAACGCAAGGTCGTGCTTCTGCTGTCCCAGAACGGGTACTCGGCCGAGGGCGAGGGCACCGGCGGGGTGGTCACCTGGACGCTGGAGCCGGGGCGTCTGGAGTTCGTGCTGGACCGTCCGATGGCGGTCACGAGGATGCTGCGCCTGCCGCCGACTGGGAAGGAGCGGGCCTACCGGGTCATCCTGGACCTCGATACGATTTCCCCGGCCCGCTTCACCACGTCTGCCCGCCGTGACGCCCGGACGCTGGCCAAACTCGAAAACGAGTATGCCGAAGCGCGCACCAATGCTTCGGGGCAGCTCGCCGGAGCGGCACGCGAGACGCAAAGGGGCCGCGCAAAGGGTGGCCGCCACGTTGTCGTGATCGACGCCGGCCATGGCGGCAGGGATCCGGGCGCCATTGCGCTCACGGGCGTTAAGGAGAAAGACATCACCCTGAAGTCGGCCCTGGCCCTTCGCGACAGGCTTGAGGCGACGGGTCGCTACACTGTGAAGCTGACCCGGGACTCGGACGTCTATGTCGAGCATGAGGACCGGGTTACCTTGGCCAGGAACTGGGGCGCCGAGCTGTTCATCTCCTTGCATGCCGATGCGGCGGGGGCCAGCGCGGTCTCCGGTGCCTCGGTCTATACCATTTCGGCCCGCGGCGAGACGCGGATCGACCGGGAAGCCACCAGGAATGACTGGAAGATCCCAATGGAGGACGGTACGCCTGAGCAGTTAAGCGGCCTGCTCGAAGACCTCGTGAAGCGGGAGACCAAGACACGGTCTGCCGAATTTGCCGAGCTGCTGCTGCCAGAACTCGCAGAGGCAGGTCCTGTCCTGCGGAACACGCACCGCAATGCCGGCTTCTATGTGCTGCTTGCGCCGGACGTACCGGCGGTGTTGCTCGAGCTTGGATTCCTCACCAATCAGGACGATGCCAAGCGGCTGCAGTCGGCAAAGGGCCGCGGGGCCGCTGTTGAGGCGATAGCCTCGGCCATAGACGCCTATTTCGACAAGCAGGACCTCCGGCTCGCCTCCAACTAACCGCGCCAGCGGCACGCAGCCCCTTGCCGCTGCGGCCGGATACTGCGACTTTCGAACGATGAAAACACTTCAACTAATGCTGGCGCTTACAGCCTTGAGCCTGGCTTCGGCCTGCGCGGGCAGCCTGTTTGATCGCCCAACCAACCCCCCCGACGACCAACCGATGCAAGCGCGGGCCTATGCCGACTTCATGCTCGCACGCTTCGCGGCGATGACCAACGATCCCGGAATGGCTGCCCGGCACTATGCCCTGGCGCTCCCCAACGCACCTCAGTCAACAGACGTGGCGGAACGGGCGGTGTTTTCCGCCTTGCTGGCGGGTGACTATGATATTGCCCCGGGGATGGCCCGGCGAGCAGTCGAAACCGGTAGCACGGCTGGCCTCGTGCATCTGACCCTGGCCGTCGATGCCATTGGGCGCGGTAAGCCCAGGGCAGCCTATGAGAGCATCGAGCAAAGCCATCTTACAGTCTTCAATCGGACAATCGGGCGCAATTTGCAGGCCTGGACACTTTTGGAAGACGAAGGACGCCAAGCCGCCGAGGGGCACCTGAAGCAAAGCCTGACAGGCGATCCTCGCCTGGATAACATCACCCTTCACATGATCGGCTTCATTCAGATGGCCGGCCGTGAAGATGCGGGGGCCCTGCGCACGTTCGAGGCGATCTGGGCGACAGGCGCGCGCCTGGCGGCCGGTGCAGAAGCCTACGCAGAATTGCTTGCCGCGTCCGGTGATACAAAGAGGGCTCGCCAGGTTCTGCACCAGTTCCGTGATGAGGTCGGCTACAATGCAGCTCTCGCTGACCTGGAACGCCGGCTTGAGGCCGGTGGACCCGTCACCCCGCGGCGTCTGACCTTGCGGGAGGGTTCGGCTTTAGCGCTGTATCTGCCTGCGTCGGCGCTGATGTTCCAGACCGGCGACGATATTGCCTCGGTCTATTTCGTGCTTGCCCTTGCCCTCGATCCCAACCTGCACCAGGCGCGAACCCTTCTTGCGCAGGCACTCATCCAGGGCGACCGGCCGGAGGAGGCACTGCGAGTACTCAATGAGGTGCCAGACTCATCCCCTTTCCATTCGGGCGCGCGGGGGCAGATGGCCAGCATCCTGCAGCAGGAGGGGCGTACTCAGGAGGCCCTCAGCATCGCCTCAGGGGCGCTTGCCGCAAATCCGGAGCGCGGACTTAGCCTGCAGGTCGCGGACATCTATCGCAGCCTGGAGCGCTATGCAGAAGCCGAGGCAATCCTGACCCGGATCATCGAAGCTGATGCCGCTGAGGGCAGATCAGACTGGCGTGTCATCTTCGTCCGCGGCGCCGCGCGCGAGCGGCAGGCAAAATTCGACATGGCTGAAGCTGACCTGAAACGGGCCCTGGACCTGCAACCCGAGAATGCGACCGTGCTCAACTATCTCAGCTATTCCTGGATCGACCGGGGCATACATCTCGAAGAGGGTTTCGATCTCATCCGCAAAGCGGTCGCGCTCGAGCCTGGGTCCGGACAGATCGTCGACAGCCTAGGCTGGGCCCATTACCGTCTCGGCCAGTATGAGGAAGCTGTGGACTATCTTGAGCGTGCCGTCGCTCTTGAACCGGGTGATCCGATACTGAACGATCACCTTGGCGACGCCTACTTTAAGGCCGGCCGGCAAAAAGAAGCGGGCTTTCAGTGGCAGCGTGCCCTCAAGCTTGATCCGCCGCCGGAAGAGCGCAGCAGAATAGAAGAGAAACTGAAGGGCGGAATCGAGGTAAATCCCGTATCGCCCAGCGCCTCGGCGGCCCCGCGATGACTTCGCTAAAGGCCTTCGCTCCTGCCAAGGTCAACCTGTTCCTGCATGTGGGTGCAGCCAAGCCGAATGGCCGGCATGATCTGGATTCGCTGGTTGTCTTTTCAGACGGGGAGGCGAGCGACCATGTCAGCGTTGAACTGGGCGAGGCGGTCTCGCTGGAGGTCTCGGGTCCATATTCTGAGGCCGCAGGCACGATTGATGATAATCTGGTCCTCGAGGCCGCACGCAGGCTGAAAGCGGCTTCGGGAACGGGCAAGGGGGCGCGCATCACGCTCAGAAAAGGCTTGCCTGTCGCCGCAGGGATCGGTGGCGGCTCCTCTGACGCCGCGGCCGCCTTGCGCCTGCTGACGCAGCTCTGGGAAATTGATCCAGCGCACGCCGCCACCATTGCGCCGGGGCTTGGCGGGGATGTGCCGGCCGCACTCGCCGGTGTGCCCGCCCTGATGCGAGGTGAGGGGGAGCGGGTTGAGCGCGTGCAGCTGCCGGGACGACTTCCCGCGCTGCTCGTCAATCCGGGTATCCCCTGTCCGACCGGTGCGGTGTTCCGGGCCTTTGACGAAGCGGGAGGGGGCCATGTCTTCTCAGAAATCGAACGGTTCCCGTGCTTTGGTGACCTGGACCATCTGACCGTCTGGCTCAGCCAGCAGCGCAACGATCTGGAAGCGGCGGCAATCGCGCGGGTGCCGGAAGTCAGCACCGTTCTCTCATTCTTGAAGGCACAGCCCGGTGTCCAGCTCGCCCGAATGAGCGGATCGGGCGCAACCTGCTTTGCAATCTTCAGTGCCCTCTCCTTTGCAGAGCGTGCCGCCAGGTTGCTGAACCTTAAGACGCCCGGCTGGTGGGCCGCGCCCTGCCGCCTGGGTGCGGTTCCTTGAGCACGTTCATGATTCCGGGGGCGGCTTTCCTCGTCAGCCTGATCGTCTGTAGGCTGATGATACGTCTGGGGCCGAAAGATGCGCCGGACGGCGGACGCAAAACGCAAGCTGTGCCCGTTCCGAGTTCCGGCGGCATCGGTATCGTGATCGGCATCGCTTCCGGAATGGCCGTGCTTTGGCTGCTTGGCGCTGCGGCGGCCGAACGCCTCTTCAGCCCACCGTTCGCCGGGATTACCGGCTTTGTGGTGGTTGCGGTGCTGATCGGCTGGCTCGACGACGCAAAGGGCCTTACGGCCAGGACGAAACTGCTGATCCTTCTGGTCGCAGCCTTGGGTGCCGTCCTGGCCGGCCTGGTGCCTGAGACATTGTGGATTTCAGGTAAGGGCATCAGCTTGCCCTGGCTCGCCGCCGCCGGGCTGGCTGCCGGCTGGATCTTCGTGATGTCGAATGCGGTGAACTTCATGGATGGCGCCAATGGTATTGCCATGGGTACGTGCCTGATCATCCTTTGTGCGCTCGTCCTCATGCTGACGCCGGCTGTGCCTTATTTTCCCGACCATAAAGCCGCTGCGCTGCTTGTCTGGTTCCTGCTCGCTGCTGCTGCCGCGATTGGCGGCTTCCTGTTCTGGAACCTTCGCGGCCTTTTGTTTGCGGGGGATGCGGGGGCTCTGTCCATAGGCGGACTGATCGGCGGCGCCTCTGTCATGTTCGCCATGACGGGGCCGGTCCTTGTGCCCCTCACGCTATGCCTGCCAATCCTGATCGATGTGTTGATGACGCTGGCCTGGCGAGCGAAGCGCGGGCGGCCCTTGATGCAGGCGCACCGGGATCATGCTTATCAGCTGCTGCTCAGATCCGGCTGGAGCCATGAACGGGTTGCAAAGCTCTGGTGGATGATGACGGCGTTTTGCGCTGGCGGCGTCCTTGCCGGGCCGTTTGCCGTTACGGCCGGTGCATATCCTGCAGGCAAGCTGCCTGTCGACGTGTTGGTCTTCGCCATCTTTGTGACGGCAGGCATCGTGATCTGGACCTATCAGCGCTGCACACTCGGGCGCAAGCTGGAGGCTCAGTAGGCGCGGCTTACGCAGAAATCGGCAAGGTCTTCCAGCGCGTCCCGGAAGGGCGTTGCCGGCAACGTGCGCAGCGCGCCTTTGGCCAGCGCAGCATAGGCCTCCGCTTCCTGCACGGTAGCCTCCGACGCGCCCGTCGCTCGGATCAGGTGAACGGCGTGTGCGAGATCGGAATCCTTCTGCGTCTCGGGGTTCAGTGCCCGATCCCAGAACATGCGATCATTGTCCGAGCCGCGGCGGCGCGCAATGATCACAGGCAGGGTGATTTTGCCTTCGCGGAAGTCATCGCCGACTGATTTGCCGATCACCGAAGTGGTCCCGCCATAGTCGAGCACATCGTCGATGATCTGGAAGGCGAGGCCGATATTCTTGCCATACGTCGCCAGCGCCGGCGCATGGGCTTCGGCGTTTGCCGACAGTGCGCCGGTTTCGGCTGCCGCTTCGAACAGAGCGCCCGTCTTGGCCTCAGCGATGGCCAGATAGTCTTCGGTTGGCAAGTCGCGGGACTGCATGGCGGCGAGCTGGCGCACCTCCCCCTCGGCGATGGTTGTCGAGGCGGTGGCCAGCCGGTTCAAGATGCTGAGGCTGTTGGTTTCGACGAGCAGGTTGAAGGCGCGGGCAAACAGAAAGTCACCGACCAGGATAGAGGCATTGTTGCCCCAGATCGTCTTGGCTGCCGGCTTGCCGCGCCGCATCGCGCTCTCGTCGACCACGTCATCATGCAGCAGGGTTGCGGTGTGGATGAATTCGACCGCCGCTGCGAGCGCATGGGTCGCGGCATTGGCCTTCCCGACCGCGTTGGCCGCCATCAGCGTGATCAGTGGACGAAGGCGCTTGCCGCCGGCGGCGACAATATAACCGGAAAGGTCCGGGATGATCGAAACGGGACTGGCTGCCCGCGCGGCGAGCAGCAGCTCGACCTGCGCCAGATCATCCGCAACCAGCCCCTGCATCCGGTCCACGACCGACGACAGCGCTGGCTTGTTTCTCGGTTTCGGCGCGACGGTCAAAGAGAGCTCCGCATGACATTTGGTATTCTGATAACTCTAAGGGGGTGCACCGCCAAGGCGACGTGGCACCGGGCCGCATCTATTGACCCTATCAAGGGCCTGTCATCAATCAGGATTTTTGCGACAGGCTGACAACTAACCCGGATTTGCGTTAGACGTGGCTGATGCAGCACCTCCTTTTGATCCCGGAACGCGCGCCCGCCCCCGCCTGCCTGGCGATGCCTTTCTATGACCCTGCCAAATCCGAACACGGGCAGTCCTGTCTCTCCCGGCAGGTCAAGACCGGCCGCTATAGGGTTACCTGTAAGCAAAACGGTCCGATCCGGACCCGCAAGATGGCGCGCTGCGGGGCGGCCGAGATGACAGGCGCCGGGGGCAGGGACGGGTTCGAAATTACCAATCAAACCACGAGGCGGTCCGGCGGCCTGTCCATCCGCGTCGGCGCCGGGATTTCCATCGGGTTGCCGCGAGGCTCGGGGCGGCCTTCTGGAAAAGCCGCCGGGATCATCAATGTTTTCACCGGTGTCGGCCATGAAACGGACCAGTCGGAGGCCCGGGACGTCTGCTTTCCGGAACTGAACCTGCGGTTTCAGGCAAGCTGATGGAAGAGGTGTTCCGGACAAATGATCCGGTGAAGCTCTCATATGTCGAGCATCTGCTGACCGGTGCAGGCATCGCGTTTTTCGTTCTGGATCGCCATATCTCCGCCGTTGAGGGAAATATAGGCGCCTTTCCGAGGCGGATCCTGGTCCAGGAAGCTGACCTCGTGAAAGCGCGTCTGGCGCTGACCGGTGTCGAACCCGGATGACTGCCTCGACCCAGGATACAGTCTATCAGGGCCGGGTGAGGCTGGTTCAACCGGAAGCGGGCTTTCGCGCGGGCTTTGACTCGCTTGCGCTCGCGGCGGCCTTGCCAATGCTCCAAAAGGGTGAGGCGCTGGAACTCGGCTGCGGCTGCGGCGGGGCCTTGCTGACCTCCGCATTCAGGCTGCCGGGGCTGCGGTTTATCGGCCTCGATCAGGATGCGGCGATGGCGGAACTTGCCAGGGAGGGCGTGCGCCTCAATGACTTTGCGCCGCGGGTCAGCGTTGAAACAGGCGAAGCATCCCGTTGGGTCCAGGACCATGAAAACAGGTTCGACCTTGTTTTCGCCAATCCGCCCTACTTCGAGCCTGGCAGGATTTCTGCGCCCGGAGATGGCAAGGCGGGCGCCTATATCGAGAGCCTGCCGCTTGAAAGCTGGATCCGGGCTATGCTGCTCGCGGCAAAACCTCGCGCCCCGGTTATTCTCATTCACCGCGCGGCAGAGCTTGCGCGCCTGCTCGTCCCGCTCGACCGTCAGGCCGGGGAGATCACTGTTCTGCCTATTGCCACGAAGCCTGGCGAACCTGCCCGCCGTGTGCTTGTGCGTGCCCGCAAGGGCCTTAGGCGCGGGCCACTGACGCTGCTTTCGCCGCTCGTGACGCACGTCGGGGAGGCTACCTCCCGAACCGGAGCGGCCGAGGCGATTGTCCAGGGACTGCCGATCTTCTGGTGACCGGTGAATTTACTTGCAATCCGGGGCCTTCGTTGCGAGCTTGATTTTCGGCGGGAGGCAGGAGGATCCAAGTCCATGTTTACGGTCCTGTTCATTCTGAGCGTGGTCATCGGCATTGCCATCGCCTGGATAGGCTGGTTCGGCCAGAGGGATCACAACGGCGATCAGCGCCCGCGCAAAAAGTGAGATCGGTTGCGCGGCGGCGGCCTTGGCGCTAGGCGAGAGTGGTCCCCACCGATGAGCCGCTGATGCCCGCACCCAAAGCCCATGCCAAACCGAAATCCTTTCAGGACCTTATCCTGACGCTGCAGGCCTACTGGGCCGGCCACGGCTGCGCCATCCTGCAACCCTATGACATGGAAGTCGGCGCTGGTACGCTACACCCTGCAACTGTGCTGCGCGCGCTCGGCCCGAAGCCCTGGCGCGCCGCTTATGTGCAGCCTTCACGCCGTCCGAAGGATGGCCGCTATGGCGAGAACCCCAACCGGCTGGGTCATTATTATCAGTATCAGGTTATCCTTAAACCGAACCCGCCAAACCTGCAGGATCTCTATCTGGAGAGTCTCTACCGCATCGGCATCAACCCTGCGGTGCATGATATCCGCTTCGTCGAGGACGATTGGGAGAACCCCACCGTCGGCGCTTGGGGGCTCGGCTGGGAAGTCTGGTGTGATGGGATGGAAGTCAGCCAGTACACCTATTTCCAGCAGGTCGGCGGCCTCGATGTGGCACCGGTTTCGGGCGAGCTGACTTACGGCCTCGAGCGGCTCGCGATGTATGTGTTCGGTGTCGATAATGTCTACGACCTGCCTTTCAACGATCCGGCGTCGGCTGCTGCGCTGACCTATGGCGATGTCTTCCTCGAAAACGAGCGCCAGCAGAGCGCCTTCAACTTCGAATACTCGGATGTCGAGATGCTGAAGCGCTGGTTCGCCGATTGCGAGAACCAGTCGAATACCCTGCGCGCTGCCGGCAAGCCTCTGCCAGCGTATGATTATGCGCTTAAGGCCAGCCATACCTTCAACCTGATCGACGCGCGCGGCGCCATCAGCCCCACCGAGCGCCAGGCCTATATCGCCCGCGTGCGCGACCTGGCGCGGGGCGCGGCGGCGCTTTGGGCTGAAACGCAGGGATAGTCCGGCTCGCCTTTTGCCCCTGTTTCTATAAGTGACAGCTATTGGAGGAACAAACATGACCGAACCGACTGTCGCCGGAAATCAGCCGATCCCTGCCGAGGTGGAAGAGGGCAGGATGTACTGGTGGTGCGCCTGCGGGCTCTCCAAACGCCAGCCTTTCTGCGACGGCAGCCACAAGGGAACCGAATTCGTGCCGCAGGGCTGGGAAGCGCCGAAAACCGGCAAGGTCTTTTTCTGTGCCTGCAAGCGTACCGGAAAAGGTCCCTTATGCGACGGCAGCCATAACCAGCTTTAACTGATCGGCAGATCGCATGGGCCGAATTCGGGCAAGCTGATGCGCGCTGCGGCCTCGCTGTCCGATCCTTCCGCGTCCGTCATCAGGGCGATACGCTCAATACGGATCGGTATCTTTCCGAATGCGTGCGAGACATCGGCCAGGACAGACCGCGATTCGGCCAACATGGCGCCGGACCGGTTCTCGCCATGGCGCAGTGCCGTCAGCCTGTTTTCAGACCACGGACTTTTCCACACCTCGCCTTGCATCTTTTCGGTCGACCAGACATAGTTGAAGCCGAACCGTTCACCATCCTCGAACTGGCCGAACACATATATCCGCGCAGCGAAGTCATCGCCTTTCAGAGTGTCTTCCCGGTCCGTCAAGCTGGGCAACCTGACTGCGCTCCAACGCCAGTTAAGACAGTGATCCGGCTTCGCCACAAGGTCGTGCGACAAAGGCCGAGAAATCCAGCTGGCAGTCCCGTCGGCGAACGTTTCGAAGATGAGTTCGCCGTTTTCGATAAAAGCGGTGTAGCGGGTTTCGTAGTGAAAGTACTGCGGGGACCAGGCTGATGGCACAGGATAGCCGGGCTTCCAACCCGTTGCCCAGAATGGCGCGGGACCCGAATTGGGGCCCGCTGAAGGCGGGGCTCGTTTGTCGCGAGGTGGCGGCTCTGCGAACGCAGAAAGTCCTGACACAAATGCGGCGAGGGTTGCTGCAATCAGAGCCTGCCGAACCATCGTTTCGCCTCGTGCTTTCACTGCGAATGAAGCTATCCCGTGTGATCTGGGCGCGCAATTCCATCTAGTCTTCAGAATTATAACACGGATGTCGCGCGCGAAACTGAACGATTATTCATATAAAAAACAGAGCATTAATAAAAGATTCTTTGTTTTCTTGCGACGGAAACAGGTTGCCGCCTGCGTTCAACGGCTATGACCTGGATGACCGGGTCACGTTCACTCCAGGAGGACCTTCCCATGTTCAAACCGCTGATTGCCATTGCCCTGATGACCACCTTTGCGGCGCCCGCCGCGCTGGCCGGCCCTGCCGAGCGCCTCGGCCGCATCGACCACCGCCTGACTGCCGGCGAACTTCGCGGCGATATTGCGCAAGGCAGCCCCGCCGACCATGCCGAAGACCGTTTAGACCGTCTGGAGAACAAGGTCGACCGCCGCGAAAGCCGCCGTGACCGGGCCTACGAACAGGGCCGCCGCGATGTGATCGAGGACCGCCTCGACCGCGCCGAGGACCGCTGGGATCGCCGCGAAGACCGGATCGACCGTCGCAACTAGGCGCTGCGCCTGAACCCCTTCTCCCTTCGGAGAGGGGGCTCCTGCAACCCTTGACCCCGGCGCGTGCGCGTCTATGCCGTCACCCACGCGAAACACCTGTCCACCGGGATCCCATGGCCGAACTGCTGCTTGAAATCTTTTCCGAGGAAATCCCTGCGCGCATGCAGGCAAGGGCCGAGGCGGACCTTTTGGCCGCGCTGACGCAGCGCCTTAAGGATGCCGGCCTCGGCTGGAAGGCCGCATTTGCTGTCTCCGGCCCGCGCCGGCTGACCGCTGTGATCGAGGGGCTCGACGCCCGCTCGGCTGATGTGCGCGAAGAAAAGAAGGGCCCGAAAGTCGGCGCGCCGGAACAGGCGATTGCGGGCTTCCTGCGGGGCGCTGGCCTAACCTCGATCGACCAGGCCGAAATCGTCTCCGATACCAAGAGGGGCGACTTCTATGTCGCCTACATCTCAACGCCGGGCCGCGATGCAAAGGACGTGATTGCAGAGGCTGTGCCGGACATCGTGAAATCCTTCCACTGGCCGAAATCAATGCGGACGTCGGATGGTGACCTGCGCTGGGTGCGCCCGCTGCAGCGGATCATCTGCCTGCTTGACGGGGCAATTGTCCCGTTTGAGGTTGGTGGTCTGACCAGCAGCAACCTCACGGAAGGCCACCGCATCCACGGACGTGGTCCGTACACGGTCAAGTCCTGGGCGGACTATAAGAAGCAGCTAGAAGGCAGGGGACATGTGATTCTGTCTCGGACCGACCGGCGCGCGCGCATCCTTGAGGGGATTGCAGAGGTGTGCGGCAAGGCCGGTCTGGAACTGGTGCCGGACGAGGGCCTTCTGGAAGAAGTAACGGGACTCGCCGAATGGCCGGTGGTCGTTCTGGGGCAGATGGACCCCTCCTTCCTCGACCTGCCGCCCGAGGTGATCAAGCTGTCGATGCGCACGCATCAGAAGTATTTCGCACTGCGCCATCCGGGAACGGACGGCCTTGCGCCGAATTTCATCGTAGTGGCAAACATCTCGGCAAGCGATGGCGGCGTGAAAATCGCCGAAGGTAATGCGCGGGTTCTGTCGGCGCGCCTCTCCGATGCGCGCTTCTTCTGGGAGAAGGACAAGGCCACGCCCCTGGAGGTGATGGGCAGGAAGCTGAAGACCATCGCATTCAAGGAGGGGCTGGGCTCGCTCGGCGACAAGGCCGATCGCGTGGCGGCACTTGCACGGCAACTCGCGCCGAAGGTTGGCGCGGACCCGGACCTCGCAGAACGCGCCTCCCGCCTCGCCAAGGCGGACCTTGTTTCCGAGATGGTCGGAGAGTTCCCGGAACTGCAGGGCGTTATGGGGCGTTACTATGCACGCGCTGCAGGTGAAGACGCGCGCGTGACCGATGCGATCCGCGATCACTACAAACCGCAGGGGCCGAATGATGCTGTGCCGTCTGAACCGGTGGCGGTCTGCGTCGCGCTGGCAGACAAGCTCGATACGCTGGTGGGCTTCTGGGCGATTGACGAGAAGCCGACCGGATCGAAGGATCCGTTTGCGCTGCGGCGTGCGGCCTTGGGTATGGTGCGGATAATACTGGAAAGCGGACTGCGCATTCAGATCGGCTCGGGACCGAACTCCCATCTCGGCAACAGCGAAGTTATTGAAGCACTGAGGCTCCTCAGCGTGGAGAAAGGTGGAGGTCCGATCAAGGGTGTATGGGACGCCAACACGCAGGGTTTTGTCGACTCGATCTGGTCCTTTTTCGCCGACCGCCTCAAGCAAGTCCTCCGAGACCACGGCAAGCGCCATGACCTGATCGATGCCGTGTTTGCGCTGGGTGAGGATGATCTCGTCCTGATCGTGAAGCGCGTCGAGGCGCTTGGTGCCTTTCTCGAAACCGAAGACGGCTCGGTGCTGCTTGCCGGTTACAAGCGCGCGGCAAACATCCTGAAGGCAGAAGAGAAGAAAGGCGCGTTGCCGGAGAAGCTCGCCGTCGATCCTGCGCTCATCGGCAGGGGACCCGCTGCCGAACAGGCGCTCTGGAGAGCGATGTGCGCCGCCGAGTCAGCCCTCGAGGCGCCGCTCGCGAAGGAAGACTTCGCCGGCGCCATGCGGGTGCTCGCGGGCCTGCGCGCGCCGGTCGATGCCTTCTTCGAGGCCGTCATGGTTAACGATCCGGACGCTGCCATCCGGGCTAACCGTCTGGGGCTGCTCGTCGCGGTGCGGGTCGCGCTGCATAAGGTTGCTGATTTTTCCAAGATCGAGGGTTGATCGAGGGCGGGTCGGTCAGGGCCGTGAAAGGCGAGCTAACAACGTTGTCATTCCTGCTGTCGACGAAACGCACACTTCTCTTTGGAGGGGCGATGCAGCATAGGACTGGCAAACCAAACGCGCGGACAGATTTCAACAGCGTCCGGACCTGAAACAGGAGGCGATTTCCATGGCTGAGTCGGTACGCAAGAAAGCAGAGAAAACCTGGGTCTATGCCTTCGGCGGCGGCACCGCTGATGGAGACGCCTCGATGAAAAACCTGCTGGGCGGAAAGGGCGCTAACCTGGCCGAAATGGCCAGGCTCGGCCTGCCTGTGCCTGCGGGCTTCACCATCTCCACCGCCGTATGTGTCGCCTATTACCAGACGGGCCGGGCCTATCCGGCCGGGCTGGAGGCAGAGGTCAACGCTGCCCTGGAGTGCCTTGAGCGCCAGTCCGGTAAGGGCTTCGGTAATCCTGCAAACCCCTTGCTGGTCTCCGTGCGTTCCGGCGCGCGCGCCTCGATGCCAGGCATGATGGACACGGTGCTGAACCTGGGCCTCAACGAGGCGGTCGCTGCCGGCCTGGCCGAGCGCGCCGGCGCGCGCTTCGCCTATGATAGCTACCGCCGCTTCATCCAGATGTACTCCAATGTTGTCCTGGGCCTCGGCCATGATGAGTTCGAGCATATCCTCGATGATTATAAAGAGCGCGAAGGCCTCGACCTGGACACCGACCTGACCGCCGAGAACTGGAAGGCCGTCATCGTGCGCTACAAGGAAGCCGTCCAGAAGGAACTTGGCCGACCGTTCCCGGAAGACCCACGCGAACAGCTCTGGGGCGCCATTTCGGCCGTGTTCAATAGCTGGATGAGCGACCGCGCCATCATCTATCGCAAGCTTAATGACATTCCCGAGGACTGGGGCACCGCGGTTAACGTGCAGGCCATGGTGTTCGGAAATCTTGGTGAGACCTCTGCCACCGGCGTTGCCTTTACGCGCGACCCGTCGAACGGGCAGGCGATCTTCTATGGTGAATACCTCATTAACGCGCAGGGTGAAGACGTGGTGGCCGGCATCCGTACCCCCGCGCCGATCTCGCGTGAGCGCGCAGCCACCCTCGGTTCCGGCGACCTGCCCCTCGAAGACGCGATGCCGGAAGTCTACACCCAGCTGCGGGACGTCGCCGCCAAGCTTGAGCATCACTACAAGGACATGCAGGATATCGAGTTCACGGTCGAAGCGGGCCGGCTCTACATGCTTCAGACCCGCAACGGTAAACGCACCGCTGCCGCCGCTGTTAAGATCGCGGTCGACATGGTGCGCGAAAAGCTGATCACGGAGAAGGAAGCCCTCCTGCGTCTCGACCCCTCGCAGCTCGACCAGCTGCTCCACCCGCGCATTCCGAGCGATGACGAGAACAGGAAAGCTGGCGGCAAGCCTTACGACGTGATCGTGAAGGGAC
This sequence comes from uncultured Hyphomonas sp., assembly GCA_964538945.1. GTDB lineage: Bacteria > Pseudomonadota > Alphaproteobacteria > Caulobacterales > Hyphomonadaceae > Hyphomonas. The sequence goes on from CAZIGV010000001.1 coordinate 86,502, forward strand.
TTCCAGCCAGTCCTGGTGCGGCCGTCGGCAAGGTTGTGTTCGATTCCGATGAGGCCTTCCTGCTCGCCGGCAAGGGCGAGGATGTGATCCTTGTCCGCATCGAGACGAGCCCCGACGACATCAAGGGCATGCACGCCGCCCGAGCCATTGTCACCGCGCGCGGCGGCATGACCAGCCACGCGGCCGTGGTCGCCCGCGGCATGGGGCGCCCCTGTGTCTGCGGTGCCAGCGATCTCAAGATCGACCCGGTACGCGGCGAGTTCTCTGTGCGCGGCCGTACCTTCAAGAAGGGTGATGTCGTCACCATCGACGGCGGCACCGGCCGGGTCATGGCGGGCGTGATCGCATTGATCAAGCCGGATCTTTCGGGAGATTTCGGCGAGCTGATGGCGTGGGCCGATCAGCAGCGGCGGCTGAAGGTGCGTGCCAATGCGGAAACCCCGCTCGACACCCGCACGGCTGTTGAGTTCGGCGCCGAAGGTGTTGGCCTATGCCGCACTGAGCACATGTTCTTCGAGGAAGAGCGCATCCCGGCGGTGCGCTCGATGATCCTTTCGAATGACGAGAAGGGCCGCCGCGCGGCGCTTGCCAAACTGCTGCCGATGCAGCGTTCGGACTTCGAGGAAATCTTCCGCATCCTGGGTGACCGTCCGGCCACCATCCGCCTCCTCGATCCGCCCCTGCACGAGTTCCTGCCGCACACGGATGAGGATATCGAGAATGTTGCCAGGGCTTCCGGCATCAATGCCGAGGAACTCCGCCGCCGTGCACAAGACCTGCATGAGTCGAACCCGATGCTTGGACATCGTGGCTGCCGCCTTGGCATCACCTACCCGGAAATCTACGAGATGCAGGCCCGCGCCATCTTCGAAGCGGCGGTGAATGTTTCCAAGGAAGGCAAGCTGAAGCCGGTCCCGGAAGTGATGATTCCGCTGGTCGCCACACAGCGCGAACTTGCAATCCTGAAATCTCTCGTCGATACCATCGCGCAGACGGTGTTCAATGAAACCGGAGTAACGCTCGACTATACCGTCGGTACGATGATCGAGTTGCCGAGGGCGGCGCTCCAGGCCGGAGAGATTGCTCAGTCGGCCGCCTTCTTTTCGTTCGGCACGAACGACCTCACTCAGACCACGCTCGGCATCAGCCGGGATGATGCCGGCCGTTTCCTGCAGGCCTATTCCGAGAAAGGCATCTACGAGAAGGATCCCTTTGTCACTCTGGACCAGGAAGGTGTGGGCGAGCTTGTGAAGATGGCTGCCGAACGCGGCAAGCGCACGCGCCCGGAGATCAAGCTCGGCATCTGCGGCGAGCATGGCGGCGATCCGGCTTCTGTGGAATTCTGTCACCGGGCCGGTCTCGATTACGTCTCCTGCTCGCCTTACCGGGTGCCGATCGCCCGTCTGGCGGCGGCGCAGGCGGCGCTCAGAGACGCCTAGGCTTAACCAAACCCTGCAAAAACCGCAGACGCTTGAGTGTTGTTTTTGAGCAACACGTTGCCTTCCGCTGGCGCGCTCCGATTGGGCGTGGTGAGCAGAAATATATTATTTATTTCAAGGTCTTGGAGGGAATTTCCTCGAACTTTCATTAGCCTTGGCGATCTCCGGTCCGCTCGTCCTTTCTGTTTTGTCACTCAGCGGATTGGCTGAATTATTGCTAGATACGTCGATGTGGGCCAAGCCCGCGTGCCGCGCACGAGCGTGGCAGGACGCGTAGGGTCCTCGACGACGAGTTCAAAACTGGAAGACCTGGGCAGACAAGGCGGAACAATACCGCTGACCGGGTGAATGAGGATGGTGATGTTAAGGTTTCTTCAACGAAGCCGGGCGAATCTGGTTACCCTGAACGGGCTGCATGAACGGCTCAAGCGGTGGTGGCTAGTCATGACGGACCAGGAACAGCGTGAAGTCTTCATCCGTGGCGGGATGATCGCCGTTTGCGCTGTTACCGGCTCAGTCTCGCTGCCGGTCATCTCGCACTCCCAATCAGCGCTGCGTGCCGAGGCCGAATACCGGGCCGAAGCCCAGCGTTTCGCCCAGTATCAGGATGCTGGTCTTGCCGTACGCATGGAAGCCCACACGCCAGCGCTGCTTGACACTCCCTGGCTGCGGACGGTGGAATACACGCTGAAACGCGACCCGGATTCCTCAATGAGCCGCTATGCGAAGCGCGACCGTGATGGCGCCGCGCTTGAAACGCTGGCCTCATTCCGTGCTGCCGAGATCCAGCGCGCAGAATCCATCGATTCCGAACTGATGTGCATGGCGCAGGCCGTCTACTACGAGTCGGCCCGCGAGCCGCTTGAAGGCCAGCTCGCCGTCGCCGAAGTCATAGCCAACCGTATCAAGGATCACCGCTATCCCGATACCGCCTGCGGCGTTGTCTTCCAGGGCGCGACGCGCACTACGGGTTGTCAGTTCACCTTTACGTGTGATGGCGCGATGCGCGTCAAGCCCAGAGGCGAAAACTGGGAACGCGCGAAACGTATCGCCGCCCATGTCCTGATGAACCTCAATGAGGAGCGCACCGGCGGTGCGACCCACTATCATGCGACCTATGTCGACCCCATCTGGAACTCCGGCCTGATCCAGACCAGGCAGGTTGGCCTGCACATCTTCTACCGTTTCCCGCGCGGCGCAGAATGGGCGAGCGTCGAGCGCAATTTCGAGGCTCGAAAGCAGTCTGTGGCCTTGCAGCTCGCCGCGCTGGATGCCGATGCGGCAGCCGCGGCAGGCGAAGTGATTGATGAAGGCCTGCTGTTTGCCGACGCAAGCTCGGCAGCCGATGACGGTTACTATACCATCACGCCGACGATCGCTCCGGCCGGGGTGACCACCTCGACCCGCACGATCTCGACCTCTGCCCCCCGGCTGATGAGCATCCTCACGGTTCCTGCGCCTGAAGCCGAAGCCCCGCAGTCTGAAGGGGACATCTACACCTCTCGCCAGACAGGTTCGTCCGCGTCTTCTGCGGTCGACGGCGCACTCTGACCGGCGCGGCGCACAGCCTGGCCTGACAGCCCGCTGGCGGCTTAGAGGCTTTGGTTCCGGTAGCTGATGTCTGATGCTATCCGCCGCGCGGCGGTACACCTGCCTTGATTTGCCTGCGCACCAGGCCCGGCAGCCAGCGCGTCATGAAGCGGGCGCGCTCGGCCTCGCCGCCCACCATGACCTGGATGTCATTGCCATGTGCCGCTTCCCAGGCTTTCTCTGCCGCGAGCGATACCGGATAGATCTTTGCACCATTGGCTTTCATCTGGTCCGACATCTTCTCGTTTGCGCCATCCTTAGCGCCCATGTCGAGGATCGGCGTATCGACGAACCACGGCATAAGGCTGGTGACCGCGATGCCCAGATCCCGGAACTCTGCGTCCAGCGCCTCCGACAGGCCGCGCACGGCCCATTTGGAGGCTGAGTAAACGGCCAGCTGCGGTGCGCCGACAATTCCGGCGGTCGAGGCTGTGTTGACAATCCGCGCGCCTGGCGTCGCTTTCAGAAGTGGTAACGCAGCGTACACACCATTGATTACGCCCTTCACGTTGACGTCGATGATCAGATCGGCGTCTTCCGGTGGCACGTCCTCGAACCAGCCATGCCGGCCGATCCCGGCATTGTTGAACAACACATCCATCTTGCCGCCGGTCGCATCGCTGAAGCCGGCCATCGCACCGGCCCAGTCGGCCCGCTTCGTCACATCAAGCTTCGCGGCGTGGTAATTGCCAGCGCCCAGTTCTGCCGCAACCGCTTTCAGGCCGATTTCGTTGACGTCATAGAGGCCGCAGAACCAGCCCCGCTTCGAAAACAGCCGGGCCGTCTGCGCCCCTATGCCCGAGGCAGCGCCCGTGATGAAAATGCTCTTGCGTCCGTTTGCGGTTGACATGTGTGGTCTCCGGATCCCTTGCGCCTCGGTGAGGCGCCCCGAGCAGGAGTGTCAGACGACATCCAGCCCGAGGTCAAGGCTTGGCGCCGAATGGGTCAGCGCGCCGGAGGAAATGAAGTCGACACCCGTCTCGGCAATTGCTGCAACGCTGGAGAGTGTCACGCCGCCGGAGGCCTCCAGTATCACGCGGCCGCCTGTCAGCTTCGCCGCTATGCGCAGGTCGTCCACGCTCATATTGTCGAGCAGGATCGCGTGAGGGGCGTGCGCCAGGGCAATCTCGAGCTGCGCCAGCGTGTCCACTTCGACCTCGACCATCCGCAGGTGCCCCGCATAGGCCTTGGCGCGCTCTATGGCATCAGCAACAGAGCCGTTGCAGGCCGCAATATGATTGTCCTTGATCAGTATCGCATCATCGAGGCCATAGCGGTGGGAGGTGCCGCCACCGCACCGCACGGCGCGTTTCTCCAGGGCGCGGTGACCCGGTGTGGTTTTCCGTGTACACACAATCCGCGCCTTTGTATGTGCCACCGCGTTGACATACTGCCGCGTCAGGCTCGCAACGCCTGACAGACGCCCAAGGAAGTTCAGCATTGTCCGCTCGGCAATCAGGATAGAGCGCGCCGAACCTTCGATCCTGACGATTACATCGCCGGGGGAAACTTCGGCTCCATCTGTTTTCGTCTGCATAAACCGCACATCTGCATCGATCAGACGCAGGGCATGTTCTGCTGCGTCCAGCCCTGCAATCACGCCTGTTCTGCGTGCGGCAATCACAGCCCGCATCTGCGTTCCTGCCGGAACAGTCGCATCGCTTGTAAGGTCGCCTGCACGCCCGAGATCTTCTGCCAGCGCCAGGCGCACGATGGGATCAAGGATGATGCCAGGTAGCGGCGGGATGGAAACAGTCATGAATGCACACCTTCGCGGGGCGACCGGGCAATGAACTGGCGCTGCGGCCGACCGGTTTGAGGATAGTCTGTGCGGAAATGGCCGCCGCGGCTTTCGCGCCGGGCGAGCGCACTCTCGGTAATCAGCCGCGCAGCCGTCAGCGCGGGCGCACCGGGTGCTTCGCGCTCGATGTCGGTGCACAAGTCGACCAGCTGGTTCAGGCCGTTTTCATCGCGGATCACCCCGCAATGCGCTGACATTGCCTCACGCAATTGCAGCAGCCGCGCTTCTGGTAGCGCTGCCGGAATCACGGCTTCGCTCGCCGCCGGAGTATCAAGGTACGCTGAATTGAGGCGTCGCGAAATGCGCTCAGCGAATACGACCGCCTCGAGCAGAGAATTCGAGGCCAGCCGGTTCGCGCCATGCGCACCGGTCGAAGAACACTCTCCGCATACGTAAAGTCCCGCCAGTGTCGAGCGGCCCCAGAAATCCGAAACAATACCGCCCATGTGATAGTGAGCGGCCGGCGCTACCGGAATGAGGTCCGTGCGCGGGTCAATCCCGGCGCTCATGCAGGCCCCGAACACGGTGGGGAAATGATCGGGGAAATGTTCGCCCACTGCCTTGCGGCAATCGAGGAAGGCGCCGCGTCCCGCTACCCTCTCGGCATGGATGGCGCGGGCCACCTCATCGCGGGGCGCAAGTTCTGCGAGCGGATGGTAGTCGGCCATAAAGGCGCGCCCATCAGCATTTTGAAGCCTCGCCCCTTCGCCGCGCAGCGCCTCAGTCGCAAGCGGTGCAGGGTCTCGACCGATATCGATGCCGGTCGGATGGAACTGGACGAATTCGAGGTCTGACAACAAGGCGCCTGCAGCGAAGGCCATCGCAATTGCCTCGCCCTGTGCCTCGCGCGGATTAGTCGTCACCTTGAATAGCCCGCCCGATCCGCCGGTACACATCGCTGTTGCCCGCGCAGTGCGCGCGGTGAGCCGGCCGGCCGGATCCCGCAGCACAACGCCCGCTATCCGCCCATGGCCGTCCTGGAGCAGCGAAACCGCGCGTGCGCCTTCGATCAGTTCGATGCTCGGTGTCGCCTGCACCCCGTTCACCAGCGCGTCCATGATGGCCTTGCCAGCCAGGTCGCCGGACACACGCGCCACACGTGCGTGCGAGTGCGCCGCTTCCAGCGATAAGGCGAGCGCGCCTTCCGGCGTGCGGTCAAACGGTACGCCGAGCGCGATCAGGTCGCGTACCCGTGCCGGGCCATCTTCGGCAATCAGCCGCGCGATCAGCGGATCAACCAGGCCCGAGCCGGCCGCGACCGTATCTGCGGCATGCTGCTCAGGACTGTCCTTGGGGTCGAGCGCGGCTGCGAGGCCGCCCTGTGCCCAGGCTGATGAAGAAGCCTGCCCGATCGGCGAGGGCGAGATGACCAGGCAATTTCGCGGCGCCAGTTTCAAGGCGAGGAAGAGCCCCGCGAGGCCCGCGCCAACGATCAGCACGTCGACGCTGGCGCCGGCTTCAGCGCGCACCCTGTGAACGGCGTCCTCGAACATGGCCTGTATCAGGAAATCCCGTCATTCGCGCGGCGGAACTCGACCGGCGCCGTGACGGCCGAAACCAGCGCACCGAACATCCGCTCATGGCTTTGGATGGTCAGCGTGAAATTGTCGGGCACGTAATACATCTCCGGCATCTTTGTCTCGATCATCTCCTCGATGGTTGAGCGCACGGACACCTGCTTGCCGAAGCGGCGCGCCTCGCAAGACTGGCGCACGACCGAGCGGCCCCATTGGGTGCACATTTCGACAGCTGTCAGTTCACAATTGTACAGGCCTTCATCCGGATGCGGAGCAAGGTTCATCGTGCCTGTCATCACGCACTGGCCGTCCCGGTAAGGCCTGGTCTGGAAGCTCCAATTGCCGAGGACGTCGGAGCCGTCCTTATCTGCCTTGCTCTTATTGGCCTGTGCGGGCAGGCCGGCAGCCAGCGCCACTACAAGCGCCGCCAGCGCTAACCTGCGGAATGTATTCATGGACGCCTCCTCGACTGGGGTCCGATCCTGACTTCACTCTTTCGTCCTGCGCCTGGCAAGCCGTCTTGATCACACTTTCATCAGATCACCATGTCCAGTTCCAGCGGCGCCTGTCCGGTCCTGAACGAAAGCGGCTGCGCCAGCTTGGGCAAGGCCAGCATGGCATCAAGGGCCGCCTTCGCGCGCACGCGAACGTCCTCCGGGATGATCACTTCATGTTTGCCGCTGACCAGGCAATCATAGATGTTTTCCAGTGTAATGCGCTTCATGTGCGGGCACAGGTTGCAGGGACGGATGAAGTTCACGCCGGGGTTCTCGGCGGCCACATTGTCGCTCATCGAGCATTCGGTCAGCAGAACGACCTTGTTCGGCTGCTTGGCGGCCACATAAGCCGCAAGGGCCGACGTCGATCCGGCAAAGTCGGCGGCCTGCAAGACGTCCGGCGGGCATTCCGGGTGAGCCAGCACGATCACACCGGGATGCGCTTCGCGCAGCTGTTTCACGTCCTCGCCCGAAAACTGCTCGTGCACTTCGCAGGCCCCTGGCCAGGTCAGGATGCGGATACCGGTCTGCGCGGCGACGTTCTTCGCCAGATATTGGTCCGGAACCAGGATCACCGTGTCGGAATTCCATTGCTTCGCCACATGCTCGACCACCTGCGCTGCGTTCGAGCTGGTGCAGGTGATGTGGCACTCGGCTTTCACTTCGGCCGTACAGTTCACATAGGTCACAATCGGATAGTTCGGAAATTTCTGCCTGATCAGGCGGACATCCGCGCCTGTTATTGAGGCGGCGAGTGAACAGCCCGCGCGCGTGTCGGGGATGAGCACCGTCTTTTCCGGCGCCAGGATCTTGGAGGTCTCGGCCATGAAATGCACGCCGGCCTGCACGATGATGTCGGCATGCGTCGCTGCGGCTTCGCGCGCCAGCTGGAGGCTGTCACCGCGGAAATCGCCGACCAGGCTGAAAATGTCCGGCGTCATATAATTGTGGGCCAGGATCACGGCATTCTTCGTGCGCTTCAGCTTGTTGATCGCGCCCACCAGCGGCGCAATTGCGGGCCACTCCATGGGCGTCACGAAGTCGGCAATCAGCGGATAGAGCGCATCCGTTTCGGCCTTGACGGCGCCATCATAGGTCAGGCCGCGTGCCTCGGCGGCAGACTTGCCGCGCAGCGGGGTCGGCATCGGGCATCCGGGACCGGAATCGATCAGTCGCGCCAAGATAACCTCCTTCACGAGCTGTTATGCTCTATTTGAGTATAAGCTAGGCCTGACAAAACGGAAATCAAGGTCTGGGCTCAAACACCGCGGGGATCAGGGCTCGGTGGTGACAGCAACACTGCTTTTGCGCACTTTGAGCAATACCAAGCTAGCGCAAACATTCCCGGGGAGCAACCTGCGGCTTCCTTTTAGCATCCGGTCGTCAGCCGTGATTCAACACGAACGAGACTGAACGGGCGGCGTCGCCTGGCGAGCCGCTCCGCAGTTAACGACCCAAATGAAGGCGATCGGTCAGCGATGACCGTGTCTCTCAACACATGACGCGCATCTCACCTCTACCTGAGTGGTGGAGATTGGGGCGGCCGAGCGGTGTGCCGGCTCAGGCCGCGCGCGGGGGACGTATCTGCGACATTGCTGCCACGCATCCTTTGCCTCGAGGCGTGCGGCGCCGACGAGCCTCACGATCGAGACCGCATCGGGGAGTGAGGGCATGACTGCCAACGGCGCGAGGGAATACCCGAACGCAAGCAGTTTCGGCGCGGCGTTTCACCCGGTGTGCAGCGGGCAAGTCCATATTGGCGCGCACATCATTCCCGTTCGCCAGATTACGCGGCCTCCGGCCACAGTCCGCCTCACCTTCCATCAACCCGGCCAGTTTCGGATGGGCGCGGCGGGCCTGAGCTGCGATGGTCCGCCACCTGGCGTAAGCTTTTTCGGCATCGGGCGCAGTGAGCGCATCGCGCTGCCGTGTCGCCAGACCCGATTGCTGCCGTTTCGGGACACGCGCGGGCAGGCCGGCATCAAAAATCTTTGCGGCAAACCCAAATGGGAAGGCTCGCTGGACAACGGGCCAGCTGGCGCAGGCGCACCGGGGATGAGCAGACGGGACGAGCCGCCCCTCACCCGATAATGCAGCGCCTGGCGCTGGCGAGGACAGGTGGACGCCGCTTTTCCGGTTAAGCCAGCGCAAAGACACATAGTCTTGTCTGAGCGGGTTCCCGAAAGCGCCGCTGCGCGGCGCTCGAGGGTTCAGGCGTTACCCCAGACCGGTCATGTGGACCGGCCTGGCCCATGGACGGCTCAGGGCCAGGCGCCGGGCCTGAAAGCGGGAGGCGGTTTCCTGTTTCCGGGAACCGGCCTGTACTGCGCGGCGCTCACGAACCCGCCGCCGCAGCCTTCACCTGCACCTTTGCCGGGCGCCCGTTTCCCCGGCCATAGAGGTTGACCTCTAGCTTCGAGATCGCGTGCACGAGGGCGTTGGGCCCGTATTTGATGTCGCCCGTGAACTCGATCTTCGGGAAGCGGGCAAACAGCTGTTCGTAAGCGACCTGCAACTGCATCTGCGCAACCCTTGCGCCGAGGCATTTGTGAACGCCGTGGCCGAACGCGATATGCTTGGAGACATTTTCCCGCGTCATGTCGAAGACGTCAGGGTTTGCAAAAACCGCCGGATCGCGGTTGCCGGCGCCGTACCACATGACGACCTTCTCATCCCTGGCGATCCGCTGGCCGTTGATCTCGGTGTCTTCAAGCGCGGTGCGCCGCATGTGCTTGACCGGCGAGACCATCCGAAGCGCTTCTTCAGACATTGCCGGGATCATCGACGGGTCACTGAGGACCATCGCCCGCTGCTGCGGCCATTCCGTCATCAGCTTGACCGTGCCGGACAGGGAGTTTCGGGTTGTGTCGTTGCCGGCAAAAATGATCAGCAGCCAGGATCCGTCGAGATAGCCCTGCGGCAGGGCTTCGCCGCCCAGCTTCGAGTGCGCGATGACGGTCAGCAGGTCTTCGCGCGGATGGGCGCGCCGGTCTGCCATGACACGTGCTCCGTAGGCGAACATTTCCTCGACAACCTTGTTGAAACGGAAGGGGAAGAGGGGCTCTCCGAGAAAGGTTGTCAGGGGGTTGGAGAGGAACTGGCTCGCCATTTCGAGGTAGTGCATCCAGTACACGATCTTCGGACGGTCTGCTTCGTCAACGCCCAGCATTTCGCAGAGCGTGTAGAGGGGCAGTTCATTGGAGAACAGTTTAACGAAGTCGCAGACCGGTCCTGCTGCCTCAAGGTCATCACACAGGGCCTCGACCTTTGCGCTGACCTTCTCGCGGAGTTTTGCGACATAGGCCGGGACAAAGAAGTCTTTCTGCTGGATGCGCATCTGCATGTGGCCGGGCTCGTCCATGCTGATCAGGTTGTCCATGGCGGCGCGGATCAGGATTTCGGGCTTCCAGTTCCTGCGGTCCGGAACGGCGAGGTTGATGCCGCCGCGCTGCGACGAGAAGATGGCGGGCTGCAGCTCGACAGCCTTTATGTCTTCATACCGCGATACCGACCAGTACCGGGAGGCTGGGCTGCGCACCTTCGACCACATTACGGGCGCATCCTCCCGCATCCGCCTGTAGAGCTCGTACGGGTGGCCGCGTTTCCAGGAATTCGGGTTCCAGAGCTCGAAGTCTGTCTCCAGCTCAGGGTATATGGCCGGATAAACAGGTTCGGATGCGCCCGTATCTGTGAGGATGTCGTCGCTGATCAGCTTCATGTCGGTCTTCCTGAAAACACCTGCCAATGTTCCAGCGGTCTTCGCCGGCAAAGTCAAAAAGAAACAAGCTCGCTGTCTGATAAGCGCAGCCTGCGCCAGAGACCGGGGCCCAGGCCGGTTTAGCGCAAGGGTGGCTTTGGCGCCAGGCAGATCGCTGCCCGCCCGTTCCGCCTGAGGACGGATGCCGCCTGGCCGGGCGCTATCAGTTCTGAGGGACCTGCCGCCGGGCAAGCGCCTCAAGCCAGGCAGAGATCCGCTGTGTCTCTTCGCAGCTCTCCATGGTCTCAAGCTCAAGGCGCGCGTCCGCAATTGAACGCCAGGGCGTGTTGTCGCCGTGATCGGCAAAGAGGCGCTGTGCGATGGCCTGTGAGACCTTATTGCGGTCTTCGCTGCTGAGCTTTTCCGGGGCGCCATCATAGACGATGCGTTGCGCGAGCTGGCGGTATCGCAGGTCTCTGAAACGGCGAACCAGAACGGCCCTCGCAGGCCAGTCTGACGTGTGAAAGCGCTCCATCAGGGCGGCATCGCTCCGGTCCGGAAAGGCGTCAAAGATTTTCTGCTCCAGATGTTCAGCCTGAGGCCAGGCGGGCTCTGCTTGCGCCTTCAGCGCGAGGAGCCTTGCGCAGAAAGCGGGATCGGCTTTAAGCGCCTCGCTGCTTTTCAGGCACGCGTCGTCCGGATGTATCTTCCAGATGCCGCGTGCTTCTTCTTGCGAGTAGACGATCGGTGCCTTATTCAGCCCGATGTCCCGGAGCGGTCTTGGCGATGCGGTGAACGCGTTGCGAAGAGCCTCGTCTCCTGCCGTGCGAAGGCTCGTCCAGTCAGTGTCGAGGCGCGCCATCACAGCGTTGGTTCCTGCCCCACCTTTCTGATCAAGTCTCTGGCCCCACCAGACAGACGCAGCGCCCGCGAAATACTCGGCGACCAGAACGGGCATGCCAGGCTGAAGCAGACGGACGGTTTCCTGTTTGGGTGCGCGCCGCGCGGCGGTATCCCAGAGGGCCGGTGCGCGCGTTTTCAGAAGCCTCGCGATGTGGATCGTCGCCTCGACATCGCCGAGCGCGTTATGCGCCCGGCCGTGTGCAAATCCGTTGAGCGGTGCGAGGGCGTCCAGCCGGAACCCCGGTTGTCCCTTCTCAGTCACAGGATAGGCGAGTGCGCCGGGCGCAAGATACGAGGCGACCTGAACCAGGGGGAGCAGGTCCATACGGGCGTTGCCGTTCATGACGGTGAGATAGGGCGGATGAAGCGTTTGCCAGAATGCACGCTGCAGCAGCGGCTCATCAAAGCGCAGCGTATTATAGCCAATGAACCGGGCCGGTGACCAGGCTTCGAGCCTCGCCCGGACCCTGCTCATCATGTCATACAACCCTGGCAGCGAAGGATCTGTCAGCGTTGCCGGACGGATGCCCGTGATCTTCAGGGCCATTGGCGCCGGAACGACCCAGGGCAGCAGGCGGCAGCGGATATCAAACCGTCCGACTTCTGCCAGATCGTCGTCTGTCAGGATCGCTGCGAACTGCAGGATCTGATCGAAGTCCCGGATCGTGCCAGAGGTTTCAGTATCGTAGAAGACAAACATCTGGCTCCGGATTGTTCTGCGAAGACGGCAAATGATGACGCCTGGCAGAAGAGGCCAAAACATCAAACTGCGTTATAGTCAAAATTGTTAAAGCGCGAGTGTGCCGACTGGGCAGATGCGACCCCGCCCTGAAATATAAATTTGCTTCAGCTTAGGGAAGAGGCGGGGGTTGGCGAGGCGATCCCTGATTTTTCAACCGGTGCATCGCCTTGTCCACTCCTTCCTGACGCGGCGTTGTCATCGCAATCCTGCCTTGCCGGCCTTACTGACGGCCGCGCCGCCCGACCGTAATTTCTCCCGCACACGGTAGCGAGAAGTTGTGCCTGTCCCGAAGAGTGCGCTTTTGCTGCCTGTCGGCTTCTACCCTCTTCCTCGCCGCTCCCGTTTACGCCGGGCCGCAGCGCACCGACGGGGTCAACACGGATGTGTTCCGCCGCGTCGGGGGCCTGCGTCTTGCGAACCGGGCCAGGTGAACACAGCGCGTTCGCCCCGGCGCCAGACAGAAGACGCTTTGCCAAAATGCGCGGCGCTCCTGTTCTGCGGCAGAGAGCCCCCGCTCAGGCGGCGCTATCTTAATCCCTGAACAGTTCCAGCGCCGCACTGGTCATTGCATCAACGCCCGTAGCGATCGCGGGATCATAGTCAGGCGCAAAAAGCGGCGAGTGCAGCGAGGGCAGTGGCATGCCATCGATCTGCGAAGCGGCGAACTTGTCCGGCTCAACCGCGCCGAGCCAGAAGATGACGCCTGGGATCTTTTCCTGGGTGCGGGCGAACTGACCGAAATCCTCGCCGCCCATCACCGGCGGAACCGCGCGGACATTCGCCTCGCCGATCTGCCTGGCCACCGCCTTCATCGCCCGCTCCGTAAGGGCGGGATCGTTGAAGGTTGCAGGCGTATAGTCGCTCTCGACCGTGATTTCCGGCGCCGGAGCGCCAAAGGCGGCGGCCTGGCCTTCCGCGATCCGCCTGATACTGTCGAGCAGCATCCGGCGGGTATTGTCCTCGTAGGAGCGCACGGTGATCAGCAGTTCGGCCTCGTCTGGAATAATGTTGTGCTTTGCGCCCGCCTTGAACGAGCCGACGGTGACGACGGCCGAGTCCAGGGGGTTCACATTGCGCGAGACAAGGCTCTGTAGCGCAACAACGATGTGGCTCGCGACCAGCACCGGATCGACCGTCGTATGCGGATAGGCCCCGTGGCCGCCGCGGCCCTTGACCTTGATGTCGACAGAATCGACATTAGCAAGCGCAAAGCCGGACGAATAGGCTACCGTTCCGGCCGGCGCTCCCGCCGAGACGTGCAAAGCAATATTATAGTCCGGAACGGGATATTCGGAATAAAGTCCGTCGGCCAGCATTGCTTGCGCACCAAGGCCAATTTCCTCAGCGGGCTGAGCAATCATCACCAGCGTGCCTTTCCACTTGTCCTTCTCCGCAACGAGGCGGCGGGCAGCCCCGACCCAAACGGTCATGTGGATATCGTGGCCGCAGGCATGCATGACCTGGCTTTCTACGCCCGTCCAGGTTTCGGAAACCACTTTAGAGGCAAAGGCCAGTCCGGTGTTCTCCGGTACGGGTAACGCATCCATATCAGCGCGGATCAGCACGACCGGACCTTCGCCATTCTCAAAGACGCCGACCACGCCGTATCCGCCGACGCCGGCGCGCACCTCACCATATTCCTTGGCAGACTTATCCTTCACCCAGGCATCACCCACGCCTTCTGTGACCGTAAAGCCGAGTGTCTTGAGCTCCTTGGCGAGGATGGCGGCGGTCTGCACTTCCTTAAAGGAGAGCTCCGGCGTCTCATGCAGCTGCTTGTAAAGGGCGACGAGGTTCTCGTCTGCCGTGCGTAGCGGTCCGGCCGGCATTCCGGGAACCGCGCGCACCGGGGAAATCGCCGCCGTCTCTCCGCCACCTGCGGCGCCAGGGCCAGCGTCCGTTTGGTTGCCGCAGGCGGCGGTCAGGGCGATGCAAACAGAAAGAAAGGCTGTCTTTAAAGTGGCTTTCACCGCCGTTCCCAAGTCCATAAACCCTCCATAAAAAAGTGTAAGCCCGCACGAGATGAGGAATATTCAACACCGAGCGTAGCGCCATGGGAAACCTGAGGAAAGGCCTTTCGGTTCAGGCTGTCTCCGGGGAGACGCCCCGCACGCCTTTATTGCTGCGGTTGAGTATCGTGGTGACAGCGAGGTCGGCTGTGACGTTCCCCACCGTGCGGAAGATGTCGGGGATGACTTCGACCGCCAGAAGCAGCGGCAGGAGTTCGATCGGCGCGCCGATGGCAAGGCAGATCGGGGCGACCGACACGAAGAAGGAGACCTGGCCGGGCAGGCCGACCGAGGAAATCGACACGGCAAAGGCGACAAGCCCGGCGGCGGCGAACTGGGCCGGCGTCGGCTGGATGCCCGAGACGTGGCAGATGAAGAGAACCACAGCCAGGTTGGCGACCGGGCTGGTCAGTCGGAAAACGGCGACCGCCAGCGGCAGCACGAGGCCTGCGACATGTTCGGGAACAGCAAGGTTCTTGCGGGCGCACTCGACCATGACAGGCAGCGTGGCGATCGAGGACTGGGTCGAGAAGGCAACGACCTGTGCCGGGGCAATGGCGCGCGCGAAGCGCAGCGGGCTGACGCCGCCGAAGATCGCTGCGAGCGGATAGCCGGCGATGACCGTCAGGATGCAGGCCCCTGACACCATGAGAACATAGTGAAGGATCGCACCGGTCGAGCCGAGCCCGCTCCTCAGACCAAGCGTCATCGCAAGGGCGAAGACCCCGAGCGGGGCAGCAAGCAGGACCCATTTGACAATGACGATCATCGTATCGGCGACCGCGTCGAAGAATTTGACGAGCAGGATGCGCGCTTCGCTTTGCAGGCGGGTGACGGCGAAGCCGAAGAACAGCGCGAAGATGACGAGTGGCAGGATGGCATTACCCGCAGCTGCTGATACCGGATTTGATGGGGCGAGCGAGGCGAGCCAGGCGCCGAATTGCATGGCCTGCGGCGGCGGCGCGTCGGCGCCGGTGGCGCCCGCCACCAGCTGGCGTGCGCTCTCGGCATCGACCGGCAGGGCGACCAGTACGGCTTCGATACCAAAAACAGTGAGCAGGATTGCGCCGACCAGCAAGGCCGCAAACCAGCCGAGCGCCTTTGCGGTCAGCTTGCCAGCTGACATGGCATCGGACACAGCCGCCACACCGACGACGAGCAGGGCAAAGACGAGCGGTACGACGGTCATCTGAAGGCAGCCGAGCCAGAGCTTGCCGATGGCCTCAGTCGTGGTGATCAGGCCTGCCGGCAGGTCGCCGCTGCCTTCGATGGCTGAGCCGATGGCAAGGCCAAGTACAAGCGCGCTCAGCACCCGAAAGGCGAATGATTTAAGAATGGTCAAAGTCAGGCTCCCTCAGCTCGCCATGTTCAGAGCATCGCTGAGGTTGAGGCGCAAGGGTGCGGGTGTATCCGCACTGGCCGCCATAATAAAAGGCCTGCTGCTTGATCCGACCTACCGCCTGCCGCGTTTCAGGTCTTCGCCGAGACGGATATCTTCAGGCTCGCCTGAGAGGCGGTGGCGATACACCTGGATGTTCTCGAGGACGCGCTGAACATAGTTGCGGGTCTCCGAGAATGGAATGAATTCAACCCAGTCGATCGGATCGATCTGGCCGGCCCTCGGATCGCCGTAATCGCGCATCCACTGAATGGGGCGGGACGGACCGGCATTATAGGCGGCGGCGGTCATGATATAGCTGCCGCCGAACTGTTTGATCAGTGTGTCGAGATGCAGCCCGCCCAGTGTCATGTTGTACTCCGGCCGTTCGGTCAGCCAGGCCTGCTCGTAAGGCATTCCGCGCAGGCGCGCCTCGGCCTTTGCAGTGGCCGGCATGAACTGCATCAGGCCGCGCGCGCCCACCGGGCTGCGGGCATTCGGATTGAATTCGCTCTCCTGGCGCGTGATGGCGAGCACATAGGCACGCTCGACCTCCGGCTGGCGGGAGAGCTTGAGGTTCAATACCGGATAGGAGGCGCCTGGCGCAATGATACCGCGCTGAAGCCCCGCCTTGCCGACACGCACGCCGACATCCGGCGTTGTAAAGCGGCTTGTCAGTTCAGAGAGCATTTCAAGATCGACCGGCTGGGTCAGCTGGTCGTCAAGGAAGAAGGCGAAGAGGCGGAAGCTTTCGGTCTCGCCCGCCTCTCCGAGCAGACGCATGGCCTGCACGACAGGCATCGTATCGAAACGTGCCCGCTCCTCGGCGGTCGGTACGGGCGGCGTGCCGAGGTCGATCTTCGTATCGCCTGTACGCTCCGAGGCGAGCTGGCCATAATAGGTGTATTTGTGCGTCGCTGCGGCGCTGTAAGCCGCCAGAGCGGGTTCCGGCTGGCCGAGGGCATCGCGTGCCCGGCCGGTCCAGTAATAGCCGCGCGAGAGACTGACGGGGCTTGAGACCCCGGCGGTCATTCTTTCAAAATGCCCAAGGCTGCGGGTTGCGTCTCCATTAAGGCGCAGCGCGATCCAGCCGGCAAGCCATTCGGCTTCCGCAAAGTCAGCGCCTGTGTTCATGCCATGCGGCGCGGCGAGCTGATAGGCGCGCGCGTAATTACGCAGCTTAAGTTCTTCGCGCGTCGCGATCGCGCGCTCGTCCCAGAGGCGGCCGCGGCCCTCGGCAGGCACGTCCTTGCCGTCGATCTGGCGCAGAAGTTCCGACACCCCGTCGACCTTCTTGGCGCGGCGCCATTTGGCGCGCTCGTAGAGCAGACCGGGATGGCTGCGCAGGTGCGATGGCACCGCCTCGATCATCGCATCGACATTCCTGGCGCGCCTGGCGAGAGCGATGCGGGCATCGACAAGCTTGCGATGGTCCGCTGTCAGCTGAGGTTTGAGGGCTTCAGCGTCGCCGTGTTGGCCCGTCCAGAGCAGATGATCGACGCGGGCGCGGTGATCATCCTGGTTAAGCGACTGCCCGTAACGGGCGAGCACGAGGCGCTGCAGCCCGCTGTCCAGGGAATGATTGCGCCAGACATCCTTGATGACTTCGTCGGCGCGCGCCCGGTTGCCCACGTCGCGCAGGGCATTGGCAAGGGCGACCTTACCGGCCCCGGTGACCGGGCCGGACCTGTCGAGCCAGGCAATGCGGGCTGCGGCATCAAGGGAGGAGTTCTCGATGATGGCCTCGGCCCGCTGGCGCATCTTCGCCGTCTGCGGCCAGTCCTTGAGCACGCTCAGCGCGAGGTCGAGCTCATCGAAGGTCATGCCGGGTACGCCCTCGCTGGCGCGTTTCCACATGATCAGGTTCTTGAGAACGGGTTCGGGCGCTTCATACTGGAGCGTGACGAGTTCGGACCATTGATTACGGTCGAACGCTGTCAGCGCGCGGGCGAGATACAATGAGCTGGCCGTGCGCGTCGGTATGACGGAGGAGGGTGGCTGCAGGACGGCACCGGCAGAGGCTTTAACCGTCATCGCCTGGCCCGCTGGCGGTACGCCAGGGGACTCGGCCGGCAGGCTGCGGCCCGGCTTCAGGCTGGGTGTCGCAGGCGCATCGGGAGCTGCCGCCCCTGTAAGCAAGGCGGCCGCAGACACAAAAACAGCCAGATTCCGGATAAGTCTCATGATCACCCATGTTTATTTCTGTGCCGAAGCGTGACAATCCAGGCTCTGCAGCCTAGCAGGCATATCCCACGAATTCCTGAAACGAATCCCTTAAAAACTGGCAAGCATAAGATGTTCTCCGGATCCATTCCTGCCCTGGTGACGCCTTTCCGCAACGGGGCGGTGGACAAGAAGGTGTTTGCCGAGCTGGTCGAGCGTCAGATTGCCGGCGGATCGGCCGCTTTGGTACCGGTTGGCACCACGGGCGAGACCTCGACCCTGTCGACCCTGGAGCACAAGGAAGTCGTATCGCTTTGTGTTGAGGTGGCCGCCGGTCGTGTGCCGGTGATAGCGGGGGCAGGCTCGAACGCGACCGATGAGGCTATAGATCTCGTACGCCATGCGAAGGCTGCAGGCGCGGATGCGGCGCTTGTGGTCTGCCCCTATTACAACAAGCCGAACCAGGCGGGCTTGTTTGCCCACTTCAAGGCGATCAATGATGCCGTCGCCCTGCCGGTGTTCCTCTACAATGTGCCGGGGCGCACGATGGTTGACCTTATGCCGCAGACGGTGGCGGCATTGGCCGCGTTGCCAAACATCATAGGCATAAAAGATGCGAGTGACGAGATGGAGCGCGTGGCGCTACACCGGCACCTGATCGGGCCCGATGAGCAGTTCATCCAGCTTTCGGGAGAGGATTCGAGCGCGCTTGCGCACCGGGCAATGGGCGGGGCGGGATGCATCTCGGTCACCGCCAATGTCCTTCCGGAAGCCTGCGCGGCGATGCATGCGGCTTTCGATGATGGTGACCTTGAAACGGCGCGGGCGATCAATCAGCGCCTCGTGCTGCTGCACAAGGCGATGTTTTCGTCGCCCTCGCCGGGGCCGGCAAAATATGCGCTGTCGCGGATGGGCCTGTGTACCGATGAGGTGCGCCTGCCGATCACGCCGCCAGACACAGACGCGTGCGCGCAGATCGATGCGGCGCTGCGCCATGCCGGCGTGACTGTCTGACGACGATGACCACCAGGCCTAAAGCTCCTGCCGTCAAGGGCCGTACTGACGGGATGGTCGCCGAGAATAGGCGCTCCCGCCGCGAATATGCCGTAGAGGATACTCTGGAGGCGGGGGTGATGCTGGTCGGTTCGGAAGTGAAATCCTTGCGCGATGGCAAGGCCAATATCGCGGAGGCCTATGCCTCGGTGGAGCAGGGCGAGCTCTGGCTGATCAATGCCGAGATCCAGACCTATGGCGGGGCGAACCGCTTCAACCATGAGCCGCGACGCAAGCGCAAGCTGCTGGTTTCGAAGCGGCAGCTGGCAAAGCTGTCGCAGGAGGTTGAGCGGGCCGGGCGCACGATCGTGCCGCTGAAGCTCTATTTCAATGATAAGGGCCGCGCAAAACTTCTGATCGGCGTCGCAACCGGCCGCAAGGCTCACGACAAGCGCGAAAACGAAGCCAAGCGGGACTGGGCGCGGGAAAAGGCAAGGATCCTCAAGGGCGGCTAAAGCCCCGGATCCAGTACCATCTTCAGGACGCTGTCGGCACGGCGGTCGAGGAGGTCGTAGGCGCGCGCGCCTTCAGACAGCCCAAGCGTGTGCGTGATATAACGTTCCGGCTTGATGCGGCCGGACTGGACGAGCGGGATCAGCTCCGGCCATTCCTGGGGCACTGAACAGGTCCCGATACGGAAGGTCAGGCCCATTCCGAAGGCTTTTGACATTGGAAAATCGAAGGTGCGCTCCTGCGCCACGCCGACGACCGAGACCGTACCGCGCTTGCCCGAAAGGCTGAGGGCCGCGCGGATGGTGGCCGAGTGGCCGACAGCTTCGATAACGCTCTCGCACATCCGGCCGCTGGTGGCGTCCTGGATCATCTCGCGGGCATGGGTAGGGTCAGGCGTCTCAAGGCCTATGGCCCGCCCCGCGGCGCGGCGGTCCTCCACCAGGTCGATGCCGAAGACGCGGGCTGCGCCCATGATGAAGGCTGCCTCTGCTGCGAGCAGGCCGATCGGACCGAGGCCGATGACCGCAACCGTGGCTCCGCGCTGGATATCAGCCCCACGCGCGCCGAACCAGGCGGTGGCGAGCGCGTCTGTCATCATCAGGGCCTGGTCGGTGGTAATGCCTTCGGGTAGCTTCTGGGCGTTGAAATCGGCAGCAGGGACCCGAACGAATTCAGCCTGGCAGCCCTGCAGCTTCGACGACAGTCCGTAGCAGCTGGCAGCATTGTTGGCGCACTTGTTGACGATACCGGCAAGGCAGGCGCGGCACTGGCCGCAGCCGACGGCCGCCGAGATCATCACCTTGTCGCCGGTCTTCAGCTGGCGCACGCCGCGCCCGGCCTCGACCACTTCGCCGACCGCTTCATGGCCGACGCAATATCCGGTATCCCCGGAAAAGGTTTGACCATGATAGATGTGCAGGTCGCTGCCGCAGATGGCGCACTTGTCGACCTTGATAATCGCATCGCGCTCGTCGTGCAGTTCGGGGTCCTTCATCGTCTCGAGTGCGATATCGCGGGGACCGCGATAGACGAGAGCTTTCATGGTCGTCTCCTTGGCGAGAGGGCGTTAACGGATCCAGAGATTGGCGCGTTCGAGCAAGCCTATGGTGCTGGCATGGAGCTGGTCACCAGTGGCTTTCGGTGCCTTCCCCGCACAGGCACGGGCGTATGTACCCTCGAGGATGATGCCGAGCTTGTAGCAGGCAAGTACGCCGTACCAGTGGATATGTGAAAGATCCCGCGTCGTCTGCATGGCGTAATGTGCTATAAGCTCATCCGCCGACGGAAATCCGTCCCACGGCGTGACCGAGACCGTGCCTGTATTTCCTTCCGGCCAGGTGGCGAGCAGCCAGCCAAGATCAAGCAGCGGATCGCCAATGGTGGTCAGCTCCCAGTCCACAATGGCAGCGAGGCGCGGGGTATCGAAGCGGTACATGACATTCGCCAGGTGATAATCACCGTGGATGATACCGGGTAAAAAAGTCCGTGGGCGGCGCTCTTCCAGCCAGTGGCTGACGCCGGCGATGTCCGGCAGGTCCTTCAGGCCGTCCCATTCAGGAAACTCAGCATAGGATTCCAGTTGCGCCTTCCAGCGACTGACCTGACGCTCGAGATAGTTGTCCGGCTTGCCGAGGCCGGTTAGGCCAAGTGAGACATAATCCTGCGCGCCGAGGGCGGCGATGCCGTCCACAAGCGAGAGGCCCATCTGGCGGCGCAGCTCCGGTGAGGACGCGAAGGGTTCCGGCAGGCCGGTGGTTGCGTTAAAGCCTTCAATCGGCTCCATCAGGTAGAAGGCGGCGCCGAGGACGCTCTCGTCTGCACAGGCGGCAATCAGCTCTGGATGCGGAACATTGGTTCCCTTTAAGGCGGAGAGAACGCGTGCCTCGCGGCGCATGGTCTCGTTCGAATTGGCGCGCAGAACCGGGGGCGGCCGGCGCAGCACATAGGCGCGCCCCGAACGGGTGAATTTCAGGAGGATGTTCTGGGTGCCGCCGGCAAGGCGCTGAACACTTTCCAGCGGCCCGGCGCCGAGGCCCTGAGCGTCCATCCAACTGGCCAGAAGGGCAAGATCGACATGCGTTTCCATGCCGCCAGAGTGACCAGTGCCGGGCCTTTAGCCAAGGGCTTCCTTCGCGGCAGCAAAAACATCTTCGAACATTTCGGCGGTAAGCCGTCCGGTGTTGGTATTGTAGCGCGAGCAGTGATAGGAGGAAAGAAGCGTGACAGGCCGTCCGTTCACGGATACGTCATAGTGTGTACCATGTCCGAAGGGATGGGGCGCGAGTTTCACGCCCAGAGCGCGCAACGTGGAATCGTGGCTGATCTTGCCGAGGCATACGATGACCTTAAGCTTGGGCAGCGCAGCGAGACGTGCCTTCAGGAACGGGCGGCACCGGTTAATCTCCTCGCCGACCGGCTTGTTCTCCGGCGGCACGCAGCGCACCGCGTTGGTGATCATTACGCGCCTTAGCTTGAGGCCGTCGCCGGGATCGGCGGCGTAGGTGCCCTTCGAGAAGCCGAACTTGTCGAGTGTTGCGTAGAGAAGGTCGCCCGCCCAGTCGCCCGTGAACGGGCGGCCGGTGCGGTTGGCTCCGGTCACGCCGGGCGCGAGGCCGATGATGACTAGCTCAGCGGTTTCGCTGCCAAAGCTTGGCACCGCGCCGTTGTACCAGGTGGGTTCCTTCGCGCGCACGGCTTGGCGGTACGACACGAGACGAGGGCAGAGGGCGCAGTCGCGGGGAGCCTCCGCCGGATGACTAGTACCCATCCGCGCTACCGTCCTTGCGCATCTCGGTCGCCGCGATCCAGGCGCCGGAATTAAAGTCGCGCATGATGGCCTGGAAGCCTCCATAATTAGCTTCGCAGCAGTCGACCGTATAGCCGCGGGCCTGCAGCCCGGCAACGGCGTCGGCG
Organism: uncultured Hyphomonas sp.; assembly: GCA_964538945.1. Lineage (GTDB taxonomy): Bacteria > Pseudomonadota > Alphaproteobacteria > Caulobacterales > Hyphomonadaceae > Hyphomonas. Next base: position 108,657 of record CAZIGV010000001.1, read on the forward strand.
AGGCCGCGTTCCAGCATGACGGTGCCAGCGCCGACATCGCAGGCTGTTCCCAGAGCGTCAGTCGGTTCGCAGCCGCCCTCATGTTCCCAGCGCGCGGCATCGCCCGCTTCCTGCAGGCCCATGCCGAAATCGACAAGGTTGGTGATAATCTGCAGATGGCCTTGTGGCTGCATAGCGCCGCCCATCAGGCCGAAGCTGAGCCAGGGCTCGTAAGGGCAGGCAAGTTCCGGCTCCGTTGCCCTCGCCTGGCAGCCTGGAAGATCTTTGCGGAAGGCGAAGGCAGGGATGATCGTTTGGAAGGGGCGCTTGCCGGGGGCAAAGGCATTGGGGTGGTTCGGGTCAAGGCTGAAGAGTTCGCCCCGGTTCTGGAACATGAAGCCCATGCCATCGGCGACCAGGCCGGAGCCCATGCCGCGATAGTTGGACTGAATGAGCGAGACCATCATACCGTTCTTGTCGGTGACGGTCAGATAAGTCGTGTCGCCGTCGCGCAGGGCCGCGTCGGTAATCTCGGTTCCAGGAGCAACAGAAGGGGCAGCCTTCCTGATGTCGATCGCCTCGGCGCGCTTGGCGTTGTAGCCGGGGGCTACAAAGATCGACGGGTTGACCCCCGAAAAGGTGGGATCGGCATAACCGAGCGCGCGGTCGGCGAAGGCGAGACGTTTGGCCTCGACCATGGCGGTGACGGTATCGGGCGAGCCGAAGCCCATGGCCCTGAGATCAAACCGTTCCAGCATCTGAAGCATCTGGAGCGCCGCGACACCCTGCGTGTTGGGTCCGAGCTCGCAGACCTTCACCTGGCTGCGATACTCCACGCAGATCGGCTGGATCCATTCGCCCTTGTGTGCTCTGAAATCGTCATAGTCGAGCCGGCTGCCGATCCGGCCGAGGTAAGCGGCCATGTTCCTGGCCATGATCCCCGAGTAGAACTCGTTGCGGCCTTTATTGCCGATGATCTCGAGCGTGTTGGCAAGGTCCGGGTTTCGGAACAATGAGCCTGCAACGGGGGCCGGGCTGAAATAGAGCTTTTTCGCATTCCCGAACTCTTCAAGCTCGCCGCGCTCATGTGCCGGGCCGAAACGGCTTTCGGCGCGCGACCAGTACCAGGCAATGACTTCCGGGATCGGCGCCCCTTTACGGGCATAGGCGATGGTCGGGGCAAGATTATCCGCCATTGGACGTTTGCCGAACGCCTCGTGCAGGGCGAACCAGCCGTCCACGGTGCCCGGAACCGTGACCGCGATAGCGCCATAGGAGGGCAGCGCCTTGCCATTCCTGAACTGGTCGGCCTTGGCCTTTGCGCCGGCCAGTGTCCCGTCCATGGGCGAGCGGCCGGAGCCGTTATAGCCGTAGAGCTGCCTGGTGTGGGGGTCCCAGACGATGGCGAACAGGTCGCCGCCAATTCCGTTGCCGGTCGGCTCGACGAGGCCGAGCATGGCATTGGCAGCGATGGCGGCGTCGACAGCCGAGCCGCCCGCCTTCAGGACATCGATGGCGGTTTGCGTGGCCAGCGGGTGCGCCGTTGCAGCGGCGCCGTTCGGGGCCACCACGGCCGAGCGCGAAGCAATTGGCCGCCCGCTCTCGGGGCGCTGGCCCATTTTAGGAAAGGCGGCATTTTCGAGCACGGGGCCGGGCATTGGCGTGGCTGTAGGGTCCAGGGGGATGCCGACGGCCGGCATGTCCGGCCTGGCTGGCGCAGAGTTGGCGCAGGCGCCGAGCATCAGAGCGCCAAGGCTGGCGGCGATCAGGTTACGCATCAGTCAAATCCTCCGCCGGAGCGTTCGCGTTTCGGGAAGTAATGGGTGGCCAGCCGGGTCGCGATTTCCTGGCCGCTTGCGGCATAGCGGGCCTCGGCGGTGATCGCTGTGCTGTTGCAGATACGATATTCGTCGCTGATATCCGAATAGGCATCGTTGAACGCCCGCACGAGCGACGCGCGCAGGCTGCCGGGCTCGGGCGCCTCATAGGCCAGCATGTCGGCCATGTAGCGGCGCCAGTACTGGTCGTCCCGGCCGTTGCAGCGCACCCGTATGGCATGCGCCGAACCCAGCACACGGGCGAGGTCTGCCGCGTCACGGAAATAATCGGGTCCCCGCGCGGGCAGGCCGCCTTCAGCAGCGCTTGTGCCCGAGGCCAGTGCAAGGCTAAGCACGAGGGCATGAAAACATGTCTTCTTCATGCGCGGACATTCGCCCGCCTTCGTCCGCGGCTCAAGGGGCTGAGCGCCGCTGTTCGCTTTGTCACCATTGATGATGCCGGCAAGGCGCATGATGCGCAGACAAGCACGCAGCTGGCGGAAATGCCGCCTATTGACGTGGCTTTTGGCAACGCGGACGGGTTTTACTCCCCCGCCGTTCGCGAATTCATGACCGCAATCCTAAAGGCGCCTGACCTCGACTGGTTCCAGTCGGCGGCCGCCGGGATCGAGAACCCGGCTCTGATGATGATCGGCCAGAAGGCGCGCCGGTATACGACGAATCATACGCAGGCCGAGGCGATGGCCGAATGGGCCCTCTGGCAGGCGCTGGATTTCCTGCGGGCCGGGCCGGCGCACCGGGCCCAGCAGCGGTCGGGCGAGTGGAAGCGGCTCGGCGCGCGCGAGATTCGCGGCTCGCGCTGGCTGGTGGTCGGTTACGGGTCGATCGGGCAGGCTGTCGGACGCCGGGTGACGGCGCTGGGCGGTGAGGTCATTGGCCTGCGCCGGTCACCGGGTGCCGCCGAGGGGGCTGCACGGATGGTGGCGCCGGATGCATTGATGGCTGAGCTGGCGCGTGCCGATGTCGTTCTGCTGTGTCCTCCTCATACCCCCGAGACCGAAGGCATGGCGAACGCCGCCTTCTTTGCCGCGATGGCGCCGCATGCGCTGTTCATGAACCTTGGGCGCGGGGCGCTGGTCGATGAGGTCGCGCTGCTGGCGGCGCTGGATGCAGGCCGTCCGGCATTCGCGGCGATCGACGTAACCCGCACCGAGCCGCTGCCGGCAGACAATCTCTTGTGGACGCACCCCAAGATCGCCATCACGCCGCATGACAGTGCCGATACGCCGGGCACCATCGACGGTGCGGACGAGACTTTCCTTGCCAATCTCGAGCGCTACCTGGCCGGCAAGCCCCTCAAACACCACGTGGATCCGGCGGCCTTCAGACTGGCTTGATCCGCATCAGCCCCCAAAACGGAGCCGCCCCATGCGTTTGTCTGACAGTGTCGCCCTGCTTGCCGCCGCTTCCGTTTTGGTCTTGGCCGCGTGTGCCAGCCCGGCACCGGCAAGTGTGACGCCGGAGCCCGGGGGCAGTTTCCAGGTGACGGGGACCGATGGCACCGTGCTTCGCGCCATACCAGTGGAAACCTTCAACGAAGCCTGGGCGATGACTTTCCTGCCGGACGGCCGCGCGCTGGTCACCGAAAAGGGCGGCGTGATCTGGCTGCTGGGCGCCGATGGCCGCAAGGCCGGGCAGGTGACGGGCGGTCCGGATGTCGCAGCGCGCGGACAGGGCGGGCTCGGCGATATCATCCTGCACCCGGATTTCGCATCGACCGGACAGGTCTACCTCTCCTACGTCGCGCGCGATAAGGACAATGACGAACGCTCCGGCGCGGTCGTCGAACGGGCGAGGCTCTCGCTCACAGCGACCGGCGGCGCGCTGACCGACCGAGACGTGATCTGGCGCCAATCTGAAATGGTGACCGGCAATGGGCATTACGGTCACCGGCTTGCCGTTTCGCCGGACCGGTTCCTGTTCATCTCCTCGGGTGAGCGCCAGAAGTTCACCCCGGCGCAGGACATGGGCTCCACGCTTGGAAAGGTCGTGCGGCTGAACCTTGATGGCAGCCTTCCGGCCGATAATCCGTTTGCGGATCAGGGTGGGCCAGCGGCTGAGGTCTGGACCCTGGGCCATCGCAACCCGCTTGGCATGGCGTTCGCGGCGGACGGCCGGCTCTGGCTGCACGAAATGGGGCCGCGCCACGGCGACGAGCTCAACCTGATCGTTGGCGGCCAGAACTATGGCTATCCGGAAGTTTCGAACGGCGATCATTATGACGGGCGCGAGATTCCGGATCACCCGGCCCGGCCCGAATTCGCTGCGCCGGCCATTTATTGGGTTCCGGCGATCAGTCCGGCCGGGCTGGACATTTATGAGGGCGCGCTGTTCGCCAACTGGAAGGGCCATGCGCTGATCGGCGGACTGTCGTCGCAGGCACTCGTGCGCGTCAGAATCATGCCGGATGATACTGCCGCCGAGGCAGCGCGCTATGAATGGGGCAAGCGCGTGCGCGAAGTTGAGGAAGGGCCCGATGGCGCAGTTTACGTGCTCGAGGATGATGACGGGCGCCTCCTGAAACTTACCCCGGCAGATTAGAGGGCGTTGCAAGCCGGGGCGACCGCGACCAGACTGAGCCGCTGTTTAGGGCGTCTGGAAGATTCGCCGATGATCCGTACCTATGCCAACAAGCAGGCCGCTTCGTCCTTGCGGGTGAAGACCTCGCCGCCCTGGACACGGCGGTGTGGATCGACCTGCTGCGCCCGTCGAAAGACGAAGAGGCCGCTATAGAACGCGTCTTCGGCGTTGATCTGCCGACCCGTGAGGAGATGAGCGAGATCGAGATTTCGAGCCGTCTCTACGCCGAAGACGGCGCCCATTTCATGACTGCGATGTGCTGGAGCGCACTGGACATGAGCTTGACGACGTCTCTCGTGAGATTTTCGCTATCGCGCCGCCTGTGCCCAGGCAGGCGCCGGTGGCTGCGCTGCTCAAGCCTGAACCGAAGCCCAAGCCGAGGGACTTCCAGTCGGTACTTGAGCAGATCGGCCGCAAGGACGATCTGTTGTCGAAGCTCTATGAAAGCCTTGTCTCGATCCAGCGTCTGCTCTCCTATGCGACTGCCGCGGCGCAGGTGCGCAAGCAGGACAAGGATGCCGCCGGCCGCTTCAAATCCCTCAGCCGTGACGTGCGGGCGCTCGTCGATCATGCGGGCTTCCTGACGCAGAAGATCAACTTCCTGCTCGATCCGACGTTGGGCATGATCAACATCCCGCAGACCGGTATCATCAAGATCTTCTCGGTTGCGGCGGTCCTCTTCCTGCTGCCGACCCTGATTGCCTCGATCTATGGCATAAACTTCGACGTCATGCCCGAACGCGCCTGGCCCTATGGCTATCCCTTCGCGCTCGCCCTGATGGTGACCTCGGCCATCCTGCCTTACCAGTTCTTCAAGTGGCAGCGATGGCTCTGAATGTTGATGCTGCGCGAAGTACGTGCAGCGGCGAGAGGGTTTGCGCCGGGGCCTCTTGCATCGGCACGTGGCCCGGCTCCTTGACGGCGGTAAGGCGGCTGCCTGGCAGGAGTTTCGGCTTGTCGGCGGAATTTCTGAACGGGATGCGCCGCTCCTTCCCGCACCCGAGCGCCAGCATGATCGCTGGTGCCTCCTTCGCTACCTCCGCGCGCAGGCGCAGGCGCGCGGAGGCAAATTGACTTATGTCTCTGGCTTGCCGCAGTTACATCGCTTCCAGCGCCGCGCACGGCTTATCCGGGGTGCAAAGCGAGCAATCGCAGCACAGCACGCCTGCTCTAGGTTTTTGCTTCGTCGCAAATTCCAGCGCCGGGCCGGCGCCCACTTGAGCGGAATGTGCTCTGGGCCCCCGCAGCCTGCTTCGGCTAAACCGCCGTTTTGACGCGCAGGGATGCCGTCCGCGCAATCGCCGCTTCGGCATCACGCATGATGTCCGCCACGATGGCGGCCACTGGCTTCACGTCACGCACGCCGCCGGCTGACTGGCCCATGGCGAAGCAGCTTGTGCCGGGGTTGAGTTTGGCCTCGTCGGTGATGCCGCCAATCCCGCCGATGACGCCGGTCTGGGTCGAGTGGATGGCCTGGAACGGGAAGGGCTTGATGTCCTGCGGGCGGCTTTCCCAGTCATTGATGTAATCGTTGGTACGGCAGCGCATTGGCTTGCCGGAATAGCAGCGCGTACGGGTCGTGTCGGTGTCGCCGGCTTCGACGACGGCCTGCTTGTACATATTGGCGGCGTGGGCCTCGGCGGAGGCGATGAACCGCGTACCCATCCAGACGCCCTCGGCGCCGAGGGCGAGGGCGGCGGCGAGGCCGCGTCCGTCATAGATGCCGCCTGCTGCAATGACCGGGATCTTCACGGCCTCGACCGCCTGCGCGACAAGCGGCATGGTGCCGACAAGGCCGGTATGACCGCCGCCTTCGCCGCCCTGCAGGATCACTGCATCGCAGCCCGCCTCTTCGGCCTTGATGGCATGTTTGACGGCGCCGCCTACCACCATGACCTTGACGCCTGCCGATTTGAGCCGGTCCATAATCGGCAGCGGGACGCCGAGACCCGCCACGAAAGAATCAGCCCCGCCCTTGATGATCACGTCGACTGATTCCTCGAGGCTCTCCGGACTGGCGGCCAGGAGATCGACGCCGAATGGCCTGCCGGGCGCGAGTTCCTTGACCTTCTTCATCTCTCCCGCGATGAAGGCAGGCGACGTGCCAGCCATGCCGAGCACGCCGTAGCCGCCTGCATTGCACATCGCGGCGCAGACTTGTGCATAGGAAACCCCGCCCATGCCCGCGAGCATGATGGGGTGCTGCACCCTGAGCAGGTCAGTCAGGCGGGTTTGCAAGGCCATGGGGTCTCTCCGTTGTTTCAACTTTCATGCCCGAATCCTAGGCTGGCGCCGCCGCGTCAACGCAAGTCTCTTTGGCAATCTGCATATCCAGCCGCATTTGGAACAGAATTGCCGTGTCTTTGCCGCAATCTGGCCCCGATCTCGTAGCAAGTGCGCCTCGTCCGCGGAATAGTCCGCCGGACAGGGTGTCAAGAGAGAGGGAACTCCTATGACGAAACTGTTTGCCGGCGCTGCCGCTGCAATTCTTTTCGCGGGAGCCGCGATCGCAGGAGAGCAGGCTACCGAAACCGTGATCGTGGAAGCTGAAGCTGCTGTTGAAGCGGTTGCAGCCGAAGCCGATGGTGAAGCCGAAGCCGTCGAAGTCGAAGCACCTGCCGAGGCCGAAGTCGGCCCGGCCGTCGCTGAAGACGATGATGGCGTTACCGAAGAAGCCGCTGCCGAGTAATGGGTCAGTGGCTTGAAGCTGGCCTTGTCCCATAGGCGGGAGGAGGCTCCTTCAACCAAACCGCGACGGTTTGACAGGACTGAAAAATTAACTTTCGGCAATGTTAAAGAGGTGCTAGAGCACCACCGTTCGCAAGAACAACTCAACAGGGGTACTTTCACATGAAAAAGATGATTCTCGCCGCTGCTGCTGCTTCGGCTCTCGTTCTCGCCGCTTGTGGCGCAACCGAAGAAGCGGCTCCGGCTGCTGAAGAAACCGCCGTCGAAGAAGTGGTGACCGAAGCTGCTGAAACGACCGAAGAAGTCGCGACGGAAGCTGTCGAAGTGACCACCGAGGCTGTCGAAGCCACCACGGAAGCCGTGGAAGGTGCAGTGACGACCGAAGAAGCTCCGGCCACCGAAGCTGCTCCCCAGTAACCTGGGAGCCGCCGGGATTTCCGGCCAAAAAGATGAGGCCGCTTCCTCCCGGAAGCGGCCTTTTTCTTTGTCTTCAGCCGGGCGTATGCGAATCAGAACTTGGCGTAGCCGCCGTCGATCACAAGCGTATCACCCGAGTGGTACTTCGAGGCGTCCGACGCAAGGTAGACAGCAATGCCGCCGAAATCGGCCGGCTCACCCCAGCGGCGGATTGGGACGCGGCTGATCACTTTTGTCTGGAAGACTTCGGCGCCCTGTGCAGCCTCTGTCATGTCGGTCGCGATCCAGCCGGGCAGGATCGCGTTGGCCCGGATGCCATACCGGCCATACTCGACCGCGCAAGCGTTCATCATGGCGATCAGACCGCCCTTGGTGTGCGCGTAGGCCTGGTTGCGGCCGGCTCCCTCGATGCCGGCGAGTGAGGCTGTGCCAACGAGGCTGCCGCCGGGATCCCCCGCCCTGGCGCGGGCCACCATCGATTTGGCCGCTTCGCGCAGGGTGAAGAAGGCACCTTCTGAGTTAATGCGCTGGTTGTAGCGCCAGGTCTCGATCGTCATGTCCTCGAAGGCCGCCGCACCCCTGCCGACACCGGCATTGGCAATACAGGTATCGAGCCGGCCGAAATCCTCAACCGCCTCGCTCATGGCCTTCACGACCTGCGCTTCCTCGCCGACATCCACCTCCCAGGCCTTGACACGCCCTGTTCCGAGCCCGGCGCAATGCTTGACGGCGGCGGCATTGTCATCGGCCTTGCGACCCCAGATCACAACATCGGCGTTCGATGCGGCCAGGGCCTCTGCCATGCCGAGCCCGATGCCCTTGTTGCCGCCCGTGACGAGGCAGACCTTGCCGCTCAGATCAAAGGGTTTGTAGGTCATGCTGATGGTTCCTCCCTGGACATGTTCTGGTATGCCCACTGTCTACACAGACATGACGTTAGGTCGGGTCAAGGGGAGGATTTGGAAACCATCTCCCGTGCCGCCTCGATTATCCTGCGTGTTTCGGCCCAGATTGGCAGCCCGGCCAACCGGGGCGGTGAGATCCATTCGGCATGGTCGGCATCATCGCCCGCGAGCGGCTCACCGGACGCCCATATGGCGGCATAGTCGAACAGAAGATAGTGGCGCGCGACCGCGCCGGTCGTGCGCGAAGTGAAGATCGCATCGACGACATCGACCAGACCGATCAGGCGTGCGGTGAGGCCGGTCTCTTCCTTAAGTTCGCGCAAGGCAGCAACTTCCGCGCGTTCGCCAAACTCGATCCGCCCGCCCGGCACGGACCACTCGCCTGCCAGCGGTTTCGTGCCCCGGCGGATCAGCGCAACGTCCTCGCCGCGAAAGCAGACGATGCCGACAGAAGGTTGCGGTCTGCCCGTCATCCAGGCCGCGCCAGCAGGGCGACCGCCTCGACATGTGCGGACCAGAGGAACTGATCGATGGGATGTATCCGTATGATCCGGTAGCCGCCGTCCACCAGCCTGCGCAGATCCCGCGCCAGCGTCGCTGCATCGCACGAAACATAGGCAATTCTCGGCACGCAGGACTTGGCAAGTTCCGCCACCTGTGCGGCCGCGCCCGCCCGCGGCGGATCAAGCACGACGCCGTCAATATGCGCCAGCTCTGCTGCGCCATAGGGATTGCGGAACAGGTCGCGCACTTCGGCTCTGACCGGCTTCAGACCCAGGGCATCGCGCGCCGACTCCTTTAATGCGTCTATCGCCGCGGCATTGCTTTCCGCCGCGAGTACCCTGGACTCCGCGGCGAGGCGCAGGGCAAATGTTCCGCATCCGGAGAAAAGGTCAGCGACATTCGACGCAAACTTGAGGTGTTCGCGCACGATCCGTTCCATTTCAACTTCGGCTTCTGCGCTTGCCTGCAGGAAGCTGCCCGGCGGCGGGAGAAGATTGGCTGCCCCTGCTGGAAGGGTGGGCCGCCGTTCGGTCAACACGTCGGCTTGCCCGATCGACACGCGCGCAAAGCCCGCGTGCAGAGCGGCGCTCGCCGCCTGTGCGCGCGCCAGAGGCTTCGTTTCCTTTGACAGGCCTGTCACGTGCAGGTCGAGACCTGCTGCCGTCTCGGTGACAAGCAGGCCGATCTCGTCCTTGCCGGAGAGAAGATATCCGGCAATGTCCCTGAGCTTCGCCAGTGCCGCCACGATGGCGGGCCGCGCCACCGGACATTCGTCCAATGCGATGAGCTCGTGGCTCTTACGGGCGTGGAAGCCGACTTCAACCTGCTTGCCCGCGCGCCTTGCCGCAAAGGCGGCGCGCCGCCTCGAGGCCGGCGGCGTGACCCATGTCTCGGCTACGTCCGCTTTCAGTCCGCGCGCGTTCAGTGCACGCAGGATCAGGTCGCGCTTGAAAGCCGCATAGGGCGCTGACGCCATGTGCTGCAGCGTGCAACCTCCGCATCGACCGAAATGCCGGCATCTGGGTGCGCACCTGTCCGGCGATGCCTGCAGCACCTCGACGAGGCGCAGGCGCTCGCCTTCGCCATCCACCTGCACGGTCTCACCCGCCAGCGTAAACGGCACGCTGACGCGCTCCCCATTCTCCTCCGCCCGGCCGTCGCCCTGTGCGCCGAGCGACACGATGCTCAGCCTGCGTGCTGCGGCGCCAGGACGGTCAGACTTTTCAGGCATCAGGGACCCTTATCTGGCGGTTGGCGACAGCCTGCGTTAGCAGGGGCAGGCGTCCTGTGCAAAGGAGCCCGAATGACTGAGGCAAATGTAAAGCGCCGTCCCATCAGCCTCGCCCTGCAAGGCGGCGGCGCGCATGGTGCCTATACCTGGGGCGTCCTTGACCGGCTGAGCGAGGATGAAACGCTCAACATCGCCGCCATCTCGGCCACGTCAGCCGGGGCCATGAACGCCGTTGCCTACGCTGCCGGCCTGTCTAAGGGCGGCCCGGAAGGCGCGCGCAAGGCGCTTGAGTCCCTGTGGCGCCGCATTTCGGAAGCCAGCGCCGTTCTCGGCGCCTTTGGCCCGGCCGGTCTCGCCTTCGCAACCGCGCTGCAATCCATCGCCAGCCCCTATGACCTCAATCCTTTCAACTACAATCCGCTGCGCCGCCTCGTCGAGGACGAGATCGACTTTGCTGCCGTGCACGCCTGCGGTCTCGATCTCTTCGTTTGCGCGACGAACGTCGAGACGGGCAGGGCGCGGGTGTTTACGCTCGATGAAATCAACGCCGATGCGGTGCTCGCCTCGGCCTGCCTGCCGCAAAGTTTCCAGGCGGTGAAGATCGCGGGGGTGCCCTATTGGGACGGCGGCTATATGGGCAATCCCAGCCTCTTCCCGCTTATCTATTCCGGCGCCCCCCGCGATGTCCTGCTGGTCATTCTCAACCCGCTGACACGGCCGGGGACGCCGAAACGCGCCGCCGAGATCCAGGAACGCCTGAACGAGATCAGCTTCAACGCCTCGCTGATTGGGGAACTGCGCGCCATCGCCTTCGTCCAGCGCCTGATCGATGAAGGCTTGCTGAAAGAGCCGATGATCAGGAAGTACCGGCGCGTCAACATACATGCAATTCGCGGTGGGCAGGACCTGCTCGGCTATGGTCTTTCGTCGAAGTACGACACCCGCTGGCGCCTGCTCACTGAACTGCGCGATCTCGGCCGCGCCGAAGCCGATCGCTGGCTGCGCGAATGCGCCGTATATGTCGGGACCAACTCATCGAGCTTTGACATCCGTAAAGAGTTTCTGGAGGGCTGATCCTGCTCCCCCCCCGCCCTTCGCTCCCGTCGAAAGACGGCCGGGCGGGCCATCTCTCAGGCCCGCTTCAGGAAACTCACTCGCGCCGCGCCATAGTCGCGCGCGTCAAGCAGCGTCCAGCCTGGAAGCATCAGCATCTCGTCTGCTCCCGTCTCCGCAGCCACCAGCGCATCCTGCGCCAGCCATTTGCCCTCTGCGAGGCATGCGAGCGCTGGCTGCACGAGGCCTTTATGATAGGGCGGGTCCAGGAAGGCGAGCGTGAACGGGCTGCCGACCCCGGCAGGTTTTTCGCCAAGGTCCGTGGCCGAGCGCCGGTGCAGGCGTGTGCTTCCGAAGAGGCCCAGTGCCTCGATGTTATCGCGGATTGCCGCGCGCGCGCCGTGGTCGGTTTCCACGAAAAGACAGAAGGCCGCGCCCCGGCTCATCGCCTCCAGGCCGAGCGCGCCGGAACCGGCGAACAGGTCAATCACCCGCGCCCCCTCCAGCGGCGGTGCCCAGACGGCATGAGCGATCACGTTGAACAGGCTCTCGCGCGTGCGGTCACTGGTCGGGCGCGTACCCATCCCCTTGGGGGCAATCAGGGCGCGGCCCTTATGCTGTCCGGCGATAATGCGCATTCAAACTTTTCCTGTCAGGGGCGCGCTTTATCACGTCCAGCGCGCGTTGAAAGCCTTGCGGACCTTCCGGCCCTGGCGCAATCTGCAGCAAAGTCCGGGAGAGCTTTATGGCGAATGTCCAAGCTGAGACCCATGGCGCCGCGCGTCTCATCCGCTATGTCAACCCGCCGCGACATTACATGAACGCCGAAGGCGCTGGCCTGATGCGTGCAGCGATTGAGGCCGCTATTGCCGATCCGGCGATCCGCGTCCTTGTCCTCACCGGTACGCACGACGTCTTCGTGCGCCATTATGATGTCGCCGAGATCGTCGCCGTCGGCGAGGCGGTGCGGGCCGGGCAGCTGAAGCCGGAAGATTTCGAACGCGGCGGCTTTGCCGACATGATCCGAGCCGTGTTCGATTCGCCCAAGCCCGTCATTGCTGCAATCAATGGTATCTGTATGGGAGGCGGCTTCGAACTTGCACTCGCCTGTGACCTGCGCATCGCGCAAACTGAGGTGCCCCTGATCGGCCTGCCGGAAACCCGTATTGGCATCTTCCCCGGCGGTGGCGGCACCCAGCGCCTGCCGCGCATGATCGGCGAGGCTAAGGCGCTCGAATTCATCCTTCGGGGACAGACGGTCAACGCTGAAAGCGCCCTCGCGCTTGGCCTCGTCAATGCCGTGGCGGCGGACGCTGTCGCCGAGGCGCTGGCCATCGCAGCTGAACTCTCGGCACGCGGGGCCGAAGGCCTCGCCCATGCCAAGCGCCTCGTGCGCGGTGCCCTCACCTGGGGCCTCACGGAGGGCAGCCGCGAAGAACAGCACGGCTTCCACGCCGTCCTGAAAGCCGGCAGTGCCATGGCTGCGATGAGGGACTTCCTCGCGACTGGCGAAGACATTACGCGCTGAACCGAGGACTCGAAGAGTAGCATCATTTGATGCTAAACACGAGGTTTCGTGGAGATCGGCCAATGCGTACCACCGTGAATCTTGACGACGAACTCATGGCGACCGCAGCAGAAATGACCGGTATCGAAGAGAAGCCGGCGCTCCTGCGCGAAGCGCTGAGGGCTCTGATCGCCCGGGAAGCGGCGGGCCGGCTTGGGCGCCTTGCGGGCAAGGAGCCCGGTCTCAAGGCGCCTGCGCGCAGACGGTTTCCTTCGGATGATGATGCAGGATGATCCTGTTCGATACCTCGGCATGGGTTGATCATTTCGGTCCAGCCCGCTTCACGCTCTCGGCTTTTCTTGAAACTGAGCGGGTCGTCCTGCTGCCTTTTGCGCTGGGAGAGATCGCGCGGGGGTCAATCAGGCGGCGATCCCAGACGCTTCTCGACCCCTCAAGGATCCCGCAAGTGAAACGCGTGTCTGATCAGGAAGTCCTTTTGCTGATTGAAGCGCATGGCCTTTTCTCCCGCGGCATCGGCCTGGTCGATGCGCACCTGCTGACTTCGGCCATCATAACACCGCCGGTTGAATTGCGCACGCCTGACCGGCGCCTGGCAGCCATCGCCTCTGCGCTGGGCGCAGGCAGTCACGTAGACAGTATCAGCTTATGATCCGCACGCCGCCGATGACCCGCGCGCTCCAGCTCGCCCGCGCCGCCGCTGCAGCGGGCGAAGTGCCGGTCGGCGCGGTCGTTATAGATCCGGCCACCGGCGAGATCGTCGGCGAGGGCGCCAATGCGCCGGTCCTGTCGCACGATCCTACCGCCCATGCCGAGATCATTGCGCTGCGCTCAGCCGCAGGAAAGCTCGGCAATTACCGTCTCACCGGCCTGCATCTCTACGTCACGCTGGAGCCCTGCGCGATGTGCGCCGGCGCCATCAGCTTTGCGCGGATCGGCAAGGTCATCTACGCTGCGAGCGATCCCAAGGGCGGGGCCGTCTGTCACGGCCCGCGCTTCTTCCAGCAGCCGACCTGCCACTGGCGACCGGAGGTGGCGCAGGACCACACACATGACGATGAGGCAGGCGAACTGCTTCGCGCTTTCTTCCGGGATCGGAGGGTTTAAGGTCTACCTCCCCCGCCGCGAACCGGCGGGAGGTCAGGGTCTTGCTTTTCCCATTGTCATGCGCATCAACTCTCTTCAAACAAGGAGCGCCCATGACCGCCAGGCTGAAAATCGATAATGATATCGCCCTCATAACGATGGATGACGGCAAGGCGAACGCCATCAGCCTCGTCATGCTGGAGGCTGTTAACGCCGCTCTCGACGAGGCGGAAAAGTCTGCCAGCGTCATCATCCTCACCGGACGGCCCGAACGTTTCTCGGCGGGCTTCGATCTGAAATTCCTGGCCTCCGCCGCGCCGGAAGATCTCGGCCGCCTCGTCAATGGCGGCGGCCGGCTCGCCCTGCGCCTGTTCACCTCGAAACAGCCGGTTATCATCGCCGCCACCGGCCACGCCATCGCCATGGGCGCCTTTCTGCTGCTCGGCGCAGACACGCGCATCGGCGCACGCGGCGCCTACAAGATCGGCGCGAATGAAACCATCAACGGCATGACGCTGCCCGGCTTCGGCGTCGAGCTTCCCCGCGCCCGCCTCAACCCGATGTACCTCACCGAAGCCCTCGTGCAGGCCCGTCTTTATTCGCCGGATGAGGCCGTGCCCGTCGGCTGGCTCGACAAGGTGGTGGAGCCCGGCGAGGTCCACGCCGCCGCGATGGCCGAGGCCGAACGCTTGAAGCCCATCGCGAACGGAGCCTACTGGCGCAACAAGATCCTCGCTCGCCAGCCCGCCATCGACGCGATCCGGTCAACCCTCGCGGACTGACAAATTAAGAAAATACAAAAAGAAATTATTGTGTAGCAATAATTTTTGTTCTATTAAGCTCCCGAACAGGGAGATCCTTCGCATGACCCGCTCTGAAGCCAACGAAACGCCGGTCTCTGCCTTGCGCGACACGTCTTGGCTGTCGCTGGCCGCCATCGTGCTGATTGTCTTGATCCTCGGCTCGGTCGCCGCCGACATGGCCGGCAAGGTCGGCAGCTCGGTCGTCACGCGGGAGAATTGGTTGGACGTGCTGAACGCCTTCCTCCTCGCGCTCCTCGTCAACTCGCCGACGCTCATCATCATCGGTGTGCTGAGCGATTTCGCCGGCCTCTTCGGCCGCACCGGTGAAGGCGAAGTGTTCACGGCCCGCAACCTGAAGACCCTGCGCAGCGCGGGCAGCGGCCTGATCTGGGCCGCCGCCGCCAGTTCGATCATCGTGCCCACGGTCCTCAGCTGGACCGATGGCGACGGGCGCGGCTTCATCTGGCACACGAACGACCTGGCCCTCGGCACGGCGGCCATGGGCGCTGCCATACTCGGCCTCAGCCATGTCTTCGCTGAAGGCATCCGCCTGAAGGCCGACAGCGACCAGATCATCTGATGGCGCGCGACATCATTGTCACGCTCGACGTGATGCTCGCCCGCCGCAAGATGAAGGCGAAGGACCTCGCCGCCGCCATCGGGATCACCGAGGCAAACCTCTCGCTGCTGAAATCCGGCAAGGTGAAGGGCGTGCGCTTCGAGACGCTGGCGAAGCTCTGCGAGGTGCTGGACTGCAAGCCAGGCGACCTGCTCGATTTTGCCGCGGTCGCCGCCTCATCTGCCCCTGCGCGGCAGCAAGAAGACGGCCATCTCGCCTGATCGGCCCCGCGCTGGCAGGAAAGGGCTGACAGGCGACTCCTCCGTCGCGTAGGGTTGGAGCGTCAAGGCCGGAAAAGGAGGCGTACATGGAACAGATCATCGATCACGCCGCCGCAGGCCATGGCCCCAGCCCGACGCTGATCAAGGACCTGCTCGTCTTCCTCATCGCGACCGGCATCCTCGTGCCGGCAATGCGCTGGCTGAAAGTGCCTACGGTCATCGCCTTCATGCTCGCCGGCATTGCCCTCGGGCCCTTCGCCCTCGGCAACCTCGCCCGCGACTATCCGGTCCTCGAATTCTTCTCGATCTCCTCTCCGGAAGCGGCCATGCCGTTTGCCGAACTGGGCGTGTTGTTCCTGCTCTTCCTGCTCGGCGTCGAGTTCTCGTTCGAGCGGCTTTGGGCCTTGCGCCGCGTCGTGCTCGGAGCGGGCGGTACCCAGGTGATGGTCAGCGCCGCCCTGATCGCGGGCGTCGGCATCGGCTTCGGGTTGGAGCTGCCGGTCGCCATGATCGTCGGCTTTGCCCTCGCGCTTTCCTCGACTGCCATTGTTATGCAGGTGCTCATCGAGGGAAAGCGTGCGGCCAAGCCGGTCGGGCGTGCCACGCTCGGCGTTCTGCTTTTCCAGGACATCATGGTCGCCCCCATCCTGATCTTCGCCGGCTTCGCTGCAATGAAGGCTGAGGCGAACATGGCAGGCGTGCTGATAGATGCACTCTTCCGTGGGCTGATTGCCATCGGCGTCATCTTCCTTATCGGGCGCTTCGCGCTCGGCCGTGTCTTCCGCCTCGCGGCTGCCAGCGGGGGCCGGGATTTCCTGATGGCGCTGACGCTGCTGACCGTCGTGGGCGCCGCCGCCATCACATACAGCGCCGGTCTCTCCCTCGCCCTCGGGGCCTTCCTTGCCGGTCTGCTCGTCGGCGAGACCGAGTTCAAGCACCAGACCGAAGTTGACCTTGAACCCTTCAAGGGGCTGTTGCTCGGCCTCTTCTTCATGACCGTTGGCATGAGCCTCAACCTGCCATCCATCGAGGACAATATCGTCTGGATTCTGGGCGCTTTGACCGCGCTGATCGCAGCGAAATTCCTGATCGCCTACGCCGCCTGCCGCTTCTTCGCAGGAAAACATCCGCTCTCGCTCGAGGCCGGCCTGCTGCTCGCCCCAGCCGGCGAGTTCGCGTTCATTATCCTCACGGCGGCGCAGGCGAGCGGCGTCGTGACGGCCGAGATCGCAACCTTCGCCGGCGCTGTCGCGGGCCTCTCGATGCTGTTAACGCCGTTGCTCGGCCAGTTGGCCCGCCGTCTCGCCGCGCCGAAAGCCGCCGCCGAGGAAGGCGTGCCGCCGCAGATGGACGCCCGCGACCTGTCCGATCACGTCATCCTCGCCGGCTATGGCCGCGTCGGTCAATCCATCGCCCGCGTGCTGGCAATCGAGGAAGCCGAAATCCTCGCTCTGGACCGGGAGCCGGACAAGATCCGCCTCGCCCGCAAGGCGGGCCTGCATGCCTATGTCGGTGACGCGGCCCGGGCAGAGTTTCTCAATGCCGCCAGCATCCAGCGCGCCGCCATGCTGATCGTCACAGTCGACGACGCCGACCGGGCCGAAGCGATGGTACGCGCCGCGCTGGAAATCCGGCCGGACCTGACAGTCATCGCACGCGCCCATGACGGCGATCATATGGTGCGCCTGACCATGGCCGGCGCCGGCCATGTCGTGCCGGAGGCCATCGAGTCCGGTTTGCAGATGGTGCGGATCGCGCTCGAAGTCTTCGGCTACGATACTGAAACTGTTCGTGACCGGATCGCCCAGGCGCGCGACGAAGAATACCGGAAGGCATAGGTCCCCAAAGGGGTCACAGCCCCCTCGACGCCTCCCGAAAGACACCGCGCAGCCAGGTCATCGCCGGGTCTTCGGCGCTGGTGCGGCGCCAGTAAAGCACGCTGCCCAGTAGCGGCGACTCGAACGGCAGGTCGAACACGGCGAGGCCAGAGGCCTCCGCCATCGGCCGCGGCGCCACCAGCGCCATCTGTGTCTGGCGTACCACCTCCAGCGCCGGTTGGTGGTGCGGCAGGCGCATTGCCGGCGTGATCCGGTATCCCGCCGCGCGCGCCATTTCCTCGACGAGGCTGCGTCCCTCGCGTCGGCTCGACACGGCAATGTGGCGCAGCGCAAAGAACCGGTCGAGCGTCAGTCGCCTGCCGGCCATCTGATGATCCGAACGCAGAACGCATGCATAGGGCGTCGAGAACAGGATCTCGCGTTCCATATCCGTGCCGCGCAGTTCCGGCACATCCACTGCCAGGTCGAGCCGCCCGGAGGAGAGCTCCGGCCCAATCGCCGCCCGCGCCACCTGCGTCCAGGCAATCCGCACCCCCGGCGCCAGCGTCTCCAGCCGCCGCGCCACTCGCGCCGCCAGCATGTAGACGCTCGCATCGCGCGCCGAGATGTTGAACACCCGGGTCGAGCGCGCCGGGTCGAATTCGGAGCGCGGCTCCAGCCCCGCGCGCAGCCGGTCCATCGCATCGCGCACCGCCGGCATCAGCGCCTCGGCCATTGCCGTTGGCTTCACGCCGCGCCCCTCGCGCACGAAAAGGGGGTCCTCGAAATGGGTGCGCAGCCGCGACAGGGCATTGCTCACCGCCGGCTGGGTGATGTGCAGGATCTCGCTCGCCCGCGTCAGGCTGCGCTCGGTATACACGGCCTCCAGCACAGGCAGAAGGTTGAGGTCGAGCGATCTCAGATTCATCTTTGGTAAATCCTGACATCACCACTGGTGATGTCAGGTCTTCATAAAATAAAGTATCCGAATAGTCTAGCAAAATGCATGGTGGAGACTAGGGAGCGAAAGACTGCATGCCTGCCGTGCTAAAGCCATTCCGCCGCCTTCAGCAGCCTCACCGCGCCGATCGCGGTAACGAGCCTTTTCATCGCCCGCTTGAAGTCGACATCACTCATGCGCTCGAGCAGCTTGCCGCCGAGAGCCGTGCCGAGCATCGAGAGCAGGGCCGCAAGGACAAAGAACCATACCGGCGCAAAAGCGCTGCCGCCGGCAGCCGCAATCACCGGCACGCTCCAGAAGGCAACCTTCACAAGGCGGGCGAGCACCTGCGTTACCGATTTGGCAGCCAGGATCGCGTGCCGGTCCATGTCGGTCGTGACAAAAGAGACATCCAGCAGGGGGCCGCCCACGCCTCCCAGCGTATTCAGGGCCTGCACACTAAAAACCGCCAGTTCCGCCTGGCCTCGCTTGAGTACGTCCAGGCGGATCCAGCGGGCCGGCAGCCAGCCGAGCATCGCGGTCAGGCCAAGGAAGAGGTAGACCGCGTGCGCCTCGGGGCGCCAGGCGATGACCAGCAGGGCGAGAAAGCCGGCCGCCGCGCCGATCGCGTAGCGGCCAAAGACGCCTCAATGACTGAACTTGCCTCAGAGAAAGGCGCGGTATCCGTTGGACACCATCTGAACGGCCCCGTGAAGGAGCATGGCGGTGGCCACCGGAAGCATCCCCGCAAGTACGCCCATCAGGGTCAGCCCACCGGCCATTCCGAAGACGCCGGAAATGAGCGCACTCACCAGAACGGTCACAAGGATCCAGAGGGCCGAAGCGCTGTTCGTGGCAAGCGCCTTAGCCGGGTCCAGGGCGCGGTGCGAGAGCCAGAAAGAATTTGCGCGCCCCCCGGTGCGTCAGTTACCCTGCTGAATAAGACCAGCAGAAGACATGAAACTTGGGAGAGGAAACAGACCCATGCCTGATACACAACGCACACACGATGCAGAGGCCGATCTGAACGACCTTCGCATGTCAGAAGAGGTCCGTCCGCTCTTCGAGCACGTGAAGAAATTCATCGCTGACGTCGTCAATCCGATGAGCGTCGAGTTCCACAAGCTCGGCGAAGGCAACAAGGACATCTGGACCTATGCGCCGGGCCAGCTCGAATGCCTGGAAAAGGCCAAGGACGAAGCCAAGAAGCAGGGGCTCTGGAATTTCTTCCTGCCGGATGCCGAAACCGGCGAGGGCCTGTCGAACCTCGACTATGCATACATTGCTGCCGAACTCGGCAAGAACCCGATGGCTTCGGAAACCATGAACTGCTCGGCGCCTGACACCGGCAACATGGAAGTGCTTGAGCGCGTAGGTACGCCGGCCCAGAAAGAGAAGTGGCTGAAGCCGCTGCTCGAAGGCAAGATCCGGTCAGCCTATGTGATGACCGAGCCGCACATGGCCTCGTCGGACGCCAAGAACGTTTCGATGAAATGTGAACTTGACGGCGACGAGTATGTGCTCAATGGCGAGAAGTACTACGCCTCTGGAGCCGGCGACCCGCGCTGCAAGATCATGATCGTGATGTGCCGTTCCAATAACGGACCTGACGTCAATCGCCAGCAGTCGCAGATCCTCGTGCCGCTGCCGCACCCTGGTGTCACCATTGTCGGCCCGATGCACGTCTTCGGGGAGCCTGATGCGCCGCACGGCCACATGCACCTGCGCTTCGAAAATGTCCGGGTGCCGAAGGAAAATATGCTGCTCGGTGAGGGCCGCGGCTTCGAGATTTCGCAGCTGCGCCTTGGCCCGGGACGCATCCATCACTGTATGCGCTCCATCGGCCAGGCCGAACGCGCGCTTGACCTTATGTGCATCCGCGGCCTCAGCCGCGAGGCCTTTGGCAAGCCGCTGGCCAAGCTCGGCGGCAATACCGAAATCATCTCCCGCGCCCGAATTGAGATTGAAGCGATGCGCATGATGGTTCTCAAGGCTGCCAAGGCGATGGACGTGCTTGGTAATAAGGAAGCCCGCGTCTGGATCTCGATGGTCAAAGCCATGGTGCCAGAGCGCGTCTGCAAGATCATCGATGACGCGATCCAGATTCACGGTGCCACCGGTGTCTCGCAATGGACCCCGCTCGCCCGCATGTATGCCAGCCAGCGTACGCTGCGCCTGGCGGATGGCCCGGACGAAGTCCACCACATGGTCGTCGGCCGTCACGAACTGCGTAAGTATGAAGGCGGCGTCGAAGACCCGGCGCTTGCTGCCATCTGGCGCAAGTAAGTTCAGCTCGGGTTTTGAAATCACACGCCCGCGGAAGGAACCTTCCGCGGGCTCTTTCTTGATCGCAAAAGGGTTAGTTTGCCGCCAAGGCCCGCTGTGACACCTTCGCATAAAGATCATCGCCCCAGCCCTTCACTTCGCCGGAGAACAGCGTTTCGGGCGGCACGATCTCCAAGCCTTCGCCAGGCGGCAGGGGCGGGCTGAAATAACCAAGCGCGTAGCTGCCCATAGAATAGCCGATAAGGCGCTGAAGCTCCGGCTGCAGCGTTGCGGCGATCTCGGGCGGGCAGGACAGGTACTGGTTTTCCTCCTGCCGCAGCCAGCCAAGCGAGTAGGTGATGTTGATCCCGACCCGGTCTGTGCCCGAGACATTGGCGCCGCCGGAATGGATGACCGAGCCGGTATAGATGATTACCGACCCGGCCACCATCTCGGCATAAGTTATTTCTTCATCACGCGCGCTTCGGCCATCTTCCCAGAGATGGCTGCCTGGTGCGACACGGGTCGCGCCGTTCTCCCTGGTGAAATTGCTCACAGCCCAGATCATGTTCAGCTGTGGCTCTATGCTGCGTTGCAGGTATCCGCCCCAGGCCAGGCGGTCGCGGTGCAGGGGCTGTGCGCCTTGCCCCGGCCTGATGCGGATCACCTGTGTCAAATGCAGCTGGTAGCGGTCGCAGAATGGCGCAAGGAACGCATCGGTGGCGGCGTTCACCAGCGGGTTCAATACCAGCTCGCGGCAGGCCGGTGAGCGCGCAACGAGTGCGCCGGTGCGCGTCGTCAGCCGACCGGTGAAGTCATCGCGCCCTGGCGCCGTAGCCTCGACATAAGGCATAATTTCCGTCCGTACACGTTCAAGTAATCCTGGCTGCATCAGCCCGTCGATGATCACCGCAGCGTCGTCGGCGAGGACTTCAAGCACCTCCTCACGCGTGGCTGTGGCTGGCAAGTGCTTAAGATTGGGCATGGTATGCCTCCTTTAGACAGGTTTTCGTTTTAGTCCCGCCAAGAGCGGGTCCAGCAGGGTTGACAGCAACGCCCGCTGGCGCTCGGGTGGCCAGGTTTCTGGCTCGAGCGTCGCGCGCGTGCCGACACCGTCCACCGCGGCAATGATCGCCGCTGCAAGCAGACGCGGCGCCTTGGAGGCTTTTGCAAAGCTGGTCGTCAGCGCGTCCTCGATGTCCTGATAATATTGCTGATGAACTGTCCTCAGGCTTTCGGAGAAAGGCGCGCGGCCCCAATAGGCAATCCAGACGCGCCAGTCCTTTATCGAAACCTCGTCCAGTGGCAGGGCTGTGGCAATGTCCTCGATCCTGAGGTGCCCTTCATCCGCGTCGATCCGCGACAACAGGCGCTTGCAGACGTCTTCCAGTGCAGCGGCGAGGACGGCATCCTTGTCCGGAAAGTAATGGGCGAGGGCACCCGTTGTCACACCTGCCGCCCGCGCGATGTCTGCAAGTCTTGCCTGGTCCAGACCGCTTGCGGCAACAGCATTGACTGCGGCGCGGGCAAGGGCGCGGCGGCGTTCATCATGGTCTACTATTTTTGGCATATTGATTATAATAAAAAAGTCCGGCGGTCTGTCAATTGGCGGGGAAAGCGCTGCTCGTACCCCGGACGGCTGCTCTTTCGCGTGTTGACGGCCTGCAGCCCCTCAGGACGGACCAGTGCGGTCGCAGGACATGGAAAGCATGCGCCTCACCGCCAGACGGATGGAGCTCGCCGACCTAGGTTCGGGCTCGGCGGTCCGAGCGTGGCCGTTATGCGGGCAGGAGGAAGGCTTGCCGGTTTTGCTAGCCCGATCAACATCCGGTCGTGCCTGTCGCGGGAGCTTTCAGACCGGCGCCCTGAAGCTTGATAGCGGTGTGTGGGCCTCAGAACGGGACGTTCGGATCGTCCTCACCGGCAGCGCCGGGAGCAAGGCCGGCAAAGTCGAACACCGAGCGATCCTGCAGGTGGCTGGTGCGCACATTCGCGAGCGCCCGGGCCATCACCTGGCGCACGCCGGGTTTTTTGCGCTCCCACTCATCGAGCAGGTGTTTCATCGCGGCGCGTTGCAGGCCGTCCTGGCTGCCGCAGAGATTGCAGGGGATTATGGGGAAGGCCATTGCCTCGGCAAACCTTGCAAGGTCGGCTTCGGCTGAAGTGATCAGTGGACGCAGGACCATCACATCGCCTTCATCATTCAAAAGCTTCGGCGGCATGGCGGCAAGTCGGCCGCCATGCACGAGGTTCATCATGAAGGTTTCGAGTGCATCGTCCCGGTGATGGCCGAGCACAATGGCCTCGCAGCTCTCCTCGCGAGCGACCCGGTAAAGGATGCCGCGGCGCAGGCGCGAACACATGGAGCAATAGGTACGCCCGGCTTCGACCTTTTCGGTGACGATAGAATAGGTGTCTTCGGTGATGATCCTGTGAGGAATACCAACCGAGGTGAGCCAGTCCGGCAAAACGTGTTTGGGAAAGCCTGGCTGGCCCTGGTCGAGATTGCACGCGATGATATCAACGGGCAGGGCGCCCTGCCACTGCAGGTCCATGAGGACGCTGAGCAGCCCATAGGAATCCTTTCCCCCGGAGAGGCAGACGAGCCATCTGGGGCGTGGTTTCTCTCCGGTCTCGATCGCGCGCCGGTCGAGCAGGCCGTAAGAGTCGATTACTTCCTGGGCGCCGCGCACCAGACGCTTGCGCAGCTTCTTGAAGCTCACCGAATCGGGGGCGTTCGCAAACAGGTTAGGTGCGCGGGAGACTGTATCGGCCATGCGGCGCGGTTTGCCATGCGGCGCAAGAAGCGGCAAGGCCGGCATTACTGTCAGGACACGCCTTCGGGGCAAATCCGCAGTCGCACGGCCCTTCTGCGCAGCCGGAATCCGGCACAAGATCTCACGGCTCTTGTGCCGGAAGGCGGCGGTTACATCGACCAGCCGATTTCGATACCGTAGATGCGCGGCTGGTTGAAGATGCCTGAAAGATTGTTGAAGTCGATAGCTGAGACCGTTCCGACTTCGTCTGTCAGGTTACGGACGAAAACCTTGCCCGACCATGGACCCTTTCGGTAACCGGCCGCCGCGCCGCCTTCCCAGCGGCCTTCGGCGGTGAACTCCACCGATTCGTACAGGAAGATGTTTGAGTCCGAACGATAGGACCAGTCTGTCGAGGCAAAAATTTCACCTCCGCGGAAGTCGCGCGTATAGTCAAACGCGAAGTTGGCGATCCATTCGGGAGCCTGCGGGAAGGCATTCCCGTCGATCAGGGCGCCGCCGGTGACGACGTCGATCGGGTCAAGCACGGTGCAGGGGGAGCCGCAGACGCCGGCGGTCAGGCCTGGGTCGTTGATTTCGGTATTGTTGTAGGAAAGGCCTGCGCTGAAGGCGAGATTTTCACTGAGCAGGGCGCGGATATCGGCTTCAAAGCCGTATCCCTTGCCTTCCTCGGCGTTCAGGAGCTGGTTGAAATTACCGGCGCCGCCGATAGCCGTGAGTTGCAGGTCTTCGACCGTGTAGGCATAGGTGGCGAGGTTCGCATCGAGGCGGCCATCGAGCAGGGTTGTCTTCAGGCCAACTTCATAGCTGTCGAGGATTTCCGAATCGGCCGTGGTGATTGCGTCGCCGAAGACGAGACGTCCCTGGATCGAGGGCGCGCGGAAGCCTCTGGCGATACGGCCATAGACGTTGGTCTCATCATTAACAGCATATGTCAGCGAGGCGTCCCAGGAGAGCTGCTCGTCACCGACGCTGACGGTAGGCGGACTGATTGCAGGTGCGCCAAATGGCGAGACTTCGCGGCGGGCGGTGAGGTCTTTCGACTCGTCCGTGTACCGAAGGCCGACCTGGCCCGTGAGTGTTTCTGTCAGATCATAGGCAACGCTTCCGAAGACAGCGATCGACTGGGTCTCCTGCGTCTGGAAGGCAGAGCCGTTTTCTGTGCCGCCGGCGAGCGTATTGTAGCTGTAGGAGCTGATATCGATCTCCTCGTCGAAAGCGTAGATGCCGGCCGTCCAGCGCAGGGCCGCATCCTCACCATTCGACAGACGGATTTCGTGGGTGATCTGCTGATGGTCGTCTATACCATCCGCCGATTCAGCTGGGAAAGGGATAAGGCCCGGTCTGGAGCCGGTCGGCAGAAAGGCTGCGCCCGCGCCGCCGTCAACATCACCGCGCGAGAAAGTCTCGACGCTCTCATAGCCGAACAGGTAGGTGAGTGTTGCGCCGGAAAGTTCCCAGTCGGCCCGCGAGGTGAAGCCGAGAGTATCCGTTTCGAGCACCGAATTTACCTGCGCGTCGGCGAAGTTCACTTCCCGGTCAAAACCGGGACGGGGCCCTGACCGGCCAGTCTGGAAGGCGTTGGCCTGGAAGGAGACCTGACCGCCATCGAGTGCGCGGCCATGCAGGTTTCCAAGCCAGGTAAGATTGTCCGTAACCTGGACTTCGGCCTGGGCGCGCCAGGCGAAATCATCATAGCCGCCAGCATCTGCCCCGCCAGCCGGCAGAGCGGATTCAATATAGTCGTCGCGTGTCTGGTAGATGCCCGAGAGGCGCAGTGAGACACGCTCGGAGACCGGGCCACCGACTGCGCCCTCAAGATTGGCAGTGCCGAAACTGCCGTAGGAAGCACGGACATAAGCGTCGGGCTCATCGCCTGGCTTGACGCTTTCGAACTTCAGCGCGCCAGCAGGTGTATTTCGGCCGAACAGCGTACCTTGCGGGCCGCGCAGGACTTCGACCCGCTCGGTGTCGAAGATTGGGAAGCCTTTGAGCACGGGATTCTCGTAAACGATCTCGTCATAGATGAAGGAGACGGGCTGGGACGCATTGAAGTCGAAATCTGTATTACCTAGCCCGCGAATATAGGGTCGCGGGAAGATCCGGCCGAACGATGTCTCGATGATGAGGCTGGGCACGCGTGCGGTGAGAAACTGAATATCTTCGCCTGCCTGGCCATATTTGGCGAGTGCAGATTGGTCGAGTGAGGTGAGCGAGACGGGTACGTCCTGGATATCTTCGGCGCGCTTGGTGGCGGTCACGGTGACGGACTTGAGTTTCAGCGCATCATCCGTAGGCGCTGTTTCCTGGGCCAAGGCGGCAGGAGCGAGCAAAGCAAGGGCGCAGCAGGACGCCATGGCAAAAAGCCAGGTGCGTGTAGGTTTCATGTAGATGTCTCCCGGATTGGCAAGAAAGCGAATGCACCGTCTCGCGCAAGAGATATCCGAGCCGCAAAATTCTCAATAGGATGACAGGCGTGTGAAGCGGATTTTGAGCCGGGTGCGTGTTTCCGGTCACGCTCGCCTGTGAGGCGAGTGCTGCGCGGTCATGCGGCTTTGCGGCGGCCGATGAAGGGCGCGCGCAGGACAGACTTCCACCACTGGCGCCAGCGCCAGGCCCGGCGCAGCTTGGCGTTCTCCGGAGCGTCGGTTGCGCTGCGGGGAACGAGCATGTCATTCATTCTTGGATGGTAGCGGCGGATCAGATCTTCCTCGATGCGTGCGCGGTCCGAAGCGGTGCGCACAAGCAGGATATGACGCTCGGTGGCGCCGCGATTCCACCAGGCTTCCCACCAGCGTTCATGCCCATAAAGGCGCGACCGGAAACTGGTCGCTTTTCCGATATAGAGCGGCTCCAGGAAGAAACCGAAGCGGCGACGCACGAAGATATAGATGCCGCTGCCTTCGGGGATGCCCCTGCGTGTCAGCGTAATCCGGAAGCGGTAGCGCTCGCCGGTCTCGCCCGTCCAGACGTGCCATTGGAATAGGAACCAGTCGAACAGAAACATGTGCCCACCTTCTTCGCCGCGCAGTCATCCGGGCGGGGTGGAGAATCGACGACTTCCGGTTAATGCCTGATTAACCCGTGGGCAGGGCTCGCTGCGATCAGGCGGGCATCATGTGGACATAGACTTCATTGAGGATGATCTTGCCATCCTTGACGAGGCAAAGGTCGAAGCCGCGCATTAGGCCGTCCTTGCCGCTTTCGCCGATGGCGCAGTACCAGCGGCCGCAAAAGCCGCCAGGGATTGGCCAGGTCTCGTCCGGGGTATAGATCATCTTCGGGGTCGCGGCGAAAAGACCGGTGAGATACGGGCGAAGCTCGTCATGGCCAGAGAGGCCGGCGGCGGTCTGTGCGTCCTTGTAGACTGTGTCCTCGGAATAAAAGCTCAGCAGTTTTTCGACGTCCTTCGCGCTCCAGGCAGCAAGCCAGTCAGCATTGAAGCGGGCGAAGTCGAGGCTCATACGGCCGCCAGCCCCAGGACCCGGGCGCGGTGGGTCTCGGTGAAGATTTCCGGCGGGGCGTTCTCGGGGCCTGCCATGATCGCTACGCCGTGAAGGCCAAGCGCCGGGTCGGCGGCCTTGCGTTCATGGTAGCTGCGGCGGCGCTCGCGCGCGGCCTCGCCGAATTCCATGTCGAGCGCCGCCTGGATCTGGCCGGCAAACCGCAGTCGGCGCATGCGCTCGGCGCGTTCTTCTTTATAGGCGGCGAAGTCCGCAGCCCTGCCTTCAGGGGTTTGTTTCAGGATGTCGGAGATGATGCGTACGTCGCGGTAGGTAATCGACAGGCCGAGGCCGTTGATCGGGTCATTCCAACCGGCTGCGTCGCCGATCAGCACGCAGCCCTCGGCGAAGGGTTCATCGGTCCAGCTGTCATGATTGAGATAGGAGAAGAGCGGACCGGCCGGCGTACCGGCTGCGAGGGCGCAATTGTCCGGTGCACAGGCCATCCGGAAGGCGTCGAGGAACCGGCGCGCCCCATCTTCGCCGTGGAAGCGGCCCTTCTCCTCAAGTGCATAGCCGCCATAGACACGCACCCGGCCCTCGCCCTGCGGGAAGGCGAGGAAGCCGAAATTGTTCTCAGTGCCGATTGCCTGGCGGGTTGGGTTCCAGCCCTTCACGTTTTCGACAAGGAGGCCGGCGAACCAGTGGTGAGGTTTATCCTGATGCAGAACAATCCCCGCAGCAGTGCGTAGATCCGACTGGCGACCCTCTGCCCCAACGACGAGGCGGGTGTGGGCGGTAACCTGGGCGCCATTATGCGTGTACGTCACAGACGGCGCCGCGCCGAGCGTGATCCTCTCCACGATAACCGGGCGAAGGC
This sequence comes from uncultured Hyphomonas sp., assembly GCA_964538945.1. Lineage (GTDB taxonomy): Bacteria > Pseudomonadota > Alphaproteobacteria > Caulobacterales > Hyphomonadaceae > Hyphomonas. The sequence continues at coordinate 136,228 of CAZIGV010000001.1, forward strand.
ATTGCGCGCCGGCAGCCGCAGCGGCGTTAAACAGCGTCTGGCAGTGATGCGGATGGCCGAGACAGAGCGGGCCAGGCACATCGGCGGCAAAGATGCCCAGCGGCAGGGCGCTCGCTTCGCAGGCTGCGGGCTCAAGGCTCTCGTCATAAGTGACGTGATCGGTGATGTGATGCCCGCCGGCGGACATCAGGAGATCGTAGAGCCCGAGGCGCTTTGTTTCGGTTACGCCCCATGGCGCGATCCATTCGCCGCGCACCCGATCTTCATAATGCTCCGATTTCTCCAGCAGCAGAACCTTGCGTCCGGCGCGGGCCATGACGATGGCCAGGGCGCTGCCGCCAATGCCGCCGCCGACGATGATCAGATCGTAACTCATGGACGTATCTCTCCAGCTTTCACAGTAACCCCGGACGGGGCGAGCGCAAAGCCTGACCTTACGGCGCGCTCAGCCCTCCAGCACGAGGCGGACGGGGGCGAAGCTGCGGCGGTGAAGGGCGCATGGGCCGAGGCGGGCGAGGGCTTCGGCATGGGCAGCGGTGCCATAGCCCTTGTGCTGGCTGAAGCCGTAGCCGGGGTGCAGCGAGCAGAGATTTTTCATTTGGGCGTCGCGGTGGGTTTTCGCGAGGATCGAGGCTGCGGAGATCGCAGGCTCGGTGAGGTCGCCCCTGATGATCGCCGTTGCGCGGGCAGGCAGGTCTTTCGGCAAGGCGTTGCCGTCGATCAGGATATGGGCCGGGGTGCGGGCGAGGGCCGCGATCGCGCGCGTCATGGCGAGGAAGGTGGCCTCCCGGATGTTGAGGCGGTCGATCTCCTCAGGGCTGGCTTCGGCAATGGCCCAGGCGAGGGCGTGTTCGCGGATTTCTGGCGCGAGACGGTCGCGCGCGGTTTCGGTGAGCTTCTTGGAATCGGTGAGGCCCGCGATCGGGCGAGCGGGATCAAGGATCACGGCAGCCGCGGTGACCGGCCCGGCCCAGGGGCCCCGGCCGGCTTCATCGACGCCGCAGGTGAGGGCCGGGTCGTGCATCCGGCAAAGTTAACCCGGAATCGCGCCGCTTGGCCAGTGACGACATCTGACGACATCGTTCACCGGAGCGCGGAAAAGTCACGCCCAACACTAAGGGTTTCTCAATACCGACGGGATAACCTCGCCTCGGGTTAACAGGCGTTAGGACCGACGACATGAACCTTTATCATTGTATGGTGGAGCTCAAGAGCGCGGACCGGGCACTTCAGTTCGCAGCGGCCGCAGACGCCTGGCTCGGGCACCTGAAATCCGAAAAGATTATCACCGACTGGCGTTTGATGCGGCGCAAGTTCGGGCTCGCCTCCGGACAGCATACCGACTTCCTTATCGAGATCGAAGTCGAAAGCATGAGCGAACTGGAGAAGGCGTTCAGCCTTCTGTCCAGAATGGATGACGAGCACACCCGCCGCTACGAATTTATGCACAGCCTGATCGGGTCGCTGAATGTTGGGCTTTACCGCCCATACCCGGACCCTGAACAACGTGAGCGCATCGCGCTGCTTTGATCGGGCTGCTGCCGGTTGGCGTTGGCGCGGTGGGCATTTCAACCGCGCTGATGTCACGCAGAAAACCGCAAAAGCCAATCTGACGCTCCGGATAACGGCGCTGGCAGAGGATTACGAGGTTTGGGTGCGCAAGGTTTACCGCGACATCGACCAGCTGAGCGCAGCCTGCATGCCGGTCTGAGGCGAGCGAGGACGCAGAGGCTGCTTCCAGTTGGCAGGCGGCTAGCGCACCCGGCTGAACGGGATAACTCCTGCCCCGGCGGCTGCTATGACTGGCGCTGGGCAGCCAAGCCGACCAGCTGGCGCCGGCAGGCTTTGAGCTGGCCATTGCGCAGGCGGCGGTGCACACGCGGCTTCGCGCGACGTGAGCTCTCGCCTTTCACCGCCGGCTCAGCCAGCATGGGAAAAACTGAGGAGGCGAATATGGATTTCGGGCTGAAGGACAAGGTCATCTTCATTGCGGGCGCGAGCCGCGGTATCGGCCATGGTATTGCCGAGAGCCTCTTGGGCGAGGGCGCAAAAGTGGCGCTGACGGCCCGCGGGGCTGCGGCGCTGGAAGAGACAAAGGCGGAGTTTGCGGGGCGCTTCGGCGAGGACAAGGTCTGGAGCTTTGCCGGGGATCTGACGCAGACAGCGCCGATTGAAACTGCACTCGCCCGATGTGAGGCGGAATTCGGGCCGATCACAGGGGCGGTTGCAAATGTCGGGCTGTCGCCCTCGCCGCTCGGGCTGAATGTCAGTGATGATGAGTGGCAGGCGGGGCTGGACCAGAACCTGAACTCAGCCTTCCGCCTTGCACGCGGGGTCATCCCGCGCATAGCGAAGAATGGCGGCGGCAGTTTTCTCTTCATCAGCTCGATTGCCGGCCTCGGCGCACTCGGAACTCCGCTGGACTATGGCGCGACCAAAGCCGCGGTCAACCATCTCTCGACCAGCATAGCGCGCTTTGCGGCAGAGACGAAAGTCCGTGTCAATACAATCGCACCAGGCAATATCATTTTTCCTGGCAATAATTGGGAGAAGCAGTCGACCGGCCCGCGCGCCGATGCCTGGTGGCGCTGGATCAAGCGCGAGGTGCCGATGAAACGCTTCGGCACGACGCAGGAGATCGGCGACACAGCGGCTTTTCTATTGTCGGAGCGCGCAAGCTTTATCAATGGCGCTGTGCTGCCAGTCGATGGCGGTCAGACCCGGTAGCGGCCTCAGCCGCGCCTCCTCTCTTGCCATCCTTGAGTATTCCGGGGCCGAAAAATCCTGGATCAGGCAGATAGCCCGGCTGCCGTCTATTGCAGACCGGCGCCAATGACCGGCTTGGCGGTGAGCCTGGTTTCGGCTGGCCTGAAGCAGTTGGTGCGCTTGATCTTGATCTTCGAGGGGAAGGTCGGCTTGACGAACTTGATTTCGATGGCCCCCCAGCGGGCCCAGGCAGTGCCTTCAGCGTCGATCAGGGCCGCAGGGCAGGCAGCGCCTGCTTCTGCCGGCTCGACCCAGTAACCCTGATGGGTGGCGCGCCCTTCATAGACGCCGGCGAGACCCGGCACGAAGATCCAGCCTTTCTCAAGGCCCCGCTCGGGCATGTAGGAAAGCACAGCCGTATCACCGGTGTCACGGTCGTAGACGATCTGGTTGCCGCTTGGCAGGGACCAGACTTCGTCGGCAAAGCCAGCAAGCGGGGCGGCAAGGGCAATGGCGGCAAGGGCAAGGATGCGGATCATGGTTCGGGGTCTCCTGCTGAGGATCAAAAATTAAACAGGACGCCTGAGTATAGATAGATGTATTCTGCCGTTGCCTTCACGCGACCCGCCCCCTGAGGCTAGTCAGCCAAGACGCCAGAAGGGTGTTTACCTCCGCCGGACGCTCCTGCTGGGTCCAGTGGCCGCAGCCAGGCAGAACAACCGCCGTCTCGAGGTTCGGCACGGCCGCGCGCATCTTGCCGATCGGATCGCTGACCATTCCGAAGCCGTTAAAGGCGGGGTCCTTGTCGCCCGCTATGAAGCAGGCGGGCTGGGCTATCATCCGCCCACGGAATGGCGCGAGAAACTCAAAGTCGCGTGTATGATTGCGGTACCGGCTGATCGGGCCGAAGAGGCCGGAGGCACGAAACTCAGCTTCATAATAATCCAGATCGGACCGGGTCATCCAGCCGGGGAGGGTCTCTGGCACGGTAAGGCTGTCCATCAGCGTGGCGCTGGCGGGCAGGCCGAGCTTCCAGTCACCTTCCTTCGCATCGCCCGAAATGGAATGGTAGAAGCCCGCCAGGAACCCCCTGAGATCCGCCTCGAGAGCAGCTTCGGCCCGGCCCGGGTCACGGAAGTAGGATTGATAAAAGAAGCGGCCGCGCTCGTCGAATACGCGCTTGATAACGTCATCGAAGGAGACTTCCGGCGCTCCGAAGAAGGGGACTGACAGCGCTGCGACCGCGGCAATACGATCGGGGTACAGGAGCGCGGTGTTCCAGACCTGCGGCGCCCCCCAATCATGACCAATCAGCGTGAAAGGACGGTCGGGTGAGAGTGCCGCACCGACGCCCAGGATATCCCCGACAAGCGCTTCCATGCGATAATCGGCGACAGCGGGGAAACGTGAGGAGCCGCCATAGCCACGCACATCCATGGCGGCGGCCGTAAAACCAGCTGCGGCAATGGGCGCAAGCTGATGGCGCCAGGAATACCAGCTCTCCGGGAACCCGTGGACCATCAGCACAAGCGGGCCGTTACCCTCGATCGCTACGCGGATCTGGGCGGCTCCGGCGTCGATGGTGCGGAATTCGGGCATCTGTGCCTCCCCTTATTGGCTGGAAGCTGCGACAGCGGGAGGGGCGCTGCAAGATACGCCGCAAGGGAAGGTCTTGCGGGAAATGGACAGTCAGGGTTTCACTCAACCCCTGCAAGCCGGATAGAATCCAAACGGGGGCGAGGGCGCCCTGTTTTGGGCCACCGCGTATTTTTAGGTCGGATGGAGTGTGAAAACTGGGGAGGAAAGATCATGACGGCTCATCACATAAAGCTTGAGAAAACCGAAGATGGCATTGCCATCCTGAGCATCGACCGCGCGGAGAAGCGCAATGCGATGACCTATGCGATGTTGTTTGCATTCATCGAAAAAGTCCGGGAAGTTACAATGGATAACTCCGTCCGTATACTCATTGTCACGGGTGCAGGTGGAACCTTCTGCGCAGGCACCGATCTGGCCGACCTGTCGACCATTCCCGGCGAGACACGGGGCGTACGCGGCGAGGCGCATGAGGGCGATGTCTGGTGGCCGTTGGTGGCGTGTCCGAAACCGGTGATCGGCGCGATTGACGGCTATGCGGTCGGCATGGGGGCGGAGTTTTCCAGCCAGTGCGACGTTCGCATTGTCACGAACCGCGCCCGCTTTGCATGGAACTTTGCGCACCGCGGCCTTGTGCCGGATACAGGAGCTGGCAGCTGGATCCTGCCGCGCCTGATCGGTCACAGCCGGGCCTTGCGTCTGCTTTATTCCGGCGACTTCCTTGAGGCGGCCGAGGCAAAGGAAATCGGTTATGCAAATGAGGTCGTAGAGCCCGAAGCACTCATGGAAACCGCCCTTGCCGAGGCGCGGCGATATCTTAAATCCTCGCCCTTCTCGATCCGCCACATGAAGGCGCTCGTCTATGAGGGCCTGGCGCGTGAATTGCCGGACCATATGACCGCTCATGTCACAGCGCTGTCGGCCTGTTTCAAGTCCGCCGACCATAAGGAAGGCGTCGCCTCGTTCCTCGAGAAGCGTTCGGCGAAATTTACGGGCAAGTGACGGGGTTTAGTGTGAATATCCCCATCGCTTCCTGGTGAAGGGGACAACGTAGAGAAGCCGTCTGACGTCCAGGCCTTGCGCCTGCCCATACGACTTCTCTTCCTTCTCAGACCAGATGGGTTTGCCGGGCCCACCGCTTAAAGACGGCGTCCAGCTTGTGACCATCGGGCCGCCAGGGCCGCCCCCGTAAAGCGGGTCCTGCGCCGTCGGGGCGGGCCCTTATTGGTCGCACCGGTGCTTGGGGCAAGAGGGTTACTCCGCCACCCTTCGCCTTCTAGTTTGCGCGCCGCGCCGTCGTCCAGGTCCGGCAGCGACCGCGACACAGACTGTCCGAGAACAAGCCGGGTCGCGCGCGCCCTGGCGTGACATCGCCGATTATGGATTTTTCCCTCGGATGATCTTTCAACAAAAAGCAAAAATTCTTTTGCTGACCGGGTCTGTTTTCGGTTCGGGATTTGACACGGTGCCCCGCGCCCGGCTCTACCTTGGCGCCAACCTAGAGGAGCCATCAATGTCCCTTCCCAATGCCTATGCTATCCGCATGCATCAGACTGGCGGACCCGAGGTCCTGACCCTTGAAAGCGCACAGCCGCGAGCGCCGGGCCCGGGCGAGGTGCGGGTGCGCCAGACAGCGGTAGGGGTCAACTTCATCGACACCTATCACCGCACGGGCCTTTATAAGATGCCGCTGCCCTTCATTCCAGGATCTGAAGGCGCCGGTATAATCGAAGACGTCGGCGAGGGCGTCACGGATTTCGGCCCGGGTGACCGGGTCGCTTATACCGGGCGCAGCACTTATGCGACCCATTATACCGGACCTGCCGCCGGCATCGTGCCACTTCCGGCCGGCATCAGTGATGAAGAGGCCGCCGCCATCCTGCTGAAGGGAATGACGGCCTGGATGCTGCTAGAAGAGATTCGACCTCTCAAGGCCGGAGAGACGGCGCTGGTCTGGGCGCCTGTCGGCGGCGTTGGCTCGCTGTTGACGCCTTGGGCAAAGCATATCGGCGCGCGCGTCATCGCCGTCACCTCCAGCCCCGCGAAGGCCGAACGTGCCAGGGCGCTCGGCGCGGATGATGTGGTGGTCGGCTATGACGATGTTGCGAAGAAAATCCGTGAGCTGACGGGGGGCGCTGGTGTCGATGTCGTTTATGACAGCGTTGGCAAGCTGTCGGCAGAGGCATCGCTTTCCAGCCTCAAGCCTCGCGGCTGGTTCATCACCTATGGCAACGCCTCCGGACCGCCAGACGCAATCCCGCCGGGTCGGCTCGCTGCCGGAGGTTCGCTTGTGATGACACGGCCCACCCTGTTCAACTTCACGGACACGCCGGAGTCCCTTGCACGCGCCTCCAAACGTCTCTTTGCGCTCGTCGAGGCCGGCGTGCTGTACGCTGATATCGGCCAGCGCTTCGCCCTGAAGGACGCTGCCGAAGCCCATAGGATGCTTGAGAGCGCCAGGACGACCGGGGCGACACTGCTAATTCCCTGAGGCTTTTGTCTGTGCGCCCTGATCGCCGATCGTCCCTGCGGCAAGGGGGAAGCCGCAGATGAGCCGGTTTCAGGGGCCGGCATGCGGTGCCGGTGCTCGGCGCGTGCGGCGATGTGGTTCGCCGGGCCGCCGACGAGGAGGCAGAGGCATTCATGGCATGATTGGCAGCACCAGCTTGGCGAGAATCGGTATGTGCCCTCCCGCGAGTGATTGCAGCTGCTTCGCCCGCAAGGCGCGCCGCGGCCAGTCTCGATTGCAGAACTCGGCCAGGGTCAGGCGCATGCGGAAGATCCCCAGCCGATAAGCGTCTGCCAAGCCAGCTTCGCCCGCGTGCCTGCCAGATGGACTGGCCAGATGGACCGGGCGCTGCTCCTGATCAGCAACCCGGAAAAGCCGGACAGCGCGACCACCAAGGATGTTGCCGACCGCCGCGGCTTTGTCGGCGCTGGCTGGGATTTCCCGAAACCCATCGCGTCTGCAATCGATGCTCGGCTCGCCCTGATGACAGCATCCCAGCCTGTTGCTTGACCGGGCGGGCGCAGCTGCTGAGCCCGTAACTGCCTGCACAAAGGACGGGTTTGAGGAAGCGATCGAAGCTCTGGCGGAGGCCTTGAGGCAGTAAGGGCCAGCCAGGGCGCACCGGGATGAAAGGGTAGCAGACATTCTTGTTCGGCGGCTGGGATTCGCCCGGCGGCGCTCCCATATGCCAAGAACATCTTTCTGGCGGATATCGACAAAATGCTTACCCCCGAAAGCCTTGCTGCGCTGGCCGTATTCGTGCTTGCCAATCTCGCCGCCGCGTCCAGCGGCGCCTTGTTCCGGCCGGGCGCCTGGTATGCATCGCTCGCGAAGCCCTCATGGACGCCGCCGAACTGGGCATTCCCCGTCGTCTGGTCGGTTCTTTTCGTGCTCAACGCCATTGCCGGCTGGCTGGTCTGGATGTCTGCCGGCGCAGGCGCGGCCGGGCCGTTGACGGTCTACGGGGTAAGCCTCGTGATCAATGCCAGCTGGTCGGGTGTCTTCTTCGGCGCCCGCCGGATGGGCCTAGGCTTTGTCATCGTGGCAGCGCTCTGGCTTTCGATCGTGCTGGTCATGGTCGCTTTTGCCCCGGTCAGCCCGTTTGCTGCCGGGTTGATCGCACCCTATCTCGCCTGGGTCACCGTTGCGTCAGCGCTGAACCTCAGGGTCTGGCAGCTGAATTCTCCCCGCCCTGCCTCTACATGAGGCCGATTATCTCGTGTAGGCGAGGCGCTGGCCTGCGGCCTGCGCATCCCAATAGGCCTCCTGGAGGTCGACGCTCCAATAGCGCAAGGCCGCCAGCGGGATCTGCCGGCCTGTAACTGTACATGTGACATAACTGCCTGGCGACAGGATGTCATAGTCATTGTCGCCAAAGCGCAGGCGGGCCTCGCCGCCGGTATTTCCGGAACGTGTCAACATGCCTCCATCATGCCAGAGGCAGGCGGGAAAGAAAAGCCGACCAGGCACGAAGTTTCTCCTTTGTTCTTGTGAACAAATAGAGTACAAGTTGTCCCGGAACGGCAAACGGGGGCCTTGCCAAACCGGCCCCCATGGTAGACCTAAGGAAGCGACTCGTGACCAAACCTGCTCTCATTCTCGTAGATAAGGATTCCGGTGTGGACAAACAAAAGGCCCTCGAAACTGCGCTCGGAAACATCGAGCGCTCCTTCGGAAAGGGCTCAGTCATGCGCCTGGGCGACAAAAAGTCTATGGATATCGAGGCTGTATCAACAGGTTCGCTGGGTCTCGACATCGCTCTTGGCATCGGCGGTCTGCCGAAGGGGCGAATTATCGAAGTGTTTGGGCCGGAAAGTTCGGGCAAGACGACTCTGGCGCTGCACTGTGTGGCAGAGGCCCAGAAGAATGGCGGTGTCTGCGCGTTCATCGATGCTGAGCATGCGCTGGACCCGGTTTATGCCGGCAAGCTGGGGGTCGATCTGGATGACCTTCTGGTTTCGCAGCCTGATTCGGGCGAGCAGGCGCTGGAGATAGCCGATACGCTGGTGCGTTCGGGTGCGGTTGACCTTCTGGTGATTGACTCGGTCGCGGCATTGACCCCGCGCGCTGAGCTTGAAGGTGAGATGGGCGACCAGCTTCCAGGCCTGCAGGCGCGTCTGATGAGTCAGGCGCTGCGCAAGCTGACCGGATCGATCTCCAAGTCCAAGTGCATGGTGATTTTTATCAACCAGATCCGCATGAAGATCGGTGTGATGTTTGGCAACCCGGAAACCACAACCGGCGGTAATGCCTTGAAATTCTATGCTTCCGTGCGCCTCGATATCCGCCGTATCGGCCAGATCAAGGAGCGCGAGGACGTGATCGGCAACCAGACGCGGGTCAAGGTCGTCAAGAACAAGGTCGCGCCGCCCTTCCGTCAGGTCGAATTCGACATTCTCTACGGTGAAGGGATTTCCAAGACCGGCGAGTTGATCGATCTTGGTGTGAAGGCCAGTGTTATAGAAAAGTCAGGCTCCTGGTACTCTTACAATGGCGAACGGATCGGGCAGGGACGCGAGAAGGCTCGCCAGTTCCTGAAAGAGAATATCCCGGTCGCCAATGAGATTGAGGATGCGATCCGCCGCAATGCAGGCCTGTTGGCCGAAGAGCTGCTGGCCGCAGGGATGTCGGCAGACGACGAGGCTCCGGGGGCAGCCGAGGGCTGATCGCATCTTGCGATAAGAGATACCGGCGGTTTCCCCCGACAGGGCGCCCCCGCCGGCAGGGAGAGCAGCCGGGTGGGGCCCGCAACTGCCTTCCACGATGCTTTCGGCCTAACGATCTCCGGGCCGGAAGAGTCCCCTTTGCGGCGCGCCTTGTCTTGGCGTGCTGCAAAGGGGCCTTTATATCGCCTCTGTAATCCATCTCGCGCCTCGTTTATGGCAGGCGCTGAGATCATCCATGATGGCAAGGACCAGAAGCGACACATGCAAGGCGTAAACGAGATCCGGGAAACCTTCCTTAGCTTCTTTGAAAAGAACGGCCACGTCCGCCGTCCGTCGGCCCCCTTGGTGCCGCAGAACGATCCGACGCTGCTTTTCGTCAATGCGGGTATGGTTCCGTTCAAGAATATCTTCACCGGCGCGGAGGCGCCTTTCTCGCCGCGTGCAACAACCTCGCAGAAATGCGTGCGAGCTGGCGGCAAGCACAATGACCTCGATAATGTCGGCTATACGGCGCGCCACCACACCTTCTTCGAAATGTTGGGGAATTTCTCATTTGGTGACTATTTCAAGGACGACGCCATCCGGCTCGCCTGGGAGCTGATCACCAAGGATTACGGGCTTGACCCGAAGCGCCTCCTGGTCACGGTTTATGCCGAGGATGAGGAGGCTGCTGCGATCTGGAAAAAGGTCGCTGGTTTCAGCGACTCTAAAATCATCCGTATTCCAACCAGCGATAATTTCTGGTCGATGGGCGATACCGGGCCGTGCGGGCCCTGCTCGGAAATATTCTTCGACCATGGCGACAAGGTCGCTGGTGGTCCGCCCGGCAGCGCCGATCAGGATGGCGACCGGTTCATTGAAGTGTGGAACCTCGTCTTCATGCAGTTCGAGCAGCTTGAGGGGGGGCGCCGTACGAGCCTGCCCAAGCCGTCGATCGATACCGGCATGGGCCTTGAGCGCATTGCCGCGGTCCTGCAGGGCCAGCACAACAATTACGATATAGACCTGTTCCGTACATTGATAAAAGCCGAGGAAGACGTCTACAGCCAGAAGGCGGTGGGCGATAAGGCTGCCTCTTTCCGCGTCATAGCCGACCATTTGCGCACCTCGGCCTTCCTTGTGGCAGACGGTGTGTTACCCTCAAATGAGGGGCGCGGTTATGTGCTGCGCCGCATTATGCGCCGGGCCATGCGCCATGGTCACATGCTCGGCGCGCGCGAGCCGCTCATGCACAGGCTTGTCCCAGCTCTTATTGCCGAGATGGGCAAGGCCTATCCGGAACTCGGCCGCGCCAGGGTCGCAATCGAAGCGGCGATCGAGCAGGAAGAGGCCCGCTTCCAGCGCACGCTCGGTAACGGCCTAGCCCTGCTCGACAAGGCCGCGGATGACCTCAAGCCTGGCGCCGCGCTCCCTGGTGATGTTGCCTTCCGCCTCTCCGATACGTTCGGCTTCCCGCTCGACCTGACCCAGGACATCCTGCGTGGCCGCGGCCTCGAAGTGGATGTTGCTGGTTTTGAGGCGGCGCTGGAGGCGCAGCGTGAGGCAAGCCGCGCCGCCGGCTTCTCTTCCGGCGATCAGGCGACGGATGAGATATGGTTCGATGTGCGTAGCAGGAATGGCGGCACCCGGTTCACCGGCTATGGTGCGACCTCCGGTGAAGGCAGGCTGGTCGCCGTCGCGGCCGGCGGTACACTTTTGTCGACTCTCGTGCCGGGCGCGGCGGAGCTGGTGTTCGATACAACCCCCTTCTATGCTGAATCCGGCGGGCAGGCGGGCGATCACGGCGAAATCATCTTTGAAGGCGGCGCGCGATTCATCGTGCGCGATGTCCAGAAACGGGCCGGCGATGTGCATGTGCACATGGGCGAGCTCGTCTCCGGCACCGTGAAGCTCGCCGCCAAGGCTCAGATGAAGGTCGACGGTGCCCGCCGCCGCCAGGTCATGGCGAATCATTCGGCGACCCACCTGATGCATGCTGCGCTGCGCAAGGTGCTCGGTGAGCACGTCACGCAGAAGGGCTCGCTGGTTGAGGCCGACCGCCTGCGTTTTGACTTTTCGCATGGCGCACCCGTCACCAATGCCCAGCTTGAGGCCATTGAGGATGAGGTCAATGCGCAAATCCGCGCCAACGTCCTCACCGGCATCAGGGTCACGACGCCGGAGAAGGCCATAGAAGCCGGCGCCCTCGCCCTTTTCGGAGAGAAGTATGGTGATGAAGTCCGTGTGCTGTCGATGGGCGAACCGGCTGAGGGGGGGCGTGCGTACTCGGTTGAACTGTGCGGGGGCACGCATGTCGAACGATCCGGCGATATCGCTGTCTTTGTGATCCTTTCGGAAGGCGGTGTCTCCGCGGGTATCCGTCGAATTGAGGCTGCCACCGGCGCCGAAGCGCTAAGCTATCTCAAAGGCCGCGCCCAGATTGGCGCAGACGTTGCCGAAAGCCTCAAGGTGCCGCTCAAAGATCTGCCCCGCCGCGTCGCAGCTCTCAGCGAAGAGCGCAGGACGCTGGAACGCGAGCTCGCAGAAGCCAGGCGCAAGCTTGCCATGGGCGGCAGCGGCAGCGCGCCGGCCGGTCCCGAAGTAATCAATGGTGTCAAGCTGATTGCCCGCGTCGCAGAGGGCGTCGGCGGCAAGGATCTTCGCGCCCTCGTGGATCAGGCCAAAACCAGCATCGGCTCCGGCATCGTCGCCTTCGTTGGCGTTGAAGGCGGCAAGGCCGGCCTTGCCATCGGCGTTACCAAGGACCTCACCGCCAGATTTTCTGCCGTTGAGCTCGTCAAGGCCGCTGCCGCCGCCATCGGCGGGCAGGGCGGCGGGGGACGAGCGGATCTGGCGCAGGCTGGCGGCCCGGACGCCGGCAATGCCGAAGCAGCCCTTGAGGCGGTTCGCGCCGCGTTGAAAAGTTGAGAGCGGGCTGCGCGGCGTGCGCGGCCTAAGTCCAATTTGTAACCCAGGCGCCTGCGATGCCGCGGGCGCCCTGAAAACAGGCGTCCCGCATGATCTCCCGTCTTGTTCTCGCAAGCGTGCTGGCGGTGATGGTCCTGTCCGGTTGCACGTCCCCGCCCGCTCCTGTGGTCCTGACGCCCTTTCCGGTAGAGCCAGTCGAACGTTACAATTACAATCAGATCTACCATCCGATCGAAGGCCATCAGCCATCGAAGTTTCCGGCGGGCTTCTCCCTTGATTTTTCTGCTGTCGAGCCCCAGCCAGACGGGTCGATCATACAGCGTCTGACCGAGACCCGCGGCGCTGCGATCAAATGGGAGGGCGAACGGCGAAAAGGCAGAACCCGCGGTCAGTACATTGTCGAGACCACGTTTTCCGAAATCTGGCCAGGGGTTGTTTATGCGCCGCTCTGGCTCTTTTCCGAAGGCAGCCGGGAGGGAGGGCATGAGTTTGATTTCGAGTATGTAAACGGCCGGCTACAGTATAATCTTCACAACGGCCGAGGCGGGTTCCGCATGCGATCTGTGAAGAAGGACCTCGGCGGCCACCGCGTTCGCTGGACGATCGAGCGTCGGCCGGACCGCGTCAAGATGTCGGTCATAAGCCTGACAGATGGCTGGCGGGACGAACTCGTCATCAGGCCCGGGGTGGTCGCAAAATGGGCAAAACAGAAAGGAGCGCCGGAAAATCTGGAGTTTCCGCCGAATTCTGTTGAGATGTTTCCACTGACAGAGCTCTGGCGTTGCAGCACGCCCGCCTGGTGCGGCGCCTGGCAGCCACTTCCTCCTGGTCACACTGTAGAGATGACGGTCCACGGCTACAGCTTCACGCACTGAATAGACAGCCGAAGTTCGCACATTGCCGCCGTTGAACATCAAACAGCAGTGCTCGGCATTGATCGGTGCTCGGAAGAGCACGCGATCCGTGATTATGAAGGCTTTGAAGGCGCAAACCTTTCCGAATACGCCTCCTTCGAGACGGTGTGCGACCTCGCTGAATTCATCGGCGCGCATGGCGAGTTTGGTGCCCGCCTCTATGCCAATTACGGCAATGACCTCCAGGAGGCATGCGCCGCGTTCGAGGACTATGCGGGCGAATACTGCAGCGCCGCCGACTTCGCCGAGGAACTCCATAACGAGACCGGCGCCGCCATCCCGGAGAGCCTGGGCTACGATATCGACTGGCGGGCGCCTCGCCGTGACATGGTCCTGAACGGTGAGATCATGGTGTTCCGGACGGGCTTCGATGATGTCCACATCTTCTTGTCAGCGCTGTCGCGTTCGGCCTGTGCCGCCCAGTTATGCAGCGTCTGCAGCGTGCATCCGATCTTCCCGGAAATCGACATAATCGCCGCCCATTGCGACGCATACTCCCGCCGGTGTTCTGCTACCATCCGAACCGCGCGTTCACGCACTTCTGGCAAGTAATCTGGTCTTTGCTTCTTGTCTGTCACAGGGCCACTCTCGAAAAGAAAATGATCTCCGGCAAACCCGGTGCGGTTCACTTTTTATGGTGCCCCAATCTGCCCGATGAAGCCGACAACCACGTAATCGAGCTTGCTTTTGCATCAGCAGCCAGGGCCGTCATCACTGCAAATCTTGCGGATTTTATGCGGGCAGAGCTTTTGTTTCCGCATCTCAGAATTTGCGATGCCGGAACCTATCTGAAGGAAAGGAAACCAGCATGAGTGTTCTGACGATCAGGCTTCCCGACGATCAGCACGAGCGCCTGCGCGCCCTTGCCGAACATCGCGGGATCAGCCTCAACAAACTGTTCGAGGAGTTCGCCGCCCGCGCCTTGACGGAGTTTGACACCGAGCTGCGCTTTCGCATGCGCGCCGCGCGGGGCGATGCCACAACCGGCCTCGCTCTGCTCGACAAGCTCGACAAAGAGTTCGGCGAACGCAGGTAGAGACGCTGAAACAAGATGCTGTGCAATGCCGGGACCTTGTCCTGCAAATCCAGCGGCGCCTGCGTGCTCTATCCCGGCTCAGGACGAAGAGCGCCGCCAGGCGGTTGCCGCCGGACGGTGCTTTTGCGCGCGGGTTTTCCGTGCGGATCAATTAGCGCAAGGTTCAAGGTGTAGACCCGGCTGTTCGGGGCGGCCTCTGATGTCTCGTGCGATGACGGAACGCGTTGCTGGATGAGGCGCTCATTCGTTCCGGGAGCTTGTGTTCCGCGAACCCCTTGTTTCCGTCTCTTGCCGTTTGACCTGGACGACCTGCGCCGGGCCTGAAACCTGACCCGCGAAGAATTTTCCCCTGCGCCTCACGGCGCATTCCTCGCGCCTCTCCTGGGTCGCGGCCGACCATCACGATACGGGCCATTCGCATACCCACATCATCCTGCGCGGGCGCCGCGCCAACGGCCAGGACCTGGTCATTCCAAAGGACGTCATCCGGCAGGGGTTCCGGAACATCGCCCGGGATGTCGCAACCGAATGGCTGGGCGCGCGAGGCGCTGGACCGAGAAGTGATGCGGCATGCGCCGACAAGGCTCGACCGGATGATTGCTGACCAGTTGCCGGAAGGGGCGAGCATCCGCGTCAGCCGCCTGGCGGCCCCGGACGGCGACCGCGCGGTTACCCGCGCCCTGCGGGCCCGGGCGCGCGAGCTTGCCGGCATGCGCCTTGCCGCTGAAACAAAGCGCGGCGTGCTCACGTTCGAGCCGGACTGGCAGGACCGGCTGAAAGCCATGGAGCTGCACCTGGACGTCCGCAAACGGCTCCTCGAGCAGCAGCGTCTCCAGCGCGAAGCCCAGGAGCGGTCCCGTGCGCGGTCGCCGGGTAAGGGACCCGGCCGATAGATCCCGATTTACTTTTTGACGCACCGAAGAGGCGCCCGTGCTGATCTGAAGGCTGTGTGCACCAGGCTTCAGCTTGCGCGCCCGGATAATGTTCCCGCCCTGGCGGACGCTCAACCGTTTCCGGCAAGTCGGCATTAAATTCCTGAATCGCTCGAAACAGATCAAGGGCGACCAGCACCGATGCTGAACTGGGGCACAGGCGGGGCGCCGGTAAAAGACGTGATTTTTGAGTGCGGCCTGATACCTTGCTTTTGATGGTCGGAGTGAGAGGATTCGAACCTCCGACCCCTAGCTCCCGAAGCTAGTGCTCTACCAGGCTGAGCCACACTCCGATGCCATCGCTTGCCCCGCGCGCTGCTGAGCGCGCGGACCGGGAAGCGGCGTGTTTACGCGTGGCGCCGGATTTTGCAAGGGGCAAAAGCGGCCCCGGCCTTTCCTGGCCCGATCGACGCCGGAACAGCGGCAATATGGGATCCCAGTTTGACCGCGCGGGTGCCCACACCCTGCCTTATGGGCCTCTTTTTGGCGGCTTGTGCGGCCGCCCCGACAGCCTTGGCACCCGCTCCGCGGGGTAAGCCGGCCTTGAAGACGGCGCGGGTCATAGACAGCCTTCAGGAAGATTTCCCGCATGGCATTGAAACGCGCGCGGCTGGCGGTATTGACCTCATCGTTATCCACGCCATCGGCGGGCCGATCTGCAAGGACGCAGCGCTCTGGTTCTCGCCCGCCAATGGCAGCGCCGTCTTCTGGCGCGTCTGGTTTCTGGATCAGGGCGGTAAGAGCATCCACTTTGTCGTCGGCCGCAATAGTGATATCGCTCAGCAATGCCCTACACTGCGCATCTCCGGCAATCTGAGCTTAGGCGGCATAATGGCCGGAGTGAACCGTGCACCCATGGGAATCGAACTCGTCAACCGGGTTGACGGTATCGAGCCGTTCCCCGAGGCGCGGCTCGAGGCGGCCTACCGCCCTGGTCGGGGAAATTTCCACGCGATAGGCTCTGGCGCCGGATGCAGCCGGATTGCGGCGGCCAGCCGCTCCGGCGCAACCTTGATCCCGGGCCGCTCTTCCCGCTGGAGGGCCTGTGCGCAGCGATCATGGCGCGTTGAGCAGCAGCTCGGTATCGCCCGGCTTCCAGAGCGGAAACCTTGCCATGATGGCGGCAAAGCGCGCACTTTTGGTGTGCCCGCTCAGCCAGGCCTGCAGACTGGCCGGCGCACTCGCTGTCCAGAATGCCTTATCGGTTGCCGCGAACTGACGAACGAACGGAAAGATCGCAATGTCGGCGAGTGTTGGCGAAGCCCCCATCAGCTGGCCGCCCCTTACCGTGAGGCGCTGCGCGAAGCCTTCGAGAATCTCCAGCCCCGCCGCGCGATGTTCGGCTGCGTCCGACTGGTAACGCTCGGCATATTTGTAGCGGTCAAGCGCATACTTGAAAGGGCCGTCATTCTGTCCGATGAGATCAGCCACTTCGTCCGCGTCTGCGCTGAGCCAGCCGTCTGGATCATTTTGCGCCAGCGCCCAGTACATTATATCAAGGCTTTCATCGATGACGCGGCCATCTGTCAGCACAAGGACGGGAACGCTGCCTTTGGGGCTGGCGACCAGCATTTCGGGAGGCTTCTCGCGGAGTATGATCTCGCGTACACGAACGGTAAGGCCTGACGCGGCCAGCGCCATCCGGGCGCGCATGGCATAGGGGCAGCGGCGGAAGGAATAAAGCGTGGTCACGCGTCTTCGACACGGGCCGCGAGATGTTTCTGGCCTCGCGTCCGGGCGAGCTCGATCTGGCGCTGACGTTCACCAAATCGGGCGCGCTGGGAAGCAGACATCTCATAGATACATGCCGGGCATGAGATGCCTTCTACATAATCGGCAGACTGACGATCTCCTGGCGACACCGGGCGGCCGCAAGCGTGGCAGAGTACGTGATCGCCCGGCGTCAGATCATGGCGGACGCAGACACGCTCGTCAAAGACATAACATTCCCCGCGCCATTTCGTTTCGGGCTCGGGTACAGTTTCAAGATATTTCAGGATACCGCCCTGAAGGTGGAACACCTCTTCGACGCCTTCAGCTTTTACGAAGCTTGTCGCTTTTTCGCAGCGGATCCCGCCGGTGCAGAACATGGCGATCCTGGGGGTTCTGCCTTCGGCATTGAGGCGGGCGCGGAAACTTCGGAACCAGGCGGGGAAGTCGCGGAAGCGTTCGGTTTGTGGATCAATGGCGCCTTCAAACGTTCCAATGGCCACTTCGTAACCGTTGCGGGTATCGATCAGGATCGTATCAGGATCCGAGATCAGCGCGTTCCAGTCTTCCGGCTGGACATAGGTGCCCACCAGAGCGGTCGGGTCCGTGCCGGGCACGCCCATGCTGACGATCTCGCGTTTCAGGCGCACCTTGAGACGCAGGAAGGGCATGACGGCAGCCTCGGAAAACTTGGCCTCCAGGCCCTCGGCGCCGGGCAGGGCGCGCAGGGTTTCGAGGGCTGTCTCGACAGCCACAGGGCTTCCGGCGATGGTGCCATTTAAGCCTTCCTCGGCGATCAGCACTGAGCCCTTGATGCCAAGGTTGCAGAAATGCTGTGCCAGCGCTTGCCGGTGCGTCTTGTAATCCGGAAACGGGAAGAACTTATAGAAGGTGGCAATACGGATGGTCATTCAGGGGCTCTTGGCAAAGAACGGGGCGCCTGCCAGCAGGCGTTTCAGCGTTACTCAGAACTGCATGCGCAGATTGTCGGTATGGTTTTCGGCGCCTGGATTCTCCTTAAGGTAACGGAGCGCAGAGCCAACACGCCTGCGCGTTTCGCGCAACTTCCTCATATGGGCGTCAATGGCGATCAGTTTTTGTTCAAGTGCGGCCGAGACTGTCTCGCAGCTCGGCCGTGCGCCCCGGCTTGAGGCCATAAGGGCCGAGATTTCTTCCAGCGAAAAGCCAAGCGACTTAGCAAGGTCGATCACGCGCAGCCGTTCGATCATCGACTCGTCGTAGTCGCGGTACCCGTTTGGCGCCCGGTCTGCAGCCGGGATCAGACCATTCGCCTCATAATAGCGGATTCGCGATGTGGGCAGCCCCGTTCGCTCCGAAAGCTCGCCAATCTTCATACATCTTGACCTTCAACTATAGTTTAAGGTTTACCCCAGTCGCATCCATTGTTCAACCGAGGTCCGCCCATGTCTGATTCTGTGTTATTCAAGCCCCTGACACTGCCGAACGGTGCGGTGCTGCCAAACCGGATCTGCAAGGCGGCCATGGAGGAAAACCTCTCGGCGCCCGGCCAGGTGCCCGGCGAGGATCTGCTGCGCCTCTATGCCGCCTGGGCAAAGGGCGGCGCCGGACTCGTACTGACCGGTAACGTGATGATCACTCCCGCCGCGATGACGGGTCCCGGCGGCGTCGTGCTGGAGGCAGGACGTGACCTTGCCCCTTTCCGTGACTGGGCCCGTGCGGCAAAACCGGACGGCGGGCATCTCTGGATGCAGATCAACCATCCGGGCCGCCAGACATTTAAAGCGCTGGGCGAGCAGGCTGTAGCACCCTCGGCGATCCGGGTTGATATCGGCCAGCATTCAAATCTTCTGGCTGAGCCGCGCGCCCTGGAAGATGCAGAAATCCGAACACTGATTTCCCGCTTTGCCGACACCGCCGCGCTCGCCGAGGAAGCGGGTTTCACTGGTGTCCAGATTCATGCTGCGCATGGCTATCTGATCAGCCAGTTTCTTTCGCCGCTGGTGAACCAGCGTACCGACGAATGGGGCGGCAGCCGCGAGAGGCGAGCACGCCTCCTTCTGGAAACAGTAAAGTCTGTACGCGCCAGAGTCAGCCCGGCTTTCTGCGTTTCTGTGAAGCTGAACTCTGCCGATTTCCAGAAGGGCGGTTTTGCGCTTGAGGACGCAAAATGGGTAACCCGGCAATTGAATCCTCTGGGGATAGATCTGCTCGAACTTTCCGGCGGCAATTATGAAAGCCCTGCCATGCAGGGGCAGACCGACGAAACTTCGACCTCCAAACGCGAAGCTTACTTCATCGACTTTGCCCGCGAAATTGCCGCGGAGGCGGCGATGCCCATCATGGTGACAGGGGGGATCTACCGAAAGGCGACGGCCGAAGCCGCTTTGTTGCGGGTGGGTAATGGAGCCGGTGTCGAGGTGCTGGGCATCGGCCGTGCGATGTCCTATGTGCCGGATCTTCCGAACCAGTGGCGCGCCGGCCAGATGAGCGAGGTGGTGATGCCGCAGGTGACCTGGAAGAATAAGACTATGGCTGGCCTCGCAACTATGGCTGTGATCAAGCGGCAGCTTGCATTGCTGGCCTCGGGAAAACGGCCGAAGCGGAGTGTTTCCCCACTCCTCAGCATCATCCGTGACCAGATGAAGACTGCTAAACTGACGAAGCGCTACAAGGCTTGGCGGACCGGCGCTAAGACAACTGCCTAAGGCTGAGATTGTTGCCGTCTGGATCATTGAGCCAGCAGACTTTCACCGCGCCGCCCGGAGCGGACCGGACACAGTCTGTCTCCTGGCCGGAGCCCTCAGAGACGAGGAATTCGACACCCTTTGCCTTCGGGCGGTCTGTCGCGGCGCGGATGCCGGCCATGGCCCAGCCGAGCGCGATGGTGGTGCCGGCGGTCCAGCCTTTGACGGTGTAAGGTGCAAGGTAGCACCTGCAAGATTGAACACGGCGGCGAATGATCGTCCGAGACCAGGCTCCGGCCGAACCCATCACATTATCCGGGGCTGGCGCGCTTGTGATCTGGCGTAAGGGCGAAGCTGACGGCCGTGACCTGGATGATAGGCATAGGTTGTCCCGGAGAGCTCATATTTCGATAAGGCTCCCACCGGTGGTGGTCATGCCGGGGTGAGATAGACCCTTTCACCTTCCATGAAGGCTGATCCTCGCGGTTCTATCCTGCCAACACGCGCGGTAACTTGAACGTCACGGTTTCGTCGGCGGTCTTTACGGTGTCGATTGTCACGTCGAAGCGGGCACGGCAGGCCTGGATGACGCCCTGGACAAGGTCTTCAGGGGCGCTGGCGCCTGCTGTGAGGCCGAGGACGCTGACACCTTCGAACCAGGACCAGTCGATGTTTTCGGCGGAGGCGATAAGTTCAGCGCGGGCCGCGCCGGCGCGCAGCGCGACCTCGACGAGGCGGACGGAGTTCGAACTCGTCCGGGCTCCGATGACCAGAACGAGGTCGGCGCCCGGAGCGAAAGCCTTCACGGCTTCCTGCCGGTTTGTGGTGGCGTAGCAGATGTCTTCCTTGTGCGGCGTGGAAATGCCCGGGAAGCGTGCCTGCAGGGCGGCAACGATTTCGGCAGTGTCGTCCACGCTGAGCGTCGTCTGTGTGAGGAAGGCGAGGTTGCCTGGGTTTTTCGGCGTGAGGCCGGCGACATCGTCGAGTGTTTCGATGAGGGTGATGGTGCCCTCTGGCAGTTGGCCCATCGTGCCGATTACCTCCGGGTGACCGGCATGGCCGATGAGAACGATTTCGCGCTCGTTGCTGTAATGGCGTTCTGCCTGGATGTGGACTTTGGAGACGAGCGGGCAGGTCGCGTCGAGATAAATCATGTTGCGGCGACTGGCCTCGGCTGGGACCGATTTAGGCACGCCGTGAGCCGAAAAGATAACCGGGCGGTCATCCGGGCACTCGTCGAGCTCTTCGACAAACACAGCACCCAGGGCTTCTAGCCTCTCCACGACGTGACGGTTATGAACGATTTCGTGACGGACGTAGACGGGGGCGCCCCATTTGATCAGGGATTCCTCGACGATCTGGATAGCACGGTCGACCCCGGCGCAGAAACCGCGGGGGGCGGCCAGGCGCAGGGTAAGGGGGCGTTTGGGGGGCGTGCCAGAGGTCATGGGGGCGAATTCTCCTGCGCCTGGTAAGTTGCGTGCGAGCGCGATGGCCTTTAACACGGGCAGGTTATCAGATGGACCCGCCCTCGTCTCGGGCCAATACGGACACGCCGACGCATGCTGAAACTCGCCCCTTTCGTCCTGGCCGCCCTGCTTGCAGGCTGTGGAACGACCAGCCGTCTGGCCCAGCAGCTGGATTCGACGCCGAATTCTGGCCCGTGCCCGGTTGCGGGGGCCGTCTATGATGCAGCGCGGTATGTGAAGTTCGCAACGCCCGAGGGCAAGATTTACACCGATATCGCATTTACCGGCGAGATAACCGATGTGCGGATGTACTGCCGGTATACAGGGGATTTGCCGCTGGTGGCGGAGGTCGAGATCGACTTTGCGTTCGGACGGGGCCTGCAGGCAAACGGCCGGGCTCATGACTATCCCTACTTTGTGGCTGTGACCAGGCGCAATGGCAAGGTGCTGGCCAAGGAGTATTTCTCCACCCGCGCGGAGTTTGACCGCGGCGATGTGACCGGGAAGACCGAGCGGATCAGCCGGATCGCGATTCCTAGGGCGGACGAGTCTATTTCGGGCGTGAATTTCGAGATTGTCGTCGGCTTCGAGCTGACGCCGGAGCAGCTGGCGTTCAACCGAACGGGTAACCGGTTCCGCCTCGACGCGGTGAAATAATCCATGGCGAGCCTGGGACGTGAACTGTCGGCTGCCGCGGGCGCCGCGTTCGAAGCCGTTGGTCTCGAGGCGCGGTTTGGCGAAGTGCGCCGGAGCGACAAGCCGGATCTGGCGGATTTCCAGTGCAATGGCGCAATGGCGGCGGCGAAGGCGGCGGGCAGAAACCCGCGGGACATTGCGGCGGGGGTTTCGGCAGCGCTGAAGGCGCACCCTCTGGTGCTGTCGGCCGAGGTGGCTGGACCAGGGTTCATCAATCTTCGCGTTTCCGACGCGGCGCTGTCAGTGCGGGCTGAGGCTGTGCGCGGCGATGCGAAGGCGGGGGCGGAGACGGCGCCGGACGTCCAGGTCACGGTGATCGACTTCGGCGGCGCGAATGTGGCCAAGCCCATGCATGTCGGCCACCTGCGCTCGGCGGTGATTGGGGATACGCTGCAACGGCTGCTGAGGTTTCTCGGTGACACGGTGATCTCGGACGTACACCTCGGCGACTGGGGGCTGCAGATGGGCCACCTGGTGACCGAGCTTGAGGATGAGCAGCCCGGGCTGATCTATTTCGATGCAGGCTATGCGGGACCTTATCCGCCCGGATCGCCGGTGACGATTGACGATCTGGGCCGGCTTTATCCGCAGGCCAGCAACAAGGCGAAGCTGGATGAGGGACGCAATGCGCGCTCGCAGAAGGCGGTGGCCGAGATGCAGGCGGGCCGGCCCGGCTACCGCGCGCTGCTGCGTCACTTCATTGATGTATCGGTGGAGGCGCTGAAGAAGGACTACGGTTTCCTGAATGTTTCCTTTGACCTTTGGAAGGGGGAGAGCGACGTTGATCACCTGATCCCGGGGCTCGTCGAGCGGTTCAAGGCGGCAGGCCTTGCCGAAGAGAGCGACGGGGCATGGATCGTCCGCGTCGCCAGGGACAGCGACACGAAAGAGATGCCGCCGGTGATGCTGGTCAACAGCCGCGGCGGATCAGGCTATCACACGACCGACCTTGCGACCATCCTTGACCGGATCGAGAGCCTGAGGCCGGCGCCTGAACGCATGCTCTACGTCGTGGACCAGCGCCAGGCGCTGCACTTCGAGCAAGTCTACCGCGCCGCCGGCATGCTTGGCCTGATTGAGGAGAGCCGGCTTGAGCATATCGGCTTCGGTACGGTGAACGGCGCCGACGGCAAGCCGTTCAAGACGCGCGAAGGCGGGGTGCTGCGGCTGGCGGACCTGCAGGCGATGGCGCTGGAGGAAGCGGACAGGAAACTCGCGGTTGCGAGCCTGCCTGCCGACATGAGCGACGAGGAGCGCGCAGACGTGGCCAGGAAGGTGGCGGTAGCGGCGCTGCGCTTTTCAGACCTGATGAATACGCGGACCTCGAATTACGTCTTCGACCTCGACCGCTTCACGAGCTTCGAGGGAAAGACCGGTCCTTACCTCATGTATGCGGCGGTGCGGGTGAAGTCCGTGCTGCGCAAGGCGGCAGAAGCCGGGCATTCTCCGGGCAAGGTGGCCGTTGCGGAAGAAACCGAGCGCGCGCTGGTGCTGCAGCTCGATGGCTTTGGCGCTGCCCTGCTGGGTGCACGTCAAAGGCGGATGCCGCACATTCTGTGCGAACATCTCTACAGCCTCGCGCAGGCGTTCAGTGCGTTCTACGCCGCGCTGCCGATAGCGGCAGAAGCGGACGGCAAAAAGCGCGCGAGCCGGCTGGCGCTGGCAGACGCTGTGCGCCATCAGCTGGAGACGGGGCTTGGGCTGTTAGGCATTACAGTGCCGGAGCGGATGTAAGGTCGCTCCCGGCGACACCGATGTTTGTCATCGGGACGCCGGATTTTGGTCTCTCTGGCTTTCGACAATCCGTGAGTTGCTCGGCGACAGTGCCTTTCAATTCCCCGCTTCGCCCAGCGCGCCCTCGACGGCAGCGTTTGCTGCGCACTGAACAATTGCGTTGCGGGTCTCGGCGTCAGGGCCTCCGGATGTCTCCAGGACGGCCTGCAGACCCTGGCCGTTCAGGGTTTCGTTCACCGCGTTACGCAACATCTCGAGCTGCTCGCCGCTCAGCTCGGCTCCAAAGTTGTCCTGCACACACTCGCAGAACGCCTCGGGCTGCCCGGCCAAGACGCATGCCGTCCGGGTGTCGACCAGCCCGGTTGCAGCTTCAAGTGCCTGTCCGCCGAGATCAAGCGCGCCCTGCCTGATTTGCTGAAAGTCAGTCGCATCGCCGCAGGCCGCGAGCACAAAAGCCAAGCCGGTAACCAGAACAGTACGCATCATCCTTTTTGTCGCTTTCCCTGAGTGTCTGAGGTTCGCGCGAGCGGTACCGGATCGCGCCCGGTTCGAGCACGGGCTCACACGCGTCGGTCCACAGGTGGCGGCAGTCACGTCCTCCCGCAAGGGCTTTGAGCGCGACATTTTGCAAAGCTCCGGACGTCTGCTTCGTACATGCCGGTTGGAATAGCTCAAGCCTATGAGATCTAAAATTTTTTTATACTGTTCTTTATCTTGCCGCCATTGATCCTGTGCCCAGACGAAACTGCTGTTCGTTCAACACATCGTTTCCGGATGCTGGTGCTGAGGGTGCGTATGCGGTCTTTTCGGGAATGCCGCTTGGTCTCGCACACGTTCGCGAACCGGCGAGCATGGCAATGCGTGGTTGGACGTCCTGCTGAACAACAGAGATGGGGTCGGAAAGAATGAGTAACAAGATTTATGGCGCCGCGCCCCCTGAAGGCAAGTTTATGAACCTTGCAGGTGAGAGCTATGGCAGTTTCAGTTACCGAACCTACGTCTTGGTGTCTCTGACGCTCGTATATACTCTAAACTTCATCGACCGCATTCTAATCAGCGTTGTTGGTGTACCGATAATAAATGAATTCCAGCTTTCGCAGTTTCAGTTCGGCCTGCTTTCTGGGATAGGGTTTGCTCTCTTTTATACCATTCTCGGCATTCCCATCGCAAACCTGTCAGAGAAAGTCAGCCGTAAGCTGATTATCGGTATCTGCGTTATCCTCTGGTCACTGGCAACGGTACTGTGCGGCTTTACGGTCGGGTTTGTGACCCTCTTGCTGGCCAGGATGCTTGTTGGAATTGGAGAGGCCGGCTGCACACCTCCCGCCAATTCCATGATCAGCGACTATTATGCCCCGTCGGCGCGCCCCACGGCGCTGGGGATCTATGCCATGGGCGTGACGGCAGGCGGTGTTCTGGCGCAGGTGTTTGGCGGTTTCATCCTCGAAGTCTTCACCTGGCGCGAAGCCTTCATCTTTGTCGGGGCGCCTGGCATTCTGGTTGGCATCATTTTCCTGCTAACGGTCAAAGAGCCGCCGAGAGGCTATTCCGATCCTCCGGGCACCCTCAAAGTGGAGCGTGTCAGCTTCCCTGAGGCGCTTGCAGAAATCTTTTCCAAGCCCACCTTCTGGGTGATGACGGCCGGTGCAACGATCGCCGCTTTCGCCGGATACGCCCTGGTCGGTCTGCAGCCTCAGCACGTCGTATTCTCGCATGGCTTCTCGCCGGCCCAAACCGCACTCATGTTCATGGCCCCTGTGGGCCTCGCCGGAACGCTGGGCGCTTTCCTGGGCGGATACCTTACTCAGCAGGCGTCAAAGAGGTCTGCAACAGCCGCGACCTGGGTTCCGGGCCTTGCCTTCCTGGTGTGCGCGCCCCTCTACGCAGCCGCTTTCCTGGTTGGCGACAGTACTTTGATGCTGATCCTGCTGATGGTTGCAAGCGTGCTGCAATATTTTTATCTGGGTGCGCAATACAACATTGCTCAGGCCGTGGTCAGTCTGCGCGTTCGGGCCACATCGATCGCGATACTTCTTTTTGTGGTCAATCTGATTGGATACGGCATAGGCCCGCCAGCGATGGGCCTGATCGCCGACGCGGTTACAACCAACTGGATTGCCGCCAGCCAGCTGGCAGGTCAGATCAGCGCGACATGCAGCGTGACCGATGCATCCCTGTCGGCGGCCCTCATCGAAGCTTGCCGCGACGCCCGAGCTTACGGCGTGCAATGGGCAAGTGTTGCGGCAACCTGCCTGTTCGCCGTCGCGGGCCTGTTCTTCCTGCTGGCCGGGCGCACCTTCATCCGCGACCTGTTCATCAACCAGAAAGCCCCGGTGGCTGCGTCGGCGTCAGCCAGCGCTTCAGCCTGACGAAACCGATGTCTTTAATCGGGTCGCCCGGTTCCGGGCGCCTTGCTTTATCCTGACCGCTCAACGCAGAGCGGCTGTGCGTTAGAGATTGGGCCTTTTTGACTTTCGGCGCGACTATCCCTTCAAAAGTTAGGGTGTGCCGATGGTGATCGGTGACACAGACCGGGTTTATGAACCGCTGCTGGTGACGCAGGTGCGGGCGGTGAATCCGTGGGTGATAGGGTTGCCAGCGTCCCGGTGGCAGCCGCGACCCATGCGGGCGGCGCGGCGGATGCTGGAGACGGCGGGGAGGGGCGCGAGGCGTCGCGGGAGGCTTCGGGCGGCATCTGCCGGGGCTGGCTGCGCCTGTCTGACCCCGAGATGCTCCCGGCCCCGGTCTGCGGGATTTTGAGACGCAAATGCGACGACCGGATAAGGGGCCTCAGCGCGCGGCGGACCCGTTCTGTACCAGTTGAGACTGCGCCGGAGCAGTCCGAGGCGGCGCTGGTGCCGCTTTGTCAGGAGATGATTACCGCGCTGGGCCGGCTGAGCACCGCCCTTCTCTATGTCAGCGACAGCTTGACCCGTGCCGAAACCGCCGCCACCAAGCGCGTTCCCGTGGCTACATCCAAGTCGCACATCTTCCATGCGCGCCAGCACCTGTAGGACTTCTGGAAGGAGACCGACATGTCCAGTTCTGAAACCCGGCTTAAAGACAGCCTGACCGCCGAGGACGAGGCGTTTCTCCAGAAATCTGAAGAGGGCGATCGCCTGCTCAGCCAGCTGGGCTCGACCTTTGCCGGGCCGATGAAATTCTGGACCGGCTTTGCCTTCGTGCTGAGCTTTGCCTTTTTCGGGATCGCCGTATGGGCTGGCTTCCAGATATATGGCGCGGCCGAGCCGAGGATGATGGTGTTCTGGCTGGGCATCTTCCTGTTTGCCATGATCGCGGTGGGTCTGATCAAGATCTGGTTCTGGATGCGCATGAGCCATCTTGCCCTGCTGAGTGAACTTAAGCGCATAGAGCGTCGGCTTCTGCGCGCGAGCTGAGGGCGCTGCCTGATTTGCGGGCACAGGGCGTGCAGATTGTGGATGGACGTAGCCCAGCTCTTGCCGGGGCCCCTGTAACGCGATAGCTGGTCGTCAAGCAGTTTCTTCCGGGAGAGAGCGGCATTCGGTGGCCGCCGCCGAAGGCGCAACCGCCCCGGAATCGCTCAGGCAAAAGGGCCGGAAGAAACTCAACACGCTGGAAAGAGGCTGAAACAGGCCTCGCCGAAGGAGCAAGCCGGGCATGTGACCGGCGGAATCTCTCAGGCGCCAAGGACAGCGGGGGCGACGGACGTGCGACGAAAGTCGCAGGCCGTCTGCTTTCCGGGATAGCCGCATGTCTGAGACGATTACCGAGACCCTGAGGCGCACGGCCCTGCATGCCCTGCATGTGGCCTATGGGGCGAAGCTCGTGCCTTTTGCGGGCTATGAGATGCCGGTGCAGTTTGCGCCCGGAGTAAAGGACGAACACCTCTGGACGCGGGCCGAGGCCGGGTTGTTCGACGTCAGCCATATGGGGCCGTGCTTCCTGACACTCGCCTCTGGCACGCGCCGGGACGTGGCCGCGCATGAGGAAATTTCGGCGCTTATCGAGACACTCGTGCCCTCCGATATCCGCTCCCTGAAGCCCGGGCAGGCACGCCTGACCGTGCTTTTGAATGACGAGGGCGGCATCCTGGATGATCTCATCATCACCCGCCCGCACGAGGAGGATCGCCAGGGCGAGCTTTATATCGTCGTCAATGGTGCGATGAAGGATCAGGACTGGGCCGTTTTCGAGCGAGCGCTGGCGGGCAAGGCCGTGCTGATGCGGGCCGATGACGGCGTGCTGTTTGCGCTCCAGGGGCCGAAGGCGGAGAAGGTGCTGTCGTCGTATTTTCCGGGCTGCGCGGACCTGAAGTTCATGGAGAGCCGCCAGTTTTCCCATGCTGGCGAGAGATTTACGGTGTCGCGCTGCGGATATACTGGCGAGGACGGGTTTGAGGTCCTGGCGGGCGCAGCGCCGGGAGCAGACCTGGCGCGCCTGTTACTGAAAGACCCGCTGGTTCGCCCGATCGGACTTGGCGCACGCGATTCTCTGCGCCTCGAGGCGGGGCTGTGCCTCTACGGGCATGACCTTGCGCCGGATATCTCGCCCATCGAGGCCGACCTTGGCTGGGTCATTCAGAAGCGGCGGCGGGAGGCCGGTGATTTTCCCGGGGCGGGACGCATCCTGCGTGAGCTGAAGGATGGCCCGGCGCGCAGGCGCGTGGGCATCAGGCCGCTGGAGCGGGCGCCGGCGCGTGAGGGCACGCAGATACAGGTGGGCGGCGCGGTCGTTGGCGTAGTCACATCCGGCGGTTTCGGCCCCAGCATCGATGCGCCGGTGACGATGGGCTATATCGCCAGCAGCCATGCTGCGCCCGGAACCAGGGTCGACCTGATGGTGCGCGGCAAGGCCCGCCCCGCCGAGATCACCAGCCTGCCTTTTATTCCGCCTCGTTACAAACGTTAGTCCGTTCAAGGAGAAACCCTGATGACCACATATTATACCAAGGACCATGAATGGATCCGCGTGGAAGGCGACACCGGCACAGTCGGCATTACCTCCTATGCGGCCGGACAGCTGGGCGATGTCGTCTATGTCGAGCTTCCTGAAGCAGGTGCAAAGTTTGCGCGTGGGGATGACTTTGCTGTCGTTGAGAGTGTGAAGGCGGCATCGGATGTCTATGCGCCGGTTTCCGGGTCGGTGCTCGAGGTCAACTCGGCGCTGTCAGAGAAGCCTGAGCAGGTGAATGATGCAGCCGAAGGCGATGCCTGGTTCGTGCGCCTGAAACTGGCCGACACAGCTGAACTTGCAGGCCTGATGGACGAGGCCGCCTACACCGCCTTCTGCGAAGGACTTTGAACCCCATGCGTTACCTCCCACTGACGTCTGAAGACCGGGCAAGCATGCTCGCCACCATCGGGGCAGTCTCAGCCGATGATTTCTACGCGGATGTTCCGCAGTCCGCGCGCCTGAAGACCAAGATTGCCGGCCTGCCCGATCATCAGGGCGAGCTGGCGGTCGAGCGGCACATGACGAAGCTGGCGGCGAAGAACCGTTCGGCCTCGTCCGGGCCGTTCTTCGTCGGTGCCGGCGCCTACAAGCATCATGTGCCGGCGACGGTGGACATGATCATTCAGCGTTCCGAATTCCTGACGACCTATACGCCTTACCAACCGGAAATTGCGCAGGGCACCCTGCAGACACTCTTCGAATTCCAGACGCAGGTTGCGGCGCTGACTGCGATGGATGTCGCCAATGCGTCGATGTATGACGGCTCGACGGCGTGCGCGGAGGCGGCCGTGATGGCGGCGCGTGTGACGCGCCGCGGCAAGATCATTCTCTCGGGTGGCCTGCATCCGCATTATGCAGCGGCGACGCGGCTCCTCTGTGAGGCGCAGGGCTTGACGGTGGTTCAGCTGCCCGTGGCGATTGACGGTGAAAGCGATCTGGCGGGCGCCGTCGACTCTGAGACCGCTTGCGTAATCGGCCAGAGCCCCAACGTGTTCGGAACTGTGACCGACCTTTCTGGCGTGGCTAAAAGCGCACATGAGAAGGGTGCGCTGCTGGTGTCCGTTTTCACCGAAGCAGTGAGCTTGGGCCTTGTCACGCCGCCCGGCGAGATGGGCGCCGATATTGCTGCCGGTGAGGGCCAGTCGATCGGTAATGGCCTCAATTTTGGCGGGCCTTATGTCGGTCTTTTTGCCGCGCGCGAGAAGCTGGTTCGCCAGATGCCCGGCCGCCTGTGCGGCGAGACACTGGACGGTGATGGAAATCGCGGCTTCGTCCTGACACTGTCGACGCGTGAGCAGCATATCCGCCGAGACAAGGCGACCTCGAACATCTGCACCAACTCCGGCCTCTGCGCGCTGGCCTTCACCGCGCACATGACGCTGCTCGGCGGCCGGGGGCTCAAGCAGCTGGCGCAGCTGAACCATGAGGCGGCTATCGAGCTGGCCGATACGCTCGGCGCGCTGAAGGGAGTCGAAGTGCTCACCCCGCGCTTTTTCAACGAGTTTGCGATCCGTACCCCGGTCGATGCCGAGGCGGTCCTGGCGATGCTGGATGAGGCGGGCGTGGTAGGTGGGGTGCGCGCCTCGCGCCTGTTCCCGAATGACCAGCTGGGAGATGTGATCCTTGTGGCGGCAACAGAATGTACAACGGCGGATGATATTGCAGCCTATGCGGCCGCGCTGAAGGAGATTATCTGATGAGCATGAACCTGACCGGGCGCCCAACGGCGCCGTCTGTACTGTCCGCACCGGATAACAGGACCGTGTCCGGCTCGCGCGGGTTACTTCAGCGTGAAGACCTTTTGTTTGAAATCGGCACCCCGGAGACGACCGGCGTGGACCTGCCCGAACCAAAGGGCCTCAAAAACCGTCTTGGCGGGGTGACCCGCAAGGTAGATACGGGGCTGCCTGGGATCTCCGAGCCGCAGGCCGTGCGCCATTACATGCGCCTCTCGCAGAGGAATTATGCAATCGATCTTGGCCTCTTCCCGCTAGGCTCGTGCACCATGAAGCATAATCCGCGCCTCAACGAGAAGATGGCGCGTCTGCCGGGCTTTGCAGATATCCACCCCCTGCAACCGCAGGCGACCGTGCAGGGCGCGCTGGAGCTGATCGACGAGCTTGCGACCTGGCTGAAAGTGCTGACCGGCATGCCGTCGGTAGCAATGAGCCCCAAGGCGGGCGCGCATGGTGAACTCTGCGGGATGCTGGCCATCCGTCAGGCATTGATCGCGCGCGGCGAAGGTGAGACGCGCAAGCGCGTTCTGGTGCCGGTGTCAGCGCACGGCACGAACCCTGCCACGGCAGCTCAGTGCGGCTTTTTCATAGACGAGATAAAGGCGAATGCCCGTGGCCGCGTCGATATGGAGGAGCTGCGCCAGAAACTACAGCGTACGGATGACGTAGCCGGTATCATGCTGACCAATCCGAATACTTGCGGCCTGTTCGAGACCGATATCAAGGATATCGCCGACCTCATCCATGCGGCAGGCGGTTACTTCTATTGTGACGGTGCGAACTTCAATGCCATCGTGGGACGGGTCCGCCCGGGAGATCTCGGCATTGATGCGATGCACATCAACCTGCATAAGACCTTCTCGACCCCGCATGGCGGCGGCGGCCCGGGCTCGGGTCCGACCGTCTTCTCCGAGCGCCTTGCGCCATATGCGCCTGTACCTTTCGTAATCAGGGATGAGGACGGCTTCTACCGCCTCGTCGAGCACACCGAAGGCGCAGGCAAGGACAGCTTTGGCCGCATGGTGGCTTTCCACGGCCAGATGGGCATGTTTGTCCGGGCGCTCACCTATATGCTGAGCCATGGCGCAGATGGCCTTAAACAGGTTGCCGAGGACGCGGTGCTGAACGCCAATTACGTCCAGGCGCGCCTCAGGCACGTGATGACACCGGCTTTTGACGGCTTCTGCATGCATGAGGCACTGTTTTCGGACGCGTTCACCGCCGAAGGGATCGAGACCATCGACATCGCCAAGGCTCTGATTGACGAGGGCTATCATCCGATGACGATGTATTTCCCTCTGGTCGTTCATGGCGCAATGCTGATTGAGCCGACGGAGACCGAACCGAAGGCTGAACTCGACCGGTTCTGCGATGCTCTGGAGTCGATTGCCCGGCGTGCGGCGCAGGGTGACGAAACGTTGAAAGGTGCGCCTTATCTTGCGCCGGCCAGGCGTCTCGACGAAACGCGCGCAGCCCGCAAGCCCGTCCTGAAATGGACCGCGCTTCAGCCGGAGCGCGTCGCGGCGGAGTAAGCTTCAGGCCGCCCGGCCCAAGAGCCTGCGCCGGAGCCTGCCGAAGGCGTGCCCGGCTGGCCGCTCGATCAGCCTGTAGCCTAGCCAGCCAGCGGCGATGGCCGCGGTCAGGCCCGCGACAAGGAAGACGAGATTGTCGAGTATGCCGGGCGCGCCGAGCCTGAGGTAGGGCGCGAGAGGGCTGTCGGCGCTGACGCGGCTCATCAGGCGCTGCAGGATGCCGAGTGCGAAGAGGTGGAAGAGGTAGATTGAATAGGACCAGTCCCCGGTCCGCGCGGCCAGCTTATGCAGCGTGCGCCAGAAAGGCGCGGTTGCCAGCAGCATTCCGGGGCGGGCCTGACCGAGCAGCCATCCGGCCCAGAGCACCATCAGCATGGCGACGGCGCCCACGGCAAGAGCGAGGATCACGGCGCCCTGTCGCGCCTCGAGCGGCGATTGCGGATCCAGACCGTAGAGCTGGAAGACGAGCCCGCCGGCGACCGCGCCGGCGAGGGCGGGGATCAGCCACGCCAGCCTGTTCTGCGCATCGAGGCAGGCGATGCCGTAGATGAGTCCGGCGCAGGGCAGGCCTATTTCCAGAACCCTGCCCCAGAGCAGAGTATAGTTGCCTGGTTCACCCTGCAGGGCGATTCCCGCGACGAGCCAGAGGGTTGAGGCGAGTGTGATCAGCCCGGCCCGCCAGATCAGACGGGAGGTGACCAGGCGGCCTATGGCTGCACCGAAGATGAATTCCATCGTCATCGGATGAATGACGAGAGTGAGGATGTCATGCGCGATATGGTGCGTCAGGCCAGCCAATGATGCGCCGACGACCGCGATGCCCCAGAGGAGCAGGGCCCAGTTCATGAAGGTTCGGGGAAGAAGCAGGATCAGCGCGAAGGCGAGGTAGAAATAGACCTCGTGTATCAGGGTCCATCCGATCTCGAGAACCGGAAAACCCTCTTGCGGGATCAACAGGAAAGACTTGATCGAGAAGTCGAGCGCAGTGCCGCCATGCGGACCGCTCGCGCCGGGCGCAAGAGAGAACTCGCCGCTGACCACCGCATAGAGAAGGCCGAGGGCAGCCGCCACCCACCAGACCGGATAAATCCGTGTGAGACGGGCGAACAGGAAGTCTGAGCTGGTGCCTGGTCCGTTACGGGTCGCCTCGGTGACCCAGACCATGATGAAGCCTGAAATCACGAAGAAAAGGTCGACACCGGCAAAGCCGCTGGCAAAAAGACCGTTGATCAGGGGTTTTTCGAGACTGCCCGCAGAGGCGATACCCGTCATTTCGAGCGATCGGGCATGGTAGAGCACCACGAGCAGGGCGGCCGCACCGCGCAGGACCTGGATGGACTGCAGCTTCATTCGCTTCCGTTCCGGTCCTCGAGGTTACCCGTCTAAATCAGAAGTGTTTAGCTATCCGGCAAGCCGGTCGCCAGAGTCTCGTCACAGATGTCGGGTTACACTGGCGATATGTCGAGCAAGGCCCATATCCCACGCATGCAGGACAAGATCAGCCCAGAGGCAAGCGATTCACATTACCCCCCGCCGATCCCGATCCGGAATCTGCGGCAGGGCGTAAACGTGCCGCTGCGCCAGGCACTGGCCGTGGGCGGGTTCGCAATGATCGTGCTGTCCATGCCATCGGGCCTGCTGACGCCGCATCTGCCGGTTGGTTTGCCAATGGCCGTAACCGGCGCCGTACTGCTTGGCAGCAATGCGGTGTGGGGCCGGCAATGGCTGAGCGGCGTGCTGGAGCGTCATCCCAAATTCGAGGAGGCGATGCCCGGCTGGCTTGTGCAACTGTCGCTCGGCCGCCGGAAACACATCCGCGCCGGCTAGGACCGGTTACAAAAATCGCCTCAGGCGGACACCAGGCGGCTTGCCATTCTTTGTAAAACTCCGTTCACATAACGATCACGACAGGGAGGCGGGGTGGTGATGTGTTTTAGAAAACTTTGCCTGGTTGCGATCACAGGCCTCCTTCTGGCGGCTTGCGAGAGGCCGGGCGACCGGGGCCGGGATGGCGGCGGAACGCCCGCCGCCTCTGATCCTTTCCCCTCGACCTATCAAGCCTATCCCTCAGAGACAGTCCTGATCGCGAACGCCACCGTGATCGACGGTAAGGGCGGGTTGATCGAAAACGGCGCAGTTCTGGTCGAGGGCGGCAAGATCAGCTCGGTGGGCCCGGACGTGTCGGCGCCGGAAGGCGCCGTGATGGTGGATGCACGCGGCAAGTGGGTCACCCCGGGGATCATCGACAATCACAGCCACCTTGGCGCCTATCCGTCACCGGGTGTCGATTCGCATGACGACGGCAACGAGATTTCCGGTCCTGTAACGGCTGAGGTCTGGGTAGAGCATTCTGTCTGGCCGCAGGATCCGGGCTTCACCCGGGCGCTGGCCGGCGGGATCACCTCGCTGCAAATCCTTCCCGGCAGCGCCAATCTCTTTGGTGGGCGGGGCGTCACGCTGAAGAACGTCCCTGCGCGCACGGTTCAGGCGATGAAGTTTCCGGGGGCGCCCTATACGCTGAAGATGGCGTGCGGTGAGAATCCGAAACGTGTTTACGGCTACGGACGTGGCGCGACGCCGGGCGGCGCGCCGTATTCGCGTATGGGCAACGTCGCCGGTTACCGCGATGCCTGGATCGCGGCTACTGATTACAAGCGGCAATTGGACAAATTCAAAGCCGGCCAGGGCGATCCGCCGAAACGCGATCTTGAACTTGAAACGCTCGCCGGCGTCCTGAACGCAGAGATCCTCGTCCACATGCACTGCTACCGGGCCGACGAGATGGCCGTCATCCTCGATCTTTCGAAGGAATTTGGCTACAAGGTCGCAGCCTTCCACCATGCCGTGGAGAGCTACAAGATCGCCGATAAGCTGGCCGAGTATGGCGCCTGTTCGTCGATGTGGGCGGACTGGTGGGGCTTCAAGATGGAGGCTTATGACGGCATCCGCGAGAACATCCCGCTTGTCCATAATGCGGGCGCCTGCGCGATCGTGCATTCTGACAGCGATATCGGCATCCAGCGCCTGAACCAGGAAGCTGCGAAAGCCTGGGCCGATGGCAGGCGGGCCGGCATCGACATCCCGATTGAGGTGGCCTGGCAATGGCTGTCGATCAATCCGGCCAAATCGCTTGGCATTGACGGGCAAACCGGCAGCCTTGAGCCCGGCAAGATGGCCGATCTGGTGATCTGGTCCGGCAACCCGTTCAGCAGCTATGCGCAGGCCGAGAAGGTCTATATCGACGGCGCCCTGATGTTCGACCGCCATGATCCGGCCCGCCAGCCCGTGATGGATTTCGAGCTTGGCCACCCCGGAGAAGGAGACCGCAAATGATCCGCCGCCTGTTTGTCTCGGCCATTGCGCTGGGTACAGCGTCCTTCGCCTCCGCACAGACACTGGCCGTTTATGGCGAAACTGTCTGGACCGGCACCCGTCAGGGCACCCTGACAAACGGCGTGGTCGTGATTGAGGATGGCCGCATCACGACCGTCGGCCCGTCCGGCACGCGGGTGCCTGCAGACGCTGAGGAAGTGCGCGCGAAATGGGTCACGCCGGGCCTGATCTCGGCTTTTTCACGCACCGGCTTGTCGGAAGTCAGCGGCGTTGACGACACGAATGATGCAGGTGCAGGCGGTTCGTCCTTTTCGGCGGCGCTGAATGCGGCTGATGGCTTCAATCCGGATGCAACGCCGGTGGCGATCACCCGGCTGGAAGGGTTCACCCGGCTGGTCGTTGCACCCGAGGCTCATGGTAAGCTGTTCGGCGGACAGGGCTTTCTGGCCGACACCTCGGGCCTGACGGGGAGCGTGTTCCGGGAACGTGCCTTTGCTTATGTGGTTCTGGGCGAGGGCGGCGCAAGCCGGGCCGGGGGCTCGAGGCCGGCCGCCTGGGCTTCGCTGCGCGGCGCCTTCGATGATGTCCGCTTCTTCACCTCGCGGTTTATGACGCATAATGAAGGCAACACACTGATGCGCATGGACGCGCAAGCGCTGATGCCGGCTGTCAAGGGCGAACAGCTTATCGTGTTTGAAGCGAGCCGCGCCAGCGATCTGAACGCCATCATGGACTTCAAGCAGGAAAACCCTGCCCTGCGCGTGGCAATTGTAGGCGCTGACGAGGGCTGGCGGGTCGCCAGGCGGCTGGCGGCAATGGATATTCCCGTAATCGTGGATGCGTTTTCGAACTTGCCCTCCAGCTTCTCGCAGCTCGCCGCGACGAGCGAAAACGCCCGGCGGCTGACCGAGGCGGGCGTGACGGTCGCCATCGTACATCTTGGAAATGACGGGCATCAGGCCCGCCTTGCCACCCAGGTCGCGGGCAATGCCGTGGCAAACGGCATGGACTTTGACGATGCGATGCGGTCGCTGACGACCGCGCCGGCTGAGATTTTCGGGATGACCGGGCTCGGCGTGCTGGCGCCGGGTGCCCGCGCAGATGTCGTGGCCTGGGACGGCGACCCGCTGGATGTCACCTCGGCCGCGCTGGCGGTCTTTATCGACGGCGAGGCGCAGCCTATGGAGTCCCGGCAGACCAGGTTACGGGATCGCTATATCAGCCTCGATGAAAGCGAACGCCCGTTGGCCTACAAGCGCTAAGTTGCCGCCCGGACATGAGGCAGAATTAAGGGTTCGGCAGATCAGGCCCGCAGCCAGGTCTTGTCCGGCCACGACCCGCAAATGTCCGTGCCGGATTATCCTGCCGCAGAGCTGCCGTAATCGAAGGCGATGAAACCGGCTTTTCGGACTGAGCAAATTCATGGTCTTCGCGTTTCTCCTTTCCCTCCTCATGGCTACGGGGTCGGGCCCGATGCATGCGGCCCTCGAAGCTACCGAAGCACCCGAAACGCTCCGCGCTGCATTCACCGTCGAGCTGGAATCGAATTCGGCGCGAAACACCTATTTCTTCGATCCGCGTCTGCCGTCCGGATCGCGCTGGAGGGCGCTTGAGCGCAAAGGCAATGATCCGGAGCTCGATCATGTGGCAGCGAGCTGGGCGGCTGAAGCGGCCCCGGACGGCCGCCTGTTTCCCGACGATCTGCGTGAAAGCCTTGGCGGGCAGGTGCAGGTAAATACCGACGGAGCGGCCTGGCGGCTGAACTTCCGTCACCATCCGAATCACAATGATTCAGAGTTTGATGTCTGGGCCGCGGAGCGCTTGTCGGCGACTGCCTGGCTCGACCCGGTGGGCGAACGGTTCCAGCGTATCGACTATACCTTGCCGAAACCGGTCAAAGGCCCTTCGGGCGGCCGGCTGACCCGATATGAACAAAGCTACCATCTGAAGACCGAGCCGCGCTGGGGATTTACCTACGTGTCCGGCTTCACAATCGATCTCGAAGCGCGGGCGGCCTTCAAGCACATAGAGCGGCGGTTCGAGGCGCGGGTGACGGATGTATACTTTTTCTTCGCCAGCACCGATGCAGAGCTGGAATATGACGCCAGGCGGGCCGGCGAGCTTCAGCTGGCCTCTGGATTCACCCCGCCTTTGCGCTAGGTTCTGACGCATGACGGTTCACATGGTGAAGCTCTGCGTCGGCGCAGACGACGTTGACGATCTGGCCAACTGGCAAAAGCGGCTGATGAAAAAGCTGCCCAACCCTGTGCATCATACGCGCATGGCGCCAAAGCGTGCCGAAGAGGTGCTGGATGGCGGATCCATTTACTGGGTAATCAAGCGCGCGATCCGGGTTCGCCAGCGGATCATCGCGATCCGCTCGGTCACCGATGCAGACGGAAAGGAGATGTGCGAGCTGGTTTTCGATCCGGACCTTATCCGCACCTATGCCCAGCCGAAACGACCCTTCCAGGGCTGGCGCTATCTGAAGCCGGCAGAGGCGCCGCGTGACCTGAAATCCGGGGAAACCGCCATTGACCTGCCGCCGAGCCTGGATGCGGCGCTCAAGAATGCCGGTGTCTGGTAGGGCGCCCCGTGCCCCAGGTCATTGAAAAATCGGTCGAGCTGACCGAAAGAGGGGGAAGTGTAATCTCCTCCGCCCGAAAGGCCTGCTGCCATGCCCCAGTTTGACATGATCCTGATCACGCCGCGCGAAGCGGAAGGGGCGGAGGTGCTGGAGCATACGGCCGGCAAGCCGGTGCGTGAGGGCGGCGGAGACGAGACCTATCGCTGCGGTAGCTGTAAGACCAGACTGCTGATCAATGTCGGTCACCATGATGCGCACGGCGTAGTCGTCAAATGCGGCAAGTGCGGAAAACTCAACACCGAGCCGCACCATCATCATTGAGCCGGCGCGTATTCCCGGATGATCGACATAGCGCCTGCCAGTCTCTAAGGCGGGGCGATGGCTGATTTGATTGCCCAATATGGCGTATTGATGCTCTCGCTCGCCGCGGCAGGTCTGTTTGCAGGCCTCGTGGCCGGCATGTTCGGTATTGGGGGCGGATCGGTGATCGTGCCGGTGCTGTTCTTCCTGTTCGATGGCCTCGGCTTCGGCGAGACAGCGATGCACGTGGCCGTCTCGACTTCGCTGGCGACGATTATCCTGACATCGGTGCGCAGCGTCATGGCGCACCAGACACATGGCGCTGTCGACTGGGACGTCATTCGCGGATGGGCCCCCTGGATCATGTTTGGCGCAGCCTGCGGTATCGGCCTGTCGGGCCTTATGTCCAAGCAGGTGCTGCTCGCCCTGTTCGGCAGCCTGCTCATCCTGCTATCTGCCCAGCTGATCTTCGGGCGCCCAAGCTGGCGTCTTGCGCAGCAGATGCCGCTGGGCGCCGGACGTGCAGGGCTCGGCACCGGGGTGGGCACGCTGTCCGCCCTGATGGGTATCGGCGGCGGCACATTCGGAGTAAGCCTGATGACGCTCTGCGGAATGCAGATCCACCGTGCGGTTGCAACCGCGGCGGGTTGGGGCATCGCGATCGGCCTGCCGGGTGCTGTGGCGGCCATCCTGGTCGGCTGGGGCCGGGAAGGCTTGCCGCCTCTGTCGCTGGGCTTCGTGAATCTACCGGCTTTCGCCCTTATCTCCGTCTTCACGGTCCTGATGGCCCCGGTCGGTGCTGCACTGGCGCACAAGCTGCCTGCGGACAATCTGCGCAAGTTGTTCGGCCTGCTGTTGGTGCTGGTCGCGCTGCGTATGGTGTGGCAGGCGCTGGGGCTCTAGGCTCAGCCACGCCAGAAGCGAGGTGTGAGCACCACGAACACGACGAGGAATTCGAGCCGTCCGAGCAGCATGGCGACGGTGCAGACCCAGGTGGCGAAATCGTTCAGGCTTGCATAATTGGTGGATGGCCCGACCACGGGGCCAAGGCCGGGGCCGACATTCGAGACGCAGGCCGCCGCCGCCGTGATGGCGGCCATCGTGTCGAGGCCGCTGAGCGCCAGGAGCGCTGCCGAGACCATGAAGGTTGCAACAAATAGGAACAAAAAAACCATCACGGACTGCAGCGTGTCTTCATCGATCACCCGGCCATCATAGCGGATCGGCGTCTTGCGGTGCGGCTGCACCATGCGCTTCGGCCAGGCGAGCAGGGCCTTGGCGGTGATCTCGAGCCGGAACATCTTGATGCCGCCGGCAGCGGAGCCTGCGCAACCTCCCAGGAAGGTGATAAAAAGGAACAGCGCGAGGATCGGCCCGCCCCAGCTGTCGTAAGCGGTGGTCGC
This sequence comes from uncultured Hyphomonas sp., assembly GCA_964538945.1. Taxonomy (GTDB): domain Bacteria; phylum Pseudomonadota; class Alphaproteobacteria; order Caulobacterales; family Hyphomonadaceae; genus Hyphomonas. Next base: position 175,595 of record CAZIGV010000001.1, read on the forward strand.
GAAGCCGGTTCCGGAGAGCACCGAGACGACGTTGAATACGGCATGTAGGCCTTCATCCCATCTGTCGCTGAAGGTGACGGGGCCGAGTTGCCCTTCGCGGTAGATAACGATGATCAGGGAGGCAATCACGGCAATCGCTATGAACAGCCGGGGCTGAGGGTCGCGCAGTAGAGGGCCAATTTGTCCCTTCAGAAGCAGAATGGCGAACAGGCTGAAAGGCATAGCCGAAATCGCCATGAACACGATCGCCACATACAAGGACGGCGTGCCGTTGAAATACCCGAACGAGGCGTCATGGGTTGAGAAACCGCCGGCTGCGAGCGTCGACATCGCGTGGTTGATGGCGTCGAACCAGTTCATGCCGGTCATCCCGTAGAGCAAGGCGCACAAGACGGAGAGGACAACATAGGCAAAGCCGATATAGGCGGCGATATCCGAGACTTTGGGCAGGAATTTTCCGGTTCTGTCCGAGCTCTCGAGGTTGAAGAGCTGCATGCCGCCGACGCGCAGTTGCGGTAACACCGCGACCGCCGTGACGATGATGCCGACGCCGCCGATCCAGTGGAGGATCGAGCGCCAGAGCAGAAGACCGCGCGACATATCGTCGAGACCCACAAACACGGTCGCGCCGGTCGTGGTCAGTCCGGACACGCTTTCGAAGAAGGCGTCGGTGACCGAGTAGCCCGTGACAATGAAAGGCAGTGCCCCTACGGCGTTGATAACAACCCATATGCTTACCGTGAGCAGGAAGGCTTCCCTTTGCCCGATGTGGAGGTCGTCATCGCGGGCCAGGATCCATAAGAGGCTGCCGATCATCGCCGTGATCGCGCCGGAAATCACAAAGACGTGTTCCATGCCATTGCCGTCAGCCAGGTCGATCAGAGCGCAGGGGATCATCGCTGCCGTGATCAGCAGGATCATGATTCCCAGGGCATAAATGACGGGGCGCAGCTGCATGCGGGGGCACCTTAGGCCGGAAACCCTGCAAAGGTGTCAATGGAATGGGCCGGACTGGAGCAAGGTTGACGCTGCGGCAGTGGCGCGGCTAGACCAGGTTAGATAGTTTCATCTGAAACCGGATTGGACGCCCGCCAATGTTTGATCACCCCTCATTTGATGGTCATGAGGGCGTGCACGCCTTCCACGATGCGGCCACCGGCCTGAAATGCATGATCGCGGTGCATTCAACGGCCCTCGGGCCGGCTGCCGGCGGTTGCCGGATATGGAACTACGCGACCGGCGATGCGATGCTCACCGATGTCCTGCGCCTGTCGCAGGGCATGAGCTACAAGAATGCAATCGCTGGTATCGCGCTGGGCGGAGGCAAGGCGGTGATCTGGGGCGATCCGCGCTCGATTAAGTCGCCTGAGCTGTTCCGCTCCTTCGGCCGAGCGGTGCAGAGCCTCGCGGGAACCTATTACACGGCGGAGGATGTGGGCGTGGATGTCTCGGACATGGCGACCGTGCGTGAAGAAACGCGCTTCGTAGCGGGGCTGGAGCAAGGCGCGGCAGCGAGCGGCGATCCGTCGCCGGTCACCGCCAAAGGTGTATTTCTCGGCATCCGCGAAGTCGCCCGGCGCCTCTTCGGGACAGACGATCTGAATGGACGTACGATTGCCGTGCAGGGCGTCGGTTCGGTCGGCGGCTATACCTGCGATCTTCTGGCGGCTGCGGGTGCGAAGCTTATCATAACCGACATTGACCAGGATCTGCTCACGTCGGTGGCCAAGCGTACGGGCGCGCGCATGGTGACACCGGATGCGATCTACGACACGCAAGCAGATATCTTTTCCCCGAACGCACTTGGCGCAGTGATTAATGAGAAAACGCTGGCGCGCCTGAATGTGAAGGGGGTGGCCGGCGGCGCCAACAATCAGCTCGTGGTGCCCGAAATGGGCGAATTCCTGCGCCGAAAGGGCATTCTCTATGCGCCGGACTATGTGATCAATGGCGGCGGTATCATCAACGTGGCTGCTGAGATCTCCGGCACCTATTCGCGCCAATGGGTGGAGGAAACCCTCGCACGACTGATCGTGACGCTGGGCGATGTGCTCGATGAATCCCTCAAGAGCAATCAGCCCACGAACTTTGTAGCAGATCGGATTGCCCGCGCCCGGATCGCGGGGGCGCGGTCTTCTTAGGTAAAACTCCGTAGTTCAGCCCCATCTGGGGCAATGCTAGAACCATCTCGCGCGGTGATGAATGGCTGGCGGGGAGGCGAACATGTCGGTTGTCGCAATGCTGCAGGGGGTTCCCCAGACAGATATCCTGACCACAAGGTCCGCTCTGGCTCTGGCCAGACGTTTGAACGCGCCGCTGACCGGGCTCTGCGCGCTGCCCGATCCTCAGTCCGCGCTGATGGTCGTCTCTGCTCCTGAGGCGGCCGGACTGTCCGGCGCTGCGGTCGCCAGTATTCTCGAATTGCAGAAGCAGGCGCTGGCGAATTCCGAAGCCGCATTCCGGGATGTTGTTACGACAGGTGCGCACGGACTTGACTGCACCTTTGTGCGCCAGGTGGGTAGCGCGCAGCAGGCTGCAGCAAGCGCTGCCACGCTTTCCGAGGCGCTGGTGTTTCCCCGAAGTGCGGCGAGGAACGCGGAGCCTCTCTCGATCGCCTTTGATACGGTGATGATGGAGGTGCGCCTGCCGCTGGTTCTGTCCGGACAGGACGCATTCGAAGCCGGTCCGGTCATCATTGCCTGGGACGGATCAAACGCTGCGTCGCGTGCTGTGCGCTTCCACGCGCACCTGATCCGCGCAGGCACTGAAGTGATCATCGCACAGAACCGCAAGGATGCCGAGCGCGATGGCGCCCGCCCCGGCATGACGCCGGGATCGCTGGAAGACTGGCTGAGGCGCAAGGGCGTGAATGCCCGCTCGGTGGCCCTTGAGGGCGAAGTGGCGGCGGCACTTCTGAACCTCGCTGCGCAGGCCGGTGCCACCCTTATCGTTGCCGGTGCTTACGGGCACTCGCGACTTGGGGAGCGACTGTTTGGTGGCACGAGCCGGCGCCTGCTTGAGGCCAATCAGGCGCCAGCGCTGGCGCTGGCACGATAATTCATCCGGAGAACTAAAATGCCCCTGAAACGTATCACACTGCAACTGGCCCGGAACCCCGGCCTGCCGGCCGGCGATCCCGAGCAGGGCTATATGATAATTGCGCCCCTGGACCGATCGGGGAAGCTCGATATTGAAGCCTGGCGACAGCATCGCAAGGCGTGCCGGGTTTTCCGGTTTCATCCGGACCCCGCAGAGACTGCCGATGGCTGGCTCACCCATCGCGGCGAGAAATGGTTCTTCCACTATGACGAAGACGCCGAAGGAGAGGATGAGGCAGTCTTCCGCTTCGGCGCACACGTGTTTCGCGAAGGTGAATATCTGACCATCGATCATCCGGCCCGTGAGGCCCAGACCTACAAGGTGACTGACATCGCGCCGGTCTGATCGCAGGCGCGATCAGAAGTTCCGGCGAACCTGAACGCCATAGGTTCGCGGCTCATTGACGAAGCCGGTCAGGTTGTTGAAGTCTATCGCTCCCTCGAGCGCTTCCACGTCGAATATGTTGCGCGCAAAGACCGCAGCGTCAAATCCGCGGTCGGATCTGAACCCGAGTTTCAGGCCGCCTTCCCAATAGCCTTCCTGGCCGAACTCGATGCTGTCATAGAGAAAAAAGTTCGTCTCACCCTTATAGGCCCAGTCCGTGTAACCATAAAGTTCGCCGCCAGGAATAGGCACGGCGTAGCGCAACGTGGCATTGGCGATCCATTCGGGCGCGTTCGGAAAGGCGTTGCCCGAAATGTTGTAGCGTGTGACGGGCCCGCCCGGGCCGATAACGATAACCGCCGGATCAAGGATGCTGCAGGGCGCCCCGCATCCCGGCGCGAAGATGAGGTCGTCCTTGAACTCTGTCTGGTTGTAGGACAGGCCGGCTGTCACCAGCAGGTTACGGATGGGGGCAGCTTCAATATCGGCTTCGAAGCCATATCCTGTGCTCCTCTCAGCGTTGAACAGCGACACATCATTCGTCAGTCCCCCAACGATTGTCAGCTGCTGGCCTTCAAGCTCGAAGGCGTAAATACTGAGGTTTGCGCGCAGGCGGTTATCGAGTAATTCCGTTTTCGTTCCGGTTTCATAGGATAGTACGGTCTCGCTGTCGGCTTGGGAAGGCGCACCGAAACGCTGTTGCACGGTGGGTCCACGAAAGCCCTTGGCGACGCGCCCATAAACGTTCACGCTCTCGTTGACCGAATAGGTGGCCGAGACATCCCAGCTCACCTGCTGATCGCCGAGTTCGCGCTGGTCGCCGGCGGCCCGGAATCGCTTTTTATCTTCGCTCCAGCGTGCGCCGCCTGCCAGCACGAGTCGATCGGTTAAGTCAAAGCTGACAGAGGTGAACACGGCCTTGCTGTCTGTATCGAGCCTGCGCCGTGCCAGGGTTGTCTGGGGTTGGCCGGGTGTCAGTGTCGCAAAGCTGCGCGAGGTGATAGCGACCTCCTCATCAAACAGGAACACACCTGCCTGTGCGCGCAGGCGGCCGCCATTATCGACCACAAAGCGCAGTTCGTGCGTGATCTGATCAAGCCCGTCTACCGCGCCACTGGTCTGAGAAGCGAAGGGGATGAAGCCCGGCCCGAAGTTTCCGGCGCCGAGGAAGGCGGCGCCGAAGCCGCCATCAATATCGCCTCTGCTCTCGATTTGGGCGTGCTCCTTGCCAAAAATATAAGTCGCGGTGACGGTGTCACTGAGTGGCTTGTCGAGGCGCAGGGTGACCCCGGATGTGTCCTGAGTCAGGAAGTTGCGGCCGTCATAGAACACGGTCTCCCGTTCGAAGCCCGGGCCAAGTCCCCTTTGTCCGGCCGTGATGATATTGGCGCGGAAGAGACGGGCATTGCCGTCATTTGAACGCGCGTGAAGGTTCAGCAGGGCGGTGAGGTTCGTTCCTGAAGGCGTGAGCAGAAACTGCGCCCGGCCGGCCGCTTCCTCGAAGCCTTCATAAACATCGTCTGCGCCGGTGAAGGCATTGTCTACATAGGGCGCGCGCTTCTGGTAGATGCCGGAGAGGCGGACGGCCAGGACATCCCTGATCACAGGCAGGTTGACGGCGCCTTCGATATCCTGAGTGTCATAGCTGCCATACGAGGCCCGGACATAGGCTTCAAACTCATCCTGCGGTCTGCGTGAGCCGAACTTTATAATCCCGCCCGGCGTATTGCGGCCGAAGAGGGACCCTTGCGGACCGCGTAGCACTTCGATCTGCTCGAGGTCGAATACCGGGAATCCCTTTAGGATGGGGCTCTCATAGGGCACATCGTCATAGACCAGGCTGACAGGCTGGGACGCGTTCAGGTCGAAATCGGTATTGCCGATGCCGCGGATGTAGAAGCGCGGGAAGGCTCGGCCGAAGGAGCTCTCGGCGATCACGCTGGGCACGCGGGCCGAAAGAAAGCGCACATCGGCCCCGGAGGCTTTGAGCGTGTCGAGTTTTTCGCCTGACACCGCCGAGATGGAGACCGGGACGTCCTGCAGATCTTCTTCCACCCGCTGCGCCGTGACGGTGACCTTCCCCAGTCGCGCCTCGTCCTGGTCGCCGGCCGTCTGAGCCGAGGCGGAGAGCGGCAGCGCCGAAATGGCGATCAGGCCGGCGCTCGTCAGCAGCGACTGAATGAGGATGAGTTTCAGCATCGAGGGCACCTCTGGATGTGGGGCGGGCGGGAGTGCGCCGGCGCCAGCACGTCGGGCGGGGGTGTCTCACATCGGCGCTTAAAACGAAATAAGGGTCACCTCAGAGGCGAGAAAAGAGCCAATCTGCGCACGCCCGGGAGCAGAATTGGCAATGGCCGCTTTAAGACTGCGCAGGTATCAGGTCCAGGGATTGAAGCGGCGCGGCTGTCCGGGTTCCGGCGCAGCCGGTGCCGGCTCACCTGGAAGGTCGAGCCGACCTGATTCGGGCGCCGGAGGCGGATAGGTCCCTTCAGCATCGGCTTCAAGGCTGTCCGGCGTGAAGTCCGGCAGATCCAGCGTGCCATCGATCAGGATGCGTTTGGGTGGCTCGCCGGCTGGCGCAGGTTCAGGCTCTGGCGGCGCGGATGTGGCGGGATGCACCGGCGCGCCTTGCCGCTGCGCTACGCCGAGGCCGAAGCCAAAAGGGATCGACGAAAGCGAGATTGGTCCGGCGAGCGTCGGCTGCGCCAAGGCCGGCGTGGGGGGGGGCTGGGGCGGCTCGGCCAGGGGCGAAGGGGGCTCGGCAACCGGGTCTGGTTGCGCCGCTGTGGCGGGTTCGGGCGCCGCGGCCGGGGCGTCGACCATGACGGTCTCCTGAGCCGGGGCTTCGGAGGCAGAAGGTTCGAAGGCGGCAAATGTTCCAAATGAGCCGGGCTCATTGGCGGGCGCAGGTGCCTCAACGGGCGGCGGGGGCCTCCCGGCCGTGGGTTCTCCGGAGGGTACCGGTTCGGGGGCGGCCGTTTCGATCGCAGGCCCCGGCTTAGCCGGTTGCGGTTCTGAAAGCGGCACAGCGGCCGGCTCGGGGTGTGGCTCAGACTGGGCTGCTGCCAGAACCACCGGCGCAGGTTGCGCAGCCGGCTCAGGCTCCTGAGCGGGTACAGGTGGCGCGCCAGCGAGCTGCGCGCCGTTGATCTGGTCGGCAAGGTTCGCGACGGCGGCGGTGATCTCGGTTTCGCTCTCGAGCGGCGCCGTTTCATCTGTCGTCGCGTCGGGCAGGCCGATCGCGGCAATCACAGCAGGCTCGGGTTTGCTTGCCGGAGACTGTTCGGCGGCGTCGAGTTCGGCCAGCAGCGTCTGGATGGCCCGTTCGGTGCCGCGGGCATGTCGTGAGGCTTCGCGGTAAAGCTCGCCGACAAACTTGGTGTAGGGGCGGGCGTGGGAATCCAATTCGTCAGCAAACTCTTCCGGCCGGCATGTCTCGATCTCGCGGCCGAGCGAATCGGTCAGAAGGACCGAATGAGGGGCCGGGGTCAGAACCACGCGGTAGCCTTCGGTATCGTGAACAACCGCTCCGTCCTCGCCCTGCGTCCAGGCGACCCGCTGCTTGCGCGTCATTTCGCTCAGCTTGTCGATCAGACGCTTGGTGGAGGGATGCAGCATGCCGGCGAGCTTTCCTGTAGGTGGAACAAGTTCTCTTACGCACGAGGTTAGACCGACCGGCCAGAAGATTCAAATCTTAGCGGCCGCCGCTCTGAAATCTTTGCCCTGAAAGCGCGATCTTAAGGCGCCGGCATTGCCGGAAGATAGGCCATTTCCACCAGCATCGGGGCGCCGCCGCCATCTGCCTTGAATTCCAGATGCAGGCCCGGGAGGCCCGCTGCAGACTGGCAGGTAATGGCGAGCTCGCCTCCGGTTCCCCTCGATGTACAGCCCCTCACGCTTTCCTGGCGCAGATCGGAATAGCGGGAACGGCCTATACGCAGGCCATCCGGTCCTTCCACCGCCGGATCGGAGGTTCGCACCCGGCCGACAAACCCGCGCGACCAGTCCGGCTCGACGACGAAACGGGGTGAGGCGCTCCCGGGTGCATAGACTTCAAACACGGGAAACGCCTCGGTTTCGCTGAAGGGCCTGCCTGCCACCACCCGATGCTCCGGAAAAGCTGCTTCCAATGCGGTCAGTGTGAACGGCACGGGCCCTGACAAGCTCATCTCACCCGTCCTGCTGAAGGTCGGCGCCTGTGCCTGACGAACTTCGCTGCGCACGCGGGCAATGTCCCGGAGGTAGTTTTTTACCGGCTGGTCCTTGTCGAGGGACAGATCCGCCCGGTAGCTGCGAACAACCCCGTCCGGCGAGATCAGAAGGTAAGTCGGGGTCCAGTCGATCTTCAGTGCGTTGCGTATCTCTGCATCGCCGTCCAGCACGACCGGAAAGCTGTACCCGGCCGACTTGAAGTATCCCTCCAGCGAACCGTAGTCGCCGTAGAGGTCCTTGTCCGAAAGGCTTTCGCCGTCCGGTGGCACGTGCAGCGAGACAAAGTCGAGGCCGGGATCCAGATCGATCGCCCGGTGCAGGGCTTCGGAGTTCTGTCCGTCAGCGACGGAATCATGGCACCAAGCCCCCCAGACATGAAGCACTGTCCAGCGGCTGATGTCCGCCGATTGAAAGCTGCCGCCGTTGCTGATCGGGGCGGAAAAAACCGGCAGTCTCCGGTCAATCAGTTGGTGGCCTAGGGGACGCCCGTCTGCATCGCGCCCGGGGCTCTCGTCGGCAGCAGCCTCACCTGCGGCCTCAGCCTGGCCCCAGACCGGGGCGCTGTCGTCAGGCAGTTCACCGGCGGGCTCACCGATTTCCAGCGTGCAGGCAGCGGCAAGCACAAGCAGGCACAGGCTGAAGAGAACGGGCGTACGCATTGGCGGCTGGTTCCTCTTTCGCCAGGAAGAGTGAGACATCCAACCGCACTGGTGACGGCATTCTGGCGACAGGGCAAGCACAATGAAAAAGGGCGGCCCGCAGGCCGCCCTCTCCAGACTGACACGGCAATTGCCGGTCAGTGATAGAATTCGAACAGGCCGGCTGCGCCCATGCCGCCGCCGATGCACATGGTTACGACGCCCCACTTCGCCTTGCGGCGCTGGCCTTCCATCAGGAGCGAGCCAGTGCAGCGCGCGCCGGTCATGCCGAAGGGATGACCAATCGAGATAGCACCGCCATTGACGTTGTACTTGGCCGGGTCGATGCCCAGACGATCGCGCGAATAGAGGCACTGTGACGCGAAGGCTTCGTTCAGCTCCCACAGGTCGATGTCATCAACTTTCAGGCCATGACGTTCGAGCAAGCGCGGCACAGCGAAGACCGGGCCGATCCCCATCTCGTCAGGATCGCAACCGGCAACATTGAAACCAGCGAAGCGCCCCAGCGGCTTGATCCCGCGCCTGGCTGCTTCCTTGGCTTCCATGAGGACAACGGCTGCGGCGCCGTCCGAAAGCTGTGACGCGTTGCCTGCGGTGACGTATTTGCCTTCCTTTACAACCATACCGCCCGAGAAGACGGGCTTCAGGCCTGCGACCATTTCATAGGTCGTGCCGGGGCGGTTGCAGTCGTCCTTGTCAGCGATCACGTCCTGAAAGGTTTCTTCCTTGGTTTCCTTGTTGACCAGTTTCATGCGGGTTTTCAGGGGCACGATTTCCTGAGCCATGTAGCCCTTCTCCTGGAATTCGGCCGTGCGGCGCTGACTTTCAACAGAATACTGGTCCTGGTACTCGCGGCTGACCTTGTAGCGGTCGGCAACAATTTCAGCGGTTTCGATCATCGTCATCCAGATCGCCGGCCAGGTCTTTGCGAGTTCCGGCTCAAAATACTTGTAGCGGTTCGACTGGCCCGAGCCCTGAACCAGGCTGATGCTCTCAACGCCGCCGCCGACCGTGACGGCTGCGCCCTCGTGGATGACCGTGTGCGCCGCGTTGGCGATCGCCTGAAGGCCCGAGGAGCAGAAACGGTTGATGGTGGCGCCGGAGGTCGTCGAGGGGCAGCCTGCAGCCAGGGCGGCGTTGCGCGCGATGTTGTGGCCGGTTGCGCCTTCCGGCGCGGCGCATCCCAGGAATACATCTTCCACCGCTGCCGCTTCGACACCGGCGCGCTCGAGCGCCCCCTTGATGACATGGCCGGCCATGGTGATGCCATGGGTGTCGTTGAGCGCACCGCGGCTGGCCTTGGTCAGGGCAGTACGGGCTGTAGATACGATGACGGCTTCACGCATGGCTTCCTCCGGGATGTTTGGTGTCGTGTTGCGGCGCACCGTAACGCCAGCAATCGGACCGCGCCAGACTTCCCTTAACGTCAATGGCCGCTTTCACATGAAAAAACCCGCCCGGTCTCCCGGGCAGGTTTTAATTCGTTGCAGTTCTGCCGCGGTCAGGCCGTTATCCTGGCTTTTGGCGCAGCAGCTATCACTGCGTCATCAACATAGGCTTCGAATTTCCTGAAGTTCTCAACGAACATCTCGGCGAGCTTGGCAGCCTGGTTGTCATAGGCGGCGCCATCGGCCCAGGTCGAGCGCGGGTCGAGAATCCTTGCGTCTACGCCCGGAACCGAGACCGGAACCAGGAAACCGAAGGTCTCGTCTTTACGAAACTCGACCGTGTTCAGCGAACCATCAAGCGCGGCATTGAGAAGGCCGCGCGTGGCCTTAATGGGCATCCGGTTACCCTGGCCATACGGGCCGCCGGTCCAGCCGGTCGAGACCAACCAGCAGTCCACATTATACTTTGCGATCAGGCGACGCAGAAGATTTCCGTACTCGGACGGATGACGCGGCATGAACGGGCCGCCAAAGCAGGTTGAGAAGGTGGCCGACGGCTCGGTTACGCCTTTCTCGGTACCGGCGACGCGCGCGGTGTAGCCCGAAAGGAAGTGGTACATCGCCTGGGCCGGCGAGAGCTTCGCGATCGGCGGCATTATACCGTAGGCGTCAGCGGTCAGCATGATCAGGTTCTTCGGCTGTCCGCAGCGCCCGGTGAGCGACGCGTTCGGGATCGACTCGATCGGGTAAGCGCCGCGAGAGTTTTCGGCAAGGGCTGCTGAGTCAAGGTCCAGTTCACGCGTGACGGGGTCCATCACGACGTTCTCGAGTACGGTGCCCCACTGCTTCGTGGTTGCAAAGATTTCTGGCTCAGCTTCGGCTGAGAGCTTGATCATCTTGGCATAGCAGCCGCCTTCAAAATTGAAGAGGCCATTCTCTGACCAGCCATGCTCATCGTCGCCGATCAGTGTGCGCGAAGCGTCTGCCGAAAGCGTGGTCTTGCCGGTGCCTGAGAGGCCGAAGAAGATGGCGGCATCATCCTTGTCGGACGTATTGACCGAGCAGTGCATCGGCATCACGCCCTGATCAGGCAGGAGATAGTTGAGGATCGTGAAGACGGACTTCTTTGTCTCGCCGGCATAGGACGTGCCGCCGATCAGGATGATGCGCTTGGAGAAGTTAACGGCAATCACCGTTTCGGAGCGCGTGCCGTGCTTGGCGGGGTCGGCGCGGAAGCTCGGGCAATTGATGATCGTGAATTCAGTACGGAAGGATTTGGCTTCATCTGCCGTCGGAAGACGCAGGAGGTGGCGGATGAACAGAGAGTGCCAGGCGTATTCCGTGATCACGGTAACCGGTACGCGGTAGTCGAGATCGGCACCGCCGAAAAGATCCTGCGCGTAGACATCCTGCTTCTCAAGGTGTGCTTTGAAGTCTGCCCACAGAGCATCGAAATGTTCAGGCGACATCGGGGCGTTGTTGTCCCACCACACAGTGCTCTCTGTCAGCGCATCGCGGACGGTGAACTTGTCCTTTGCCGAACGGCCGGTGTGCTGTCCGGTTTCAACGACAAGTGCGCCGCCCTGGGCAATGCGGGCTTCGCCGGCGGCGACCGCTGCCTCGTAAAGCCGGGCTTCGTTCCAGTTCTTGCGTGCCGATTTCGGGCGCACGCCCAGCTGTGCAAGGATTGCTACAGTGTCACTCATATCACCCTCGTTTCGCGATTTTTTAAGCCGCCCCCGGCCTTTTGTCGAACAGCCCATTAACGCCTGAGAAGCCGTTTTTGCAACATCTGTGCCTCTACCAATTCGGGACGTCTGCTCTCGGTCCCTGCTGCGTTCTTGCGCCACTGGCCTTGTCCGTCGTTGTCATCCGTGCGGCCCGTATCATGAGCGTCGTCTGCAGCCCGGTCTCCTGCGGCGTTCAGCAAAACCCCGCCGTATGGGCAGACTTGGCGCGGCATGCGCGGATCAGAACGTTGCCGGACTGTCTGGCGAATTGCCGGCTTGTCGTCGTGCGTATAGGCTGGCCGCGATGAAGCTTCTCAACCCGATTTTTTCCGGCCTTGGCACCACCATCTTTACGACAATGTCCGAGCTCGCCGCAGAGTACGGGGCGATCAATCTGGGGCAGGGCTTCCCGGATAGCGATGGCCCTGCCGACTTGCTTGAGCGGGCGGCGTCAGCGATCCTGACGGGCCCCAACCAGTATCCGCCGATGGCGGGCCTGCCCGAGCTGCGCAAGGCGGTCGCGCAGCACAACCAGCGCTTCTACGGGCTTTCCTATGATTGGCGCGATGAGGTGCTGGTGACCTCCGGCGCAACGGAGGGGCTGGCTGCTGCGATGATGGCCTTGCTGTCACCGGGCGACGAAGTGGTTGTGTTCGAGCCAGTCTATGATTCCTACCTCCCGGTCATTCGCCAGTGCGGCGCAATTGCCCGGATCGTCCGTCTCAAGGCGCCGGACTGGCGGCTGCCGGAAGAGGAGCTCGCCCGCGCCTTCGGGCCGGCAACGAAACTCGTGCTGATAAACTCTCCGATGAACCCGACAGGCAAGCTGTTTGAGGACCACGAACTGGCGGCCATTGCCCGGCTGGCCGAGCATCATGGGGCCTATATCCTCAGCGATGAGGTCTATGAGCATCTGGTTTTCGATGGGGGCCGTCACCAGCCCATCGCTCGCCTGCCAGGCATGCGTGAAAGGACGTTGAGGATCGGGTCTGCCGGCAAGAGCTTCTCGGTTACAGGCTGGAAGATCGGTTATGTCAGCGGGCCGCGCAAACTGATCAGTGCCGTCGCCAAGGTGCACCAGTTCCTGACCTTCACGACGCCGCCAAACCTCCAGCATGCGGTGGCCTATGCCCTGACGCGCGACGACGCCTACTTCGACGCCCTCGCGACGACACTGGCCGCCAAGCGTGACCGGCTCGCCGCCGGGCTCAGATCCGTGGGCTTTGAAGTCCTGCCCGCACGAGGAACCTACTTCCTCACGGCTCTGGCTGATGGCATTGGCCAGCCCTTTGAAAGCGATGTGGCGTATGCCCGCTGGCTGACCACAGATGGCGGCGTTGCGTCGGTGCCGTACAGCGCCTTCTATGTGGGCGCAAGTCCTGCGGAGAAGATGATCCGTTTCTGTTTCTGCAAGCAGGACGAGGTGCTGGACGGGGCGATCGGTCGGCTTCGCGCGCTTCTTCTGCCCACTGCCTGATTTCAGTCTTGCTGCGTCCGGATCCAGCACAGTGCGGCCTCGGTGAGCGGCGCGGGCAGGTTATCCAGCGCGAACCAGCCCCAGCCGCCATGCTTTTCCGGCTCAAGTATATCAGGTAACCCGCTGATGATGCGTGCATCGTAGACCGGCGCAATCCAGTGGCGGCCATCGCCGCAATCGATAGTTTGCGCGATGCAGGCGAGCCCGAGAACCTCGATCTCGATACCGAGCTCCTCAGCAATCTCGCGCCGGGCAGTTTCCCTCGCCCGTTCACCGAACTCGATCTTGCCGCCGGGCAGACCCCAAGCCCCGGCTTCCGGCTGGCGCAGCCTCTGGATAAGGAGAACCCGCCCGGTTTCATTCCGGATCGCAGCGCCGCATCCGGCTTCTGGCCTCTGCATGCCGTGTTCTGTCTTCATCGAAGCTCAGGGATTGCGGAAATGCTCGAGTGCGGCGCGGGCGATGGGTTCGCCCCATTCCTGCACGAAGTGGCCTGCCTCTGCGACCACCATCGGTTCCGGACAGTTCCGGATCTGGCCCTGCAGCACCGCCATTACGGAAGGGCCGAGCACCAGGTCAGCCGCTCCGACGGCCATGAAGCTCTGCCCCTTCCATTCGGATCTCCACCATGCGGCTGCTCTGATTGAGACATCGACACCCTCCATACCGGGTTCGACCATGACCATTTCCGGGAACCGCCGGACGCCGGCCTTGAAGGAGGCGTCCGGGAAGGGGGCAGCATAGGCAGCAGCCTCGGCATCGCTGAGGGGCGGTGTGCTGCGTTTCATGAGGGCGGCGACATCCATGTCGGGCTGGCTGCGCGCATAGGCCTTCCACTGGTTAAAGCCCTCGCTGGGGGATTGGCCGAGCGCAAGGGTCGTGTTCATCACGATCAGCCGGTCGAAGCGCTCGGGCATGTCGATAGGTAGCGTCAGGCCGATCAGGCCGCCCCAGTCCTGAACGACAAGTGTGATGCGCTTAAGATCCAGATACCGGATGAAGGCCAGCATCATGTTGCGGTGAAAACTGAACGTGTAGGTTCCCTCATCGGCCGGTTTGTCAGAGCGGCCGAAGCCTAACCAGTCCGGCGCGATCACGCGGGCGCCTGATTCCAGGAAAACAGGAATCATTTTCCGGTAGAGATAGCTCCATGTCGGTTGTCCATGGAGGCACAAGAAGACGTGCTCGGCCTCCTTTGGGCCTTCATCGACATAATGAACACGCAGGCCTTCATATCCTGGCAAGGTCTCCGTGTAGTTGGGTCTGAAATCATAGCCGGTGAGCCCTTCGAAGCGCGCATCCGGGGTTCGCAGCTTTTGGGCGGTCATGTTTCTGGTCTCCGGTTTCAGCACGTTGAAGGCGCTCCAGAGCCTAGGCTGTTTCCGGGCCGACGCAAGAAAAACGGGTCGCCAGGACAAGCTGGCGACCCGAGGAGAGGCTTGGAGTGTCTGGGTTTAGTTTGCGGCCGTGTTGCACTCGGCGAGCTGCTCGGCCGTGAGTTCCGATTTCGTGTTGCGAAGCGCGGCAAGGGCGCCGACTTCTTTCACGATTTTCTTGCAGATGCGCACGGTCGGAGCCTTGCGGTCCAGCTCTGCTTTGCAGGTTGAGCCTTCGCAGGTCCAGACGACGCTTTCTGCGACGACGCGCTTTTCCTTGACCGGGTTGACGGTTTCAAAGGTAAACGCGTTGCTTGCGAATGCCGGGGCTGCGATGACCGCCAGAGCGGCGGCGGCGATGAAGGAACGGAGCATGGGAGGGTGCCTTGTCGTTCGGGGTTGATGCTGCATTTGGTGATTAGGCCTTTGGCCTGACGGTCTGAGTAAAGAACGCTGAACATTTCGTCAAGCGTTCAGATCGCTCAATTCAGAATTATTGGAGAACGCTTCGTTCCACATGCTGCGGTGCAGCATAATTGCTTGCCCCGGCGGCACAAATTGCCGCTTCCCCTGACAGGCGTATGGTAACGGTCCGCCCGCGACGCAATGGAGGATCATATGGACTTCAACATCCCAAAGGACATCGCCGACTATCTCGTCGTGCTCGACAAGTTTATCGAGGACGAGATCAAGCCGCTGCAGGCGCAGGACGATAACGAGCGCTTCTTCGACCATCGTCGGGAATGGGCACGCACCGACTTCGAAAATGGCGGCCTGCCACGCCCGGAATGGGAAGCGCTGCTGCGCGAGGCCAAGAAGCGTGCGGATAAGGCGGGTCACCTGCGTTACGCCCTGCCGCGGGAATTTGGCGGCCAGGACGGCACCAACCTGGGCATGGCCATCATCCGCGAGCATTTTGCGAGGCAGGGCCTCGGCCTGCACAACGACCTCCAGAATGAACACTCGATCGTCGGGAACTTCCCGCAGATCCTGATGCTGCGGGATTTCGCGCGCCCTGACCAGAAACACCTCGCCACCGCCGCGCTGGAAGGCAGGTTCATCGCCTGTTTCGGCCTCACCGAGCCCAACCACGGCTCTGATGCCACCCACATGGAAACCCGCGCCGTCCGCCACAGGAAAGACGGAAAGGATGGCTGGCTGATCAATGGGGAAAAGATGTGGATCACCGGCATGCATGTTGCCACCCACATCATGCTGTTCTGCCGTACCAGCGGTGCCGACGGCGACGCTAAGGGTATTACCTGCCTGATTATCCCGGCGCGCGATCCCGGTGTGATCATTGAAGAGTATATGTGGACCTTCAACATGCCGACCGACCATCCGCGCCTGACCATCAAGGATGTCTGGGTGCCGGAAGATGCCGTGTTCGGCCCACCGGAAGGCGGCCTGGCGCTTGCTCAGCACTTCGTGCACGAGAACCGGATCCGCCAGGCTGCCTCGTCCTGCGGCGCGGCGATCTACTGCATCAATGAGAGCGTAAAGTACGCCAAGGAGCGCAAACCCTTCGGCAAGCCCCTGGCTTCCAACCAGGCCATACAGTTCCCCCTGGTAGAGCTTGCGACCCAGGCCGAAATGCTCCGCCTGCTGATTTTCAAGACCGCCTGGGAAATGGATCAGATGTCGAAACCGGAAGTGGCCATCAAGCTCTCTGACAAGGTCTCGATGTGTAACTACTATGCCAACCGCCTGGTCTGCGAAGCAGCCGACCGGGCCATGCAGGTTCATGGCGGAATCGGCTATTCACGTCACAAGCCGTTTGAGCACATCTACCGTCACCATCGTCGCTACCGGATCACCGAAGGTTCCGAGGAGATCCAGATTCGGAAAGTTGCCGGCCACCTCTTCGGCTTTATGGGGCCGGGCAAGCACGGCCAGCCCAAAGGTGAAACCGCCAGGGACGGCAAGAGTACGGAACCGACCGATTTTGCGGTCCGGTAACCCGGATCAGGGGAAATCGGCCGAGTACCGGGCCTTTGCGCCCGGCGCCCGGCTCTGAAGCCTGGCGAATCGCGCAGTAAGTTGGCGCACCAAAGGCGCATCCTTTGCGATGTGCATTCTGTGAATCCTGTTCTGGGGCCGGCAACGTCTTCGGCCACTTCGGTGACATAGGCTGCATGGCTTGCGGGACGGCAAGACAACTCGCCCGGGGCTGGGGCGCTCCCATCGGTGATCTGCTGGACGGCGATTCCGGCATGATCGAACGCGAAGTGAATATGCGTGACATAACCTTGCGGGTGATCCGCGTCTGGCAGGACGAGGCGCAGCGGATGATGGACGTGCCCGGCCTGCGCGTGCATGATGGACGCCTGCCTGTCTGCGCCGGAAGGCGAACGTGTCCCGCGTAATCATCAGGTGCCGCTTGAGGAAGAAGCCGGCGATCGGATCGGTATGGCCCGGGCGGCCGCCTGGATCGGAGAGGGGCGCCTGACCCCTGCTGCTGCATACACTGCGTCAATCAGGACCATGTTGGCGACACTGTCCGCCCCTCCCGTGAAGGGCGGGACGTTGGTCTTCATCACGTCCAGCATATGCGCGAGCTGGTGATCATAGGTGGTCTGACCCGGTACCGTGTAGCGCTGCACCCCCTTCTTAGTATGAATGGAGATGGAATGGCCCCTGTGCGGATGCAGCGGATTGTGCGCGACGAGCCGGCCCTCGCTGCCCTGGATCGCCAGCAGCGCCTTGAACGTCTGGCCCGGTGCCATCGAGGCACGCACCTGCGCAGTGGCGCCGCCGTCGAAGGTGAGATCGGCTGTCGTCACCAGGTCCACGCCGTGCGGACTGAGCTTGCTTTCCGCGCGCGTCACCACCGGTTCTGATCCGGCGACAGTTCGGGCCCAATGCAAGGCATAGCAGCCCAGATCCATCAGCGCCCCTCCGCCGAGGGCCGGGTCATGCCTGAGTTCGCCGGGCCGATACCTGATCGCCACCGAAAATTCCGACTTGATTGCACAGAGCCTGCCGATGGCACCGCCGCGCACCGCGGCGAGAATGTTCTCGAACACAGGATGGAAACGGTAGTGGAAGGCCTCGACCAGCGGCCGGGCGGCGCGCGCCGAGGCGGCAGTCATCGCGCTGGCTTCGCGCGCATTCATCGCGAACGGCTTCTCGCACAGCACAGCCTTGCCAGCTTCGAGCGCGGCGATAGTCAGTTCCGCATGCCGATGCGGGGGCAGGGCATTGTAGATAAGGTCGATGTCCGGATGCGCGATCAGCGCGTCATAGCTTCCGAGGCTTTCGGGGATGGCATGCTCGGCTGCGTAGGCGCGCGCGCGCGCACCATCGCGTGCCGCAACGCAAACAACCCTGCAGTCATCGCGCTTGCGTGCCGGCACAATGACGGCGGGCGGCGCAATCTTCGCTGCGCCGAGAATGCCGATCCGGATCATAGTGCCTCCGTGCTTGATGGGCTCTTAAGTCGGGAGCCGCTCTGAGCGTAAACAAATCGGTCCTTTAAGTTTACCCCGCCCTAACGGGCCTTAATCGCTTTCTTCATTCAAGCGGGAAAAAAGAGCAAATCGGTAACACTCCATAAACCACGGGCGGCGAATTTCAGTCTTGTCCCGAGGCCATTGACCCTAGGAGTGCCTTTGCCAATGATGATTGATCTGATAGCGCACATCGCTACAAGCAATGGCCTCGCGGACTCTGTTTCCAGGCGTGCGCTTGGTATTGTCCTGAATGGCGCCGAGCGTCAGGGTAGTCCGTTCGCCGACATCATGTTCAAGAAGCTTCCCGGCGCGCGGGTCCTTGCTGCGCAGACGGGAGACGAGATCGGTGCCCCGACGGGCGAGATTGCGCGTCTGATCGAGCAGACCCCGGGCGGACGCCGCCGCGTTGCCGTTTCGATGATTTCAGCACTCCAGGAGGCCGGTCTGGACCACAGGGCCATCGGCACGCTGCTGCCATCCATCGGTAGCTGGATGCAATCTGTATACGGTATAAATAATTTTGGCCATCTGGGTGACCTGATCGGCCATGCGGACGAGCCGTCCTGCAGGGAGGAGGTGCGCGCCGCGTAACGCACTGGCCCTGCAAATCGAAGCTGACGCTGCTAATCCCGGCCCCTCGTGGTCTTCGCGTCGCCTCAGAGTATTCGGGCCGTCCTTCGGGGCGGCCCTTTTCATTCCGCCCCAGGCCCGTTACAGCCGGGGGCTGAAGGAGACTGCCATGAGTGACACGCTGGTTACCCGCGCCGATGAGGGCATCGCCCTGCGCCTGATGCAGGCGATCCGTGCCGATGCCGAAAGAGCTTGTGCGCCCGACACGGTCGACCTCGTATCCGTTACTTTCGATGTAGCCGCCAGCGGCGCTGAGCCTGCGAGCCTGTCCTATACTGCGCGGATCGACCGCAAAACGCGCACGATCCTGTTTTCCGGCGGCGCCGCCGAAGGTAACAGGGGTATCGTCATGACGGCGACAGCCGTTTACCGGATCGCGCCGAAGACCTGATCCCTTCGGATTCTGCCGGGCCGGGACAGTCTCTGCCCGGCACACGCATCACCGGTGCCGGTCCCCGGATTGGTCCTGCGCTGCAGCTTGAATTCACGAAGCGCAGGCACGACCTGATGGCCGTCCCGGCAACCTGTTCAAAGCCGCCGATTTCCTGATAGTCCTGACCGGCTCCCAAGACCTCGCGGTGTCCGCCTCGTCCTTCGGTTGGTTTTTGATCCGCCTGCCCAGCCTCCCCCCCCCCTTTGGGAGCTCATCGCAAATGCCGGCCCGGCAGACCGCTCAACACCCGTCTCCCGGGGCCGCAAGCCGTCTGAGCCGGTCTATTCTGCCGCCGGCAGAACGCTTTTCTTCTCGCCCGGATCGTTTGCGGCATAGCTCGCAGACGCACCTTCATGACCAGAACCGCGAGCCAGCCTGGACACCCGGTACCACTGCCGTTTCAGCCAGCGTCCGATCCGGTAGGGTGCCAGCAGCCAGACGGGCGTGACCAGAAGGATCATCAGTGTCGAGAAGCCAAGGCCGAACACGACCGCCGTTGCCAGCTGTACCCACCATTCTGAGCTTGCGCCGCCAAAATTGATGGCGCCTTGCGCAAAGCTCACATTCATCTGGATGATCATCGGGAACAGGCCGAACATCGTCGTGCCCGTCGTCAGCAGGATCGGACGGATACGCTGGGCAGCGGTCGCAATGGCGGCATCTTCCGGTGAGCGGCCGTCTGCGCGTAACCGGTTGAACGTGTCGATCAGGATAATGTTGTTGTTCACGACGATGCCTGCGAGCGCCACGATACCGGTGCCGATCATGAGAATGCTGACATACGGTAGCAGCAGGTTCACGCCAACCAGAACGCCCGCTGTCGACAGGATCACGGCCGAAAGTGTCAAAGCCACCTGCCAGAAATTGTTGAACTGCCAGAGAAGGATTACGGCCATCATGAACAGGGCTGCAAGCGCCGCACCGGCGAAAAAGGCGCCGGCTGCTGCCGTATCCTCGTCCGCGCCTTCAAACCGTACCTCGACCCCGGGCGGGACTGGCTGTGTCCCTATGAACGCCTTCAGTTCGGTGACGATTGCGCCGCCGGTACCCTGCTCGCGGGCATTGCCGCGCACATCGATCACGCGCCTGCCTTCACGCCGCTCGATCTGGCTCACGCGGGGTGCTGCTTCGCGTGTCACGAACAGCGAGAGGGGCACGTTGCCTTGCGGTGTCGAGATCTTCAGGGCATCGAGGGCGGCGGCCGAACGCTCATCCTGCGGGAAGCGGACGCGAATGTCGACTTCCTCGTTGGCATCATCCGGGCGATAGCGCCCGACCAGCACGCCGTTCGTGACGAGCTGTACCGCGGCGCCAATCTGCGCCACATCAACGCCGAACTTGCCCGCCTCTGCCCGGTCTACGCTAAGCTGATACTCAATGCCGGGGAGGGGCCGGGAGTCGTCAATCTCGATGACGTCATCACGCGCTTCCAGCCAGCCACGTATCCGCGTGGCCATATCATCGAGCGCGGAAGGGTCATTGCCGAGCAGCGCTACCTGGATATCCTTGCCCGTGGGCGGACCTTGTTCCCGGGCCTGAATTTCGAAACGCAGCGCCGGCACGCTCGCCAGGCGGCTTCGCACTTCGCTCAGGGTCTCGCGCGCATTAAAAGGACCGTCTGATGTCGTGTTGAGGTCAAGCAGGATCTGGCCGATCGTATCAAGTGGCACGCCGCTCACGCCATCAAAGTTGAAGCCTGAGGAGGAGACACCGGTGCGGGTGGAGATGGCGGTAATTCCGCTGACTTCGGAAATCACGGCTTCGGCCTGGCCGACCAGCTGCGCCCTTTCGGCGGCGGAGAGAGCTCCCTGGGCCTGCACGAAAACGAAGGCCTGCTCGGGCTCCACATCAAGGAAAAACTCGCTCTTGTGCTGGGCGGATCCGAACCAGACAAAGATCGCAAACGTGGTGCCAAGCACGGTGGCCGTGGTGATCAGAGGGCGGCGCACGGTCTCTGAAACGATCCTCACATAGGCGCCGATCCACCCCTTTGCCTTGCGCGCATCACCATCGGCTGCCAGCGCGGCCAGGTTCTGATCCGTTTCCTGACTGGCGCGCCCGCCGAATACCGAGCCGAGCACTGGCAGGAAAATCAAGGCGGAGATAAGCGATGCGGTCAGAACGAAGATCAGGGTTATCGGCAGATAAGCCATGAATTTGCCGGGCATCGAGTTCCAGAAAAGAAACGGGACAAAGGCGGCGAGCGTGGTCAGCGTCGAGGAGATAATCGGCCAGAACATCCGCTTGCCGGCCAGGGCATAGGCGCTCTTCCGGCTCATCCCTTCGGCCATCTTCCGGTCGGCATATTCGGTCACCACGATGCCGCCATCCACGAGGATACCAACCGCGATCACCATGCCGAACATCACCATCATGTTGATGGTGTATCCAAACGCACCAAGGAACAGGAATGCCATCATGAAAGTCGAAGGGATGGCGATGCCGACGAGGATGGCCGAGCGCAGGCCGAGGGCAGCTACAACGATGATCATCACCAGCACGATCGCGGTCATGATGGAGCTTTCGAGCTGGCTTAGCTGATCGCCGATCATTTCAGACATGTCCGACGTGATTTCCGCGCGGACGGTGGCGGGCCAGGTTTCGCGTTCTTCGGCGACAATCGCACGGACATTGTTTGCAGTGTCGAGAATGTTAGCGCCGCTGCGCTTGACGACTTCGATCAGCAGCGCGGGCTCACCGTTGAAGGTTGCCGTGCCCGTTGCATCCTTGAAGGTGCGGCGAACTTCGGCGACATCGCCGAGGGTGACCACGGCGTCGGAAGTCCGCTTGATCGGCAGGTTCAGCGCATCAGTGCCGGTGCGGATAATGCCGGGTACTTTTACCGCAAAGCTGCCTTGCCCGGTATCGATCAGGCCTGCCGGGATCAGCTGGTTGTTATTGTTCACAACCGCGAAGATTTCCTGATAGGAAATATTGTAGGCTTCAAGCTTGACCGGATCGATGACGATCTCGAGCAGGTCTTCGCGTTTGCCCTGCACGCGTGCTTCCAGGATTCCGGGATCTGCCTCGAGGCGTTCACGAAGCTCTTCTGCGATCCGCGCCAGGCCACGTTCAGGTGCCTCACCGTAGATATTCACGACGAGCACGGGAAACTGCGCCGCATTGAACTCGGTCACGATCGGTTCGCGCGCCTCTGCCGGGAAGAAGCGTTTGGCCATGTCGACCTTGTCCTTCACGTCGAGCACGGCCTGATCGACGTCCACGTCGATCTCGAACTCGAGCACCAGCTGTGCCGCGCCCTCGGCTGCAAAGGAGCTGAATGTCTTCAGGCCTTCCAGGGCCTGAACTTCTTCCTCGATCGGACGCACCAGCAGGCGCTCTGCGTCTTCAGGCGTGACCCCCGCCAGCGGCACGGTGATCGCCACGAAGGGGATCGGTATGTCGGGATCGGCTTCCTTGGGCAGGCCGATATAGGTCGCGGTTCCCGCCAGAACGGCGCAGATGAGGATGGCAATCACCATCCTCGCTCGGCCGATGGCGCCATCAATCAGACCTGTCATGGCCGGGCTCCCCCTTGCGCTACAGGACGCACCTTCACGCCATCATTAAGATAGTCCTGCCCGATCGCGATCAACGTCGCTTTCTCGGGCAATCCTATCACCCAGGCGCCTTCCGGGGTCTCGTCTATGACTTCGATCGGGGCGAATGCGACCGTATTGTCCGCGAGCACCTTGCGCACACCGAGCTGTCCGGAATCGGAGAGCGTCAGCAGCGAGCGGGCAATCAGTGTCGCCTGAACCTCGCCGGCCGGCACGCTCATCGTCGCGGTCACGCCGGCGGCGACGATCGCGTCTGCGGTCACCAGTTCTGCCTCAACCGGAAACGTCCGGGTCTGGTCGCTCGCCGTGCGGGCGACGTAGCGCAGCTTTGCTGGGAAAGATCTTCCATCTGCGAGCTTCACCTCGGCATCCATGCCAGGCTTGAGCAGGCCGGCTTTCGCCTCAGTGACTTCGGCCGTGACGATGACCGGGGACAAATCAACCAGAAGGCCGCAGGGCGAACCCGGCCCCAGATAGTCACCCGCCTCAGCGAGGCGTCTTTCGAACACGCCGTCAAACGGGGCTCGGATCTGCGTGCGGTTCAGTTCTACCTTGGCTGAGTTCAAGGCCGCTTCGGCTGCATCCAGCTGCGCCCGTGCGGACGCCTCCCGGTTGGCCGGGGTCAGGCCCTTGGCGGCCAGGGCCAAGGCGGCCTCGAAGTCCACCCTGGCTGCGTCGCGGGCTGCTTCGGCTTCTTTCACCCGCGCGCTGCGCGCTTCAACATCCAGCCCGCAGAGCAGGGTGCCTTGCTTGACGAAGGTGCCCTCGCGCACAGATGCCGAAATGACGGTACCCGCCGTCCCGGACTTCACCGTGACCGACTTGTCAGGCGCCGTGCGGCCTTTTGCCCCGACCTTGATCGGGTGCGACTGGCTCTCGGCGGTCACCACGATGGCCTCGGCGACATCTGCCGGTCCTGAAGTCTCAACTGGTGCAAACTCGGATCCGAGGCTGCCGCGCATCGCACTGCGAATACCAAAATAGGCAAGGATTACAGCCAAAACGACGGCTGCGATCATGATGGAACGGTTCACGGCGGGGGTCTTTCCTGGGAGGGGACGCTGCGCAAGATAGTATTAAGTGACGCGAGAGTCATCTTTCGCGTCCTCGATAAGTAAGCCGGAACGCCTTTCCGCCCAGAAAATAAGCGGCGGAACTTGGTTAACTTCAGGCTTTCAGGGTTTCACACACGTCCCTTTTCGCCGCGTCAGGGGGAAGGGATCGGGGGCGTACGACCTGCCCAGGGGCGTGCCGCTTCGAGTTCGAGAGCGAGTGCGAACAGAAGTTCGTCATCACCCCGCTTCCCGGAGAACATCGCACCGATCGGAAGGCCAGCTGGCGACCAGGAGAGCGGCACGCTCATCGAGGCAGCCCCGGCGACGTTCATCGGGGACGTATAGGCGACAAAACTGAGCACGCTTTGCATGACCGTACCGAAAGGGCCATCGGGCGCCTGCTCGCCAACTGGTACAGCGGGGCTGCCCGTCACTGGGGTCAGGATCAGATCAAGAGTATCAAAGAACGCCGCGTACTGCGCCTCGAACGCCTGAAGATAAGCGATCGCGCCGGGTAGTTCCGCCATCCGGCGGGCGGCCATCTCCGCGAGGCCCAGCGTCCAGGGCTCGACAATCTCCGGCCCGACCGGCTTGCCTGAAAAGGCCGCCACTTCCTGCGCGAACATCGCGGCGCCAGCGGCCCAGTAAAGGATGAAGGCGTCTGTGAATTTCGGGCCGTCCATCGGGATCGTGTAGTCGACGAGCGTATGTCCGAGGTCACGGCAAAGCTGCGCGACATCCTCCAGTCCAGCCCGCGTATGGGGATGCAGCGGCGTACCAGCGATCGGTTCCGGCGCAAATCCGATCCGCAGACGCCGCTTCAACGGCTGGATATCCCCAAGCAGGGGATAGGCGCCGTCATTCGCCTCGGCTGCACGGAACAATGCAATGGAGTCACGCACGCTGACCGTCACAGCATGATTGACCGAAATCTGCAGCGGCGGCGCGGTGCCGGGTTCGCTATAGGGCAGGCGGTCGCGCGAGGGCTTCAGGCCGAATACGCCGCAGCTGGAAGCCGGAATGCGGATCGAGCCACCGCCATCGCTGGCATGCGCAAAGGGAACCACCCGCGCGGCCACGAGCGCGGCCGCCCCACCCGATGATCCGCCCGGGATGCGCGACAAGTCCCAAGGGTTGCGCGTCGGTCCATTGGACAGCGGTTCGGTCGAGGAGATCAGCCCCGCTTCGGGCGTTGCCGATTTGCCGAGTGAGACAATCCCTGCGCCGCGCCATTTGGCGGCGAAGATGTTGTCCCGGCTCGCCGCCCTGCCGGCTAGGCCCCGGCTGCCCGACTGGGTCGGCGCACCGCGCCAGTCGATCAGGTCCTTGATCGCGCTTGGCACGCCTGCAAACGCTCCGGAAAGCAATCCTGCTGCATCCGAGCGCGCCATCTCGAAGCTCTCGCTGGCGAAGCCGTTGATCCGCGCCTCTACCGCCCTCGCCCGGCTGATGGCCGCCTCGACCTGCTCCAGCGCGGTGGTCTCCCCTGCCGCAATCCCGGCCGCCATCGCCGTGCCATCTGCATAGCCTGAAAAGACAGGCGTCCTGCTGACCGCCGCCGGCTCTTTACGCTCTCGCGAGCAGGCGGCCAGGGCCATCACCGCGGCGCTGCCGGCCAGCATGGAGCGGCGGGACAGTCTGGGCATGGTTCATCCTCCCTGTAGTTTATGGGCGGGTCGTGGCGCCGAGCCCGGGCGGGCGCAACGCCTCTACCTGTCTGTCCGGATCACGACCCCGCAGGCCACCCGCGGGCCGGCCCCTCCGATCGGCTGGGAGCGGTGATCATCTTCGTTTGCGTGTACGATGATCGACAGCCCGTCCGTACCGAGGGCGGGGACGAGTTCGGTGAGCATGGTAAAGGCTTCATATCCGGCCGAGCCGTCCGCGCCGGCCCATACGTTTGGCAGGTCACCCGCTTCTGGCCCTCGGTCCGGGTTCATCAGCCCGTGTGCACCCGCCTCCTTGCCATGGTGACCGCCGGAAAGCTGGAAGCTGCCGACGTCCGAACAATCGCCGATCTCGTGCAGGTGCACCCCGTGCCAGCCGGGCGTCAGCCCGCCCGCACCAATTTCCATACGGATAAGCACACCGGTCGGGCCCTGCTCGAAACGGGCCTCGCCGATTTCCTGGCCGTCTGCGCCGAGGAGGGTGGCGGTCGCTGCGGCCGGCTCGATCTTCATCGGCGCGGGAGCCGTCTCCGGTGTATGCATGCTGTGCTCGCCATGCCCGGCGCCGTGCTTATCGTGGCCGGTATGTCCGCAGGCTGCGAGCGCAAGCGCGGGGGCGGCGATGAGAAACAGCTTCAGCATGTTCATACTCCTGTCGATTCCAGGATAAGTATAGGGCAAAGAACCGGAATGTCAGACGCTGATCTTCCGATATCCGACCGCGCCGACCGGATGCTTGTCTCCCTCGGCCATTTCGGCAGCCGCGCCGCTGCGCAGGCTGCCATTGCCGCCGGTCTGGTCACCGCCGATGGAAAGGTTATCGCCAAGCCATCCGAAGCCCTGTCGCGCGGCGCGGCCGTCCGTTCGCAAGCGGCCCATCCCTATGTTTCCCGCGGCGGTCTGAAACTGGCCCGGGCTCTGGAGGTTTTCGGTATTAATCCCGCCGGCATGACCTGTCTGGATCTCGGCGCTTCTTCTGGCGGCTTTACGGATGTGTTGCTACGCGCCGGCGCGGCCCATGTGACCTGTGTCGATGTCGGGCATGGTCAGCTGCACCCGTCGATTGCGGGTCACCCGCGCGTCAAATCCTTCGAGCGGCTCAACGCTAAGGACCTCACGCATGCACATCTTGCCTCGCCTCCGCAGCTGGTTGTCTGTGATCTCAGTTTTGTCTCGCTCGCCAAGGTGCTCGGTGCCCCGCTCGCGTTGGCAGCGCCCGCCGCCGTTCTCATCGCTCTGTTCAAGCCGCAATTCGAGGTCGGGCCTGAGAATGTCGGCAAGGGCGGTCTGGTCAGCAATCAGGCAGCGACGGAGGCCGCCCTTGCGGGCTTTCTCGGATACCTCGCAACCGCCGCCTGGCAGCCGCTGCCCCCGCAGCCCAGTCCCATTCCCGGAGGCGATGGCAACCGGGAATGGCTGGTCTATGCCAGGCGTCAATCGCCGTAGGAATGGACGTCCTGAACGTGCCACTGGCCCGCTTGCTCATCCCAGCAGGCCGTAACCGGATCGCGCAGCACGCCCCCGTCCGGCAGGCGCGTCTCGCGCTGGATCACGCGGCAGTCGCGCGCCGGCCCCGGGCCGCGTGCCTCGTCATGATCACCCGGATAAGACGGATCGTCAGGCCCGCGGCCATAGCTGGATGGATAATCTGCCGGATCGTGGCTCGCGCCCATCACTTCCGGCCCGCCATAAAGGCCCTTGGTCGTGCGGGGGATCTGCCCGCCCGTCGGCGGATAGGAATAGCGGCCTGGCGCATAGGCGACGGCGCAGCCCGGGCCGGAATCCTTCGCGATTGAGTTGCCCGCGGCGGCGCCCAGCAGAGCGCCGAGGACGGCGCCAGCGGCCACGTTGCCGGACTCGCTGCGCCCCTGCGTGTAACGCCCGACCGGGCGGCCCCGGCGATCATACCTGGTATAAGTGCGATCCGCCTCAATATTGTTGCCGATGGCCCCCCCGATCAGTGCGCCGGCAATGGCACCCACCACAGTCCCGGTCGCCGAGTTGTCCGCGCGCTGGCGTTCGCATTGCAGATTGCGCTCGCCCGGGTCGCCAAAGGGAGCGTCATACAGGGCCTGGGCTTGCATCGGAAAGGCAACGGCCATCAGGCCAAGGCTGCCAGCGGCAATCGAAAACTTGAGCCTCACTGCATCTCTCCTCGCGCACAGGGCAGGTTGCGCTGGTCTTGATACCCAACCTGCCGGTCTCAACCTGAACGGAGCCTGAAGGCTGGACGCTTCCGTATCCGCCCTGCATATTCTGAATCATGGGACTTCTGGACCGCGCCGTGAAGACAGCCCGCCGGGCACGTTATGCCGCAGGTCAGAGCCTGCGCACGGCCTGGTATGCGGCTCAGATGCAGGCCGCGCGCAGCCGATCGGGCGGGTTTGACCGCCCCGGTGAGCCGGCATTCTACCCCAGCCGTGGCCGGCCTGACCTGGGCGAATTGCGTAAGGCCTACTTTCGGCTCTTGGCCATGGACCGGGCGAATGTCGAAGCCGGACTCTATCCGCCGCCCGAAGCGCTGCGGCCATCCGATTTGCCGAGGGCGCTGAAGTCTGCACAGGCCTTCCTGCGGGACGCTGAGCAGGTGAACCGGCGCCGCCTGGCCCGCGATGGAACAGAAATCCGCTCGCAGTTCCCGAAAGGAACCAACCGGTATCCGCCTTACTACCTCCAGAACTTTCACTACCAGTCCGGCGGCTGGTTCACCGAGGAGAGTGCCGAGCTTTATGACACACAAGTCGAAGCCCTTTTTTCAGGTACGGCGGATACGATGCGCCGCGCCGCGCTCGCTGAAATCAGCCGGGAACTGAAGGGCCGGGACCAGCGCACGCAGCGCCTTCTGGATGTGGCTTGCGGCAATGGCCGGTTCCTCGAAAAGGTGCTCGAGATCTATCCGAAGCTGCGCGTGACCGGTCTCGATCTGTCGCCTTCCTATACTGATGCTGCCCGCATGCGCCTCGCGCCCTGGCGCCAGGCTGAAGTGCTTCACGATGCGGCAGAAATCATGCCGCTCGAGACAAAATCGCAGGATATTGCTGTCTCAGTTTTTCTGTTCCACGAATTGCCGCCGAAGGTTCGTCAAAAAGTCCTTACAGAGATATTCCGTATTCTGAAACCTGGAGGCCTGTTCGTCCTGGCCGACAGCGTCCAGTTCGGCGACTACCCGGCCATGGACGGCCTGCTCGAATATTTCCCGCACGGGTTCCATGAGCCCTATTACAAGGGATATCTCAGCTGGAACCTGTCGGACGCCCTTGAAACACATGGTTTTGTTAAGGAGGGCGAGACGCTCGCCTTTCTTACAAAAGTCACCCGCTGGCGCCGACCGCGCCCCGGTGAGGCGCCTTCCGGCGATAAGGATTGAACGCTTTTCAAAGTCTGAGCTCTGTTGGTCCTGATGCCAATACGCCGTGCGACGACGGCGAAGGTGTTTTGCTCAGGTGTCTCAGCGTTGCGCTGCCGGCTGAGCTGCAGATTAAGGAGAACAGAAGCCGTTTGCCCGTGTTTGGCGCCTTGACCTCCTCGCAGTCCCGCTTCCGGTTGCAAAGGACATTGCCGGCTCCACCGGTATATCGGCCGGCTATGCCCGGCCAGAGTTCAATTCATAGGACGAAGCCCCGTCACCGGACCGGTTGATGCTGATGGCATTGCCTGCGGCGCAGGTCGCGACTGTTTCCTGATGCAACGCGCTGGTCTGCGTGCCGGGGCTGACGTTGTGCCGATCCGCGGCGCTTAAGCTTCTGATCATCCGGCAGCCTTTACAAGTAGCGGCCCCAGCGCAGAACGTTTGTTCAGAAGCTCGGCATCTTTCCAGTTGCAACAAAAGGGAGGCCCACGGCGAGCACGACCGAGACGACAAGCCCAAGACCTGCGCGCGCAACGTCGGTCATCACGTCATGCGCCGCCTCGCGCCGCGACCTGAGGCCGGAGATATAGGAGATCGCGATCTCCCTTCCGGCGAGCAGTCCGAGGAAAACCCAGGTCGTTGACATAGGCACATCGTTGATTTCCTTGAACACGACCAGGATGAGGCCGTAGATGAAATCGACCAGCGTTGCCGCTCGGATGTCGGTGATGTTCGTCTTGGAGTTGACGATCTTCTGGATCTCGCCTCCGCGCGTGGCGAAAATCCAGGCATGAAGCACGAGCATTACGAGCGTGGCAAACACCAGGAGCCAGGCATCAAACGTCACCTGGATCGTAGCGCCATCCGATACCGTGCTGCGAGGAAGGAACACGAATATGTTGGCGAGGTCCTGGATCAGCCATTGCGACCAGAGGAAGGCCGTAGACAACCATTGAAGTACGACCCAGAAGATCGGTATCGGGCGCTCGATCGTCGAGTGGATCCACCGCTCCCAGGAGTTTGCTACGGCGAGGTAGACGAGTCCGCCAGCAAGCAGGGCGACCAGATAACCTACGCCGGACTTGATCAGCATGTCGATCAGAACGCCCTCGGTTGCGGCGCCGCCAGTCATGGTAAAAATCGTCAGCACAAGGAATGTGGTCGATACAGGAATGCCGAACCTTGTCAGAATAAGCAGCACGGCTGGTGGTAAGGCGTGCCACCAATCGATTCCAGTCTCCGGATAGGGGATCCGGTTTAGCCGCCCATAGGCAATATCCGTATTGAGTACGAAATAGCCATACAACATTACGGCCACGATGATGGAGCAGGCGTATAGCCACAGTATCCACCAGGGCGCCCGGCTGTTGGACGAAAGGAATGTGCCCAGCGTCTGGATCGCATCATTGGCAACGATCGAATAGGCAGCAATCAGGAACCCGACGAGGGCGAAAATCTCTAATCCGCCGAACAACATCACCGGTTCCTCCCCCCATCTGTGCGCCGATGACGTCTCTATCAGAGCCTCAGAGTGCCCGCGATAGAAGTTGCGTGAAAGATTTATGTCATCGCCCGGTTTGGCCCCGGTGGCGCAGCTTGGCATCCGCCAGCACGCAGGCCATCATCGCTTCTGCAACCGGTACGGCGCGAATGCCAACGCAAGGATCATGCCGACCGATCGTGCGTACATCAACCTCTTCGCCGTCCCGCGTGACGGAGCGCACATTGTTGAGGATAGACGAAGTCGGTTTGATCGCGATGCGCACCACGATGTCCTGGCCCGTCGAAATGCCGCCCGCTACGCCGCCATTATTGTTGGCAAGGAAGGAAGGGCCATCATGTCCGGCGCGCATTTCGTCGGCATTCTCTTCGCCGCTCATCCCTGCCGCAGCAAATCCGGCGCCGATCTCGACACCCTTGACTGCGTTGATGCCCATCATCGCACCGGCGAGTTCCGCGTCCAGTTTGCCATAGACCGGCGCGCCCCATCCGGCCGGCACGCCGCTCGCCTCGACCTGCACGATCGCACCGGCTGACGAGCCTGCCTTGCGTGTCCTGTCTAGGAAGTCTTCCCAGTGCGCGGCCATCGCCCGGTCCGGGCACCAGAAGGGATTTTCCTGTATCTCGTTCCAGTCCCAGGCCTCAGGATCGATCATGTGCGGGCCGATCTGCACCACCGCGCCGCGGATCAGGATGCCATCGCCCAGCACGCGCCGCGCCACCGCTCCGGCCGCCACGCGCGCGGCCGTTTCCCGCGCCGAGGAACGTCCGCCGCCGCGATAGTCCCGGACGGCATATTTTGCATCATAGGCATAGTCGGCATGCCCGGGGCGATAGCGGTCCCGGATCTCGCGGTAATCCTTGCTTCGCTGGTCGGTATTCTCGATCATCAGACTGATCGGCGTGCCCGTCGTCACCTGGCCATCCGTGCGGTCGTCCTCGAATACGCCGGACAGGATTTTCACGAGATCCGCTTCCTGCCGCTGCGTGACAAAGCGCGAGGTCCCCGGCCGGCGCTTGTCCAGGAATTGCTGGATAAAGGCCTCGTCCAGCTTCAGCCCCGGCGGGCAGCCGTCCACGACACAGCCGAGAGCCGGCCCATGGCTCTCGCCCCATGTGGTGACACGAAAAAGATGGCCAAACGTGTTATGCGACATGTGACAGCCTGCGCCCTCGCGGTTCTCTCCGGCCTCCTATATGAAATCGCGAGCCTGACAAACCGCGAAATGGCCCTGCCGATGTCTTCCTCCGTAATCCCGCCGACCCCCAGCGCTGCCGACTATGCCGACAGCGGCGACCGCCCCCTGATCCCAGAAACCACCGATCCGATCGGCCTGTTTCAGAACTGGATGGCCGATGCCCGCGCCTCGGAGGTCAACGACGCCAATGCCATGTCCCTCGCCACGGTGGACGCTGAGGGCAATCCGGATGTCCGCGTCGTGCTGCTTAAGGGCGTCGATGCTTCCGGCTTCACCTTCTTCACCAATCTCGAAAGCGCCAAAGGCCAGCAGCTCGCTGCCTGCCCGAACGCGGCCCTTGGCTTCCACTGGAAAAGCCTGCGCCGCCAGGTTCGCATCCGGGGCAGCGTCGCCCGCGTTTGCGACACCGAGGCCGACGCTTACTTCGCCTCGCGCGCCGCCCAGAGCCGTATCAGTGCCATTGCTTCCGATCAGTCCCGTCCGATGGCTGACCGTGCCATTTTCGAGCAGCGCATTGCAGAACTCTCCACCATTTATGGAGACAGCCCCGATATTCCGCGTCCGGAGTTCTGGGGCGGCTTCCGCCTTGCGCCGACAGAAATCGAATTCTGGCAGGATCAGGCTTTCCGCATGCATGATCGCCTGAAACTCTACCGTAAGGGCGAAGGCTGGATCAGCGTCAGACTTTATCCGTAGACAGTTAAAGCGCGTGCGCCCCTTATCCGCGCGTTTTTTGGATCTCCGGCATCTGCTACTGTGCGTTCTGCCTGCAGTCTGGCGCTGCAGGCAGATGCCGGTGATGGCCCCTGTGAGTCGCCCAGTCCGGCAGGCCAGGGCAGCGATATGAGCGGCGGCGCCCCAATCGCCCGGCCGTCCCAGGCGGGACCGGTCACGATACCACAAGGGCACGGTTAAAGACCGCCGCATCCAGCAGGACGCTGTCCCTTGCAGGCGCCTCAGCTTTTCTCTGCAGCTGTTAAGGCTGGGGCGTGCGTGCGCTGAAGGGTGCAGCCGGGGCGGGCGGTCAAGGCCCTGCGCGATCAGCTGCGCGCGAAAGCCACGCCGGAAATCCGCGCCGAGAGGCTTCTGGATAGGTCCGAGACACCTCAGCATCCAGGGGCCCTGAAATAAACAACGACGCGGGTTTTATTTTTTGGCAATGGCTCTTCTGAAATGATGACAACAGGGGCAATCCACTATGAAACTCGGCCTGCAGATCGTGCTCGGTCTCTTCTCGCTCATCCCGCTCGCTTTCGCCGTGATGGGGCTGCACTCAGGCATGGCAGGCGCTGACCCGGCTGCGACCGTCTCCGCCGCGGTCGATAATCAGTACCGCTATATGTCGGGGGTCTACATCCTCGTCACGTTTCTCCTCTGGTACGCCATTCCGGGCATTGAAAAGCATTTTGCCCTCATGGCGATGATCTGCGCCGCCCTCGTCATCGGCGGCCTTGGTCGCCTCCTGTCCCAGGACGCCCTTGGTCCCGGGGCTCAGCAACAGCAGATCGGCGCCTTTATCGAACTTGGCTCGCCGGCCCTTCTTGTGTGGCTCTGGTTCGTACGTCGCACACGGCCCAACGCGTCCTAGCGCGCAGCACAAGCCGCCCAACCGGCGTCATCGGCGTCCAGCCACTCGGCTACCCGGTAAGGCTCGTCGGTTGCGATCAGCACGACGCCGTCATCAACGAGGCTTTGATACTCGCTGCCATCGCCGTCCAGCCAGTACTGATCATCCAGCCGTGCTCCCTTGCGGCCGAGCGTACCAAAGGCAGGTTCCACGCCTTGCTCCAGCAACTGATCGAAAGCGGAGGGGTCCGGCTGGCGCGTCCCTGTCCAGCCGATGACCCGGGTGCGGTCGACACCCAGCGCCTCGAGCCGGCTGAGATCCCGGTTGTCTCGGATTGAGGCCGTCATCATCAGCGCCGGGTCAAGCTTTGCGATCGCGCCCGCCTCTTCGTCGGAATAGGAGATCAGGATCGCATTGTTCTGGGCCCCTGCTGCCTTGACCGCCTCGATGAGGTTGCGCCAATCCGTCGTGCGCTTGCGGTCGAGTTCCAGGATCGCCCCTCTCTGTTTTGCCCAGACCAGCACATCGGTCAGCTTCGGCGGATAGAAGCCTGTCACGGCGCCATTATTGTCCTTGAGCGCCCGACCCGCGATCTCAGCCCAGACCGTGTCCGAGACATAGCCCTCTGCCGCGACGGTTCGTCCGAAGCGGTCATCATGGTGCAGGAAAATGACGCCGTCGCGGCTCTGCGCCACGTCGATTTCGAACACCCGGATGCCAGCCTCGAAGCCATATTCCAGCGTTTCCAGGGCGTTCTCGGGATAACCCGGCGCCGGGCCGCCCCGGTGCGCGGCAACAACCACCCCGCCGGCCTCCCGCAGGCAATCGAACAGTTCGGGCAAGGGTGGTAGAACAGGCACCGGGGCCGACTGCGCCGCCTCTTCAGCGACGGCCGCCTGCGCCTGCGCCGCGAGTGTGCTGGCGGCCTCATTGCAACCGGCCAACGCGAAACCTGCCACCAGGGTCACGAGAAGTCTCTGCATGTCCCCCAGCCTTTCCTTGCGTGAGCGCTCCCGCCCGAATAGACAGGGCCTCGAAAAATCACAAGCGCTGCCAGGATCCGGCGCGCGCCCGAACCCGGAGGACGATCAATGAAAGGTTTAATGCAGGACTGGCCGCTGACCGTGGACAAGATCCTCGAGCATGCGCGCCTGCAGCACGGCGACCGCGAGATCATCACGCGCCGCGTCGAAGGCAACATCACGCGTATGAGCTATGCCCAGCTCTATATCATGGCCAAGCAGGTCTCTTCGGCCCTGAAAGATGCGGGCATCGGGATTGGCGACCGGGTGGCGACGCTCGGCTGGAACTCCGAGCGACACATGGCCACCTGGTATGGCGCCATGGGCATGGGCGCCGTACTGCACACGATCAATCCGCGCCTCCACCCTGACCAGATTGCCTGGATTGCCAACCATGCCGAGGACAAGGTTCTCGTCTTCGACAAAACCTTCCTGCCGATCGTCGAAGCCATCCGAGGCCAGCTCGAAACAGTCAAGACCTTTGTCATCTATGCCGGCGCCGACACGATGCCCGAGAACAAGCTCGGCGCCATCGCGTTCGACATCTGGATCGACGGACGCTCGACCAATGTCCGCTGGGGCGACTTCCCGGAAGATACCGCATGCGGCCTCTGCTACACCTCGGGCACAACCGGCAACCCGAAAGGCGTTCTCTACTCCCACCGCTCGAACGTGCTCCACACGCTCGTCACGATGGGAAAGGATGCTATGGGCATGGGGTCGGCTGATGTTGTACTCCCCGTCGTTCCGATGTTCCACGCTAATGCCTGGGGCCTCGCCATGTCCTGCCCGGCGACCGGCGCGAACATGGTGATGCCAGGCGCGCAGATGGACGGAGCCTCGATCTACGAACTCCTCGATTCCGAGAAAGTCTCGATCACGGCCGCTGTGCCCACCGTCTGGCTGATGCTGCTTACTCACCTTCAGGCGAACAATCTGAAGCTGCCCCATCTCAAGAAGGTGCTGATCGGCGGCTCTGCCATTCCGGAACGCATCCTTCGTGCCTTCGAACAGGACTATGAAGTCGATGTGATTCACGCCTGGGGGATGACTGAAACCTCGCCGCTGGGCACACTCGGCGCGCTGCCGCCGCACCTTGTCAATGCGGATGTCGACACCCGCATGAAGCAGAAGATGAAGCAGGGCCGCCCGCCCTTCGGCGTCGAGCTTCGCATCGTCGATGATGACGGCAAGATCCTGGCGCGCGATGGCAAGACGTCCGGTCGGCTGCTCGTGCGCGGTGCCGCCGTGGCTGGTGGCTATTTCAAGGGCGCCGGTGGCAATGTGCTTGATGCCGAAGGCTATTTCGACACCGGCGACGTCGCCACAATCGACGAGATCGGCACCATGGTCATCACCGACCGTGCCAAGGATGTCATCAAGTCGGGTGGGGAATGGATCTCCTCCATCGATATCGAAAACATCGCAGTCGGCCATCCCAAGGTCGCCAATGCGGCCGCGATCGGCATCTACCATCCCAAATGGGACGAGCGCCCGCTGCTGATCGTGCAGGCCAAGCCCGGTGAAAACCCGACCAAGGAAGAAATCCTTGCCAGCCTCGAAGGCAAGATTGCCAAATGGTGGACGCCGGATGACGTCCAGTTCGTCGAGGTAATCCCCCTCGGCGCAACCGGCAAGATCAACAAGCTCGCCCTGCGCGAGACATTCAAGGACTACAAGCTCCCGACCGCCTGAAAGGACTGGGCATATGACGGATTCTACAAACGTGCCTGTGCAAACCGCAGGTTGGCGCGGCAGGTTCGCGGGCTTTGCGCTCGGTCTTGCCGTCTTCTCGATCCTCTGGTTTGCGGCCGCTGCCTTGGGCACCAGGCTTGGGCTCTGGAACTGGCAGTTCGGGCTCGGCATAATGACCATCACCTGGGGACCCATGCTGCTTCTGGCGGCGGCTGGCATCTCGGTCCTTGCCGTCATCGTCTCGCTGCTCAAGTCGCCCCGTAAGAAGGCCTTCATCCTTGCCTTCGCCGCGCTGTTGGTCTCCGGCCTTGCTTTTGGCCGCGTCGCCGCTTTCGGCGGCCAGGCTGCCCGGCTGCCGCCGCTGCATGACATCCAGACCGACTGGTCAAGCCCGATCCTGCCGACCAGCGCGCTGCGCGCAGAGCGCGAGGCAACCGGCGCCCTTAATCCGATCGAGAGCGATCCGGTCATAGACGCTGCTGCAAGTGGCCGCTGGCCCGGCATGGGCGGGCGCCGCGTCGCCGAAGTCCAGGAGGAGGCGGAGTTCGACACCGCAACCCATAAATCGCCCAAGGAAACGCCCTATCCGATGATCGCGCCGCTTTCGGCTCCGGTCACGGTCGATGCGGCGTATGCGGCGGCGCTGGCGGCCGTGGAGGCGCGCGGCTGGACGGTTGTCACGGCATCGCCGGATGCCGGCATCATCGAAGCCACCGAGACGAGCTTCTGGTTCGGTTTCCGCGACGACGTCATGATCCGCATCCGGGGTGAAGAAGAGCGTGCCATCATTGATGTCCGCTCTACCAGCCGCGTAGGTCTTTCTGATCTTGGTGCCAATGCCAAACGCATCCGCGATCTGCTCGACGAGATCGAAACCCGGCTCAACAAAGTCGTCTGACCCCTGAGATTGGTTGTGCAAGCGGCGCCTTGTGCAGCCAATCCGGCCCCGATTGTCCCCTCGGTCATTGGTCATCCCGGTCTGGCGGAAGGCGAAGACCGGGATTGAGGACTGCACGTTCTGCCGGCCTTCCTGACCCCAGGGCATTAGCTGCGCAAATCCCGGGATGATAACAACGGATTTTTCTGGGGCTTGCGAACCCCATCCTATTCGCACCGGGGTTATCCTGGCGGTCATGTTCACGCTGACCGAACTGCGCCAAGATCCCGCCTGCGCCCGCTTCTTCGCTGCCGAGCTCCCTTTTTTCTGGCCGGACATCCGGTAGGCTTTCAACCGGATCATCTGCGACGACCTCGCCTCGAACGCCACCCCGTACCTCATCGCGTTACCTTTTGGGGCAGGTTTATGTCACCGCCATCGGCAACAAGCTGCCTGGTCCGGTCACCTAAAAACTACTCCCCCGAACCTTCCGTTCCCTGACGCAGGCAAGCAGGGGTAGCGATCTGCCCACCAACCCTGACCTGCCCTCCGCCCCCATCCTCCCACACGAAGCGGGCGGAGGGGGGCTGCACACTCTTCGTCCAGACGGAGAGGGCAACCCTTTCCCCCTGACACCTCCCGGAACTCTGTATCATCCCGGCTTTCGCCAGGATGACGGATCCTTTGAGATCAGTTCAAACAACCGGCCGCCAACAGGCGCTTCACGCGGCCGATACCGAAAAAATCACCCCGCGCTGCATCCAAACGCGCGCCCTGCTGCATCTCACCAGCAAAGACCGGGATGTTCCGGCCACCAGTCCCCGAAGGAGCCCTGCCATGAATACGCTCACTGCCATCCGTCCTGCCGCCAAACCTGCGTCGCAAACCGAAATCCTCGCCCGAATCTTTGCCGACGCCCCTGTGCCTGAGGCGGCGAATGATCCAGTCACGCAGCGCCCCTCGCTGCTCGTGCGCCGCCGGCAGCGCCAGCGCCGCCGCGAGGTGTGGTGAACCACACCCTTGGCTCTCTCGCGAACACGACTGGGGGGGTAGCTTCAGGAAGCTGCCCTTCCTTTTTTTAAAGGACGCCGGCGTCCCTCCAGGCCTCTTTCGGCCAGCGGCGGTGCTGCCAGAACCACTGGCCAGGCTCGGCTCGGACCTGCGCCTCGATGAAGGCATTGATGCGGGCCACCGAGCATTCGATATCGGCTTCAGTGCGTCCGGTATCTTCCGGCACGAAGGGCTCGTGGAAGGTAATGCGGAAACGCGCCGGGCCAGTGCGTACGGTCGAGACGGGCACGATCGCCACCTTGTACTTCAGCGCCAGCCGTGTTGGCCCAGGCGCCGTCATTGCGGCATGCCCGAAGAAGGGCACTGCAATGCCGCCATTGAACTTCTGGTCATTCATCAGGGCTACCGGCGAGCCTTTGGTCAGCGCGCGCATCAACTCCCGCGTTCCAATGCCCTTAGGCGCATTGATGGAGGTTCCGTAGGCTGCACGCAGGCCGGCAATACGTTTGTCGATATGCGGATTGTTCAGCGCACGGTAAGTCATCACGGCATGCGGGATGCGCCTGGTGATGGCGGCAGGCATGATTTCCCAATTGGCGAAATGGCCAGATATAAATACGGCTCCCTTGCCGCTGTCGCGAATTCGGTCGAGGACATCGAGGCCGATGATTTCGACACGGCCGCTCGTAAACGGATCAATCGAGGGAAGGTGCGGCAGCTCGCCAGCTGTCCGCCCGATGTTTTCCCAGGCCGCCAGAGCTGTGGCGTCAATCCTGGCCGGGTCCCACTCCCGAAAGGCAAGGCGCAGGTTGCGTAGCGTTGTCTTGTGCTGCGATAGCAGGGGGCCGATCTTCTTCATCAGCCAGCCACCAAAGTCGGAGGCCCGGTCTGGCCCCAGTGCCTTCATCGGGGCCCAGTAGACCACGTCCCATGCTATTGTTTCTATCCGCCAGAGCACCCGCTGCCAGAAGCTGGCGCGGTTATCGATGTCCTTCGGGCGGACATAGTCGGGCGTGTTCGGCTCGGTCATGGTGCTGCCCGTTTGAAGATCGGCGCGAGCAGGGCGTCAAGCGTCTCCGGCGTCTCAAACACAGCTTTCACCGGCAGAACGGCAACCGAAGCGCGCATCTGCGGCGGCAGGCGCACATGATCCTTCGCCGTGGTCACCAGCCGGGCGCCGTCCCGGGCGGCGAGGCCTTGCAGGAATACCATGTCCGCCGGCGTGTAGGGATGGTGATCGGAAAAGGGAACTTCATCTCGCACATCGCCCCCTGCCTGGCGCAGGCTGTCGAAGAATTTCTGCGGCCGGCCGATGCCTGCGAACGCGACCAGCGCGCCGGACGGTGCGTCGCCTTGTACCGAGAGCCGGGCGCGCAGTACGGGTTTGCCGCTGGCGATCACAGCGTCGGGCACCTCGCCATCGCCCATCAGGATCACGGCGTGCGCCCGCGCAAGGCCGTCAAGGACCGGTTCGCGCAGTGGACCCTTGGGTAGCACATGACCATTGCCGAAGGGCGCGCCCGCATCGATGACGATGAAGGTGAAGTCCTTGGCAAGCGAGGGGTTCTGGTGACCGTCATCCATCAGCACCGCGCCCACGCCCGCCGCCCTCATGGCGGCGGCGGCGGCCGGGCGATTGCGGCCGATCCAGGCCTCGCCGGAGGAGGCGAGCAGCAGGGCTTCGTCGCCGACTTGGCGGAAGCTGTGACGGACAGCATCAACTCGCAGCGGCCCGGCCTCGGTTCCGCCGTGTCCGCGCGACAGGGTGGCGGCGCGCACGCCCCGCGCAGCGATCCGCTCCCTGAGGGCTTCGGCGACGGGGGTCTTTCCGGTACCGCCGGTCGTGAGGTTGCCGATGCAGATCACCGGAATGCCTGCGCGGGCCGGCACGGCGCGGGTCAGCTTTCGCCGCAGACCGGCAAGATAGAGCCAGGAAAAGGGTGTCAGCAGGGCGCGCGTGAGAGGCGCAGCTTCGCGTGAAGCGGGGTCAAGACCGCTGGCCCAGAAGGCAGGGGCCTTCACCGGTGCGGCTCCGGCGTTTCCAGAAGCGGCCTGGGGATCAGAGGCAACAGCGCATCCAGCGTTGCATTCATCGGCGCATCAGCTTGCTCTTCCAGCGCTGTGATCAATGCCTCTGAGATCGAGGGCGGATCTGCGAGGCCCGCGGCCAGTTCGCCCGCATCCCTGACGACGCGGACAAGCCCTCGCTGCGTAAGGTCCGCCATCATGGTCGCAAAGTTGAACACGCCTGGCCCCGTCAGTACAGGTTTGCGCAGACGCACGGCTTCGAGCGGATTATGTCCGCCGACATCCGGCGCATGGCCGCCCCCGAGATAGACCGCATCGGCAAGACGCAGCCATAGACCCATCTCGCCCATTGTGTCGGCCAGTAATACACGGTCGCGCACGGACGCGACATCGCCCCTGGATCGGCGCGCAAAGGGCAGGCGCCGGGCCTTCAGGAGGTCGGCAATCGCGTCGCCCCGGTCGGGATGACGCGGCACGATGATTATCGCAGCGTCGGTCATCTGGCCGGTGGCATCGAGAAAGAGTTCTTCCTCCCCGGGATGCGTCGAGGCAGCCACAAGGCAGCGGCGGCCCTGGATGAACTGGGACGAGAGGCGGGTCAGTTCGATCGGATTTGCTTCCGGCGGTGACTGCGCTGATTTGAGATTGCCCGGCACCCGCACTGCCCGGCAAAGCAGGCGCTCCAGGCGTGCGCCGGTATCGGGATCAGCGGCGAGGATAACGTCGAAGTTTCCGATCAGTGTGCGGAACAGACGGGTGAAGCGCGCCCAGCCATCAGCCGAGCCGTCGGTCATGCGCGCATTGACCAGCGCCCGGCGGGCGCCGGCCCTGCCGGCTTCCAGGATCAGGTTTGGCCATATCTCGCCTTCGGCGAAGATGCAGAGATCTGGCCTCCAGTGCTGTATGAAACGCCGAGCCGCCATCGGTGTATCCAGCGGCGCCATCGCATGTATGGCATTGTCAGGCAGTTGTCTGCCCATCAGCCGGGCGGAGGTCAGCGTCTGGCTGGTGAAGACCAGCATCAGGCTGGGCCGTGCTGCGATCAGGCGGCGGCCTAGCTCGAGCAGCACGCGGCTTTCGCCGACGCTGGCGCCGTGCAGCCAGACCAGCGGGCCTGGGCGGCGCGGCGGCAGGCGTTTGGCGAAACGCTCGTTCAGGCGCAGAATGTCTTCCTTACCTCTGCGAGCGCGGGCCTGCAGGGCAAAGCCCAGCACCGGCGCTGCGAGGCGCGTCAAGAGCCGGTAGGTAAGCAAGGCGGGCGTCATTCAGACGGCAGCTCCGGCAGGGCCAGTCCGGGCGGGATATCCGGCCAGTTCCTCGGCCCGGCGCGTAGCGATGTCCATACCGGTTTGCAATGCCTGCTGCAAATCGTCGATGCTGGCGTCCCGGGGGCAGCGCACTGGGGGGCCGAACACGATGGCGCCGCGGGCGAAAGGCAGCGGAATGATGAACCTGTCCCAGCTATTGAGCCGTGGAGCCGGCTTCGAGGAGACAGCGTAGGGCACGACGCAGGCCCCGGTGCGCTGGGCCAGTGTCACGGCGCCGGCGGACGCGATACGGCGCGGGCCGCGGGGGCCGTCTGGCGTCATACAGATCACCCCGCCTTCCCTCAGGCGTCGGCTGGCTTCAGCGATGGCGCGCACCCCGCCTTTGTCCTTGGCGGCCTTCTTCTTGTTGGAGGCTGAGCCGCGGACAACATCGATATCCAGGCGCACCACGGCATTGGCGATGGCTGCGCCATCCGGCGAGAGCGACACCATCATGGCAAGCCGGTGCCCTGAGCGCTCCGGCCAGCCTCGGATCGACCGGTACCAGCCGGACGGCATCATCAGGATGGTCTCATGCCAGCAGGCCAGGACAATCCCGGTGGACCCGCCGCCCAGGGCCTCGCGTGCGTCCTGCGCGCCGACAATTCGCCAGCGGATAGAGTAGGCAACAAGCGCCATCCACGACCAGATAAGGAAGCCAAGCACGACAGCAACAGGAGGCGAGCGCAGGAGCGATTTCATCGGGCGGCTTATACTGTGCTTCGCAGATGGCGCCATAGGAGGCGGCAGGTCAGCGCGTTTTGCAAAGTGGGCGGGATGGTGGGCGATGCAGGGTTCGAACCTGCGACCCCTGCCGTGTGAAGGCAGTGCTCTACCACTGAGCTAATCGCCCGCCGCGAGGGGGTGGCCTAGTCGGCAAGCCCAGGCAGGTCAAGCCGGAATATGACACAGCGCAGGGCGCGAGTTTCGCGCACGCCTTGACCGCTGAGCGCAAGTCTTGGCGCGGGTTTTAAGGTTATGGCTCAATGAAGAAGCTATGCGAAAATGCATTGGGCGCGAGCCCTCAGTTGCTGTCAGATGGCAGGGCTTGGGAAGATTGTGACAGCGTGCCGCAATCACAGGTTCCAGCTTACCTCCCCTCGCGCGATCATTTCTGGGGCGGCGCCCCAAAAAAGCCCCGGATTGTTAAGGATTGATGAAGATGAACAGTTGTTCATGTTGCAGGCTTAACAATCTGTCACCCCAAAT
Organism: uncultured Hyphomonas sp.; assembly: GCA_964538945.1. GTDB lineage: Bacteria > Pseudomonadota > Alphaproteobacteria > Caulobacterales > Hyphomonadaceae > Hyphomonas. The sequence goes on from CAZIGV010000001.1 coordinate 217,481, forward strand.
GGCTCTTGAGAAAACCTGCAAACGTTGTCATCTGTCGGTCATACCAGACGGGCCAGTCAAGGTCCGCAGTATGAACCCTAAGAAGGACAGGCACGGCGGTCCCGGCCGCTCAAAGTGATAACAAGCCTGGAGAGAGCAGAGTGAAAGACTGGTGTGACGAAGATGGCGCGAAGCGCCTTCGTGAAAAAATCAATGCGTACTGGGCAGAGCGTGGATATGAGGTCGATGTTGACCTGATCGAGGCAGGGTTCGTGCCTGCTATGCGAAGCGCCCGCACGGACGTGCGTTCCAACATGGTCAATGGCATGCCTCGCCGGCGTGCTCTTGGAGAGGCCGGATCTTCCCGCCCGACCTACCGTCCCCGGGGCGAAGCAACGGCCTGATTTCTGAGGGCTGACAATGCTGGAACGAGCTGGGCATAGTGGCTGATGGTCACATCCGCACAGATCGCTTCTGCAGGTTCCGCCTCATAACCGAAGGTCACGAATACAAAGGGCAGTCCGGCATTCCGGGCTGCCCTTTCATCCGTACGACTATCGCCTACAAACAGCGCCCGGTCCGGATCACCGCCGGCAGCTGCGACCGTGTCGAACACATGGTCGGCGTGTGGCTTGCGGTTGGCGGTGCGGTCCGCGCCAATGATGACATCGAACATGTCGGTCAGGCCGAGGGCTTCGACAAGCTGCTCGCTCAGATCCTGGCGCTTGTTGGTGCACACGGCCAGCGTCGCACCTGCCTCGCGCAGCGCGTCCAGGGCATCGGCGGCGCCTTCGAAGGGTCGCGAGTGGACCGCGATATGGGCCACATAATAGGCGATAAAACGCTCGAACGCGGCCTCCATCTCTGCCTCGGGCAGGGCGGCGCCCTGGCGCTTGAGGCCGGTTTCGATCATCGCGCGGGCGCCGTGCCCGATCATCCCGGCAACCTCTGCCAGTGCCACCGGGGCGAGGCCCATGCCGGTCAGCACATGGTTCAGCGCACCCAGCAGGTCGGGAGCCGTATCGATCAAGGTGCCGTCCAGATCAAACAGGATCGTCCAGCCTTCAAAGCTGCGGGTCTGTGCTTCGTCCATGCCGCGTTCGCCCTCGCCAAGATGCGGGGTTTCGTCTAGGCGATGAGGTGACGTAAAGCGAGGGGGGAGCCTGCCTTTGACCAAAGCCCTTAAACAGCGTGCGGCTGTGATCCTGGCCGCGGGAAAGGGCACGCGGATGAAGTCTGCGCTGCCAAAAGTAATGCATGCGGTCGGCGGCCGGCCGATGATTGACTGGTCGGTAGCGCTGGCGCGCGAGGTGGGCTGTGCGCGGATCGTGGCTGTCGTGCACCCGTCCCAGGACGTGCTGATCACGCACCTCAAGGCGCGCCATCCGGACGTGGATACCGTCTTTCAGGATCCACCCCAGGGGACGGGCCATGCGGTGCGCTGCGCTGAGGAGGCGTTAAGCGAGTTTGGCGGCGAACTGGCGGTTCTCTACGGTGACAGTCCGCTGGTGCCAGCCTCGGCGATTGAGGAGCTGTTTAAGCGCGTGGCCGGTGGGGCAAGCCTTGGCGTCCTGGGCTTCGAGGCAGCAGAGCCCGGCCTTTATGGCCGGCTGATCACAAATGCAGTCGGCGACCTGGAGGCGATTGTCGAGGCGCGCGAAGCGACGCCCGAGCAGCTGCAGGTGCGTATCTGCAATTCCGGCGTGATGGCTGGGCAAGCGGGCGACGTGTTCCGCTTGCTGAAGAAGATTACAAACCAGAATGCAAAGGGCGAATTCTACCTGACCGATCTGGTCGGTCTGGCCCGCGCGGAGGGCGGACGCTGCGCACTGGTGACAGCGACCGAAGATGACCTTATCGGCTGCGATTCCAAAGCCGACCTTGCCGAAGCCGAGGGTATCTTCCAGGCGCGCAAGCGCCGGGCTCTGATGGAGGCGGGCGTGACGCTGGTTGCGCCTGAAACGGTCTTCTTCGCTCATGACACGGACATTGCAGCGGATGTCGTCGTGGAGCCGAATGTCGTTTTCGGGCCACGCGTTCAGGTGGCAGGCGGCGCGCGTATCAGGGCATTCAGCCATCTGGAGGGCGCGGTTGTCGGTGAGGGTTGTATGGTCGGGCCATTTGCACGGCTGCGGCCAGAAACCGTTCTGGCCGCGAATGTGCATATCGGTAACTTCGTCGAGACCAAGAATACTGCAATGGGTGAGGGCGCGAAGGCCAACCATCTCGCCTATCTTGGCGACGGTACGATTGGCCCGGCCGCCAATATCGGTGCAGGAACGATTTTCTGCAATTATGATGGTTTCCTCAAGCATCATACAAAGGTGGGCGAGGGCGCCTTTGTCGGCTCCAACTCGGCACTGGTGGCGCCGGTTACGATTGGGGAGGGGGCCTATATCGGTTCCGGCAGCGTGATCACCAAAGATGTCCCGGGTGATGCACTCAGCCTGGCCCGGGCGCAGCAGATGACACGTGACGGATGGGCGAAGACGTTCCGAAAGCGGAATTCTTCGGGCAAGGCCGACAAAGGTAAGAAGGAAAAATAGAAAGAGATGGCCTACGAAACCGAAAAGCAGAACGCCGCGGCTGCGGCGATGGAGTTCGTCGAGGAGGGGATGACGATTGGCCTCGGCACCGGATCGACCGCAAAGTATTTTGTCGAGCTGCTGGCGGACGAGATTGCCGACGGGCTGCTGGTGCGCTGTATAGAGACGAGTAGCCAGACGCGCGAGCTGGCGCGCAGCCTGGGCGTGCCGCTTATTCCCTTCGAGCAGATAGACCGTATCCATCTGACCGTCGACGGCGCGGACGAGGCGGGGCCGGGCGGCGTGCTGATCAAGGGCGGCGGTGCGGCGCTACTGCGCGAAAAGATCATCGCGAATGCGTCTGATCATATGGTGGTGATCGCAGATCCCTCCAAGGATGTGCAGGCCATTGGGGCGTTCCCGCTTCCCGTGGAGGTGACGCCCTTCGGATATACGATCACGGCCAAGAAGGTACATGATGCGCTGGTGGCGGCCGGTGTGGATCGCCCGCGTGTTTCGCTGCGCAATGCGCCTGGCAGCGCCGGACTATTGGTGACCGATGGGGGAAACTATATTCTGGACTGCCATTGTGGTCTTATCCCCGACCCGCCGAAAGCGGCGGCTTTCCTCTCCGGCACGCCGGGCGTGGTAGAACACGGCCTGTTTATAGGCATTGCCCGGACCGTGATTTTCGGTACCCAGACCGGCGCGCGGATCATTGAATACTAGGCCGTCGTGCCTAACTTCCCGTTTCTGATTTCCTAGGAAAAGACCCATGACCGAGGCCGCCTGCGACTTTGACCTGTTCGTCATCGGGGGCGGCTCCGGCGGCGTCCGGGCGGCACGCGTTGCGGCACAGGCGGGCGCCAGGGTGGGCGTGGCCGAAGAATACCGCATGGGTGGCACCTGCGTCATTCGCGGCTGCGTGCCAAAGAAGTTCATGGTCTACACGAGCAAGTATGGCAAGGATATAAAGTATTCAGCTGGGTACGGATGGTCAGCAGGTGAAGTTTCCTATGACCATTCGAAATTCCTGGCCGGTATGCATGCGGAAGTGGACAGGCTGTCGGCAATCTACGATCGCAACCTGAAGTCCGCCGGCGCTGAAGTGTTCGATGAGCGCGCGGAGTTTGTCAATGCGCGTACATTGTGCCTCACGAGAAGCGGCAAGACGATCACCGCGAGGAAGATCCTGATTGCGACCGGTGGCCGGCCCTGGCTGCCTTCACCAGAGGAGCTGCCCGGCGTGGAGCATGTGGTGACTTCCAACGAGATGTTCCACATGCAGAAGCTGCCGAAGCGGATGGTGATCGCGGGCGGTGGCTATATTGCGGTGGAATTTGCACATGTGTTTTCAGCTCTCGGTGTTGAGGTTGTGCTTGTTTATCGAGGCGAGACGGTTCTGCGTGGTTTTGATGAGGATGTGCGCCTCGCCGTGCAGGAGGGCCTGAAAGAAGCGGGTGTTCACGTCATGAGCAGGACCGTCTTTGAGCGGATCGATAAGACGCCGGGCGGACTGCGCGTTCAGATGACCGGCGGGCAGCACCTGGTGACCGACGTTGTGATGATGGCTGTGGGGCGGCGCGCCAATACCGATGGGCTCGGTTGCGAGAAGGCTGGTGTGACACTGGGTGAGAACGGCCAAGTCATCGTCGATGAATGGTCACGAACCAGCGCCGCAAATATCTGGGCGGTGGGCGATGTGACTGACCGGGTGAACCTGACGCCGGTGGCGATCCGTGAAGGGCATGCTTTTGCCGACACGGAGTTCGGCGGCAATCCCTGGCAGTTCGACCATGCGGACATTGCGACAGCGGTGTTCACTCAGCCGGAAGTCGGGACGGTCGGCCTGACGGAAACTGACGCGCGCAAGGCGCACGGCCCTGTCGACATCTACAAGACCAGCTTTCGCCCGATGAAGAATATGCTGAACGGTGATCTGACCCGCACGTTCATGAAGCTTGTCGTGCGCGCCTGCGACCAGCGCGTGCTCGGCGTGCACATTGTCGGCGAGGACGCCGCAGAGATGATCCAGATGGCTGGCATCGCCGTTAAGATGGGCGCAACGAAGCAGGATTTTGACCGGACCTGCGCAGTTCATCCTTCGGCGGCCGAGGAACTCGTCACGCTACGGACGAAATGGGTTCCGGAAATAGCCTGATCCGGTCCCGGTTCATTTTTCCCTGCCTTGTCAGCCGTCTCAACCAAGCGGCAACCGTAATGACAGGAAAAGGGCAGCCCGATCGGGCGACAGATCTCAATCAGCGCCCGGAGCTTGCCCCTTCACTTAATGCTTTCAGCTCCAGTACAATCTGTTTCAGGCTTTCGCGGATCGTTTTGAGGCCGCCGCCGCGGCCGGCATGGACGAGGAGCTGGCGCCAGGCAGGCTGACCGTCTTCGGGAGGCTTGACTGTGAAATAGGCGGATCGGGGGAGTGCGGCGGTCAGCAGGGATCTGGACAGAGGGAAGCCCGCGATGGCGTCATAGGTGCCGTTGCGTGCGTCACCCTCGAAGGTCGACTGTTCGTTGCGGTTAACGGCGTTGAAAAGGACGGAGAGGGCCGGGCGTTTGCTTTCCTCCAGCTGGTCTTGGACGACGAGGTTCAGGAGGCGCACGCCGCGCAGGGAATAGATGTCTGCATGCATGGGTGCGATGACGCGGTCAGCCGCTTCCAGCGCGCAGCGCGTGAGGAAGGTGGCGTTGGGGTTGGTGTCGAAGACGATGAGATCATACTCGCTGCGATAGTGATCGATCGAGCGCAGGAAATGCTGCTTGATGGCGGCGAGGGTATCGCGGTCGCTGGCGAAGGCGTATTTGGAGATCTCGAACTGGCCGGAGATCAGGTCGAGACGGCCGGGTGGACCATCCGGACCCAGGATGGAATGGACATAACTGTCGCGCGCCGCCGGGGTGAAGGGGGCGCTGGTCAGGATCAGCCAGTTCTCGGCCGGCGAGGGGGCGTCGCGGGCATGCAGGCGTGAGCGTTCGAACAGGGATATGACCGATCGGTCGAGGCCCGAGGAGGCATCGGCCTCCTCCATACTGAGGAAAGTCTGGCTCAGATTGTATTGCGGGTCGAGGTCAATCAGCAGGACGCGCCCGCCGAAGGCCTGCTGCCAGGCGCCAGACAGCTGGGCGGTGACGGTCGTCTTGCCGACGCCGCCTTTGAGGTTCATCACGGCGATGACCGGGCATTTCTTCCGGTAGGCCGCCTGAACTTCTGCCACAAGCTGTTGCATCCCGTCCGGCATGGCGGAGGAGAGCCGCAGCAGGGGCTGGACTTCCTGCTTGAAGAAGCCGTTCAGGCGGGCCTTGTCGATCTGGTAGGGGATGATCGGGATGCCGACGGCCTTGGCCGTTTCGACATCCTGGCGCACGTTGCGCGAGCGCACGGACGTGGCAGACACCAGCACGATAAGGGCCAGGGCCGAACTGATATCGCCGTCCGCGGCAGCCCGGTCAGGCTCGCCCACGGCATAGAGATCCGCGATAGCGGCGGCGCGAAGCGCTTCGTGCAGCTGGAGCAGGGCGTCCGGATCGGCGCCGGAATGGCTGATGTAGACATGCGGCATGACCCAATCCTCCCCGTCTGGACCCTATCATTGATTATCGCTTTTTAGACGCCGGGCGCCCCATCCAGCCAGCTTTCTGCTGTGAATTTATGGTGAAACTTGAGCAGCGGGCTGCCATGTGATTTATGCCCCCGCAGAACTGGAGCATCCCTGAAATGACCTGGCACCCCTCTGACTGGCGCATGCTGCCCGCCCAGCACATCCCGCAGGACTATCCTGACGCGGGCGCGCTGGCGGCTGTCGAGAACCGTCTCCGGAGCTATCCGCCACTCGTCTTTGCTGGCGAGGCGCGCCGCCTGAAGACGCGGCTGGCCGAGGTTGCGGCCGGCAAGGCCTTCCTGCTGCAGGGCGGGGACTGTGCGGAGAGCTTCAAGGAATTCCACCCGGACAATATCCGCGACACGTTCCGCGTGATCCTGCAGATGGCCGTCGTGCTGACCTTTGCCGCCGCCAAGCCGGTGGTCAAAGTCGGCCGCATCGCCGGCCAGTTCGGTAAGCCCCGCTCGGAGCCCACCGAGACGCTCAACGGTGTTACCCTGTCGTCCTACAAGGGCGACAATATAAATGGCATGGAATTCACGCCCGAAGCCCGCACGCCGGACCCGGAGCGCCTGGTGCAGGCCTATTCGCAATCGGCGGCAACGCTGAACCTGCTGCGCGCCTTCAGCCAGGGCGGCTATGCCAGCCTTGCCAACGTACAACGCTGGATGCTCGGCTTCGTGGACCGCTCGCCGCAGGGCGAGCGCTATCAGAAGCTGGCCGACCAGATTTCCGCGTCCCTGCGTTTCATGGCGGCGGTCGGCCTTAATGCCGAGACCGTGCCGCAGATGGCGCAGGTGGAATTCTATACAAGCCACGAGGCGCTGCTGCTCGGCTATGAGGAAGCCATGACGCGCATCGATTCCACGAGCGGCGACTGGTACGACACCTCAGCCCACATGCTCTGGATCGGGCATCGTACACGCCAGCTCGACCATGCGCATGTGAACTTCTGCAAGGGCATCAAGAACCCGATCGGCATCAAGTGCGGCCCCGGAATGGAGCCTGACGAGCTCTTGCGCCTGATCGAGACGCTGAACCCTAAGGATGAGCCCGGCCGCATCACGCTGATCTCGCGCTTCGGCTCAGAAGGCGTCGCCAAGGGCCTTGCGCCGCTCGCCCGCGCGGTGAGGAAATCGGGTCGCACAGTGGTGTGGTCCTGCGATCCGATGCACGGTAACACACTGAAAACCGGCACGGGCTTCAAGACCCGGCCAGTTGACCGCATCTTGTCCGAAGTGCGCCAGTTCATCGATATTCTGCCTGCGGAGGGTTGTTATCCGGGCGGGGTACATTTCGAGATGACGGGCCAGAACGTCACCGAATGTATCGGCGGCGCGCAGGCCATCTCGGAAGAAGACCTCTCGAGCCGCTACCACACGCACTGCGACCCGCGCCTTAATGGCGAGCAGGCCCTCGAGCTCGCATTCCTGTTGGCCGAAAAGCTGCAGGCGGTAGAAGCCGGCTCTGAGGGCGCCCGCAAGACGGGGTAGGGGCGGCATGTCCGTCACGGGAACGTCCGACCCGCGCCCAGACCCTCTTCTGATTGACTGGTTTCGAACTTGCCCGGAACAGCAGGTTGAGGCATACGCCTCGCTTGCTGAAAAACCAAATCATCATGAGGGAGGGCAGGCATGGCGGCATTCCGGCTACCCTTGTGGGCAAAGCCTTCTGATGTGGCGGACCTGATCCGCCTTTCGGTGCCGATCGCGGTCAGCCGAATGGCGATGATGCTGATGGGCCTGACGGACGCCATTGTGCTCGGCCAGTTTGCGCCCGAAGAGCTTGCCTTCGTCCTGTCTGCCTGGCTGCCAATCGGCGTAGCGCTTGGCTTCGGCATCGGTATTCTTCTGGGCGTTCAGGTTCTGACCTCTGAATTGATCGGTACGGGTGAGGCGGCCGATACGGGGCGGGTGTTCCGCCGGGGCCTGCTCTGGGCCGTGGTGATGGGCATTGGCCTGACCCTGCTGCTGCTGCCGCTCGCGGGGCCTCTGTTCCACTGGTTGTTCGTAGAGATTGCTCCGGCGACCCAAGACAGGGTGATGGCCCCGGACGTGGTCGCCTCCGAGACCGCGCTTGTCGCCTCAATCCTGGCGCTCGGCCTGACCGGGCACATGATCTCGCAGGCCTGCAGCTATTATCTCGAAGCGCTGCGCCGGCCCCTGCTGGTCACCATGGTGATGTATGTCGGCGTTGCGATGAACCTCGTGCTCAATATCCTTTTGGTAGCCGGAGCCTTTGGCATCGAACCCATGGGAGCTGAAGGTGTCGCCTGGGCGACTTCGCTGACGCGGGCCATGACTGCGGCAGTGCTGCTGGTGCTCGTCTGGCGGCTGACGCCCGGTCTGCGGCCGTCAAAGCCGGCGCCGGCCCGCGAGGCGCGCCGCCAGCTGGAGGTCGGTACCGGAACAGCGGTCAGCAATATCGCCGAATGGGGCGGGTTCAACCTGACCTTCATCATTGCGACCTGGGTCTCGATCGCGGCGAATGCCGTCTATGGCTATTCGGTTCAGGTGATCGGCGTCTGTTTCATGTTCTATCTCGGCATCGCCACCGCTACGAGCGTTCGCGTGGCCGAAGCGATCGGGCGGGCCAGTCAGAAGGACGTGCGCAATGCCGGGCGCCTCGGCGTTGTGGCGACCATCGTGATGGGCATGCTTCTGGGCATCCTGCTGGTCGTGTTCGCGGGCCCCATCTCGCAGCTCCTGGTGCGCGAGGATGCCAATATCGGGGGCATTGCGATTGCCGAAGCGATTGCCGCGCTGCTCTGGCTCGCCGCGCTGGTGACCGTGTTCGACGGCTTGCAGGCGACAGCATCATTTGCCCTGCGTGCTCAGGGCATGGTCTGGTTGCCGAGCGCCATCCATCTCGGCTCCTTCTTTGTGGTGATGATCCCCGCCTGCTTCTGGCTGGGCATTACGCTTGAGCGGGGTGCACAGGGGGTGCTCGAGGGAGCCTTCCTTGGCGTGCTCACCGCTGGTGTCTTGCAAGTGGCCCTGCTGGAATGGAAAGCGGCGCGCCCCATCAAGGAACGCGCCGCCGGATCTGTCTTCGTGCCGCACTAGCGAGTGGGAAAGTCAGATGTCCTTGAGCACCGTAGCAGGCTTGAAAGCCACGGCGGTTTTCTCGGGAATCTTGATCACTTCCTTGGTGGCCGGGTTACGGCCTTCACGGGCGTTGCGCGTCTTTGCGACGAATGTTCCGAAACCGGCGATTGCGACCTGTTCGCGATTTTTCACCGAGCCTGCGATGGTGTCGAACACTGCGTCGACAGCCTTGCCGGCTTCTGCTTGAGAAATGCCGACGGCCGTCGCCACCGCTTTGGTCAGTTCACCCTTGTTCATAGGGGTTCTCCTCTAGATTAGATGACGTTTGCACGCCAATGACCTGACTTACCCACGATTCGAATGGCATGGATATGCCGGGACATCCATAAACACAGGCTAAACGCCGAGAATCCAGCCCTCTTCTCCTGTAATCAGGGCGATTTGGTCAGGTGACAGGCCTTTGGCTGTGGAAAAACGCGCACCCAGCGTCCCTTTTTCGTCAAGATCCGCGTAATAGCGGGCTATCTGACGGACCTGAGCCTCATCGGCGACTTCGCCCTTTTCTGGATTTGGCTTGACCAGGGAGGGGTATATTTCCGCAATCACCACCTCCACACCCTCCAGAATTTCTGGGGTCAGCGGGCCGCCTTCCCCGATCTCGAACGGCCAGATGCGGGAATTCGGCCAGGCCTGCCGAAGGGCATGAACATGCGGAATGCCGGTTAGGCTCTGGCTGCCCACCGATCCTGCGCCGTAAAGCTGCCAGCAGGATTTCGGCGAAGCGCCCGGAACCGACCGCAGATGCTGCTCAGCGAGACGAAACTCTGCAAGCGCCTTGTCAGGCGTAAATTCGGTGCGTGTGGTTGACAGGGTCGTGGCCTTGTCAGCCGGAGGCGCCCCCCAGAACGGGAACGGCCCTTTCGAGATCGTGTAGTTCAGGCCGGCGGCGATGGCGAAACGCGGGCGCGAATTATTGTCCGGCTTGTCCTTGTAGCGGGCGGCGAGCAGGGCGTGCATCGCGGCCCACGGGGCCTTTTTTAGCGTGTCGAGGCCGAGCGCCTTGGCGGTGCCTGCAGGATAGCCCAGCGAGAAATCAAACCCGAGCAGCACCTTGTCACCGCGCCGGGTGAGGCGGGCGACCGTTTCCTCAAGGAAGGTGCGCGCCTTCAGGCGCGTGTCAATATTCTCGGCCTTGAATTGCAGTTTCAGGCGGGCATCCTTGGAGAGGACCCCGATCCAGATCGAATTGGCACCAAGCGCAGGCTTTGCGGCCGCGCTCCAGTCCACCATGATGTAAGCGTCGAACAGGGCCATGATGTTATGCGAGCTTGACCAGCATCTTGCCCGTATTGGCACCGGTGAAGAGGCCGAGGAAGGCCTCGGGCGCCTTTTCGATTCCGGTCATGACCGTTTCCTCGAATTTCATCTGACCGCTGGCAATCCAACTGGCCATGTCGGCGAGGAAGGCAGGCTGCATATCGGCATGGGTGGAGACAATGAAGCCCTGCAGTTTCAACTGCTTGCCCACCGCCATGATGATGTTGTGCGGGCCGGTGGGCGTACCCGTTTCGTTATACTGCGCGATCATCCCGCAAAGGGCGAAGCGGGCGAGCGGACGGGCCGCTTCAATGGCCGCGGTCAGGTGATCGCCGCCGACATTGTCGAAATAGACATCGATCCCTTTGGGGGAGGCTGCTTTCAGCGCCGCCGTGAGCCCGGCAAAGCCGCTGGCCTGCTTGTAATCAATCACTTCGTCGGCACCAAGAGATTTGACGAGCGCGCATTTCTGCGCGCCGCCTGCCGAGGCGATGACGGTCGCGCCCTTGATCTTGGCGATCTGAACGACGGTTGAGCCAACGGCGCCGGCCGCGCCTGAGACAAATACGGTGTCAGACGCCCTGAGCTCTGCAATGCGCAGCAGGCCTGCATAGGCGGTGAGGCCTGGCATGCCCGCAACGCCCAGAAAGGCGCTTTCCGGCAGGCCGGTCGAGGGGAGTTTCTGGACAGCGGCAGCGGCGGGCCTGGCGGTCCAGGCGGTCCGCCAGCCGAGGAAGGAGGAGACGAGGTCTCCGACCTTGAAATCCGGGTTCGCAGAGGCCGACACCCGGCCCACGGCGCCGCCTTGCAGCGTCTCACCAATCTGGAAGGGCGGCACATAGCTCTCGCGGTCAACCATACGCCCGCGCATATAGGGGTCGACCGACATCCAGGTATTCATCACCTGAATCTCGCCGTCCGCCGGGTCGGGTACATCGATTGTCTTTGTCTGGAAGTCCGACAGCCTGGGCATGCCGACGGGGCGAGCCGCGAGGGACCATTCGGTCGAGGTCAACTTAGCCATGTCCATCACCTTTCTATTGTTTTGTCCGGGGTCCACATGAACCGGCTGGCGCGGCCTGTGAAGGGGGCGAGGAGAAGAATCCTGCCAATCTGCAACACTTGCAGCCCCGCGATTAGGGTGCCATTGCGAAAGGTAAAGGGGACGAAAACCGTCATGACAAAACTCAAGGTCGGCGTCGCCGGCGCAGGCGTGTTCGGAAACTACCATGCCCAGAAGGCCGCTGCCTCGGCCCGCGCGGACCTGATGGGCATCTTCGATGTTGATCTCGCCCGGGCCGAGAAGCTGGCGGACACCTTCGGTACGAAGGGGTTTGACGTGTATGGTGAATTTCTCAAGGTCTGCGATGCGGTTGTGATCGCGGTGCCGGCCACCTGGCACGAGAGCCTGGCGCGTCAGGCGATCGAGGCGCATTGCCATGTGCTTGTCGAAAAGCCACTGGCCCTCTCGGGTGAGGCAGCGCGTGAACTTGCCGATGAGGCGGCGGCGCGCGGTCGTATCCTCCAGGTCGGGCATCAGGAACGATTTGTAGCGAAGGCCATGGGCGTGCTGGCGATCCCGGAAGTCCCGTTGCTGGTCGAATCGGTGCGCTCGGGCCCGCCGGCGCCGGGCGGGCGGGCGGGTGATGTTTCGGTGATCTGGGATCTGATGATCCACGATCTTGACCTCGCTGCGATGATGCTCGGTCGCGAATTCACCGGTGTCGACGCCAAAGGGCGCAGCGTGCACTCACAGCATATTGACGAGGCTGAGGCCGAATTCACTTATCCGGGCGGCGGCCGGGCGCGCCTGCGGGCAAGCCGCGCAGCAGAAATCCGAGAACGGACGATGCGGGTGATCTACCCCTCCGGTGAGATTGATATCGACTTCCTGACCCGCAAACTGAAGAATACGACGCCTTACGAGGTTAAGGTTGACATTGCCGCTGACCTGCCGGATCCGCTGGGCGCGGCGGACGAAGGCTTCTACGCTGCCTGTCTCGGCCTTGCGCGCAGTCCTGTGCCCGCGCACGGCACTGTCGCAGCCGTCGCTATGGCCGAAGCGGCCGAGGCGGCCGTGCTCTCCGGCAGGGGTTAGGCTTCCGGTGCCCGCGTCTTCATCAGCGGCCTGACGAAGGGTATCGTCAGCATCGTCGAGCCAGCAGCCATCAAAAGGCAGGCTGTGAACGCGTCATTGGTGATTACGCCGTTGTCGAGCAGGATGCTGGCAAAAATGATCATGATCAGTGCTTTGGTCTGAAGCAGCCATCCGATCAGACCAGCCTCGCCTTTCTTCCAGCCGAGTGCAAGGCCCGCGAGTTTGACGCCCGCCAGCTTGCCCGCCACCGAGGCGATCAGGAGCAGTGCGGCAGCACCGAACACCGCTAGGCCGCCCGCGTCCCACTCTGTGCGCAGTCCGGTGGAGAGGAAGAAGACGGGCATGATTGCGATCAGGATGTGGTTGCGGAAAAAATCCATCTGCGGTTCGTCGAACGTGTCGCGGTCGATGATGGCGCCGGCGAGGAAGGCGCCGACCATGTAGTGCAGGCCTGCCCAGTCGGCGAGGAGTGCAGCCGAGGCCATCCAGATGAGGCCGGCATACCAGCGATCCGGCTGGGGGATACGGGTGAGGAGCTTTCGAACAGCGAAGGCGATGGCGGTGAAGAGAACAAGGAAGACCGCCTGGCGGCCGATCCGCTCCCAGTCGAGCAGAATGGCGGCGAGCACGGCCCAGATGGCGATATCGTCGAGGCTGGCATAGCGCAGGATCCGCTGGCCGATCGGGGTGCGCAGCAGCCCGAGCTTCTCGAGGAAGAGCACGAGTATGGGGAGCGCCGTGACCGCGCAGGCCATGCCGATGCCGAGAATGAACTGCCATTCCCTCGCCTGCGGACCCATCCATGCATGACCGGACTGAAGCAGGAGCCAGGCGGCGCCGCAGCCGACCAGAAGCGGGGTCAGGAGGGCGAGCGCGGCGGTTGTACCCGTCTCGCCGCGGTTTTTCCACGCGGATTTCAGATCAAGCTCGATCCCGGCTATCCAGACGAAAATCATCACGGCCCAGGTTGCCAAACCGTTCAACATGAGGATGACTTCTGGCCGGAATATGAATTGATAGAAGCCGGGGAAGGTTGCGCCCAGCACGCCGGGGCCCAGCAGGATGCCACCGAGGATCTGCACGACGACGAGCGGGGCGAAGTCATCTGTCTTGCCGAGCCGCCAGATCAGGTAGGGCACGGTGAAGATGATCAGCATCGCAATCAGGTAAACTTCCGTGATCGTGACAGTCATATTTGGCTGCTCTGGGCGATCATCTGGCCGGCAGGTCGCGCAAGGCGATGCGCTGCCCGGTGCGGGTCTCATCGACCCCGACGAGTTTCACGAGTTCCTTTGCCACCTCTTCGGGGGTGGGTAGCGTCATCGGGTCTTCGCCGGGCATGGCTTCGGCGCGCATGCCGGTGCGCACGGCGCCGGGATCGAACAAGTTGACACGAAGTGCCATCTTCTCGGTCTCCTCGGCCCAGGCTCTGACCAGCGCCTCCAGGCCTGCCTTGGAGGCCTGATAGGGCCCCCAGAACGCACGCGGGCGCGGCACGACGCCGGAAGTGACGAACACGGCTCGAGGCGCCTGCGACTGGTGCAGCAGCGGGCCGAGCGCGCGGATCAGGTGGGCATTGGCGGTGAGGTTGACCTGTATGGTTTCCTCAAAGCTGCGCGGCCCGCACGTCTCGATAGGCCCGAGTGTTCCGAGCAGGCCGGCATTGGCGACTAATCCGTCGAGGCGGCCGAACTTTTCTGCCAGCGCCTTGCCCAGCGTTTCGATGCCCCTGGTATCCTTCAGATCCATTGGCACAAGCAGGGCCTCGGCTCCGAAGACGCGGATTTCGTCATCGAGTTTCTGGAGCGCGGCTTTCGAGCGCGCGAGGGCGATCACGAGGTCCCCTTGCTCTGCGAGTTGGCGCGCGGCCGCGCGGCCAATACCGCGCGAGGCGCCGGTGACGAGAACGAGGCGGGGTGTCTTTATCATCCGGCGCCTTTAGCGCGCAGCTCAGACATCGTCCAGAAGCGAGAGCTGGCGTTCCTTGTCGGCCTGATCCTGCTGGTAATCGACCAGAGGGGTCGGATACTCGCCGGTAAAGCAGTGATCGGCGAACTGTGGGATCATCGTGTTGCGCAGCGGCTCACCTATGGCTTTGTACAGGCCCGTTACGGAAAGAAAGCCCAGGCTCTCGACCTTCAGCTCGCGCACCATTTCCTCGTGAGTGTGAATGGCCGCGAAGAGTTCAGACTTGGCAGCCATATCGATGCCATAGAAGTCGGGGTTGAGGATGGGCGGCGAAGCCGACCGGAAGTGAATCTCGCGGGCACCGGCCTCGCGGACCATCTGCACGATCTTCTTCGATGTATTGCCGCGCACGATGGAGTCATCGACAAGGATCACGCGCTTGCCTTCAAGGGCGGCGCGGTTCGGGCTGTGCTTTTTGGAGATTGCGGCCTGACGGCCGAGCTGGGTCGGCTGGATGAATGTCCGGCCCACATAGTGATTGCGGATGATACCCATCTGGAAGGGGATGCCGGAGGCCTCGGAGTAGCCGAGTGCGGCCGGTACGCCGGAGTCCGGCACAGGGACAACGACGTCGGCTTGCGCGAAGGTCTCAGCCGCCAGCTGGTGACCCATGCGGCGGCGGACTTCATAGACCGAACGACCTTGAATGAAGCTATCGGGCCGCGCGAAGTAGACATATTCGAAAACGCAGGGGCTTGGCGGGCGCGGTGGGAAGGCGCGGAAGCTCTCGAAGCCCTGCTCGGAGATGACGACGACTTCGCCATTTTCGATCTCGCGCACGAATTCGGCGCCGATGATGTCGAGGGCGCAGGTTTCTGAGGCGAGCACGTATCCCGTGCCGAGGCGGCCGAGCACAAGCGGGCGCAGGCCGATCGGGTCGCGTGCACCGATCAGCTTCTTGCCGGTGAGGCCGACAAGGGCGTAGCCGCCTTCGATCTGGTGCATGGCGTCGATCAGGCGGTCGACAAAGCGTTTCTTTGAGCTGCGCGCGACGAGGTGGAGAATGACCTCGGTGTCCATCGTCGACTGGAAGATTGCGCCGTCCCTGACGAGTTGCTGGCGCAGTTGGCGCGCATTCGTCAGGTTGCCATTATGTGCGACCGCGAAGCCGCCGAGAGCGAGGTCTGCGAAGATCGGCTGGATATTGCGGACCACAGGGCGGCCCTGCGTAGAGTAGCGGTTGTGACCGATGGCAGAATGGCCAGGCAGGCGCTGGCGCAGGTCGCCGCCAAAATGCTCGCCCACCAGGCCCATATGCCGCTCTGAAGAGAAGCGCTTGCCGTCAAAACTGACGATACCGCATGCCTCCTGTCCCCGGTGCTGAAGGGCATGGAGGCCGAGTGCTGCGACAAGGCTCGCTTCCTTGTTCCCGAACACGCCAAATACGCCGCACTCTTCGCGGGGCTTGTCGTCATCATTGTCGAAGTAGGTCATCGGAAGTCCCGACTCGCTTGGGGCGCCTCTGCCCGACCGGGGTATAGTTGGGTTTTTCGGTCAGCGAAAGGGCGGACCTGACATCAATATGAACCTTTTGGGGCGCACCTTACAGCATTCTGGAGGGCGTCAGTTCCGGGTGGATCACCATCAGATCGAACAGATTTCCTGGCGGAATCTGCGCGATATCTGTCTCTTTCGGCTCGACGCTGGCCCCCCCGCCATACCAGTCGATCCCGATCGGGGTTTTTCGCCAGGTTTGCACGAGCGCATGGTCCCGGAGGGCCGTCAGATCGAACCAGGCGGTCGCCGGGCTTGCCTTTGCGAGCAGGTCATTCAGAGTGCCGGGGCGCGCCCTGCGCTTGATTTGTACTTGTGCGGCGTCGGCTGCAAGACCTTCCGTGTCCGGAATGGAAAGGAATATGGCCGAGGCAAAATCCTGGATCAGCACGCAATAGTTGCGCCCGAGCCTCTCGCGCAGGACCGCGCCAGTTGGAACATAACCTGAGCCTTCGCCGCTCGGACGCGCGCCCGCCACGTGCAGGTTGTGGCTCCAGAAGACTGCGCGTTGGTCTGCGGCAAGAGCCAGCGCGTTCTCGGCCATGAATAGATCCCGCCGGTTCCGGTACTCCTCGGTGTCAAGCGACATGTCTGCGTCGCTGGTCTCTAACGCAAAGGCGCTGAGCCCCTGCCACGCGCGGCGTGCCGTAAAGGCCGCACTCGAAAGGCCTGCACGATCAAGCTCGGCTTCCAGGATAAGGCAGGCGTTCTCGGCGTCGGCGCGCTGTGCAGCGGTCAGCTGTCTCAACATCAGCTCGTGACGCAGGCCTTTGACTTCGGGGCTCAGCATGGGGGCGAGGGCCGGGCCGAGCGCCTCGGCAGCGGCGGAGTCAATGGCGGCCAGGGCAGCGAGCGCGTCACCGGCATCCTGGCTGCTGGCCTGGCAGTCCACGCCAAACACGCGCACTTTGCGGTCCGGGTTCACGGCGTTCCAGCCACGCAGCCAGGTGAGCAGGTCAGCCATGACTTCGGTCTTCAGGATACGGAATACCGGCGCCTCTTTCACGGCTTCTGCGGCCAGCAGGCCGGTCGGCCCGCCCGAAGCATAGGCGTCTAGCAGCGCGCTACCCGCTCGGTTGGCTTCAAGCAATACGACGCGTAGGTCATGGTGTTCGACCATCGCCTGTATCAACACAGATTTAAGGAGCGCGTCCTCATGCGAGCCATGGGTTGCCTCTCCGAGGCCCGCCATCCGGGAAGTGGCGAGCCGCGAGGCCAGCGCCATGACGCCGGCATCCCCGGCGGTCAGCTTGCTGATCTCGACCGCCTCAGCGGCAAGCAGGCTCTCCAGGGTGGGCGTTGAGCCGGCCAGAATTTCCGGGCCGGCAGCAGGCCGTATGGCGCAGCCAGATAGGACTGCTGCGGACGCTGAGGCAAAAAGGAAGCGGCGGCGAGAAAGCGGCGAGACGCAGCGCGTCATGTCTTTGCTCCTTGCACTGTGCCACGCCTGCAGATTAACCGGCCCCGCAGGGGGATCAAGATCAGTTATCCGCGGCGGCTTTCCCGGCGCTGGCCTCGCGACCGGCCTGGCGTGCTTCGCCCGTGACGGCGTCCCCGATGCGCGCCAGCATGGGGTAGCTGAAGCTGTCCTGGATAAAGGGAGGAACGCGCTCTTCTTCGAGGCCAACCGAAAGGAGCACGGCAAAGAAGACAAGCGCGACACCGCCCCGGATCACGCCGAAGACGAGGCCGGCGATGTGGTCAAACAGGCCGATATCACCATTGGTCATAATGGATCTGGACAAGGCCTGACCGATAAAAGTGACGATCACATACACAATCAGGAAAGCCGTCACGACGAGAATTATGTCGGGCGCCAGGGGATGGGTGTCCGGCGGCAGAAAACCTGCGACCCAGCCGGTCAGGAACTTGCGTGCATAGTAAGCGGCGGCCAGCGCACCGATGAAGGCGCCAAGCGTTGCGAGCTCCCGCAGGAACCCTCGGGCAAAGGCCATCAGCGCAGAAATCAGGATCACACCGACCGCAATACCGTCAAAAGCAGAAATGTTTTCAAGCATTTGCGGCGTCCGGCGCAAGAAGATCGACGAGTGCGATAAGCCTTGCAATCGGGGTTATCGTCAAGCTGCCCTCTGCGGCTGGGCTGCTGTCGGGCCCAAAGGCGCGCTGGAAACCGAGACGGGCGGCTTCCTTCAGGCGCTGGTCCGTGCGCGGGGCGGCGCGCACGGCGCCGGACAGGGCAACCTCGCCGAAGAAAACGCTGCGCGCTGGTACCGGATTTCCGCCGAGCGAGGAGAGGAGCGCTGCGGCGGCCGCAAGGTCGCCTGCCGGTTCCTGGATACGGTAGCCACCGGCCACCGAAAGATACACGTCCATGCCCGCGAAAGTCAGGCCGCAGCGGGCCTCCAGGACCGCCATGATCATGGCAAGACGGCCGGAGTCAAAGCCGATGACGCTGCGCCGGGGCGTACCAAACGGGCTCTTGGCGACAAGGGCCTGCACTTCGGCGAGTACCGGGCGTGAGCCCTCCATCGCCGCGAACACCGCCGTGCCGCCGCCGGGCTCGGCCTCGTTCGAAAGGAACAGGGCGGAAGGCTCCTTGGCGGGCGTCAGGCCAAGGGCGTGCATTTCGAAGATGCCGATTTCGTCGGTTGGCCCGAAGCGGTTCTTGACGGCCCGCAGAATGCGGAACTGATGGCCGCGTTCGCCTTCGAAATAGAAGACGGTGTCGACCATGTGCTCGACCACGCGGGGGCCGGCGATCGTCCCTTCCTTGGTGACATGACCGACGAGCACCAGCGCGGCACCGGATTGCTTGGCCCAGCGGACGAGTTCCTGCGCGCAGGCCCGAACCTGCGCCACCGAGCCGGGCGCCGCCTCGAGGCTGTCGGACCAGAGCGTCTGGATCGAATCGATGACCACGAAGCCGGGGTTCGACTCCTTCAGCGCCGACAGGATGCGCCGAAGGTCGGTCTCCGTGGCGAGCTGAACCGGCGAGCCGGCAACCTTCAGGCGCTTCGCGCGTTCCTGGATCTGCGCGGCAGCTTCCTCGCCGGAGACATAGACGGTTTTGACGCCGTTGCGGGCGAGGCGAGCGGCGGCCTGCAGCAGCAGGGTCGACTTGCCGATGCCGGGGTCGCCGCCAATCAGGGTGGCGGAGGAGGGCACAATGCCGCCGCCGAACACGCGGTCGAGCTCCTCGACCCCGATCAGCACGCGGGCAGGCGTCTCGACATCCGAGTTCAGCGCGATGAACTCTGTCCTGGGGCCCCGCCGGGCGGCCGGGCTCTTATCGGCCTTCAGGGCGCCTGGCGGGGCGGACGTTGCCTCCTCAACCAGCGTGTTCCACTCCCCGCACCCCTCACACCGCCCCGCCCACTTGGCGTGAACGGCGCCGCAGGCTTGGCAGACGAAGGCAGAGGTTGAGGCTTTGGCCATAGCGGGAGGGTTAGGCGGCTTCGCCCCTGAAGAAAAGGGCTTCAGGGCTGCCGGTTCACGCTCCGACCCGGCCTGCCGTATCTTTCGTGAAGGCCTCCACACGAGGCGATGAGATCACCAGCAGGCCCGGGCAGTACCTCTCGAGCTCGAACAGGATCTGCCTGAGGTCGCCGTCAGCCGAGGACGGTCTGAGATAGATCTGGGCGCCACCGCGCCAGCTGTCGCCCCTGCCGCGAAAGCTTTGTAACACCCCGATCACCGGGTTGTCCGTGCGCCTGACGAACGGGACGTGATTAAGGCGGACCGAAATATGCCCGGCCTCCTCCCGGTAGAACCTGTGCCGCCGCCAGCCATACAGGCCTTCCACGCGGACCCGGTCAGGTGCAGTTCGGGTCTGCGGGAAATGAGGTTCACGAACACGCCCGATCAGATCGAACGCCATCGCCGCGTTGAGCGTGGGCATCAGGAAAATGAACCCCTGAAGCGTGCCGCGTGGCTGGGCCTCGATGAAGGCCAGGATTGGCGGGTCGTGCCGCGCCAGCAAAAGCGGTGTCGCAATCAAACCCGCCAGAAAAAGGTGCGGCGCGATCCTGCCGGGCCGCCGGGTGTCGCCGACCTCGAGGGGCTGGTCGCCAGGGGGCATGCGCCTTGTCCGGTCTCGCGGTCACGACCTTGCGCACTTTGGCTGAGCCAGGCCTTAAGCGGTCCGGGCGCCAGCGCGGTCACGTCCGGCTGGCCGCGCGCCCGTTCGCCAGCTAGAGGGGCCGCATGAGACATGTCGCAATCATCGGCGCGGGGCCTGCGGGCCTGATGGCAGCGGAAACCGCGCTGGCTGAGGGTGCGCGGGTGGACATTTATGACGCGATGCCGAGCGCGGGGCGCAAGTTCCTGATGGCGGGCAAGAGCGGGCTGAACATCACCCATTCGGAAGACGAGGCCAAGTTCCGGACACGCTATGATGCGCCGGACACGCGCCTCGCGGCGATGGTTGAGGCCTTCGGGCCGGCGGACATCGTCAAGTGGATGGCGGGGCTCGGAATTGAAGCGCATGTCGGCTCGTCCGGCCGGGTGTTCCCGGTCGGCATGAAGGCCTCACCGCTGCTGCGCCGCTGGCTCGCGCGGCTGGGCGAGGCGGGCGCTGTGCTGCATACGCGCCATCGCTGGACCGGATGGGATGGCGGCGGCGCGCTGATTTTCGAGACGATGGCGGGTAGGGCATCCGTGGAGCCGGACGCGGCTGTACTCGCGCTCGGCGGGGCAAGCTGGCGGCGGCTCGGATCAGACGGCGCTTGGGCGCACATCCTTGCGGAAAGGGGAGTTGTGCCCGAGCCGTTCGCGCCGTCGAATTGCGGGTTCCTGATCCAATGGTCTACCAAGATGGCAGCGCATCAAGGCGCGCCGGTCAAAGGCGTTTCATTGTCGGTAGGCGGACAGATAGCAAGAGGTGATTTTGTCATCACGCGTTCCGGCATAGAGAGCGGCGCAGTCTATCCGATTGCCGCTGCCCTGCGCCGCGACATCGCTGCATACGGGCGGGCGGTTCTCACACTTGATCTTCTTCCGGAGGCGGGCGAAGCGGCGCTTACCGCCCGCCTTGCCGCCTCGCACCCGAAGGACTCGCTGCCCAACCGGTTACGCAAGGCCACGCGGATCGACGGTGCCAAAGCCGCTCTGCTGTTTGAAGTCACGAAGGGCGCGCTGCCTCGTGAGGCTGAAAATCTTGCGCGCCTGATCAAGGCCCTGCCGTTGACACTTACAGGGACTGCACCAATGGACACCGCCATCTCCACTGCCGGCGGCGTTCCCTGGGACGCGCTGGACGACGGCTTGATGCTGAAAGCCTTGCCGGGCGTTTACTGCGCCGGTGAGATGATCGCCTGGGATGCACCGACGGGAGGCTATCTGCTGACGGCGTGCCTCGCGACAGGGCGCGTGGTGGGGCGGGCAGCGGCTCAGTCCTCATAGTACCGGTGGCAGGCAGTGATGATCAGCGCCCGGTCATCGCCGCGTCTATTCACCTTGTAGATCAGGCGATGCGCCTGCGTAATGCGGCGCGACCACCAACCAGACAGGTCGCCCTTCAGGGGCTCCGGCTTGGCCGTTGCGTCACATCGCGCTCAGCAAAGAAGTCTACGTGCCCCCGGGGCGTGTAGAACACCGTCACAGCCAAGCATAGCTAAGTCTTCAAAAGGCGAAGACCAAATGATGGCAGGAAGTGTTCAGTATGAATTGTGGGACGCACGCAGATTTGCCGATGGCATGCGGCTATTCTGGGTTATTGCTGCCATTACGGCGCTATTCCAGCTGCTGGTGTTCGGACAATGACTTTAGAGGACACTCAAGTAAACGACTTAAATCGCCGGCTGGATCGGTCCGTCTGCTCGTCCGTGCACGAACTGGTCGACATGCGCGTTGTTGCTGCGGTCTACGTCAGAGGCTGGGCCACGCCAGATGATCCGGCCGTCGAACAGCATGGCAATCTCGTCGGCGATCTTCCGCGCGCTCGCCATGTCGTGCGTGATCGAGACGGCGGCGGCGCCAAGGCCGCGCACCATCTCCACGATCAGGTCGTTGATGGCATCAGCCGTGATCGGGTCGAGGCCGGTGGTCGGCTCGTCGAAGAAGATAAGGTCTGGTTCCGATATGATAGAGCGGGCGAGCGAGACGCGCTTCTGCATGCCGCCGGAAATCTCCGCCGGATAAAGCGATGCCACGTCCGCCTCCAGACGAACTTTCTTGAGCGTTTCAACCGCGCTCTCTTTGGCTTCACGGCGCGAGAGGCCTTCAGAGTTGATCAGACGGAATGCGACGTTTTCCCAAACGGTAAGCGAATCAAACAGCGCGCCTGACTGGAACAGCATGCCGATGCGCGCCCGCATGTCCTCGCGCGCCTTGCCGGTCGCGTTGGTGACGTCTTCGCCGTCAAAAAAGATATGCCCCTTGTCCGGTGTCATCAGGCCAAGAGCGTTCTTCAGCATGACGGATTTGCCGGAGCCGCAGCCTCCGATGATCACAAGGCTCTCCCCGCGCGCTACATCGAGGCTGACCCCGCGCAGCACCTGCTTGGTGCCGAAGGATTTCTCCACACCGTCGAGTTTCAGGAGCGGCGTGCTCATAGCCCGATTTCCACGAAGAGCGTCGAGAGAACATAATTGAAGGCAAGCACCAGCACGGCCGCCCCGACCATCGACAGAGTCGCGGCCCGGCCAACGCCGGTGGCGCCCGCCTGGCTGCGGTCGCCCTGATAGCAGCCCATGATGGCGATCATGCCGCCGAACAGCACCGCCTTGATCAGCCCTGCGAAAATGTCGCCAGCGGTAATGAAGTCGACCGTATTGCGCAGGTAGACCGTGGAGTCGAAGCCCAGACCGTAGACTGAAACGAGCCAGCCGCCCATTACGCCGATGATGTTCGCTGCGATCACCAGCAGCGGCAGGGTGATCAGGGCGGCGATGAGGCGCGGAGCGCAGAGGTAGCGGTAGGGCGAAGCCGAGAGCGTTTCAAGCGCGTCGATCTGTTCGGTGACGCGCATGGCGCCAATCTCGGCGGCGATGCCGGCCGAAACGCGGCCGGCAAGCATCAGGCCGGTGATCACGGCGCCGAGCTCGCGCGAAATGCCCAGCACCACGATATTCGGCACGAACTGCTTGGCGCCGTAACGGCTGCCGCCCTCATAGATGTTGAGGGCCAGGGCGGCGCCAATGAACACTGCCGCCAGGCCGACAACGGGGAGGGAGTTGAATCCGGTACGCAGGATATAGCGGCGGTTCGCCGCCATACCAGCGCGGTGTGACGGCCGCCCGCTTTACCCGGCCCGCGAAGACAGCAAAACGGCCTATTTCCGCCAGGAGGCTCAGCGTAATCCGGCCGATGAGATGCAGGGGATTTGCCAGGATCCGCCTCAGCGATAACTGCGCTGAACGCGTGGGCCGAGTCCGGTGAGCAGCTCATAGCCGATCGTTGCGCAAGCGGCCGCCTGCGCCTCCAGCCCGGCATGCTCTCCCAGAAATTCAACCCGCGCACCCGGCTTCACGGCTCTTGGCCCGTCGGTCAGGTCAAGGGTTGTCAAATCCATCGAAATACGTCCGATGACAGGGCAGGCGACCCCGTCGATCCAGCCTTTCAGCCTGCCCGAGCCTGACCTTGGCAGGCCATCCGCATAGCCGATTGCGCAGGTGGCCAGCAGGCGGTCTTCTTCCAGCCGATGGGAGGCTCCATAGCCGACTGTGCTGCCCTTTGCAGCTTTGAAAACGCTGAGGACTGTTGCTTCCAGTATGACGCCTGGCCGGATCGTCACATGCGGTGGCGGTGTCGTCCCTCCGTAGAGGGCAATGCCTGGCCGGGTGAGGTCAAAGGCGTAGCCCTTGCCGAGGAAACAGCCGGACGAGTTCGCCAGGCTGGCCGGGGTGTCCGGAAAGGCGTCGGCGACCTGCTCGAAGTCCCGCCGCTGCTGCAGGTTCATCGGGTTCTGGGGCTCGTCGGCGCAGGCAAGATGGCTCATCACCAGAACCGGAGCCAGGCGGCGCAGGGCGGCTGCCTCTGTGTCGACCACGCTCATGGGCAGACCGAGCCGGTTCATGCCGGTGTCCACATGCAGGGCGCAGGTGCCGCGCGGCGCATTCGCCCAAAGCTTCATGTGTAACTCGCTGGACAGGACAGCCGTCAGTTCTGCGTCACGGTAGGCGGAGAGTTCGCCCCGCGCCGGGCCATTCAGCACAAAGATCCGTGCGCCCTTACCGACCGTCTTGCGCAGCGCCAGCGCCTCGTCGAGGTAGGCGACGAAGAAGGTTGAACATCCGGCGATCTTCAGCGCCCGGGCGATTTTCGCTGCGCCGAGGCCATAGGCGTCTGCCTTTACGACCGATGCCGTCGTCGCGCCGGCATGCAGCGCATCCAGGGTTCGCCAGTTTTCGACGATGCTGGATACCAACACGGTTGCGCGGGGCAGGAGGCTCATGAGGTCAAGGGCTAGGCGAGATTGTGCCGGTTGTCATCTGGGCTCTCTGCGCTCGGCATTGTGCGCCAGCCAGGCAGAGCCTTTCATGTTCCAGACCGGCGTGAAGAAAACCATCCAGGCGATCAGCACGATCATGCCGCCCGCAGGCACGACGGCAATCTTCTGCGGTCCGAACATGTCGACAAGCGCTCCCATGAGAGCTGCGCCGAAAGGGGCTCCAGCCATGAAGCCGAGCTGGTAGATCGACAGAACCCGGGCGAGTTTCTGCTTCGGCGCAGAGTCTTGCACGATCGAGCGGCTCATCGCAATCGAGATGCCTGCGGCCAGGCCCCATACGAATACGATACCAAGGAAGATCCAGTGGGGGACCGTCCCCATCATCACCAGGATGCTCGAGGAGGCGATGAACTGTGCAATCAGCAGCAGCCGCCCCTGGCGCTTGATGCGTTTGAAGATCGCGAGGACCGCGGATGAGACAAAGGCGCCCATCCAGAAGGTAACGAACATGTCACGGATGCCGGAGGAGCCAAACTGATAGATGTCCCGGTTGATGATCGGCAGAACAACGAGGAAGGAGCCGATCACGAAGACGCCGACCCCGAACATCAGGATGGTCATTGCCCACAGCTTGGGATCAGCGCGCACCGCCCGGACGCCGTCCATGATATCGCCAAAGGCCGCGCCGACGCCTTTACGCCCGGTTCTCACCTGCCGCCCCCGCGCCATCAGGAGTGCAAAGCCGGTGCCGCTGGCCAGCGCGGCGCCTTGCCAGACCAGCAGTGTCTCAGGCGAAAGGGGGCCGATACTGAAACCGCCCAGCCAGGTGGGCATCCGGGTCGCCCGATCTGCATAACCGGCCAGGATCAGCCCGGCGATCTGGGCCAGGAATTGCGCCATGGTCGCCAGC
Source organism: uncultured Hyphomonas sp. (assembly GCA_964538945.1). Taxonomy (GTDB): domain Bacteria; phylum Pseudomonadota; class Alphaproteobacteria; order Caulobacterales; family Hyphomonadaceae; genus Hyphomonas. The sequence continues at coordinate 242,780 of CAZIGV010000001.1, forward strand.
GTGACGCCAAGTTGCAGCGTCACGCTTGAACCGACGCGCATGCGCCGCTCGACCACTTCATTCACGATGGCATCGCGTGCCGGCATCATGAAGGCGCCGATCGTTCCGATGGTGACGGCATAAGCGATCATGGCGGGATAACTGAGCGCGCCCTGCCAGACGGTGACCGCAAGCCCGAACGCGGGCAGGGCCGCAAGCATATGCAACAGGATCAGGAGCCGGCGACCGTCCGCACGTTCGGCGACCACGCCGCCGAGCAGCAGGAAGATAACTGAAGGCAAAGAGAGTGCCATATTGGCAAGACCAAGGGCCAGGCCGTCCATGTGCAAATGGTCCCGCCCGGTTATCAGGTAGGGAAACAGCACCAGTTGCAACCCAAACGCCATGAACCAGCTGCATTGAACCGCCAGATAGCCCGGCAGCTCAATCTTGACGCCCCGGCGCAGGCGCCTGGCGCGCAGGTGATTGGCGCTGACCAGAAGGCTCGCGCCGGCGCCGAGCGCCTCGCTCAGCCCGCTGACCGGTGAGGTGACGCTTTCGCTGGCCTGTTCAGCCATGTCGTCGACGATTTTCTCGACGTCACCGCTCATCCGCACTTACTCCCGGCCTGCGCGCCGGGACACTAGGGAGGCGGCCGGTATTAGGGAAGAGGGGATAAGGAAAGGGATGGGGGCGCGGTCCGGGCTCCCGAAGGCCCGCCGATGGTTGCCTTGGCCTTATCCTGCCGGTAACAAACCGCCGGGGAGTGGGTGTTGAGGAGGCAATTCGAATGGCCGCATTCCGCCTGATCGCCAGCTGGGCCCTGGCCCTTGTGCTGATCGCCTTCTTTCTTCATGTCACTGTGCATCCGTGGTCCGACCCGACGCCCGGCTATGTGAAATTTTATGATGCTCCGGGCGACCACGTTGTTTTTTCGGCCATCGCTGAGGGTTCAGGTCTGAGCCTCTTCGAGCCGGCGGGCCGCTTTGTAGCCGGAGTTCTGGAGCTCTTGGCGGCGCTCCTTGTCCTGCTCCCGATCAGCCGGCGCGCCGGCGCCGGCCTTGCCGCGCTGCTGCTGGGCTCGGGGGTTGCCATCCACCTTTCGCCCTGGCTCGGCCGAGAATTGCCGCTGCCGGAAGGGGGCACCGATGGCGGAACGCATTTTCTCGTCTACATCGTCTTTCTGGTCTTCAGCCTTTTGTTGATGCTTGTGCATCCGGCAGAACGCAGTCGCTATTGAGTTGACGGCAAGTCCCGCAAACCGCTGAAAAGCGAGCGTGATTTAGATGTCGTTAACGCTTGGCTGCGACCTTTCCGCAGTGACTGCGGGCCAGGACCGGATGAGCGAAACGTCTCAGACTCGATTGCCAAAGCCGCCGGGCGCAGCTCAGAATGCGCTGTTACGGCGCCTCCTCGACGTTGTGGCGATGCCCGGATCACGCATCCCGCCGCAGGACCGCTCGATGGCCGGCGACATCCTGCTCGACTTGTTGCTGCATACAAGCGAGCGCGAACGCGGCCTCTGCGCTGCCCGCCTCGCGGTCTGCCGCGACGCGCCCAGGCGCCTTCTGCGCTATCTGGCCCAGTGCTCCTTCCCGGTCGCGCGCCCGCTCCTGCAGGAGAGCGAGGCTTTCGATGCATGCGACCTCGTTGAAATCATTGGGCATTCGTCCGTCGAACACTGCGTGGCCATTGCCCGGCGCCGTCATCTTTGCGTCACCGTCACGGCCAGCCTTGCGCAAACCGGCGAGCCGCAGATCGTGCGCGAGCTTCTGGCCAATCGTAATGCGCCGCTGGCTGAGACGACCGTTGATCGCCTGATCGCCCAGTCGCGGGACACGCCGGCTTACTGCGCACTACTGATTGAGCGCACGGAGCTGCGTGCCTCGCATGCAATGGCGATGTTCTGGTGGGCCGATGCGGCGACGCGCCGCAAGATCCTGACCCGCCACGCCGCTGACCGGTCTGAAATGATTTCGATCTGCCGCGATGTGTTCGAGATGGCGGCCGCTGAGGGCTGGTCTGATCCGGTCACCCGCAAGGGGCTGCAGCTGATCGAGCGTCGCCAGCGCAACCGTGCGGCGATAGCGCGCAGCCCTTATGGCAGTCTCGAAGCCGCCGTGGCAGCTGCGGCAACCAACGGCATCGACGCCGAGCTGGCACAGGAGATCGGTTATCTTGCCGGTATCAAACCGGTCACGGCCGCCAAGATCCTGTCTGATCCGGGCGGTGAGGGGCTTGCCGTGCTTTGCAAGGCGACGGGCCTCAGGCGAGAATATCTTCGCTTGATCTGGACCGCGCTGGGCCGCTCCTTTCATCTGGCCCAGGGCCAGGCGAACCCGGTATTCGAGAATGTCGCCGAGACCTATGAAGTCCTGGCTGTGGCCAAGGCGCAGACGACGCTTCGTTACTGGAACTGGTCGCTCTCAGCGGCCTATTCACCCGGCGCCCTAAAACAGGTGCAGGCGCTGGGAGCGCCCGCCAATGAGCAGGCCGACTATTCGGCGTCGCAGCGTACGGCGCGCCTGGTTTTTGGAAATTAGCACGCCCCGGCGCTAAAAAGGGTTTCCAAGCTGAGCGCGCGCCGGTAGGTGAAACACGCTTCGTGAGCGATGGTTCGGACAGAGGGCGCTGTGGCGTATTTGCTTGGAATTCTTGCAGCGATCGTGGTGTTCTGGCTTGGCAACTCCGGCCACTACAAGCCGTTGATGCTGTTGTTCATGACTGTTTCGGCTGTGATCACCCTGTTTCTGAGTGCGCGCCTGAGACTGATTGACCGCGACGGGGCACCTTATGTGCGTCTTGCAGGATTCCTGTCCTATTATCCCTGGTTGTCCTGGGAAGTGCTGAAGTCGAACTGGGTCGTGATCAAGGCTTGCCTGCGCGCCGATCTCGACATCAGTCCCGCGCTTGTCAAAGTGAAGACCATCTGCAAGAGCGACCTCGCCAAGGTTACGTTTGCGAACTCGATCACCATGACCCCCGGCACGGTGACGATCGAGATCGAGGGCGACAAGATCCTCGTCCACGGTCTCTACGAAGCCAATACAGTGCCCGAAGCGTTCGAGGAAATGGACCGCCGAAGCGCCCGGGCGGCCGATCCGGCCGGAGTTGCCCAATGACCACCGCTGCGCTGTTTGCCCTGCTCGTCGGCGGCTGCATGCTGCTCATCCGCGCCCTGATGGGGCCGACCATGTATGACCGTGTGCTCGCGGTGAATTCGCTCGGGACCAAGACGGTTCTTGTGATCGGCCTGCTTGGCTTCGTAATGGGCCGTCCGGACTTTCTGGACATTGCTATCCTCTACACGCTGATCAACTTCGTCTCGACGATCGCCATCCTGAAGTTCTTCCGCTACCGCTCTTTCCAGGTGCCGCTGTCGCGCAGGACAGACACATCCGCCCCGGGAGGCGACCCTTATGGCTGAGTTCTTCTCCCTGATCGCAGCCGCCTGGGAGACCTGGCGTTTTGTTCTGGGCGGTCTCATCTGCCTCGCCGGGGCGCTGATCTGTGTGATCGGCACGATCGGGGTCCTGCGCTTCCCGGACTTCTATACGCGCCTGCATGCCGCCAGTATCACCGACACATCCGGCGCCGGCCTGGTGCTTCTGGGAATGGCGCTGATGGCGCCGGACTGGCTGGTTCTGGTGAAGCTGTTCTGCATGCTGGGCTTCCTGATGCTGACCAGTGTTACCGGCTCGCACGCGCTGGCGAACGCTGCGCACACGGCCGGTCTGCAGCCCAAGATCGGCCCGGTCGGCCGGCCTGAACATGACGACCATCAGGAGGACGGGCATTGACCGGCGAGATCATTGGCGGAACAGGCACCGCGCTCATCAATATCCTGTTCCTTGCCATCCTGTTTGTTGTGGCGATCGCGATTGCGCGCCTGCGCAGCCTGTTTGCCATTGTGATGCTGTCGGGCGTCTATTCGCTCGTCTCTGCGGCCTGGTACATCCTGGTCGATGCGGTCGATGTCGGCTTTACTGAAGCGGCCGTCGGAGCGGGTATGTCGACGGCGGTGCTGCTGGGAGCGATGCTGCTGACAGCGCGCACCGCCAAGCCGGAAAAGCCGCTGAAGCGGATCGGTCCGTTCATGGTCTGCCTCGCCGCCGGGGTGATGCTGATCTATGCAACCATCGATCTGCCGGCGCTGGGGGATCCGAATTCTCCGGCCAATGCCGGCGTCGGGCTGACCTATCTGAAGATCAACTGGTTCGACTCCGGCGTGCCCAACGTGGTGACCACTGTGCTCGCCAGCTATCGCGGCTTTGATACTTTGGGCGAAACCGCCGTGGTGTTCACGGCCGGCCTGGCTGTTGTTCTTCTGCTCGGCTTCGGCGAGCGCGCGCTGGCGCAGAGGCTCAAACAGGCGTCCGGACCGGAGGCGCGGGGCGCTGAAGCGCGCAAGACAGGCGGTGCCTCATGAAAAGCGATCATCACCTGATCCTGCGCGTACTGGCGAAGTGTCTGATCCCGTTGATCGTGATCTACGGGTTCTATGTACATTTCCACGGCGAAGTCGGAGCGGGCGGGGCCTTCCAGGCCGGCGTCGTCCTGGCTGTGGCCCTGATCCTTCACTCGCTGGTTTTCGGCCTGACGACGACGATGCGCGCCGTGCCGCCCTGGTTTACCCGCTCACTCGCGGCCGTGGGTGTGCTGATTTATGCTGGCGTCGGGGTGTGGGCGATGCTGAAAGGCGGCAACTACCTTGAGTATCAGGCCCTTTTCGGCGAGCCACCTGGCGGCCATGATGGCCAGCATGCCGGCATCATCATCATCGAACTCGGCGTCCTGTGCGCCGTGTCAGGCGCCATGGCAACGATCTTCTACGCTCTTGCCGGGCGGGTGGCCGAAATCCGGGACGAGGACTGGTAGCATGTGGGAGTTCATTCTCGACCGCGCCGGCTACTGGGCCATCATCGGGCTGATGATGATCAGTCTTTTCATCGCCTTCTCCGCGGAGAACCTGATCAAGCGCCTGGTCGGTCTGTCATTGTTCCAGTCCACCATCTGCCTCTTTTATGTGACGCTGAGCATGGTCGATGGCGGAACGGCGCCGGTCCTTCTTAAGGAGGACATGCCTTATCCTGACGCCGGAGATAAAGCTGCGGCCGGCGCCCAGGATGCGCAGCTTCTCGCCGCTGGCGCGGAGCGGATGGCTGACCTTGTTCATGTTTATTCAAATCCGCTGCCGCACGTGCTGATGCTGACGGCGATCGTTGTCGGTGTCGCGACGCTTTCACTCGGCCTTGCCCTGATCGTGCGTATCCGCGAAGCCTATGGCACCATCGAAGCCGATGATGTGCGTCAGATCGATCTCGAGGCGCAGATCGCGCAGGAAGCGGACGCTGCAAAAGAGCTCAAAGAGGCTACGGCATGATGCTCGAGCAGTTGCTGATTTCGGCGCCAGACTGGGCTGTGCGCCATGCCTCGGTTCTGATTACCGTTGTGCCGCTCATCGTTGCGCCGTTGCTGGCGCTGAGCCCGAGCACCCGCCTCTCCTGGGCGGTCACGATCGCCACAACGGCCGCCATCAGCTATTTCGCGCTGTTGCTGCTGGCCATCGTGCAATCGACGCCGGGCGGTATCATCAGCTACGCGCTTGGCAACTGGCCGGCGCCTATCGGTATTGAGTTCCGGATAGACGCGCTGAACGCAATGGTGATCCTGCTGGTTGCGGTCATGGCGTTCCTGGCATCAGTTTTCGCCTGGCCGACGCTGGTGGCCGAGATCGAGAAGGAGAAGATTTCCCTCTTTCTCTGCGGCTTTCTCCTGTGTGTATCCGGCCTGACCGGAGTTGCGGGAACCGGCGACGCGTTCAACCTCTTCGTCTTCCTGGAGATCAGCTCGCTGGCGACCTATCTGCTGGTCGCGATGGGGGCGTCACGTGATCGCAGGGCGCTGCCAGCGGCGTTCGATTACCTCATCATGGGGACTCTGGGTGCCAGCTTCTACATTATCGGGGTCGGTTTTCTCTACGCGGCCACCGGGACACTCAATATGGCCGACCTTGCGGGCCAGCTTCCGGCATTGGCCGGTAACCGCTCGGTACAGGTGGGTTTTGCCTTCATAATCGTCGGCCTGGGCATCAAGGCCGCCATGTGGCCCCTGCATCAGTGGCTCCCGAATGCCTATGCCTACAGTCCGAGCTTCGTGACGATGTTCCTCGCGGCGACGGCTACCAAGGTTGCCCTCTACGCACTGATCCGTTGGCTGTTTACGATCTTCAATCCCGACTATGCGTTCGAACAGGCCCTCTTCCAGTGGGTGCTTGCCCCGCTTGGTATTGCCGCCATGGTGATCTGCTCCTTCCAGGCCGTCTTCCAGACAGACATTCGCCGGATGCTGGCTTACTCCTCGGTTGCCCAGGTCGGATACATGATCCTTGGTATCTCCGTTGGCACCGCAGCCGGCGTCTCGGCAGGCCTTCTGCACCTTTTCAACCATGCACTCATGAAAGGTGCGCTGTTCATGGCGGTGGCGGGTATCTGCCTCAGCTATAAGGGCACGTCGATCCGGGACTTTGCTGGTCTCGGCCGCTCGGCGCCCTATACGATGTCGGCCCTCGCCATCGCCGGCCTGTCGCTGATCGGCGTGCCGCTGACTGCCGGGTTCATGTCAAAACTGCAGCTTGGTTATGCGCTGTTCGATCATGGCTGGTGGTGGGCCGTGCTGCTGGTTGTTTTCTCCAGCTTCCTTGCCGTCTTCTACGTTGGCCGGCTGCTGCAGACGATCTTCTTCGAAGCGCCGGTCAATCCGCGCAAGAGCCGTAAAGAGGCCCCGCTCTTGCTGCTTGTCCCGCTCTGGATTCTGGCGCTCGCCAATATCTTCTTCGGTATCGATGCGAGTTTCCCCGTAGGGATCGCGAATGATGGCGCCGTCGCCGCGCTTGGAGTGGAGGCGTTCCAATGACGCCGGACATGCTGATTGCCGCCGCGCTGGTCCTTCCGCTCGCGATCGCAGCGGGCATTGCTGCCGCCGGCAAGGTGCCAAACCTCCGGGAAGGCGTCACCCTTACCGGTTCGGTCGCACTGTTTGCGATTGTTGTTCAGCTGACCTTACATGTTGCGGCCGGCGAGCGTCCGGAGCTGTACATTGGCGAAGCGATCCCGGGCCTTGCCTTTGCCTTCAAGCTTGAGCCGCTCGGTGCACTTTTTGCCTTCGTCGCCAGCGGGCTGTGGATCGCGAACTCATTCTATTCGATCGGTTACATGCGCGGAAACCGGGAGCGCAACCAGACGCGGTTCTATATATGCTTCGCCATCGCCCTGTGCGGTGCGATGGGCGTTGCGATGGCCGGCAACCTGTTCACGCTTTTCATCTTTTATGAAGTGCTGACGCTGTCGACCTATCCGCTGGTTGCCCATAAGGGCGATGCAGCCGCCCAGCGCGGCGCCCGCATTTATCTGCTGACCCTGCTCGGCACCTCGATCGGTTTCCTGCTTACGGCCATCATGTGGACCTGGGTGGTTGCCGGTCAGAACCTCGACTTTGTTGAGGGCGGGCTTCTTGCAGATGCCAGTCTCTCACCGATCGTTGCCAGCTCGCTCCTGCTGCTGTTTGTTTTCGGGATCGGTAAGGCGGCGCTGATGCCTTTCCACTTCTGGCTTCCCAACGCGATGGTCGCGCCGACACCTGTCTCCGCGCTCCTGCATGCCGTGGCCGTCGTGAAGGCAGGTGTTTTTACGGTCATGAAGATTGCATTTTATATCTTCGGTGACGAGCTCCTGCGGGCGACGCCGTCGCGGGAATTCATTATTCTGGTCGCCTGCGTTACGATTGTGCTGGCCTCGCTGATCGCGATGACCAAGGACAATCTCAAGGCCCGTCTGGCTTACTCGACAATTGCTCAGCTTGCCTATGTCACGCTCGGTGCCATGCTGGCTGACCGTGCGGGGATGCTGGGCGGATCGCTGCAGATTGCGGCCCATGCCGTCGGCAAGATCACGCTCTTTATGTGCGCCGGCGCGATCTACGTAGCGTCCGGCCTCACAAATATCTCGGACATGAAGGGCCTCGGGCGGAAAATGCCGCTTGTCTTCATCGCCTTTTTCATTGCTTCGCTTTCGATCATCGGCATTCCGCCGCTGGCGGGTGACTGGCCGAAATACGAGCTGATGCAGGGCGCCATCGACGGAGGATATGACTGGGTGCCCGCGGTGCTTATCGTCTCGTCTCTCCTGAACATTGCCTATCTTCTGCCCATCCCTATTCTCGCGCTGATGCCGCCGCCGGGCAGCAAGCCGCCTAAGGAATTCAAGCGGCCGGGCGGGGCGCCCTGGCTGACGGTTGCTGTGCCGCTGTTCACGGCCATGCTGTGTTTCGTGCTGTTCTTCACAGTCGATACGCTGGGCGACTTCCTGGCGCCCGTCCTGGCAACGGTGGACACCGTCCCTGAGGTGGACATCGTCCCTGAGGTGAACATCCCATGACCGACGAGACCTCGACGCGCCGCGATTCGTCCGGCCGCTTCATCAAGCAGGCTGCTGAGAAGGTGAACGCGATGAGCCGCACCACGCGTGAAGGCGTGCACCCCATGTCCAAGGTCCTGTTTGGCTGGACCGAGACAAGGGGCATCGGCGCTATCCTGTTCTGGATTTTCGCCGGCCTGTCTCTGCTGCTGGTCGCGGTCGATCTGCTGGTCGACCGGCACGAAAAGATCAGTTTTGCCAATTCTGTCGGCTTTTACGGTATCTGGGGCTTCCTTGCCTTCACCTTCGTGGTGTTGATGGGCTGGCCACTCGGTCAGCTGCTGCGCCGTGATGAGAATTATTACGGTGATGCTGGCGGCCCGCCTTGCGATATCGACCCTGACCTAGAAGTTGACGAGGCTGGCCGCGTCCACTCCCGCCGCGAGGGAGAGGTCTGATGCCAGACTTTCTGACCGACCTGAACCCAGGCTGGCTGCTGATCGCGGCAGGTCTTGCTGCGATGTTCATCAAGATCCGCCAGGTGCGCCAGGCAGTTACTCTGATCGCGCCGGTCATCGCAATCCTGCTGCTCTCCACCGCGCAGCACGGCGTTGATCATCTCTCGGCTAATGCGCTTGGTATAGAGTTGTCCTTCTACCGGGTCGACAGCCTGAACTTCCTCTTCGGACTCGCCTTTCTGATCGCGTCCCTGCTGAATGCCATTTATGCTCTGCATACGGATAACCGCCTGCAGGACGGCATGGCGCTCGCCTATGCCGGCGCAGCGGTTTCGGCGACGTTTGCAGGCGACCTGATGACCTTGTTCATCTTCTGGGAAATCACGGCCATCACGTCCGTTTTCCTGATCCTGCAGGCTGGTACCCGCGCCGCATATTTTGCCTCGATGCGCTATCTCGGCGTCCAGGTCCTGTCCGGCGTCCTGTTGCTCGATGGTATCGCCTATGTCTGGCACTCGACGGGCAGCCTATCGCTGGCGGCCTTTACCAGCCTCGACCAGCCCGGTGCGCTGATCATCTTCATTGCCTTCGGGATCAAGGCGGCATTCCCCTTCCTGCACAACTGGCTTCAGGATTCCTACCCGAAATCCTCCGTAGTCGGGGCTGTGATCCTGTCGGCCTTCACCACCAAGCTCGCCGTTTATGCCTTTGCACGCTTCTTCCCTGGTTTCGACGCGCTGATTTGGATCGGTGCCATCATGACCATCTTCCCGGTCTTCTTCGCTGTCATCGAGAACGACCTGCGGCGCGTGCTGGCTTACTCGCTGAATAATCAGGTCGGCTTCATGATCTGCGCCATCGGCGTCGGCACGGCCGGGGTGGGAAATGCCCTCGCGCTGAACGGTGCTGCTGCGCATGCCTTCGCGCACATCATGTACAAGGCACTGCTGTTCATGAGCGTTGGCGCCGTCCTGTATCGGACCGGGACATCGAAAGCTTCCGAGCTCGGCGGGCTGTACCGTTCGATGCCGTGGACCGCACTGTTCTGTATTATCGGCGGCCTGTCGATCTCGGCCTTTCCGCTGTTCTCCGGCTTTATTGCCAAGTCGCTGACGATGAGTGCGGTGGCCGCCGAAGGCGCGGCTGACCCCGCCATGATCATCGTTTGGCTGATGCTGCTCTTTGCGTCTGCCGGGGTGCTCGAGCATTCAGGCATCAAGATCCCCTACTTTGCGTTCTTCGGCCATGACAGCGGCAAGCGCGTGAAAGAGGCGCCCTTCAATATGCTCCTTGCGATGGGAATGGCTGCCTTCCTGTGTATTGTCATCGGCCTGCCGGCGATCGTTCCCGGCTTCGGTTATCAGTGGCTCTACAGCCTGCTGCCTTATCCTATTGAGGCGGCAAGCTATCAGCCCTTCACGCTGGACCATATCCTGACCCAGATGCAGTTGCTGGTGCTGGCCGTGTTCGCTTTCATCCTGCTCAAGCGGCTGGGTCTCTATCCGGCCGAGAAACCGGGTGTTATCCTCGATACCGACTGGGTCTACCGCAAGGCGGGCTATGGGATCGTCCGCTGGATCGATACGGTCTGGGCAAAGCTCGGGCCTGCGATGACCCAGATCTTCCGCGACCTGTCAGGGCGCGCCTACACCCGTCTGGTGGACACGTTCAGCCCGCAAGGGGCGCTGGCGCGCAATGCCTTCGCAGGCGGCATGACGATCTGGACGGCTGTGATCCTCGGGCTGGTGCTGCTTGTGTCCTATCTGACGAGCTGACGTCTCACGGCCATGATGGGCGCAGCGCAGCCGTTGGTCCGATCCGATATCTTGCGCTTGCGGCTGGGGGAAGACATCAGCCAGGCCGACAGAAGTCAGCCCTGGCGGATCAGAATGCCGCGCTTCCGGACAGCTCGGTCTCATGCTGTTGTCGGGGCGACATGCTGAACGTGAACGGCTGAGCTGAGCTTACCGGCTGCGTGTACGCCGCCCCGGCGGGCCTTTCATGCTCAGCCGGCGAAGAACCGCAGCCTCTGAAGCCGGCTGTCTGCGGTGACCTAATCGCTGCTCAGGGAGGACATGCGCTGGCGCGAAGACCGGGCAAAACTGAAATCGCGGAAGCTTCCCCTGGGTTTCGGCTGAGGACCCGTTGCCGGATCCGTATTGCCGCAAGCCGATGTCTGTCATCAGATTGTCCGATCCTCGTTCCCCCTCCCGGGCTCCACTCGGCACGCGCTGAAGGCCTGCCCGGAGATCAGGCCTTGGCCGTTCCACCCCGCAGGCCGGGAAGAAAAGATGTCATTCTGGATACGGAACAAAACAATCCGTCAATCAGTGTTAACAAAAAGCTTAAATGACTCTTGATCCGCGAGTCCACTCGCGCGATAGGTGATTCTAGCGAATCACCACGGGGGTGGCGACTGCATGTCCGGCAAGGCAAATTTTTCTGGTATTACAGAGGCCCAGCGTCTCTTGATAAACCATTGGCTCGATTGCCACGATGCGTCGGGCCTCGTGCCGCGAGAGGCAATTGATCCGGGCACTGTGCGTTCAACGCTGGCCTGCCTGTCGATCGTCGAGATGGACGAGACCGGGTCGGGGCGCTTCCGGATTGCCGGATCTCGTCTTCGCGACATTTTTGGAATGGATGTGCGTGGGCGCCAGGTTTCGGAAATCGCCGGAACGCACGGTGAGTGTTACGCGCTTGGCCTTGCGGCGGCCATCGAACGCGGCGTCCCGGTGGGCGGGGTGATCGAAACCGGCGGACGACTGCACGCCTGGCTGCGTCTTCCGCTGGCAGATGATGCCGGTCATCTGACGCAGGTTCTCTGTCATGATGAGCTGATCGCCAGCCGGACCAACCCGGTTCTTCCCCGCTTCGCTGCGTAAGAATCAGAAGCCAGCTGGCTTGCCAAGACCGGTTGATGACAGGCAGATCGCCTTGAAGCGCGCGCCCATTTCCGAAGGGTCAATCAGCCGCCGCGCCGCTTCGAAGACCTGATCGGCCGCGTCCGGATTTGCCTGTACCAGCTGGTTGAGCCGCGCCTGGGCGCCCAGTCCCAGAAGGAACATGCCCTGAGGCGTCGGTCCCGAAACGTCGAGACCTGCCGCCTCTGACAGCCGCCTGAGGCGTCCGAAATCAACGTCCACGGTCAGGTCGCTTGCCCCCGGCGTCTCCAGCGGTGGCACCTGCTGACCTGAACGGTAGGCCCGCAGCGTATCGCCCGGCGCCCGGTCATCCGGGCCGTAATCGATGAACAGCGCCCGGAACGGCGCCTCCCGAGAGACGAGGTCGGCAATCACCAGGTCGAGACTGGTCTGTACTTCCACAACTTCGCCGCTGAACGCCGCCCCATGGGGCGCAAGCGGCTCATCTGCCGCCAGTCCGAAGGTCAGGCTTCCATTTCCCGAAAGGCCAATGACGCACTCGCGCCAGTCCTCACCCACGCGCCGGAACTGGCGCGCGGGCAGGCAGTCCAGATACTCGTTCGCCACCAGCAGCATAGGCCCCGCCGCAACCGCCGACAGCGAGGCGGCGAAGTGAGGCGTCAGCGGTGCAAAGAGCTGCCCGAGGCCCGTCTGCAGCACCGGGCTCGGCTCGACAAATACCAGCCGCATGGCGGCCGCGAATGCCCCGCCGCACGCCCCTTCGGTCACCCTGAGCGCGTCGAGCATCAGTTGCCCCCGACCGGGGCCTATCTCGACCAGCTGGAAGGTTCCGGGCGAGCCCATCGCGCGCCACTCATTTACCAGCCAGAGGCCAATCAGCTCGCCGAAGATCTGGCTTGTCTCCGGCGCCGTCGTGAAATCCCGCCCGACGCCGGGGCGCGTTGCATAATAGCCTTCTTCCGGATCGTGCAGGGCCAGCTGCATGAATGTGGATACGGGAATCGGGCCGCCGGATCGGATCAGGCGCACCAGCCGGTCTTCAAGTTTCATGACTTCGTCCGGCCCCAGCGGGCGCCTCATTGCGCCTTCGCCGGGACCAGATAGGCCGCGCCGAAGAGGCCGGCCAGCAGGATCAGCACCCAGGAGGCCGTCACGCTGAAATCATACAGCGGCTGGTCTCGGTAGACCCAGTGAAGGCCTGCATGGATCACCGCAAAGGCGCAGGTGGCCGCGCGCAGCGAAGCTCGCAGGGTTGACACGGCAACGAATAAAAGGCCCAGCCCGGCCGGAAGGTGCCCCCAGATCAGGATCGACGGGTCGAAGTGGGACAGGCCTCTGAGCGGCACAGTGCCGCCGGTCATCCGCACAGCGAAATCGAGCTCGTGTGTGATCAGGCATGCCGCCGTCAGCCTGTAAAGCTGGTCCGCTTTCATCAGCGCTCTCCCCCCGGATCGCGGCACGCAGGTAAGGGATATTACCTGACAGGCATCCTGTTACACGCTTTTTTGCTGGCGCTTCAAGGCATTCCATATCAGCCAGGCGCCGCCAAGCCACATTGGGACCGAGAGGATTATCCCCATCGTCAGCCATTCTGGCAGTCCGCTGACAAAAGCGTCCGGTTCCCGGAAGTTCTCGGCAATCGAGCGGCCGATCCCGTACATGATCAGGAAAAGACCGGCGATCAGGCCGGGGCGCTTCAGGGCGCCGAATTTCCAGACGAGGATCGAAAGCACAATCAACGGTATCCAGCCCTCCAGGACCGACTCGTAAAGCTGGCTCGGGTGGCGGGGCAGTTCGGTGCCCGCATAGACCCATCGGCCCGCATCCCAGTCATAAGCCGGCGGGGTGGAGCCCGGCACGTAGCCTTGGGGAAACACCATCCCCATTGGCCCGGCTGTCGGCCGGCCATAAAGCTCCGCGTTGGTGAAGTTCGCGATCCGCACGAGTGCGATGCCTATGGGCGCCGTGACCCCGGCAATGTCTGCCACCGATAGCAGGGGCACGCCGCGCTTCGCCGCAAAGAACCACAGCACCAGGGCGACGCCGAGAATTCCGCCATGAAAGGCCATCCCGCCATCCCAGATGCGCAGGACCGTCAGCGGGTCTGCCGCGAGGACGTCCATCTGATAGGGCAGCATGTAGAAAAGAATATAGCCAAGCCTTCCGCCCAGAATGATACCGATGATGATCCAGAACATCAGGTCGTCGAGCCCGTCCTGGCTCAGGGGCGGCCCGCTTTTCCAGAGCGCAGGCCGCTTTAACAGCTGGGAGCCATACCACCAGGCTCCGGCTATACCGGCGATATAGCCTATCGCGTACCAGCGCAGATGGAACTCCCCGAGGCCGATGAAGCCGAAATCGATAGAAAAGAGCGCCGGGCTCCATTCCGGAAACGTCAGCCCGGCCTGGGTAAGGTAAACGCTGAGGGCAGCAATCAGTTCAGTCATGCAACGTCTTTTCCCTGTCGGTCGGCGCGCCTATCTGATAGACGCCGCCACACCCGGCGCGAAGGAGTAGCCGTATGGCCAGCACAAATCCACTGCTCGATGACATTGCAAGCCTGATGACCGGCGCGCTCGGCGCGGCACGCGCGGCGGGTGAGGAAGCCAGGACCGCCGCCCAGGCCCGCATCCGCGGGCTGATTGCGGACATGGATCTTGCCGCTCGTGACGAAGTTGAGGCCCTGAAGGCCATCGCTGCCGCGGCCCTCGACCGGGTTGAAGCCCTCGAAGCCAGGATCGCCGCGCTGGAAGCCAGTCAGGAAAACACCCCGAAAGCCTGACCCGCGACTGCTCAATCCCATGGACAAGCCTGAACCCCGGCGCTTCGGTCAGTCTTGGATTTGTCCCGCGAATCCTGCACCAGATTCATAAAACCCTCACGGAGGCGCCCGAATGAGCCCTGATCTCGATCGCAGCCCGGACTTTGAAGTCGACCCTCTCGATATTGTTGAGATCGTTGTCGAAGCTGCCGGCTGGCCGAACGAGCGGGACGAGGAGGGCACTCTGCAGGTCGTTGCCGAAACGCGCTGGGGCGATATGGGCGCGCTGTTCGCTTACCGCCCCGAGCCATCCGCCATCCACTTCTCACTGACCCTTGATGTCAAGGCTATGGCCGCCAGGCGCGCCGCGATTGCCGAACTGGTGATGCTCGCCAATGAACGCCTCTGGCTCGGACATTTCGATTTCTGGGCGGACGACGGCGTGATCATTTTTCGTTATACTTTCCCCATGGAAGGGCGCGAAGAGGTCAGTCAGGGCGAAGTGCGCGCCGTCATGACCGCTGCGATTGCCGCCGCGGACCGCTTCATGCCCGCCTTCAACTTCCTGGTCTGGGCCGGCAAGTCCCCGCGCGAGGCCATCGACGCGGTGATGTTCGAAACCCACGGCGAAGCCTGAGGGCGCGGTGGCGGCCGCGCCTGCCCTTGTCCTCTTCGGCGCAGGCCGTATGGGCGCAGCCCTTGCTCGGGGCTGGATGAAGGCGAGGCCAAGGCGCGCCATCAGCGTGCTCGAGCCGAAACCTTCCGAGGAAGTCTCCGCCTGGGCCGAGGCCGGAAGGATCAGGCTCAATCCCGCTCCGGCGCCGGCCGGCATCCTTGTCCTGGCGGTCAAGCCCCAACAGTTTTCCGCCACCGCCGAAAGCGCACGCGCCTTCACCGGGCCGGGCACCCTTGTCATCTCGATCATGGCGGGGGTGCGCATTGCGCAGATTTCGCGCCGCCTGCAGACCGGACGCGTCATCCGCGCGATGCCGAACACGCCCGGCGCCATCGGAGAGGGCATCACCGTCTTCTCGGCCGCGCCCGGGCTTGGCGCAGCCGAGATCGGAGCGGGTCAGGGGCTGCTCACCCCGCTTGGCGAAGTGCATGGCCCCGTCGATGAGACGCTGATGTCCGCCGTCACCGCCCTTTCCGGCAGCGGCCCGGCCTATCTCTTCCTGCTGGCCGAAGCGATGGCCGAGGCCGGCGAAAGTGAGGGCCTTCCGCGCCCGCTCGCGCAGCGTCTTGCCAGGCGAACCGTCGAGGGCGCGGCGGCGTTGATGGCGTCGAGCGGCAAGGACCCCGAAGCCTTACGCCGCGCTGTCACCTCTCCCGGCGGTACCACACAGGCAGCCCTTGACATCCTCATGGACACGGGTGGGATGCCGCAATTGCTGAGAGACGCCCTGCGCGCCGCCGCCAATCGCGACCGGCAGCTATCCAGAGAGGCGGATTAGAACCCCGGGAGGCCCCGCCTTGGCGGCTGCTGAAAAGATCATTGAAAAGGCGCTGAAGGCTGCCCTCGACCTCGCCGCGACGCGGGACTGGGCAGACATTCCGCTGGCGGACATTGCCGTCAAGGCAAAGCTGCCGCTTTCTGACTTTCACGGCGTTGCCTCGCGCGAGGATCTCATCGAAGCGCTCGACGCCCATTTTGACAAGGCCATGTCCGCCGAAGGCATGCCGGATGACGCCTCGCCGCGCGAGCGCCTGTTCGATGTCATCATGCTGCGCTTCGAGGCAATGGAGCCTTACCGGGGGGCCCTTAAGTCTATCCAGCGGTTCCGACTGGGCTCGTTCTATCATATCGCCCGCCTCCCGAAACATCGTCATTCCAGCGCCGCCTGGGCGCTTGCCTCTGCCGGTCTTGACCATGACGCCGGCGCGCCTGCGAGCCTGAAGCGCATCGCCATCGCCTTTGTGATCGCCGAGGCTGAACGCGCCTGGCGCCGGGAGACGAGCGGCGATTTCGCACTCACCATGGCCGCGCTCGACAAGGGCCTGCGCCGGGCCGAGGAGCGTCTCGGCCAGTTTCGCCGTTTCACCGGCCGCCAGCCGGCCCCGTCCACCCAGACCGAAGGGTCACCCCTATGAGCCGTCCTGGTCTCGATACCCACCCGCTCGAGCTGAAGCCCGACTGGTTCAACAAACTCTTTGCGCAAATCGGGATCGATGCCGATGTTCGCAGCTTCACCGCAAGGTCGATTGGCACCGGGCAGATAGGGGAGAATGTCCGCTTCGTCTTCGACTATGCGCGCAGCGGGGCGAATGCACCGAAATCCCTCGTCGGAAAGTTTCCGTCTGCCAACGAGATGAGCGTCGCCACCGCGAAGATGCTGAACCACTACAAGCGTGAAGTCATGTTCTACCGCACCTTTCCGAAGGTGGCTGGCCGCATCACGCCCGATGCGCTGTACACGGACTATGATCCGGAGACAAACCGGTTTGTTCTGATCATGGAAGACATGGCCCCGTCCGAGCAGGGCGACCAGCTGAAAGGCTGCGGTCTGGACGAAGCCAGGCTGGCGATGCAGGCTGCCGCCATCCTGCATGCTGCGCATTGGGAAGATCCGGTGCTGGACGAGCATGACTGGCTTCAGGGATCAGCCAAGGCGCCGCCGCCGGGTCTTGGTCCCGAACAGGTCGCTGGTCTCTGGAGCGCCTTCAAGGCACGATATGCCGCTGATATCGATGCCGGGCAGATCGAGATCGGTGATGCCTATGCCGCGAGCCTTCCTAAATGGGGCGAGGCTTACAAAGGCCCTTATGCACTCACGCATTCGGACTACCGGCTTGACAATATGCTGTTCGGCAAGCCGGGCGCGAAGAAGCCACTCGCCGTTGTCGACTGGCAGACTGCCGGCAAGGGAGCGCCGGCCAATGATGTTGCCTATTTCATCGGCGCGGGTTTGACCCGCGAGGAGCGCCCGAAGCATGAAGGAGCGCTGCTGCGCCACTATCATGACTGCCTCAAGGCCGAAGGCATCACCAGCTACAGTTTCGACGATCTATATACGCACTATCGCTGGTTCTCTTTTTACGGGATATCGGTCGCTTTCGCCGCCGCTATGATCGTCAAACAGACCGAGCGCGGTGATGAGATGTTCCTGACGATGCTGCGTCGCCATTCAGCCCAGGTGCGCGACAATGGCAGCCTGGAGCTTCTGCAGATGCTGGCCTGAAGCCGGGGCGTTTACCGCATCTGGCCGGATGCCGGGGAAAGCAGCTGTCGAGAGGATGCGCGATAGCTTCGCCGGATCGGGCAGGCATGTCCCGCAGGCGTCGCTGTGCCGGTTGTGTTCAAAAAGCCGCGATGCTGGCAGGCGGCGGGGCGGGACGGCCGTGGGACGATCTTCCCGCTTTTGTTGTTTGCGACGTTCGGGCTGAAGGGCGATCATCATCTTCGCTCAAGGTAGAGGGCCGCCCCGCACGGCTGTCGTCCGGGGCCGGGCCGGCGCTGCCCCCGGAGAAGTCAATCCGCGGGTCGATCCTGCAGAGCGCGTGACCGGGCGGAACACGCACCTCAGGACTGAGCGGACCCTGTAGCGGGTTCTCACCGGATCGCCGCGCGCCCACCGCCCCGCCTTTCTGACCCTGGACAGACAGGCGGGCGCCAACCAGCGTCCGGCTGGGCCGCCGCGGAAGCCTGCAGCGCAACCGGTCCCAGACAGCCCGATTGTCCCGGGCCGGAACAGGTTTCCGAACAGGCTCCTAACGGGGGCCGGAAAACTACCTCTCGCAGGCAAGGCCGGGCTTAAACTGGCTTGTGTAGGCTCCCTTCAAGCCCCCGCAGAAGCAGGGCGGAAACCCCAGGACCCTGAAGAGGTTTAATAATGACTATGCAGAATGCGCGCCCCTTGAGCGTTAAAGGCCCGGATGGCCAGAAGCTCACCCTCGCCGACCTACCCTCGCCGGGCATTTCCCGCTGGGTCACCCGCCGCAAGGCAGAAGTGGTGGCCGCCGTTCAGGGTGGTCTGCTGACCCGCGAGAACGCCTGCGAACGCTATAGCCTGACCGATGAAGAGTTTGAAGGCTGGGAGCGTCTCTATGCCCGCCATGGGGCCAAGGGCCTGCGCACGACGCGTCTTCAGCAATACCGCCGTTAAGTCGGCATTTGCCTTGTTAAACCTGCCTTAAGGCGGGCCTTCTAGCCTTTCCGGGATCTGCCGGCCCTGTGGCCGGTCCCGGAGGGCTGAATGGCGCATGGCAATAGCACGCAGGCAAGTGGGCGAAGCCCTGTGCAGCTGCTCGCGGCACTGGCCCTTGCGCTGGCGTTCGGCCTTCTGGCCTGGCGCAGTGCAGGCCTGCTTACCCGGCCGGGCCCGCCGGCTGCTGCCAGTCTCGCCGAAGCGGCCCTTGCCGATATTCTGGCCCCTGTGGCCGGCCCTGGCCTGTCGCGCGTCAGCCTCTCCAGCAATGCCGGGGGCGGGCGCACCCTCTTGCTCCTGATCGATGAGAGTGCAGCGCCGCGTCTCGGCGATCTGCAGCGCATCGCGCCGGTGGCCGCAGGGCTCAGCGCCGAGGCGGGCGACCGCCTCGTCATCGAAACCGTCCCCTTCGCGCCCGGCCTGCCGGGTCGCCCGGATCTTGCCGCCTGGACCGAGCTTGCCGCCCTTGCCGCCCTGGTGCTGCTGGCCGGGCTGATCAGCCACCTGTCCGGCCGGAGCGCGGCTCTTGGCGCGCCCGCGCCGCAGATCCTGTCGTCGCCCTTGCCCGGGCCTCATCCAGCCGAGCGTTTGCGCGAACCGGTACGGGCCATCCGCCCGGTGCCTGCGCCCGGGCCGGCTGCCGAGATTGCCCGGCGTGATCCTGTCCGGGCCGCCGCCGTGGTGCGTGGCTGGATGCGCGGCGGAGAGGAGACGTGATGAGCGCCCTTGCCAGGTCTTGCGTTCCGATGTCGCCCGGCCTTGTCCGCTCCGCCCGCCTCATGCGCGCTCTCGGGCCGGATGCTTCGGCGATCTGGACCGAGCTTGATCCGCAGGAGGCCGAGACCCTTGCGGCCGCGATGGAACAGATGTCAGATGATCCGTCAGCGGATAATGAGGCCCTGCGCCGTTTCGCACAGGCCCGGCATACTGTCCGGGGGGGCGGCGTCTGGGCTGAGCTCTCGGCGCTGGAGACGTCTGTACTGGCTTCACTCCTGCGCCATGAGCGCCCGCAGGTGACTGCGCTCATCCTGTCGCGCCTCAGCAGCGAGGCAGCCGCAAGGCTGCTACGTACCCTGCCGCCCTCGCTGTCGATCGAAGCGATGCAGCGCCTGTTGCATCTTGGTGAGGTTCACCCGGCTGCGATGGCCGGGCTCGAACAATTCTTCAAGAGCCGGCTCGCCACCATGGCCCGGGAAGGTGCGCAGGCCGGCGTCGAGCGGATCGCGCGCATCTTCGACCGGCTCGATCCGCGTGCGGGTAGCCTTTTCCTTGCGGCGCTGGAGACGGCCGAGCCCGGATCGGGTGAAAAGGTCCGGGCGCTGATGTTCACCTTCGACGATCTCGCGACACTTGATGCCGCTGGTATGCAGACCCTGCTGGCCTCTGCGGACCGTGCCGTACTGGTTACCTCTCTGAAGGGTGCCAAGCCCGGTATATCCGCGGCGTTCTTTGCAAACCTCACCCAGCGGGCAGGCGACCTGCTGCGTGAGGAGATCGCGGCGCTCGGCGCCATTCGCCGCAGTGAAGTGGATGCTGCCCAGGCTGACCTCGTGGAACTCGCCCGCCAGCTGATCAGCCGCGGCGAGATCCGTGCCGGTAAGGCCTCGGACGAGGATGAGCTGGTCGAATGAGTATGCGCGCCGTGAAGTCCGTTACTCCGTTCGACTTTCGTGCGGACTTTGGTCCGCAGCTGGAGGAGGCGGCTACCGGCCCGACCCGGGTCAGCTTTACCGGCGAGGAGATCGCCGCGCTGATGACACGGGTACGCATCCAGACGCTGGCTGAAGCGGCGAAGATGAGGACCGAGAACGAGATCGAGCGGCTCGCGGCTGTGACTGCCGAATTGACGCGGGCCCTTGACGAGATCGCCGAAGTGATGCGCCTGATTGCGTCCAGCCAGTACGAGGCCAGTACAGAGACGCGCCTGCGCGGTCTCATCGACGGCGCCGCGGCCCGGATTGTCAGTGGGCAGGGAGACCTGTTCGCCGTAACCGGACGGGCGAGGAGGGAACGAGATGACTGATTCTGCCAATCCCGCATTCCACCGTATGCTGATGGATATGCCTGTGCGGGTAGAGATCGTGCTCGGCGATCTTCGTCTGACGATGGATGAGCTTATGGCCCTGTCGCCCGGCGAAGTGCTGACCATGGAGAAACAGGCCGGGGAGCCGGTTGATATCTATGTGTCCGGCCGCCTGATCGCCCGGGGCCGGCTGGTGGTGGCGGACGGGGAACTGGGCGTCACGCTGACCGAAATCGTCGATTCGCGGGCCGTTGCCTGAATTAGTTACATCTGGAACCAAAATCGGTTCCGGCCTATACTGTCATCATGGATACGGCCTCCTCAAAGAATCGCTATTCCGGCGCGGCGCGCGCAGCTGATTTCACCATCGACCAGGCCTGGGAGACCTATAGCGGCGCCGAGCATGACCGTTGGGACCGGCTGTTCCGGCGCCAGCGGGAGGTGACAAAAGGCCGGGCCTGCAGGACCGCACTGGAAGCGCTGGACGCGCTTGAGCTTTCCCCCTCTGGCATTCCTCACATGGGCCGCCTGTCAGACCGGCTGGAGGCGCTGGCCGGCTGGCGGATCGTGCCGGTTGCCGAGCTGGTACCGGACGACATCTTCTTCGATCATCTTGCCAACCGCCGTTTCCCGGCGGGCGCCTTCATCCGGCCGGAAGCCGAGTTCGACTACCTTAAAGAGCCGGATGTTTTCCACGACATCTTCGGTCATGTCCCTTTACTGGCGAATCCGGTCTTTGCGAACTTCATGCAGGCCTATGGCAAGGGCGGGCAAAGGGCGGCGCGGCTCGGCCAGTTGCACAATCTGGCTCGTCTTTACTGGTACACTGTCGAGTTCGGGCTCATTCAGGAGGCAGATGGTTTGCGCGTCTACGGCGCGGGCATTCTGTCAAGCCCGCAGGAGACAGTGTTTGCGCTGGAGGATGCAAGTCCCAATCGGATCTGCTTTGATTTGAAACGCCTGATGCGGACGAGGTATATCATCGATGACTTCCAGCAGACCTATTTCGTGATCGACAGTTTCGAGGCGCTCCTGGAGGCCTGCTACCAGGATTTCGGCAATGTCTATGCCGAGGTGAAAGGCCAGCCGGACTTCGAAGCACGGGATGTGGTGCCGGGTGACCGGGTGATCACGCGCGGCACGCAGGCATATTTCGAGGCCGGCGGGCACTCCGGCTGAACGGCGCGGTCCGCCGCAGGCGGCGGATCCAGGGCTCGACCCTGCCCAGGCAACATCCCAGGCGCTGAATTGCGGAAAATGATGCCGGAGCGCGTCTCAGGATCGCAGGCCCAGCCCGCATGGATCTCTCCCCACCCTTGCCAGCAAGAAACCTTAAGAATGGCGGGCCAAAAGGATGTGGAGGGCAGCCATGTGAGGACTGACTGCTGCTGGGGCGTGCGGCGTCACGGAAGAGGTCCGCCGGGTGGTCGAACGGTACGCTGCATCCCCGGCCGGCCGGGCGAGCCTGAGGCAAAGACTTCATTAACAGGGCTTTGCTAAGAGACGACATAATTCTGTTTACGATGCAGGCAATCGATGCGCTTTACGTTTATGTTCTCGGCCCTTGCCCTGCTGGCCCTGTCTGCCAGCGCGGATGGGAAGACCGGTTCGAAGCCGATGCGCCCGGATATTACACCCCTGGAGGCCTGGGCCGAAATTCCGGGGCAGGACACGGTCAGCGGGCACGAGACCTGGCTTTATCGTCACGGCGCCACTTTCCGGCTCCTGCCCCTGACGGACGCTTTTGCGTGTGAGGCGGCCTGCGCCGGAGAGGCTGTCTGTGCGGCCTGGTCATTCGTTGAAGCCGATGGGCCGTCAGCGGCGCGCTGCGAACTCAAGCGCGGCGCCGGCCGGCAGGAGGAAAACCGCCTTGCGACGTCCGGCGTCCGGCCCCAGCCAAGGCCGCCGGTGCTCAGCGCCCTCACATCACCGCAGCCGGCAGACCCCCTTACTGAACTTGCATCCGCCGCCCGGTCCGGAGACGCAGAGGCCGCCTTTCGTCTGGCGCGGATTTATGAGGCCGGCGACGGAACGGCGCGGGATCTTGCAAAGGCGCGGTTCTGGGTGGGAGAGGCCGCGCGCCTGGGGTCGCGCCGCGCGATGCATGACCTCGCTGTCTTCATGGTCGAGGGTGAAGGCGGGGAGACCGACATCAATGGCGCGGTGGAATGGTTCACGAAGGCGGCTCTCAGAGGCGAGGTCGACAGCCAGTTCAACCTGGCCCTGCTGCTGCTCTCACGGGCGGACCAGAACCCCGAGGCGCTCGGCCCCGCCTATTACTGGCTGCTCGTTGCAGCTCAGAGCGGCGACGCAACGGCCGCCGAAAAGGCTGAAGAGGTCGCTGGCCTTCTGCCCGCCGAGCTTGCGGGCGCATTGCAGGCGCAAGCCGCTGCTTTTAAGGCCGATGATCGCTGACCTGAGGGCAGCGCCGGACAACTTCTGCGGCACGCCCGCCCCGATCCCCTTCCGCTCGCTGAATAAAGGGCAGGGCTTGCTACCTGTCGGGCCGGCCGGCCGTCTGACGTGCGCGCCGGCTGCGTCTGCGAAAAAAGGCCCCGCCTGAGGGCGGGGCCTTTCCTTCTGTGTCCCTGAGCGGGACTGGGTTATTCGATACCGAGGTTGTTGATCGACACCGAGTTGCCGATCGCCGCAGCTGTGGCCGTGACTGAACCGGTGACGTCACCGAGCTCGATGTTCGAGATCGCATGCGTCTCCGCACCGTTCATCTGGGTGGTGTTGACATTCAGGCGGGCCGCAGCGGGAAGCGTCGTCACGCTGAGCGTGTTGGAGATCGCTGCCGTCGTCGAGGAGACATCGCCGACAACGTCATTCAGCTTGAGGTTGGTGACAGCGGTCGGGTCATAATTGGTGAACTGACGGTTGTTGATGTTCACCTGGCGGCCATCGGTGACGTTGACGGATGCCGAGTTGGCAATGGCGGCGCTGGTGAAGGTCGAATCGCCCGTCACATCGCGCATGTTGACGTTCAGGTTCGAGCGGGCATCGCCCCAGAAACGCTGCAGGTTGTTGAAGTTGACATCGCCGTTGACGTCGACGGAGGCCGAGTTGGCGATGGCGGCTGAGGTGGCATTGATGCCGAGCCCATCATTGCCGGTGATGTTGCCACCGCTCAGGTTCAGCGTCGAGACGACATTGGTCCTGAAGTTCTGGTTGTTGTTGATGTTGCTTCCGCGCTTGCTGGGGTCAACGCCCTGGGCTTCGTCGATCTTGACCGATGCGGAGTTTCCGATGGCTGCAGCGGTGGCTGTCATCGAGCCAAGTGCATCGGAGACGCGGATGTTGAGGTCAGAGGTCACCGTAGTCGTATTTGACTGTGTGTTGTTGACATTGCTTGCGCCGCCGAGGCTGGCGGAGAAGGAGTTGCCGATTGCGGCGGCCGTGAGGGAGACGTCTTCGGTCACCGACTGCAGGCCTGCATTCATCACAGCCCGTGTCTTGGCCCAGTTGGACTGGCTGTTATTGACATTGTTATCCTTGGCCTGGGCCATGGCAGAGCCGGCGACCGCGAGGGCTGCAGCAGAAACGGCCAGGACGGCCTTGAAGGTCTTGCTCATGACATTTCTCCATCGTCGAGCGAAATCCGGGAAAATTCCCACTCCCCAAAAAGGGAAGGTTGAGCCCCAATGAGCAAGAGGCATGCCAGAAGGACTGCGCCTGTCTTTCAGACCTTCCGGAATGATCGAAAAACCTGAAAGCGCCCTCTCATGCCCGGTCCCTGTTCAGATACCGGGAAGCCATGTGAAAAGGCCCCGCCTGAGGGCGGGGCCTTTCCTTCTGTGTCCCTGAGCGGGACTGGGTTATTCGATACCGAGGTTGTTGATCGACACCGAGTTGCCGATCGCCGCAGCTGTGGCCGTGACTGAACCGGTGACGTCACCGAGCTCGATGTTCGAGATCGCATGCGTCTCCGCACCGTTCATCTGGGTGGTGTTGACATTCAGGCGGGCCGCAGCGGGAAGCGTCGTCACGCTGAGCGTGTTGGAGATCGCTGCCGTCGTCGAGGAGACATCGCCGACAACGTCATTCAGCTTGAGGTTGGTGACAGCGGTCGGGTCATAATTGGTGAACTGACGGTTGTTGATGTTCACCTGGCGGCCATCGGTGACGTTGACGGATGCCGAGTTGGCAATGGCGGCGCTGGTGAAGGTCGAATCGCCCGTCACATCGCGCATGTTGACGTTCAGGTTCGAGCGGGCATCGCCCCAGAAACGCTGCAGGTTGTTGAAGTTGACATCGCCGTTGACGTCGACGGAGGCCGAGTTGGCGATGGCGGCTGAGGTGGCATTGATGCCGAGCCCATCATTGCCGGTGATGTTGCCACCGCTCAGGTTCAGCGTCGAGACGACATTGGTCCTGAAGTTCTGGTTGTTGTTGATGTTGCTTCCGCGCTTGCTGGGGTCAACGCCCTGGGCTTCGTCGATCTTGACCGATGCGGAGTTTCCGATGGCTGCAGCGGTGGCTGTCATCGAGCCAAGTGCATCGGAGACGCGGATGTTGAGGTCAGAGGTCACCGTAGTCGTATTTGACTGTGTGTTGTTGACATTGCTTGCGCCGCCGAGGCTGGCGGAGAAGGAGTTGCCGATTGCGGCGGCCGTGAGGGAGACGTCTTCGGTCACCGACTGCAGGCCTGCATTCATCACAGCCCGTGTCTTGGCCCAGTTGGACTGGCTGTTATTGACATTGTTATCCTTGGCCTGGGCCATGGCAGAGCCGGCGACCGCGAGGGCTGCAGCAGAAACGGCCAGGACGGCCTTGAAGGTCTTGCTCATGACATTTCTCCATCGTCGAGCGAAATCCGGGAAAATTCCCACTCCCCAAAAAGGGAAGGTTGAGCCCCAATGAGCAAGAGGCATGCCAAGAGGCGCCAGGCTGCTTTTCAGTCTGTCAGTCATTGCGGCTGTCTGGACAGGTCATGCCTTGCGCGATTGCCGCAGCTGAAAGTCCGCACACGACTTATATCCCGCGGCCGGGCAAAGCGGCAGGTTGGTGGTTCGCGCGCCTGTTTACCTTAACGCCCTGGGCAATCCTCTGCCGCGAACAGGCGCTGTCTTTACCCTTAACCAGCCGCAGGTGCCGGGGGGAGCCGGACGGGTCTGCGCGGTGTTGCAAAAGGGCGCAGTCGCCTTCTGCCCCGGGTGTGCCAAATTACGCAGATGGGTTGGTTGAGCCCCGCAGGACAAGGCATCTGCGCCGGACGCAGTGTCGGGGGAGGCGGGCTGGCCGGGCTCTTGCAAGCCTGTCGACAGCGCCTGCGCAGGGGCAAAATCGCCTGTCGAGGGAGTTGACGGTCCGCACAGAGGGCTGTGAAGCGCGTTAACCTGAACGCCCGCCCCGAAATCTGATTCAGGCAGGCAGCAGATTAACTGATTTCGGGATCTGGCTCGCATCTTGCATATGTCCCGGCATGACCCGGCGTGTTCAGGTTTCCGCCGGTTTGAAAGGACTTCGATCATGATCCGCATCCTCGCCAAGAGCGTTTCCGGTCTCGCTGCGCTGGCCATGTTTTCCGGGCTGGCCTCAGCCCAGATGGCCCCTGAGCGCATGGGCCAGGCCTACGGCATGGAAGGGGCGTCCTATTCTGATCCGTTCTACGCGCCGTCGCGGGACAATTCGGGCGTGCGTCTCGTCGTGAATGGCAGGCCGGTGGATCTGCAGGACCGCAGTGGCGGCTATACGACCTCTTACGGCTCAAGCTTCAGCTCGGGCAGTTCGCTGATGCGGGGGCCCACACTTGGCGGGCCGACCCTGACGGCGAGCGCGGTCGGCAACAACATCTCGATTGCGAACGTATCGAACTCAACCATCATTGTGAATGCCGTGAACACCGGCAACCAGTTTGCGAAAGTACAGGGGCGTGGAGGATGATCACTCAAGTCGGACGCATGGCCATCGGAGCGCTGCTCGCAATGGCTGTTACAGGCTGCGCTTCAATGGATCAGCCAGCCGAGCGGGTTGAGCCGATCAGGGGATCGGCGCCTGAGGCGATTACCACGGATTATACGGCTGCGCTGCGCTGTATCGGCCGCCACGTCAAATCCCAGCCCTATCCGGCCCCCCGGCTTGCTGTCGGACTGATTACGGACATGACCGGCGCCCAGGACCAGCTCCAGGGCCGGCGGCTTACCCAGGGCGCGACGCTGATGGCGATAACCGCCGCGGCCGATGCCGGGATGCGCCTGGTCGAACGCTATGACATGGGTGTCCTGCAGGTTGAACTCGACTATGCCCGCAGCGGCCTGCTGCGCGATTCCGAACAGGTCATCCGCGAAGTCCAGGCCGGATCCATCCAGGGGGCCGACCTCTATATCATCGGTGGGATTACCGAGTTCAATCCGAATATCCGGTCAAGAGGCGCGGATGCCTTTGCCTCGGGCAAGTCGGCCCGGGCCGCGTCCCTGTCCCTCGGCGGCAGCGATTATGTGGTCGATGTCGGGATCGATCTGCGCCTCATCGATGCGCGATCCAGCGAAGTCCTGGCTGTCCGCAGCCTCAGGAAACAGATCGTCGGCCGTGAAATCCGGGCCGGCGTGTTTGGCTTCGTTGACGGAACGACGATTGATATCGGTGGGGGACAGAGGGCTATGGAACCTGTCCAGACGGCCGTGCGCACAATGGTCGACCGCATTGTCTATGAATTCATTGCCTCCCTCTATGACGTCCCGCCGGAGTTCTGCCAGCAGGCTGTGAGCGAGGAGGTCAGGGTGGCGGATACGTCCGCCGTACGCGGCGCCGACACCGCGATCATGCCGGCTATCGGCACACCTGACGCGGCTCCTGCAACGCTATCGGCTGCCTCTGAGCCGATGCAGCCCGCCTCGCCCCGGCCCGACAGCAGCCAGCCGGTCCTCAGGACACTTGAAGCCCAGGTCTCGGACGGCTCTGCAGTCCTGATCCAGGCCAGTGCAACCCGGCCCCTGGCGTCGCTGCCCGTACCGGAGACCGCGCCGTCCGCGACGGCCGAGCCTGGCCTGACCGGAGCGGCCGCCCTGCAGAAGCTGCGCGGCAGGCGCTGAGGGGGGCCTTGCCGCCTCGACCGCACGGTGGTTGTTGAAGGCTGGTCCGGCCCTCCAGGGCGCGGCACAACCGCTCCGATCCGGTTCTCTCAGACTGACCCGGTAAAGGCCTCAGATTAACCGGGGTCGGTCTCGGCGCCCTCGACCGCAGGTGCCCGGCGGCGGCCGGGGAAGCTGAGCCTTCAGTCAGGGGCGCTGCCCCCCCTCGTCCGCCGCAGCAGGCAGGCAGCCCTCGGCCAGCCAGCCCGTCGACGTTTGGGGGAGGCGGGACGGCCAGGGGCAGGCGGCGGGCCATGTACCCAAACGAGACCGATCAGCGGTTATTCCTGTGACAGAGACTGGCGGGCGTTCAATGGTCCGGTGCGGCAACAGCGACCGGCGCGGGGGAGAGGCGAGCAAGCGCCTGTGCCAGCTGGCCATCCATACCCGTCTGAGTAAGACCGATCAGGATGAGCGCCCGGCCGGCCTCTTCCGTATGAATAATGACCTGCGCGTTCGTCAGAGGCTCGAAGCCGAAGGCGAGGAAGTCATTACGGACCCTGTCTCCTTCGGCTTTAGGAAGGGACCTCGGCGTGAGGCTCACTCCGGCTGAAATGTCGATCGGCTGACCAAGACGTTCGGTCGCCGCCTGCAGGGAAACAGTATCCCGAAAGGCAATGATCATACTCAACCCGTCTGGCCCGATGAGGACGAGCCGTCCGTCAGATACAGCTTGCTCGCGCCAGCCTTGAGGAATGGTGAGAACCGGCGGGATGAAAACATCCCCCGACAGGCGCGGCGGGACTGCGCGGCCTTCAGCCACCACCTCGCCGCCGCCTGCCTGGGTCAGAGCCATGGGA
Organism: uncultured Hyphomonas sp.; assembly: GCA_964538945.1. Taxonomy (GTDB): domain Bacteria; phylum Pseudomonadota; class Alphaproteobacteria; order Caulobacterales; family Hyphomonadaceae; genus Hyphomonas. The sequence goes on from CAZIGV010000001.1 coordinate 271,318, forward strand.
GCCGGCCCCAGCACGATCATGGCTGCCAGGCAGGCTGAACGCAGGTACAAGGCTTTCGGCATCAGGCAGTTTCCTCCCGGCCTGCTACGCGGCGGTCCAACGAACAGGTCAGCCAGCAAGAAGCGGGCCACGATCTCAGTTTCCGAGAGAGCCGTTGGACCTGTCAAGCGCGCTGTGACGGGCGGCCTCGTCTCGCCTGCCCATGACGCCGGAGATCCTGGCCGGGCTTCCCGCGGGCCGTATCAGTCACGGTGCCCGAGTATGGCGCCCGTCGCGATCAGGTCCGACAGCAGGGAAAGGGTCGCCCGGCCCGAGGATGAAAATGGATCGAGTTCGGCGCGCTTGAAGTATTTCAGCAGCATCGCCGGATTGAGCTTGCTGATATTGACCTGCGCCATGGTCCAGTTGCCGAACTGGCGTTCTGCGATCTCCTCGTAAATCAGGATGCGGACCTCTTGGTGGCGCTCATCGCGCACGATCGCGTTGAACAGGTCGCAGACTTCATCGCGGCCGCCCTCGATGACCTGGATGAAGAGGTCACTGGATACGCACAGAAGCCCGGTAATGCCGAGTGCCGGATTATTCTTGCGCGACTGTTCCAGGATCGTGTCCACAAAGGCGCTGCTGAGCGGCGCGAGGGGGCGGCTGGCATAGAGGCAGCGGACGAGCATGACGGGCCTACTTCTTGTTATTCAGCAGGGCGAGGAATTCGCCCCGCAGGATATGATCCTTGAGGAATGACCCGCGCATCACGCTGTTGATCATCTTGGTCTCATTGTCCTTCACACCGCGCCAGTGCATGCAGAAGTGATCAGCTTCCATCACCACGGCAAGGCCGTCCGGGCGGACCTTGTTCATCAGCAATTCTGCCATCTGCGTGATCGCCTCTTCCTGGATCTGCGGGCGGGACATAACCCAGTCTGCCAGACGCGAATACTTCGACAGGCCGATCAGGTTGGAGTGCTCATTGGGCATTATGCCGATCCATAACCGCCCCATGATCGGGCAGAAGTGGTGGCTGCAGGCGCTGCGCACCGTGATGGGGCCGACGATCATCAGCTCGTTGAGCGATGCGGCGTTAGGGAATTCTGTCACCGCGGGCGCCTCGACATACCTGCCACTGAACACCTCTGTCAGGTACATCTTGGCCACGCGGCGGGCCGTATCCTGAGTGTTGTGATCACTGTCGGTGTCGATCACCAGGCTTTCGAGGACAGCTTTGAACTTGTCTTCCACTTCTGCAAGCAGCTCGTCGAGTTCCCCGGCCTGCACGAAGGCGGAGATATTGTCATTTGCATGGAACTGCTTCCTGGCGCGCCGGATCCGTGCCCGGATCCTCGCAGACACAGGCTCATCCGGCGAGGGTTCGGGTGTCTTCTGGTTATCGTCCATGCTGGTCGTCGCTCATTGGCTTGGTTTGAGGCCTGGCGGCCGGCGTTTAAAGGCCGTTCGGTCGTGCGGGCGCACCGATACCGGAGAAGTGTCTCGCGGGCGCTGCAGATCAAGGCCTGGCCTGCGCTGCCGGCTCGCTAGGAGACAAACCTGACAGACGCATCGAACCCGTCCTGCCTTATGATCTCACAGTCATGGTCGAGGTTGAGTACGGGACAGGAGAGCCTGAAGCGGTCAACCAGGACGATCTTGTGGCTGAACCTTAACCGGGCGCCGGTATCGGAGACGTCGATGCAAATCGCGCGGACCAGGCCGTTCGGCGGCCAGGTCAACTGGCAGGGCGCCCAGATATTCTTTCGCGACGCCTTACGCTTGTTGCTGTGTCTGGAAGTCTGGGCAGCCTCGGCGGGTATGGGCTGTGAACTGCCCAGCGCCCGCTCGATCCGTGTCTTTTCGATCTTCGGAGGCTTCTTTCCAAACATGCTTTCCTGTCCAGCGTATCGCCACTTGCCTATCTTCCGTCAGCAGGCCGCATATGAGGCAGGAGGCCCGCCACCCGCCAGAGCGACTGGCGAACAACAGCCCCCTTCCAGACAGCCAGCCCCGGAACGGTCACAATCTGCGTATGTCAAACTCTCCATGCGTTCAAGCGATCCTTTTTCGCGCCGTCCGTGAGACGGGCAGAAAGAGGTTTCGTGAGGGGCCGGGCGGGATCTGAGGAGAACGCGGATCCTGTGCTGTCGCCTTCCTCGCGCGCCGCCTCGACGGGCTTGTCCTCGGGCCGCCGGACTTGTGATCCCCGCGCAGCCAGTCGGCTCTGCTGACGCTTTTAATCTGCCCTCGCCCCAAAAGGGCCGGCCGGAGGCGGTGACAGATGCGCCTCGGGCCTCAACCCGGTCCGATTCGCTGGCCGCAAGCGGCTGGCGCCCCCGTGGTTCGGCGTGGCCGGGCGGCGACACTCCGGAAGTCCGGCTGCAAAGACAGCTATTTTATGAATGCAAGTGAGTTGCAAGTGCGGACGGGGGCTGTTAACGGCGAATGAGAAACATTCGCACTTTGAGGGCCAGCATGACTATCCTCTATCGCAGGCGGCGCATGGGCGCCCCAGGTTTGGCTGTTCGCCAGCTGGCCTGCGCGGCAACGCTCTCGCTGGGTTTTCCCGGCTGGTCTGCTTTTGCCGATGAGCAGGCTGACGCCCCGAAGCGGCAGGAGACAATCTACGTCTATGGCACGAGCGGTGGCTACACGCAGGAGGTGTCTCGCGGCGCAACCAAGACCGATACCCCGATTGTGGAAATCGCTCAGGCAATAACGGTCATTACCGGCGACCTGATGCGTGATCAGGCGATGACCGGCATCGGCGACGCGCTCCGCTTTGTGCCGGGGGTAACGGCGGCGCAGGGCGAGGGCCACAGGGATGCGCCGGTTCTGCGCGGCAACACAACGACGGCGGACTTCTTCGTCGACGGCGTGCGTGACGACCTCCAATACTACCGCGACGTCTACAATACCGACCGGATCGAAGTGCTGAAGGGGCCGTCGGGGCTGGTGTTCGGGCGCGGCACCGGTGGCGGTGTGATCAACCGGGTGACCAAGCAGGCGGACGGCGCGCGCGTGCGCGCGCTGACGGCGACAATGGGGTCCTTTGGCCAGGCGCGAGCGAGCCTGGACCTTGGCGGCGAGATGAAGCAGGCAGCAGATGGACGCCTCAACCTTGTCTATGAGGATGCCCGGAGCCACCGCGAACGGACCCGGAGCGAGCGCTATGGTGCTGCGTCGTCGGCGGCCTTAACTCTGAGCGGGACAACGATGTTTCGTCTGTCGGCCGAGCATTTTGTCGATGAGCGCGTAACCGACCGGGGTGTGCCATCCCTGAATGGACGGCCCTTTGATGTCTCTGCAAAGTCCTTCTTCGGCAATCCGGATCTCAGCCCGAGTGAGGTTTCGGTAAACTCGCTGACCGCGGTCATCGAGCATGAGATTTCGCAGTCCCTGACACTGCGCTCGACACTGCTCTTCGGGGACTATGACAAGTTCTACCAGAACCTGTTTGCCGCAAGCGCAGTTAACCCCGTTGCCGGCACGGTTCAGATCGCCGCATACAATGCGCTGACTAAGCGGGAGAACCTGATCAGCCAGACCGACCTTGTCTGGAACGGTGAGTTCGCGGGTGCTGAGCACACGCTTCTGGTCGGTATTGAGGCGGGACGTCAGACAAGCGACAACCTGCGCACCGAAGGCCAGTTCCCGGCAGCCGACGGACTGGAGCGCCTGACAGTGTCCCTGGCCGAACGTGGACAGACGGCCACTGCCGTGTTTGGGCGTGTTTCGCGCGATAATTCGAACAATCTGGGTCTTTTTGGCGCCTATGTGCAGGATCAGATCAGGCTGACGGACCGCGTCCAGATCATCGCCGGCGCGCGGTTTGACCGGTTTGATCTGGAATTTGATAATGATATCGGCGCCGACGCATCGCGCACGGACGCGTTTGTCTCGCCGCGCCTCGGTCTGATCTATGCTCCGGTATCCGCTGTTTCGCTGTATGCAAGCTGGGCACAGTCTTACCTGCCACAGTCAGGCGAGCAGTTTTCCGCCCTGACCCCGGCGCAGGAGGAGTTTGAGCCGGAGGAATTCGAGAACACTGAAGTCGGCTTGAAATGGCAGCCTTCAGAGGAGCTGCTGGTGACGGCGGCCCTGTTCCGACTTGACCGGACCAATACCCTCGCACCGGGGCCGGTGGCGGGCATAGCGGTCTTGACCGGCGCGCAGCGCAGCGAAGGGCTTGAGCTGTCGCTGCAGGGCGAGCTGCGGGAGGGCTGGGATGTCGCCGCGGCCTATGCGTGGCAGACCGCTCAGATCACCGGGACAACGAGCGCTGCGCCTGCGGGACGCAAATTGCCGCTTGTGCCGCAGCAGAGTGCAAGCGTCTGGAACAAGTTCCGGATAAGCGATCAATTTGATCTCGGCCTTGGGATGATCTGGCAGGATGACCGGTTTGCCTCGATTTCGAATGCTGTTGTCCTGCCATCCTTCAGGCGGCTGGATGCTGCAGCGTATTATCAGCTTACAGATGATCTTTCGGTGCAACTCAATCTCGAGAATCTCACCGGCGAGACCTATGCGGCCACCTCTCACAACGATAACAACATTACTCCTGGCGCCCCGCTGACGGCCCGGGTCACGCTCAGCGCCCGGTTCTGACGACCGTAGCCGAAAGACCAGGCAGGGCCCGGTTTCCCGCCAGGGCGTTAGCAGATTGCTACACTCAGAAGGTTCAGGCCGTTTCGCTTCGGCGGTGTTCGCCGCGGGCAGCAGCATATTCCGGGACCAGCCCGCAAAGCAGGCGCAGGGCTTCGGCCGTGTCATGGCGCCTCGCCGCCTCGATGAGTGCGCTGACCTTGCGCTCAAAGATCTCGCTCGCGATCGTCTCGGACATCACCCGGTTGATGCCGTCCACCCCCGTCGGCTCAAGTGCTTCATGTGGATAGGTGAGGGTTTCGTGTTTCTTTTCTCCCGGGCGCATGCCCATGATCTCGATCTCGATATCGAGGCCAGGGACCTTGCCTTTGAGACGGATCATCGTCTCGGCCAGCTGGCGAATGGCGACCGGCTCGCCCATATCGAGGACGAAAAGCTCCGCGCGGCGGGCGGTCTGTTGCAGGGCCGCGGCTTGCAGGACGAGTGAGGTGGCCTCCTCGATGGTCATAAAATAGCGTGTTGCCTCCGGGTCGGTGAGTGTCACCGGGCCGCCGGCCGCGATCTGGCGCTCGAAGAGCGGGACGACCGAGCCGGATGAACCCAGCACATTCCCGAAGCGGACCATGGCGCCCGTCATGCCGGTATCGGCGACGATCCGGCTGATCGCGAGTTCGGCAAGACGCTTGGTGGCGCCCATCGCATTATCAGGGGCAACGGCCTTGTCAGTCGAGATGAAGACGAAGCGGCGGGCGCCGCAGGCGGCGGCTGCGCGGGCCGCATTGATCGCGCCGCCGACATTGGTGAGAATGGCTTCGCAGACATTCGCCTCCATCAGCGGCACGTGTTTCAGTGCTGCGGCATGAATGACGACTTCAGGCTGCAACCGGTTGAAGATGTCCGCCGTGCGGACCGGGTCACGCACATCGCCGAGCATTGCGTGCAAGGGCAGACCCGGATGCAGCGCCCTTAAAAGATGGTCGATCTGGTAGAGGTTCAGCTCGCACGAATCGAGAATACCGAGGGCTTCGGGGGACTGCTGCGCAACCTGGCGGGCAAGTTCCGATCCGATCGACCCGCCGCCACCGGTTACCAGTACGCGCGTGCCGGAGACGAGCTTGTAAACCGGGCGCAGGTCCAGCCGGCGCTCGGGCCGGGAAAGCAGGTCTGCGGGGCGCACGGGTTCGAGCGCCCGGGCAGCGTCATCCTGGCCGAGCGCCATGACTTTGACGCCGCGGTGCGAGGTGACCTCCAGAATCCGGTTCATGGCGCCCGGCTCGCGGGCCGGGCCCGTCACCGCGACCCAGGGCGCGCTGCCATAACGAAGCGTCAGGACGTCGATGACCTCGCCGAGCGAGTCAAGGCTGCCCATGATCGGGACGCCGCGAACCGCCCGGCCAGGCTGCGTCGAGGCCATTTCGATCAGTCCGAGGACCCGCACGGTTGCACCAGACTGGGCATATTCGAGCCGGCGCAGGACATCTGTCCAGCTCTGTGGATCGCCGGCCAGAAGGACGGGCTGGCTGACCGCTGGCAGGCGCTTGAAGATCTGGAGCGGCGCCTTGGTCGTCCGGTAACGCGCGACCATCCGGCCCGTAAACAGGAGCGCCGTCCAGAAAGTGATGGCAACCAGCAGCGCGGGCAGGGGATCAACGAGACGCCCGTTCAGCGCCACCATAACCGGCAGGTAAAAGAATACGCCGAGCGCGATGCCCTGGACCAGCTGAGCGATGTCCGGGGCGCCCATGTGACGCCAGACCTGGCGGTGCACGCTCCCCATCACAAGTCCGGCGCCAGCGGCAAGCATGAAGGCCGATGTCGCCATCAGCCAGCTTTGCCAGGGAAAAATCCTCATGTCCGGATCAGAGCTCAGGATGGCCAGGTGAGCCAGGGTCATGGCCAGGCCGGCCATCGCCACATCGAAGGAGAGTGTCAGGCCCATGGCGCGCCGGGCGGCATCTTTTGGTGTCATGGCCTCTACTCTCTAAGCGCGGTCACTTTCAAAGCGCTCACTGTTCGCTACACGCTTTATGTGACAAGAAATACCCGCTGTCTTGTCCGCTGGCCATCCGCCGGGCGGACGGCGCCATATTGGCGTCTCCGGACCGGTACAGGCATTCCAGCGGTTCACTCAATAGGCCTCGCTGCACAAAATTGAGGCGTACAGACGCCGATCGGGCAATCGCATTTTTGCACTTCCGGGACGTTCTGTTACCTGTGCGTCCCGGTCGGACAAACAAGGGAGTGGTGGGCCCGGCAGGACTTGAACCTGCGACCAGACCGTTATGAGCGGTCCGCTCTAACCAACTGAGCTACAGGCCCTCCTGCTCTGGTCGTTTAGGCGCCGTGAGGGCGCCTTGCAACGGCCTTGTTGAGGGCTGAGGAAAGGCGTAGCTTTTTGTTTCCGGCAAACTGGAGCCCGCGATGAAACCCTTCCCTCCTGCACTGGTCGCTCTCTTTCTGGCCGCAGCGCCCGTGGCCTGCGCGCAGTTGCCCTTTGCATCTGCTGGCGCGCCCTTGCCGGCGAGCCCCGCTGTCCTGGCCATGAACCCCAACTCGGTCCAGCCGGAGACCACTCTGACGATCACTGCCGAGGCAAGGATCGATGTCCAGCCTGACATCGCCTATGTCTCGGCAGGCGTGTCCGAGGAGCGTACCTCAGCCAGCGAGGCCATGGCGGCCCAGGCGGCCGCGATGAACGCGGTCATCGGTGCACTCGGGAAAGCCGGCATCGCGCCGGAAGACATGCAGACCTCGGGCCTCAGCCTCTATCCGCGCTATGATTATCTGGAACATGCCCAGAGCGATGGCAGCATACGCGGCGAGCAGAAGCTCGCCGGCTATGTCTCCAGCAACATGATCAGCGCGCGTGTGCGCAGGCTCGATACGCTTGGCGCGACGATCGACAGCCTGGTCGAGGCTGGCGGCAATAGGTTCTCAGGCGTGACATTTGCGCTCGACAATGACCGGGAGCTCAAGAACCAGGCCCGCACGCAGGCGATGAAGGAGGCCCTTGCAAAGGCCGAGCTGTACGCGAACGCCGCCGGCCTCAGGGTGGCGCGGATCGTGACCATCAGCGAAGGCTACGAATACTCGCCGCAGCCGGTGATGATGGCGCGGGCCGAGATGGCGATGGACCGGGCAGCGCCGACGCCGGTGGCTGCCGGTGAGGTGGGTGTGACGGCGAGCGTCAGCGTCCTGTTCGAACTGGTAAAGTAAGCTAGAGGTAGCCTTCGGCGAGAAGGTCCTTCATGTCGACAAGACCGAGCGGTTTGCCGTCCTCGCCGACCACGAAGGCGTTCGATATACGGTTCTCGCTGAGCTGCTTGATGACGGTCTGCATCCGGTCGTCCGGATCGAGGGTGCGGGGAGACCTGGTCATGACCTCGCAGGCCGGCGCGCTGGTCTTGCCGGCCATCATGGCGCGGCGCAGGTCGCCGTCGGTGACCATGCCGATCAGCCGGCCGTCGGCATCGACAACACCGGCGCAGCCCTTGCGGCCTTCCGAGACGGCGTAAACGAGCGCTTCGAACGTTGCGTCGGCGTTGACCAGCGCCAGCACGTCCTTGCGTTCACGGACATAATCACCGGCGATCTGAAGCGTGCGCCCGAGTTTACCCCCGGGGTGACGCAACCCGAAATCCTCGCGCGAGAAGCCTCTGCGCGCCATCAGCACAATCGTGAGCGCGTCGCCAAGCGCCAGCGCCATGGTCGTGGACGAGGTTGGCGCCAGGCCGTTCGGGCAGGCTTCTTCCACGCTGGGCATCTCGAGCAGCACGTCTGCGGATCGCCCGAGGGTCGACTCCCGGGCCCGGCACATCGCGATCAGCGGGATCTGGTTGGCCTTGCAATAGCGCAGAAGGTCGTTCAGCTCGCGGCTTTCACCCGAATAGGAAATCGCGATCACGACCGATCCCGGCACCAGCATGCCGAGGTCGCCATGGCTGGCTTCGGTCGGGTGGATGAAGAAAGCGGGCGTTCCGGTCGAGGCGAGGCTCGCGGCGATCTTCTGGCCGATATGGCCGGACTTGCCAACACCGGCGACGACCACGTGCCGGTCGGTCGACAGGATCAGTTCAACCGCGGCGAGCAGCGAGTGGCCGAGCGAGGCTTCAAGCCTTTCCAGCGCGTCCCGCTCGATGCGGATGACGCTGCGGGCGAGGGTCAGGTCGGAACTTGCGCTCACGGATCAACAACTCCCGGTCCAGTTCAGGATGGCGCGCGGTGTTCTGCGGCAGCCGGCCAGCTTCGGCAAGTCCCCGGGGCAGTCAGTCCCTGGGGGGGGCAGTCCTGCGCGGTCAGCGCTGTGTCTGGCGCAAGACGTAATTCGACACGTCCGAACCCGGAGCCGGCCGGACCGTCTGGCGGGCTTCGTATTCGCTGACGGAGAAGCCTGCGCCAGGCGCCGGCAGGGCGGCGGAGGGCCGGGCCGAGGCCATGTCTTCGGCCGCGTCGCCTTCAACGATCAGCATGTCTTGCCTGGTCGTCTCGTCGGTCGTTCCTGTCAGGCTGAGATTCACCGCGCCCGAATTATAGGCGCTGAACGGTTTGCCGTTCAGCAGCGGCTCTGCGGCCGCGTTGGGGTTCGCCGGCGCCTGGAGCGAGGCAAACGACGTGCTGCCGCGCAGTTGCGGCCGGCTTGGGTCGGCAGGCCCGCTCAGCGTTGCAAAGGCGGCTTCGACGAGGGCTTCGACATGGTCGTTCCGGGATTTGGCCGTCGCGCCGCCCAGCATGACCACGATCACGCGGTGACCATTTCGCTCGGCGGAAGTCATCAGGTTGAAACCGGACGCTCGGGTAAAGCCGGTCTTGATCCCGTCGACACCGTCAACCTTGCCGATCAGGTCATTATGGTTCTTGTGGACGACGCGTCCCCAGGCAAAATCCTTGTTCTGGAAATAGTGGTAATACTGGCCGTGCTGCTCAAGCAGCGCATCGCCCAGCAGGGCAAGGTCATAGGCAGTTGAAACCTGCGCCGTATTCGGCAGGCCCGAGGCGTTCCTGAAAGTGGTATTCATCAGGCCCAGATCCCGGGCCTTGTCGGTCATCATGACCGCGAACCTCTTTTCAGTGCCGCCGAGGTGTTCGGCGACGACCACCGCGACATCATTGGCCGACTTGGTAACCAGCGCGAGGATGGCATCCTCCACCCGGATTTTTGAGCCGGCCTTCAGCTTGAGGTTCGATGGGGGCTGGGCTGCGGCATTGCGAGAGACAGTCATCTTGTCGCTCAGGCGGACATCACCCGCATTGATGGCGTCGAACAGCAGGTACAGCGTCATCACCTTGGTCAGGGACGCCGGATAGCGGGCATCTTCGGAATTGCGCGCGTGGAGGATCTCATTGGTATCGGCATCCATCACAAGGACGGCGTATTTCTCAGCCATGGCCGCCGGCGCGAGGATGAGAGCAGCTGACCCGGCAGCGACCGTCAGGGCGGCGGCACGGCAAAGGGGGTGGTCAAGCAGCGCCTTCACGGCCATCCTCCAGTACGCAAAACCCGAGCCTTCCCCCGGGATGAAACCCTAGATTCGGCCAAACCCGTTGACCACTGCTTAACGCAGCCCGTCCGCTGACAGTTTTGTAATGAGCGAAAGAGCGACGCGCGCAGGCAACAGATGCTTAATGTTGCGGCGCACAAAATTTATTGCATCTGCGAGGTATCTGTGCCATACACTGGGTCCTGAAACTTAAGGAGCTTCCCCATGGTCAAGGCAACAGCATCGACGGCGCGCGCAAAAGCGGAAGCCCGCCCGAGCGCTTCAACCACCCGGCCGCTCGAAGCCGGCATGGAGCAGATCGCTGGTTTTGCAGGCAAGTTCACCGATATGGCCGGCGGTAGCGTCAAAGCGCTGACCGACAGCACGGTCGCCGCGACCGAAGTCCTGCGCGAAATCGGCAATCGTAACGTCAACTTCATGACCCAGGCCATGGAGCAGAGTGTCGAGCTCACCCAGACCCTCGCCAACGTTCGCGATCCCCGCGAGATGTTCGAGCTTCAGTCGGCTTTCGCCAAGTCAATGCTCTCTGCCTGCTCGACTGAGGTCTCGGCCCAGACGGAGCTGTGCGTTTCGGCCTGGCGCAACGCTGCAAAACCCTTCGTCTCTGCGTTCAGCAAATAAGGTCCCGGGGGCTGGGCCTGTTCCTGCCCGGCAGCCGCGTACAGACCGAAGCTCAAGGCCGGGCCGGTGGTCCGGCCTTTTTCGTCAGGGTTGCCGCCGCGTTGCGCTTGCGACTCGAGGGCGATCGCCACAGAGTGCAGCGGGGTGACGCGGGCGGGAGCCGGGCGATGACGGTTGTCGACAGGCAGGGCATGGAACTGGCCGGGGCCTCCCCCCGGGCGGCGGAGCTGTTTGATCTGGCCTGCAACCGGTTTGCCCATTTCCGGGGCGACCCGGTCGAGCCGCTCCGGGAAGCGCTCGCCAATTCTCCGGACTTCGCGATGGCACTGATCGCCAGAGGCTGGATCTATGCCCTGTCGACCGAGCCGCATGCGACCGCGCAGGCGCGGCGGATGGTTGAGGACCTGAAGTCGATGCCGCTCGGGGCTCGCGAGGCGGGCCATGTCCGGGCGCTGGCGCTGGCGTCTGCGACCGAATGGACCGGCGCGGCGCGGGAACTCGATCAGCATTCAGCCGACTTCCCGACCGACCTGATCGCCTTGATGGCCGGCCACCAGATCGACTTTCTCACCGCCAACGCCCGCAATCTGCGTGACCGGATTGCGAGGGCGCTGCCGGCCTGGGACGGGGTGCCGGGCCGCTCCCTCCTCCTGGGTATGCTGGCCTTCGGCCTGGAAGAAGCGGGCGACTATTCAAGGGCCGAGGCCGCCGGGATGCAGGCGCTCGAGGCCGATCCGGACGATAGCTGGGCCCATCATGCCGTCGCGCATGTCATGGAGATGCAGGGACGCGCCGCCGAAGGCCGTGACTTCATCGGAAGGCGGCGCGCGCACTGGGCGCAGCCCGACAATTTCCTGAAGATCCACAATTGGTGGCATCTGGCGCTGTGTCATCTTGAACTGGGCGAGCCGGATGTCGCGCTCGCCGTTTATGATGACGAGGTTCGCAGCGAAGCGAGCACGGTAGCGCAGAACCTGGTGGACGCTTCGGCGCTCCTCTGGCGGCTCCAGCTATCGGGTATTGATGTCGGTGATCGCTGGGACGAGCTGGCCGACACCTGGACCCAGCATGCTGACGGTAAATGTTATCCATTCAACGATGTGCATGCCGCCATGGCCTATATCGGCGCTGGCCGGCGCAGTGATGCGACCGACCTGGTCAAGATTGCGCATGAGGGTAATTCGCGATTCGAAATGAACCGCTGGATGCGTGAGACCGGCGCGCCGCTGATCGACGGGCTGCTGCTGTTCGGCAAAGGCGAATACGAGGCCTCGATTGACCCCCTGTTGCGTGCGCGCCACATATACGCGACTTTCGGAGGCAGCCACGCCCAGCGCGATGTCATCGACTGGACGCTGACCGAAGCGGCGCTGCGCGGAAAGAAGACGATGCTGGCCCGGGCCCTGGTCCGGGAACGCCTTGCCTTGCGCCCGGACAGCCGGGTGAACCTTGCTTTTGCACGCCGCGCCGGATTGCGGCCCAACGGATGACGGGACAGACCATGACGGGTTTCGTAGACTTCAGGCAGCTGCTGCGGCCCGCAAGCCCCAACACCGCCCTCAGCGCGCCGCCGGGCTTTGCGGATGCGGCCCGGCCAGACGCGCAGTCCCCCGTATTTGATGTCGCTCCCAGTGTTCTCTACATGCGGCTGCTGAACGTGATCGCCGCGCGCCGGGACTGGCAGCTTGGCGAGCAGGACCCTGCCTTGATGCGGGTCAGCTTTGTTGCAACTTCGCCCATCATGCGGTTCAAGGACGATGTCGATGTCCTTATCCTTCCGGTCGACGGCCATCCCGGTAAGTCGACCTTCGCAGCCTATTCGCGCTCGCGGGTCGGCTATTCTGACCTTGGCGCCAACCGTAAGCGCCTTGCCGGGCTGCGCGCTGCGCTGGAAGGAGCCTGATTCAGGGCAGAGCTGTGATGACCCGCCAATTGCATCTTCAATCTCCTGCAGGAAGGTATATCTTAGATAATATGAGCAGCGCGTTCGATCTGATCCGGTTGGCGGGATCGCCTACGCCGGGATCGCCGGGAGGCGGATCACCGGGCGCCGGTGATGACGGCGGCGCAGGTTTTGGCCTGGCCACCGAAACCCGCATCAAGACCAAGAAGCCGTCGCTCTATCGCGTCCTGCTTCTGAACGATGACTATACGCCGATGGAGTTCGTCGTCTTCATCCTCGAGCGGTTCTTCAACCGTTCCCGCGAGCAGGCGACCCGGATCATGCTTCACGTCCACCAGAAGGGCGTCGGGCTTTGCGGGGTCTATACATATGAGGTCGCCGAGACGAAGGTGGCCCAGGTGCTGGACCTTGCACGCCGGCACGAGCACCCTCTCCAGTGTGTCATGGAGAAAGACGACTAGACGGCCCATCCCGCAGGACTTCCACGAAACATCTCCCCTCCCGAAAAGGCTGATTTCTTTGCCCCGCCTCTCTCCCTCACTCGAAACGGCTCTTGAAAAGGCACTCTCGCTCGCGTCTGAGCGCGACCATGAGTATGCCACACTGGAGCACCTGCTGCTGGCCCTGACCCAGGACGAGCACGCCCGCGATGTGATGGGGGCCTGCAAGGTCAATATCGAGGAACTGACAGGTGAGCTGACCCGCTATATCGACGATGAGCTCTCCAGCCTGATCGTCGACGGCAGTGATGGCCGCGTGCAGCCGACCGCGGCGTTCCAGCGTGTCGTGCAGCGGGCGATCCTGCACGTTGAAAGCTCGGGCCGCGAGGAAGTGACGGGCGCAAACGTACTCGTCTCCATCTTCTCCGAGCGGGAAAGTCATGCTGCCTACTTCCTGCAGGAGCAGGACATGACGCGGTATGATGCCGTCAATTACATCTCGCACGGTGTGGCCAAGCAGCCGGGCATGTCACGCCCCACCACGCCGCGCGGTACGGAATCCTCCGAGGAAGAGCCTGTGAAGCAGGGGCATGAAGCACTCGACACCTATTGCGTGAACCTCAATGCGCGCGCCCGGGCCGGCAAGATCGACCCGCTGATCGGCCGCGATGCGGAAGTCAACCGCTGTATCGAGGTGCTGTGCCGGCGCAACAAGAACAACCCGATCCTCGTCGGCGACCCCGGCGTCGGAAAGACCGCGATTGCCGAAGGTCTCGCCAAACGCATCGTCGATGGCGAAGCGCCGGAAATCCTGGACGATGCCATCATCTGGTCGCTCGACATGGGCGCGCTGCTGGCCGGCACCCGCTACCGCGGTGACTTCGAGGAGCGCCTCAAGTCAGTGATGAAGGAACTCGAGCAGCAGGAAAAAGCGATCCTCTTCATCGACGAGATCCACACGATCATCGGCGCCGGAGCCACCAGCGGCGGGGCTATGGATGCCTCGAACCTCCTGAAGCCTGCCCTCCAGTCGGGGGGGCTGCGCTGTATGGGCTCGACCACCTTCAAGGAATACAAGCAGCACTTCGAGAAGGACCGGGCGCTGTCCCGCCGGTTCCGCAAGATCGATGTCGTTGAGCCGACGGTGCCGGACACAATCAAGATCCTGACGGGTCTGAAGACGAAGTTTGAGGACTTTCACGGCCTGAAATACACCAACGACGCCATCAAGGCGGCGGTGGAGCTCTCGGACCGTTACATCACCGACCGCAAGCTTCCCGACAAGGCGATCGATGTGATCGACGAAGCCGGCGCCGCCCAATGGCTGCTACCGGCGTCCAAACGCAAGAAGCAGGTCGGCATCCGCGATATCGAAGCGGTCGTCGCCAAGATTGCGCGCATTCCGCCCAAGCAGGTCACCTCTGACGATGCAGCCTCGCTGAAATCACTCGAGAGCGACCTGAAGCGCGTCGTGTTCGGTCAGGACGAGGCCATTATTGCCTTGTCGGCCTCGATCAAGCTCGCCCGAGCTGGCCTGCGCGAACCGAACAAGCCGATCGGCTCCTACCTGTTCACCGGCCCGACCGGTGTCGGCAAGACCGAAGTCGCCAAGCAGCTTGCCTCCATTATGGGCGTCGAGATGCTGCGCTTCGACATGTCCGAATACATGGAGCGTCATACGGTCAGCCGTCTGATCGGTGCCCCTCCGGGCTATGTGGGTTATGATGAAGGGGGACTGCTTACGGACGGTGTGGACCAGCATCCACACTGTGTGCTGCTGCTTGACGAGATCGAGAAGGCTCACCCTGACCTGTTCAATATCCTGCTTCAGGTGATGGATAATGGCGCCCTGACCGATGCCAATGGCCGCAAGGTCGACTTCCGTAACGTGATCCTGATCATGACGACCAATGCCGGTGCGTCGGATGCGGCGAAGAACTCGATCGGATTTGGTCGCGGCAAGAAGGATGAGGAATCCGACGAGGCGCTCAAGCGCCTGTTCACACCGGAATTCCGCAACCGACTTGATGCCACGATCACCTTCGGCGGCCTGACGCCGGAAATCATCGACCGCGTCGTCGAGAAATTCATCCTGCAGCTGGAGGTCCAGCTGGAAGACCGAAACGTTACGATCGAGGTGTCCAAGCCGGCCCGCGACTGGCTGGCCAAGCGCGGTTTCGACGCCGACATGGGCGCGCGGCCCCTGGCCCGCACGATCCAGGAACACGTCAAGAAGCCGATGGCCGAGGAGCTCCTGTTCGGGAAGCTCACCAAAGGCGGCGTCGTGAAGATCGATCTCGACAAGAAGACCGACGAGCTCACCTTCAAGTACATCGCAGAACCTGCGAAGAAGAAGAAAGCGACGAAGGACGAGGCCGAAGAGCCGGCGGCGTAAGGCAAAGTCCGGCTACAGAATCGAAAGGGCTGTCCACGGGGCAGCCCTTTTGCCCTGCCGGCGCCTGTCCTAGTATACGCCCTGAGAAACGCCGGGAGGAGTTGACATGGCAAGCGCCGTTCAGGGTAAGTGCGATCCGAAATTCGCAAAGGTCAAAGAGGCGTTCGAGCATAATCTTGCGGCGCGCGGGGAAGTCGGGGCGAGCGTCTGCCTTTCTGTCAATGGCGAGACGGCGGTGGACCTCTGGGGCGGCCTCGCAAACCCGGAGACAAATGACCCCTGGAGGGAAGACACGATCTCCATCGTCTTCTCCTGCACCAAGGCAGCTGTCGCCCTTTGTGCGCATATCCTGATCGACCGCGGCCAGCTCGAGCCAGCGGCGCCGGTGACGGCCTACTGGCCGGAGTTCGCACGCGGCGGAAAAGAGAAGACCACCGTCCAGATGATGCTCAACCATGAGAGCGCGCTGCCGACCCTGCGGGACCCTGTCAAGCCGGGCGGTTTTGCCGACTGGGACTACATGACCAGCCGGATGGCCGATGAGGAGGCCTTCTGGGAGCCCGGCACGCGCAACGGTTATCACATGATCAATTTCGGCTGGACCGTCGGCGAGCTTGTCCGCCGCGTTTCCGGAAAGTCGCTCGGCACCTTCTTCCGTGAGGAAGTCGCCGAGAAGACTGGCGCGAAGTTCTGGATCGGCCTGCCCGAGAGCGAGCAGGTGCACATAGCCCCGATCCGTCCCTATATTCCGAAGCCGGGTGATCAGCCCTCGGAATTTGCCATCAGGTTGATGACTGATCCGGACTCGATCCAGCATAAGAGTTTCATGAATAATGGTGGGTGGGACTTCAATGATCGTAAGGGCCAGGCCGCCGAGATCGGCGGCGGCGGCGGCCTGTCGAATGCGCGAGGGCAGGTTGCCTGGTATACCGAGCTTGCGACCAACTCCGGCAAGCTCGTCTCCCCGGACCGTCTCGCACAGATGACGATGGTGACGACAGCAACGCAGCGCGATGCAACCCTGCTGATCCCGACACGGTTTGCGTCCGGTTTCATGAAGTCTATGGACAACCGGGCGGGCGGCTTCGGCCCGGGTACGAGCGCAATCATAGGCGAGAAGGCATTCGGCCATGTCGGCGCCGGCGGTTCGATCGGCTTTGCCGATCCCGAGTGCGGCCTCGCCTTCAGCTACACCATGAACCAGATGGGTAACGGCCTCCTGCTGAATGAGCGGGGGCAGAGCCTGATCGATGCGGCCTATACGTCGCTTGGCTACCGCACGAACCTGCCGGGGGCATGGGTTCGCTAAGACGCACCGTCCGACTCGCCAGAGCTTTTCGTGTTGTCCGTGCCCCGAAGTTCAGCCTGCAGGCTGCGGGCGAGCTCTCTCGAAGGCGGCGGTGACATGATTTCCGGCGGGTCTGTGTGTTGTAAATAAACCGTCTGGCTGGGGAAGGCGAAGGCCGTGCCTGCACGTTCGATGATCTGCATGATGGCAAAGGCAAATTCCTCTTTGATGGCCAGCCACTCGCCCCAGTTGGTTGTGCGCGTGAATGCGTAGATCAGGAAGTCGATGGAGCTCGCGTTGAAGGTGTCTATCCGGACAAAGAGCGGCGCTTCGGGCGGCGCCGCAAACCGGGAGTCCGTCACCAGCCAGGCTTCGATCTCATCACGTATGTATTTCAGCTGATCGACCGTCGTTCGATACTCAACGCCGACAACCCAGCGAATGCGGCGCTGCGACATGCGCGAGAAGTTCGTCAGAACAGCATCCGACAGCTTGCTGTTGGGAACGTAGACCGGGCTCTTGTCGAAGCGGCGGATCAGCGTGGAACGAAAGTTGATCTTTTCCACAGTGCCTTCAACGATGCCGTCGACTGCAATCCATTCCCCTGGAACAAACCGCTTCTCACCGATGATCAGAAGGCCGGAAATCAGGTTCTTGAAAAGATCCTGCGCGCCGAGGCCTATTGCAATCCCGAAGACCCCCAATCCTGCCAGAAGGGGCGCGATTGCAATGCCCCATTGCTGCGCGACCGCGCCAAGCCCCAGCGCGACGAGTAAAAACTGCAAGGCTTTGATCATCCAGTCGACTGCCGAAGCCGAGAGGGTCTCGCGCAGGTTACCAAAAACGTACTCTAATGCCTGCACGGCGCGCGCGAGTGTCCAGAAAACCGTCAGTGTAACGATGGATTGGATGATCTTGGTGGCGTAGGTTTCTACGGTCGGATCGACGTCGAGGATCTGCAGAGAGGCAAAGACGCCCGCAATTACCGGAATAATCTTGAGGGGGGTTGAGACAGCGCGTACCAGGGCATCGTCGATTTGCGTTTTTGTTCCTGCGGCTGCACGGGTAATCCAGCGCACGATCGTTCGTGCAAAAATGCCGCGCACCAGCAAGGCCAGGACGAGGATGCCGGTGACAGTGATAATCTCGCCATATGTGAGCCCATAAGCGCCTTCATTCCAGATTGACCCGATATAGGCGAAGGGTTCATGCGCCCAGCCAGGCGCATTTTCTGTCCACCAGTCTGTGATGTTCTTCACCAGAAGGTCTGTTTCCATAAAGGGGTTCCTCGGATCATGGCAGAGGTCTTTTCGAGGTAATTAAAGCAAATTTTGCTCAGATGGACACCGGCTGAGTGCAGGAATTTGCGACAAATCGAGAACCGGGAGCGCCCGATCTGAGTCCATGAGGTCGCACTTTTCCAATCGGATCAGTGGCGGCTGTAAAGTCATGTAAGGTCAGCCGGCTGACCGGCATAGCCGGGCGGTGCCTAACCTCTGGCAAATCGGATTTCGCCGGGCGAAAGGCCGTCCAGAGTCCACTCGCCAATTTGTACACGGATGAGACGTAGTGTCGGGTGTCCGATGGCGGCAGTCATCCGGCGCACCTGGCGGTTTCGACCCTCGGTGATCGTCAGCTCGATCCAGCTGTCGGGTACTGACCTTCTGAAACGGATCGGAGGATCGCGCGGCCAGAGATTTTCCGGCGCAGGCAGGGCGCGCGCCCTGGCCGGACGCGTCAGGCCATCCTTGAGTTCGACACCGGCGCCAAGCGCGTCCAGTGCGGCCGCGTCCGGAACGCCTTCCACCTGAGCCCAGTAGGTCTTGGCCAGGGAGTGTTTCGGATCGCTGATCCGCGCTTGCAGCGGGCCGCTGTCGGTCAATACCACAAGGCCCTCTGAGTCATAATCCAGCCGGCCGGCCGGATAGACGTTAGCCACCGGCACGAATTCCTTCAGCGTACGTTTGCCGCTGCCTTCATCCGTGAACTGGCAAAGAACGTTGAAGGGCTTGTTGAGCAGGATGATTTTCAGTTGACGGCCTCATGCAGGGTCCTGAGCGTGGCCAGCAGGCCTTCGGCGCCGGAAAGGGGCAGGCAGCTCGGGCCGTCGCACAGCGCCTTATCCGGGTCGGTGTGGAATTCGAGGAAGACGCCGTCTGCGCCCGCGGCCACCGCAGATTTCGCGATGATCGGTACGCCGTCGCGCCGCCCGCCGGTCGAGGCGCCTGCCGTGCGTGGATCGGCGCCGGGCAGCTGCACGGCATGGGTCGCATCAATCGTCACGGGCGCGCCGAGCTTTTTCATCTCCGGGATCGCCAGCATGTCGACGATCAGGTTGTTATAGCCGAAACTGACCCCGCGCTCGCAAAGGATGACGCCGACATCCGGTGCCACTTCCGCGATCTTGCTGAGGATATTCCTGGCGTCCCAGGGCGCCATGAACTGCGCCTTCTTGGCTTGAATCAGGGCACCGTGTTTAGCGGCGGCCCGGGCAGCGGCGACCACGAGATCCGTCTGGCGCACGAGGAAGGCGGGCAGTTGCAGGATGTCGGCCACTTCGGCAACCGGATCGGCCTGCACGTTTTCGTGCAGGTCGGTGACCACCGGCACACCCAGCTTCGTCTTGACGCTTGCGAGGATCTTCAGGCCCTCCATGCCGGGGCCGCGATAAGACCTGATCGAGGAGCGGTTCGCCTTGTCGAAGCTTGCCTTGAACGCATAAGGCAGGCCGAGGCGCGCGCAGATCCGCTTCAGCTCGCCGCCGACTTCCAGCGCCAGTGCCTCGTCTTCCAGCACGTTCAGGCCGGCGATAATGGCAAGGGGCTTGCCGGTGCCGATCGTCCAGCCGGAAGCCGTGTGCGTCAGAACACTCATTCGATGTCTCCTTCGATCGCGCGATGCCATAGCGGAAAACCGGCCCCTTGCGAAACCCTCCCTGCCCAGCGCCCGCAAAACAAAGAAGCCGCTCCTGTCGAGGAGCGGCTTCCGTGAGCCCATGGGGCCCGTCAGGTCGGGGCGTGTTTCAGCGCCCAGCCTGCATCTCTAGGCGCTGACCGGAGGCTGCTCCAGCCAGACACCCTTGGACACAGACCCAACGGCCTCACCTGGTTTCTCACTCGACATTGGATCACCTCCTTTCAAGCGTGCTACGGGCACGAACTTCGTCCCGGACCATCCGGGACAGGCGTCACCTAAGCATGATTTGCGCCTAAGTTAAGTTAACAACACTGTCTTTCGGCCTTCATTTGGCCCCTTTGCATAAAAATTGGCCCGCCTGCCGATCGCCGCTCCGGGCCGCATTCGCCTCATCAGGGGCATGAAACAGGCTGAGGGGTTCAGTGTGATGCGACCGCGCCGATCACAAGGCCGATGATCGCGCCGGTCGCGACGGAGGCGAGGATGGCATCGCCCCGGTCATGGTCGCGGACCCAGTGATAACCGTGCGGCGGCGCATACAGGCCGTAATTATGATAGTCGCTGATATACACCGTGCGGCGCGGGCCATAGCTGTAAAAGTGGCCAACATCATAACGCGGGCGATAGCCCGAATAAGGGTATGGGCCGTAGCTGTGGCCGTAGGTTACCGTCACCGATCTGCGCGGATAGTAAGGCCTGTAGACCACAACCCGCTCGCGGTCGTGATCCCGGTAGTAATGCCGGTCATGGTGGTCATGGTCGTGATAGCGACCGCGGTCCCGGTGTCTGCCATCATTATCCCAGTCGCCGTGGCGCTCCCAGCCGCCGCGGTCGCGGTCGTCTCTGCGGTCCCGGTCTGCCTGGGCGACCGGGGTCAGGATGAAGCTGGCGGCTGTGGCAGCTGCCATGAAACGGGTAAAAGTCCTGATCAGTGACATGGTTTTTAGGGGCCTTTCCGCATCAATTGTAAGGCGTGCACACAGGCAAACTGGACTTTGCGCGCAAACACCGATTTGCTGGTACCAGTCTGCGGCCTGCTGGCTGAACTCCGGCTGAACAGGTCCTTCAGGATTGCCCATGAGCGAGTTTGGCGACCTCAAGATCTCGAACACGTTGACGTTACCGGCCTGGGAACTCAGCGAAGCCTTCGTGCGCGCCTCCGGCCCCGGCGGACAGAACGTCAACAAGGTCTCCAGCGCGGTGCAGCTCACCTGGCATATCGGCGCCTCCTCGCTTCCCGCGGGCATCAAGGAGCGCTTCCGGAAACTCTATGCGGGCCGCATCACCTCCGACGGACGGCTGATCCTGGAGGCCAGCGAACATCGCAGCCAGCTGCTCAACCGCCAGGCCGCGAGGACGCGCCTGGCCGAGATGATCCTCAAGGCCTCCGTCCCGCCGAAGAAACGCATAAAGACCAAGCCTACCGCCGGAAGCGTCCGCAGACGGATTACATCGAAGAAGAAGCGCGGCGAAGTCAAAGCCTTGCGGGGCGGCGTGACCGGGGAGGATTAGCCGCAGGGCGTTTTCGCACAGGTAGCACCTGATGGCTGCCGGCGATGTATTTCCCATAACTCTTGATGCGCCCGAAGCATGACGCGGACCGTGATAGGCTGATCTTTAGCAGCGGGTTGCATTGGGCTATCAATCCTGAACAAGCTTATACCTGTCCTGAGGATTTGCCATTGCTTACGCCCGGATGCCTGAACCGTCGCCAGTTGCTGACCCTGTTGCCCGCCGGGCTGATCGCCGCCTGTTCACCCGGCCGCCGGCCATCTCAGCCTGTCCCGGAGACCTGGACGGAAATCCTTGCCGCGGCGCGCGGGCAGACGGTACGCTGGAACGCCTGGGCCGGGGATCCAAATGTCAATGCCTATATTGCCTGGTGCGCCGATGAACTGGCATCGCATTATGGCTTGCGGCTCGAACATCTCAAAACCGATGACACCTCCTCAGGGGTCACGCGTCTGCTTGCGGACAAGACGGCCGGGCGCATCGATAATGGCAGCATGGATCTCCTGTGGATCAATGGCGAAAACTTCGCCGCTGCAAGGCAGCAGGGTCTGCTCTACGGGCCGTTCGCCCGGCGCCTGCCCCACGCGGACCTGGTCGACTGGGAAGGAAAGCCGTCTACAGCCCGGGACTTCACCCTGCCGACCGATGGCTTTGAAAGCCCTTGGGGCATGGCACAGATCACTTTTTTTCATGACAGCGCGCGCGGGCCGGCGCCTCCGCGCTCGGTTCTGGCGCTGCTCGACTGGGCGCGCGCCCGGCGGGGCAGGTTTGCCTATCCTGCGCCCGGAGATTTTGCCGGCGTCACCTTTCTGAAACAGGCTCTCAGCGAACTTATCGCAGACCCTGCACAATTGCAGGTTCCGGTCGTCGAAGCACAGTTTCAGACGGCGACTGCGCCGCTCTGGGCCTACCTCGAGAGGCTGCATCCGCACCTGTGGCGGGCCGGGCAGGCGTTTCCATCCGATACGCCTGCCATGATGCGCCTGTTCGAGGATCGTGAAACCGAGCTCGCCTTTGCGTTCAATCCGGCCGAGGCAGCCGTTGCGGTCAGCGCCGGGCGTTTGCCAGCCAGCATGCGCGCCTACACGTTTGACAAGGGCACGATTGCGAACGCTCATTTTGTGGCGATCCCGTTCAATTCGGCCGCAAAGGAAGGTGCGATGGTCACGGCGGACTTCCTGCTGTCGCCGAAAGCTCAGGCTCGTAAAGCGGACCCGGCACTTTGGGGAGATGCGGGGGTCCTCGCACTTGATCGCCTCTCGGCGGAGGAGCGTGCTCTGTTTGATCGTCTGGGAACGCACCTGTCGCTGCCGGGAAAGGATGATCAGCGCCGGACACTGCCCGAGCCGCACCCCTCCTGGCATGTTGCCCTCAGCGAGGCCTGGCGCGCGCGATTTGCAAAATGATGCCTCAGCCGATGTTTGCCTGGCGAATCGCGGGCGCCGCCATGCCGCTTACCATCCTGCTGCCCATACTGGCGGGTCTTGCGGGCGTTCTTCTGCCGGCTTTTGGTTTCCATCCGGCGCTCGGGCTCTTTAATCTCTCGCTCGATCCGCTGACAGGTCTGCTTGGCGATCCGAGTTTTCCTCGGGCGCTCTTGACGACGCTGCTCTCTGCCGTCGGCGCTTCCCTGCTGGCTGTTTCAGGTGCGTTTGCCTTTTGTGCGGTCATGCACACCTCCCCCTGGTTTGTGCGCCTGCGTGCGGTGCTCGCAGCAGCCCTGTCACTGCCGCATGCCAGCTTTGCGGTTGGGTTTGCTTTTCTGGTCGCGCCGTCCGGTTTTGCTGCCCGGCTGCTATCGCCGCAGCTGACAGGATGGCAGGTGCCGCCGGATATCGTGACGACCGGCGATCCGCTCGCGCTTTGTCTCCTGCTTGCGCTGGCGCTCAAGGAAGTGCTGTTCCTGATCTTGATGATTATAGCCGTACTCGGACAGATCCCGGTTGAGGCGAGCCTGCGCACGGCGCAGAGTTTCGGCTACGGACCCGTGCGCGCCTGGCTGGCGGTGATTTTCCCTCTGGTCTATGCGCGCATCCGCCTGCCCGTCTATGCGGTGATCGCAGCCAGCATCGGCAGCATTGATCTTGCCCTCGTGCTCGGGCCGAGCGCGCCGCCAACCCTTGCCGTCCTGATCCTGCGCTGGTTCAGTGACTTTGATCTCGCGCTCCAGCTGAGAGCCGCGGCCGGGGCCCTCGTGCTCCTGACACTGACGACAGGGGTGATCGCTGCCTGGCGTTGGGGCGAGCGTTTGCTTTTGCCCATCGGGCAGCGCTGGATCCGCAGCGGAGTTCGGCGCGGCGCTGCCGAACCGATCGCGCAATGTCTTGGTATCGGGCTCGCTGGTCTCTCCCTCGTGGTCAGCTCATGCGCGGCATTGCTGCTCCTGATCTGGTCTTTCGCCTGTCAATGGCCCTGGCCAGGCGCGTTTCCGGTAAGCTGGACCGTTGCAAACTGGATAAAGCTGGTACCGGCGCTGCTGCCCTTAATGGGGCAGACAATTGTGCTGGCCGCCGCTGCAGCGGTATTGTCGTTGACACTCGTGATCGCGGCGCTCGAAGCAGAAGCTGAGGTTACCCCACGCTGGCTGCCGGCGCTCGTTTATGTTCCACTCCTTGTACCCCAGATCGGAATTCTGTTCGGCGTTCAGGTCTTCTGGATTGCCCTGGGCTGGGATGGTTCCTGGCCTGCGCTTATCTGGACGCATATGTTGTTTGTCATGCCTTACCTTTTTCTGAGCTTACGACTTCCTTTTGCGAAGCTCGATCCGCGGCTTGCGCAAACCGCGCGCTCGCTTGGAAAATCACGCTTCCAAACATTGGTTCAGGTGAAGCTGCCTTTGCTTCTGCGCCCGGTCCTCATTGCTCTGGCAATTGGCTTTTCCCTAAGCGTCAGTCTCTACCTGCCAACGATTGTCGCCGGTGCGGGACGGATCAGCACGCTTGCCACTGAGACAATTGCGCTTGCCTCCGGCGGCGACCGTCGCACACTCGGTGTTGTCGCCATCACGCTCGCGATCCTTCCCTTCATCGCGCTCCTGGCTGCATTCCTGATCAGCGCCGCGGCGGCAAAGCACAGACGAGGGCTCGGCGCATGAGCGGCGCCAGGCGGAACGGGCTGGAATTGCGGGAGGTCTCGATTTCGGTTGGCGAGCGCCCGTTGGTGCGCGGTCTGACGCTTTCGATTGCGCCAGGCGAGGTACAGACACTGATGGGCCCGAGCGGCGCCGGCAAGTCGAGCCTCATAGCCTTCATCGCCGGCGCCCTGCCTGCCGGATTTTCGGCCGAAGGGGACGTGCTGCTCAATGACAGGCGGCTGAACGGCCTGTCGATCGAGGCGCGGCGCGTCGGCGTACTCTACCAGGATGATCTGCTGTTTGCGCACATGTCGGTCGGTGACAATCTCGCCTTTGCGCTGCCCGCGCACTACCGAAAGTCCGAGCGTCCGGACCGTGTCCGGGCCGCTCTCTGCGAAGCCGAGCTGGAGGGTTTTGCAGAACGTGATCCGGCAACACTTTCGGGCGGACAAAAGGCGCGGGTTTCGCTGATGCGTGCCCTGCTGGCAGAACCCGAAGCTCTCCTCCTGGATGAGCCTTTCTCAAAATTTGACGGCTCCTTGCGTGAACGCATGCGCGCCTTCACCTTCAAGCAGGCAGATGCGCGAAAGCTTCCGGTTCTGCTGGTCACGCATGATGCGGCAGATGCCCCGGCCGGGGTCTTCAGGCTGTGGTGATCATCGAGCGACTGTCAGGCGCGGGTGCGCACAGGAACTTCTGCCAGTCCGCCGCATAAGGGTGAACGCCGGATGTTTCCCCCTGATCATTGAACACGGCGCGGCCATCATTCACCCAGCCGAAGATGCCGCCCGTCAGATTGGCGCAGCCATCGACCCCGGAGGCCCGCAGCCGCCGGGCAAGTGCCGAGCTTCGAAACCCAACCGTACAGTAGAGAATGATCCGCGACGGCTCGCGACAAGGAAAAAGACGGCGCAGCACAGATTGCGGGCGCGAAGCCGGCGCCACACGGCGGCTTCCGGAGATATGGCTCACACGATGCTCAGCGGCCCGGCGCACATCGAGCAATACGAACTTTTCGCCAGATGATGAGCGTGCGGTGAACTCGTCGCGGCTCATCTGTGCCACATCTGGAAACATCCCTGCCAGCCTCGCCTCGAGGCTGGCGAGATCGGGTGCGGCGAGCAGATCAGCGGGATCTGCGCGCTGCCCCTGATGCAGCGGCTGACGCGTCAATTGGCGCCGCCCGCCAGAGCCGCCCGGATGCGTTCGGCAATCCCGGCTTCTGTTTCCCTGTGGGTGACGAGGTCGAGCACCTCCTGGCGACGGACGTCTACCAGCAACAGCTGTCCGGTCTTGATACCGCCCGCAAAGTGCGCCCGGATGGCAGGGCCCACGCCAAGGCGGTCCGCCTCTGCGAACACGGCGTCCTGGTCTCGCCGGGTATAGTCAATGCGCACGAAACTGACCCCGTCCCAGTTTTGCCCGGCCGCGACCGCTTCGAGCTTCGGATCGAGCGCGCGGCAGTTCGGGCACCAGTCTGCATGGATCCTGACCGCGGCGATTTCACTGGCGACAGGACGGCTTGCCTCTCCGGCGGGCCGGTTCATTTCGGCGAAAGCGACAAGCGGCGTAGCCGCAGCCAGAAGGGTGGCAGCGAGGAGGGCTCTCATGCGCGGCGGGCTCCGTTTCTTTTGGCAGACGGTAGAGGCATAAGGCCTCATATTGTACTGACAATCGCGTGATGTCTTTCCATCTCAGAATCAGCCGTTAACCGGCGGCGATCTGCAAAGATCTTGTCGCCTCGGCGAATGCCCGCTCAGGTTCAGGTCGCGATCATGATATCTTGCATATCCTTTCCTGGGCCCCGCGCTCAAGGGCGACCGCAGAAAACTGCCGGTGCACGGTGACGTTAGCTGAGATGCCGTTGCCAGCCTGTCGCCCCGGGCTGCGCATCCGCCCGGGCTCAGATTGGCGTCGATGACGGGACACGGGCGTCCGGCGAGGTTCGCCCTGGTCCCGTTATTGAGTGACATCACGAGCCTCAGCATGACCTTCGCCGAAGACGGGCTCTGCGTCCCGCCGAGGCGATGCCGGCCCTGGCGGCAAGGCAAAGCTTGATGGCAGAGGGGTTGCAGCCTCCTTCGCCCTAGCCCTTCAGCGCGGCCTCTATCGCAGCTTCGATGGCAGGGATGTTCGCTCCCTGGATGTTCTGGTTACCGATGAAGAAGCCGGGGGTGCCGTCGACGCCCAGCGCGGTGCCGAGCGCCTTCATCTCAGCCAGCTGTTGCTGCACGGCCATGGATTTCATGTCGGCCCGCATCCTGGCAACGTTGATGCCCGCAGCGGCCGCCAGCTCGTCGATCTTCAGCTCGGTGAGGTCGTCATTCGACTTCAGGCCCATCAGCGCAGCGTGCATTTCCCAATACTTGCCCTGCTTGCCGGCGGCGAGCGCGGCCAGCGCCGCTGTCTCGCTGATACCGCCGAAGATCGGCAGCTCCTTGAAGACCACCCGCACCTCGCCGTCATAGGCTTCCGGCAGAGCGCGCACCCAGTCGACTGAGCGTTTGCAATAGCCGCAGCGATAGTCGAAGAACTCGACAAGGGTCACCTTCGCATCGGCCGGGCCGATCGAATAATCGCTGGCGAGGGAATAGAGTTTATCCTTGTTGGCGCTAATGGCGGCCTCAGCAGCAGCAGCAGCAGCGGCCTGTTCCTGCTCCGACAGCGCGATCAGCGCCTCCTCGATGATCCCGGGGTTCTCAAGGATATAGTCCCGCACGATCTTTTCGATCTCGGCCTTGCTGGCCGTGGCACCCGGCTGGGCGCAGGCGGGCAGGAGGGCGAGGGCAGTGGCGGCCGCCAGGAAAAGCGGCTTGCGGAGGAGGGGCGTCATAAGGGCGTCGATCCTGTTGATGAAACTCGCGCGGACTATAAGCAAGCGCTCGCCCCGGTCCAGCGGCGCTCACATCGATATCAGCCTGGAGGGCGGACGGAAAAGTCCAGCCCGGTCTTTCGCCTCGGCTGGGCGTCCAGCGCAATCCTGTTCGGTCGCTTGTAACGCTCATAATACGGCTTGTTATCGGGATTGCTGGGATCAGTGATCAGCAGAATGTCGTCGGCCCGGCGATAGGTGATGGTTCCCTTCTCGAGCGACTGGACCGCGCGGCGGGCAAAACCGTTGGCGCGGACGATATCGCCGACCCAATAGGCCGCTTCGGCGGTTGCCAGCTGGGCCTCGGCGCGGCGGTCCTGATGTTCCAGCGTAATCGCGAGCTGCGCCCAGGCGAAGGCATTGTCCGGTTCGGCCACCAGCGCATCGCGAAGCGCCGATTCGGCCTTCTGCGTATCGCCTGGCAGGTCGCGCGCATTCAGCGAGCGGGCATAGTTGATCAGGAAGAGCGGCTGGCCCGGCATGATTTCCAGGGAGCGGGCATGCGGGGCGACCGATTCTGCGGTCCGTCCGCTCTCGAACAGGATCTGGCCCTTCAGCTCATGGAAGTAGGGGTTCTGGTCGTCCTCGGCGAGGAGCTGGTCGACTTCCGCCAGCGCGCGCTGGATGTCGGAGTTGCGGAAGGCCGAGATGGCGCGCGCATACCGGGCCGGGACGGACTTGTCCGTGTCCGGGTATAAGCGGCGCACTTTCAGCGGCGTGTCGAGGAAGCCGATCAGCTTGGCCCGCATCATGTCGTATTGCTTCTGTTCACGCTCAGTAGGCGCAACATCCATCAGCCCGGTGGCCTCGGCCAGCGAGCGGGCGGTTCGGATACGGTCGGAGGCGAGGGGATGCGAACGGAAATAGGGATAGCGTTTTGCTTCTGAGAGCACTTCCTGATAACGGAAGTTCTCGAAGAACTCGACAATTCCTGCCGGCGACTGGCCAAGCGCTGCGAGATACTTCACGGCCGCGGCATCAGCGGCGGATTCTTCGGCGCGTGTGTGGACATAGAAGTTCATCGCGGCAAACTGGCTGGAGCTGCCGATGAGGGCGGCGCCTGCGCCCGGTTCACCGGCCGCCATGGCGAGAATGCCAAGGCCGATCGACACCAGCGCCGGGCGCATGGCAACCGACGCCGCCCGCAG
This sequence comes from uncultured Hyphomonas sp., assembly GCA_964538945.1. GTDB lineage: Bacteria > Pseudomonadota > Alphaproteobacteria > Caulobacterales > Hyphomonadaceae > Hyphomonas. The sequence continues at coordinate 299,574 of CAZIGV010000001.1, forward strand.
GCGCGCCACGGTGTGCCCGCAGGCGATATGGCAGGTCTCGTGGCCGATCACACCCTTGATCTGCGCCGCATTTTCCGCCTCGATCAGGAGGCCGGTATGCATATGAATCCGCTGGCCGTTAGCGACAAAAGCGTTCAGCGAAGGATCGTTGATGATGAAGATCTCAACGTCCTCGGGAACGAGGCCGGCCACCTCCAGGATGGGGTGCGTCCATTCCCGCAGGGTTTCCTCAATCTCGGTATCGCGGATCAACCCCTGTGCCGAGGCGCCGAGTGCCAGCATGGCCGAGGCCAGGGCCGCAGCGGCGGCGCGCATGAGTTTTGCAGCCATTCGCCACCCCTCCAGTCTGTTCACGGGTAAGCTTACGCCGCGAATCCGCCAATAGCGAGGCAGCAGGGCGCCCTTTACTGAAATGTCAGGTTTGGGTTGACGCGAATGTGAAGGTCAGGGCCGGATCGAGGCGCACGCCGGTTTCATCGCCCGGTTGCAGCAGATTGGCGTGCGCCACCAGCGCCTGCAGCGCCAGTCCGGAACCGGTGAGTTCGAGGCGCACCAGTGGCCCCGCGAGGCGGCGGGTGACCACCTGCATGCGTACGGGCGCCCCCTTATCCGGGATCACGCCTTCCGGGCGCACGCCCAGCACGCCGCCGCTCAGGGGTTTCCAGGCTTCAGGAAGCGCGGCGCCTTCGATCAGGTTGACCCCGCCGAGCGCGCGGGCCACGTCAGGGCTTGTCGGATGGCGGTAGACCTCGTCGGGTGTTCCGCTCTGAAGCAGCCGTCCGCGGCGCAGAATGGCAATCCTGTCAGCATGCTCGAGCGCCTCGACCGGGTCATGCGTCACCATCAGTGCGGGGATGCCCGCGGCCCGGATCGCGGCAAGGGCGGCTTCGCGCACGCTGCCGCTGAGGGCGGGGTCAAGGCCCGAGAAAGGCTCATCCATGAGGATGGCCGCAGGGCCGGGGGCCAGCGCCCGCGCAATCGCCACGCGCTGCTGTTCGCCCCCGGACAGTTCATGCGGATAGGCATTCGCGCGGGCTCTGAGGCCGAGCAGGTCCATCCAGTCGCTGACCCGCCGCGCGATCTCACCGGGGCTCAGGCCCTTCAGGCCGAAGGCGACATTGCGGGCGGCAGTCAGGTGCGGGAACAGGGCGAAGTCCTGGAAGATCAGGCCGATGCAGCGCCTTTCCGGCGGTACGGTTCGTCCGGGTTCGGATAATATCTCCTGGCCCGTCCGGATGCGCCCGGCATCAATTGGTTCAAGCCCGGCGATCACGCGCAGCAGCGTAGATTTTCCGGCGCCCGATCCGCCGAGCAGCGCCGTGATCTCGCCGGGTGCGAGCGAAAGGCTCACATCCTCCACCACGGCCTTGCCATCATAGCGACGCGTCACGCCTTCCAGAATCAGCGCGCTAGGCATCGGTCTGTCCCCCTGGCCGCGCCCGTGACATCTGCCAGGTCAGCAGGACCACCGGCAGCAGGCCGGCGCAGGTGATCAGCAGGGCGGGCAGGGCCGCCGCTGCGAGCCGCTCATCACTGGCATAGGCATGAGCACGCACGGCGAGCGTGTCCCAGTTGAACGGTCGCAGCATCAGTGTGGCGGGCAGCTCCTTCAGCGCCTCGACGAAAAGCACAAGCGCGGCTGCTGCCGCGCCTGACATCGCCACCGGCAGGTCGACTGCCAGGGTGCGGCGCAGCGGTGAGGCGCCGAGGCTCTGTGCGGCCTGGCCGATCGAGGCAGGCGCCCGGGCCAGCGCGGCTGCCATCGGTTCGGTACCGGCGGCGGTGAAGCGAACGGCATAGATCCAGGCAAGCGCTGCCAGGGCGACCCCGCCGGACAGGTTCACCGGCAGCACGCTGATCACGGCGAGCGCGCCGAGGGCAAGGACTGCGCCGGGAATGGCATAGCCGGAGGATGCCGAAATCCGGGCGAAAGTCGCCAATCGCCCCCTCGTACGGATCGAGAGCGCTATGATCAGGGCAAGGATAAAAGCAATCGAGGCCCCGGCGGCGGCGAGCAGTAGGGAATTGCCAAGCGCGTCCATCACCGGCGCGCTGCCTGTGCCGGCCTCCACGCTGCGCCAGATCAGGCGGCCTACCGGCAGGGCAAAGGCGAGCGTGAAAACGACAGAGCAAAGTGCAAGCGCGCCGAGGGCAGGTGCACCTGTCAGCCTGGCGCGCGAAATCTGACGCCAGCGGATGGAGCTCTGCTGGATGCCGGCGCGCCCGCGCGCCTGGCGCTCGACGATCACGAAGGTGAGGATCAGCGCCAGCAGCACGAAAGCGAGGCGTGCGGCGGCAGCGGGCTCGCCGAAACTCTTCCAGGCGCGCACGATGCCATAGGTCAGCGTCGGTACCCCGAGGAATTCAGCGGCGCCATAATCGGCAGCGGCCTCCATCAGCGCCAGCGCGAGACCGGCGGCAATGGCCGGGCGCGCGCCAGGCAGGGCAACGGACCAGAAGGTACGCCCGGCGCCCGCGCCAAGGCTGCGGGCCGCTTCGAGCGTGCACACCGACTGCGAGATGAAGGCGGCCCGGGCGGTCAGATAGACATAGGGATAGAGGGTGCAGGCCAGAACGAAGGCAAGGCCTGGCAATGAGCTGATGTCTGGAAACCAGTAGTCCCGCGCGCCCCATCCGGTCACCCCGCGCAGGGCAGACTGCATCGGCCCGCCGACACCGGCCAGGTCACTCCAGGCATAGGCGAGGACATAGCCCGGCGCCGCAAGCGGAAGGACCAGCAGCCATTCGAAGAGGCTGCGTCCCGGAAAGCGGAACATCGTCACCAGCCAGGCGGCCGGCACGGCCATCAGCAGGCAGAAGATCGCCGTCAGCGTCAGTACGCTTACCGTGCCGGCAAGATAGCGCATCAGCAGCGTGTCGCGGATATGCGTCCAGGCTGCGCCGCCGCCTTCGGCCAGTCCGGTTGCGAGAACGACCACAACCGGCAAGGCGATAATCAGGCCGGCCGCAAGGACGGGCAGCTGGCGAAAGGCCGAAACCGCAAAGGCCGTTGCCTTCAGTTCCATCCGGCCCTGTCGAAGATTGCCTGCGCCTCGGCCTGGTCGGCGCCGAGCTCTGTCAGCGGATAATCGCTGGCCTTGAAGCCGGGCAGCATCTCGAGGCCTGCCGGATAAGCGACGCCCTCGACGACCGGGAATTCTTTCGTCTCGGAGGTCAGCAAGGCCTGCCCCTCGGGTGAGGCGAGGAATTCGATGAACTTCAACGCGGCTTCCGGAGATCTGGAATTTGCAGCAACAGCGGCACCCGTGATGTTCACATGCGTGCCCACCCCATCCTGATCCGGGAAGGAGACAGTCGTCCTGGCCGCCTTGAGGCGCTCCTCGGTCGTTCCGGTGGCAAGGCGCACCCAGTAATAGTGGTTGACGAGGGCCGCGGCGCACTGGCCGGCGGCAACCGCCTCGATCTGCGCCGTGTCGCCGCCTTCCGGTGGGCGGGCAAGGTTACCGGCAACGCCTCTGGTCCAGGCCTCGGCAGCCTCGCTGCCATTGCGGCCGATGAACTCGCTGAGCAGGGAGAGATTGTAGATATTTGTGCTCGAGCGCACGCAGATCTCGCCTTTCAGGCGGTCTTCGGCGAGATCGGCATACGTATCAACTTCTTCCGCCGGCAGAAGCTGGGGATCATAAACGATGACACGCACGCGCTTGGCCAGGCCGAACCAGTGGCCCTCCTTTTCTCGCAGCTGGGCCGGGATCGCCGCCTCAAGCGGCCCGGAGCGCACGCCTTGCGTCAAGCCTTCGCTCTGGAAGCGGTAGAGCGCGCCGGCATCTGACACGATGATCACGTCCGCGGGGCTGTTGGCCCCTTCAGCTTTCATGGTTTCAAGCAGCTCCGGTGCTCCGGCTTCGCGCACATTGACCTTGATACCGGTCTCTTCCTCGAACTTTGCAAAGAGAACCCTGTCGGAGTCATAATGGCGCGCCGAATAGACATTCAGCGCCTCAGCGGCGGGCAGGGACGCGCGCGCGGCGTTTTCCGGCGGGGAGCCCGCCGGGTCCTGCGCGGCCGGCTGGCCGCAGGCGGCCAGCAGGGCAAGTGAAGCGGAGGCAAGCAGGGATCTTGGCATTTGGGTTCTTCCTGACGTTTCCCTCTGATCCCAACCACACATGAGAATGAATCGCAAGAAGCAGATGTAGCGACGTTTTCGCCACACTTGTCTGGGAACCAGCCTGTTTCTTGCATTTGCGGGTTCTCCAGGCGGGCGAGCCGTGCCAGCGTAATTATGTTGCGGGTGCGAATTGATTTGGCCCGGGCTGCAAGCCGGACTAGGACTTTGCAAGGAAGACGGGAGAGTTGGATGACCGATATCGTCCTCGATGTTGAGCTGATGAACGAAGATGAGGACATGCGCCTGTCTGCGGCGATCGATTCCTTCCTGTCCCTGCAGCAATCCAGCGCCCCTGCGGGCGGCTTCGATCTCGACCTGATGGTGCGCACCGTCTTCGGCCCCGGCGGTGAGCGGCTGAAACAGATCGTCTTCCAGCAGCATGACCTCGCCGAGGCCTTCCATCATTTCTGGAACGCCCTGCGCTGACGGCCGGCAGCGTTGAAGTTCGCCGTCCGGGCGCTTAAACCCGGGCAGAGGCTTGTTTCCCATGGCACGAACCAGAACCTCCCTCCGGGTGGGCATCCTTGGCGCAGGCGTCATCGGCCTGTCGGTCGCCTATGAGCTGGCCGTCCGCCGGAATGCCTGCGTCACGATCTTCGACGTGCGCCCGCCGGGCCGGGGCGCCAGCTGGGCGGCGGCCGGCATGCTGGCGCCAGCCTTCGAGGCGGCCGCCGAGCCGGGCGTTCATCCGCGCCTGTTTGATCTGTGCCTGCAAAGCGCCGCCCTCTGGCCGGCCTTTGCGGCAGAGCTGACGGCGCGTTCCGGAGGGCCGGTCGGGTTTGATCCCTCCGCTTCGCTTGCCGTTGCGCCGGACAGCAGGCAGGCCGCTAGGCTGGAACGTATCCGCAATGTGCTCAGCGCGCGCGGGATCGCCCATGCGGTGTTGGACGGCGAGGCGCTGCGCGCGCTTGAGCCGGCGCTGAGCCCCTCCATTCCCGGCGGTCTCGAATTGCCCACGGACATGCGCGTGCACAACCGCACGCTCGTTGGCGCGCTGCTCGGCGTGCTGAGGGGCGCCCCCAATGTCCGGTTCGAGGCCCGGCCCGCGCCGCTCAGATGCGAAGGCGGCCGTCCCGTCCTGGCACGTCATGATGCGATCCTTGCCGCGGCCGGCTGGCAGACCCCGGGGATCAGGGTGGAGCTGAACGGGCAGTTCTGCAGCCTTGTGAACTGGGACGCGGCCCTTGGCGCGATCGACTGCCATTCGGGGCAGATGCTGGCTGTCAGGGCTGGCCCCGGGACGCCGCAGCGTGTGGTGCGCTCGGGTCATGTCTATCTTGTGCCGCGCGGCGAGCAGGTCGTGATCGGCGCAACGACCGAGCCGGGGCGCGTTCTGGAAGCGCCGGAGCCGGAGGCCATCGCGGGCCTGAAGGCCGAGGCGGCCCGGCTCTGCCCGGGGCTGGCCGCCGCCGAGACCCTTGAGAGCTGGGCGGGGGTGCGTCCCGGCACGCCCGACCATGCGCCTTTCCTTGGGAAAACGGCCATGCCCGGCCTGTTCGTTGCCGCCGGGCATTATCGAAATGGCATCCTGCTGGCCCCGGTCACCGCGCAGATTCTGGCAGACCAGATCCTGGGTGCGGGCGCAGACGAGCTTGCGGCCGGTTTCTCACCAGGGCGCGCCTTTGCCGCGACGGCCTGACGCTGGACGCGGGCCGGGCCCCGGCTTAAGTCTCGCGCCTGAGGGAGAGACCAGGCATGCATGTGATCCAGCCGATGACCGAAGACCAGGCCGCTATCCGGGATGCGGTGACCAAGACGCTGGAGCCATTCGACGATGCCTACTGGGCGAGGACAGACGAGACCGGCGAGTGGCCGGAGGCGTTCTGCGACGCCATGGCCAGGGGCGGCTGGCTTGGCATTGCCTTCCCGGAAGAATACGGCGGTGCAGGTCTCGGCCTGACCGAAGCGGCGCTCATGATGCAGGCCGTCACCCGCACCGGTGCCGGCTATTCCGGGGCCTCGGCGATCCACCTCAACATTTTCGGGCCGAAGCCGCTGGAGAAATTCGGTAATCCGGAACTGAAACGTGAGAACCTGCCTAAGATCATCTCCGGCGAAGAGAAGATGTGCTTCGCCGTGACCGAGCCCAACTCCGGCCTCGACACGTCCAGCCTCGAAACAAAGGCCGAGCGCACCCATACCGGCTATGTCATCAACGGCCGCAAGATCTGGACCACGGGTGCTCAGCGTGCGGACAAGATCCTGATCATCGCGCGCACCACGCCGAAGGACCAGTGTTCCAAGCCGCATCTCGGCCTGTCCCTGTTCTATACCGATCTCAACCGCAACAGGATCGAAGCCAAGCCGATCCCGAAAATGGGCCGCAAGGCAGTTGAGTGCAATGCGCTGTTCATCGACGGGCTGGACGTGCCGAAGGAACACCTGATCGGCAATGAGGGGGAGGGTTTCAAATACCTGCTGCAGGGCCTCAATCCCGAGCGTGTTCTGTTCGCGGTTGAAAGCGTCGGTCTCGGCTTTGCGGCCCTGGAGCGGGCCGCGCGCTATGCCAGTGAGCGCGTCGTGTTTGGCCGCCCCATCGGCCAGAACCAGGGCATCCAGCACCCGCTCGCCCGCGCCTGGGCGGAGCTGTCGGCGGCGGAGCTGCTCGCCTATAAGGCCGCCGCCCTGTTCGATGCGGGTCAGGAGTGCGGCGCAGAAGCGAACGCCGCAAAATATCTCGGTACCGAGGCTGGCTTCAACGCCTGCGAAACCGCCGTTCTGACGCATGGCGGCATGGGCTATGCACGGGAATACCATGTCGAGCGCATGATGCGCGAAGCGATGCTCGCCCGCATCGCGCCGGTCAGCCGCGAGATGATCCTGAACTTCATTGCCGAGCGGGTTCTTGGTTTGCCCAAGAGCTATTAATCCGCAGGCGGGCTCTCCTCCGCGCCCTTCCTCCGCCCGAAGAACTCTTCCCTGCTGTTGGTGCGCGGATAAGGTGTGGCCGGTACCGGCACGCCAAGGAAGGCGCAGAGTGGCTCCCAGCCATCCCTGGCGGAGTGGACCAGCAGGCGGCTTGCCGGAATTTCGGCTTTGACGGAGGCTTCCTGCGCATGGAAGGCAGCAATCATGCTGTCCTTGTCGAAGGTCGGCCCGAGACTGCGGCGGAGAACCTTCCCCGCCATATTGAGCACGTCAGCAGCTGGCGGCGGCAGGTGTCCGGGCGTCGTCAGGGCAGGCAGAATGGTCTGGGACATGCTCTCATACCAGCCCTCGGCCGCGCGTGTGGAGACGATCACCTTCGCTTCCGGATAGGCGGCTGCAAGTTCCCGCCAGAAGGCTGCGGTCGGCCAGTCGACCGCAGCGCTATAGCCCTTGTAGATCGCCTCAAAGTCGGGCTTTCCGGCAAGCGCCGCGTTCCAGAGCGGCACCTGAACGGGCCCGTTTTCGAACACTTCCTTCATGTGATGGCAGGGCCCGAAGCCGATCTGTTCCAGCGCGAACTTGAGTGAGAGCGTGCCGGTGCGGCCGAAACCGGCGCTGAATACCCTGAGGGTCATGTGTTTGCTCCTGGCAGCGCCCTTGTCCGGCCTGCTGGACAAGGCCCTAACTCAGCACATCCGTTCCGGCTAGTTCTTCCCGAAGAAGCGGATCGCGCCGAAGAGACCCGCGATCGCCGATCCGAGGCCGCCGAGCAGGACGAAGAGCGGGTTTGCCTGGTCGGCAAAGGCGATTGCGCGGTTGAGACCGGAGACCTTCACGGTGACCGTGTCGCGGAAGGTGCGCAGCGGCGTGGCGGGGCCGGAGTCCATCGCGAACACTTCAAAGGTCAGGTCATGCTCGCCGGCGCTGAGCGCGGTGACCGACCAGCGCCAGGTATTCTCCGTTACGGGAGAGAGGGCCTGCGCAGCCGGTGAGGCGGCGACGATGTTGAAGTTGGCGCCCGACAGGCGCACCTCGACCGTGTCGGAGACGTTCGCTTCTTCCTCTTCGATGACGCCGCGCCCGGGCAGGGCATCGGCTGCGGTCGTGTCGCCGGTAGCATCGATGGCGAAGGTCACGTCGAAGGGGCGCTTGTATTCCGCGGTGGCAGGGGCCTCATGGGCGACCGGGACGCTCCTCAGCCGCTCCTCGAAGGACAGGGGCGCGGGGGCCGCGGCTGGCATAGCCGCCATGCGCTGGTCCGGCGGTGCGGGGCCGGCGGTCATACCGGACACTTCCATCTGCATCTGGAAGTTCAGTTCCATGTCCTCCTCGGCCAGCGCCAGGCCGGTCTCTGCGCTCCCGGTTTTGGCCAGTTCTTCGGGCGCGGCGGAGCGTGTGGCCATGTCCGGGGCGGGGTCTGGCGCGGCCCACCCGGACTGATCTGGCGCCGTCTCGGCGCTCGCGGGTTCGGGCGCCGGTTCGGGGGCCGCAGCGCCGCCTCCGGCCTCAGCCGCTCTCGGCGCGTACTGCTCCAACAGGGCGGCCCCGCCGATGCCGGCTACCAAAAGGCCTGCAATCGTCAGCAGGACGGACAGGATGCGAAGCATGATCTGATCTCCCCGGTTATCGCCAGAAGTCTATCGCCGGTCAGCCGGTCTGGAAACCGCCCCGGCTTGCTTCATAGAAAGCAATTGCGGCCGCATTGGAGACGTTCAGGCTTTCCATGTCCCCGGAAATCGGGATCCGGGCGAGTTCTGCGCAGGCCTTGGCCACGGCGGGCCTGAGCCCCGGGCCTTCGGCGCCGAGCACGACAGCGATCTTTGCTGCGCCCTTCACGGCCAGGTCCAGCGGCCGCCTGCTCTCGCCGGCGAGGCCGACCGTGTGGAAACCGGCTTCGGCCAGCTGTTCGAGGGCGCGGGCAATATTGACAGAGCGCACTTCGGTCACCGTCTCGATCGCCCCCGCGGCACTTTTGGCGACGACGCCGGTAATGGGCGGGGCATTGCGCGTCTGCAGGACAAGGCCGGTGAAGCCGAACGCCGCGGCCGAACGAAAGATGGCGCCGAGATTGTGCGGGTCCGATACCTGGTCGAGCACGGCTATGCGCACGGCGCCCTCGGCGATCAGGTCTTCGAGCTGGGCAGGCTCCAGCGGTTCGGCCTTGACTGCGATGCCCTGGTGCACGGCGCCTGGCGGAAGGCGCTGGTCGAGTTCCCTTCCCGTGAGGATCTGCGGCTTGAGCCTGCCCGGAGGCAGGCGTTCGGCAGCCGTCTCGGTCGCGAGCAATTGCAGGAACTGCCGGTCAGGGTTTGCCAGGGCTGCCAGAACCGCATGCGTGCCCCAAAGCCAGACCGGGCCACCCTCCTTTTCGCGCTCAGGCCGGGCCGGGCGGGGCGCAGGCGGGCGGGTAGCGGGCTGGCCGGGCGGCCTGTTTCCGGGCCGTTTTGCATGGTTGCGCGCCATGAGGTTCATCCTTATAAGGCCGCTTCCGGCGTGGATTGGGGTTTGCAACGGCCCTTCTGAAGCGTTGGCGCGGCGGCGTCAAACGACGTTGGCGCGGGTCCCGTGGAGGGATGGGAGAGTGGTTAAATCCACCAGACTGTAAATCTGGCCGCCTAGCGTACGCTGGTTCGAATCCAGCTCCCTCCACCACTCCCTTCCCGCACTTGTGCACAATATCCGCGCAGATGGCTCACCTGGGATCGGAGTTTCTGAAGCTGGGGCCCTCTTTGCGCAAGAACCGGAAGGTCGTGTCGCGGCACACGTTCACATCACGTCCGGTCAGAAGTCCCTTCAGTTGTTCGAGAGTAAGGTGCGCCGCCGCGTCGGCACAGCGGTCTTCCGCAGCGTGCCTGGCAAAACCTGTCCCCTTGTTTGAGCGGGTTCCCGAAAACGCCGCTGCGCGGCGCTCGAGGGGTCAGGCGTTACCCCAGATCAGTGATGTGGCCCGGCCTGGCCCATGGACGGCTCAGGGCCGGGCGCCGGCCCGGAAAGCGGGAGGCGGTTTTCGGATAAGCCAGCGCGATAACACATGGTCTTGAGACCGGCTCCGGGACCCGCAGGTTCCGCTGACGATACCTCCCGGAAGGCTCAGGACACGTGCCTGGCGGCGGCTGTCTGGCCCGGGCGGCCCCCAGGGCAAAGCCTGTCGGGCGGTCCTGAAACCCTGTCCGGACGAATGGCTAAGGGCCGGCCCCGCCGTAAACGAGCACAGCGCGGTCACCACCCATAATCCGCAAGCGGGGCGGGTCGTGTCGCCGGCTCAGAGGCCGGACGCCCCGTCAGACAACTCTGTGTAGAGGCGTTCAAACCATTCGGGGAGATCCTGCGCCGTCCAGTCCGCCTGGCCGTGGCTGGTCTTTGCAAGCAGACGCGGCGCCTGGTTAAGCCGCGAAGCGTCATAGACCGCGCCTTTGTCGGCCATGAGGACGGCGTCATGGATCAGCTGCTGATTGCGCGCGTACCTCTCCCGAATCTTGTTCTCCGGAACAGGATGCCCGCCCTCTTCGATGCGGGCCGCCACGCGCGCGACGGCGAGATCTGCGCTGCCCAGATGCAGGTGGAAGATCACGATCCGGAATCCCACCTTCCGGGCCGCGCCCAGCATCTCGAGTTTGGAAGGATGCGAAAACACAGTTTCGGTTACGAAGCTGCGACCTGATCGCAGACAGTCATCGCGCCGCGCCGAAGCAATTTTCGCCGCCTCATAGGCCGCTTCGCCGGAAGGGTCCTTCAGCTCATCGCGCTGAATGATATCGGCATTGATGAAGGGCGCCTGCACGCGCGGCTTTAGGACGGTGTCGTAGAAAGTCGACTTTCCGGCGCCATCCGGACCCGCGATCAGCAGCAGCGTCGGCCGCGGCGCCGGCGATGTCATGCCCGGCCGGGCTTCTTCTGTTTGACGAGCTTGCCCGCTTTGTCAGCTCCCACGCCGAGCCCTGCCTTGCGCCGACTGGCGTAAAATTCGGCCTGTTCGGGTGTTTCCGCTGCGGCGATATCCATGAGTTCATCAACATAGACAGCCTGCTGCTCGCTGGTCAGCGCGTCCGGGCTGCGGCGGGCCTGAAGCGCTTCGCGGATATGGGTGTAGTTGAAGTCCGGGGCCCGCTCTATGGAACGGCCGATCCGCAGCCAGTGCGTGACCTGGCCTGCGATCGAGCGGGAGGCGAGCTTCGCTTCCCTGCGCAGCAGCTCCATTTCCTCTTCCGGGATTTTGATAGACCGGGCCATGAGCATCTCCTTGAGGTGGCAATATGCCACCTTTTTGGCCGGCTTTCAAGTCTGCCTGCCCCCAGAGGAGGGCGGTGCGGATTTTTTAGCCCCGCGGTTGCTCAGTCGCGGCGTTCATGCCGGGAGCTGCGCGTCGTTTCTTTTCTCGCTGCAGCGAAGGCGCCTCAACTGAGGCCTTAACGGCGTTCTTGAGAAATGCGCCGAACATTGAGCCGGGCAAAGAGGCAGGCTCAAAGTCAGAGTATGATCCGTATACTGCCGGACGTGCATCGCCCCAGGGCCCGCGCCCGGCAACAGTTGGGAGGATGCGTTGGAAAAAGGTCACGTCCACCTGAGGGGTGGAAATTGGGGCGGCCAAGCGGTGTACCTGCTCAGGCCGCGCGCGGTGTAAGTATCTGCGATGCTGCTGGCGGCGCAAGAGCGAACCGGTCGATTTCCTCATCGACTGTATTCACGCTCGCGAACGCCTCTATCGACAGGTAGCGGTGCTGGAGCTGGCATTCATCGTTTGCCTCGAGCAGTACGGCGCCGACGCGCCTCACGATCGAGGCCTCATCGGGGAGTGAGGGCATGACGGCCAACGGTTCGAAGGAATGCCCGAACGCCAACAATTTCGGCGCGGCGTTTCACTTCCTTGTTGAGGCGTTCAAGGCCGTTGGTTGAGTGGCGTTTCACCCGGTGTGCAGCGGGCAAGTCCATATAGGCGAGCACATCATTCTCTGCTTAAGCAAACGCCGCGCCGGGTACCCCCCCGGCGTGTGACCGGACCCTACCCGGTCTCGGGAAGCGCAAGCCCGCCGGGTTTGGTGCGCCGGCCTGTAAAGGCACAGATGTAGGAACAGGCGAGGTTTCCAGATCTATCGGGAAATTTCCGGGGCGGGGGATCAGGCCAACCGCCCGCTGGGTACACCGACCTCGTTCAGACGCTCTTACCGACATTTAAGTGTTTGAAATACATTCTGCTTGCCTATAGGAGAAGCCGGATCGCCAGGCGGCGCGCGGGTATAGCATAATGGTAATGCACCAGCCTTCCAAGCTGTGTATGTCGGTTCGATTCCGTCTACCCGCTCCAACCGCTCTCGAATGTTTTTCAATAAAAACAGGTTATTAGCGTCCATCTTTACCGCTTGCAATTCCTGCCGGCGCGGTCCTTGCGTAACAACCGAGCGCGCCGATGCGGGGCCAGAGCCGGTCTCTTCAGAAGCGGGGATGGCATTGGCACTATGTGCGCAGCGCGGCGTATCTGAAAAAAAGAGGCCCGTCCGGGCGGCCGATTTTGATTGCCCTGAGCGGCGTTCCCCGGGCCGGCAGAGCTGGCTGAGGACGCTTTGCCTTCACGGGGAAGAGCCTCTGACCCCGGCCTTCGCAAAAACGGGAGCTGCGTTCCTCCCGGCGGGTGAAACCGGCGAGGTTACGAAGGGCGCTGCGCCCTGCAGGCTGTCCGCCTGCGCCGTCCGGGCGCCTTCAGCGCGCCGCCGCTCGCTGCAGATGCCTTGCGCCGGCGATCTGAGGCATTAGGCAGGCATATGGCTTATACCCTGTCTTCCTTATCTGAACTCCTGGACCTGCCGTTCGACGAGATCATCGACGTGCGCTCACCTGGCGAATTCGCCGAGGACCATGTGCCGGGCGCCCTCAACCTGCCGGTGCTGGACGATCAGGAACGCGCGCGGGTGGGCAGGATCTACAAGCAGGAAAGCGCCTTCCTCGCACGCAAGACCGGCGCCGTACTGGTGGCCAGGCGGGCCGCTGAAAACATCGAGGCCCATCTCATGGGCCGGCCCGGAAGCTATCGCCCGCTCGTCTATTGCTGGCGGGGCGGCATGCGCTCGGGCGCCTTCTCCACCATCCTGCGCCAGATCGGCTGGCGCGCTGAAACCCTGGAAGGAGGCTACAAGACCTATCGCCGCCTGGTCGTCAGCCTGCTGCACGCACTGCCGGCCAAACCGGCGGGGTTCGCAGGTCCGGTGATCATTCTCGATGGCGATACCGGCACGGCCAAGACCGAGCTGCTGCACCACCTGGCGCGGCGGGGCGCGCAGGTCCTCGACCTTGAGCATCTTGCCGCGCACCGGGGCTCGCTGTTCGGCGGCCTTGAAGTGGCTCAGCCCGCTCAGAAGGCTTTCGAAAGCGCGCTGGCCCTCAGGGCGGTGTCTTTTGATCCGGCCCGCCCGGTCTTTGTAGAAGCCGAATCGAGCCGGATCGGCCGGCTGACGCTGCCGCCTGTTCTCTGGGACAAGATGCGCCGGTCGCCGCGCATTCGCATTGTCGCGGACCTGCAGGCGCGCAGCGCCTACCTTGCGCGCACCTATGGCGAGCTTGCCGCCGATCCCGACTGGCTCGGCGCTGCCATCGAGCGCCTGCGCCCGTACCATCCGGCAGAACGGATTGCCGGCTGGCATGCGCTTGCCGGTGCGGGCCGGCGCGAGGCGCTTGCCCGTGAGTTCGCCGTTCATCACTATGACCCGAAATATGCAAGGTCACGCGCCCGCGATCCCCGTCCTGAACTCGGGACACTTCGTCTTTGCGACTTCACGCAGGAAACCCTGCAGGGCGCCGCGGCCGCGATCATGACCCTGGCAGAGCGCAGCGACGCTAGGGCGGGGTCACTTTGATAAACGGGGCGCCTTGGGTGAACCGGCCAATCACCCATGCGGGTTCTCCGGCGGCGGCCAGCCCGGCCAGCAAGCCGGGCAGGTCCGCCGGTGCCAGAGCCACCAGGAGCCCCCCTGCCGTCTGAGGATCATGCAGCAGGTCACTTGCGCCGGAGGCAGGCCGTTCAATCCGTGCGTCGAGGGAGGCATTGGATTGCCAGATCGATGAGCGGACCCCTTGCGCCGACAGCCTCTCTGCGCCCGGCATCAGGGGAATGGCTGCCAGCCAGACCTCTGCTGCCGTGCCTGAGGCTTCCAGAAGGTTCATCAGGTGGCCGGCAAGGCCAAACCCCGTCACATCCGTCATCGCATGGGCGGCCGGGGCAAGGATACGCGCGGGCGTGCTGAGGGGGCGTTGCATGATCTCCAGGGCCTGCCTGACCTCTTTGCCGCGCGCTGAGCCGCGCATGTGTCCGGCGAGAATGACGCCCGATCCGAGCGGCTTGGTGACCACGATCGCGTCGCCGGGCTGGGCGCCCTGCAGTCCGGGCCCCTCGGCCTGCAGAAGTCCCGTCGCGGCCAGACCAATGGTCAGCTCCTGGCCGATGCTGGTGTGTCCGCCGACAAGATCTGCGCCGGCGCTGCGAAGCACGTCGCTCACCGCTGCGGTGACTTCCCGGACGGTTGCAGCCTGCAGCGGGTCGCTCATTTGCGGGATGACCACAGACAGCAGCGCCGACTGGGGCATGGCCCCCATCGCCCAGATATCGCCGAGCGCGTGCACGGCGGTGATCCGGCCCATCAGATAAGGGTCGTCGATGAAGGCCCGCAGATGATCGGTGGTAAAGACCTGGAGCTGGCCGCCGGTGCGCAGGACGGCGCTGTCGTCGCCGGGCCCGCGCACCGTGTCACTGCGCATCGCCGGGCCCAGGTCTTTCAGCGCCGTTGCCAGGTTTGTCCGTCCGACTTTCGCCCCGCATCCCCCGCACAGCCTCTCTGAAGGCAGATCCCCCTCCTCGGCGCGTACCCGCTCGGTGGGCGGGCGCGGGCCGCGCGGGCCGGGCAGGTCATTCAGCCGGGCCATGAAGCTGCGGTCTATGTAGTCCTTCAGTGTCCAGACCCTTCGTCCTGACAGGGTCAGGGCATGCTTTTGCCCGGCCGCGTTCCGGGAGCCCATCGAAACCAGTTTCAGGTAATCAGCCTGCGGATGATAGGACCGAAGCGCTGCTCCGGACAGGGCGGCCCTCAGGTTATGGAAAAGGACGGGGGCCTGGCGCACGGCAAAAACACCGGCCTTGGGCCGGGGTGCGTGCGTGAGGTGGGCGCAGTCGCCGACGGCAAACACGTTCGGATCATTCCGGGCGCGCAGGTCCGGGCCGACAGCGATGAAGCCGCCGGTCAGCGACAGGCCGGTCCCTGAAAGCCAGTCATGAGGACGCGCCCCCGCAGCGCTGACGATGAACTCTGCAGGGATCAGCCGCCCGTCCCGGAGTTGTGCACCCTCCGGTCCTGTCCGGATGATGTCGGCCCCGGTGAGGATCTCGACACCGAGCCTTGCGCATGCGGCGATCAGGCGTCGGCGCAGGGCGCCCGCCGAGGCGGCAAGGACCTGCCCGCCCGCTTCGATCAGGCGGACACGCCCCTTCGTCAGGCCGGCCTGCGCAAGCCTCTGGGCCATGGCAAGGGCAAGTTCGACACCCGCAACGCCGCCGCCGATCACGATACAGTCGCCGGCCCGGTGCCGGGACGGGCCGTTTTCCACAAAGGCCTGCCAGGCCTGCGCAAAAGGGCCCATCGGTTTTACCGAATGGGCGTAGGTGTCAAACCCGTCGATGCCCGCCAGCGCCGCCGTAGCTCCGATATCGAGGGAGAGAACATCATAGCGCAGCGGCGGCCGGCCGGCGAGATGGACCTGCTTCGCCTCCCGGTCGAGGCCGGTGGCCCTGTCGAAGATGATGCGCGCGCCGGCGAACCGGGCGAGGCGCACCAGGTCGATTTCTATGTCGCTGAGGCCATAATGGCCCGCCACAAAGCCGGGGAGCATGCCGGTATAGGCTGCACAGGCGCCGGGATCGATCAGGGTCAGACGCGCGCCCGCCAGCGGCTTCATGCCCCAGCGGCGCAGCACCAGTGCATGAGTGTGCCCGCCGCCGACGAGCACGAGATCTCTGGAGAGAGGCCAGTCAGTGTGCATGGCATCCGTGTGTCAGACTGAGTGCAGTCTGACGGGCTTAGGAGACATCGCCGCCGGACGCCAGTGCGGCGGCGCGGCCTGTCAGAGCGTCAGGGCCTCCAGCACCGGCTGCAGAACAGCCCTGGCCTTGGCCCGCATTTCATCGTCCGTCGCATCCTGGATCGGATGCGCCACCAGAACATACCGGGCGTCGTTCATCCCGAGCGCTCTGCGCTGGAAGTCTGCGGCTTCGTCAAATTCTGAAGAGGCGATGCTGACGGATGGGATTCCCTGGATTTCAAACCAGACTGTGTCGTGCAGACTGCACGTCGTACAGGAACCTCAATCGGCGAGGGCCTCGATCAGGTAATCGACCTTGCCAGCGATTTCCCGGCGCAGGTCATCCGGGCAAGGCTTGGTGAAGGTCGGCTTTGCAAACCGCTCGACCCTGATGCCGGGTACTGCGGCCAGGAGCTGGCGTTCCAGCTCGTCGAGCAGGATATTGCCGCGCGGCTTGCGGATGTCCATCAGGCCGACGGTCCCGCTGAGGGCGGCCTTTCGCGGGCTGACCTGGCGGGCGACCGGTTTTCGCTCGTCGGTGGGGTCAAGGATTATCGTCATTCGTCCTCCTATTCTTGTCCCGAACGCCAAGGTAACCGCTTTTGCCCGCCCGGCTAGTCCGAATCGATCCGGCGCGAGACCGATTGCGAGCCGATTTCCCCGGTCGCCCAGCCATGGAAGGCCGAACTGAATTTGCCGGCATCCGATCCGGCCACGACAATGTGGATATACTGGCTGCCCGCAAACTTGGGCGCGGGCACTGACAGCCGCTCGGGCCCCATTTTTTCGGCGACGGCTGCCGGGATGCCGGCACCGGAGACGGAATCGGCAACCATTTCCCTCACAGGCCGGCGGGTGACCTCCTGGATGCGGGCCCGCAGGCGCTCTTTTGAATAGGGCCCTTCGCTCATCAGCGTGTCGATATGTTCCGGGCAGACGACAAGCAGGGTATCGACCGGCAGGTTATGCAGCTTGGGCAGGAAGACGCCTTCCAGCCCGAGGCCTATGGAGCCTGCGACCTGATCGGGTGCGCGCGATTCCTGATCGACAATGTGGACCGGCCCGCCGGTCATCGCAAACACCGTCACCACCGACTCTTCCTTGCGGAACCCGCGTTCGACGTGCAGAGGCGGCCAGGGCGAGCGTTCTTCGTTCTCGGCAAAACACATGGTGTATTTCATCGGGTTGCCGAGTGTGGAGCGCTCCACACCGCCCGGCTTGCCGCCGCCGATATTGCCGACGATCAGACGGATGGCGCGGCCGATCGTGGCGTTCGCGCGGTTGCCCGAGCCGAGCGCGCCAAGACCCTTATTCATGCCGATCCGTTCGCGGATCGGTCCGTTGACCACAATTACAGGCGCAGCCCCCATGGTCGTGGCTGTGACACCATGGATGTTGAAGGCGTCGGTGCACACAGCTTCCAGCGCGGCGATGATCACCGGCATGTACTCCGGCTTGCAGCCGGCCATCACCGCATTGATCGCGATCTTTTCGACCGTCGCCTCGCCCATGTTCGGCGCCACGACCGCGACCAGCTCCTGCGGCGGGCGCCGTGTTCCCTGGAGCATGCGCAGGACCCGTTCCGGCGTCGGCGCCACGACCGGCAGGCCGTCGGAAAAACCCTGGTCGAACATGAACTCCGAGACATCATCGCCGGCTGCGATCTCGATCCGCCGGGCCTTCAGCAGGCGGCCATCGCGCTCCGCGGTCAGCCTGCTGAAATACTCCGGATACAGATGTTTAGATCCGCAGCCTGGTCGCCAGGGCGGCAGGCTGTCCCAGTCGATCTGAGCCGCCGGCAGGCCGAGGCTCTCTGCCAGCCGGGTGTTCAGCGCCTGCCATTCCTCGCGCACAAAGCCCTCAAAATGGGACAGCACAGCCCCTGTTGCATCAATCCAGAAGACGGAAGGGACAACCTCGATATCCCAGTCGAAGGAGGCCCTGCAGTCGCTGTCGTCGAGGATGGGGAGTGTCAGGGCGTGGCGCGCGCGCAGGACATGATTACCCTCGCCTGACTGGGCCGGCATCAGGACCGGCATGACCGCCCCATAGGCCCCGTGGAAGGCCTGCACCACCGGCGCGGCAAGGTTACACGTCTCGCAGTCCTCCTTCACGAACACGACCAGCGCTGCGCCGGGCCCGGGCAGGGGGATGGTCTCGCCGGTCAGCGATTTCAGGAAGGTTGCAGGCTTGGGTGTGTGCATCGTTTTATCCGCCAGGTCTTGTCTTATCCGCCGCGCCGGGGCGGGCTTGTCCAGGCCGATGCCGGGACCGTGGCGGAGATGGATGGGAATCGAACCCACCACGCGCCGCTGGGCGCGTCCGTGGTTTTGAAGACCAGGGAAGCCACCAGACTCCTGTCACCTCCGTTGCGCTCGACCTTAGCCGCGTCTGCGGCCGCGTCAAATCAGATGAAGCCAGGCCTGAAACGACGGGGCCTCAGGCGACATGGCGCAGGTCTCCCGTCCGGACGGTAAAGCCCAGGCGATCGAGATGTTCGAGCAGGGGGATGATGGTCTTGCGGTTGGTGGCGAGCGCTGCGCGCGCCTGGCTGGTCGTAAACGATGTGCGCCCGGCAAAGGCCTCTGCCAGTGCTGCGCCGGCCCCGGCAATCACCTCCTGGTGAAACAGCAGGGTCTGGTTCAGGGCGACATTCCTCAACTCGGTCACGCGCCCGGAGTGGATGAGCAGGGCAAGCAAGTCGGCGTCCTCAGATGCGCCCGGCCATGCGGCCCGGCCGGGCGGGTTGAGCCCGGCCTCTTTCAGTGCCGTCTCGAGCGCGTCGAGGCGCATCTTCTGAGCCGGCGAGAGCCTGTCAGCCGGCGCATGGCCGGCCATGGCCGCGCCGGTGGCCGTCAGCGTGATGGCGCCGGCCGCCGCAAGATCCGCTTCGGCCTGCGCCGTAACGACCGGCGCGCATCTGGGACTGGCGAGCCCGGCGCGGGGCGCAAAGAGACGTAGCGGAAACGCCGCATGATACGCGCTGAGGGCTCCCAGATAGGCGTCCCTGGCCGCCTGGAGGCCGGCAGCGGGGACAAGCCAGTTCCCGCCGACAGCGACAAATCCGGGTTGCAGCGCCTCTGCCAGGCCTTCGGCAGGCCGCCGGGCAAGGCGGGCGATATCGGCAAGGCGCGCCGCCCCGCGGCCTTCCGCCGAGAGCGCCTCTGCCAGGGCCTGAAGGTCGCTGGCCGAAGCTGCCGCCAGGCTTGCCTGCCTTGCCCGCTTTCCGGCAGGCATCGCGCCCGGGGCCGCGTCCAGGATCAGGGCGGCCCCCAGCGTTTCGGCCGGTGACGGCCGCCGCAGGATCACCCGCTGGCCTTCAAACACGCAGACCGGCCCACGAAACTTCAGCCGGACCAGGATGTCCTCGCCCGTTGCGAGGTCTGACGCGCCATAGAGTTGCAGGTGCGCGCTGGCCTGCGCGGCGGCGCAATGCACGCGAACCTCTGCCATGTGCCGCACCATAAGCCGGCGAGCGGCAGGCAGGAACAGGACGGCGTCTGCTTCGCAGGTCGGCGCAAACCGCTCCGGTGCATGCAGCACGTCGCCCGGACGAAGCGCGCCCGCTGGCAGGCCGCGCAGGTTCAGCGCGGTGCGCGCGCCCGGTATTGCAAGGCGGGTTGCCTTGCCGCGTACCTCGATGCCCCGCACGGTGACGCTGTGCCCGGAAGGGGACACGGTCAGGGTATCATTGACACCAACCGCCCCGCCGAGCAGCGTTCCGGTCACCACCGTACCCTGTCCCTGCGCCACGAAGACACGGTCGACGGGCAGGAAGGCGCCGGGGGGCGGTGTGTCATCCCGGGTCCGCGCGGCCAGAGCGGCCAGGGCACCGCAGAGGACGGAGAGGCCCTCGCCAGTGACGGCGGAGCAGAAAACCAGGGGGGCCTCTGCAAACGGGGTTGCCGACAGGGCCGCGCGCAGCTCTGCCTCTCTTTTGCTTTCCGAGCCGGGCGCCATAAGGTCGGATTTGGTAACGGCCACAACCGCTTCAGAGATTCCGAGCCCGCCCGCGACCATGATGTGTTCCAGCGTCTGCGCCGCGATGCCTTCCGCAGCGGAGATGGCGATGAGGGCGCCGCGCGCCCCGCTGGCACTGGTAATCATCGCCCGCAGGTAATCAGAATGGCCCGGCGCATCGATCAGGTCGATGAGCTGCCCCTCATGCTCCAGGAAGGCGAAGCCGGGCAGGATGGACAGGCCCCGGCGTTTCTCCTCCTCCAGCCTGTCCGTGTCGGTGCCTGTCAGCGCACGCACCAGCGCTGTCTTGCCATGGTCGACATGGCCGATCACGACAACAGGGTAGGCGGTCATGGCCGTAAGATGGCCCTGAAGGCGGCCTCAACAGGTACAAGATCCTCGTCGGTCAGTGTCCGTACGTCCATCCAGAACCGGTCTTCCCGGATACGCCCGATCACCGGGACGCTGCAGGCTCTAAGTCTTGCGGCCAGCGCGTCGGGCGGCATCCCGGGCGGGGCCAGACTGACGGCAAAACTCTTCAGCGTCTGCTGCGGCATCGATCCGCCCCCGACATAGGCGGTCGATTGGCTGACCAAGACAGTCTCAATTCCGGTGCGGGTCAACGCCCCGGCCAGTCGTTCTGCGCGGGCCTGAAGTTCACCCTGTGTCTGTGCAATCGCGCGCAGCACCGGAATGCTTCGGAACGGATCGTTCGGCGCGCGGTAGAGGCGCAGCGTCGCCTCCAGGCCGGCGAGGGAGAGCTTGTCAATGCGCACGGCCCGGCAGAGCGGGTGGGATTTCAGGCTGCGGATAATGTCGCTGCGTCCCGCAATAATCCCGCATTGCGGGCCGCCCAGCAGCTTGTCACCGGAAAACATCACAAGATCGGCGCCGGAGCGCACGACGTCAGAGACAACGGGTTCGTCCTTCAGCCCATAGGGCGACAGGTCGATCAGCACACCGCTTCCGAGATCTTCCATGAAGATCGTACGCGTATCGCGGGCAAGCGCTGCCAGTTCCTCACGCCTGGGCGCTGATGTGAAGCCGATGATCTGGTAGTTGCTGGTATGGCTCTTCAGGAGGACGGCGGTCTCCTCGTCGACAGCGTCGGCATAATCGCTCACCCGCGTCTTGTTGGTTGCGCCGACTTCCTTCAGGACCGCGCCGCTCTGCGCGATGATGTCGGGCAGGCGGAAGGAGCCTCCGATCTCGATCAGTTCGCCGCGCGAAGCGATCACCTTACGCCCCTGCGCCGTCGCCATGAGGCTGAGGAGCACGGCGGCAGCGCAGTTATTGACCACCAGTGCCGCCTCACTGCCGGTGAGTTCACAGATAAGCGCCTCGACATGCGTGTGGCGCGAGCCGCGTCTGCCCGTGGCAAGGTCGATCTCGAGATTGGTCGGGCCGCGTCCGGCAGCCTCGATCGCCGCGAGCGCTTCGGGCGCCAGCCCGGCGCGTCCGAGGTTTGTGTGCACGATGATGCCGGTGGCATTCACCAGGCTGATGAGGCCCGGCCGGCGACGGGCCTCCAGCCGTTCTGCAATCTGGCGGGTGAAGGCCGGGCTGGCAAAATCCGGCAGGACCTCTAAGGCACCGGCGCGTATGGCGCCCCTCAGGGCCCTGAGCTCTGATCGAAGGGCTTCGGCCACATCCTGGCGGGGATGGATGTCTGCAAGGCCGGCGATTGGCCCTGCGCTGAGGAGCCTGTCCAGTTGAGGCAGTTGTCGCAGGAGGTGTTCCACGCAGGTCCCCGCCGTTTCAATGCCTCACTCTAGGCCATGGCCGGCCCCGATCAAGCCAGGCGAGCGCGATCAGGGCCCGGCCCCGGAGTGTCCGGGGCCGTCAGCCCGGCCGCTTCTCATCGCCCTCAGGTCCGCCCCAGAAGCGCTTGATGCGGCCGAGGAAGCCTTCGCTTTCAGGGTGGCAGTCGGCGCCCGAGCACTCGCAGAACTGGCGCAGCAGTTCCTTCTGTCGGGGGGTGAGGTTCTGCGGGGTTTCGACGAACATTTCGACATACAGGTCACCGGTCTGGCTGGCCTGGCGCACCGAGGGCATCCCCTTGCCGCGCAGGCGCAGCTTGCGTCCGGTCTGGGCACCCTCGGGAATGGCGACGCGCGCGCGCCCGCCATCAATGGTGGGGATCTCGATCTCGCCGCCGAGCGCTGCGGTGGCCATCGGCACCGGGGCGCGGCAGTAGAGGTTTGGTCCGTCGCGTTCGAAGATGTCGTGGTCGACCACTTCGACGAAGATATACAGATCGCCCTTCGGCCCGCCGCCGCTGCCCGGTTCGCCTTCACCGGAGAGGCGGATGCGCATGCCGCTTTCGACACCGGCCGGGATCTTCACCTGCAGCTTGCGCTCTTCCTTGACCTGGCCGGCGCCGCCGCAGGTCCTGCACGGCTTACGGATGACACTGCCGCGGCCCTGGCAGATATGGCAGGTGCGCTCCATCGTGAAGAAGCCCTGCTGGGCGCGCACGCGCCCATGGCCGGCGCAGGTCTCGCAGGTTTCCGGCTTGTGGCCCGGGGCGCAGCCGGCACCGTCACAGGCCTTGCAGGCCGCCGCCTGGGGCACATGGATGGTTTCTTCCTTACCGGCCCAGGCCTCGCCGAGGGTGATCTCCAGATCATAGCGCAGGTCGGCGCCGCGCTGGGGGCCGCCACGCTTGCGCCCCGAAGAGGCGAACCCGCCGCCAAAGACCTGGCTGAAAAGGTCCTGGAAAATGTCTTCCGGGTTGGCACCCTGGCCGAAGGGGCCGGCGCCCGGGCCGCCGCCATTTTCGAACGCGGCATGGCCAAACCGGTCATAGGCTGCCCGTTTCTGGGGGTCGCTGAGGACCGCATAGGCCTCGCCGACTTCCTTGAACTTCTCCTCGGCCGCCGGGTCGCCCTGGTTCTGGTCGGGGTGATACTTCATCGCCAGCTTGCGATAAGCTGTCTTGAGGGCCTTCTCGTCGGCGCCCCGTTCCACGCCTAGAACGTCATAATAGTCACGCTTGCTCATCAAGTCGCCGCCAACACCGGTTTACCCGCCCACAGGCGGGTGATTTGGGGCGTGTTGCGGATCACCGCAAGGGCCGAGTTATGGCCGGACTGCCTCGATCAGCTCCCGCCGGGAGGAAACCGGCTGATCCCTGCCTCCACCACCGAGGCGCCGGAGCCGCCGATCTGCTTGACCGCGAGGCCGCGCTGCGAGGTTCCGTCGAGGCGGAACCGGAACAGGCCGTTGACCCCCATGAAACCGTCGGGATCGGTCACGCCGCCATGCTTGATGTTTTCCTCGGCGGCGAGGGTTATGGCCAGGGACGCGGCATCATAGGCGGCGGCGGCCAGGTCGGTCGGAGCGCGGCCATAAATGCGCCGGTAGGCATCGCGGAAAGTTGTAAGATTGTCCGGGTCGACGGCGGCGAACTGGGCGCCGTTGAGGGCCGGCTCGCGCCAGATGGACGGATCGTCCCAGGCGCTGGTGCCGAGGAAGCGGGTGCGGGCGGGATCAACGCCGTTGACGATGAGAAGCGGGGCCACGGCCAGCAGCTTCGTTCCGCGCTCCGGGATGAGCAGGCCGACCTGGCCGGTCTCGGCATTGATCAGGCGCGCGATGCCGGCGACTTCGGTACTGGCGCTCTTGGCCGGGTCATAGAAGGCGCTGCCAAGCACGCTCCAGCCATTGGCGGCGGCCTCGGCGCGCAGGGCGGCTTCAACCTGCTTGCCATAGGCTGTGTCCGGGCCAAGGAAAGCGAACGTACGGGTGCCGCGGCTGGCAGCATAGCCCATGATGCGTACGACCTCTTCTTCCGGCATCACAGAGGCCAGATAGGCGCCGCCTCCCGCAACCGTGCGGTCATTGGAGAAAGCCACAACCGGGATCTGCCGGCGACCGGCAGTGTCCTTGACGGGCGTGACTTCAGCGGCGAACAGCGGCCCCAGGATGATGTCGGCGCCTTCCTTAATCGCCTCTTCGGTGCGTGCCTCGGCGGTTGCGGCGCGTCCGGCGGTGTCTTTTGGGATGATCAGGAAGTCGCCGCCGCCATTTTCGAACAGGGCGAGCTCGATACCCGCCAGCATCGCTTCGGCCTCGGCGCGCACCTGAGTGCTGGTATGCGAGAAGGGCAGCAGCACAGCGGCGCGCTTCACCTCGCGCCCGGCCATGAAGCTCGGGGTCAGGCCGCCATCGCTGCGGACAGCTCCGACCGGACCGGTCTCTGGGCTCTCGGCAGCGCGCTCCGGGAGGCGCTCGCCCGTGACCGGGTCGACCCGGGGCTGGCCGGATCCGATTGACACAGGCGGGCGGGTCGGCGCAGTGGCGCAGGCCGTTGCCAGGAGCAGCGCGGCAAGGGCGGGGACCAGTCTCGGGCTTGGCGCTTTGAGGTTCCTGAGCGATGGTAAACGCAATGTCATCTTCTGATCCTTCTGGCGCCGGCGCGATTCCCGGCCGCAATGAGTCTATTGGGGCGCCCGGCAGCGGGCAACCGCCCGTGGCTGTAGCGCCGGGGCTTTATGTTGTCTCCACACCGATTGGTCATCTGCGCGACATCACGCTGCGGGCGCTGGACGTGCTGGGCGGTGTGGAGGAGGTGCTGGCGGAAGACACGCGGGTAGCCTCGAAACTCCTGTCTGCCTATGCGATTAAAGCCCGGCTCAGCCCTTATCATGACCATAATGGGGCCGAACGCAGGCCAGGCCTCCTGAAGCGGCTGGAAGAGGGCGCACGCATCGCGCTGATCTCCGATGCCGGCACGCCCCTGGTTTCGGACCCCGGCTGGAAGCTGGTGCATGAAGCGCTGGAACGCGGGATCAGGGTGTTCCCGGTACCCGGGGCCTCGGCCCTGCTGGCGGGGCTGGTGGCGAGCGGACTGCCAAGCGACCGGTTCCTCTTCGCGGGCTTCCTGCCGCCGAAACCGGCCGCGCGGCTGAGCGAGATCGAGCGCCTCAAACAGGTGCCGGCAACCCTGGTCTTCTATGAGAGCGGGCCAAGGCTGGCAGGGGCGCTGGCCGATCTTGCCGCTGTCCTCGGAGACCGGGAGGCGGCCGTGGCGCGGGAGCTGACCAAGCTGTTCGAGGAAACGCGGCGCGGCGCGCTGGCCGGGCTTGCCGCTCATTACGAAGCGGCCGGACCGCCGCGCGGCGAGATCGTTGTCCTGGTCGGCCCGCCGAAAGGCGTGGCAGCGACGCCGGCGGATGTTGATGCGGCTCTGCGCGTGGCGCTGAGCGAGATGGCGACCAAGGCGGCCGCCTCATCCGTCGCTGACGCGCTCGGACTGCCGAGACGCGAGGTCTATCAGCGGGCCCTGAAGATCAGGTCGGGCGACGGGGCGCCGTGAGCAGCCAGATCCTGGCAGAACCGGACCGGGCGCAGCACCCGCCGGCCAGGTGACGCGGCTGGCGCGCCGATCTGGCCGCCGCCCATGCCGCCTTATTCCGGCACTTCGCGCCTGGCTTCAGGGTGCAGGCGGGACTTCCTGAATGGTGATCAGATAGCTGAGGAGGACATCCATGCCGAGGTCGCCGAAGACGAAGTCGGGCATGTCTTCATGGCCGACATGGATACCGGCCCGGAAATTCTCGGCCAGGGACTCCGGCGGGTAGATTGACAGCACATAGCGCAGCGGCGGGGCGTCGGGCCGGACGTTCGGGCCCTTATCGATCCCGTGGCAGTTGGAACAGGTATCGACGGCGATGACGCGGCCATCCGCGATGGAGTCGGCGTCGGCAGGGATGCCAAGGGCGGCGGCGTCGAAGAGCGGGCCGGCGGGGGCGGGCTGCGGCATCGGGGGGGAAGGCGCGGTGACGGGCACGGTCGCCACCGACACGGGCGCATCGCCCGTCCGGTCGCAGGCCGGCAGGAGGGCAAGGCCGAAAGCCGTGAGGGCGAGACAGGCAGTGCGCATGGCCGGAAAACTCCTTTGACTGAAGGCCCCTCCTAGCATGATCTGTGCCGCCGGGCGCCCCGTAAATATACGCAGCCGGCTGCCTTCACGCTGCCGTAATCTTCTTACAGCTAAGGTTGCGCTTTCAAGGCCGGTTCCGCCTGACACCCGTAAAGAGCCTGGCAGCCATGACCCACCCGTTTCCGACCCCGCCCCCGCCCGCCCGGATTGTTCGTATTCCGGTGTCCGGTTTCCTGCGCCGGCAGAGCCCCTGGCTGCGCTACCTTATGCTTGCCGCGGCCGGTATTCTGCTGGCCGGGGGGCTGTGGGCCGCGTGGAAGTGGCACAGCCTGCATGCGGGCATGCCCAGGCTGCCGGCCAACATCGACGAGCTCTGGGACGCCAATCGCGAGCCGGCGATCGAGTTTGTGGATGCCAGTGGCAGGACGCTGGCCGTGAGGGGACCGCGCTATGGCCGGGCGATTTCGGTCGCGGACCTGCCGCGGCATGTGCCGCAGGCCTTCATCGCAGCCGAGGACAAGCGCTTCTACCAGCATGACGGGGCCGACGAGGCGGCCATCATGCGGGCCGCAGCGGCCAATACCGTGGCCGGCGAGACCGTCTCGGGCGCCTCGACGATTACCCAGCAGCTGGTCAAGAACCTGATCCTCGACTCGCGCCAGACCATGCAGCGCAAGGCACAGGAAATCACCCTGGCCCGGCAGCTCGAAAGGCGGATGACAAAGGACGAGATCCTCTCGCTCTATCTCAGCCGCATCTATTTCGGCTCGGGCCTTTACGGCATCGATGCCGCCGCGCGTCATTATTTTGGCAAGGCGCCTGACCAGATCACGATAGCCGAGGCGGCGCTGCTGGCGGCGCTGCCGAAGGCCCCGTCGCGGCTGAACCTGCGCGAAAACCTGGCCGGGGCAAAAGAGCGCCAGGCCTATGTGCTGCGGGAGATGCGTTCCGAGCGTTTCATAACCCGGCAGGAGGAGGCGGACGCCCTGGCGGCCGGGATCAGTATCATCAGGGCGCCTGCCTATGACCCCGAGCTCGGCTTCGTGCTGGAGGCAGCGGCCGAGCAGCTGGCGAGGCTTGTTCCGCGCGTGCCGGGCGATGCGGTTGTCACCCTGACGATTGACCCACGGATCCAGTCGCGTGCGCAGGCACTCGTCAGTGAGCGGATGAAGACGCAGGGCGAGCGTCTTGGTGCCTCGCAGGCTTCTGCGCTGGTGCTTGGCAGGGATGGCCGCGTGGCCGCGATGGTGGGCGGCCTTGATTTCAGGCGGTCTCCCTTCAACCGGGTGACGCAGGCGAAGCGTCAGCCGGGGTCAAGCTTCAAGCCGTTCGTCTATGCACTGGCACTGGAAGACGGCTATTCGCCGTATGACGTGTTCAATGACCGGCCGATCAGCATCGGCAAATGGCGGCCGTCGAACTATGACGGGGAGTATATCGGGCCGATGACGCTGAGCGAGGCCCTGACCCGGTCGACCAATACGGTGGCCGCAGAGCTTGGCAATGAGGCAAACCCGGCAAGGGTGATCGAACTCGCCAGGCGCTTTGGCATCGCCAGCGAGCTGAAGCCCTATCCTTCGCTTGCACTGGGCAGCCAGGAAGTGACCCTCTGGGAGCTGACAGCGGCCTATGGCGTGTTCCAGTCCGGCGGGCGCCGGACAGAGCCTTATCTGATTGCCAGGGTCAGCGACACACGCGGCAATGTCCTGTTCGAGCATCCGGATGCGGCCGGTAAGAGGGTTTATGCGGAGGATTATGCCGCCGAGATGAATGCCATGCTGATGCGCGTCGTCGATGCGCCCTTCGGCACCGGCGGCAAGGCGCGCATCAAGGGGTGGCGTGTCGCGGGCAAGACCGGCACGAGCCAGGACTGGCGCGATGCCTGGTTTGTCGGTTTTACTGCGGCCTATACCGGCGGCGTCTGGGTCGGCAATGATGATGACAGCCCGATGAAACGGGTCACCGGCGGCGGCCTGCCGGCAGAGCTCTGGTCGGACATCATGGAGGTTGCGCATGAGGGCGTAAAGCCGGCCCCGCTGTTCGGGGCTGACCTCGTGGTCACGCTCGATCCGGCGGCAGAGGAGCGCATCACTTTCTATCGCGGCATGGCGCAGGCCTTCAATGCGGCTGGTAACCGTTCGGACCTAGCAAGCCTGGGCGGGGAGTGGGTCCGCGAGGAGTAGCTCTGATCCGGCTCGGACGGCGCCAGCAGATGGCCAGGTGATCGGGGCGCCAGGCGCATATAAGGTCTTGCAGCGGCGCGTTCGACGCAGTCGAGGGGGCAGGCTTCTGGTGTCTCGGAGCGGCGGGCGATGAAGGCGCGCGGGGCGCCCCTGGCCAGGCCGTCGCTGCCTCAACCGGTCCCGGCGATGAGCGCCGCGCCCATCCCGTCAGGGCCGGGTAACGCCTCCCTGCGGCAGCTGTCCCGGGCCTCGCCCGGCAGAGCGAGACCCCTGCAGGGCGAGGACCGCGCTTTCCTGACGGGCTGAATGCGTTTAGCGTCGGCCAGACGCAAGGGGAGGCGATGACATGCTCTATCTCATACTCGGTCTCGTGATCTTTTTCGGGACGCACCTGTTCAGCGCCTATCGCAGCCGCGAACCTGGCAAGGATATCCGCGAGAGGATGGGCCAGGGGGCCTATATGGGTCTCTACAGCCTCGTCTCGGTCGCAGGTTTTGCACTGATCGTCTGGGGCTACGGGGCGGCGCGGCCGGCGCCGGTGCTGTATGTGCCGCCGTCCTGGTTCGCGCACATCAATATGGGCCTGATGCTGTTTGCAATGGTGTTCCTGGCGGCGGCCTACATGCCGACCGGGCATATCAAGAAGGCGGTCAGGCACCCGATGCTGCTGGCCGTGAAGATCTGGGCGACCGGACACTTGCTGTCGAACGGGGAGCTCAATTCCGTCCTGCTGTTCGGCAGTTTCCTCGCCTACGGCGTGCTTGACCGGATCGCCGTGAAGAAGCGCGGCGATAACGGGCCGGGCCGGGACGTGGCGGCGAACCTGATGGGCGATGTCGGCGCGGTGGTCGTCGGGCTTGGCGCCTATGCGGCGATTGCCCATTGGCTGCATCCCATTCTGTTCGGTGTGCCGGCAGTTCCGGGCTGAGTTCGGCAACACATCAGCAAGCGCCCCGCCAGAAGCCAGAGCGGTATCAGGGCAAGGCCGGACCGGTAGGCAGATAACACGCATCAGGTCCTGGCCGGAGCAGCCGGTTACACTCATGCGCGCCAACCTCAGAGGTCCCACTTCATCACGTTTCCGGGGCAGATGATTGCACTGCAGTCATTGACTGCATTGTGATGGATCGATGTCGGCATTGAGAAATCAGGCCCGAAAGGGCGACACGGACCATCCGCAACCTGGAAGACGCGGTTAAAGGGCGTCTGCGTGTGCGCGCCGCCCTTCACGGCCGGTCCATGCAAGAAGAAGCCCGCGATCTCCTGCCCGTGGCTGCGGGCGGTGTCACCGGCCCCAGCTTTTGGGAGCGGTCCTGCACGCTCTTTGCCGGAGACAGGGGCGCCGAGCCGGACCTGCCGCCCCGCAGCGAGGTTCGCGCTCCGCCGGGCTTTGACTGACCCAGAGCCTCCTGCAGGATCCTGCCCGATACCCTGTTTCCTGCCCGACCTTGATGTGGGCTGCGGCGCCCGAGGCGGCTTTGTTACGCTCAGAGGACCGCGTTCAAAGGAGGTCTGAAAACGCCCCCCGCTGTCCAGGGCGCGGCAACACGGATGCGGTCTTGCCTGGATCGAATGCTGCAACAGCGCCGTGCGCGCAGGCGTGACTGGAACGTTAACTCTCCTCGTTCCTTGCGGCGGGCAGCCGGGCGGGCTAATCGCTCGGGCCATGTCAAAACAAACGCTCACGGGCCGCAAGTCGGTCAAGGATATTGCCGCCGCCAAGGGCGGCACGCCGCTGGTGTGCCTGACGGCGTATGACGCGCCGATGGCCGCGCTGATGGATGAGCATGCGGACCTGATCCTTGTCGGCGACAGTGTCGGCATGGTGGTGCACGGCCTGCCCTCGACGGTGGGTGTGACGCTCGACATGATGATCCTGCACGGGCAGGCGGTGATGCGCGGCGCGTCGAAGGCCTTTGTGGTCGTCGACATGCCGTTCGGGTCTTACGAGACCAATGCCGACCAGGCCTTCCTGAACGCTGCCCGGATCATGAAGGAGACGGGCTGCCAGGCGGTGAAGATCGAGAGCGGGGCCTATGCGGCCCGGCAGATCGCGCACCTGGTGGAGCGGGGCGTTCCGGTCATGGGCCATGTCGGCCTGCGCCCGCAGGCGGTGCATGTGGAGGGCGGTTTCCGGGCCAAGGGCCGCACCCTCAGCGAGCGCGATATCGTGATCGCAGAGGCAAAGGCTGCCGAAGCGGCAGGGGCATTTGCCATCGTGATCGAGGGCGTGGCCGAGGACCTGGCCGCCGAGATCACCGCCGAGGTGGCCTGCCCGACGATCGGCATCGGGGCCTCGGCGGCATGCGACGGGCAGATCCTGGTGACGCCGGACATGCTCGGCCTGTTTGACTGGACGCCGAAATTCGTGCGCCGGTATGGGGACCTTAAGGCCGAGGTCTCGAGGGCAGTGGCCGCCTATGCGGCGGACGTCCGGTCCCGGGCCTTCCCCGGCTTGGCCGAAACCTACACGCTGCGAAAACCTGAAGCCTGACAGCGCTGATCCGTTGCAGGCAGAGCCTCGCGCGTCTAGGTTCGCGCCGAATCCGCAAGACCAGCCCCCGGAGCCCCGTTTGACCGACATTTTTACAGAAGTCGATGAAGGCGTCCGTCAGGAGAAGCTGGCGAGCTGGTGGGCGAGGTGGCGCCTGTTCGTGTATGGCGCCGTGGCGGTGCTGGTCGGATCGGTTGCGATCAATGAGTTCGTGGTGAAGCCGCAGGCTGAGGCGGACCGGGCGGCCCGTGCGGCAGAACTCGAGGCTGCCGTTAAGGCGCTCGAAGACGGCCAGTATGAGGAAGCGGCCGCGGCCTTCCAGGCGATCATCGACAGCGGCTCGAAGCTGGCCCCGATGGCCGCGCATTACCTGGCGCAGACCCGGATCGAGGGCATGGGTGACCCGGCTGCGGCCGCCGTGACGCTGTCGGCTATCGGCGGCACGCAGGGCGGGCCCTATGAGCGCCTCGCCCTGCTGAAGGCGGCCTATCTCACCGCCGATACGCAGACCCTGCCGGAACTGGAGGCGACGCTCGGCTCCCTGCTGACCGAGGATACCGCGCTCGGCGCGCTGGCGCGCGAACTGGTGGCGGCGAAAGCCTACGCCACCGGCGACATTGCCCGCGCCCGCGCTGAATTTAACCGGCTGAAGTTCGACGCGGCGGCGCCCGAGGGCCTTATCCAGCGCGCTGAAATTGCGCTCGATGCTATGCCGCTCGCGCCGGAGACAACCGCCCCGCCGGAGACGCCCGCCGAGGCGCCGGTCAGCCCGCAAGCCGAAGAGCCCCAGGAGACCGGCCCATGAAGTTTTCCCGTCCAGCCGTTGTCACGGCCGCGCTGGCCAGCCTGCTGGCGGTGAGCGCCTGCATCAGCCTGCCAAGCTTCGGCAATGATCAGAAAGTGGAGGCTGATGCGGCCGAAAAGGCGGGCCGTGTCGCCATGGTCCTGGACCAGGAGCGCATTGCGCCAAGCACGACCCTGACAGGTGTCGAGATTGCCCTGCCCGAGCCTGTCGCCGCCGGGAGCT
Organism: uncultured Hyphomonas sp.; assembly: GCA_964538945.1. GTDB lineage: Bacteria > Pseudomonadota > Alphaproteobacteria > Caulobacterales > Hyphomonadaceae > Hyphomonas. The sequence continues at coordinate 331,179 of CAZIGV010000001.1, forward strand.
GGCTCGAGGCCGGCCGCGGCCCGACCAAGGCCGTCGGCCATATCGCCGCCGCCCCGGAGCTCGACATTGCCTGGCGCCGTTCGGTCGGCAAGGGGTCGACCAATAAGGGCGCCCTGACCACGCCGCCCGTGTCGGATGGCACGGCCGTGTTCACCCTGGATGCGGCCCAGACGGTCCGGGCGACCCGGCTGTCTACCGGCGCAGCGCTCTGGTCGACGCGCCTCAAGGGTATCTCCCGGCGCGACAGGGCAGCCATCGGCGGCGGCCTTGCGCTGGCCGGAGACCAGCTGATCGTGGCCAGCGGCTATGGCTATGTGGCCTCGCTCGACGCCAGGACCGGCGCTGAGACCTGGCGCCGGGAGCTTGGCGCGCCGATGACCGGCGCGCCGACGATTGCCGATGGCCGGATCTTTGTGGTGTCCAATAATAACGAGATTTTTGCCCTCTCGCTGGCCGACGGGGCGACACAGTGGAGCGACCAGGCGATTTCAGAATCCGCCCGTGTCCTCGGCAGCCCGAGTGCGGCGACGGTTGAGGATTTTCTGATCGCGCCCTTCTCTTCGGGCGAAGTCATTGCCTATCTGGCGGCGAATGGCCGGCGCCTTTGGACCGACGCGCTGAGCCAGGCAGGCCGGTTCACGCCGATTTCCGAAATCAATGATATCGGCTCGCGCCCCGTGCTCGGCGCAGGGCTCGTCTTTGCCTCCAGCCAGTCCGGCACCACGGCCGCGATCGATGGACGCAGCGGCGCCCGGGTATGGACCCAGCCGGTCGGATCGACCCGGGCGCCCGCGCTGGTCGGGCGTTTCCTCTATGTCCTCGGCACCGGCAACGAGCTCGCCTGTCTCGATGCGGCCACCGGTGAGGCCTATTGGGTGGTGCAGCTGCGCGCGTTCCAGAATGAGAAGGAACGCAAGAAGCCGATTACCTATACGGCTCCGATCGTAGCCTCGGGCCGGGTGATCGTGGTCTCCTCGCGCGGCGAGCTTCTGGCCTTCTCTCCGCAGGACGGCACGCAGACGGCCTCTTTGAAGCTCGGGGATACCGTGTATATCGAGCCGATTGCGGCTCAGGGAAAGCTGTTCGTCCTCACCGACGACGCCCGGCTGATTGCCATCGACTAGGGCTGCCGGGACTTTTTCCCGGTTTGGCCCTCATTGACCGGAGGGGCTCAGGCCTTGCCTTTGAAGCTCGCCATTGTCGGACGGCCGAATGTCGGCAAGTCCACCTTGTTCAACCGTCTGGTGGGCAAGAAGATCGCGCTGGTCGATGACCAGCCGGGGGTAACGCGTGACCGCAAGATGGCTGAGGGGCGCCTGGCCACGCTGCCGCTCCTGCTGATCGATACCGCCGGTTTCGACAATGTCCGCGACGGGAGCCTTGAGGCGCGGATGCGGGCGCAGACCGAAGCGGCGATTGCCGAGGCCGACATTGCGCTGTTCCTGATTGATGCGCGCGTGGGCGTGACACCGGAAGACGAGACCTTCGCCATGCTGCTGCGCAAGGCGAACCTGCCGGTGGTGCTGGCGGCCAATAAGGCCGAAGGGCGGGTCGGTGAGGCGGGCGTGTTCGATGCCTTCCGCCTCGGTCTCGGCGAGCCGGTCGGGCTGTCGGCGGAACATGGTGAGGGCTTCGCCGAGCTCTATGAGGCAATCCGCAATGTGCTGGGGCCGGAGGCCTTCGAGCGCGCCCTGGAGGAGGCTGAGCCGAACTACGGCGCCGGCGCGGGCGAGGACATACTTGAGAAGCTCGCGCATATCGACATCGAAGACGAGACGCTGTCTGACGATGACCTGGTGGCCGCGATCGAGGCCGCCGAGGTGGATCAGCCGGAAGAAGACAGGCCAGCGGCCCCGAGGCCGATACGGCTCGCCATTGTCGGGCGGCCGAATGCGGGCAAGTCGACGCTGATCAACCAGCTTCTGAAGAGCGAGCGCCTGCTGACGGGGCCGGAGGCGGGCATCACGCGCGACTCGATCACCATCGACTGGGAATGGGAAGGCCGGCAGATCCGGCTGGTGGATACGGCCGGCCTTCGCCGCAAGGCGCGCGTTCAGGAAAAACTCGAACGGATGTCGACGGCCGAGACCATCCGGTCACTGAAGTATGCTGATGTGGTGGCGCTGGTGATGGACGCGCATGAGGCGCTGGAAAAGCAGGACCTCCAGATTGCCGACCTCGCGCTGCGCGAAGGGCGCGGCCTCGTGCTTGTGATGTCGAAATGGGATACGGTGCAGGATCAGGACGGGGCGGCGCGCCACATCCGTGACCTGGCCAACCGGCTCGTGCCGAACGGCGGCGGGGCGCCGGTCGTGTTCCTTTCGGGGCTCACAGGCCGGCATGTCGACAAGCTGATGCCGGCGGTGGTCAAGGTCTACAAGGACTGGACAGCGAAGGTGAAGACCGGCGACCTCAATCGCTGGCTGCGCCACACGGTCGAGCATCATCCGCCGCCGAGTGTGCAGGGAAAGCGTATCAAGCCGCGCTACATGGCCCAGATGAAGGCCCGCCCGCCGACTTTCGTGCTGATCGCCTCGCGCGGTGACCAGATGCCGGAAGGCTATAAGCGCTATCTCATCAATGGCATCCGCGAGGCCTTCGACATGCACGGAGTACCGATCCGGCTGTTTGTGCGCCAGGGGAAAAACCCGTATGCGGGCAAGGTCGGACCCGACGGCCCGCCGAGGTACAAGCGCCCGCGGGAGTAGGGGCCTGCGCTTCCTCCTAGGCTTCCCTGTCAAGTGAACAACTCGGAAGCAGAGACTTCTGGTTGAGATACCCTTGGCAGGAGCTGCGCAGGCGGCCCCCTGCCGAGGGCTTCATGACATCGGTAATGGTTGTAATCGACGATCCAGTTGTCGGCTGCTGCTTGGGCCTCGGACAGGCTGTTGAACAGGTTGGCGTTGAGCACCTTGTCGCGGAAGCCGGAGCACGATCGCATTGAGCGCGTCGATGACAGCAGCATCGAGCGCCTTTCTATCCACCACTGGCCTGTACAATACCGACCGCGACAGGCCTGCGATCCTGCAGGCCCTGACCTTTGACAGACGATGCTCGGTGGTCATCAACTCCACCGCTGCCTGCCGTGCCGCCGGCGTCACAATTTTCAGCTCAGAACATCCCTGATCGCCGCGTTCTTCAGCGCCAGGTCCGCGTACATCCGCTTCAGCCGAGCGTTCTGCGCCTCCAGCTCCCGCATCCGCTTCAACTCGCTTACCGCCACCCCAGCGTACTTGCTCTTCCACTGGTAATACGTCGGCGTGCTGATGCCGTGCTTGCGGCCCACCTCCCCAACCGGCAGACCCGCCTCCGCCTCGGTCAAGATCCCAACGATCTGGTCCTGCGTAAACCTCGACTTCCTCACTCCCCACCCCCAAAGAAGCGGAAGTCTCTGTTTTCACCTTGTTCAACATCAGGGGAAGCCTGCGGCTGCACCAGCGTGCGGCCAGTTGCTTTCGGTTGAGGTGAACGACTTCCATCTTGGTCTCCTTCCGAATGAGTTGGCAGGAGTCCATGAAGGCGCTGTTGCGCCCGAGAGCCAAGTGATACGTAGGCGTCGACTATTCGCCGCAGAAGTTGCGGAGATCGGAGGGCAGATTCGCAGCACGCAGAATGCCGCGTACGGCCTTCACTGCGCTGCTGGCGCCCTCGCCAGTGATTCCTGCATCCGCCGCGATTCTTTCTGCGCCTCAGCCAGGAGTTGATCCCAGTCATCAGGCGGATGCCCACTCTCCAACATCTTGCGGAATACCCGGTAGGCGTCGTCGCTGCTTTCGTAGGTGCGCTTGGTGTCTACGTCATTCACCCAGGCGTAGACGATCACTTTGCTCGGGGCGTGGTAGCGGAAGAATAGCCGGTACTGCTGGAAGAACTTGGCCCGGAACCAGTGCTTGTGATCGTCACCGAGCGTCCCACCCTGGCGGTAATCCGGTCGCGTCGGATCTTGCGGGATGACATCGAACGCCAGTCTGGTGATCGCGGCCAGCCGCTTACTGGCGTTCTTTTTCACGTACCCGGCCGGGTCCTTCTGCTTCAGGGTCTCGACCTGCCGCACCAGCGCTTCAATCTGCACCAGGAACAATGGATGGGCGAAGACCGTCCAACCATGAATGACCAGGGGCTCAGGCTTGCCTGCGCTCATTCATTGTCTTCCGACAGGGCGTGATCGAGATCGACTTCGATGCCGCCGACCAGCGATTGGATGCGTTGGACGAGGCCGGCATCCACAGCTTGCAGCCGCTCGGGATGGCGAGTGAGGTCGGCGGCCAGGAAGCCGAGGAACTGACCGAGCACCGGGTCATCACCTTCGGAGGCTTCGACGCGCGTCAGCACCACCTCTCCGCTAGGGCGGATAGTATAGTGGATCTTGTCGCGCTTACCCAGCTTGAGGGCACGACGCACGATCTCCGGCACCGTCGTCTGGTAGCGATCGGTGAGTGTGGATTCGACTTCGAGGGTCGCAGCCATGGCGGTCTCCTGCGGATCTTGGTTGACGCCGGAATGGTAATGCAGTCGCATTGTCACGTCAATGCAGTTGCATTGCCACCAAGGACGCCTGACCCGAATGGGTGTAAATGGGCGTGCTTTTGGTCATGGCGGCGGACGCGGGTTCAAGCCTCAAACCGTGAAACGAACGGGCGCCGGAAAGCAGACGAGGTTGAGCGGCCTTTCCCGGCATAAATCAGGGCGAAAAACCTGCTTGATTGTCGGCAGATTGGCCTGTCAGCCCCCGTTTTCGCACTGGCACGCAGGGCTTCGCAACTTTCCAGAACGCCAGTATTGCGTACGTTCAATCGTCGTTTTGTGCGGGGTACCAGCCCACCAGCGCTTCGCCCTCGATCTGAGACTTATCGATCGCTTCGAGGCTCATGACCGATATGCTGAGATCGATCCTGTCTTCGCCGGAAATAAGGCGCGACGTGCCGATCAGGACGCAGGCCTGCTCCAGAAAACGCGCCTCGCGCCCGGCAAGCCTCCGCCGGTCCCGGGAGAATTGCGGCCAGTCGTGAAGTTCCCAGTTCAAGGCCATGTTTGGGAAGAGCGTAGATTTCCGGTCAGAGTACGCATTCAACGTGATTAATAAAAAGGTGTTTTATCGATCATTCGGCGGGGCCTGGCCGGGGCCGGCATGTCGACAGTCAGCCTTGCGCTGAATGATCAGCGGCAAGTCGTCGCCGCGAAAGTGAGGGCTTCAGATTTCGCGAAGGATGTCTGTTACGAAAGTGCGCGGCCCGTCATCAAGTCTTCCAGCGGATCGTTTCAGACGATCCTTCCAGGCCGGGCCACGTGTTGCGGCTTCCCGCAGAACATCGGCGAGATCCTCGTGGCGGCGCTTCTGTATCAGCGCCTCAATGATCAGGCCGGACTGGATAAGGTCCTTGTCTGCCTTGACAGCGCTCTCGCCTGAAGCCTTCCGGAGGCTCGATACAATCAGCTTGTGAACAGCGTAACGCTCCGGAGACGGAACATTTACCAGTGTGCCAAAGCGGCTGAGGACGGCCGCCTCAATCGTGTCGCGAAGCAGGAAATCCATGAATCGCAAAGGTACGGCGTCGGTCTGCAAGCTCGGTAGCTTTACAGGATGACGCCGGTCGGCGCCGCGATTGGTTGTAAGCATGTCGACACGGTATCCTCCCGGGCGGGCGTAAGTTGTCGCGATGTTGGGGCTAAAGAGCGTCGGCACGGGCGCAAAGGACGGATCGACCGACTTGAGAATCTCAAACAGGGAGGGCTCAAGCTTGTCGCCGAGCGCGGCGGAGATCCCATAATCCTGCGCAAGGTCAAGATCGCCGGTCCGTATGGACGCTCCCGGCAGCCTTACGCCGAGGTGACCCGCATAGGTCTGAAAGGCGACGGTCCCGACAATGACCGCTCTCAGCCGGAATGCGCCTGCTGCAGCGAGCGCCTCGACAACCGCGCCGGTCAGAGCGTCGGGTTCGGGCAAGCCGGCGGCGACGAGCGAGCGCCGGATTGACCGGCGGGCATCCGCGTCGGCCTTTTCGCGCCTTGCCTTTTCTATGGCGGCACTGCGTTCAGGCGTATCGGGTCCGAAGTATCGCTCCGCAGGGCGGCCGGTCGGCGTGGTGGGCTCCTGAACGTACCAGTAGTCCTTGCCGGAGATGGTTCGCTTCCGGAATGTCGAGCCAGCAGGCACATCGCAGGTAACGGCGAGGCGCAACTGGTCAAGCAGCTCAGCATAGCTGGTCTGAACCACAAGGGGCAGAGTCTGACGCGACATTTACCGGCAAATTACATATTTGCCGGTAAATTGCAATCATCGAAGTGCAAAGGCGCTTGTACCTTGTTTTCGAAACAGGGTCGTACGCAGGCGCGCCTTTGCTTTGTTCCGGGACGTCGCTGCATTACCACACGAGAAAAACTTCGTGTGGTAGGCCGGTGGGACCCCGATCTTACTTCTGGAACGTGCCGGACACCGCATCGGTCAGAGGTTTGACGAGATAGCTGAGGACGTAGCGGCTTTCGGTGGTGAGGCTGGCCTCGACCGGCATGCCGGGCCGGACCTCTGATGCGGCCGGGATCGGGCCGCCCGGTCTGCGGGAGTACCCCCCGCCGGATGGTTAAGCCGGCCCAGGCGCTTCCGGCGGCAGCCCCGTCTCCGGCCTGAGGTATGGTCAAGGCTGGCCGGGTGTTCAAATTCGCATCAAGGCGTGCAGAGCCGGGCCCGGCCGAACCGATGCGGGTTAAGGTTACGCCAGGCGTCCGGGACGCCCGCCCGCTGTCTGGCAGCGTCCCGGACCGGCCGCGCGCGGCCGGGTAAGCCATGCCGTTCCGGACCCGCCTCGCCTCGGCCCCTGCCAGGCCCCTCAGCAAGGCGCAATGGCTCCCCGGGCGCCCGGGCTGCTGTCAGGGGCAGCCTCAAAACGGGTGGACGATTCCCTCTTAGTGAGAATTAAGTTGCTCATAGGTTTCTGCGCGGCAAGAAAACTGCAGGACGCGGCGCAGGCGCGCGTACGCGTTTAGATTGAAAATCTCCGTTGATCTCAGTTGGTTGAAAAAATGGCCGTCAAAATCGAATACACCCCCGCCCAGGATGCTTCCGAGCTGACAACCATGGCAGCGGCCGGGGTTAGCAGTCTTGCCGGCCCTCCGGCCCCGGGCGCGGCTCCTGTGATCACCTCCGGCACGACCGCCACGACCCCGGAGAACGCCTCCGGCCCGGTGTACACGGCGACGGCGACGGATTCGGACGGCGACGTTGTCAGCTTCAGCCTGTCGGGCACGGACGCTTCACGTTTCGCGATCAATGCGGCGACGGGGGCGGTGACGTTCCTGGCCTCGCCTGACTTCGAGGCTCCGGCGGACGCCGATGGGGATAATGTCTATGACCTGGTCGTGACTGCCTCTGACGGCGTGAACACGTCTGAGCAGGCTGTGTCTGTGACGGTTACGAACACCCCTGAATCGATCGACCTGACGAGCCTGACCGCGGCGCAGGGGTTCATCATCCAGGGCGATGCGGCAGGAGACCGTGCGGGCCGTTCGGTCTCTGCGGCGGGTGATGTGAACGGTGATGGCTATGCTGACCTGATTGTGGGGGCTGAGGGCGGTGATGATGGCGGGCCCAACGCGGGCGAAGCCTATGTGATCTTCGGGTCTGCGTCGGGTTATGGATCGCTGGATGCGGATGGTCGTTCTGTCATTGACCTGACGACGCTGTCGCCTGCCCGCGGATTTGTGATCCAGGGGGATAGTCCGTCTGACCAGGCCGGATTTGCGGTCTCTTCGGCGGGTGATGTGAATGGAGACGGTTACTCGGACCTGATCATCGGGGCGCCGGGCGGCGGTGATGGCGGCGCATCGGCGGGCGAGGCGTATGTTGTGTTCGGGGCAGGTTCCGGATTTGGCACTCTGGATGCGGCCGGCCGGTCTGTGGTGGATCTTACGACGCTGTCCGGGTCACAGGGTTTTGTGATCCGGGGGGATTCTTCGGTTGATAATGCGGGCTGGTCTGTTGCGTCTGCCGGCGACATCAACGGGGACGGCTATGATGACCTGATTGTCGGGGCGCTTAACGGAGATGATGGCGGCCGGGATGCCGGTGAGGCCTATGTGCTGTTCGGGTCTGCGTCCGGGTTCGGGTCTCCGGATGCGGCGGGCCGGTCTGTCGTGGACCTGACGAGCCTTGCGCCGTCGCAGGGGTTTATCCTGCAGGGGGATGCTGCAGGGGACGGGGCGGGTATTTCTGTTTCGGCTGCAGGCGACCTGAACGGGGATGGCTATGCGGACCTGGTTATCGGCGCCCTGCGGGGCGATGACGGGGGCCGGGATGCGGGTGAGGCATATGTCCTGTTCGGGTCTGCGTCCGGATCTGGCCCGGTCGATGCGACGGGCCGGTCGGTGATTGACCTGACCAGCCTGTCTGCGGCGCAGGGTTTTGTGATCCAGGGGGATGCGGCGGGAGACTTTGCGGGCCGGTCTGTTGCGTCTGCCGGGGATGTGAACGGGGATGGTTATGACGACCTGGTGATTGGCGCCTGGGGCGGCAATGATGGCGGGGCGGATGCGGGTGAGGCGTATGTAATCTTCGGGTCTGCAACGGGGTTTGGCCCGGTGGATGGGACGGGCCGGTCTGTGATTGACCTGACGAGCCTGACGCCGGCGCAGGGTTTTGTGATCCAGGGGGATGCGGCGGGAGATTTTGCGGGCCGCTCCGTCTCCTCTGCGGGGGACATCAACGGGGATGGTTATGATGACCTGGTTGTCGGCGCTGAGGGCGGGGACAATGGGGGCGCTAATGCGGGCGAAGCCTATGTGATCCTTGGCTCGGGCACCGGGTTCGGGACGCTGGATGCGAGCGGGCGTTCGGTGATTGACCTGACGGGCCTGACGTCCGGCCAGGGGTTTGCGATTGAAGGGGACCGGGCAGGGGACGGGGCGGGCGGGGCTGTTTCGTCAGCGGGTGATGTGAACGCTGACGGGTTTGATGACCTGGTCATCGGGGCGGCTGGCGGCGATGATGGCGGCGCGGATGCGGGCGAAGCGTATGTGATCTTCGGCTCTGCCTACGGCGCCTCGAGTGC
>CAZIGV010000002.1:0-266791 GCA_964538945.1 uncultured Hyphomonas sp.
GGGGATGATGGGTCATCGCTGAGCCCCAGGTATGCAGGACCAGGGTCGCGCCGAGCTTTGCGCCGAGATGCTTCGGGTCAGCGCCGATCGTCATCAGGGTCTCGGACACGGCCTTGAACAGGGCGTCATAGACGACACGCGTTCGCCACTGGGCTTGAACCAGTGGCGCACCAGTGGCTCACTCTGGAACGCCACGCGCGCCAGCGGCGCGGGCAGCGTGAACACGACATGGTAATAGGCGACGGGAAGCAGGTCCCGCCTGCGCGCCTCCAGCCACTCATAGGAGGCGTTCGACACCGCGCTCGAACCCGTGGCGCGTCGGCGTCTCACCCTGGCATCTCGTGCAATGCCGGTTGCGGCAGGAGTTATAGGCAACGTCCATTGTCCCGCAGTCCTCACAGCGGGAGACATGCCCGCCGAGTGCAGCGGTGCGGCATGACAGGATCGCGTTCACCGCCCTGTGCTGGTCGCGCGAGAGCCCATCGCGCAAGGCGGGGCCGAGGCCGCGGAGGATATCCGCAACCTCGATCGCTGGCCGGGGCATCCCCGGTCAGTCCGCCGGGTCGATGACCGGCAGGCTGTCGAACGGGCTCGCCGCCCCTTGGAGCAACTTCGGCGAGACATGGGTGTAGATCGATGTTGTCTGCAGCTTGGCGTGGCCGAGCATGACCTGGATAACGCGGATATCGACGCCGGCTTCCAGCAGGTGCGTCGCAAAGGAATGGCGCAGCGTGTGCAGCGACACAGGTCCATCCTTGCGGATCCCGGCCGCCTCGACGGCGAAGCGGAACTGGCGCGACAACTGGCGCGCACTGATGTGGTTCATCACGCCGATCCGGCTCGGGAACAGCCAGACCTGAGGACGGGTGATCTGCCACCACTTGCGCAGTGCTTCGAGCAGCTGCGGCGAGAGTTTGGCTTTACGATCCTTGTATCCCTTGCCCTGCTCGATCGAGAGGGTCATCGTCCGGCTGTCGATGTTCGACACCTTCAGCGATGCGGTCTCGGACGCCCTCAAGCCGGCACCATAGGTCACGCTCAGCGCTGTCCTGTACTTGAGCCCCGGTGCGCTGGCGATGATGCGCGCAACCTCTTCAGGCGTGAACACCACAGGCATGCGGCGGTGTTCACGCAGGATCGGGATGCGGTCTACTTCTTCGCCGCGCTTCAGCGTCACCTTCAGGAAAAAGCGCAGCGCAGTGGAATGGCTGTTGATACCGGACACGCTCACGCCCTCAGCCTGCAGATGGAGCAGAAAGCCGCGTACGTCTTCGGCGGTGAGCGCGCCCGGCGCCAGCTTGAGATGGGCGCAGCAGTTGCGCACGCACCGGATATAGCGGGACTGGCTGGTCTGGCTGATGCCGCGCAGGGTCATGTCTTCGATCATGCGCTGGCGAGGGGGGTGGATCGGTTGGGTCTTCCCGATGTTGCTCATGGGAGCCTCCGGGTGGGGCGCTCCCGGCCCACCCGGGCGCTGCCCGGAAACATCAGACGGTCATGTTCATCCCCGACGCCGCAACGTTCAACTCGCGCGCGAGCGCGTTAGTGCCTTGGCCCATTTGAGACACTTGGGACAAAGCGCTAGATATGTAAGATTGGGTCAGTGTCCTGACACTAACACAGAACCCAGCCATGAAGACCGATGATTTTGCCCCATCGAATATGCCAAGCATGTACCAAAGCCCAAGCGACATCGATTTTAGAGAACTCTACTAAGGGGCAACCGTACTACCTGTGTGAAGGTTGTGCAGAGCGCCTTGAAAAGCGAGCCCTGCGACCGCGAGAATGGTACAATTTGGCGTCGATTCACGGTTGGATTCAGTATGAATTATCCGACGACTTTTACGATCAGGACGGCACAGCGACCGCTTCGGATTCTGCTTTTCCCGTGTCGCGTGACCCACGAGCGTTGCGCCTAGATGAAGTCGCACATGACCTAGATCGCCTCATAGGGCATTGCCTGACACGATGGCGAATCGGCGACGAAGAATACGATGCGGTGAAGCGCTTCGATGAGGACGATGTCCTCAAGCACATTGAAAGGTTGGCCGTTCGCGACGGTTTCCATTGGAGCGTCGCGCTCGAATTGGCTGCCAACGTCTTAGGGCCTCGTGCAGAGCGTTTTGTGCGAAATCAATACGACATCGTACGTCGTTCAAAGAAATTGATTGGTGTCTGGAGTGAGGCTGCTCAAGCATGCCTGCCACAATCGGAAGGCTTGGACCTGACCATCGCTATTCTCGGCGAATTGCCGCCTCGCGACCTCTACGACCGACTGTGGGCATTGACCACATTTCGTTCACGAAAGACGCTTGGGTGGATAGAAGAAAATCTCCCGAGCAGCAGCATCGGCGCGAATTGGGGACGTCTCGCAGCATATTCTCAACTCAATTGGGAGGACGTCGTTAAGTGGCTCGAACGAGGGCGCCCATTTAGTCTTCTCGCTCTGGATGCCCTTTGGCACTTGATGCCAAAATCTTCTGAAAACCCGACGTATCAATTACGGGCACCGAGACTTGCCGACGCACCCGATTCTAGCGTCATACGCTTAGCACTCGAAAACTACATGGCTTCTGACGATAGTCCGAAAGCCGTTACTCGCTGCAATTTCATAATCAGAAATTTGGAAACGCTGCGAAGGGAATGACAACTTTCGGCGATCAATTGCCTGAGCCAGAGAGGCGGCGGTCGTCTGCCATGCGGCCCAGTTCTGCCGTTTGATGTTTCAAGCTCGTCTGCGGCATCAAATTTCTCCAGAAGCCTGAATAAGTCTTCGCTGAGGGGCGCGACGGGCACAATGCGAACTGTGCAACACACCAGTTTGATCGTTCGAATTGCTGCCGGATCGGGCCCCTGAAACGATCAACGCTGGTGAGCACATTTGGGGCTTCCCGAAACATTACGTCACGAAACGCCGCGAAACGCCTCGTCAATTGGGACCACGTTGGGACCCGGCGCAATTTTTAGTGGAGGCGGACAAGACAGCCGTGACCACAGCATCTTGAGCAGCGCTGTCTTGAACCGCATCAGTTCGACGATATCCAACACGCTTCGCCCATAGGACCACAGCCCCTGGCTCGACGTTGCGAGGAAAGCCGCAATCTCGTCCAATTCCGAATCGGAAAGCACCGCGCCAACGGCCCCGGCGGCGCGTGTCACGGCCTGCAGAAAACCACCGCGCAGATCCGCAGCATGGCCGCTGACCACCGCCAGCACGGCATCGCTGTGTGGCGCCACTTCGGTCATCGTATTGGCCAGAAAACAGCCCGGACCGGGCATGCCGTGTTTCGCGTGCAAGCGGATGAAGAAATCAAAAAACGCCTCGATTGCCGCAAAGCCGTCCTCGTTTGATGTCAGCAACGCGATGGCAGGATCAGTAAAGCGGACGCGATAAGCATCGAGGCAGGCGAGGAACAGGTCCTGCTTGCCTCCGAAGTCCGCATAGATACCACCGCGACCAACACCTGTGGCCGAGACAAGCGCATCGATCGAGGTGGCGGCGAACCCGTGTTCCCAGAACACAGGCATAGCTCTGGCGACGAGTTCCTCTCGCGATTTCAAGCGGGGCCTGGCCATCTTCGCATCCTCATTTGCCCCACTGCTCGGGGCCCTCATCAACGACACGGCCATGGTAGCATGAAAACAGCCTTGCTTTATAGAACGATCGTTCCATTATGGACTGCAGCACGTAAGGGCTACAACCCGCGCGCCGGATTTCATGCGGGAACAGAAAAATTGACGATACCGGATACACCTCAGTTGTTGTTCATGGTCGCTGCCGGCCTCGCTGCGGTTGGCGTGGTTGCGCATGAACTCGTCGGCTCGCCCCGGGTGCTCGGGCCGCTGAAGGATTCCGGATTGCCGCCCGAAGTGGTGTGGCTGCACCACTTTTCGTGGCACGTCGGCTCGGTGGCCGTTGCGGCGATGATCGCACTTTTCCTGCTGGCGGCGTGGCAGCCGCAAGGACTGATGTTTGCCGCCGTCGCAACCGCTATGAGCGCCGGGTTCGCGATGCTCGGGATCGGGCTGGCCGTGTTTGGCAACCGGGCGCTTTGGCGCACACCTGCGCCCTATCCGTGGGCGCTGATATCCCTGATCGGCGGGCTTGGCCTGTACCTCGCCGGGGCGGCGATGTGAGCAGCAACAAAACTGAACCGCGCCGGCAACCCCGGAGGCTGTTTGGTTGGAGGCATGCAGCGATAGCGTTTTCCTTCAGCGCTGCAAAATAGTCAGCTTCGGCTTCTGCCGGCGGTATATTGCCGGTCGGCTCGAGCAGGCGGCGGTGATTGAACCAGTCGACCCATTCCAGCGTGGCGTATTCGACTGCGTCCATGGATTTCCACGGGCCTTTCCGCCAGATGACTTCAGCCTTGTAGAATCCGTTGATGGTTTCGGCGAGCGCATTGTCATAACTGTCACCGACGCTGCCGACCGACGGCTCGAGGCCTGCTTCTGCCAGACGCTCTGTATACCGGATGCGGACATACTGACTGCCGCGATCAGAGTGATGGACAAGGCCGCTGCCAGAACAGGCCTGCGGTCGTGCAAGGCCTGTTCAAGGGCATCGAGCACGAAGCCCGCATGCGCTGTCCGGCTGCCCCCCCAGCCGACAATGCGGCGGGCGAACACATCGATCACGAAGGCGACATAGACAGAGCCTGCCCAGGTCGAGACGTAGGTGAAATCGCTGACCCAGAGCCTGTTTGGCGCCGGGGCCTTGAAGTTGCGGTTCACATGGTCGAGCGGGCAAGGCGCCGGCTTGTCGCTATAGGTCGTGCGGTGCGGCTTGCCGCGGATAATGCCCTTCAGCTCCATTGCCTTCATCAAGCGCCTGACGGTGCACCGTGCCACGTCAAAGCCTTCCCGATTCATATGGCGCCAAACCTTGTTGGCGCCATAGACGGTGAAGTTCTCGTTGAAGACCCGAAGGATCTCAGGCTTCAGCGCCTCATCCTGGCGGACGCGCGGCGGCTTGCGTTCGGGGCGCCGCCACCGCGCCTCCGCCTGATGATAGGTCGACGGGGCAATCGGCAGAACTCTGCAAATTGGCTCGATCCCGTAAGCCTCTTTATGATCATCGATGAACGCGATCACGTCTTCAGTCGGCGGTCGAGCTCCGCCTGCGCAAAATATGCCGACGCCTTCCGGAGAATCTCGTTCGTCTGGCGAAGCTCCTTCACTTCGCGTTCAAGCGCCTTGATCCGCTCGCGCTCTTCGGTGCTCGGGCCAGCCCGTTTGCCGCTGTCGCGCTCGGCCTGCGCCACCCAGTTATTCAGCGTCTGCGGCGTGCATCCGATCTTGCCGGCAATCGAAACAATCGCCGCCCACTGCGACGCGTGCTCCCGCCCGTGTTCTGCTACCATCCGAGCTGCGCGTTCACGCAATTCAGGCGACTAATTTGCTCTTTGCTTCTTGTCTGTCATAGGGCCACTCACTCAAAGAAAATGGCCTCCGGCAAACCCGGCGCGGTTCAGTTATGCCCGGCCTGCTTTTCAGCAGTGGTCTACCAGATTTGTCAGCCCGGCGGTTTTAAGGCAGCAACGGGAATCATTGCCGGACCTGCCTTGGCACAGGCCTCATCGTCACCGCCATCTCGATCGCCCAGTCGCTCCCCGCTATCGTGCTGGCTTTCCTTTCTGGTCTGGCAGTGCGGCGAAGGTTCCGGATTTCGTGAGTGGTTGATCGACAAGCGCCGCTCTAACCTTGTCTGGCCGCCAGCCGGAGCCAGCTAATGTTGCACCGTTTGTTTTAAAGCCTTGCTCCCAATCGAAATGCAAAGCTCGCGCAAGCATACTCGCCGGGAAAGCTACTTTCTATGTGGTGCGCTCGTTGCGCTTACGCATAACCGTCCGCCATGTCCGGTGCAAAAGACCGGCCCTGCGTCGCATCACGAAACACCCCGCTGACAGGCAGCGCAGCAAACATGCGCGTGTCGGTGCGCCTGGCGCGTGAAGCGGCCTTCAGGGCCGGTCTGGAAAGGCTTTGCCCCTTCCCGTCTGGAGCTGGACAGGCGGACGAGGCGGTCGCTGATTACTCCTGCCGCAGGTGCAGAAGGGCAACTCTGCAACGCTACCCGTCGGGCAGCCATTGGCCGGAGGCCATCAGCAATAGGGGTTTCCCGGACGGCACTGAACGGTCGGATAGCGGACGGAGTCCATGAAGTTGGAGAAGTTCGCCTTATCGGCGGGCGAATAAGCGGTGTAGGTCGTCGTTGATGGAGGCGAGAAGGCGGAGTAGCCGCCATAGGCGCCGGAAGAATAACTGCCGGTCGCGCTGAGGGCCGAGAGGCCGCCTGCGGCGACCGACAAAATGGCAAGGACACCTTCTTCGAGGATGGACATGCCTGAAGGGCTGCCTGCGGAGGGCTGCGGGAGGGAGGAATTGTAGATGGCATAGTAGGGCTCGCAGGAAGCACTGAAGTCCAGCTCAATGCAGTTTCGCGCGAGCAGCTTCATCGCCGCGTCCGGGTCTGGTGTCCCGAAGGCCGGCGACATTCTCATGACGGCGAGGTTATGACAGGCGCGCGCATCGCCCTGACGGCAAAGTTGCCCGAGGTAGACTGAACTGCGTTCCCTGTCGGCCGGCGTTGCATCTGAAGCCGAGAGCACGGCTTCGGCGCTGATGCGGCATGCCGCCTCAACCAGGCGGTCGCAGGCGACCCTCAGGCGCTCCAGCGCGCCATCGACATCACGGGGCACAAGACGCCCCTCGAAGCGAAGCCGGCCGGCGTTGAAGCAGGCATAGAACTGGCCATAGCGGCAGGCGAGGTCCTGCAGGCGCAGCGCGTCAGCCCCGCGACCGTCCAGCTCAAGGGCGATGCCCTCTTCCAGTACACTTGAGGCGAGAGCGAGCCGCTTGTCTCCTGCGCCGCCAAGATTATTTCTCTCGGCCTGGGCATAATAGTCGAGGGCCTTCGCCGGATCCTTGCCGACGCCGTATCCGACCTCAAAGATATAGCCCAGGGAGGCCTGTGCATCAGCTGTCCCAGCGCTTGCCGATTGCTCGATCAGGCGAAGCCCCTCTGCGGCATCGCGCGCTACGCCGTCGGCTGTCAGCATCATGTGACCTGCGTTGTAGGCAGCCTGGGGCTCACCTGCAGCGGCGCCCCTGCGGTACCAGGCGAGGGCGCGCGTCCTGTCCTGTGCAACGCCGATACCAAGATCGTAATAAAGCCCGAGATTGTAGAGGGCGAGCGGGTGGTCCTGGCTCGCTGCTCGCTCGAACCAGATCATGGCCTCGCTCTTGGACGGCTCTATGCCCTGGCCGAATGAATACATGCTGCCCAGCGTGTACTGCGCCGGGGCGTGACCGCCCTCGGCAGCCTGCCGGACAAGTTCGAATGCCCTGGTGTAATCTCCGGCGTTCCCGGCCTGCATGCCCCTCTCAAACAGCGTCTGGACGCTCTGGGCGTTAGCGGTGGCCGAAAACAGGGACAGGCAGAGAAGGACGGGCGTCAGGAAGCGGAACATGGTGATGTCGCGAAACGGGCTCTTGGGTGGATCAACGGCGGTGCGGCCTCAGTCTACCGGCCTTCCCGCCGCGGATCTATAGCAAGCCCGTACGGCTCGGCGTGCAGAGCGTCGGAGCGGAGGCGCGATTGAGCAGGCGCTGAACGAACGCGCGCGTTTACGGCTCAGGCAGCCCGCCTGCGCCCAAAATCACCATACCCTCAAGCGCCGCAGCTTTTTGGTCAGATGTCAGAACAGTCATTGCTCCGAAACGCCGAACCTCCGCCCGGATCATAAGATCGGCAAAGCCAAAGCCCTCGAATTCGTAAAATCTGAGAATGCCCGCAACTGCATCCGCCCCCCTCCACGACAAGGTCTGACGTCGCAAGCAGCCCTGAAACAACGGCAGATATGTCTGCCGCCCGAATTCATAACTTTTCTCGAGAACCCAGACCAGCTCAACCAGAACCTCCCTGCAGATCAGGCCAGGCCGCTCCGGCGTCAGCTGGGCCATTGCGGCTGAAGCCAAACGCGCCAGTTGCAGATCATCCTGCGTCAGAAACCGGACAAGCACCCTGGTACAGAGCCCAATCACATGCCAAGCGCCGAGGCACCGGCCGCAATGTCCTCATCCATCTGCTCAAGAGACACCGGCGCACGGCCCTGCCTGTGCAGGATAGCCTTCATATCCATGATGGAGTGGGCTTTCATGAGGCGGACCTCATCGCCCGCAAAATGGTAGCGCAGCCTGTCACCAGGCTTCAGGCCAAATGCGATCCGGACCCGGCGCGGAAGCGTTGTCTGACCCTTAACGGTCAGCGTGGATTCCTCCATACCTGCCTCACTTAACTTTCCTATGGCAAAAGAACGCCTTTCAAAGCCCGGAAAGTCAACGCAGACTATATGAGCGCATTACTCGCGCGCCGGGTGACTGCCGCG
The DNA here is from genome assembly GCA_964538945.1 of uncultured Hyphomonas sp. GTDB lineage: Bacteria > Pseudomonadota > Alphaproteobacteria > Caulobacterales > Hyphomonadaceae > Hyphomonas. Next base: position 8,388 of record CAZIGV010000002.1, read on the forward strand.
GACTGGGAGCAGGCGATCTGGTGCGCCCGGTAAAAGAGAACCAGGCGGTGGCCTGAAAAGTGCGAAGCGGTTTTCGGTTGAGCCAGCGCGATAACCCCGGTGGTCGAGCCGGCGAAGATGACTGTATCGAAGCTCTTGTGAACACGCAGCAGCCGGGACCCGGTGATAACGTCCCATTCCCGGGCCGGCGGCCCGGTCTGCGATCATTGGCCCAGACTTTCGGCCGGGACCCCTAGCCGCTGGCGGACGGACGCCAGAATTGTGTCCGCCTGATCTGGGCCCAGGACGTCGTGATAAATCTGATTGGGTACAGCCCCGCCGAGGAGGATATCGGCTGTCAGGCCGGCCTCGAGGCTGAGCCAGGTGGCGGCGTCATTCCGTCCCGGACCGGGCAGCTGCCGGGCCTGCATGAGGCGCGTCCTCCAGGCCGAACGGAAATCAGAATTCCTCCGCACCCGGTCGGTGATGGAATCGCCCTCCGTCTGCTCGAATGCCGCGCGCAGTTCGCCTGCGAGAGCGAGACGGGCCTCTCCCCATTTTTCGGGGCTTTCAACCGCGTAGGCGGCTAACTTCTCCAGCCCCTCCCCGCCTGTCCGGAGATAGAAATCGAGCATAGTTTCATTCCCCACAGGCCCGGCGGCGCGATCCTGCGCCCTTTTCGCCGCCGCCGCGAAGGCCTCGCTCGTGAGGCCCGCAGCGAGGGCGGCGCGGGAGGCGGGCGGCAGGCTTCCTTTGCGCGCAAGGTCATTGGGGTTGAACTGAGGGGCCCTGGCTGCCCCGATGATGAGATCAAAGCTCTCCTTCTGAAGGGCGGCGACGAGGGCTCGTTCCGCCTCGTCATAGACTTCGTCCTTCATGACTGCGTTCATGAAGATCTCTGTCTGGTCCGGCGTCCAGGCGTTCCCCGGGTTCATGTTGTGGATGTACTGCAGGGTACGGAACACATCCGTGTTGACCCCATCGATGCGCTGCGGCTCAGCGTAAGCAGGAGCGGCGAGGAAAAGGGCAGCAGCCGACAGGCAGCAAAAACGCGCTCTTCGGGACATGCACAACTTCTCCCCGCCAGATAGTTCCAGATTGCGCTGGAGGAAATATCGTCCGGCAGGGTCACGTCAACCTGAGTGGAGAACATCGGGCCAGAATATTGTCGGTCATCGGCGTCGATCCTCATCTGGAGTTGCGTGTCGCAACACAACCTTTACCCGGATGCTCCGATGATCACCTTTCCGGCCAACCGCGCCCCGGGCGCGCGCAGACCCTTGCGGTCCGCACGCCCGAAGCGCTCCGTCAGAGAATTTCCACCACTCCAGTGGAGGCTGCCCGCCCTGCTGGCGAAGCTGCCAATCTCGCTATGGCGCTTTATCCTGCGGCGGCGCCGAGGGTCAGATGGGCACCGGGACGTCCGGATCCCAACACCATGACCGCAGATGAGTTGTGGGCTGAGGTCGGGGAGATCCTGGATGCAGACATCAAGAGGGTGTATTGAGGTAAGTCGCCCGCCCTACGCTCTAAGCGCGATCGCCAGGATAGCGAAAACCTTGCCGAACCAAGCGCCGCCAGCGCGCCTGGCGGTGCCGATAGAACCAGTGCGCGAAAAGCCACACGCCGGGGGTAAGAACGCCTGCTTTCACCTCCACCTCATCACGGTAGGCACTGCGACCGTCGGTTCGCGCCTCGATCACGATAAGATGGTCCCAGACTTTCGCGATGTCGCCTATTCCATTGTCGCGAATGCGGAACACGCCCCGGGCCTGGTCCTCGGGTTGCGGCGTAGAGGTAACGATCCACTGACGGCCGATGGGGATCAAGCCCAGAAACCGCATACTGACGAGATAACGTCCGTCACCCCAATAAGCGGGCATGGTTGCGGGATCGATTAGATCAAAGGCGATGAGCGGTGCCGCCACGTGGTTTAGCAAGCGAGGCGTTTTTACCTCCGCCCAGATCCGCTCGACTGGTGCATCTAGAATCGTGGTTACAACGACTTTCACGGGAACCTGTCAGAGTTACAGTTTCAACTTTTTGGCAGCGCTTGGGTCTCATACCGCAGCTGCTATTGGTCACGCCGGATCAGCAAAGCTTGCGATGTCGAGGGGATAACTTGGATGCTGCGGTTGCAGGCAAGGATCGAGTGATGGCGCCTCGATAATTTTTGGTTCCACTTCAACACAACGGCTCCCTTCGCGGTTGACGCATTTTATTGAGTAATTATTCGGTTTTTCATACTCGGATTGAAGGAGGCTGCAATTGTCTGCTGCTAAGGCTCGCCAAACCCGCACACGGCGCCCCAAACAAAGTCGGGCTCAATCCACTGTCTCGGCGATCTTAGAAGGCGCTGCTCAGGTTTTGGCTGAACGTGGATGGGCCGGATTCAATACCAATGCCGTTGCCGAACGAGCGGGTGTATCGATTGGTTCTCTTTATGAGTATTTCACGAACAAGCAGGCGATTGCTGACGCCATCGTTTCCGAGCATCTCGCCAAAGGCGAGGCGCTTTTGTCGGCAGCGGCCACCAACGCGTCGGGTAAGAGTAGCTTGGAATCGCTCGTAGCGTCTGTCGTAGACGGGTTCGTCAATCTGCACAAAGATGACCCCCGCCTGCATCGCGTGCTCTCTTCCGAGGTGCCCCTTTCATCTGAAGCACGGATCCGGGTGGGAGTGCTAAAGCAACGCGTCATCGCGCTGGTGGCAACCGCTCTCGACGGCTATTCAAACAATCCGAAACTGACTGCGCAATTGCTTGTCGAAACGGCAGATACTCTTACTCATCGATGGTTTGCGGAGGACAACGGCAACTTGATCTCACCGGAAATAATGACATTCGAGCTGAGGTGCATGCTCAGCGCTTATCTCGTTGCAACAGCAGGTGGCCATGTTCAACCACGTTGTCCCTGAAGACCCTCAAAATCAGGGGTTGAACATCAGTGATGTAATAGCAAGAGAATTGGTCAGCAGACGCTCTCGCACCGCCATTGAGTTGATATAATCCATTATTTTAAAAGGTTTTTTAAAAGTCGGCACGGTCCGCCCCCGCATTCATCCGCACACTTTCTTGCGGCTTTGTCCGGCATCTGTTCACCGTCTGCTCACTCTCGGACAAACCGAGGGTGTCTAGAAAAGGCGGGGCTATTCAGTGCCAGGTGGTCGCCGGCTGACCATAGCTGATGAACCGGATCGGGGCCTCAAATCCCGGCGGTCCGTCTGGAACAGATTGCAATGACCGGCACGCGGCGATCCGCCCGGATGCGCAGGAACTGCCCGACGGGAGTGATGCTGACTGTGACGGCCTTGTCGACAATCTTCTGGGAACATGGTGAACGCCCGTACCCTGACGGATGTGAACTCCAAAGGGGTCGGCCGCATTTGCAGCCCCTGATGTCCTGCCATGCCGGGCTCACCTTTTCATCGCTATCGCCAGACAGGGTGCAGGTTGAGATCCGAAGCAGGACCGTGAGAAGCCCGCGCCGCGGGTGATCACACAAAAAGGCGCGCGCAGAGCCTTTCGGCCCATCCGCCGGAAGCGCCCGGTCACCGACGTTCAACCCATTACGTGGCCACGGCAAAGCCTGAACACCAGCAGGGGCCGCGATTATCAGAGCGAGCGTTTACGAATGCACCCCGCAAGACAAAGGTCTTGCGATCTGAACGAGGGTCGGTGTCCGCCCCTTCCTCCAGGACTTACCCTGCCGCGCCGGTCTGACGGACCGTTTCAACCAGCAGCCAGATACCGATAAGCAGGAACATCCCCGCCGCAATCCAGCGGACGGTATTGAGGGGCACGCGCTTCAGAAGTTCGTTGCCGAGCAGGACAGCCGGAACGTTCGCGATCATCATGCCGATGGTCGTGCCCATCGTGACGGCGATGATCTGATTGAAGCCTGCACCGAGCGCAGCCGTCGCGATCTGTGTCTTGTCTCCCATCTCGACGAGGAAAAAGGCAATCAGGGTGGCAAAGAAGACGCCAAAGCGGGCGGGCTTGGGCTGAGGGTCGTGGTCCAGCTTATCGGGAATCAGCGTCCAGGCGGCCATCGCGATGAAGGAGGCTGCGATGACGAGGCGGAAGCCTGGTCCATCGAGCAGAGAGGCGGCCTGCGCGCCAATCAGTGCGGCAAGAAAGTGGTTGGCGATGGTGGCGGCAAAGATGCCGGCAATGATGGCCAGGGGTTGCTTGAACCTTGCGGTCAGCACGATGGCGAGCAGCTGGGTCTTGTCGCCTATTTCCGCAAGCGCGACGACAGCGATCGAGGTCAGAAAGGCTTCCATAAACATACTCCAGGGGCCGGGCGGTAAAAACCAAGACATCCGTTCCGCCGCCTGGCCCCAGGCGTGGACATGATGCCATTGGTCTCGCCTAAACGGTTTTCCGTTTCCGCCGCACCACGGCCGATCGACCGGGTATGTTGACGCGGCGGCTTGCCCTTTCGGGCAACGGGCTACTCCCCAGTGACGCAGCGCCAGTACGCCGGCTTGGGGCCCCGCGCAATCCTTCCATCCGCCCGAGGCCTGAACAGCTGTGAATAGGGTCTGGAAAAGGGCATAAGTTCAGCGCAACGCAAGATAATCTTTTCTATGTTATTCAATTCCAGATCGTGAAAAACCTTACCCGCTGGTATTGATTGCCCGGGAATCAGGTAATTTTCGTTGAGCCGGAACTTGTTGCGCTCTTAAGTGACGCACCTAGAACACGACACAGAACAGGCCGGGCCAGAAGGGCAGATAAGCGTGCCGGATCTCTTGAAAAGAGCCGTAGAGACTCCGCGCGTTTGGGAGGGGAACAGGGGCCGTGCGGCAACCGGCCCACTGGCTGTATCCTTTGGCGGTGACAGGCTGCCGGCTCCGGACGCCGTCCGGCGTCGTTCTGTCCGCCCCCGATGGCCTGGTCATCGCGTGCGGCTTGGCCGGTCTCCGGCACACCTGGATCCTGTCCTTTGCGCAGGGGCACGCGGCAAGGCAGACGCGCCTCGGCCGGTCAGGGCAGCGCATGGACAGACAAGTCACGCCAGCGGCGCTGAGCGCCCCAGGGCAACCGGCCAGGAAGCGGGCGTGATAAGCCTCCTGGTCAGCGAAGGCGCCCGCCGCGTCCGCACCCCGGCCTTCATCCGTCTGAAGCCTGATGACAGGCTCCTCTCTGCGCCGCGCGACCAGCGGCCTTGCAAGCCCGCGGCGCAGGGCCATGTCGGCGCCGCTCTGGCGCATCCCGGAAGAGCCCCTGAATGAATTCGGATCCGCAAGCAGGTACAAAAACGGCTTCGCGCAGCGTGCGTCTTTATCGCCGCGCGTCCGGCGACGGCCTGCCGTTCATACCCTTCGGACTTGCGCCTCTCACAGGCCTCATTCTGCTTGCGCTTATCGCCGCAACGATACTCGCCCGGCACAGCGTTGAGCCGCCCTTGCGCCGCTCAGCGGAACAGGTTGAGGCAGATACAGCCGACAAGGCGCCGCTTTCGGGTGGCCGCAGTGCCCCTGAATTCCTTTATCGCCTTACAGGCGCGCGCCTGACGCTCGACGGGCGCATGCCTGACATTGCGACGCGCGACGCTGTCATCGCCGCTGCCAACGACACCCGCCCTGCCCATATCGAAGCGGTCGTGAGCAATCTCGAGACGATCGGCCACGCGCCGCCTGAAGGCTTCCGCGACACCGCACTGCGCGGCATCGAAGTCCTGAAGCTTTGCGATGGCGGCACCGCAAGCTTCAACGGCGGGTATTTTGATGTCCGGTGCGAACTGCCCGGGAGCAAAGCTGAACAGGTCCGCAGGCTGGCCAGCCGTTCGCTGACCTATGGCGCGGTCGGGGATATCGAGATCCTCGCTCTGGAAGTCGTCGAGACATGCGAGGACGAGCTTACCCGGCTGCTTGAGGCCTCCCGTATCGAGTTTGCGCCCGGTAGCGACCAGATCTCCGGTTCCAAGGCGGCGCTGCTCGATCTGACCGCACGCGCCGCTGCCGACTGCCCTGGTACGCTGCGTGTCGAGGGGCACACAGACAGTACCGGCAGCTCTGCCTTTAACGAGAGCCTCAGCCGCCGGCGCGCCGAAGCCGTGCGGGCCGCGCTGATCCAGCGCGGCGTGGCGCCGTCGCGCCTGATTGCCGCCGGCTATGGCTCGGCCCGTCCGATTGGAGACAACGCGGCCGAAGAGGGGCGCGCCCTGAACCGCCGTATTGAAATCCGCATCGTAAGGCCCGGCGAATGACCCGCGCCTGCCCCTGCAGACTTACACCCGATTGCTCCGGAGCCTGACCATGTGGTTTCTCCTCATTCAGATCTTTTTCCTGCTTTGCCTGGCGGCGCTCTTCGGGGCCGCGCTGGCATGGTGGTGGCTGCGGCGCAGCTTCGTCGACGTCACGGACCTGCACAGCGAGCTTTCGCGGCAGGTCGATGCTTTCCTTGCACAGGATGAGGCCCTCACACGCCAGGATATCGACCGCTCCCTCGCCGCAGCGTTCGCCGCCCATCGCCCAGAGCCGCCTGACCTTGTTCCACTGCAACAGAAGCTCAGCGAAATCGCCGCCGCTATCGCCGCCCCGGACCAGGCCGTGCAGGCGCTGGATAACCGGCTGAACGGTCTTGAGCAGACAATCTCGGCCATTTCGGCGTCGATTGCCGGCATACGCAACGTGCACCTCGAAGCGATTGACCAGCACCTGCGCGGGGTCTCTGCGCGCATCGACAATCTCCGCATGCCGGATATTCAGGGCGTCAATGCGCGCCTGACAGCCCTTTCCGCGCAGGTCACAACAGAGCTGCGCGGCGCCATTGACGCGCGTCTCGTCAGCCTCGAACAACAGATCGCTGCGATCCGCATTCCGGAGACGGATCTCGGGCCGGTCCACAGCGGACTGGCCGCCTTACAGGTAGCGGTCGAAAATCTGGAGCGGCCTGAGCCGGGCTTCGCGTCCCTCCAGGAACAGATCGAAGCCCTCTCCCCGCGCCCGGAGCTTTACCAGCTGTCGAGCGAAGTCAGCGCGCTGGCCGCCGCCACACGAGCCCGTGCGCCGGACCTCGACATCGTCCTTCAGCGTGTCTCGGCGCTGGAGATGGCGGTGCGCGAGGTCGAGATCCCCGAACCCGATCTTGAGCCCATCCTCGAGCGCCTCGGCCGGATGGAAGCGCGCCTCGCCGAAGCGCCCGCTTCAGAGCGGCTTATCGGGGTGCTGGCAGGTATCGAGAGCGATCTTGACGTCCTCTCCCGGCGCCCGGTCGATCTTGAGCCGGTCTACAGTCAGCTCGGCGCACTCGATGCCTCGCTCGCCTCGATCCGGACTGAACTTCGGAGCCAGGGCCGCATGGAGGCCCTCGACCGCCGCCTCGCAGCGCTCCAGGATGCGGTCCTGAGCCTTCCGCAACCGGATTATACCCGCATCGACCTCGCCCTGCGCTCGATCGAATCCACGTTCGATCTCGGCGCTCTGGAAGACCGTCTGACGGCGATTGAGTACGGCCTCTCTGCCGTCCACCATATGCTGCGCAACCGCGGCGAGCCGGCCCGTATTGAAACCGAGCTGCGTGCGGCGCAATCCTTCGAGCCGCGTGCTGCGGCCCGTCCGGTACGTATCCCGGTGCCGGTGCCCCCGGAGCCGCCTGCAGCGCCGGCGCGAAAGCCCGATCCCGTGACCCAGGCCCGCCGCGAAGGCGACCAGGCGAACCTGTTGACCCACGCAGCATTCGGCAGCGCCGACGACCTTGAACAGATCGTCGGCGTTGGCCCCATGCTGGCCGAACTGCTGCACGATATCGGCGTGTTCTATTTCTGGCAGATCGCCGAATGGAGCCTGCAGGACGTTGACTATGTTGACGGCAAGCTGCTGCATTTCCGGGGGCGTATCGAGCGCGATGACTGGGTCGGCCAGGCCCGCCAGCTCGCCGCTCTGCCCGGCTCAGCAAGCCGGCCCGGCGCCGATTGAGCTGCCGCTGCGATAAGACTTGGCAAGCAGGCCCCCACAGGCCACACCCGTCGTCATGCAAAACCGGAGAAAGCCGCCATGCTCGAAGGCATCAGGGTCGTCGAATACGCAACCTACATGGCCGCCCCCGGCGCCGGCTGCATCCTGCGCGACTGGGGCGCCGATGTGACCAAGATCGAGCCTCCGGGCGGAGATCCGATCCGGCTGTTTTTCCGCACCATCGGCACGGACATTCAGGACAATCCGGTCTTCGATTTCGATAATCGCGGGAAGAAGTCCGTCATCATCGATACCAGCAGGGCGGAAGGACAGGCGCTGATCCGTGAAATGGTGAGGCACGCCGATGTCTTTCTCACCAATGTCCGCCCAGGCGGTCTTGCCCGGTCCGGCCTCGACTACACCTCGCTTAAGGAAATCAACCCGAAACTTGTCTATTGCTCACTGACGGGCTACGGCCTTGAAGGTCAGGATGCGGATCGTCCCGGGTTCGACATTGCGAGCTTCTGGAGCCGCACCGGCGTGGCCAGCCTGACGATCCCCAAGGGGGGAGAACCCTTTCCGCTGCGTACCGCTTTCGGCGATCACACAACCTCGATCGCCGCCGCCGCGGGCATCTGCGCGGCGCTGGTTGAGGCAGGCCGGACCGGCAAGGGCCGCCTCGTCGAGGCATCGCTTTTCCGGACAGGTCTCTACACGATGGGATCAGATCTCGCCATCCAGCTCTTCTTTGGCCGCGTCGCCTCCACCAAGGGGCGGGGCGAACAGAATGTACCGATATCGAACTTTTTCCAGACGCAGGATGAAAAATGGTTCTGTATCGTTGCCCGTCAGGGCGAAACCGACTGGGCGCCGCTCTGCCGCGTGATCGGCCGCGAGGACCTGATCAGTGATCCGCGTTTCAACAATGCCAAGGGCCGGCGCGCCCACAGTGCGGAAGTGGTTGCCATCCTGGATGCGGGATTCGGCGCCTATCCGATGGCGGAGCTTTGCAAACGCCTCGATGCAGAATCGATCGCCTGGGCGCCCGTTCAGACACTCGCAGACGTCTCAAAGGATCCGCAAGCCTTCGCCGCCGGCGCCATCGTGCAGACGCCGAGTGCCAGGGGCGATGGGTCAACCTACGCCTCCCCCGCCTCTCCTGTCCGCTTCCCGGGGGCAGATGATGGCCCGAAAGGCCCCGCGCCGGCGCCGGGTCAGCATACGGCTGAAGTGCTTGCCGCGCTCGGGCGCAGCGAAGCCGACATTGCAGAACTTTTTGCGGCCGGGATCGTTGCATAATCCGCCGCTAGCGTGGCCACCTATCTGCCCCTGAACTGAGGCGCACGCTTCTCGAGGATGGCGTTGACGCCTTCAACATGGTCGTCTGTCTCATGCATCAGCGCCTGTGCCGCCGCTGACATTTCCATGATCGTATCATAAGATGAGGTCGCACCATGGCGCATCAGCGTCTTGGCGAGGCGCAGCGCCTGAGGCGGCTGCTGGGCTATCCTGCCGGCCAGCGCCATCGCTTCGTCCATCAGCTTGTCTGCCGGCACGACGTGGCTGACGAGCCCCCATTCGGCGGCCGTCCTGGCGTCAATCACGTCACCGGTAAACAGCAGCTCTGCGGCGCGCGACGCGCCGATGAGGCGCGGCAAGAGCCAGGCGCCGCCATCTCCGGGAATGAGACCGAGCTTCAGGAAGGTCACACCCATTTTCGCGGTATCCGCAGCGATCCGGATATCCGCCATGCAGGCCACATCGCAGCCAAGACCGATAGCCGGGCCATTGATGGCTGAGATCAGGGGCACTTCGAGATTGTAGATCGATCGCACGATGATGTGGATATTGCGCCGGTAGCCCTCGCGGATGTCCGCCGGGCTGCCGCCGAAAGCGCCGGTGCGCTCTTTCATGGCCTTGACGTCACCGCCTGCGGAGAAAGCACGGCCCGCGCCTGTCAGCACGGCGCATCGGATGGAGGGGTCGGCCGTGATCTCGGCACAGACCGCCGCGACAGCCGGTCCATCCCCCTCCTGGCCTAACGCATTCATCATGTCCGGGCGGTTCAGCGTCAGCAGGGCAACCGGCCCCTGTTTCTCGAGCAGAAGGATCGACATGGCAGATGGCTCCCTGAAAGGCGTCGTATCGAACACGTCTCGTAACGCCGGGGGCGGTCTTGTCCAGCCGGATCAGGCTGGCATCCGGTCCTGCCGGAAGCGCGTCCCGGGCGGCGGCGGCGGATTGGGAGGGCCGGCAAAGCACTGCGCCTTGCTCATCCAGTCCGCCGCGACCGTGCCGGTCACCTTCAGCGCCGTATCGGCGATGTTGCGCGTCTGGGTCACGACCTGGCAGAATTCCTCCGCCAGGCCCTCGATCCGCTCCGAGACGCTCGGCTCGCCCTGCGTCCAGATCGCGCCGGACGGCGCCGTCAGCACCAGATGCGGCATCGGTCCCGGCGGCGTCTGCCGGCGTGTGGCGTAGGTCCAGCCGAAGGTGTTGACCCCCAGCGTCACGATATTGGCGATCCGGTCTTCATTCTCGCGGCGCACACCGGCAAAGTCGAACACTTCCTGTCCGTGAGCCCAGGTCTCCATCTGCCGCGCCGTCATCGACGAACGCGCGCTCATGTCGGGCCCTGCCCATTTCAGCCGCGCCCTGGGGTCAGCTTGTGTAAACAGGTCAGCGGTCGCCTCCGACCAGGACAGCCACTCGACCAGCAGCGCAGCTTCGCTCAGATGACCAAGCTGCTCGCGCTCATATTCGCGCATCGTCTTTGCGCCGGCCTGCATCGCCGAGAGATGCCCGGCCAGCTTCGCCGGATCGCTCAGCTGCAGGTGTGCCATCATATTCCAGAAATGCAGGTGGCGCAGCACGTCCATAATCGTCCAGGTCTTGAACTGGGTCGGCTGATGCAATGCCGCCACGGGCATCGACGTCACAAGCCGGCTGAGCGCACGGGTTTCCTGGCGGAAATCTTCAGCCTGCTGCACGTCGCGGGTCTCCTCTTCCTGGATCTCAATCTGTTTGGACGCGCCTGCCCGCGCAAGACCTTTCGCTGCGACAGGTCTGGCAAGGCAGGCCTCCCGAAGGCAGACTGATATCCGACAGGGAGGGCATCATGGCAATCAGAACCGCAGCGGAGCTATTGAAGATCGAGGTGCTCGGACCCGTGGAATGGGTGACGCTGAACCGGCCTGAAGCGCTTAACGCGCTGAACCCCGCACTGATCGAAGACCTGCGCGACTATTTCCTCGGCCTTGCCGATCGAAAGGACGTCAGGGTCGTCGTACTGAAGGGCGAAGGGCGCGCCTTTTGTGCCGGCCTCGACCTCAAGACCGAAAGCAGCGCCAACGAGACCGCTTCGGCCGGCGACGTGCAGCGCGGCCTGAAGACACAGCGCCGGATCGCCGAGATCGTGATGGCAATGCGCCGCTGTCCGCAGCCGGTCATCTCGCTGATCCGGGGGCCGGCCTGCGGCGGCGGCTTCTCGCTGGCGCTGGCATCGGATATTCGCATTGCGGGCGAAAGCGCGCGGATGAACTGTGCCTATATCCGTATCGGCCTCGGCGGCTGCGATATCGGCTCATCCTACTTTCTTCCCCGCCTCGTCGGCGCCTCGGTCGCCGCCGAGCTGATCCTCACCGGAAAGTTCATCAATGCCGAGCGCGCCTTGCGGCTCGGCCTGGTGTCCCGGGTGGTGGCGGATGAGGACCTCGAACGCGCTGCTTTGGAGGACATCGACTACATGCTCGCCACCTCGCCGCTTGGCCTGCGTCTCTCCAAGGAGGCGCTGAATATCAACCTTGATGCCGGCGGCCTCGAAGCGGCGATTGCGCTCGAAGACCGTAACCAGATCCTCTGCGCCCAGACCGAGGATTTTCGGGAAGGCCTGCGCGCCTTCCTGACCCGGCAGAAGCCGAACTGGAAGGATGCCTGACATATCCGGGCACAGCAGGCACTGCAGATTGGCTTTGACCTTGATCAGGTCAACAGTGTCTTCTGAGGCCGCTTAACCTGCTTGAGTAACCAACATGATCCGAACGCTTATCGTAAGCCTGCTTCTGATCGCCGCGCTGGTCGCTGGCATGGCCTTTGTCCCGCTTGAAGCCGTCCTGAACGCCGCCGGCCTGCGCAATCAGGAGATTGGCTGGACCTCAGCCAGGGGCTCGGTCTTCAGCGGCCGCATCGAGGGGCTGAGTGTCAAGGGCACTGAATATGGCACCGCTGACCTGAGGCTCGTTCCGGCAGCGCTCACCCAGCGCCAGATGACCTATGAGGTCGACTGGACCGGCCCTAAGGGCATCGGCTCCAGCAGGGTGACCGTGCGGGGCGCCGATCAGATCGAACTGACCGATTATGAGATCGACCTTGACCTTGCGGCCTTTGCCCGGTCGGCCCGCTGGGTCGAAAAATCCGGCGGCAGAATGAAACTCCAAGGCACCCAGCTCAGTTTCACCAATGGACGGTGTGCGCAGGCGACCGGCCGGGCGTCGAGCGATGTTCTGGAACGCAACCGTGATGCGCTTGGCGCCGGCTGGAGCCCGCTGGAAGGCGAGTTGCGCTGCGAAGACGGCGCACTGGTTGTCCCGCTCTTGTCGGAGAACACGTCCGGCACCCGGTTTGGCGCTGTGCTGAAGGCTGCGCCAGGCGTTCGCACCAGGTTCGAAGCGCGCATCTCCGGCAAGATCTCCCGGCCGATGGCCTTTGCCCTGCCGCTCGCCGGTTTTGCCCGGGACGGGGAGGAATTCGTCTACGTCCCGGGGACAAAGAAGACCGTCGCTGCGGCGCCCTGACAGGACTATTTCAACAGGAGGTCCACCTGCACTTCCAGGGCTTCGGCCAGCCGTTTGGCGGTCCTGAGGCCGTAGGACATGCCCCGCTCGATCGCCGAAATATGGTTGGGCCGGATGCCGCTACGCTCGCCAAGTTCACGCTGGGTCATCAGCCGGAACTGGCGCACAGCACGCACCGCGTTCTCGCCATCATTGATCCGTTTCACGAGCGCGGCAGGCAGCGGGGCAAAACTGCTTGCTGACGCTGCCCTCCGGCCCGGCGTCAGTCCCTCGATCTGCCTTTCGAGATCGCCGACCTTCTTTTCCAGATCGAGGACCCGGATCTCCAGAGAATAAATGAGTTTCGGATCGCTCATGTCAGGCCCCCCCCGCTGCCAACGTCCAGCATTAGGGGCGTTCTGAAACGGTTCGGTGTCGGTGCGGTTACATTTTTGTGTCGGCTTCGGGTCAGGCCGGACGCTCGACGCTTCCTCGTCACCCGCCGAATAACGGCTTACCGGGTCGTCGCTGCACTGTCCCAGGTCCCGGATGAGCGAAATGGAACACGCCTTTTCCAGTTTAGTCGGTGTCCGCGCCCGTCATGCGGCCAAGAAGGATCCGCGGCTGACTGGCAAGCTCGTCCGGCAGGCTGCGGAGCCAGTACTTGAGCGGTCATCCTGGCGGCCAGGGTCTGAAGATCACAGGCCCGACCGCTCAGAACGGCTGAAGCGACGTGCGGGAGCCTATGGCCGGTGCAGGTACAGCCGCGTCAGGGTTACCAGACGAACTACTGATCCTTGGGCTTGAAAATGCCCGAATAAGTGATGCCCGCGAAACTGACCAGGAAGGTTCCGAGAAGCGCGTAGATGGCCTTCGCCCAGTTCCACAATGAGATTTCATCAAACAGCCTGATCACCGCCGGACCGGCATGAGGCAGGACGGAAACGGCAATACCCGGGTACAAACCCTGCTGGCCTGCGACAGCCACTTCGCACTTCGCCTCCTGCTGAAAATCGATAATCGGAATGGCGATATCAAGCGCGTAGAGCGCCGGATCCAACCCGCTGCACGCCTGGAGTGATCCGGATCCGGACGTCTCGATCAGGACGCCGCGTTCCTGCATCGCGACCGTGCCCAGAGTGCCCAGCAGCCAGAACGTTACAAGGGTAACTGTCGCGCGGACCGCCGACAGACCGAACCCGAAGGGAACCTCGGCAAACAACCAGACAAAAGGCCTGATCCAGATCGGCCGGGCCCGGTTTTCTTCGCGGTAGCCTTCGCGCTGAATCCGTCGTGCATCCAGATGGCGACCTGAACGGGCGAAGGCGACCGCGCATTCTCTCCAAGGGTGGGGAGACACAACCCGCTGATTGCCCTGATTGCGATGCGTACTCCTCTTCAACCAGTGCGCCCGCGCCTTCCAGGGCGCATGTTCTGACTGGCCCACTTCGATCTGCCGGATCGCGATCCCGTCGAGGGCGATCTGTTTCGCCCCGCTCCAGGCGGACTGATCGAAATGGCCAAGGATATTCGCCTCAACCCTGACAAGCGACACCCCCCCCGAAAACGCGTTCTCCGAAACGGCAATACGTCCGCCTACCGTGCAATCGTCTGCTGAAAAACAAACCGCCTTCGGATTATCAAGGACGGCGCCGCGGATGACCAGATCGCCCCCGATCCTGGCCTTCCAGAAATCCACTGAACCGGACGCCTCAAAGCGATGCGGCGTGGCTGACGCCAGGACGGCGTGCCCGCCGATACGGCAGCCGCCCGCATCCAGGGCGTTCCTGTTCAGGTTTTTGAGCTGTGCGCCACTGAAACTTAACTGGCCTGCTATGCTTGCATTGATCAGCCGCACTTCACCGATCGCCTCGAAGCGGTGTTCTTCTGTAGCATTGAGGAGTGCGATTGCCCCGACCTCAATGCTTTGCGCATTCAAAGCCAGACCGCTTGCAGCTGAGAGCAATGCACCAGAGCATATCAGGTCGCCTCTGATCTTGACATCCGCAAGCAGCACTGAGCCGGTTGCTTCAAAGCGATGGGCGGCCTCTGAATTCAGTGACAGGCGGCCCCCTATGGTGCAACCACTGGCGTCTAAAGCATCGCCTTCTTCGTTCTTGAGCCTTGCGCCCTGAAAGTCCAGATCACGCCCAACGCTGCCATCGATTAGTCGAACCTCGCCCTCGGCTTCAAACCTCTGGCCGTCATGGACCTTGAACACGGCCAACCCGCCCACTTCGATACTATGCGCATTGAGCGCGACTGCGCCGGGGGCCGAAAGCGATGCGGCAGAGAAGACGAGGTCACCGGTGATCCGGGCATTCCAGAGCAGAATGGCCCCGGAGGATTCGAAGCGGCGCTCTGCGCGTGACGTCAGCAATGCGTGCCCCCGGACGCTGCACCCACCCGCATTCAGGGCCACGCCCTGGCTGTTTTCAAGGCGCGCGCCCCTGACAACAAGGTCGCTTCCAAAGCGACTGTTGACGAGACAGACCTCACCGCTCGCCTGAAATGGATAATCGCCCAGGGATTCAAAATATCCGCCTCCCCCGACGTCGATACTGTGAGCATTAAAGGCCACTTCGGTCGGCGCTGACATTAAGGCGCCAGAACAAACCAGGTCACGTGCAATCCGGGCGTCGGCCAGCACAACCGCCCCGTTCGCCTCAAACGGATGCTGGGCTGCGCACATCAGCTTTGCATGTCCGCCAACGCTGCACCCGCTCGCGTCGAGGGCATCGCCGCCTGGATTGCTCAGGCGCGAACCGTCCAGGATCATGTCGCCGCCAATTTTACCGTTGATGAGACGCACCTCGCCGTCCGCCTCGAAACGGCTTTCGCCATCAAAGTTCAGCAGAATGGATCCACCCACTTCGATACTATGGGCATTCAGGGCCAGACCTTCCGCTGCCGAAAGCGATGCGCCCGAGCAGATCATGTCACCGATGATCTTGGCATCAGAAAACGACACGGCGCCGACGGCGCTGAACCGGTGCAACGCTCCAGATGTCAGAAGAACGCGTCCTCGAACGCTGCATCCCCTGGCATCCAGGGCGTCACCCTCTGCATGGGTCAGACAGGCGCCCAGAAAATCAAGATCCTCCCCTACCGCGGTGTTGATGAAGCGCATTTCACCTTCCGCCTGAAAACGCTGATCGTCATAAAGGTTGAAGCTGGCATTTCCGCCGACTGAACATCCGCTTGCGTCCAGCGCGATGTGCCCAGGGTTGATCAGGCGCGCGCCCGAGAAGGACAGGTTTCCGCGGACAGAGGCGGTTATCAGGTTAATCGCGCCTGAGCAGACAAAGCCGTCTTCGAAGTTTGCGCTGCCTTCGATCTGGGCCAGCCAAAGATTGAGTGCAGGCGGGGCTATGGTCAGCCCGCGCGGGATTGAATGAGGTGCCTGCAACCTGGCGCCTCGGCCCCACAGATCTCCGCCAATTCGGGCCGCCCTCAGCCTGACATAGGCCATGAGCTCATTCGATGAGGGCATCGGCGATGTTTCACGAAGATCCACGTCCCCGCGCACGGACAAGCCCTCGCCCCACAACTCGCTGAAACGACTTTGACGGATGGAGAGCCTCGAGAGCTGAATATGGGAAAGGTTCAGACGGCCAGGAAGGTCGCACGCCTCCAGTGCGAGGACGCCGAAACCTGCGCCCCCCGGAGCCATGCAATCTGCCAGGTCGAACTCCCCGTCGATCAGCGCGCCGCGTAGCCGCAGACCTGAAGGAAGACCTGGTGCCCGATGATCAAGCCCGAGGATAAGATTTCGGAGAAACTGGACTGTCACCCTGGGTTTGACGGCCGGATCGTAAGTCGGGCTCTCGGTAAAATCTGCCCAATCGCCCGCGCGCAGACGATCAACGATGTAGTCTTCAACGCTCGCGCGGTCCCAGGTCATTTCTGTTCTTCTTCGCTCGCCGGAGGCAGAGAATTGTCACCTGTTGAGGCAACTTTGCAACCGGTTGCAGCTGCAATGATCAGGCCCGATCAGCTGACCCCGAATTACAAAGCAAGGGACAGATCGCTCCTTAAACCTTAAGGGGCCGCGATTTCTCCTCGAGAGGGCTATCCAGTCTTATCGAGCCTGCAACCGTGGCTCCCCGCAAGACCATGTCGCTTGAGGCGATCAGCTTTCGGTAATACGGTTTCCCTGCTCGGACTGTATGGCCGATTGAGCCTTCGGACGCTGCATGTTTTGTCTGGTTAAAGCAGGAAGGCGGCATGGGGCTACTAAGAAAACTCCACACAGGCCTGGCCGTGTGTCTGCTGGCCTTCTTATGGAACGCGTCAGCTTGCGCGCAGGAGGCGGCGTCCCGCGCCGCCGATGACTGGGCGAACCTCGCCTCGCAGCGCTTGCGAGACGGCGATCGCGCAGGCGCATTGGACGCGTTGCAGGCGGCTGTGGCGGCCGATCCTGCAAACCCCGCCGCGGGTCTCCTGATTACCACTTTGCACCAGTCGGGGCGCATCGAGGAGGCCTACGCGCTTGGGGAGCGCTACCGCCGGGAGGGCCCGCACAATCCAAGGGCCTTGTTCCGCTATGGCTGGCTTTTGAGCTTTATTGGCGAAATCGATCGCGCTGAGGCCCTCTTCCATGACCTTGTGGAGCTCGATCGCGGCGGCATCTATGAGGCCTGGGGGAACGGCGAGCTGGCTTACCTCGCGCGTGCGCGCGGCGATGCGCTGGGCGCCGTCGCTTTCATGGACCGCGCCGTAGCGGCGCGCCCCGCAGACACGATTTCAAGAGTGGGCCGGGCGCATATGATGATTGAGGCGGGCGAGGCGCACGCCGCCGCTGCCCTGCTGTCTGCTGAACTCGCCGCCGATCAGACGGCGCGGGGTTATGGCGGAATGCCCGCAGCCCTGGTCTTAGGGTGGGCGCTGCGGCTCATGGGCGAAGATACCGAGGCGGCTCGGCGCCTCGGCCCACTCGAGGCGACGGTGTTTCCGGACACTGCGGACACAGCAGCAAGGCAGCTGGGCATGGAGCCGATGCAGGCGTCCCGGCAACTGGCCTATCTCGCCGTGAGCGGCCGGCGTGAGGAAGCGCTAAGCCTGGCTGAGCAGATCCCGGCCCTTCCCCTTTACGGCGCGCCTGATCCGCATGACGGGATGTTTGACACCCTTCGCGGCGAACCGCATTACGAGGCGTTGCTCGACCGGTCACGCGCTAAGATCGATGCGGAGCGCGCCAGGTTAGGCCTTGGGCCTCTGGGCTCGAAGACGGCGAAATAGACCAGGAGACCGAGGGCCTTCGCCTTGGGGTAACAGGCTTCTGCAGCATGTCCGGAACTGTCTGTCGGAGTGTCCAAAGCCTCACGCCGTCGCTTCAGTTTGGGGCCAATGCACCTGCGGTTATTGCTTCATAATTGTGAACCTGCCAGCGGCGAATTCGGGGCGGATGAATGGTCTGCGTCACCGGGAACGGCTTGTTTGCGTCCTCGAGCAAGGCGCTGTCTGCGCTGCTGCGGAGAAAGGCCTGCGCCAGAAATGTGAGTTCAAAGGCATCCATATCCCCGTGCTGTCCGGTCTCGAACAGCATCCGGGCAAATTGCAAAACCTCTGGCAAAGCATACTTGCGTATCCGCTTCCAACTCTGCCTTCCTACGAAGACTTCCGGGAAGAATTATCCGCCTTCTTCGAATGGCTTTCTGGCGGCGCGGCGCCTGTGATCCCAGCAAGATATGCTGTTGCTGCAGATGAAGTTGACCTGCGCCAGTATCGTCGGTCCAAAGAGAACTGGAAACTGAAAGCACACCACTACTCTGAGCGCGAAGAGAATGTCCGATTTCGGCGATGCACTGCCTAATGGAGTAAACCAGTCTCTGTCTGCCCTCGCCCGGATTGCTGCCGGTCGACGGTTCGCGTTGTTATCGGGTTTGGATTGATACTCTGGACTTTCGAGGGCTCGAAAAGCGGCATGCTTCTGCCGCTTTCCGCTAAGGTGGTACTCACGCTGAAAAGGCAGAGATTTACGCCCAAGACCGCGGTCGGCGGGCTCGCCCCCGACGGCGGCTTTATCTTTTTCTCGCCAGGCTACGCGGTGAAACGGCGCGAAACACATAGAATTTTGGGACCCCTGTGGGACCCAGTGCAAATTCTGTTGTTTTTTGCTGACCCCCAAGGCTCGTAAGTCCTTGTTTTCAGTGGTGCCGGCAACAGGACTCGAACCCGTGACCCTCTGATTACAAATTAAATTTTTGCGGAAATCGCTGGCTTTCGTTGGTTTCCGCAGCGGTCCGCTGAAGTTCGCTAAGTGACTGTATAAATGCAGAATAACAGGCTCTTAGCAAGCCGCTGCTGTTCGGGGGTGATTGCCCTTGTCCGCAATATTTGGCACGAATCTGGCACGAATCTCAGGTGTATTTTCGATGACCAGCCGCCTCAAACCTGTCACTGCCCTCGATGTCACCCGGCTTGGCGAAACCGCTTTTGTCGGCGGGGCGCCGGGTTTGCAGTGCGTTGTGTCGGACAGCGGGACGAAGTCATGGCGCCTCTTCTACCGGCTGCCCGGTTCACTGAAGCGGCACTCCATGACCCTCGGGCGGTATCCGGGATTGTCTTTGGCGGACGCGAGAAAGCTCGCGCACGAGAAACTCGCGCTGGCGGCCGACGGCACCGATCCCAAGGCGGAGCTCCGGGCACGGGTTGAGGCCCGCGAGCTCACCGTACGAGAGGCCGCCGAACGCTACCTTGACTGGTGCCGGGCGAACAATGCGCCAAAGACCTCAGCGTCGAAGCAGAGCACGTTTGGCGTGCATTTCCTGCCGCGCTTCGGCAAACAGCCGCTGCTGGACGTTTCGCGGCGCGCGCTCTCTGCCGTGCTCGATGAATTGTCCGGCAAGCCCGCGACCCGTCGGCAGCTCTATCTCTATCTCAATCACTTTTTCGGCTGGTGCGCGGAGCGGGACTATCTGGCTGCCAATCCCCTGGCAGGCGTTTCGCCGCCGAAGCCCGTCCCGGCGCGCGAGCGCGTGCTCAATGACGAAGAAATTGCTGCTCTTTTCGGGCAAACGGGCGTCACGGCGACGATTGCCAAGCTTTGCCTGCTGACCGCCCAGCGGCGGGGCTCTGTCGAGGCGATGCGATGGGACCAGATTGACCTGCGCGCGAAGACCTGGACGGTGCCCGGGGCCAGCATGAAGTCCCGCAAGCTTCACGTCGTTCCGCTTTCAGAGCAGGCGATTGAACTGCTGGCGACGTGGCAGAAGCTTACCGGTGGATTTGTCTTCGGCGTGGGCAGCGATGGCCGCAAGCCGTTTGCAGGAGCCTCGAACGGGATGGAGGGCCTTCGCCGGGATCTCGGGCAGCCGGACTGGCGGTTGCATGACCTCCGGCGGACGGCAGTCACCCTGGCGCAGCGGCAAGGCTGCAACCTTGATGCGGTAAGGGCGTTGACCCAGCACAAGCCGTCGGGCGTGATCGGCGTCTACGCACGACATGCGTTTGAAGACGAAAAGAGACTGGTCGTAGGTCTGATCGCGCAAGAAGTCAGGCGTCTCGCGGGCGTCAGCGCTGGAGATTGAGCCTGCGGCAGGGCGCTGATCCGCCCTTCTCCCCGGCTCGTGCTGTCGCATCAATCAGGACACATGGCTTTCGGTCGTCGTTCCGTGATTGGGCGGCCGAGCAGACACGCCAGGAGACGCTTTAGAGGCGGCGCTGGCACATACTATTCGCAAGAAGGTAGACGCCGCGTACAGCCGTACGAACTATCTGGAGAAGCGACGAGTACTGATGGAAGATTGGGGCAAGCATGCCAGTGCGAGATGAGGTGACCTGAGCCCCTGGGGTCCCTCATTCATTTCAAGAGTCTAACCCCATTATAGTCCATTGGTACAGATGTGGCGAGCGCGTCGGGAGCGAGGCTCACCACATGCGCGGGCGACCGGCGCGCTGCGGGCGTCAGCCCGCCCTAGGCCTTACTCTTCCGGCAGGCTGTCGGTCTCCTGCAGCGGAATTTAACTGTCGGCCTTTGACTCGTCCTGGGGCGCCAGGCGCTCGGCTAGAAGTTTAGGACTCATCAGCGGATCGGTGCAGGGCACCGCCTGCAGCTCCGCCAAGCCTGCCATCATTTTGCGAAACACTTCCTTCGTCTACTCCTCCGGCGGGGCTTTCCGATGGTGCTTCGTCCTTCGATTGCCGAAGACTGCCCGGCGCCTTTGAGGGCTCTGCCAGCAGCGCCGGAGAGATCATTTTGTCATCAACCGGCAAAGTTTTGACCTTGGCCAGGCCCGCCATCAATTCCCGAAACACTTCCATCGTCTGTCCTCTTCCGAAATTTCGCGGCTAAGGCGTCCATCGCGTCCGTCTCCGCGCCGTCCTGCTTATACCGCGGCCCATCCTTAGCGTCACTGACCAAGAGTTTACTTTGCGGGATCACGCCGCCGCTGATCTTCTTTATGGCGTCAGTGAATTCGCCGAATTTCTCCAGCGTCATCCGGTACACAGCGCCGGACGATGTCGGGTAGTCGATGCAGGAGCCAGTGACCGGGTCGCGCCCATACCGGGCGCCGCAAGCATACGCGCCATACTCGCCCTCTTTGGCTGTCACGCCCTGCGGGGATTGTTGCTGCGGTATGGCTTGCTGGCGAAGCTGGTGAATCCGGCGCCTTTTATGGGCGGGAGGCCTGAGCTTAAGCCTCTGGGAGGCTGTTCCACTCCGCCGGGAGCATTCCGCTTTCCGCTTCCCACGCGTCTAGCTCCCGCGGGCTGAGATGATCCAAGCCCGCCATTTCCAGATAGTTCTTCTTCGAAAGGCGCATTCCGTACCGAACCATCGCGTCCAGCACAGGATCCGGGTTTCGGCCAGATGGGGTTGTCGATCCCGGCTGCGGTTTCGAAGATCTGCCGTCTTGCTTCATCTGGACTGATGTCTCCTGCCTCGCGCGCCAGCCAGATGGGTTGGATGGGATCCGGTTTGCTGCGCTATGTACCAGCTTTTTAACTTTGGAGCCTGGTTATGCCCTCACGGGTGTACGCCTCTGTTTTGCCGGCGAGCGCGACACGCTCGTTCGCTGCGTCCATCTCCGGCGATGAGCCCGCGTTAGCCTCTGCCGACGGGCCGCCCATCGCCAGCGTAGTAATCGCAGCAGCGTCTGCTATGCGGGTGCCTATTCTGGAGGTTTTTTTGGGCTTTCCGACTGTCCGCCGTCCAGACCGTTGTCCTTCTTCCACTGCGCCAGCTCCCCGAACGCCTTCAGCGTCTTGGGGTCGTTGAGGTTGAACATTCTGTCCAGCGACGGTTCCTGCTGCTCCGCCTCTTCCGCTTCGATTGCCTTCAGTTCCGGTGATTTCATATCCTTGATCCCTTAACTGTTCTGCCCATGCATTATCATACGATACATTCAATTCGCTTGTCTTAGGTATTGGTGTCATCGCCCTTCAGGGCGAAGCCTGATTTACCGTCCGCAGCCACAAACAGCCGCATAACGGCGTATTCTTCAGGACTGTAAACATTGACCGCAGCGCCGAATTTCGAACGTGACGCGGCTTCCTGCATGCGCTTGGCGTAGGCCGCGCCCGCTTTGACATTGGCCGGAAGCTCATGGACATCCGGCATTTCGATCCGGTTTTTCGCGTAGGCGCGCTGATAGGCGCGTTCCGGCGTGTAGGTCGCCGCAACCGGCTGGCCTAGAAACCGTGGAAGCGCGCCTCCTCCTCCGCTTCCTCGCGCGTAAGCCCTGGGAACGCCTCCATCGCCGCGGAGATCGAATCGAGTGGTCCGAACTCGTTCCTCTCTGGCAGCACTGGCTCGCCGCTTGGCAACGTCGTCGAGTCGCCCCGCAGCGCGTCCAAGCCGCCGTTCATAATCTCGCTGGCCAAAGCCTGAGCCAGTCGCGTCTTGCGGTCCTGAGCGTACTCCGAGGAAACCCGGAGCATCTCCGTAAACTGCGCCTGAAGCTCCGGCGGGATCGTCGATTTGTTCTTCATATCCTGCCTCTTTCAATACCGACCTCAGAGCGGGTTTGACCTTCAGCAGTATAGCAAAATCTGGTGTTCCGCCAATCTGTAAATCGGTCAGCGCCCTTTGTTGCCCTGAACGCATTGCCCAAGCATGCGGCCCAGGTCATCAACCTCAGAGGGGTAGCGCATTAAGATCGGCTCTGATCTGTCGCCATCCGGGCATTTGCTTGTTCAGTAGGGTGACGAAGACGTCGTCGTGCCTGGGCGAAACGAAATGGGCCAATTCATGCAGAATGACATAGTCCAGAGCGGTCAGTGGCTTTTTTGCCAAGTCCAGATTGATCCAGACTATGCCCTTGTCAGGATTGCAGCTTCCCCATTTCGTTTTCATCAGCTTCACGCCCCACTGCGGCGCCGGCACGCCCAGCCGCTCAGAGCATTTCAAGATGCGGGGCGCTGCCTTCTCCTTGAGTTGCTTTCGATACCAGGCTGACATCCACCTTGCTCGCTGGTCGGCTGTTGATCCCTTCGGCACTGTCATCCTCAGCCGATCGGATGCATCCTGCTCGATCATACACCTGCTGCCTGCAGCGGATCTCACCAGCAGGCGAAGCGGTTTTCCGAACACGAAATGGGTTTCACCTGAAACATACCGGCGTTTGGATTGGCGGGCCTGTCCTGCAAACTCGCGCTGCTTCTTCTTGATCCATGCGAGCCGCGTGACAACGGCTATCCGAACCGCATCATCGCTGATGGCCAGCGGCGCCGCGACGCGGACGCGTCCTGCCGGGGGATATACGCCAATATGTAGGTTCTTTATCGGCTTGCGGACCAATTCGACCGACAGCCCTGCAACTTCGATGAACTCAGTATTCATCGTGCGACCGTATGATCTCCAGGATACTGTCCACCGCTTCATCTGTGTCGAGGATTTCGAGTAGTTTACGATGAAGCATCCGTTCCTTCATCCTGTTGCCGCGCCACCCCGTCTGAGCTGTGCTGCGGATTGCTTCATCCACTGCCTGGGCCGTGCCTTCATCCTTGCCGAGATTGTCGTACAGCGCCCTGCGTCCGGGTGAGTTGATCGCCGGCGGGTAGTCACCACCGTGACCGGCCTTAACCTGCCTGACGAGATCAGCGATCTTTTCCAGATATTCAGCATAGGCGAGCGCATCATCCTTTCGCTTTTGCACCAGGTCCGCAAGCAACTCCGACATTCTCTCATAGAACTTCGGATTCACCGGTGTTTCGTCGATGATCAGCCGGCGGACGTTGTTTTCGATCGCTTCGGCAACATTTTCGCTCTTTGACTTCAGGGACTCTGGAAGCCCCTGCCCTGCTTCTGCGCCTTTGCTGGCCACGAGATCAATAAGGCTTATGTCGTCGAGATGCGAGATCACCTCGGACTCGTCCGCCTTGATGTAAGTGTCGATGAGGTGCCGCATCGCAGGCTCGAACTGTTTCATATCGACCGCGTCACCGCTGTGCAGGCGCACAGCATCGCGGAGCATCATCGCCCGATCCACCTCACCTCGATACCGTCCGAGTTCAAGGTCATTCACGCCAGAGGCCGCCGGATCTTCAGCCACGGACGCAAATGCCCGCGCGTAAGCCCCGGCAAGCTTGTAAAGCGCCTGGCGCCTCCGAGACTTTTCCTCGGCCTGCGGATCGGTCTCCCATCCGCCTGGGCTTGAGAAGTACGCGAGCACCTGCTCGTCGCCCTTGGGCTGCTCGACTGGATCCAGCAGTCCGAACCAGGCATCGCGCGCGGTCATCAGATCGATACCGGCCTTTTCGGCGCGCGAGGAAATCAGCCCTTCGACATCGGCGACGTCGAAGGCATCGAAAGCCTCCGAAGTGTAATCCTCGACGGCGGTTTCGATGTTCTTGAACAGGTCCTTGTAGTCAACGACGTATCCGAAATCCTTGTCGTCCCCATCGAGTCGATTGACCCGGCAGATCGCCTGGAACAACCCATGATCGCGCATCTGCTTGTCGATGTAGATGTAGGTCGCAGTCGGCGCATCGAACCCTGTCAGCAGGCGGCTGACGACAATCAGCAGCTTCATCTGCGCGGGTTCCTTGCGGAACTTTCGTAACGCTTCCCTCTCGTAGGCTTCCTCGTCCGTGCCTTGATCTGTCATCAGCTGGTCGTAGATCTTGTAGACGTATTGCTTTTCCGTCTCGCCCATCCCAGCCTCTTCGCCGGTCAGCTCCGAGGCGCTGCGCGTGTAGGACGTGACGATGGCGCATTTACCGGCGAGGTCGGAGCCGGAGTTGCGGAATATCTCGAACAGACGGCAGGCTTCGGGAATTGATCCCGCCACCAGCATGGCGTTTCCGCGGCCGGCCTTCAGGCGAGGCTTCAGCTCCATGTCCATGATGATGTCGTTGGCGATCTGTTCGAGGCGATCCTTCGAGGACAATACCCGCTGCAGGGTGCCCCATCGCTGCTTCAGGGTCGCCTTGGCCACCGGCGTCAGCCCCTTGGTTTTGGCCTCAAACCATTCATCGATCTTCTTAGGCGAGGCCACGCGCTGGTCGATGTCGCGCGCTTCGTAGCGCAGATCCAGCACGACTCCGTCCTCAACTGCTTCATTGAAGCGATAGGGCGTGCCGATGTACGGACCAAATGCCTCCAGGGAAGTCTCCTTGTCCGACCTGAGCAGGGGCGTGCCGGTGAAGCCGAAGAATACCGCCTTCGGCAGGATCTTTCGCATTGCCTTCGCGAGCTTGCCCGATTGGGTCCGGTGTGCCTCGTCAATAAAGACGAAGAACTCGCCCACCGGGGCACCGACCTGCGCGCGCTGGATGTCGGCGATCATGGCGCCGAGCTCGTCCTCTTCGCGTCGGCCGAACTTGTGGACCAGCGAAGAAACTACCCGGTACTTTGGATCGGCCAGAGCGGCCAGCAAGTCGGCACCGGATTTCGCGCGGCGCACCTTGTCGCCGGTGTTCCCAAATACCGTCTCGATCTGGTCGTCCAGCTCCTTGCGATCGGTCACCACCATAATGCGCGCATCCGGAAGGACCTCGCGGATCCAGCGCGCCAACATCACCATGATGAGGCTTTTGCCCGAGCCTTGCGTCTGCCAGATAATCCCGCTTTTGCGAGCCTGCACGGCTTCCTGAGCGGCCTTCACGCCGAAATACTGGTTAGGGCGCGCGAGCTTCTTGATGCCGCCATCGAACAGGATGAAGTCGTTGATCAGTTCGAGGAACCGCGAAGGCGAAAGCATCTGCGAAACGTCGCGCTCCAAGGGCGCGTTGATCGCGCTCTCCTCTTTCCAGGCCAGCCAGTAAGGCTGCGGCGTCTGGATGGCCGCATAGCGCAGGCCCTGCATGTCATTGCCGGCAAATGTGATTTGCACCGTGGTGAAGAAGTGACGGATGAACTCCGGCTTCTGATTGTCCAGCGTCTGACGTATGCCCGCGCCCAGATCTACGGTGGATTTCTTCAACTCCACCACACCCATGGCGATGCCGTTCACATACATCACGAGGTCGGGGCGCTTATTGTAGGCCTTGGGGTTCTTCGCGGTGATCGCCACCTCCTCGGCGATGCCGAGATCGTTCGCCGCAGGGTTCTCCCAATCGACAAATCGCACGGTGACCGGGGCCTCGCCGGGGCCGGGGGTGACCTGCACGCCATAGCGCAGCATGTCATAGGTGGCGCGGTTGGCCTCGTAGAGCTTCAGCGCATCCATGCGGGCCGCTCGTTGCAGTTCGGCGATGGCCTTGGTGACTACGTCCGGATCATAGCCACGAGAGAGCAGCCACGGACGCAAGTATTCAGGCTCGATATTGGCGTTGCCTTCGCGCTTCTGCCAGTCGCCAAGGTAACGCCAGCCAAGGCCACCGACCGTGCCAGAGGTATCGCCGCACAGCTGCGCGATCATGCGGTTCTGCGTGGCGCGTTCCGGATCGCCGATGGCCATGGACATACCCCCTTGGAAATTGTCACCCAGTCAGACCAGCCTGACCCGCCCCGTCAAAAGGTTTTGCATCATCCCCTCCTTCACCGCCCGCGCCTTGGCGAGGCGGGACTCGAGGGTCTGGATTTCGGTGTCCATGTCGGAGAGGACGGCGGCGATGGCCTTCTGTTCGGCGTAACTCGGCAGCTTGAGCGCTAATTCCAAAAGCGCCCTCTTGGACAGATTGTAGCGTGTTGCACCTTGCGCAAGGTGTTTGATCCTTTCGCGACCCTCGCCACTCCTAATTAGGGCCGCCATGAAGATCGGATCAATCTGGTCGCTACTGAAAAGCCGATATCCGAAACAAAAGCTGTTCAAATATGTGTTCTCGAGGTCAGCGATCACGGCGGCGCAAAGACCAACCTCCTCGGGGGTTTCCGATGACCCATTGAACAGCAAGTCATTACGCTGCACCCTGTTCTGCCGTTCACCAGCTGACAGCCGAACCTTGGGGAACTCGCCACGGGATATCGCAGTGCTGTTTATCACATCGAGAAACTCAATGTAGCTGTCGGTTCCGACGCCGAAATCCTGCTTCGACTTACCTGCCAGTCCGCTGTATGTCTTTCCATACTGGCCCAACCTTGTCTCTTCCCACTCCCCCGAAAACCCCGGGAGGCGGCGGCGGGCGGTGAGGAGGTCTTGCATCGCGCCCTGCTTGATCAGGCGTTTCTTGGCGATCACCCGCTCCAACCCCGCCACCACCCCATCCGCATCCGACAACGCGGTGGCGATGGCCTGTTGTTCGTGGATGGGTGGAATGCAAATGCTTAGGCGACCGAATGTCGACTTGTTGATGATCGGAACCGCTTGCTCACTGGCTTGGCCCCTGATTTCGTCGGATGAAAGGCAAAGCGAATAGTACAGAAAATCACGGTCAATCTTGTCCGACGGGATGACCGCGTTGATCTGTTGGTTTGTCGCCATAGGGACAGCGGCCATCCCCACCTTGCCAATAGTCGACCCGATGCAGACGACCAGAATAGCGCCAGCGGGCAAGCGCCGAATATGGTTCCAGCCTGCGGACGACAGGTTCTTCTCTGTCGAAGCTATCCAACGTTGAGCGCCGATGTCAGCCGGAGAGGCAAACGGGAAGTCATTGCCATAGAGTGATCTGTCAGACGTTGGAGGCGTTCCCCCTGTCTCGATACGAGCGATCTGAGAAAGCTCACGTGTTTCCCAGTCAGCGACAGCACGATTGCTTGTCATTGAGGTACCACCCCCATCGCCGCCAGATGCCCGACCACCCGCGCTTCCAGCCCGGCCAGATCCTCCATGATCTGCGGTAGGGTCTCGCCATAGCGTTCTGTCAGCGCCCGCACGCGGGCGGTGAGTGTCTCAGTCCGCGCCTCCACCTCGGCCCCGATGGCCTGGCGCAAGTCGGCCAGCCACTTGTCCTGCACCACAAGGTTCTGGATCTCGCCCATGGTCAGGGTGGGGTATTTCTTCAGCACCGCCTCAGTCAGCGCCGCCTCGGCCTCTTTAGCCTCGCGCTTCGCCTCGGCCTCATCCTCTAACAGCTTGGCCACGTGTGTCAGCAGGGCCCTTTCGTCCGGCTCGATCGTCTTGTCCTTTAGGCGCGCCTTCACCCCGCCCGCCGTCAGCTTGGCGGTGTCGGCCATCAGTTCCTCGAACAGCCCGCCCTCGGCACCGTGTTCCTCGGCCAGTTCCTCAATCTCGCGCCCCAGTTCTTCGGCCCGGGCGGTGGCATCGTGCAGCACCTGTTTCAGGCCCGGGAAGAAGCGCGAGGTGATCAGGCGCGGGGGGATCACGTCGGCCACAAGGCGGACCTTGTTCACCGTCAGGTCGCCCTCCTCCAGCCATTTCACCTTGCCGTCATCGCCGGTTTCCTTGCGCGCCTCGCGCAATTCACGCGCCGCCAGCCATCCGCCGCCCGCTATGATGAACACATCGTCCTGCATCGTGGACGCCCAGTAAGACATCAGGCGCTGATAAGCCTCATACTTGTCCACCAGCGGGGCCGCCTCGAACCGAGTCAGCATGTCCTCGGCGATTTTGTGTATCAGGTCGCGCGGGTGGTCACCCTGCTTGATGCCGATCAGGAGCGGAGTGTTGGCGGTGATCCAGCTGTCGAGGATGCCGGTGACCTGAGCGCGGAAAGCCTCAAAATCCGTATGGCTACGGATGGTCGCGCGCACCTGATTTGGGGCCACCAGCGGGTCCGCATAGCCCGGGCGCGGGTTCGGCCCGAACAGCGTGGCGCGCAGGGTGGGCATGACCGCCCAGAAGTCGCCCAGCGCATCAATGTCCCGCTCAGGCACGCCGCCATGCAAATGGGCGGTGATGTCCTGCAGGTCCTCGGGTTCAGATCCGTCGATGTAGCGCGGGATGTTCAGGTTGAAGTCGTTGCGGGTGATCTCTCCGAAGGGAACGAGGCGGGAGTAACCGACGATCGTCTGTTGGCGGACGAATGCGTCGATGATCTTATGGATGTCACGTTCGCGCAGGCGGTTCTTGTTACCGTCCTTGATGAACTCCCTGGAGGCGTCGATCATGAACACGGGACGATCGGCGCTTGCCTCGGACTTGTCGAGCACGATGATCGAGGCAGGAATACCGGTGCCGTAGAACAGATTCGCCGGCAGGCCGATGATGCCTTTGATGTAGCCGCGTTTCAGGATCTTCTCGCGCAGCTTGGCCTCAGCATTTCCGCGGAACAGGACACCATGCGGCAGGATGACGGCGCCTGAACCCGTGGCCTTCATCGAGGCGAGGATGTGCAGCAGGAAAGCAAAATCGCCGTTCTTAGCGGGCGGCTCGCCATCGACGAACCGGCCGTACTTCGTATCGTCTGTCAGACCGGCGGCCCAGGCCTTTGTGGAGAAGGGTGGATTGGCGACAACGAAGTCAAAGGTCTGCAAGGTTTGCGCGTCGGCGAGGAAGTGAGGCTCTGCAATAACGTCGCCCTGTGCGATTTCAGCCGTCGCGCGATTGTGCATGATCATGTTCATGCGGGCGAGGCCGCGAGTGGCGATGTCCATCTCCTGTCCGAAGATGCTGACCGGCACGCGGGCGGTTTCGGCGGCCTTCAGGAGAAGAGAGCCGGAGCCGCAGGTTGGGTCGTACACTGTCTGCTTCGGGCTGGTCGCGCGACTGACGCCGGCCACGGCCGCAACGACCCGCGAAACTTCCGCCGGGGTGTAGAACTGGCCCTTGGACTTGCCCGCTTCGGTCGCGAAGTTGCGCATCAGGTATTCGTAAGCGTCGCCCAGGATGTCATCGCCATCGGCGCGGTTCTTCGAGAAGTTCAGCTCTTCGCGGCTGAAGATGTTGATCAGCGCGGTCAGCGTGTTGATCATCTTCTGGCCGCGCCCGAACTTTTCGGGATCGTTGAAGAAGGCGCGGTCGATGACGCCGCTGAGGTCGTTCTCCTCGGCGATCTTGGCGATGATCTTGTCCATGCCCTCGCCGATGTCCTTCGATCCCCGCAGAGCCTTCATGTCGGCAAAGGAGGCCCCTTCCGGTACCTCGATCAGCGCATCTGCCTGGCCGGCACGGTCGGACACGTATTTCACAAAGAGGAGCGTGAGGATGTAATCCTTGTAGAGCGAGGCATCCATGCCGCCCCGAAGCTGGTCGCAGCTTTCCCACAGAGACCGGTAGATGTCGCTTTTCTTGATGGCCATGGATTGGTCTTCCGGTATTAGGTTTCTTGTTTTGAAAGGCAGACGGGTGCCGGCGCGGGGTCAGGGCGAGCCGAGATAGCAGTGATTGCATGCGGCGGCGGTAGAATCGCCCCGGCGCCAATCGAAGGCAGCGTCAGAATCGTCACAGAACACTATAGATTGTGCGTGCGCCATAGTTTTCGCCCCATATCTTGCGCCCGGGAACTTTCATCCCCAGATTACGGCTGCGTTCGTATGTATACGGGTGGGTGCGATGTCGAAAGACCTCGGGTTTCTTTTACGTAACGGCGCAGCGGACCTTGTGTCAGCGCTGCTCAGCCGGAATGGGCTCGAAATCGATTCGCCGCCAGCCGACAAGAAGCTCCGTGCGAAATGGGCGGGCGCCCTAGTTTTTGGTCTACAGGAAGTTGCCGACATACGATTTGCCGGCCTGACAGAACAGGCCAGGCGGATCTTCGGGTTGTCGGAAGCGCGCTTCGACTGGATGTTTGTTCGCACCGCAGGTGCTGACGAGCGCGCCGAATGGCTCGGGTTGAACAGTCTGGACCGCAGCCTGTGGTTCTTCATGAGCGACCTCGGCACATTTGAGCAGATCGAGCGCCGGGCGTCCTACGAACGCCTGTCGGGCCAAAGGAACAAGCACAGCAGGTTCTCTGTTCCGCCTGCGGTCCCGGTTCGCAAAGATCCGGGAATAATCGATAGCTTCGAAAAGGCAGTGCAAAAGCTCTATCGGCGGCATGACGGGTCAGGCCTGCATGCAGAAACCTCGCCTGACGAGAGCCAGACACCCGATGGCAACATCCTGCAGCTGGTCACCGTTGCGCTTTCCCAACTTCCAAGCTCACAGCCGGAATTTACCGACAAAGGGGAACTCGACACCCGAGCCGTCCAACGCGTGACTGAAGTCCAGGCATCCTACGAGCCGGCCACGGGCAACCTCTTCGTCACAACGACCCGCGGCGGCTATTCGATGCGGTTCGAGGTCGCGATCCTGTTTGCACAGATGGTGCTTGGTGTTGACCAGGCGCCCGAGGTTGCTGAAGCAGACCTGTTTGACCTTGGCGCGGTGTTGGCAGTCGCCGACCTGCCCGATGTTCCGGGATTCGAATTTGAAGAGCTGTACCTTGCAGAAGCGGAGTTCTGCCACCCCGACCGCGCCAGCACCGTCGTCAGCCTGAGAGACGGCGACGGAATCGACGCGGCGCTGATTGAGGCATTCCGTTCGGACAGCACACCGTTGCGCATTCTCAGTTTGACCTACCGCATTCTCTGCCGGCCGGCTGGCGCACTAAAAGCAAACTGGATCCGCGTGAAGCTGAACGAGGACGGAAGCACTTCTTTGAAGGGAGACGTGAAACTCGACTACGAGCTTCGCGAGAAGATCCCCGAACTTTGGGGCCTCAGGCAGCCTGGCCATGATTGATCCCGGCGCAGTGGAGCGGGCTTTCGAACGCGGCCGGCAACAGCCCTGGCCCGATACCGAAGACGGAAAACTACGACTGACAGCGCTGATCAAGTCAGGTGTGGCGCACGAAGTAAAACACCGGCGGAGCGAAGTCTGCAGAGACTGCGGGACTAGCCACCCGGTCGAACAGGCCACGTCCGGTCATTGGCACACTTTTTGTGAATCCGGCCGAACGCTGATCGGCTATGACAGCCTGCGGCAATGGACAATCGAGCCGCGCGGCATGATCCGCTTCATCCAACGCGGCCTCGGGATTACCCTGACAGCTGACGAACGCCTCACTGGGCGCTTCTGGTATGCCGGCCAAGCCAACCTTGGCGCCGGTGAATTTCCCATCTGGCTTGTTCGTGACTGCGCTCAGGGGCAGGTCGTTTCAAGTATCCAAGACCTGCTTGAGAAGCGATCGCCGGGCGAATGCGGTATCGTGATTGTCAGCTCGGAGACGGCTGGCGCTGTCCGGTGGGTGAGAGCTTCCGCAAGCGTCCGGCTCTCCGACGCGCTGGTCTTTCGCAACGGGGCGTGGACAATCAATATGCCGCCTTTTCACCTGCATGCGCCGCCTGGAAAGAAGCAAAAGGGCAGTCCGGGCGCGCCGAGGAAGAACGCGAAGGACATCGTCCAGATGTTCCATGGCCGGTTAGCAGACGGGGTCGCAAAACAGACCACGCTCAAAGACGAAGCCGAAGCGATTCATGCACTTTTGGTCCGAGAGGTCGGCCAAGACAAAGCACAGGAAAGCGGAAGAATTGAGAACATCATTCGAACACCCTACGGGAATTGGAAGAGCGCAGGATTTCCGACGACTCAAAAAGCCACATAATCGGCAATAATGTGGGCTCAATACGTGGGCTGAATACAGCCGCATACCTCCGATGACATTTGCACGGAGGCAGACATGTCCGAAACACAGCTCTCAAGACCGATCGCAGTTAGCCCTAGCGAGGCTGCGCGTATGATGGGGCTTGGCCGCACCAAATTTTATGAGCTCCTAGCCGCCAATGAAATCACCTCGATCAAGATCGGCACCCGACGACTGATCCGGATCTCGGCCATCGAGGCATTTCTTGATCGGCTGGCGACAAGGGCCTAATGGATGTGCCCGGAACATCTCTCGCAGGCCCCGGATGAGGCAGACGATCCCCTGTCCGCCGATGGTCAAGACGACACGCTAATCGAGCAACAATCCGGGTACGCAAAGATCACGGTCGTAACCGCGATCAAGCCCCGGCGGCTGTCCAAGGGGTTCTTCCTCGACGAAGCCGGCGCCCTCCAGAAACTGCCGGGCGGAAATCTGGTGGAAGGCCAGACTGCCATCCACTTTGTAGAAACGCTCAACGATCTGGCTGCAATCCTTACAAGCCTGACGCCGGCGCAGGCTCTGGTTTATGGTGTTCCTATCAACGGCGCTCAAAACATCGTCACGCGCAAGGCCTTTGCGAAGACCAGCAAGCGGGCAGACACAACCACCCGCACCAATGACGCCTTCTCCTGGCCCGACGGCGCAGGCGTGCTTATGCTTGATTACGACCCGCCAGCCAACGGAGAGCCGCTGGATCGCGACATCCTTGTGCAAATGATCCGCGATGCAGGGCCGGGGCTCGCGAATGCAGCCCTGCTGTGGTGGCCCAGCGCATCCTCCTGCATCTGGCACGGCGACAAGGAGCTGCGAGGCATCCGGGGGCAGCGGCTCTACCTGCTGATCGCAGACGCATCTGATATTCCACGTGCCGGCAAGGCGCTTGTCGAACGTCTCTGGCTGGCAGGGCGCGGCCATATCCAGATCAGTGGGGCGGGCACCTTGCTCGAGCGCACACTCGTTGACGCATCGGTGTGGCAGACGTCGCGTCTCGACTTTGCAGGAGGCGCGCATTGCGGAAACGGCCTGGAGCAGCGCCGCGGTGAGCCGGTGATGTTCGCGGGGAGTGCGGCACCGATCGATAGCCGGACCGCCCTGCCCGGTCTGACCACTGAAGAGCGAAAGAACCTTGCAGCAATCCGTTCGGACGCCAGGCGCGCTGCGCAGCCTGACGCAGAGCATGCTCGTGATCAGTGGATCAAAGCACGTGTGCAGGAGATGGTCGCGCCAGACCACCTTGACGACCCGGAACGCGCTGAGGAGGCAGAGGCGATCGCTCGTCGTGCTCTCGAAACCAGCGTGCTTGCCGGCGACTTCAAGGTACTCGTCGAGCACGGCGGTGTCATGAAATCCATTAGCGTCGGCGCTTTGCTCGATAATCGGGAAAAGTATCACGGATGCCTGACCCGGGATCCTCTGGAGCCAGAATATGATGGATCCCGGCTCGTCGGTCGGCTCTACCTGTTTCAGGCCCGGCCTAATCTGTTCAGCTTCGCACACGGCGGCAGGACCTTCAGGCTTCAAAGGGCACCCGCCCGTATCGAGCTCGTCAAAGGTCACACGTCGGAGGCAGCGACCGC
The DNA here is from genome assembly GCA_964538945.1 of uncultured Hyphomonas sp. Lineage (GTDB taxonomy): Bacteria > Pseudomonadota > Alphaproteobacteria > Caulobacterales > Hyphomonadaceae > Hyphomonas. Next base: position 42,475 of record CAZIGV010000002.1, read on the forward strand.
GACCATCGAGCTCCTGCGCCGTGATCCTATCCTCTTCGACTTTGGTGGTCAGCTGGTTGTGGTGGAAGACGGCCGCCTTCATCCGCTGTGCGAGCACAGCCTCGCCCATCACCTGGGAACAGTTACGCAGTACTGGCAGCTAGTCCGGGGCAATGAGGGTCCGGTACCCGCCGACTGCGATCCACCACCGCCTCTATTGAAGCAGGTTATCGCCCAAGGCGACCGGCGAAGGCTCAAACCCCTCGACGGCGTCATCAGCGGCCCGACGATCCGGCGCGATGGGACCGTCCTTGATCTGCAGGGGTATGACGAAGAAACTCGCCTGTTTCTGGACCCGCTGGGAGAAGCGGTACCCGGAATTTCTGCGGCGCCAACCCTGTCAGAGGCCGACGCCGCACTCTGCACCTTGCTGTCACCGTTCGAGACATTTCCTTTCGTTGACGCAAGATCCAAGGGTGCCATGCTGGCCGCACTCCTGACGGCCGCCGTTCGTCCGGTGCTGCCAACCTCTCCTGCCTTCGCATTCGACGCGCCGATTCAGGGAAGCGGGAAGAGCCTGCTGGCGGCGTGTGTTGGTGGCCTCGCCGAGGGCAGAGCGCCTGATGTCTGGCCACATACTCACGGCTATGATGACGAAGAGACACGCAAGCGCCTCTTCACAGCCCTGCGGACCGGAAGCCGGGCTTTGGTCTGGGATAACATCACCGGGGTGCTGGACAGCGCCAGCATGGCGGCGTTCATGACGGCCGAAGTCATGGTCGACCGGGTGCTCGGCAAATCGGAAAGCCTCCGGCTTCCGAACAGGGTTTTGTTTCTCCTGACGGGCAACAACCTCCAGCTCGCCGGGGATCTGCCGCGACGTGTACTGATCTGCCGGATCGATCCGAAGACGGAGCAGCCGTTCGCACGGGAGTTCAAGGTCGCGCCTCTTGCGTGGACGCTCGATAACCGCATGTCGATGCTTACGGCGGCCTGCACCCTGATCCGCGCTGCAAGAACACACACCGAGAAGCCTGCGCCCGGCCGGCTGGCGTCGTTCGAGGCCTGGGACGACCTGGTGCGCCAGACGGTGGTCTGGGTCGACACTCACCTGCGACCAGGTGAGTTCGGGGACCCGATGGACCTGGTGCGTGAGGCGCAGGCGGCAGACCCCGAGGCCGAGGCTTTGTTCGCCCTTCTGGAAGCGCTGCTTGACGTTTTCAGGTCGCGTGAGTTCAGCGCCAAGGACGTCCATATTGCGGGGCGGGATTCGTTTGTGATCAATCAAATTGAGGCTGCAGTTCTGGACCTTGCTGGAGATCGTGCTGTCAAATCGGTCAAATCCCTCGGCAGGGTTCTTAAAAACCGTGAGGGGCGTATTATTCGCGGTCTTTGCCTGCATGGACGTCAGGACAAAACGAGCGGCGCCCGCATGTACCGGATTTTGACGGCTTGAAAGCCCTGCGCCGGGTTTAACGGGTATAACGGGTTTCTCTATAGTCATACGGAGAAAGTGATCACTACTACGCCCACGTATATAGAAGGCACTATGGGCAAACCCGTTATACCCGTCAAAGCCGGTCAGCGACGTTCGGGTTTTAAGAAGTTGCCAAATACGGACCGTTAGATAACTGTGCCCGTCGTGACCAGAATGGCACGGGCATACTCTGCAGGTGCGAACATGAACGACGGTGAGCAGGAACCGGATTCCGAAGTAGAGACGGACGACGTAAAGGCCGCTGAGCAGCGCTACGACAACGTCTCATCGGAGAACAAGGAAGCAGCCTGGCTCGAATTCTGGCATGCGCGCGACTTTACCTGGAGTGGCAAGTCTGAGAAGTTCGCGCTGAAGACCGAGATGGTGGAAGTACCCGCCTCATTCCCTGATGGCCGAGAGGCCGAGGGCGAGTTCAAAACAGTAACCCTGCAAAACTACTGGCGCTGGTCGATTGGGTTGGGAGGCGAGGAGAGGCTGCTCACCGATGAGGAGATGAGAGAGGCTGGCCTGCTGGTCGAGGTCGATGGCGAAGCGTACCACCTGATCCATGCACCGGATATGGGCTTGAAAACTGACGAGCATGGGAAGCCGCTGCAGATACTGACAGACATCGTCACAGCAAGGGGAAAGCGCGTTCCGGATGATATTGGCACCGACGCCTATGGACGCTCCAACTGGGCTCGTGGATTGCAGCTTTGGGGGGGATGGTTACCTGGTGAGCTGCTGCGGCACATCGGCAGCGAAACTGCCGCCACAATGTCCATCGCACGCGTGTCGGACATCGATCTAAGTGGCCTTAGAACCGGGCCACTAGAGTGCGCCAGATCGCTGTTTGTGGGCAAGGGGAACTTCATAAGCGCGACCTTTGGCGGTGAGACAAGCTTTACAAGAACCACCTTCGTTGGGAGTGCAAATTTCGAGACCGGCACTTTCAGCAGCAGCGCGAATTTCCGGGCCGCGACCTTTCGGGGCGGCGCATCGTTCGGCGGCGCGGCATTCAATGGTAAGGCGGACTTCGGGCGCACGATATTTGACGACCATGCGACTTTCGGGGGCGCCACCTTTAGCGGAGAGACACGGTTCGCTAGAGCGACCTTTAGCAGGAGTGCAGTTTTCGAGACCGGCACCTTCAGCGGCGAGGCGAATTTCGGGGGCGCGATTTTTAGCGGTCCCGCGTCCTTCGGGGGCACGACCTTCACCTGCGAGGCAAGATTCATCAGCGCGGCCTTCGAAAACGCGAATTTTGGAGGCGCGACCTTTTTTAGCTTGGCAAGGTTTGGAGGCGCCTCCTTCAGCAGGGAAGCCAGGTTCGTGCACGCGACCTTCACCGGCGAGGCGAGGTTTGTAAGCGCAATCTTTAGCGGCAGTGCAAACTTTAGGAACGCGACCTTCACCGGCGAGGCGAGATTTGAAGAAGCCTCCTTCCGCAGCGAGGCGAACTTCGAGGGCGCGACTTTCTTGGGCAAGGCGGAGTACGAGCGTGCAATGTTTGCTGAGAACTTGACGTTTCAACGGGCTACGCTTGAAGGCCTGGGCAACTTTAGAAACGTCAACTGGACATCCGGGAATTGCGCAAACGCATTTAAAAGCGCACGCTTTAAAGATCGTGTAAACTTCGAGTCTTACATTGCTATCCCGGTAAACGCTTTTAACGAGGCTCATTTCGCGATTCCGCCCAACTTTACCGACCTAACCCAAAGACAGCTCGATGAGGTGTTCGGCAATGCCATCAGCCTGACGGCGAAGTCGATCAGATGGGCAAAAAAAGAGATAGCGGAGGCTAAGCGCAATGGTCAAGAATATCGCGGTGTCACTCCGGATCAGCTTTTAGCTGCTCTTGAAGGTAGCTTCCGAACTCTGAAGAAAGTTGCTGAAGAAAAGGGTAATTTCCTACTGTCCCAGACCTATTACCGGTTTGAGGTCAGGACCCGGGTGAAGCGGCCAAAGATCGCCTTCTGGGAGAAAGTAGCTGCTAGACTTTACGGACTGTCATCTGACTACGGCAGTTCCATCGCCCGGCCCTTCGTATCACTCGCCGTTATCCTCGTGGGCTTTGCAGCGATCTACCTCGCGCTCGCTATCGAGGTGAACCTTGTGGACTGGCAGGACAGGGTGGCCCTGCAGTCGGGCCTGTTTCAAAGCATTGACTTCTCCTTGGCGAACGTCTTCCGGCCTCTTTCGGCTCTATCGACAGATACCCTCGGAGAGGAAGAGGCCAGACGCCTTTCTGTAAAGCTGCTAAGACATAGCGGGGAAGCCTTCGGCCTTATCGTGACCGCCATCTCGATCGTTCAGTCACTCACGGGAATCGTGCTGGCTTTCCTGTTTGGCCTTGCAGTGCGGCGCAGGTTCCAGATTTCGTGAGCGAGGTTCCCGTGAAGCGGCGTCAGTTGGTGACCGCTGTGTGTTTAGCAACCAAAAAATGTCTGAGGCTGCGGACTATACATTGCTTGTCTAACTGCAGGTGGCCCAAGCGTGCACGGCGGTTTACAAATCCGATGGGAGCCTCGGCAACCACGCTCTGGGCACGCTCAGCTGTACGCGGTCCTGAAGCGTTCCGTCGGCGGTTGTCTCACACCGATTCTGATTTTTCCCTCGATGCTGTCGGGCATGACCAAAACCTGCAATTATCAGCGCTGGCACCTAGCGCAGTAGAACGTAGAGCGGCCCGATTGCACGATGCGTCGAACGGTAGCGCGGCAGCGTTTGCAGGCTTGGCCCTCGCGGTCATAAACATCTAATCCATGTGGGTAATGGCCGATAGCGTCATCGGCCTCGGCAATGGCGGAGTTGGACACATGACCCGCTTTGATGGCATCGGCGATCACTGCACGGAGCGCGGGCGCGAGTTTGGCGGCGCGTCGACCCAATATTGAGCGGGAATGGCGTTTCGGGGAGATACCCGCCCGGAACAGAGCTTCGCAGGCATAGATGTTGCCTAGCCCAGCGATGACTTTCTGGTCCAGCAGGGCCGTCTTGATCGGGCCGGCTCTGCCCTTTAGCGCCTCGTCCAGATAAGCCGCAGAAAAGCGGTTCGACAGTGGATCCAGCCCTAGCTTCTTCAATCTTCCGTACTCCGGAAAGGTTTCGGCGGGCCAGAGTTCCATGAAGCCGAACCGACGGCGGTCATTATAAACTACGCGTTCGCCGCCCTCGAGATGGAAAATGACATGGTCATCAGCTGCAGGGGAACCGACCGCCGCAAAAGAATCGACATCAGCTAGTTCTGAAACTGTGAAACGCCCCGTCATACCAAGATGCATAACGAGCACCTCGCCTCCCGAGAGAAAAACCGACAGGAATTTTGCCTCACGCCCGACACGGTCAATTCGCTGGCCGGAGAGTCGTTCGGTAAACCGCTCGGGTAAGGGAAAGCGCAGATCATCGCGGTGCTGCTCTACCCGAAGGATGCGGCGGCCTTCCATGATCGGGGCAAGCTCGCGCCAGATTAAATCGACTTCAGCTAACTCAGGCATCTTTGTACCAGCTTGGTTTGACCTTAATCACTGCGAAGCAGCAAAGCTTCAATGATTTCTACTCTGGGGCAAAACAAAACACTGAATCGTACCGAGTTTACCGGAGGCCCCTTTTGTTGAGAGAGTGGAGCCATCAAACAGAAAAAGCAAAGACCAAATTATTCGCCTCCGCCAAAGCAGATTGGTCGGAGTAAAGCGGGTCTTGCTCTGCCCCCAAGAAACTGGATCGTTTCTGTCTGGAGTTTCCGGGAGTGGTCCAGACTTAGGTCTCTGAGCAAAAGACGGATCGTGTCCCAGCCCATGGTGTAACTGACCGGCCATGGTCATGCGTTTCCGGCGGGGCCGGATTGATCAGCGCGCCGCGATTGGCAGGCTGACGAGCGGATCATCGCTCATTTGGCTGATCGTTTCCAGTGTCATGTATCGGGCGCGCTGGACGGCCCACTCGTCGTTTTGTTCGAGCAGGAGTGCGCCGACGAGCCTGACGATGGATTTATCGTTTGGAAAGATCCCGACGACGTCGGTGCGCCGCTTGATCTCACCATTGAGCCGCTCGATCGGATTGGTCGAGTGCAGCTTGGTGCGGTGTTCTCTCGGGAACGACATGTAGGCCAGAACATCAGGCTCGGCCTCGTCCATGATCGCCGCGAGTTTTGGCACTTTCGGACGTATCTGATCGGCGACAGCGCGCCATTGCTGGCTGGCGGTTTCAGGTGTTTCCTGGGCGAAGGCTGTGGCGATGAAGGCCGAGACCACGCGCCGGCCGCTCTTGCCGGCATGGGCGAGGACATTGCGCATGAAGTGGACGCGGCAACGCTGCCAGGTCGCGCACAACACCTTTGAGACAGCTGCCTTCAGGCCCAGGTGAGCATCCGAGATGACCAGCTTCACACCGCGCAGGCCCCGGCGGGTCAGGTTGCGCAGGAACTCGGTCCAGATCGGCTCGGCCTCGGATGTGCCGACCTCCATGCCCAGCACTTCGCGGCGGCCATCGGCATTGACGCCGACGGCGATGATCACCGCAACGGACACGATCCGCCCACCGCGGCGGACCTTCAGGTAGGTTGCATCGATCCAGATATATGGCCAATCGCCCTCGATCGGCCGGGCGAGGAAGACCTGCACTTTCTCGTCTATTTCTTCGCACAGCCGACTGACCTGGCTTTTGGAAATGCCGCTCATGCACATAGCCTTCACGAGGTCATCAACCGAGCGGGTCGAGATGCCCTGCACATAGGCTTCCTGAATGACCGCCGTCAGCGCCTTCTCGGCCATCCGGCGCGGCTCCAGAAAGGAGGGGAAGTAACTGCCCTTGCGCAGCTTCGGGATACGCAACTCGACCGTTCCCGCCCGGGTCTCCCAGTCCCTGTCGCGGTATCCATTGCGTTGGGCGAGACGCAGCGCGCTCTTCTCGCCATGCGCCGCCCCGGTGGCGGCCCCGACTTCCAGTTCCATCAGGCGTTCGGCCGCAAAGCCGATCATCTCCCGAAGCAAATCGGCATCCGGGGTCTTCTCTACAAGCGTGCGCAGGTTCATCATGTCGTTGGTCATCGGTGGTGTCTCCAGTTGTGGGTCGGTGTTGCAACCAAACCCTACCCGGAAATCGCCGATGACCACCCGCAAAGTCGCCCGCTCCGCCAGCTCTCTGGACAAGCGCTGCGCGGGCGACTTCGCTAACCGTCAGCTACACCACTTAGCGGGACACGATCAAAAGACGGCTAGACTCGTGAAATGAACGATCGACGCGAAGGGCTAAAGTAACCCCGTGCGCCGCTTTGTTAGCAGTATTGATGAACCCGGGAGTCGCGCCTCTTCAATCCGATATTGTTCAGCTGTATACATATCGTTTCGATATTCATCCGTGAGCCGACATGCCAGCCGCTGACCGTAAAAACGGACGCAAAACGCACGTCACCTTCGCCAAGGGCAATCCCGGCCGCCCCAAAGGCTCCCGGCACAAGACCACGCTGGCCATCCAGGCGCTGCTTGACGGCGAAGGCGAGGCCCTGACCCGCAAAGCGATCGATATGGCGCTGGCAGGCGACACCACAGCACTCAGACTTTGCCTTGAGCGCCTGGCACCGCCCCGCAAGGATGCGCCTGTACGCTTCGACCTGCCGCCCATGGAAAGCGCCGCCAGTGCATCGGCAGCGATGGGCGCCATCCTGGCAAGCGTGGCGAGCGGCGAACTGACACCGTCTGAGGCTACCGGTATTGCCGGCCTTGTTGAAGCTTATCGCAAGGCGCTGGAAACGACCGAACTGGAAACCCGCATCAAAGCGCTGGAGGAGAGACCGGCATGAGCATCAGGCACCGCATTGCGAAGCTGGAACAGCAGGCAGCGCGACCAGCGCCCCGCGAATCATCCTTGAGGGACGTGGCCCGCGCGATTGCATTTATGGCTGCCCAGCGCAGGATGAGAGCCGAAAGTGAAAGCCGATGAGCATCAAGAGCCGGATTGAGCGACTTGAGGAAAGAACTCCGTCCGGAGACCTGCAGCACGAGGTTCGCCTTGCCGCCATTCGAGAGAGAAGGGCAACGCAGGTCCGCGCTGCCATCACTCATGCGGCGCCGGCACACATTAGGGAGAAGGTGGCGAGGTTGCGGGGGCGAAACTACTGACGCTGTTTTTTTGCTTCGCGACGCAGTTGCGTATCGTCATGGATGTAGTCAGCAGCAACTGCTCATTACATCTCAAGCCTAACAATCCGAACGCTGCCGTACAGCCACGGAACCACCTTTGACATTCCCCTCAACTTAACAACCGATCTGGGCAAACATCCGGAGGCGGACGGTATGGGCGGGCTTGGTTCAGGCGGCCACAACAGCAAGGGGCGGCGTATTGTCGAAGGGCAGTACCGGCTCGACGCATCCGACCTGAAGCGGCGGGGATTGTGCCGGACGGGCAACATCTCACACATCTACTGGAAAGGTAGCGAGAACGCTCCGGGCCCCTCATTGAAAGTAATCGGGGGTGAGGACGCCATCACGCTGGCCTACTCCTGGAAGCGTGGCCAAGAGCCTTGGCAGCAGCATCAGGAGCGCGTCGCCCTGCGCCATCATCAACGCCACTTCGGAGGATGCGAGACCTATTTCCTCTGCCCGCGCTGTGCCTGCACCGTGAAGCGCCTCTATGGCGCCAGCGTGCGCTATCTCTGCCGGACTTGCCATAACCTCGTTCATGCCTCGACGCAGGAGCGGCCCGGCAACCGGGCAACACGCAAGAACCAGAAGCTGAGACGGCGCGTTGGTGCCGAGATCGGTCTCGGCGACGAGATCGGCCCTAAGCCGAAGGGCATGCACCAAAAGACGTTCGAGCGGATCAGCGAGCAGATCCATGCGGCGGAATCCGAAGTCTACGATGACATTCTGGTACTGATAAACCGGATGCAGCGAACGACAGAACGGCGGTCCGGGAAGATCAGCGGGCGCGGCGCTGTGAAGGATTTCTGGAGGTAAGCAGACATGAGCCAGCAGGCTGCGTTGATCCCGAATGCCATACCGCCCTCGCCATATGAAATGGCACTCCTGCCCTGGGAAGATTCTGGCGCATTCGGGGTGCTGCGCGAGGAATACTTCATCGCCTATCCTCCAGGATGCCCGGCCGCGCGGCACATCCTGGAACAGCTGGTCTGGTGCGACTGGCGGCGGCGGCGGCTGGTGCTGGGGGAGCGCGCTCTGCAAATAGCGGGCCTTGATAAGCGCGTTGACTTTGGTCCGAGCGATCCTCTGACGCGAAGGGCGCTAATGCCGCTGGGCGCCAAACGGGCTAAATTTTCGTCCGAGGTAGCCGTGACAACAACGATGGCTGACGACGAAGACCTGGCCGTGGATACCTCGGACGATGAAGCCCACACGGGCGACGCGCTATTGATCCTCGAAGCTGGCCGACCTGACGCCTATGAACAGGCACTCGCAGCCCTTCGTGATGACAGCCGGGATTTCTGGATCAACAACGGAACCGGCGATGATCCGGAAAACTACCCACCAAACGCAGAGGGGCTGGCCAATTTCATCCGGCGCGAACTGATGCCGCTTTTGCAGCAACAGAAAACCGAAGCGACGATGCGGCAGGCTGTGCGTGTTCAGGCCTGGGGCGAAAGCCTCGACCCCAACTATATGGACCGGCTCATGCAACTCGATGAGCGGCTGACGCGGCAGTATGAGAAGTTGCTCGGGATGCTGGAGCGGATCCAGGCGAAATCTGGTCGGTAATTGTACCGCGGAACGCGCATTGCCTGACAAACATTTGCCTCAGCGCCAAGACAGAAAGCCCAACCGCGAAATCACTTGGCACGAATGTGGCACGAATTTTCGCCTGGAATGCTTTGCCGCGCCGAGTTTTGGCGGCTAAGTCCTTGTTTTTAATGGTGCCGGCAACAGGACTCGAACCCGTGACCCCCTGATTACAAATCAGATGCTCTACCAGCTGAGCTATGCCGGCACTCGAACGGCGATACCGGAATCATCCGGGCGCTGCAAGCGTGACGGTCTGCTGGGGTATAGATTGCAAGTTCGAACGTTCTCGCCGAGAATGCTTCAGACAGGGCGGGAGGCAGTCGGTGCCAGATCCAAAGCAGTCGGTTACCCACCGGGCCATGATGCCCGACCTGCTGAGGGCCTTTGCCCTGTTCGGCATTGCGGTCGTCAATGTCGTCGGTTTTGCGCAGCCTTTTTCGATTGGTTTTTATCAAGGCGGGCTGGAGTACCCCCTTGATCAGGCCGTCTTTGCCGCCATGGCTGGTCTGTTCCTGATGAAATCCTACCCTCTTTTCTCGATGATGTTCGGGGCGGGGCTGGCCTTCCAGCTCGCTGCTGCCGCAAGGGCGGACAAGGCGTTTGCGCCGCGTTATTTCCGTCGGATGAGCGCGCTGATCGTCCTTGGCCTTCTGCATTTCACCTTTTTCTGGTTCGGGGACATCCTTCTGACTTATGGCCTGCTCGGCTGCCTTCTGTTTGTCCTGCGGGACGCAAGTGTCAAAGTGCTCGTGCGCACCGGGATCGTCATGATCTTGCTCAACACGCTCTTGCTTTTCGCCCTCGCCGCCTTGTTGTGGCTTGGGGAGACTTATGCCCCCGAAGCTATGGCGCAGGCCGGTTACGACGCGATGGACGCTGCCGCGCTGACGGCGTTCGGTGAAGGCAATTTCTGGCAGGCGGCACAGTACCGGCTTTCACTCATGCCCTTCGTGCTGCCGAGCGTGATCATCCAGCAGGGGATTTCAGTCTTCGGTTTCTTCTGCTTCGGCCTTGCGGCAGCAAAGGCCGGGGTCATCGACCAGCCGGAGGCGCCGATCTGGAAACTGTCGCGTCGGGTCTTTCTTCCGATAGGTCTGGCGGGCAGTGCGTCGGGGGCGTGGATCCTCCTCGGCGCCGGGTCCGCTGTCGATTCTGCATTCATCCTCGGCAGCGCCGTGACAATGGCCTTTTCCCCTTTTTCGGCGCTTGGTTATGCCGGCTTGATCGCGCTTGTGTCTAAGGGAGAAGGCGGGCCAGTGAGGCGGTTCCTTGCGCGCGCCGGATCGGCCTCCCTGACAGCCTACCTTCTCCAATCACTGATCCTCTCGCTGGTATTCGCAGCCTATGGCATGGGCGCTTATGGCAACATGACCGCGTCCGGAGCGATTGGGGTCGCCGCTCTGGCGGCGATTGCCTCTCTGGTGTTCACCGGCTTCTGGCGTGGCTTTGCACCGCGGGGGCCGGTGGAGATCCTGCTGCGAAGAGTGACATACTGGGGACGCGCCTAGAGCTTTCAATTACCAGCGGGGGCGTTAAAAGGCGCATTCCCTGAACCTGAAGGCATGCAAACGCCCTATGACCCCGACCCGGCGCATCCTGATCACATCTGCCCTGCCCTACATCAACGGGGTCAAACACCTTGGAAACCTCGCCGGGTCAATGCTGCCGGCAGATGTCTATGCCCGCGTGATGCGCCTTCTGGGCCACGAGGTGACCTATATCTGCGCGACGGACGAGCATGGCACGCCGGCGGAGCTGGCCGCCCAGGCGGCAGGCCAGACCGTGCAGCAGTATTGTGATGAGCAGTATGAGATCCAGCGCAAGGCGGGTGAAGGCTTTCAGTTGTCCTATGACTGGTTCGGCCGCACCTCGCGGCCCGCCAATCACAAGCTGACCCAGCATTTTGCGCAGCGCCTTGAGCAGAACGGCCTGATTGAGGCGCAGACCTCCAAACAGGTCTATGCGGTCGATGACGGCCGTTTCCTGCCCGACCGTTACGTCGAAGGAACCTGCCCGCACTGCGGTTTCGAAAAGGCGCGCGGCGACCAGTGTGACAATTGCGGGCGGCTTCTGGACCCTGTCGACCTTATCAATCCTTACTCATCCGTCACCGGCAGCCGAAACATCGAGATCCGGGATACAGACCATCTCTATCTTCTGCAGACTGCCATGCAGGACACAATCCGCGCCTGGGTCAATGAGAAGGGTAAAGCCTGGCCGCAGCTGGCCGTGTCAATCGCCAATAAATGGCTGGACGAGGGCCTGATTGCGCGTTCGATTACGCGCGACCTCAGCTGGGGCGTCAAGGTAATGTCCGCAGACGGATCACCGCGTCCGGGCTTTGAGAATAAGGTCTTCTATGTCTGGTTCGATGCGCCGATCGGCTATATCTCGGCAACTCAGGAATGGGCCGAGGCCACCGGAAAAGACTGGGAGGTCCTGTGGAAGCGAGACAAGGGCGCTGATCAGACCGAGTATGTCCAGTTCATGGGCAAAGACAACGTGGCTTTCCATACGGTCAGCTTTCCGGTCACCCTGCTCGGATCGGGCGAGCCCTGGAAGACGGTTGATAAGCTTAAGGCTTTCAATTGGGTCACCTGGTATGGTGGCAAGTTTTCAACCAGTCAGAAGCGGGGCGTTTTCATGGATACCGCCCTCAGCCTCCTGCCCTCGGATTATTGGCGCTGGTACCTGATCTCTAACGCACCGGAAGGCTCGGACGCGGCATTCACCTGGGAAGGGTTCCAGGCGGCAGTGAACTCCGACCTCGCCAACGTGCTCGGCAATTTCGTCAACCGCATTACGAAGTACTGCGCGTCGAAGTTTGACAGCAAGGTTCCTGAAGCCGGCACGCCGGGCGAAGCGGAAACCTGGATGGCGGCAGAGCTCGCAGAGCGGCTGCCGCGCCTTGTCGAGTTCTATGAAGCAATGGAGTTCCGCAAGGCGGCTGCAGAGACGCGCGCACTCTGGGCAGCGGGCAACGAATATCTCACGAAAGCCGAGCCCTGGGTAAAGTACAAGACTGATGTCGGGGCCGCAGCCGCAGGCGTCCGCACGGGCCTCAACCTGGCCGCTGTGTTCGCCGTCATAGCGCAGCCGATCATTCCGGATGCGGCGAAGAAGATTCTCGATGCACTGGGCATCCCGGATGCCAACCGCAAGATGCCGGGCGCCTCGAAGTCGCAAGACTTCGCCGCGCTGCTGGATGCGCTGCCACGCGGTCAGATTATCACGCCCCCGGATGTCCTGTTCCAGAAGATCGAGGACACACAGATCGCTGACTGGACGCAGCGCTTCGGCGGCGGCTGAGTGTCAGGCGGGCTTGCGGAAGCTAACCGTCAGATTGTTGGCCGGCATTTCAATGTCGCTTTGCAACACGAGACCTGCTGTTGTGGCGAGCGGGACGAGATCACGGTCGAGGTCGCGCACGCCCCAGTCCGGATTGCGGGACTTCAGGCTTGCGTCAAAAGCAGCATTGGACGGGGCCATGACGCCGTCGCGCGCAAAGGGTCCGTAGAGGATCAACTGGCCGCCGGGTTTCAGGAGCTTGCCTGCCCCGCGGAAGAGACCGACCGCGGCGCTCCAGGGGGCAATGTGTACCATGTTGGCGCAGAACACAGCGTCCCAGCCGCTGGCAGCCTGGGCCGCTGACCAATCCGGGGATGACGCATCAATCACCAGCGGGCCATGCAGACGCCCCGTTGTATCAAGCGCCCGCCAGGCGGCCTGACTGGCGAGGCTTTCGGCATCGATGTCGGAATAGGTCCAGTCGAAACCGCCAAGAGAGGATGTGACGAATGCGCCATGCTCGCCGGTGCCGGAGGCAATCTCAAGAATCCGAGCGGGAGACGTGACCCACTGCGAGAGAACATCACGGAGCGGCTCACGGTTTCGGGCAGCAGAGGGCGAGTAACGTCGCCCATCACCCGCCTGACTGCGCGCTTCCAGCGCGACGGTTGCCTTATCTGGCATGAAGCGCCTTCTCGAACTCATACATCTCGGTTGTCACGCTCGCCTGTGCGGCGGGACTGTAACGGGGACCGGCCGCGCGTTCAGGCGCGAAGTGGGCGTCGAGGCGGGCCAGCTGATCCCCCGTCAAGGTGACCGACGCGGCCATGTGGTTGTCCTCCAGATGCGACAGCTTGGTGGTGCCGGGGATCGCAATGACGTGCTCACCCTTGGCGAGGGTCCAGGCGAGCGCGAGTTGCGCGACCGAGCAGCCGGCCTCGCGGGCAACGGCGCGGGCTTCGCCCAGTAGCGCGAGATTTCTGGGATAGAATTCCGGCGAAAAGCGCGGGAACATGAAACGGCGCATGTCTGTGTCATGAAACGCGGCAGGATCAGCAGGCGGATCTGCCAGGAAGCCCCTGCCGACCGGCGAGAAGGCGACGAGGACGGCTCCGAGTTCGCGGCAGGCTTCCAGAACGGCAATCTCCGGGTTGCGAACCCAGAGCGAATACTCCGACTGCATCGCTGCGACGGGGTGAACCGCATGGGCCCGGCGCAGCTGCGCCTCGCCCATCTCGGACAGGCCAATGAAACGGATCTTGCCGGCCTTCACCAGATCTGAGAGCGCGCCCGCGGACTCCTCGATCGGCACTTTCGGATCGGGCCTGTGCAGGTAGTAAAGATCGATCACGTCCGTGCGCAGGCGTTTGAGGCTTGCCTCGCAGGCGGCCTGTATCGCTTCCGGGCGGCCATCGAGCACGCGCTGGCCATCCTGGAAACCAAGGACGCATTTGCTGGCAAGGAAGAAGTCGCGGCGGCGGTGGCCGAGGGCTTCCCCGATCAGTTCCTCGCTGCGTCCGAGGCCATAAATCGTGGCCGTGTCGAGAAAATCGCAGCCAAGATCGAGCGCATGCGCGAGCAGCGCCTTTGCCTCGGTCTCGTCGATGGGCGGACCATAAGCATGCGTGATGTTCATGCAGCCCAGGCCGACAGGATGGACGTCGCGATCGCCGATCCGCCGTTTACGCAGAGCCATCCGGTCAGGCTCTCGCTTTGAAACGCTGGCGAAGTTCGGCCTTCAGAATCTTACCATTGGCATTGCGCGGCAGCGGCTCGTCCTGGAACTGGATCTCGACGGGCACCTTGAATGCGGCGAGCTGGCCCGAGACGTGCGCCCGCAGTTCTGCTTCCGTGGCCGACTTGCCGGGTTTGAGCTGAACGACGGCCCCGACTTCCTCACCAAGGATCTTGTGCGCGATGCCAACCACGGCCGCATCCATGACCGCCGGATGATCGTACAGCGCATTCTCGACTTCGATACAGTAGATGTTCTCGCCGCCCCTGATCAGCATATCTTTCGCCCGGTCGACCAGGAAGAGGAAGCCCTCCTCGTCGATCCGCGCAAGGTCGCCGGTGACGACCCAGCCATCACGGAAGGTCTCGGCGGTTGCGTCCGGACGGTTCCAGTAAAGCCGGCAGTTTGACGGGCTCTTGCACCAGAGTTCGCCAACTGACCCGGCCGGCAGTTCCCGGCCATCCGGATCGCAGACCTTGATTTCAACTGCGCCGGGCGGTGCGCCGGCGCTCTGTGGCCGCAGGACATAGTCATCACCGATGTTGAGCGTGGCCGTCGCGCAGGTCTCCGTCATGCCCCAGCCATTGCCGGGCGCCGCATCAGGGAAACGCTTCTTGATAGTCGAGACCAGTTCAGGCGCCGACGGGGCGCCGCCATAGGAAATGACCTCGATACTCGAGAGGTCAAACTTGTCCCGGTCCGGATGCTCCAGCAACTGCCAGGCAATCGCTGGTACGCCGCCTACGGAGGTTATCTTCTCTGCCTCGATGATCGGGAGCGCCTGGCCGGCATCCCACTTATACATGCAGACAATCTTGTCGCCGCGCAGGGCCGATGGAACCAGGATCGCAAAGGCGCCGGTCGCGTGGAAGAAGGGTACGGCCAGCAGCGTCGCGCGCATGGCATCCGGGTCCGGAGCGGGAACCGGCTCGCCCTTGCGCAGATACATGCGGGCCTGACAGGTCATCGAATTGAACATATTCGAGATCACGGCGCGGTGTGTGGCGAGGGCGCCTTTCGGCTTTCCCGTAGTGCCCGACGTATACATGATTGTCGCGTCATCCTCGGGCCCCAGAATGACATCGACAGGCCCAGCATCCTCAAGGCCTGCCCAGCTGTTCGGCTGACCGATGATATCGTTCAGCGATTTTATTCGAGGGTCTGCGATCTCATCGGCTGCATCGCGGGCGATGAGGATGTGCTTCAGGTCCGGCAGGCGTTCGAGGCTGCCACGGATACGCTCATAGATCTGTGCGTCAACAATCGCCACCGAGACGCCGGCGAAAGAGAGCCCGTATTCAAGCTCTTCGGCTGTCCACCAGGAGTTCATCGGGGTGGCAATCGCGCCGGCGCCAAGGGCAGCATAGAAGCCGACCGGCCACTCCGGATAATTGCGCATGATCACGCCCACGCGGTCACCCTTGCGGACGTGGCAGTCATGGTAGAGATGCTGCGCGAGCCTTCTGGCGCCGAGCTGCATCGCCTTAAAGGTGACACGCTCGTTCTCATAAACGATATAGGTGCGCTCGCCGAACTGCTCGGCGGCGGCATCCAGGATGGCGTTCAGGGTCGGAGGGGCGTTCTTATAGACCCTGAAGGGGATACCCCGGATCACAGCGTCTTCAAGCTCCACCGGCGATCCCGGACCCGCGAGCGCCTTATTGGCATCCGCAATGGACATAACGGGTCCGCCCGGAAGTGTGCCTTCTGCCATGATCTTCGTTCCTCCCTGATGTCTTACGGAACCCAACAAACCACGCCTTGCGGAGGCTTTGAAGGGGCTGACTTACGAAAGTCGCAACCGGACGGACACAGCGCCCGCCAGCAACACCGCCGCAGGTGAGCGCTCCGGATCAGGGATCATCTGCGGCGGGTATCGTCAGCTTCGAGGATTGAGTGCCCGGTTCTTACTTGCCGAAATCACAAAAGCGTACGCTGCGCACCGTGCCATCGCGGTCGGTGACCTGATAGGCACGGCCGGTGAGGTTGGAATCCTCACAGAGATAACCGATCTGGTACATAGCCAGCAATTCTTCGTTGCCGGGCGTGATGTCATTGGCAACCATCAGATCGATGGCGTCCTCATGGCGGCCAAGGCTGAACAGAGCCAGGAACTGCTCCGAACGCGTTGCTGTGTCTGCCCCGGCGACCGCCAGATGCTTCAGAACGAGCTGACGCGCGCCCGGCAGGGCGGCGGCGGCCTGTTTGGCTGCCGGGGTTTGTGTGTAGCCGGACAGCACTTCCTCGAGATACGCGACAGCGCCTTCGGCGTCATAACCGGTGGGGGACGCGCTCAGCTCGCCGAGCCTGAACAGTATGTCGCTGCGCTGGGTCTCGGTCAGGCGGGTGTCGCTGACTGCCTGCATAAGGCGCTGGATAGCGGCCGGCGTATTGCCGGCGGCAACCAGTTCATCCGCAGTCCTGAAGGCGAGACTGAGGGGCGAAATTTCGGCAGTTACGGCGCCGGAACTGGCGGAGGAGGTCGCGGGCGCTTCCGGGGCAGACGCGCATGCAGCGAGGATAACGGCCGAAGCCGCGGCAAGCAGGACGGGACGAATCATCGGGTTTCTCCGTGGAAGTCAGGGTTGGCACGCCTAGATGTGCGCAGCCGCAGGCTTAAACTGCCATGCTGCGCCGTGACAGGGCCAAACTGAGGTCAAAGTGTGACTTTGCGCACCTCAGGCCCGCGCTGCCGAATCGATTGCAGCAATGTCCCCCCGGCCGAGGGCCTCTATGGCACGGGCGGCAATGTGACGGGCGTTGAGGCCGGCCGCCTCATACATGGCATAGGGCGTGTCCTGATCCTGGAAGATATCGGGCAGTGTCATCACACGAACTTTAAGCCCCGTATCGAGCGCGCCCACATTGGCGAGGTGCTCGAGCACAAAACTGCCGAAGCCGCCTTTGGCGCCCTCTTCGACCGTGATCAGGACTTCGTGTTCCCGGGCAAGACGGTCGATCAGCCTGGCATCGAGCGGGCGGGCGAAGCGGGCATCCGCCACGGTAGTGCTGAGGCCCTGAGCAGACAGCATGCTGGCAGCCTTCAGGACTTCCTGAAGGCGGGTGCCATAGGACAGGATGGCGATGCTCGTCCCTTCACGGATGATCCGTCCCTTGCCGACTTCGAGGGCTTTGAGCTCGCTCGGGATTTCAATCCCGACGCCTTCGCCGCGGGGGTAGCGGATCGAGCTTGGACCATCATCGATGTCCAGTGCTGTCTTGACCATGCGGGCGAGGTCGGCCTCATCACCGGGCGCCATGCAGACGAAGCCCGGCAGCGCGCCGAGATAGCCGATATCAAAACTGCCCGCATGCGTCGCACCGTCTGCGCCGACGAGGCCGGCCCGGTCCAGCGCGAAGCGGACAGGCAGCTTCTGGATCGCCACATCATGAACGACCTGATCGTAGCCGCGCTGCAGGAAAGTGGAGTAAATCGCACAGAACGGCTTCATCCCGTCGGCGGCCAGACCCGCGGCAAAGGTGACCGCGTGCTGCTCGGCGATACCGACATCGAAATGGCGGTCCGGAAACCTGGCGCCGAAAATGTCTGTCGAGGTTCCTGACGGCATGGCGGCGGTGATGGCGCAGATCTTGTCGTCCGTCTCGCCAAGCTTTGCGAGGGTCTGACCAAAGACTTTCTGATAGCTCGGCGGGCCGGAGGCACCCTTGGCCTGCTCACCCGTGACGACCGAAAACTTCGAGACACCGTGATACTTGTCGGCGGAATTTTCGGCGGGCGCATAGCCCTTGCCTTTCTGAGTCACGACGTGCAGCAGGATCGGCCCGTCTTCGATGTCACGAATGTTTTCCAGGATCGGGATCAGCGTATCAAGGTCGTGCCCGTCAACGGGTCCGACATAATAGAAGCCCATCTCCTCGAACATCGTCCCGCCCATCGCAAAACCGCGCAGGTATTCCTCGGCACGGCGGGCCGGCGACTCAAGGCCCATTGGCGCGACCACTCTCTTGGCGAAGCGGCGCAGGCCGCGATAAGGCCGCGATGAGACAAGGCGGGAGAAATAATGGCTCATGGCGCCGACCGGCGGGGCGATCGACATGTCGTTATCGTTCAGGATCACGATCAGGCGTGACTTGTCGGCACCGGCATTGTTCATTGCCTCATAAGCCATGCCGGCCGACATCGAGCCGTCGCCGATGACGCAGATCACATTGTTCTTTCGGCCCTGCAGGTCGCGCGCCTTGGCAAAACCGAGACCCGCAGAAATCGATGTGGAGGCGTGGGCGGCGCCGAAGGGGTCGAATACGCTTTCCGAGCGTTTGGTAAAGCCTGAGAGCCCGCCGCCCTGCCGCAGGGTGCGCATACGGTCGCGCCGGCCGGTGATAATCTTATGAGGATAGCACTGGTGGCCAACATCCCAGACAAGCTTATCGTCCGGCGTATCGAACACGTAGTGGAGGGCAACTGTAAGCTCGACCACGCCAAGGCCGGAGCCGAGGTGCCCGCCCGTGACGGCGACGACATCAATGACTTCATCACGGACTTCCTGGGCGATCTGCTTGATGTCCGCGCGCGGGCGCCCTTTCAGGTCGGCCGGCGAATTGATCGCATCAAGCAGGCGATTCGGGCGGATTTCTGTCATCTCACGTGGACTTTTCTCAGTGTCAGCACGGTCATTTTACCGGGGCCGGTTCAATACATAATCCACCGAATGCAGCAGGATAGCGGCCTTGTCACGGAAAATCGCCAGATGCTCCTTGGCCTGAGCCGCCAGCAGTTTGACCCTTTGGCGCGCACCATCGACACCCAGAAGTGTAACAAAATTGGCCTTGCCGGCCGGCTGGTCGGTGCGCAGGGGCTTGCCTGCCAGGATTTCGTCCCCTTCGGCATCGAGAATGTCATCCGCGATCTGGTAGGCAAGGCCGAGGTCATTGGCGAAACCCGCGAGGGCGTTTCGCTCGGCGTCTCTCGCCTGGCCGATAATCGCGCCGCTCTCCATGGCATAGGAAATCAGCGCGCCGGTCTTCAGGCGCTGCATCCGGGTAATCGTATTGAGATCGCGGGGACTTTCCTGTTCCAGCATGTCGATCATCTGCCCGCCGACCATCCCGCGTGCACCCGATGCATCGGCGAGCCGTTCGATCAGCAGAACGCGAACGGCCGGATCGTCATGGGTTTCACCCGAGGCCAGGATCTTGAAGGCGAGCGTCAGCAGCGCGTCGCCGGCGAGTATGGCGGTCGCTTCATCAAACGCCTTGTGGACGGTCGGCTGGCCGCGCCGGAAGTCATCATCGTCCATGCAGGGCAGGTCGTCATGCACAAGCGAGTAGCAATGTACGCATTCGAGCGCCGCTGCGGTGCGCAGCAGGCTCTTCTCCGAAGCGCCAAACATCGCACCGGTCTCCAGGACGAAGAAGGGCCGCATGCGTTTGCCATTCGCAAGGGCCGCATGGCGCATGGCACGCATCAGATTGGCTTCGGGACCGCTGGCCGGCGGAATCAGCTGATCGAGCGCCACCGTCACGCGGTCGGCCACCTCGGTCAGCCTTTGTTCGAAATCGCCCCCGTCTCCCATGATGCCGGCCGCTCAGTCAAATCGGGCGGGTTCAGTCACGGGACCGCTGGCGCCCTGAACAATCTGTTCGACTTTCAGCTCAGCAGATTTCAGGCGCGCTTCGCAAAGTGCCTTGAGGGATGCCCCCCGCTCGTAGATGGCGATCGATTTTTCAAGTTCGACGTCACCGGCCTCGAGCTGGCGCACGATGGCTTCGAGTTCAGCCAGGGCCTCCTCGAAGCTCATCTTGTCGACGGGAATGGATTTCGTGTCGGCCATTGCGGCAGGTCCTCGCATCAGGAAGACTTGTTTCTAGGACCGAGTTGGAGGGGGGACAACTGAAATACCGAAAGACGGGCCGATTATCGGCCGCGATATTCATAGACGCGGAAGCTCCAGTAGCTGTCACCCCCGTCACGGACACAGACCCATCCGAGACGGCGCAGTTCCGGCCGGAGCATGCGGTTGAACCAGCCATGCGCCGCCAGGTAGACCTTGCCTCCGGCGGAGGCCTCGTGGAGGCGCAAAGCGGCGATCTTGGCGCGCAGACGCGCTTCTCTGGAGGACTCCCCGTCCAGCGAATGACCTGCGAGCCAGGCGGACCTGGCGAGTATGTTCCAGGTCTTTGGCAGGACCTTGAACCCGTGCAGCGTCGGTGGCGGCAGGGGCGCCTCGTTGAAGACCGGATCGTACTCAGCCTGCTTGTGCGGTATGGCCAGGGCCGCCGTCTGCTGGGCTCTGAGCCGGGCGGAGGCAAAAACGAGGTCTGCGTCGCCAACGATCTCTTTCAGTCCGGGCGGCGCTGACTGCCCGTCGGCCAGGGCGCTCTGTTCATATCGGCTCCACCAGCCGACATATTCGCGCCACTCCAGGGGTGGTCCGGCGGAGCGGTCGAGCGCAGGTCTGCCATGGCGGGACACGATGATCGGGCCGCGCGGGCGCTGAGCCGATGTCGTGGTTGGCATCGTCCTTCCTCGTCGGTCGTATGTCCGGCAGGCCCAGCGCCCTCGCCGACCGCACTAGCGGCGTTGGCGCAGCTGGGCAAGCGCCGAAGGCGTATCAGAGACCGCGCCAGACCCGCTTGCGGCAAGGCTCGCCATCCTGAAGGGCGCAGCGATGGAAGGTCAGCAGAACCGTGTCGGCGCGCCCGATCAGGTGATCGAGCGGCACGAAGCCGACAGAGGCGTCTTCGGCTCGCCCGCGCAGGGGGCAACCGGCCCGGTCCACCACGCCGTTGATGGGCGGGCAGTGTCCTGAAATCTCGCGGCCGTCATAGGAGTTGTTCCGGTTGTCACCGATCATGAAAAGATGGCCTTCGGGCACCACGAAGAGCAGGGTATCGGCCACAGGCCGGCCACGCAGGCCCCGATGCGTCGTCCAGGACTTGTCTCCGATAGTCTCGGTCCATTCCTCGACTGTCTCGATGATCGCTTCGCCGTCGGGAACGTAGCGGACATCGCGCACATAATCGGACTGGACCGGCTGGCCATTAAGTATCAGGGTTTCGCCCAGGATCTGGACCGTGTCACCCGGCAAGCCGATGACGCGCTTGATCATCACGCGGTGGGAATGGGTGTGTTCGAAGACAACGACATCGCCGCGCTCGGGCATGCCCGGGAAGAACCTGCCCTCGCCCAGCGGGAGATATCGGCCAAGGCTGAGGGGCAGCGAATAGCGGCCATAGCCATAGGCGAACTTGGCGACGGCTACACGGTCTCCGACCTCCAGGGAGGGCACCATGCTTTCGGATGGAATGACACGCTGTTCGTAAAGCAGGCCGGTGAAAAGCAGGAAGGCCGGAGCAACAATCGCAAGTGTTGCGGCCCACTCCTTCAGCTCGCGCTTGACCTTTTCCCAGACGGACAGGGGCTCATCGGCTTGCGTCGTGACGTCGATCTGGCTCGGCATTCTGACCCTCAGGCTGATTTTCCCGGCCCAGTCTTAGACGAAAAGCCCGCGCCGTGCGAAGGCGAAAACGCCGCCCTGACTGCGATTGTCAGCCGCGGAAGGCGTCGGCATGGCGGTAGAGGGTCACACCCTCCGGATTCGCTGAAACAGCCAGTTCCCCCCGACGTTTCAGATAATTGATATGCGCCAGCGCCTCGCCGGTCGCCATGCTCAGCTCGTCGCCCTCAATCGCTCGGCCGAACACGGCCACGAAGGTTTCCAGCACATTGGCCGGCCCCCTGGACAGGCGCTGGCGAAGGCGCGTGAGCGCCGTCTCGTGGCCATCGATGAGATGCTGCAGGCGTTTGTGGGCGCCGGTAAAGGGTTCGTTATGGGCAGGCAGGACCAGGCAATCTTCCGGCAGGGCCTGCATCAGCTTGCGGCAGCTGGCGAGCCATTCCTCCAGCGGGTCCGCCTCAGGTTCTGTCGGGTGAACCGAAACATTGGATGAAATCCGGGGCAGCAGCTGGTCGCCGGAGATCAGGATGTTGCGCTCGGGGCAATAAAGACAGGCATGCTCAGGCGAGTGGCCTGCCCCTGTGATCACCTGCCAGTCAGCGCCGGCCATCCGGAACGTGTCACCGTCCGAGATACGGTGAAAGGCATCCGGCATAAGGCTGACCCCCCGGCCGAAGCTGCCGAAACGGGACTTGTAGTGATCCAGCGCTTTTTCGCTCCAGCCGGCGCGCCGGTAAAACTCCAGACCGGCTTGCGGAGCCTCCCGGCCGGTATCCGCCACCAGCATCCGGCAGGTCAGATATTCGAGCCGGGTCATCCAGAGCCCGGCCTTGTACCTGTGGCAGAGCCAGCCGGCACTGCCGACATGATCCGGGTGCATGTGTGTGACGATCACGCGCTTCAGCGGCTTGTCAGGAGTGACGCGGGTCTCGAGCAGGCTTTTCCAGGCCGTCCTGGTTTCCGGAAGCGGCAGGCCGGTATCGACAATCGTCCAGCTGTCGCCATCATCGATCAGCCAGAGATTTATAAATTTCAGCGAGAAGGGCAGCGGCATGCGCACCCATTCAATGCCGGGCGCGACAGTGATCGTCTCGCCCAGAGCCGGGGTGACATCCCCTAAGGGATAGGTCAGGCCCGCACGGCGGGTCGGAGTGGCTTCAAATCCGTCCATCTCGGAACGTTACCCATGATCGCACACCCGTCGAGCCGTCACGCCGGGGAAGCCTATTTCACCGGACGGCGTGGCCGGGGCGGTAGTTTCGTCCGGCGAAAGCCCTCGCCCGTGAGGCCGTAACTGCGGGTTCGGTAGGGCACTTTCGGGGCGAGTTCGGACGCCACTTCCTGCGCCTTGGCTGCGGTTTCCTTACGGGCCTTCGGGCCGGGCGGGGGCGCTTTCTTCGCCGCAGGCGTCGCTGCGCCCTTGCCGGCACGGGCCGCAATCAGCGCGGCGCGTTCCTTGTGACTGAGAGGGCGCCAGTGGCCTTCCGGCAGATTGCCAAGCCCGACCGGGCCGACGCGGATGCGCTGCAGGTCTCTGACGCGCAGGTGAACGAGCGAGCACATGCGGCGGATCTGCCGGTTGCGGCCTTCGGTCAGGATAAAGCGCAGCGTGTCCTTGCCTTCTGCGGTGACTTTCGCGGGACGCAGTCTGCGGCCGTCCAGCTCCAGGCCATGCCTCAGCAGGGCGAGTTTCTCCGGGGTGATCTCGCCGAGGACCTTGACGATATATTCCTTGTCGACTTCGCTGAGCGGGCCAATCACGGCCCTGGCGAGCACGCCGTCTTCCGAGAGGATGAGCAGGCCGCGCGAATCCTTGTCGAGACGGCCAAGCGGCGCCATCATGTTACCGCGTCCCGGAATGGCGTGCGCCTCGCCCCGCAGGGTCTTTGCGCTTATCAGACGGATGGCCGGTATCTCCCCGGGCTCCGGTGTTCCTGAAACATATCCGACCGGCTTGTTGAGAACGATGGAGAGCTGGCTGTCGAGCTGCCGCGCGGCTTTCGCGTTCAGCTTGATTGTCTGTCCGGGGAGGATGCGCTCACCGAGCTGCGTCACCGTCTTGCCGTCGAGCTCGACCAGGCCCCTTTCGATCAGAGCATCGGCCTCGCGCCGCGAGCAGACGCCTTCCAGAGCAAGCCACTTATTGATGCGCACGGGTTCGGCGCCGTTGAAGGTTCTGGTCCAGGCGGCCATCCGATCAGCCGATCCCGAACAGGACGCGGCTATGGGTGAGGAACCGGTCGCCGCTTTCGGTGATCGCCGGCAGGCGGCCTGGTGCGGATGCAAGGATGGTTTCGGCGAAGAAGCCGGCGAGCGCCGTCTGACGGGCGCGCAAGTCTGCCTCCCGGGTGCGCGAGGCAATGGCCGCGCGTGTCAGGAAATGGCCGCCGATGACATCGCCGGCCAGTGCGAGATAGGCCGTGGCGCCAGCCAGCGCCTTATCCTGTTCTTCGGCCCGGAGGCGTGCGAGCATCCACTCTGTGGCTTCTCGGAGCGCCCTGGAGGCGGCCCCGAGGCGTTCGGCCAGCTGGACAAATTGCGGATCATTGGTCGAGCGGGCGAGCCGGACAGTCTCATCGATCTCGGTCAGCATCGCATGCATCGAGGCGCCGCCATTGCCGGCCAGCTTGCGGCCGACAAGGTCGATGGCCTGAATCCCGTTGGTACCCTCATAGATCGGGGCAATACGGGCATCCCGGTAGAGCTGGGCCGCGAGGGTTTCGCTCATGAAGCCCATGCCGCCATGCACCTGCACGCCGAGACTGGCGACTTCGACGCCCATATCCGTGCTCCAGGCCTTTGCGATCGGGGTAAGCAGGTCCTCGCGCGCCTTTGCAGAGGACCGGACCGAGGCTGCGTCAGAAGACCTTGCAAGGTCTGCGCTGACCCCGCAGGCATAACAGATGGCGCGGGCAGCGGCGACACGGGCGCGCATGGTGATCAATGTGCGCCGGACATCCGCATGATGCAGAATGGGCGCCGGCCCGGACACGCCCTCGACTTTGCCCTGTCTGCGGTCCTGAGCATAGGCGAAGGCAGCCTGATAGGCTGCTTCACCGACGCCAACGCCCTCCAGCCCGACATTCAGCCGCGCCGAGTTCATCATTGTGAACATGCAGGCAAGGCCCTGATTGGCCCCGCCGATCAGGAAGCCGGTGGCCCCGGCGTATTGCATCACACAGGTCGGGCTGGCGTGAATGCCGATTTTCTTTTCCAGACCGATACACTCTACGCCGTTGCGGGCGCCGGGCGTACCATCGGCATTCACGAGGAATTTCGGCACCAGGAAAAGCGAGATGCCTTTCGAGCCCGCAGGCGCGCCCGGAAGGCGCGCCAGGACAAGATGGATGATGTTCTCGGTGAGGTCATGGTCGCCCCAGGTGATGTAGATCTTCTGGCCTGTGATGGCGTAGCTGCCATCGGTGTTCGGCGCGGCCTTGGTCGTCAGCGCCCCGACATCGCTGCCCGCCTGCGGTTCAGTCAGGTTCATTGTGCCGGTCCAGTCGCCGGCGACGAGCCTGGGCAGGTAAGTCTTTTTCTGTTCCGGGGTGCCGTGAGCCAGCAGGGCTTCAATCGCCCCGAAGCTGAGCATCGGGCAAAGGGCGAAGGCCATGTTGGCGCCGTGGAACATTTCCATCACGCCGAGGGCCAGGGCGCGGGGCAAGCCCTGGCCTCCCCAGGCTTCTGGCGCCGCAAGACCCATCCAGCCTGCCCTGCGAAAGGCCGCATAGGCATCCCGGAAACCCTCCGGGGTAATCACGCGGCCCGCCTCGAGGCGTACGCCTGTCGAATCACCGAGGGGGTTGAGCGGGGCGAGCACCTCCCGGGCGAGCCTGGCGGCCTCTTCGAGGATCGGGCGGACAATATCATCCTGATAGGCTTCCAGACCGGGCAGGCCTGCAAGCTGCCTCAGGCCGGCTGTCTCCTTGAGGGAGAATTCAATTTCATCGATCGGGGCATCATATGCCATGATTGTTCCTGCGCAGTGGATAGGAGTTAAGCGTTTGAGATGATAGTTAAGCAGTGTGCGGGCTGATAGCCCAGACAATTCAGGGCCATTCCCGTCAGGTAATTTGGAGACCAATGCAATGAGACTGTATTTGCTTTCTGCAGGCGCGCTGCTTCTGGCCGCCTGTGCCCCTGCCACTGAAACGGCTGCGCCAGCCGGGACGCCGGCCGGCGAAGCAGCGGCTGTACCCGAAGCTGCGCCCGCTCCCGAAGTCACCTATGGCCAGGCCGCGACCTACAGGGTTGACCCGACCCATACCTCGATTGTCTGGCGTGTGAAGCACCTGGGGATTTCGAACTATACCGCCCGCTTCAAGACGTTTGACGCCGTACTGGCCTTCAATCCGGCCGACCTTGCGGCCAATTCGGTTGAAGTGACCATTGACCCGATGTCGGTGGAAACCGACTATCAGGGTGACTATAAGGGGACGCATGCGGACAGTGCTTATGCGACCTGGAACGAAGACCTGGCGAGGAACCCGGACTGGTTCAATGCCGATGCCCATCCCCAGATCACGTTCCGATCAACCAGCGCCGCCCAGACCAGCCCGACGACCGGCACCGTAACAGGTGACCTGACCTTCCTCGGGCTGACCCGGCCAGTGACCCTCGATGTGACCTATAACGGCATGGTGCAGATGCCCTGGGCTCCGGAACAGGACCGGATCGGTTTTTCGGCCCGGACGAGCCTGAAGCGCTCAGACTTTGGCATGAACAGCAATCTCCAGTTCATCGGCGACGAAGTTGAAGTGATTATCGAGGCCGAGTTCCTCGAAGCGCCGGCAGAGTAAGTCCGGGTGATCACGGCGTCTTCGTCGCGTTACACAGCTGTTGCCATTGCCCTTCACTGGGCGATGGCGGTGCTGCTGGTGTTCATGATCTGGCTGGGCTGGAACATGGACGATGATGAAGTCCGCTATCAGCTTCACAAATCGATCGGCATCACGATCCTGTTCCTTGCCCTCGCGCGGCTGGGCTGGCGGTTTGCCAATCCGCCGCCGCCCCTGCCCGAGGGCATGCCGGCGCTTGAAAAGACCGTCTCGCATGCGGTGCATGTGATTTTTTATACGCTGATGATTGCCATCCCGCTCGGCGGCTGGGTGATGGTCTCGGTCTCGCCCTTCCAGGTTTCCACCGTTCTCTATGGTGCCCTGAGCTGGCCGCATGTTCCGTTCACGGAAAGATTTGTCAGTGAAGACCTTTATGAATTCGTTGCCTTCTTCCACAGCAAGGGCGCCTGGGTGATCATCGTGTTGCTTGCCCTGCACGTGGCCGGCGCGGTCAAGCATGAGACCGGCAAGGAAGAGGGCGTCCTTAAGCGCATGGTTCCGGGACTGTTCGGCAAGACTGAGCCGCCCGCGCTTCCGGCACGCGGCGCTCTTTTCGCTTTTGGTGGCAGCCTTCTACTTTTCGCGGCGATCGCCGCCCTGCCGCTGCTGGGCGCGGGCGCGGCCGGCGCAGCAAAGCCGTCTGGCGCCGGGACCGGGCCGATCGCCGGGATAACGGCAAACTGGGCCGTCGACTATGAGGCGTCAGACATCAGCTTTTCTGGCCTGCATGACGGGAATGCGTTCAAGGGCCGGTTTGCAGGCTGGACGGCCGACATAGCCTTCGACCCGGAGGCACTTGAGACGTCGCGCGTGCGGGTTCTCATCGACATGCGCTCGGCCAGCACCGGCAATAAGCTCTATGATGACAGCCTGAAGGGCAAGGAGTGGTTCTCGCTGGCAGACCATCCTGAAGCGGTGGTGGAGCTTGGCGGCTTCAGGCAGGTGCCAGGCGGTTATGAGGCGACCGCGACGCTGACGCTGAAGGGCAAACCCGTCAGCGTTCCGTTGCGGTTCTCGCTCGATGTCGATGGCCAGACCGCGCACCTCGCGGGCGAGGCGGCGTTTTCGCGCAAGGCGCTGGATCTCGGTCAGTCCTCCGACGCGGACGGCAAATGGATCGCCGACACGGTGACGGTGACGATCACGGGCCAGGCTGAACGCACGCGCTGATACGCCGATTTGCTGTCGCCTTGAGGAGTGGTAAGGCCGGTCGATGACTTCACCTGTCGTGCCTTTGGATGCCCGGACCATCGTCCGCGCCGCTGAAATCCTGCAGCAGGGCGGGCTCGTCGCGATTCCGACCGAGACAGTCTATGGCCTGGCCGGCGACGCCGCGAGCCCTGAAGCGGTGGCGCGTATTTACGCGGCTAAGGGCAGGCCGAGGTTCAATCCCCTGATCGCGCATGTTGATTGTCTCGAAATGGCTGCGCGGGAGGCTGAGATGTCCGGCCTCGCGCGCGAGGCCGCCGAGGCGTTCTGGCCCGGACCTCTGACACTGGTGCTGCCCGTCAGGCAAGGTGGCAGCGTTTGCGATCTGGCGCGGGCAGGTCTGGACACAGTCGCTTTGCGCCTGCCCGCCCATAAGGGCGCCCGGGCGCTGATTGGCACCTGCGGCAGGCCGCTGGTTGCGCCCTCGGCAAACCGTTCCGGCCATATCAGCCCCACGCGGGCCGAACACGTCGCCGCCGATCTCGGTGAGCGTATCAATCTCATCCTGGACGGCGGACCGAGCGAGGTTGGCATTGAATCGACCATCCTCGGCTTTGACGGTGAGACTCCGGTGCTCCTGCGCCCTGGCGGCATCGCGTCGGGGGTTATCGCCGAACGGCTCGGCAGGCCGCTGCGCCTGCATGGTGAACGCGACACCATCAACGCTCCGGGTCAGATCAGATCGCACTATGCGCCGAAGGCCCAACTGCGGCTGAATGCAGCTGCGCCGGAAGAAGGCGAAGGCTATCTTGCTTTTGGTCCGGGTGCACCGGGCGGGCTCAACCTGTCGCCCTCCGGCGATCTGCTTGAGGCTGCAACCAATCTGTTCGCCATGTTGCGGGCACTCGATGCGCGCGCCGTGCGCATAGCCGTCGCACCGATCCCGTCAGCCGGGCTTGGTGAAGCCATCAATGATCGCCTGGCGCGCGCCGCCCACCGGGACCCATAGCGGCATCAGCCGCCCATGATGTCTTCCTTCAGGACCGTCATCATGAACTGGTAGGAAGTCTCGCCTTCTTCCTCGTCCTTGTAGACAACCGCAAGGAACTCGGCGCCAAGGTAGACTTCGGCAGAATCGTTTGCCTTGTCGCGGGGCAGCAGGCGCAGGCCCGGATGGAGCTTTTCCTTCAGATAGGCCTCAAGGCGAAGCAATTCTTCTTTATTCATCGTAGGAAGTCCTGAACCAGATCAATGTCCCTGACAGCCTAGTCGCTTTGCACGCCGAGGCAAAGTGCCGGGCTGCACGCGCCAGGTTATCCCGCCTCATGGTCAGGAATGGCCTGGTCCATGGTCTGCGCAGGCTGGCAGCAGCTGGGGCCGCCAACGACCCTGGCCGGCACGCCGGCAACGGTGCAGTATGCGGGGACATCCTTCAGAACGACACTTCCGGCCGCGACCTTGGCTTCGTCACCGATCGTGATGTTCCCGAGCACTTTGGCACCGACAGACAGCAACACGCCCCGTCCGATCTTCGGATGGCGGTCGCCGACCTCCTTGCCGGTGCCGCCAAGTGTGACGCCGTGCAGGAGCGAGCAGCCATCTCCTACGATGGCGGTCTCACCAATCGTAATGCCGGAGGCGTGATCGAGCATGACCCCCTGCCCGATACGGGCGGCCGGGTGGATGTCGACGCCGAAGCGTTCAGAGGCGCGGCTCTGGAAATGGAAGGCCAGCGTTTCACGGCCGAGGCGCCAGAGCTGGTGCGCGATGCGATGTGTTTGAAGCGCGAGATAGCCTTTAAAGAACAGGAAGGGCTGCAACATGCCGCGGCAGGCCGGGTCGCGCTCGAGCACGGCCTGCATGTCGGCTTCCGCCATCAGCACCAGTTCCGGCGCGCCCTCATAGATCCCGGTAATCACGTGCCGGACCTGCTGGGTACCCATCGCCGGGTTCTGGAGTTTTTCGGCAAGGTGATAGGACAGGGCCTGTCCCAGGCGGGCATGCGACAGGATGGCTGCGTTCAGGTAGCTGGCCAGTGAAGGCTCTTCCGAGGCCGCTGCGGTGGCCTCGAAGCGCAGACGTTTCCAGGCGGGTGCCGGAGTACCGATATCCGGATTGTCGATCATTTAAGCCTCCCTGGCTTTCTGCGCTGCCGGACAATGGCTTCGCCGCTGCAAAATTTCAAATCTTACGATCACCGGATCATCCGGCATGGGAAAGCGGGCGGCGCTGACGTCCCAGCAGTCTCTGGAACGGTCGCATGGTCATCAGCCGGAAGACCGCCGGGGTGAAGAAGAGCGCCAGCAAGGCTGACCCTGTGACACCGCCGGCGATGCCGGCTGCCAGCGGCAGCCAGAACGCGTCGCCCGACAGCAGGATCGGCACAAAGCCGCCCATCGTCGTCAGGGTTGTGGCGATGATGTGGCGGGTCGCATTCATCACGACTTCGCGCTGGGCAACAATCTCGTCCGCCATCGCGGCAGCGTCTGATCTCAGCAGGGAAAGCACGACGATCGAACCATTGATGGCAATTCCGAACAGGCCAAGGCTGCCGATGATGGCGTTGAAGCCGAAGGGCAGATTGAAAAGCCAGACGCCGAAGAAGGCATAGAAGACCGACAGGATACCCGTCGTGAGAATGAGCAGCATCATGCGGAATGAGTTGAAGACGAGCATGACAGCGCCCGCCATGACGAGCATCAGGGGAATACCGAGTGCTGCGAGGTTGCCAGTGGCTTCGCCGGCGTTTTCAGCCTCACCGCCGATCAGCATGTCATAGCCGGGCGGTACTGAGAAACCGCTGGCGGCAAGTCGTAACTGGAATTCAGCAAGGCTTGGTGCCGGCAAGGTGTAAGGGTCAAGATAGGCGAGGATCTGGTTCGTGCGCAGTCCATCCCGGCGAGATATGACCGAAGTCTTAGGCACCAGCTGCATCTCACCCAGCGCAGACAGGGGCGTACCCGTATCGCCCGGGGCTGCACCGATCGTCTTGGCCTGGAGATCGGAAAGCGAAGTACGCCGGTCATCGGAGGCGATGATCCGTACAGGGATTTCTTCTGTCCCCTCAAGGATAGAGCCTGCTCTCAGCCCTTCGAGTTCGGTATTTATGTTCGCGGCCAGTTCGACAAGGCGGCTGCCTGCAAGATTTGTCGCCGATTCATTGGTCTGCAGCTGCAGCGTCGGGGCGCCAAGCTCAAGCGATGAAAGGGTATAGGTAACCCCCGGGGTCTGGGTGAGGACCGTCCGGACTTCCTCGCCCAGCCGGTTCAGCACATCCAGATCGGGTCCGCGCAGCACGAGCTCAATGGGCGCGTCAGCGGGCGGGCCCTGCTCGAAAGGCAATGCCAGAATGCGCGCATTTGGAAACTCTGCGCGCAGCTGGCGCTGAACATCATCGACGATCTTGCGCGTCCGCAGATTTCCGTCCAGCTGGACCCAGCCCGAGGCAATACCTTCGACGCCGCGGGTATTGTTGAATGCGTTATAATAGACGCGCGGAGAAGGCTCTCCGAGCACCCAGGTGACGGACTTCACCCCGGAATGCTGCATGATGAGATCGCTCGCCCGCCGGGTAACGGTTTCTGTATCCGAAAGATCTGAACCCGAGGTCAGCGCCAGACTGACCTGGAACTGGTCGCGTTCGGTTTGCGGGAAGAACTGCTGCGGCAGCTGCGTCATAAGCATCAGGCCCAGAACAGCCGGAGCAAGGCAGGCGACGATACCGATCAAGGGGTATCGGATCACCGCCTCCACCGTGGCCCGGTAGCCATCTGAGATAAAGTCGATCGACACACCGTCACGCCACCAGCGGCGTGGCCGTCGGGCCTCGCCCCTTTCCCAGCTGCGCTGGCGGTCAAACCAACCCGACAGGGCCGGCACGATCGTCACCGACAGCAGGAAGGAGACGATGATCGAGTAGATCACCGACAGCCCGATCATCCCGACAAACTCGCCGGCCGACCCCGGCAACATGGCAATCGGAGCGAAAGCGAGGGCCGTCGTCAGGGTCGATGCCGCCAGAGGGGCAAAAAGGTGCTTCAGGCTTCTGTCGATTGCATCGAGCCGCGAATACCCCCTGGCGCGCCACTGATCGATATCGTCAGCGACAACGATGGCATTGTCGATCAGCAGTCCCAGAGAGATCACAAGCCCCGTCACCGACATCTGATGGAGCGGATGCCCGAAGACATTGAACAGTATGAGTACAAGGGCAATCGTCAGCGGGATGGCTGTGCCGCAAACGAACGCCGCACGCCAGCCCAGCATGAAGAACAGGACGGCGAACACAATCAGCGCTGAGACGAGGAGATTCTGCGCCAGGCCGTTCAGTCTGGAGTTTGTGTATGTGCTCTGATCGAAGACAATCTCGACCTTAATGCCGGCAGGGACGCCCTTTGCGAAGTCGTTAACCAGGCGGCGGGCTGCATCGGCCCAGACATCCACCCTCTGATTGGGTGAGATATAAGCCGCAATGATAACGGCACGCTGATTGTTCTCAAGAGCCATCCGCGTTGGCGGGTCCTCAAAGCCCTTGACCACGCTGGCTACATCCCCGACGCGAAGAACGGATCCTGTTGGAGTCTGGATAATCGGTACGCTGCGGATACGGGCAATACTGTCCAGTTCGCCGCTGACTTCCACCCCAATCGTCCCGCCTTCTGTGCGCAGACGACCGGCCGGTGTCTTCGCAT
This sequence comes from uncultured Hyphomonas sp., assembly GCA_964538945.1. Lineage (GTDB taxonomy): Bacteria > Pseudomonadota > Alphaproteobacteria > Caulobacterales > Hyphomonadaceae > Hyphomonas. The sequence continues at coordinate 74,786 of CAZIGV010000002.1, forward strand.
CAGCGGCTGTGATTGCGCTTGCGGCGGCAGCGACACTCACGCCTGCGGCTGACAAGGCCTCGCCATTGACAATGACCCTGACTTCCTCGACGGGCCTGCCGAAGGCTTCCGTGAGTTCTGTGCCGCTCAGGCGCTGAAAGGCGTTCTGCAGGTCCAGGCTGAGCCTGCGCATCACGGCGAGCGGCGCCTCGCCCTGCCCGGTCCAGGTCAGTGACACGGCCATGGTGCTCGCACCCACATAGATACGGGTCACTTCGGCATTCGAGGCGCCTTCCGGAAAGGATTGTTCTGCCTTAGCGGCCTGCTGGCGTATCAGGGTCCAGGCGTCATCAACCTCTGCCGGGGAGAGGTCTTCGCGGATGCCGAGACTGACCTGCACGACACCATTGCGGGCAATTGTCTCGACTTCATTGACCTCTGGCAGCTCCATCATGGCACGCTCAAGCGGCTCGGCGACCAGGGCCTCCATGCGTTCAGCATCTGCGCCTGGCAGGGTTACCAGGACAATTCCGAAGCGCTCGACCAGCGTCGGGTCTTCCTGCCGACCGAGCGCCAGCAGCGCCCCTGCCCCGCCCAGCAGGATCACCAGGATTGCAAGGATCGTGAGGCGGGGAAGCTTGAAGAAAAGGGTGCGCATCAGAAAACTCTTGCTCCGGCCTCAGCCGCCCCGGCTTGTTGGCGCGCGCTGCGTCAGCTGCGGCTTGACCGGAATGCCCGGGGTAATCCGGTGCAGGCCGTCAATGATCACGCGGTCGCCGGGCTGCATCGGGCCGCGAACGAAGGCGCGGTCACCTGAGGTGTGCACCATTTCGACGAGACGTCGTTCGGCCCGGGCACCCGTCCCCGCCGGAGCCGCCACATACACTGTCCATAGCCCGCGCGATGCGCTGGTCAGGGACTTCAGCGGCACCCAGAAGCCGCCTTCGTCGATCATGCGGGGAACCGAAAGCCTGACCAGGCTGCCGGCCGGAACGCCGCGCGCCGCCTCAAGCTCGAACACGGCGGCAACGGTCCGCTGGGACGCATTCACCACGCCGGTGACACCGCGCAGTTTTGCCCTGATGGCCCCAGTATCCGTCAACAGCTCATAGGTCTCCCCCGGCCTCAGACTGGATACCACATCTGACGGGACACCGATCTGGGCTTCCAGGCGGCCTTCTTCCACGAGCTCAAGGATCGGCTGGCCAGGTCCGGCAATCGCACCTTCATCAGCGAAGCGGGACGTGATGACACCGTCATAAGGCGCCGTTATACGGGCAAGCTCTATCTGCACACGGAGCGCATCGGCCTGTGCACGGGCGGCGTCTACTCTGGCTGCAGCGGTGGCGGCCTGCGCTTCGGCTTCGTCGACGCGCTGCGCAGATATATGTCCCTGCGCCAGAAGCGTGCGTTGCCTCTCAACTGTATCAAGCGCAAGGCGATGGGCGGCCCTCGCTTCGGCGATGACCGCTTCGGAAGATGCCAGCTGCGCCGCCAGCGCGCGGGTATCCAGCTTCACCAGTGTTTCGCCCGCCTTGACCGCGTCGCCGACCCTGACGCGAACTGATTCAATGCGCCCTCCGATCGTAACGCCCAGCTGGCTGGTGCGCCGGGCCTGCGCCAGGCCAGAGAAGGTTTCGACAAGTTCAAAGTCAGGGGTGATCTGGATTTCGGCGACGTCGACTGTCAGCGGATCGGGCTCGCTTACGGCGACTTTCGGTCCGGTATCGCTGCGAAGGGTAAGTGCGCCGGCAAGCATCACGGCAAGCACGCCCGCCAGAACCAGCAGGAAGATTAAGGCTTTGGCTAATGTCGGCCTGAAGTCGCGGGCCGCTTGAGCTGAGGGAGTGTAAGGGTCAATCATGGACGTCTTTCTGCCTGTCCTGAGAAGCATGTGGGTTCAACGGATCAGAGCGAAGGCTTCGGACCAACATGCAGACATGGAAAGCGATGAACGTGTCGGCCGTCATTGCGCGTTCAGGCACCGGGATCATCTGCGGCAGGCCCGGATAGCAGATCAGCAGGTGGGCGAGGCCGTGCATCGAGGCCCAAAGCGATTTGGCAGCATGAACCGGATCGAGCGCGCGATCGAATGCGCCCAGCGACTGACCCTCTTCAACAAGGGCGACAACTGTCCCGAATGCCTGGCCTTTGAACGTCTGCTGAAACTCGGCCCAGGCGCCGTCGGCCGGGTCCGGGTGGACGGAGGCAACCCGGGTCGAAAATGCGGCGAGGTAGTGATGGGGCCGTTCGATTGCGACGTCGATATAAGTGCGAAAACAACGGTGGATACGCTCGTCAAACGACAATTGATCATGAGCAATCCGGCCGACGCTCTGCATCAGGCGCTCGAAGAAGGCTTCCTTAAGCTCGTCGACCAGTTCGTCCTTCGATCCGAAGTATTTATAGATCGCCGACGGGGAGTAATCGATTTCCTCAGCGAGCCTCCGGATCGACAGCCCCGCCTCGCCCTCCAGTGAGAATACGCGCTCGGCGGCCGCCAGAATGGCGCCGCGCACCCTCTGGCGGCGCCGTTCGGCGGGAGTTGGATCTGCGGCCAGGGATTGAGGCAGCGACAAAGAAAGTCCGATCGACGTTTATTAAGTGAACGATGTTCACTTTGTAGTTTTAGGACGGTCCTGGAATTACGGCAAGGCGCTCGGGAAAATAATCCCGGCCCTTTCCTTGACCGGCAGCCAGCCTTATGCCGGGCCTCATGACAAAGCGCTTTCCGTCTCCGCCCCCTCTTAACCATCCGATGGCCGGCGCCCGTGCCAGTGCCGAGGCCCGCGCGCTGCTTGCGCTGCGAAAGTCGGCCAACAAGCTCGTCCTGGGCGCGCCGGGCCCCCTGCCCGATGAACTGGATGAGCTGCTGTCCGTTGCCGCGCGGGTGCCCGATCACCGCAAGCTGGGGCCCTGGCGCTTCATTGTGTTCGAAGGCGAGGCACGGGCCGAGTTCGGACAGGCGCTTGGCAGGATACTGAGCGGGCGAGATGCACCCGAGCCGCAGGTAGCCGAAGCGCAGAAGTCGATGCTGCGTGCACCCGTCGTCGTGGCGGTCATCTCCAGCCCCGTTGAGGATGGCCGCACGCCTGTCTGGGAGCAGGAACTTTCCGCCGGCGCCGCCTGCTACAATCTGCTGATCGCGGCGAATGCTGCCGGATGGGCGGGGGTCTGGCTCACCGAATGGGCGGCTTATGATGCAGAGGCCGGCGCCCTGCTCGGCCTGCGAGCCAGGGAACGCGTCGCCGGGTTTGTCCATATCGGCACAGCACAGGCCGCCACTCCGGAACGTGTCCGTCCGGATCTTTCGCAACGTATTTCACGCTGGAGACGCGCCTGATCAGCCCCGGCCCCTATAGGGCGCGACACCTGTCTCCGGGACGTAAAGGCCTTCCGGAACCGGCCCGGACTGCCAGAACACATCAATCGGGATACCGCCGCGCGGATACCAATAACCGGAAATCCTGAGCCAGCGGGCCTCTGTGAAGCCCGCCAGGCGCCGGCCGATCGAGACCGTGCAATCCTCATGAAAGGCGCCGTGGTTACGAAAGCTCGTCAGATAGAGCTTCAGGCTCTTTGACTCGACCAGCCAAAGACCCGGCGCATAATCGATAACCAGATGGGCAAAGTCAGGCTGCCCGGTCACAGGACAGAGCGAGGTGAACTCCGGCGCCACGAACCGGGCCAGATAAAGCGTGTCAGCGTGCGGATTGGTGACACGTTCCAGTACCGAGCTTTCCGGTGATTCCGGAATAACGCTCGCCTGTCCAAGCTGGCCAAGGCCTTTATAAATCGAGGGATCAGACATGTGGGATCAGGTTCATTTCAGGTAAGAGGCCGAATGTGAGCGCCATGTAGGTCAGGTAGGCAAGAAGCAACACGCCCCCCTCCCAGCGCGCGATCTGTCGGCCCGTCATTGCAAACAGGACAAGCAAAACAGCTGCCAGGACGAGCGCGCCGACATCTGCATTGGAGACCATGCTGACGGGCTGACCACCTGCCATTGCCGCTGCCGACATATCACCTCTGACGCTGAAGGGCTGAATGAGCGCGGTGATGCCAAGAATTCCGAGGATGTTGAAGATGTTGGAACCGATAATGTTGCCAACCGCGACATCCGCCTTCCGGCGCATGGCCGCAACAAGCGTCGTCGCCAGCTCGGGCAGGCTGGTGCCTATGGCCACGATTGTCAGCCCAATGACCGTTTCGCTGATCCCGAACGACCTGGCCAGCGAAACCGATCCCGAAACCAGCATATTTGCGCCGGCAACGACCCCGGCGAGGCCGATGCCCGCAATCAGCAAGCCCCTCACCAGGCCGTACTGGGCCGTGACCGTTTCGCCTTCGGCTTCGTGCAGCTCGGCCGCAGGCCCGCCTCTTGTCTGGTCGGCCAGGAGAGAGAAGCTGAGATAGGCGATCAGTAACGCGACCAGCACAAAGCCGCCAATGCGGGTGAACTGGTCAAACCAGAGAAGGGCGCACAGAAGCAGGGTTGCGCCGATCATCACGGCGCCGTCACGCCAGATGGCTTCCGGATGGACCGCGATCGGGGCAATCAAGGCCGCAATGGCGAGTACCAGCAGAATGTTTGCAATATTGGAGCCGATCACATTTCCGACGGCAATCCCCACTGCCCCGCGCTCAACTGCCTGCAGGCTGGTCACCAATTCAGGCACGGATGTGCCAAAGCCGACAAGGGTCAGACCTATGACGAGTTCTGAAATATTAAGCTTTCGGGCGACGCTGACAGAGCCCCGGACAAGCGCTTCGCCGCCTGCCAGCAGGCCGATCAGTCCGCCGAGGACCAGAAGATACGTCATTGGGGCAGATCCCGCTGTTTCCGGGCCATATACGGCCACCAAACCCTGACATGCAATCAACCCCTGTGCGTTCGATAATTTCGTACACACCTGTCAAGTGAACCTTATGGTTTCGGGCCTATGAATGGGCCACTAACTGGAAGACTGCCGCGGCAGAAAGCTGAGACAAAAATGAAGACGGCGAGACTGGCCCGCCTCTGTAGGATTGCCCGGCCCGTGGCCTGGGCGTGCCTCCTGGCGTTCGTATCGGGCTGCACGCTTGTTCCTGGCCTGCGTGATGTCGCCACCCAGGAACCAGAGCGGCCCCCGCGCGCTGTCCTCGAAGGTGTACCCTCCGCGCTCGCCGCAAAGGCAAATGAACTCGTCCGCGTGGCCGAGCCTGCGCCGCGAAGCGTTCTTGAAGCGCGCAACCGCATTAACCAGTCTTCAGACCTGGTACGAGACCTCCTCGCCTCGGAGGGGTTTCTGGCTGCCCAACTCTCGCCCTCGCCGATCACCAGCACATCAGACGTCGCCGTTCTGGCTGCAGACCCTGGTCCCCTGTTCACGGTTCTGAGCCGCAACTTTGCAGGCCGCGGGGACATGGCGCCGGAAGTCGCCCGCCAGCTCGAAACAGCCCTGGAGAAACTGCCGCCTGGCGCGCCCGCACGCACGCAGACCATCGAGGCGCTGGACGATGAACTTGTTCTGTCGCTGCGCCGCCAGGGCTATGCTTTCGCGCGCAGTGACGGAATTGACGTCCTTGCCTCGCGCCAGGATGCCAATGTGGAGATCACTTTTCTGCTCGTTCCGGGTCCGCGTGTCGCCCTCGGCCAGCTCGTCATTCCGGATTTCGACGCCCGCAACCAGAATTCGGTCCGGATGTTGAAGACATGGTCTGATGGGGACCTCTTCACGCCTGCGTCCATCGACCGCCTGCGAACCCGGCTTCGGTCGACGGGGCTCTATGAAGCGATCGGTGTTACGGTTTCCGGGACGCCCGGCGAGGATGGTCTTCACGCGGTAACGGCAACCCTTGTCGAGGGCAAGCTGCGCACCCTCGGCGCAGGTGTTTCGGCGTCCACGACCGAAGGCGTCGGTGTAAGTGCCGACTGGGAGCGGCGCAATCTGACCGGACGCGCCGACCGGTTGAGAATCGCAGGCGAAGTGGCGACACTCGCAAGAGGCCTCTCCGCATCCTATGAGCGGCCCAACATCGGTCGTTTTGGCCGCATCCTGTCCGTTGAAGCCGGGGTCCGCGAAGAGGAAACCGACGCTTATGACCTCAGGGGCTTCAAGCTGGGCGCTGCTCTGGCCCAGCCTGTTTCCAGGGACGTGTCGCTTTCACTGGGCGCCGAACTCGATGCCACCCGCACGATCGATCAGCGTGTGCGTATCGCCGGAGGCCTCGCGCGCGATCAGATCACGCTGGCCTTTCCATTGGCTGTAAACTATTCGGACGTCGCAGATCCGCTCGACCCGCAATCGGGGGTCCGGCTTTTTACGGGTGTTGAAACCGGCGTATCGGTCGGCGACAAGACGCCCGGTTATACACGGCTTCAGGTCTCGGGGGCGACCTACAGCGCGATCCGCGAAGATCTGGTCGCCGCGGTCAGGGCCGAATATGGGGTATTCCTTGGCTCGAAGGCTGTTGCGCCGGACAAGTTGTTCTTTGCAGGCGGCGGGGGAACCGTCCGGGGCTATGAATATCAGAGCCTGTCGCCACGCGATTCCCTTGGCATACTGACAGGCGGGCGCAGCCTGTTTACCGCCTCTGCCGAGATGCGCTGGCGGGCCTCGGAGCGTTTCGGCTACGCCGTGTTCGCCGATCTTGGCGCAGCCGCTGATGATCCGGGCTCAGTCTTTTCCGAGGCGTCGGGCGCCGTCGGCTTCGGCCTTCGCTACTATCCCGGCTTCGGTCCGGTCCGCCTTGATATTGCCGCGCCGCTGGACAGGCGCGGCGGCGATGCGCCGGTTCAGATCTACATTTCGATCGGGCAGGCCTTCTGATGAGCCCTGGGCCCAATCCCTTTTCCTTCCTCCGGCGGCGCCCCCTCCTGGCCTTGACACTCGGGCTCGCAACCGGGTTCGTCCTGCTGTCGATGTATCTTCGCTTCTGGATCACGACCGATGCGGGCCGGGATTTTATTGTCTCACAGATCGACGGGCGCAATGTGGCCGGCTATGGCCGCCTCAGTGTCCGTCATCTCGAAGGCGATCCACTTTCGGAGTTCACCCTCGGAAACATCTCGATCCGGGATGCCTCGGGAGACTGGCTGACGGCGCAGACTGTCCGTATCGCCTGGTCGCCCGCCTCGCTTCTGTCCCGGACCATCGACCTTGAAACCGTTTCGATCTCCGAGCTCAGTGTACACCGCCGGCCCGTGCGAGAGCCTCAGCCCGGGACGCAGCCAGCGCCCTGGGATATCCGGCTCCGTAAGGGGGCTATTGACAGGTTGTTACTGGCGAAAGGTGTTGCCGGGCCAGCGTCCGCATTCCGTCTGGACGCACGTTTCCTCAATGAGCGCAGCGGCAGGGTTGACGCCCTGCTCGAACTGAAACCGCTGGACGGCGCCGGTGATCAGGTCACGGCAGAGATCATGCGTGAAAGGACATCGGCATTCGACGTCACCCTTGATGTGAATGCGCCCGCCGGCGGCGTGTTTGCGCACCTGCTGCGCCTGCCGGAAGGCGCGTCTGCCACAGTCGCAGCCCAGGCATCCGGAGACCTGCAGGCAGGACTTGGTGAAGCCAGGCTAACGATTGACGGCACCGATAAGGTCTTCCTCTCTGGCAAGATCGAGAACCGTCAGCTTGAAGCCAGCACCCGCATCGATGCGGGCGCGCTTCCCCTTCCGGCCAGGCTCGCGCAATGGCTGGGATCGGCTGGCGAAGCCGACCTGTCTGCAAGCTTCGAAGATGACCGGATCCGGTTTCGTACCGAGGCGCGCATCGCTGCCGGGGTCGTTTCGTTTTCGGGCCTGTCGGCCCTTAACCCGCTGATGTTGCTGGAGCCCGTCCGCGTAGATGCCCGGTTGAGCTCGCTCAGCCCCTATTGGGAGGCTGCCGACACATTGACGTTCTCAGGATCCCTCGCGCCGGAAGGGGGTGGCTGGAGGTTTGCGGGCGATACGGATCTATCGGTGCTTGCCGGGTACGGATTGCCTTTCGACTCCCTGAAAGGACCTTTGTCCGCAACACTTGCCGAAGGGCAGATTCTGTTTACCGGCGATATGATCGTCCGCAATCTTCTGTCGTCGAATGCGCAAGCTGCGAGGATCATCGGCCCAGACCTGCGCATCAGCGCAAATGGCGCCTTCAGCCTGACGGGCCGCAGACTGGTGGTGAATGCTGCAGAAGTCACTCATCGGTCCGGCGATGCCCAGCTGCTGGGTGAAATCAGCTTTGACGACGGTCAGATCAACGTTTCCGGAAAGGTCACACAGTTCCTCTCGCCCCTTCCCGCCGGGATAGGAGGTCAGGCCTCGGGCTTCGTCCAGCTGAAAGGCCGGCTCCGGGATCTGGAGCTCGGCCTTAATCTGACCCTCGAAAGGCTTGCCTCGGACAATGAGAGCCTGAACGCTCTGATCCAAGGCCAGGGAGCGCTCAGGGGTCTTATCCGGATCACACCAGAGGCCGCGGTCGCAGAACGGGTTGACTTCAGACTGCAGGGGATCGAAGGCCGTCTTTCAGGCGCCGTCTCCGGCTCCGCGAGCCCTGATCTTGTAATTTCCGCTCAACAACGTTCAACCATCGTATTAGCTGGCATACCCGTCGATCTGGGGGCGGTCACGGCAAGGCTGAAGAGACACAGGGCGGGCCTGCGGATCGACGTAGACACAGACGGCGGAAAGGTCACCGTCAGTGGCCGGACGGTGCCGGGTCTTTCAACGACTTCCGCACTCCTGTTGAAAGAAACCGGCGTTTCAGGTCCGATAAGTCTGGCAGCGCGTGTGGACGCGCTGGCCGCAACTGCCTCGTTCGAACTCCATCGCAGCGACGGGATAACCCGGCTTGAGAAGGTTGCCGGGACGCTCGGCTCGGTTGGCTTTACCGGCTCGGCGAAGCTCCCGGACAAGGGCGTGTCGACAGCAGACCTGGATGTTGAGGCAGGCGCGTTCGAGTATGCCGGGATATCGGTCGGATCCCTGAAACTCAGCGCAAACGCACGCAAAGCGGCTGATGAAAGCGCCGATATCGCTGCCCGCGTCGAGGCCAGCATGGTCAAGCTGACCCCGGACCTGTCGATTGAAAAACTGACCGGGACGCTTTCCGGCAGCGCGGATGGATACCGGCTTGAAGGACGCCTGCTCGATACACAGGAAGGTTCCGACAGCGATGTGAGCTATTCCGGGAGCCTGTCGCTCGATGGGGGGCATCCCTCAGGAACGCTGGCGCTCACTGGCCGGCTCCTCGGGGTTGCCATTGCCTCGCAGGAAGATATCGCCTGGTCCCTGGGTCCGACGCCCGGGATCGATGCCGATCTGGCTCTTCTCGACGGGCAGCTGAAGGCTTCGGTCCGCTCCGGTCGTGATGCGGCCAAGAGCACGCTGACGCTCAGCAATCTGAAGGTCGCTCCTCTGCTGGGCGCGCTCGGTCTGCCGGAGATTGATGCACTTGTTTCAGGCCGGGCCTCTGGACGCCTGTTCGGCGATGACCCCGAAGGCGCCTTCATGGTGTCCGCGATGGGCGCCCTTCCGGGTCTGAGCACGGAGCTGGATCTTGACCTCATCGGGCGACTGGACCGGAGGTACCTTACGCTGACCGCCGAAGCGTCCTATGGCCCTGACCTGAAGGCCAATGCTGCGGGAAGGCTTCCGGTGGTAACTTCAGCAGCCCGCTTGGTTCAGCTCGATCGCAGTCGACCGATTGAAGCTGTCGCGGACGTCAACGGCGATCTCGACGCCCTGAGACTGGCCAGCCTCGCATTCGGACATGATATCGGCGGGGCGCTGAAGAGCCGGTTCAGGATCAACGGTACGCTCGAATTGCCCGTCTATACCGCAGACATCGATATTGCCGACGGTATCTATGAATATGGCGCGACCGGACTGAGTCTCAAAGATCTCGACGTGCAGGCAACCTACGCCAACCAGGCCCTCACCCTGACCGGAGCGGCGCTCGGTTCAAACGGAGGCTCCGTGAAGCTGAACGGTCGCCTCGCCGAGGATGAAGCGGGCGTAACCGTGGAGCTCGACCGGTTACTGATCTACGACCGCCTCGGGGACCAAGCCCGGATATCCGGGACAGCCAGGCTGATCGAGGGCGAGAAGGACCGATTGTTCAGCGGGAACCTCACCGTCAATGAGGCGAGGTTCAACATTGACCGCTTCAGTGCAAGGGCGATCCGGACGCTGAACGTTCGCTGGACAACCGATGAACCCCGCGTGCGGGTCGAGCCTATACTCGAAAAACCAATTCGCCTCGGCCTGAAGGTAACGGCGGCGCGCGGGGTCTTCATCCGCGGACGTGGTCTAGAGAGCGACTGGGGCGTGAGCCTCGACGTCAGCGGAAAACCAGACGACGTGAGACTTAACGGACGGGCTACCCTGTTTCGCGGTTCCCTTGAACTTGCACGCAAGCCGTTCGAATTTGAAAGCGGTACAATTACCTTTGACGGGCCGATCAGCTCCGCGCGGATGGCGATTTCTGCAAGGCGCGAAGTCGACGGCTTCTCCGTCCGGGCCGATGTCAGCGGAGCGCCCGCCAGACCCAGCGTGAACCTGTCGAGTTCTCCCTCTCTTCCCGAAGATGAAATCCTCTCACGGATGTTGTTTGGCAGGTCGTCATTTGACCTTTCGGCAATCGAAGCGGCGGAACTTGCAGCCTCTATCGCACGCCTCGCCGGGCAGGACACCCGTATCGACCCGATCGGCGCCATCCAGGCCGGGCTTGGGGTTGACCGTCTGCGACTGGGCATGACCTCTGGGGGGAATGCGGAAGTGGGTGTGGGCCAGTATCTCTCACCCGATGTCTATCTGGAGGTGACAAGCCGGGGCGCTGAAGGCAATTCAGTCGAAGTGGAGTGGCAGCCCCAGCCTCATGTTTCTATCTCCTCCACCAGTCACTCAACCGGTGATTCACGGATTTCTGTCCGGTGGAAAAAGGACTATTAGAGCGCTTCTCGTTCTCACTGGAACTTCACCAGACCTGGCGATCTCGTTCGTGCATTCGCCGGGCGGGAGCGAAGCAATGACAGCCGCGCACAGACGGGTTACGGCCTCTGTCATACTGTCGCATGCGGTCCGGATCGATTGTTCGATGTTGGATATGGGTTGTTCGATCGGATCCGCATCGGAGGAAACAGGCGGCAGGAAGCTGAGCCTTGCGTCCTTGGTTGCGACCGAATTCATCAACAATCGCAATGTCTCCCGGACGCGGTGTCTGAGCAATCACGCGTTCGACTGAAGCATGCAACACATCGGCGCTGATGGGGCCATCAAGGACGCACCGCGCCGCCGGGTCGTCCGCTCCTGGAAACGGCACCAGAGCTGCGCATTGCTCGGCGCTTCGCCATTAAACGTTCGCCGCACGGCGCGCATCCTTGCAGCGGCGCCATGCCTGTCCTCAATCAGGCGTCATCCGTCAAGGCAAGTCAAAACAGGCCCGGCCAAGGATGGGAATCTGCAGGTTTGTGAGATTGCCTGGGCTCGTGTCGCAATGCGCCGGGAGGAGCCCCCGGCGTTTCAGATTTTTGGGGACTGATAAACTTGCCTTTCGCAGGGATCGTAGGAAAAGGAGGCAATCTAAAACAGAAAGGTAGAAAAGTCGTGGACGATACCCGAATAGCCGGATCGCGTTCGCCGACCCGTATTGACCAGCTGGTTGGTGAAAAGATCCGTGAACTGCGCACTGCTCAGAATCTCACACTCTCAGAGCTTGGCCAGGAGTTAGGAATCAGCCATCAGCAGCTGCAGAAATATGAGACCGGCACGAACCGCCTGAGCGCCGGGATGCTCGCCAGCGTTGCGCGTGTGCTGCGCGTTCCGATCGCCGAATTGTTTCAGGATGCCGATGGCGGCACGTCGGAAAAGCGCGACCCTGCCAGCGAGGCGCGCGCACGTTGCCACACGCTGATCGATCGCACCAGCTCAGTGGCCAAACTTGAATCGATGACGAAAGTGCTCCGGGCACTGTCAACGGACTAGAGGGTCAGCATTCTACGACATTGACGGCGAGCCCGCCCTGGCTTGTTTCCTTGTATTTTGAAGACATGTCGATACCGGTCTGACGCATTGTCTCGATGACCTGGTCGAGAGAGACTTTCGTCTGCTCCAGTGAGTGCAGCGCGAGACGGGCGGCGTTGGCCGCCTTCACCGCCCCGATCGCGTTACGTTCGATGCAGGGGATCTGTACGAGGCCGCCGACCGGATCACAGGTCAGGCCGAGATTGTGCTCCATGGCGATCTCAGCTGCATTGCACACCTGCTGCGGTGTGCCACCCCAGACGGCCGCAAGACCTGCTGCGGCCATCGAGCTGGCAACGCCGACTTCTCCCTGACACCCCATCTCGGCCCCGGATATCGAAGCGCGTTGCTTGTAGAGAAGACCGATACCGCCTGCCGTCAGAAGGAACTTACGGACACGAAGATCGCGGTCTTCTGCGTCCCAGCAATAATACCGGATAACCGAAGGAATGATGCCCGCCGCGCCATTTGTCGGCGCCGTGACAACCTGTCCGCCTGCCGCGTTCTCTTCGTTCACGGCCATTGCATAGACATTCAGCCAGTCGAAGACCTGTTCGCGTTCATTTGATGGCGGTGCGTTGCGCAGCTTCTGCCAGATCTCAGGCGCGCGGCGGCGTACGTTCAGCCCCCCGGGAAGCGTACCGGTACGAACCAGACCCCGATCAATACAGGCCATCATGACTGCGGCGATCCGGCCCAGTGCCGCCTGCGTCGCTTCGAGCGGGCGTTTGGCGGTTTCGTTCTGCAAGATCACGCCGTCAATACTCAGCCCGTCCCTGCGGCAGGCCGCAAGAAGCTCAGCGGCCGAGCTGAAGGGATAGGGCACGGCAGAACCGGTCGGAACAATGTCATCCTTCACCGGGCGCTCAAGCTGGCGCTGCGAAGCGATAAAGCCACCTCCGGTCGAATACCAGGTGGCGTCCGCGATGACGAGACCAGACGGATCATACGCGATGAGCCGCAGGCCGTTCGGGTGCAGCTTTGGCTTCACCTCATAGGCAAACCGGATGTCTCTGGAGGGATCAAAACCAATCTGGCGCCCATCCGGCAGAGCAAGCTGGCCTGCCTTTTCCAGAGCGGCCACTTTGTTGTCTGCATCTTCTGGGTCCAGCGTTTCGGGATCAAGCCCGAGCAGGCCGAGCATCACCGCCTTGGGCGTGGCATGACCGATACCGGTGAGTGCAAGTGAACCCTGCAATTCAACTTCAATCCGCGTGACCTGCTCCAGAAGGCAGGCCTGCTGAAGCTCTGCGAGAAAACGGCCGGCGATACGGATCGGCCCGACGGTATGGGAACTCGAAGGCCCGATGCCAATCCGGAACAGATCAAGAGCTGAAAGCATGCGCTGCCTCCCTGTCTTTCTTTTCCCGGCCCGCGCTCAGGGCGCAGGCTCTTTCATCGCTGTGACGTCGTGAGCATAGATCCAGTCATATTGTCCATGGGTAAACCAGGGAAGAAACTGCCCCGCCAGCCAGATCGGCCCGTAAATCGCCATCTGTGACAAAGGGTCCCCATGATGGAACAGGCTCGCATTGCGCCTTGCGCCGGCCTGCACGAGCGACGTGCGTGGCTTGCGGACAGCTTCATACTGGGCCAGCGCAGCGGTCAGATCGCCGCGGTCGGTCACCAGGCGCGCGAGAACGTAAGCGTCTTCGATTGCCATCACTGCGCCCTGGGCGAGAAAAGGCAGCATCGGGTGACAGGCATCTCCGAGCAGTACGACGCGTCCATCCGACCATTTTTCCAGAACCGCCCGGTCAAACAATGCCCAACGGTTCAGCACCCTGGCCTTTTCGAGAATTCGCCGGATGACGGGTGACCATTTCTCGAAATCCTTCAGCGCCTGTTCCCGGGTGCCGGTGGCCGTCCAGGACTCCGAGGGCTGCTGGCTGCTCTCTACGACGGCGACGAGGTTTGCAAGGCTGCCCCGGCGCAGCCGGTAGGTCACAGCGTGACGGCGAGCGCCTACCCAGACACAAGCCGTTTCCGGCGGGATATCCGTTCCCAGTTCAGAGACCGGAACAACCGCACGCCAGGCTATGTTTCCGGTGAAGCGCGGCGCATCCGGTCCGTTCATCTGCGCACGGATTGCTGAATGGATGCCGTCAGCGCCAATGAGCAGATCGCCGGACAAGGTCTGGCCGTCGTCCAGATGGGCGATCACGCAGCCTGGTCTGTTCGTGTAACCGGTCACACGCCGGCCGAGACTGACGATCTGCGTATCGCGGTCGACCAGGGCGCCATGTAGCGCCTCGATCAGGTCCGCACGGTGGACGTGAAGGTATTCGGCGCCCCAGCGGGATCGAGACACATCCCTGAGCGGGATCGTCAGAATCTTCCTGCCGCTCCGCCCGAACCTCAGTTCCTGTGATCTCGGCCGAAATGCGTCGCGCTCGACCCTCGCACTCACACCCAGCGCCTCGAACACGCGCATGCCATTCGGGCTGAGTTGCAGACCCGCGCCGATGTCCTCAAGCCGGACGGCCTGCTCCAGCAGGGTCACCTGATGACCCATCTTATGGAATGCAAGCGCCGCGGTCAGCCCGCCAATCCCACCCCCGGAAATCAGAACGCGCATGGGGCCTGGCCTTGCCGGTTTTGCAATGGACTATCTTGGCCGGGAGGGATCTTCCCGCCCGCCGATCAGGACAAAGCGCCGGTCGCAATACTTGCACTCTACAAAGTCTTCCTCGCCCATTTCATACCAGACTTTGGGATGTCCGAGCGCGCCCCCCCCGCCATTGCAGGAGACTTTGCGGCTTGTGACCATCGATATCTCTGGCGGCGTGAAGACATCGCGTTTCAGGGGCATGTCAGGGCTCCGGTCGTGCATATCGCAAAAGGGGTGGCTTGCTCCCATGCGAACCCTTATCTAACTAGAGTCTGGGCTGCCGCCTTGCAAGGCATCCCGCACGCCGTGACGAAAGAGCGCCATGCCCCGCCCGGAATTTGCCATTGAAGTCCGCGACCTGCGGAAAACTTACCGCGCAACCGGCAAGGTGCCAGAGAAAAAGGCCCTCAATGGCATCACGCTGAAGATCCCGTCCGGTTCCATTTTCGGTCTTCTTGGCCCCAACGGCGCCGGAAAGTCCACTTTCATCAATATCCTCGCCGGCCTTGTAAAGAAGACCTCCGGCACAGCGCGGATCTGGGGAATCGACATCGACGAGCACCCTCGTCAGAGCCGTGCGGCCATCGGTGTTGTAAATCAGGAAGTCGTGGCCGATCCGTTTTTCACGCCGTTCGAGATGCTCGAACTCATGGCCGGCTTCTACGGTGTTCCGAAATCCGAGCGGCGGTCCGTGGAAATCCTCACCGCACTCGGTCTCGGCGACAAGAAAGATGCCTATGTCCGCCAGCTCTCCGGTGGCATGAAGCGGCGCCTGATGGTTGCCAAGGCGCTGGTTCATAACCCGCCCGTCCTGATCCTCGATGAGCCGACTGCGGGTGTGGATGTCGAGCTGCGCCGACTGATGTGGGATTATGTCCGCGAGCTGCACGCACGCGGGACAACGATCATCCTGACCACACACTATCTCGAGGAAGCCGAAGAGCTTTGCGATACAATCGCCATCCTCGACAGAGGCGAGATCATCGCCTGCGAACCGACGCCTGCGCTCCTGTCGCGCCTCGACTACAAGACGCTGATCATCTCTCCGCGCGAGCCCCTGATGGCGGTGCCTGCCCAATTCGCCCTGCATGACGCCAGGCTTCGCAGCGACGGCACACTGGCTATAACCTTCAGGGCGGCTGAGACGGGTATTGCTGACCTGCTCGAAAAGGCCCGCGCCGCCGGAATAGCGATTGCGGACCTTTCGACCAGATCACCTGATCTTGAGGATGTCTTCATCGCCCTCACGAGCGACCGGGCAAAAGCTACAGCGACTGGCTGATCCAGTTGGCGAGGGCCTGCCGGTTCATCGCACCATTATGGCTTGCGGTCACCTTGCCCTGCTTGAACAGCAGCATCGTCGGCAGGCCGCGGACACCATACCTTGCACCGACCAGCGGAAAGTCGTCCACGTTGAGCTTCACAATCCTGACCTGATCCTGCATTTCGGCGGCAACCGCCTCGATATGCGGGGCCATCTGCTTGCACGGACCGCACCACTCCGCCCAGAAATCCACCACAACCGGCTTGTCCGAGGCGCTGAGCAGGGCATCGAACTCCTCGTCACTTACGTCCATTCCAGACATGATGTCGGCTCCTCCTGTACCCCTTCGCCCGGGCTCCTGCGATACATAGGAAATCTTCAGTCCTGTCAAACCTCCCTGAAGGCTGACTTCAGGGATTCTGACAGCAGCGCGGGCGGGATCCGCATCATTTTCGGGCCATCCGTCCAGCAGAGAAGTGCGACGATCTCCCGGCCGGGGAATGCGGTTTCAAGGACGGCAGAATAGACCGCCATCTGCGTGATGTAGGTCTCTGCCACTGCGGAGACATCGCCGGGTGCGGGCTGATCGGTCTTGAAGTCGATCACCAGAACACGCTGGGGTGTTACCACCAGCCGGTCCACCCGGCCATTGATGATCATGCCCCGGGGCAACCGGTCGGAGGTGCCGATGACCACCGCCTCTGCCCGTCCGCCCGGACCAAACAGCTCGGAGAACTCTGCATCGCACAGCAACCCCATGGCCGCCTGCAGCATACCGGTGCGCTGAGAGCCGGTCAGGCCGGGCTCGCGCGCCAGATAGGCCGCGCCCGCCGCCGACCGTCGCTCAGGCGGTATTTCCGGAAGGTACTGAAGAAGGCTGTGAATGAGCCGGCCGCGCCTGAGCCGCGCTTCGCGCCCGGAATCAAACGGCGGCACGACCCGCGTTCCGCGGCCGGGCAAGCCGGTCGGCGCCATGATCTTTCGCCTGGCAACCGTGGCCTCTGGGGGGGCTTTGATCCAGGCGGGAAGCCTGGCCGTGCGGACAGGCGCGCCACCGGCGCCGGCCTGGTCCTCCAACAGACAACCATGCCGGAGGGTTGCGTCTTCGGTCTTGGTGGCGCGGAGCCTACCCATCGCATTGAGGCAGAGCGCATACCATGAGCCCGGATGATATCCTGCCGCGCTCTGCGTTTCTGAGCCGTGCCAGTGGCCGGCGATGAGCAAGCGGTCCTGCGCACGTGTCAGGGCGACGTAAAGCAGGCGGCGATGTTCTTCCATCGACCTGGCCTGCGCATCCTGGCGCGCGCGCTGGAACGGCTCGATATCGGTCTCCTTGCGCGGCGACCAGACCAGGACGCTGTCCACCGACAGGATCGCTTCGGCCGAAACCCTGGGTTTGGATGTTGTGTCCGGCAGGATCACGATCGGGGCCTGAAGGCCTTTTGCGCCGTGGACCGTCATGACACGGACCGCTCCGGCCGCTTCTGCGAGATCGCGTTTGATCTCGACCGGATTGGCTTCAAGCCCGGCTACAAACAGCTGGATGGAGGAAGGGCCGGCCGCGTCGTGTGCAAGTGCCTCAGCCAGGAGCGCCTCAATCGGATCGCGCGCGGGTGTCCCGAGCCTTGCGTTCAGTTTTTCCCAGCCGGTGCTGCCGGTCTCGTCGGCGACTTCGAGAATATAGGACAGGAATTCATAGGGCGGCAGATGTGACCTGCTGATCACAGAAGTCAGAAACGCACGCGCCCTGGCAACGTCACTGTCCCCGCTTGCCTGAACCCGTGACCACAGCGTTTCGCCCTGCCCGCGACCGCCAGCCAGAGGATAAAGATACCGGTCATCGTCAATCAGACCGCAGAACGGACCGCGCAGAATTTCGGCAAGTGTCAGATCCCGCTCCGGAAGCATGGCAAAGCGCATGAGGTTCAGACAGTCCTGAACGCCGATATAGTCTGCCAGCCGCAGCCTGTCGGCTCCGGCGACCGGCACACCCGCACTTTTCAGCGCATTGATGACGGCCTCAAAAAAGCCGCCCCGGCGCTCTCGGACAAGGATCAGAATATCGCCTGGTTCAGCGGCACGGCGCCGCCCCCCGGATGTCCAGACGGACGCCCCGCCGGACACCATCTGCCTGACTGCGGCCGCAACCGCGCGCGCCAGCTTCACTTTCGGTGACGTGACGCGCAGTGCGTCTACCGGCCTTGCCCAGGCATCGGTCTCCTGCACAGGGTCTTTCGGGACGATCGGCCACAGCTCGACACAACCGGGCTCGTTCCAGCGCTTTGCTGTGTGCGAGATCCGCTCCGCCCCAGGCCGCCGGCCCTGAGCAAAAGGCTGTTCTATGAGCGGCGCCTCATTCCAGACGGTGTCGACAAATGACAGGATTTCGGGGCTCGAGCGGAAAGACATCCGCATATCCGCCGTCGCCGCTGCCGGATCACGCTGCATCAGCGCTTCTGTCTCAGCGAGGAACCCGGCCGGATCGGCGCCCTGGAAAGAATAGATCGACTGTTTCTCGTCGCCGACCAGGAACACCGTTCGCGGGTCCTGAAGCCGCTCGCGGCCCTCGCCTGAGGTGAACTCCTGCGTCAGTGCACGGATCAGATCCCATTGAGCCGGGCTCGTATCCTGCGCTTCATCGAGCAGGACATGGCTCAGTCTTCCATCCAGCTTGTACAGTACCCAGCTCGACAGCCCCTCTGAGGACAGCAGGCTGCGCGTGCGTTCGATGAGGTCGTCAAAGTCCAGCGCACCCCGCTTTTCCTTCTCGGCATCATAGGCCCGCAGGGCCGGCAGACCAATCATCATCAGTGCTGAGGTACGCGCATAAGTCTCAGCACGCTTGACGGTATCGATCACCGCCAGGATGCGCTTTGTCTCCTCACCCTGGGGCTCCGGAACAGAGAACAGGGCGGCGATCATGGGTTCGTTCTGCGCCACACCCTTGGTGAATAATCCCTTGCCACGCAGATTACCTGAGGCTGTGAAAAACGCCTGCTTATAGGTCTCGAATGCTGGCCCGGGATCTGTGGCCGCCAGGGTCGCGCGCAAAATCTCTGCAAGCTGCAGGTCCGGCTTACCGCCACGCTCCAGTGCCCGGATACAGTCAGACAAGGCCTGCCTGGGCAGGTCCCGGAGGATGGCGTCGCTGAGCAGCGCATCCGCAGATTTCTCGGGCGCCCGGATCACGGCTTTCAGCGCGCTGTCGATCCTGGTTAAATCATCATCATGCGCGCTGGCAAAGGCGCGCAGCTTGCTCCCCGCCTGCTTCAGCGCGTCGAGGGCCGTTGAGGCACCGTCACGTCCGGCCTCCCGCGCCAGGAGCGCCAGCGCGTCGCTGCCTGCTTGCGCCGCCTCAATGATGGCCCGCTGCTTCGCGCGCTCCCAGAGGGTGCGTGCCTCCTCGTCTTCGAGTTCAACAAATCCGGGCGCTACCCCGGCCTCCAGCGGAAACCGGCGCAGTACGCGGGCACAGAAGGCGTGGATCGTCTCGATCCGCAAACCGCCCGGCGTTTCCAGTGCGCGGGCAAAGAGTGCCCGGGCCGCCTTGAGCTGCGCCTGGGTGTACCTTTCGGGCTCGGTGCCCTCCAGCTGGGAGAGCGCCTTACGAAGCGGGGCGTCTTCCATGACCGCCCAGTCACCGAGCGTCCTGAACAGGCGCGACAGCATCTCGCTCGCCGCGGCGCGCGTATAGGTGATGCACAGGATCGAATCCGGCGCTGCGCCCGGGCGGCCATCGGGGCGGCGCAGAAGCAAGCGCGCCACGCGGTCGATCAGCACTTTCGTCTTGCCGCTGCCTGCGTTCGCCGTAGCGCAGGCAGATGCGGCGGGGTCAGCTGCACGCGCCTGGGCTGAGGCGGCATCTTTCAGGGCTGCGTCATGCAGAGCGCTACTCATCACCGCCCTCGCTCGTATCGCTTGCCCATTCAGCGCGGCGGGCCAGGAGGTTGTAGCCGTAGTCATACTTTACAAACTGAACGCGCGGCGCCGAGGCAAAGACCGCCTGAGGGTCACGATAGGCTTCAATCAGCCGCTTAAGGCCCTGTTCAGCGGACGCGATAATCCTTTCCGGGATCAGGTCCTGTTCCTTGCCCGGACCAATCATCCGCGCACCCGGCCTGCCTTTGAACTCCACATACTCGAGCGCGGCGACCGGGGCGGCCGCAACGCCCTTAAAGCCACCCCGGCGCGCGATCAAACCCTGTAGCGGCATCTGCTGGTCAAAACCCGCCCGGATCATGCTGTCGGTCGGCGCACTGCCTGTTTTGAAGTCGACGATCGTGACCGCGCCTGTGGCCCCTGTTTCGATCCTGTCGGCCTGGGCCGAGAGACTGAACGGCGCCCCCGCTATCTCGAAGGTCGACAGACCGCTCGCCTCCAGGGCCAGTCCGCCGCTCGTATCCCGCCCGGCCGCCCAGCCCTCGAACCAGTTGGCCACATCCTCCCAGATCGCCTTGCGCCCAAGCCAGTCGGCTTCGCCCTCGCCGGCCTTGAGGAGCTCCTCACCCAGAAGATCTATGAGCCCCGCCCCGGCGCGAGGCCCGCCGCGAAGCGTGTAGCGTTCGATGGCCTTATGAATGGCGGTTCCTTTAAGGCTGGCCTGCACCCGGCTGTTCATCGGATCAAGGACCCGCAGCCCGAGGACATCCTCGGCCCAGATCGAGTAAGGATCGCGTTGAAGACGGTCCACCCGTGTCACGGAGAGCCGGTTCGGCCAGGTTCCCGGCCGGCGTGTCGGGCGCGGCTCTGCGCTGAAGCCCGCCACCAGTGACCCGGTGCCCGCCGACTGCATGTCACGCACCCAGTCCGGCAACTGCGCATGCTCACCTGAAAGCGCCTGGCTGGCCCCCTCGGATAATGCGCCCTGCACAAGTGTTCTCAGTCGCCACACCCAGCGCGATGCGACCGCGGGCGCATCGTCCCGGCGCGCCGAATGCAGGATTACGACACGCGGCGCGCAGGCAAGCTGTGCGAAGTCGTGCGCCGAAAGCCCGAGACGTTCCTCTGCATCCGGAAGGCCAAGCTCTGGCCGGAACCGGGAAGGCAGAAAGGAGTCCGGCGGCGCCTTTTCCGGCCACACGCCTTCATTGAGCCCGGCCAGCACAATCAGATCTGCAGTCTGCAGGCGCGCTTCGAGCGGTCCCCAGATACTCAGCTGCGGATGCTCGGGTTGCCCGAGGCTTACCGTCAGCGCGCTGCACTCGGCTTCAATCAGATCGGAGAGTTGCTGGGGCGAGACTTCGCCAAGAAATTCGCCCATCTCACGGATGCGCTCCAGCACCTGGGCTGCGCCGGCGCCGTCTTCGCCGGTCCAGGGAAAGGGTGTCTGGCTGATCGCTCCGGCCAGCGCGGCGATCTTTTCGGCCCCCGGCCGAAGGCTTATCAGCTCGAGTCTGGAGAAGTCGGCCTGCAGGTCCGAGAACAGCCCGCAAAGCCCCCTCACGAAGTCTGCCGCGCGTGCCTGGTCGTCAGACGTGAAGGCACGCAAGCGGTCTCTCTCATGGGCTGTCTCGATCAGCCGGGCGAGGTCTGCGAGCGTTTGCCAGCGGCGCGCGCCGCGCAGGAAATGCAGATCCAGAAGTGCGCCGGCTGTCTTTTCACGCACGAATGCGTGTTTCAGAATGGCCGATAACGTGACGGGATCTGCAGGGTCGCACACCCAGCGGGCACACAGCGCGATCAGGCTGCCCGCAGGGGTTCGTCCGAGCGGCTGGCCAGCCGATGGCGGAACCGAAACGCCCCACCTTTCGAGCAGGGCGCCGGTCCGGCGGGCGAGACCTGCATCTGTCGTGACAAGCGCACCGCGCAATCCAGGCTGCACCAGGACGCCTCGCAGCAGGATTGCGGCCGCTTCTGCCTCCGCAGCCTCGCTGGGCAGTTCAACGACCGAAAGACCTTCCAGGGCGGCCGTTACGAAGCCTGCGGGCGTTGTCTGGCCTGTCCTTCCCAGCGCTTCGAGTGTCTCACGCCAATCTGCCGTGTCATCGGCGGGCGCCAGGGCTTCATGCAACAGCCGGCGGCGGGCGGCCGGCTGCCCGGGAGGCGCCCGCATCGGCCATTCGGCAACCTCGCCCGATGAAATCCCGAGTGCGCCCAATGTCCGCACGAGGGTAAACTGCGGATGGCTGGGCGACTTGCCAACGGCCTCGAGCGCTGCTGCGGAAAGCTCCCTGTCAAGCCCGGGCAGGACAACCAGGCCCCTCTGCAAGGACATTGCGGCCTTCATCAGCACCCGTCCGGCCGGCGTCGCGCCGGTCGAACCGGCAATGACCACGGGCCCGGCTGGGGGCTCGGCTTCCCAGGCATTCGCCAGCGCCTTTGCTGCCTCCAGGCGGCGGCGGAAGGGATCGGACACATTATTCTCGGCCAGCCAGCGGGGCCAGGCCTCGGTGATGATCGAGAGGAAGCGGACCGAAGCGTCCCAGTGGACAGCGAGGTCACTGTGTTCGACCAGAGCATTGAGGTTCGACCAGTCGACCGGCGGCTCGCTCAGGCTTGCCTGTTCCAGCAGGCGTGAGAGCTCGCGCGCCGATGCCAGGGCTGACGCAGGCGGCAGATCACGTCCATACTGCGCCCGGAAGAAAGCCGACACGAGCTGAGCCAGCACCCCCAGACGCCGGGCAGCTGACAGAGGCGGTGCAAAGTCTGCCAGACCCGCTTCAGCCATCGGTGTCGGCTCTTCTGCCTCAAGATCGCCGAGTGTCCGGATGTCCGGCGCGAGCAGTGTCCTGCCCGGCCCCAGCGTATCGAACAGAGCGAGGGTCAGCGCCCGTGCCGACCTGCGATTAGGGACATAGATGATCGCCTCGGCAAGCGCGTCGGCCTGATCTGTCAGTCCGGTCGCCTCAGCCAGGACACTCGCCAATGATCCGAGGAAGTCCGAACCTGGAGGGATCGTCCAGACCCTGGGTGCGCCCGTGGCGAGCGGCCACGGCTCACCCGCCATGGCAGGCGATCCACATCTCGGCATCCGCCATCGCCTGCGGATCTCCGACATGCAGCCAGAACCGGTCCAGCCTGTGCCCGGCGAGCTTGCCGGCGGGAATAAGGCTGTCCCAGATCTTGAGGGCGGAGAAGGGCTGAGCGGGCAGCCCGTCATAGAGCTGCGGCTTCATGATGCGCACGCCGGCATAGGCCCAGGGGGCTGATGGCGCTGCTCCGCGCCGGACAAGGCGCTGCGCCTCGTCCATGAAGAAGTCTCCTGGCCCATCGAAGCCGAGGGCACGGGACTTGTCCGCCAGGAGCAGCCGCTCGTCCTCTGTCCCCGGATTAAAAGCCGTTGCCAGTTCGAGGTAGGGTTCAACCGTTTCCGGCGCCCAGAATGCGTCCGTATTGAGAACAAAGACCGGGTCGCTGCCCAGTAGCTTGCGGGCCTTTGCAATGGCACCGCCCGTCTCCAGCACTTCACTGCGCTCGTCTGAAATCACCACGTCAAAATCTTTTCGCGCGCGCACATGGGCCTCGACCTGCCCGGCGAGGTAATGGACGTTGACCACGATGCGTTTCACACCCGCCGCTGCCAGCGGATCAAGCAAGCGGTCGATCAGCGCTTTGCCGCGCACCTTGAGCAGCGGCTTGGGCGTATCCTCCGTCAAAGGACGCATACGCGTACCGAGACCGGCAGCCAGGACCATTGCGGTGTGCGGTACCGGAACGCTCATCCCCGCCCCTCGAATACAAAGGGAGTCGTTTCGCGAACGAAGGCGGCCATTCCGGCGAGCGCCGGATGGGACAGGTTGCGCGCCAGAATCTGCAGCTGCCTGGGCTGAAAGTCACCATAGCGCGGCTTGCCGTCCCTGTGCTGGAGACGCGAGAAGACGCCGGCGATCCGCAGCGCATTCAAAGCGCCGATCACGGCAAGGCGCTCATCGAAGGCATCGCGCGCCTGTCCGGTCAGATCAAGGAACCGGCTGATCGCCGCCTCTGCCGCTTCGTGCGAAACCTGGCGGCGCGCATCCTGTGTCAGCATCGCAAGGTCCCACGCATCCCAGCCGAAAACCGCGTCCTGGAAGTCGAGCAGCCCGACATCACCCCCGGCAAGCCAGAGAAGGTTCTCGGCATGATAGTCGCGCAGGGTGAAGGCCCGCGGAAAGATCATGGCGTGCTCGATCAGGCTGTCGCGCTCCCGGGCCCAGCGGGCGCGCCTGGCACCCTCAAGCGGTCCCTGCCCCACTTCTGCGCCCAGCCAGTCCGCATAAAGGTCAGCATTGGCGGCAAGTGCCAGAGCATCGAAATCGAGGATGGGCCAGCTGATGGCGTCCATCACGAGCCGGTTCGGTGTGGAGGCCTGGTGGAGAATGGCAAGCCGCTCGGCGGCGGCAATATAGAGGGGTTTTTCCGGCTGGGCGCCCTGCCCGATCAGGCGGGCAAACTCCCGGCCCTCACCAAAATCCTCGATCAGGGCTAAGCCGGCCTGCGCGTCAAACCTCATCACGGCGGGCGCGCGAAGACCGAGGCGGCGCAGGTGGTTCGAGATCAGGGCAAAGGCTTCGACCCGCGAGGCCGCGAGCCGGGTCATGGCGTTCCAACCCATCCGCTGACGCGTCGCCGCATCGGCATCCGGGGGGCACGGCTCGCTCTCCACAAGCGGCGCATCCATCAGCAGTGCGGTGGCACCATCCTCGCGCAGGAGCCGGATATACCGCCGCGTTGAGGCGTCCTGCCCGAGGGGCTTGCGGCGCGCCCGGTCCCAGCCGTCACCGGCGAGATTGAGGAAAGTATCGATTGAGCCCGCGCGGGCGTCAGCCAAAGTGTTCATCCAGACGTTCCTGCCAGCCTTCGCCGCGTGCTTCCAGCCTTGCCCTGCGCCCTTCCCCAGAGATTTCGAGAAAGACATCCAGCCGACCTGCCGGAAGGTGGCGCCCCGCCCGTTCGGGCCATTCGATGAGGGCGGCGCCGGACACGGTATCGTCCCATCCGAGTTCAAACACGGCGCCGGGCGTCTCGAGCCGATAGAGATCGAAATGCCAGATCGTCAGTCCATCAGCGTCATAGGTCTGGACAAGCGTGTAGGTCGGGCTGGGTACATCCTGGCCGGGGCCGAGCCGCGACTGGATCAGGCCCCGCGCCAGGGTTGTCTTTCCGGCGCCGAGCTCGCCGTGCAAAGCCACGACGTCCCCCGGCCGCAACAGCTGCGCGAGCCTGGCGCCAAGCCGGCGCGTGTCTGTATCCGAGGCCAGGTTGAGCATCTTCATCCGACCTCCTACACTAGTGGCGCCAGCCGTTGACGCAACGCGCATAAGCCTGTGACGGTGTGCCCTGTTTACGCGCTGTTGCGACCGCGTGAACAAGGCTTTAGACACAAAAGTGACGCGTCCGTCACGAATATCAGCGGGGAGCCGGCATGTCGCTGGGAGAGACCAGGCAAATCGTCGTGATCGGCGCCGGACAGGCTGGCGCTCAGGCGGTTCAATCTCTGCGGCAAGGGGGGTTTGACGGGCGCCTGACGCTCATCGGCGATGAAACCGCGCTGCCTTACCAGCGTCCGCCCCTCTCAAAGGCCTACATGAAGGGTGCGCTCGAGGAGGAACGTCTCTATTTCAGGCCTGCCGCCTGGTATCGGGACAATCAGGTCGAGCTTATTCTCGGCACGCCTGTGGCCAGTATCGACCGGGCAAGGCGCCAGGTCCTGCTCGGCGATGGCGGCCATCTCGTTTATGATGACCTGATCCTCGCAACAGGCTCCCGACCCCGGCCGCTCCCGGTAAAAGGCGCCGGGCTTGCCGGCGTCCACGACCTGCGCAGCCTGGCCGATGTTGAACGCCTGCGACCGAGCCTTGTTGCCGGGCAGCAGCTGCTGATTATCGGGGCAGGCTATATCGGGCTCGAGGCGGCGGCCGTTACCCGGCAGATGGGCCTGGAGGTCACTGTCCTGGAAATGGCGCCCCGTGTCCTCGCGCGCGTTACCAGCGAGGTGCTCAGCGCCTTCTACACCGAGGAGCACCGCCGTCAGGGCGTGACCATTCTGACCGCCGTCCAGCTGTCGCACCTGGAAGGCGCTGATGGCCATGTGACGGCGGGCGTGCTGGCTGACGGCACGCGTCTTCCAGCCAGCATCGTCCTGTCCGGCATTGGTATCCTGCCGAATGAGGAACTTGCCAGGAATGCCGGTATTGCCTGCTCAAACGGCATTCTGGTTGACCGGGACGCCCGCACGTCAGATCCGCACGTGTTTGCCGCCGGCGACTGTGCCAGCAGACCGCTCGTCCACTTTGGCCGCTCCGGCCGGCTGGAGAGCGTGCATAACGCCATCGAACAGGCAAAGCTCGCGGCGGCAGCCATACTCGGCCAGCCGAGACCGGTGGAAGACTGCCCCTGGTTCTGGTCGGATCAGTATGATCTCAAGCTGCAGATTGCCGGTCTCAGCCAGGGATATGACACGCATGTGATCCGGGGCGATCCTGCCAGCCGCAGGTTCGCGGTATTCTATCTCAGGAACGAAAGGCTGATTGCGGTCGACGCGGTCAACAGCCCGCCTGAATTCCTCGCGTCAAAAAAGCTCATTATGGCAGGGGCGAAGCTTGCGCCCCGGGCGCTTAGCGATACATCAATCCTGATGAAGGATATAGCGGCCCAAGCTGCCGCCTGAAGGAGACGTAAACACAAATGGCAAAGATTACTTTCGTCGCGCATGATGGAACCGAGCGCACCCTCGAAGCCAGGAACGGCATGTCGGTGATGGAAGTCGCCGTCAACAATTCGGTACCCGGCATCGATGCCGACTGCGGCGGCGCCTGTGCCTGCGCGACCTGCCATGTCTACGTGGATCCCGCTTTCCTCGCCGCGGCTGGCGAGCAGCAGGAAATGGAAAAGTCGATGCTCGACTTTGCCGAAAACGTGCGTCCCAACTCGCGTCTCTCCTGCCAGATAAAGGTCACCGATGCGCTGGATGGCCTGCGGGTCACCACGCCGGAAAGCCAGCACTGACAGGGTTTCACCCGCTGAGTCCATCTGCGCGCCGGCCTCAGGCCGGGCACGCACTCATCTGACGCCGGGTGATGGACTGGGTGGCGTTTCGGAACGCTATAGGAAACGCTCGTTCCTCCCAGGAGCCCGCCATGCACTTTACCGACCTTCTCTCCTCAATCGCACCTGCGACTGGCGACGCGCGATCTGTCCTTATCCCGGAAACCTGGATGCAGGGCCGCACCGCCTATGGCGGCCTGACTGCAGCGCTCTGCCTTGAAGCTGCGCTTCCGCTCGGGGACGGCCTGCCTGTGCGCGCCGTTCAGATCGCCTTTGTCGGGCCGGTCAACGGCAAGGTGACCTCTACACCGCACGTGCTGCGGCGGGGTAAGAATACGGTATTCGCCTCAGTCCGGATGACCGGTGAAGACGGCGTTCTGGCTGAAACCATCATAACCTTCGGCGCGGCGCGGGCATCCGCGCTGGATTTCATGCATCTGCCGGCTCCGGATGTGCCCCGGCCCGACACGGCGCAATCCTATTTCCGAAAGGCCGGCATGGGCCCGACCTTCGCGCAGAACTTCGATATCCTTCTGGCGGGCGGACATCCGCCAATGAGCGGGGCCGGAGAAGCCGATGTCTCGATCTGGATGCGCCACAGGGATCAGCGGACGCCGGCAGACGCTGTCGCGCTGCTCGCCCTGGCAGACGCCCCTCCACCAGCAGCCATGTCGATGTTCACATCGCCGGGACGCCTCAGCTCGATGACCTGGATGGCCGAGTTCCTGACCGAGGTCATTGAGACCGAAGACCGATGGTTTCTTGCCCGGCACACGGCAGAAACTGCAAGGAATGGCTATTCCAGCCAGCAGATGCAGATGTGGAACAGTGCCGGTCAGCCGGTCATGATCGGCCGGCAGACGATTGCCTTGTTTGTCTAGAGGTAAAACAGGCTGGCCGTCAGCTCGAAAGTGCGCTGCGCACGCCCTCCAGATAGGTGATCTGCTCCTGAAGGGCCACCTGCCTGGTGTCGTCCTTGTCGAGGGCGAGCAGGGAGAGGCGCACGGCTTCGATCTCGGCATCGACTTCGGACGCTGAGACGTCTCCCAGATTACGGGCCTCTTCTGCCAGGATGGTGAGGCCGGCCGGTGTCACGTCTGCAAAACCGCCACGCACGAATATCCGCATCTTCACCGTTTCGCCGTCGAGCACGCGCACAACGCCGTTCCTGAGCGTGGTCATGAACGGCGCATGGTGGGCGAGTACACCGAACTCGCCCTCCGTGCCCGGAGCGATCACATGATCGACCTCACCGGAAAAAAGCTCCCGGGCGGGCGAGACGAGCGAGAAGTGCAGCTTGTCGGCCATCATTCAGTATCCCTGCAGCGCGTCGCCTTACGAGGCGTCCGCCATCATCTTGGCGGCCTTGGCTTTTGCCTCATCGATATTGCCAACCATGTAGAAGGCGGGTTCCGGCAGATGGTCGAACTCGCCGCTGATCAGGCCCTTGAACCCCTTGATCGTGTCTTCGAGTTTTACCTGCACGCCGGGCGAACCGGTGAAGACCTGGGCGACGTCGAACGGCTGGGACAGGAAGCGCTCCACTTTTCGGGCGCGGGCCACGGTCAGCTTGTCCTCTTCGGACAGCTCATCCATGCCGAGGATGGCGATGATGTCCTGCAGCTCTTTATACTTCTGCAGGATCGACTGCACGCCGCGCGCGACATTGTAATGGTCTTCGCCGACGATCATGGGATCGAGGATGCGCGAGGTCGAGTCGAGCGGGTCCACAGCCGGGTAAATGCCCTTTTCAGCGATCGAACGGGACAGCACGGTGGTCGCATCAAGGTGGGCGAACGAAGTGGCCGGCGCAGGGTCCGTCAAGTCGTCGGCGGGCACGTAGACGGCCTGCACCGAGGTGATCGAGCCCTTCTTGGTCGAGGTGATGCGCTCCTGCAGGGCGCCCATGTCGGTCGCCAGTGTCGGCTGATAACCCACGGCTGAAGGAATACGGCCCAGAAGCGCGGACACTTCAGAGCCGGCCTGGGTGAAGCGGAAGATGTTGTCGACGAAAAACAGGACGTCCTTGCCTTCGACATCGCGGAAATACTCTGCCTGCGTCAGCCCCGTGAGGGCAACGCGGGCGCGGGCGCCCGGCGGCTCGTTCATCTGTCCGTAAACGAGAGACATACGGCTCTCGCCTTCCAGGTTGATCACGTTCGACTCGATCATCTCGTGATAGAGGTCGTTCCCTTCGCGCGTCCGCTCGCCCACGCCGGCGAACACGGAATATCCGCCGAAGAGTTTCGCGATGTTGTTCACCAGTTCCATGATCAGAACGGTCTTGCCCACGCCGGCGCCACCGAACAGGCCGATCTTGCCGCCTTTTGCATAGGGGCAGAGAAGGTCGATGACCTTGATGCCGGTGACAAGCACTTCCGATTCCGTTGCCTGGTCGACAAAAGCG
This sequence comes from uncultured Hyphomonas sp., assembly GCA_964538945.1. Classification (GTDB taxonomy): domain Bacteria; phylum Pseudomonadota; class Alphaproteobacteria; order Caulobacterales; family Hyphomonadaceae; genus Hyphomonas. The sequence goes on from CAZIGV010000002.1 coordinate 104,001, forward strand.
GGCGCCGGAGCATGAATGGGGCGCAGGAGCTCTCGGCTCACAGGACCGCGCTCATCGATCGGCTCGCCGATGACGTTCATGATACGGCCAAGGGTAGATGGACCAACAGGAACCAGGATCGGCTCGCCGAGGTCGGCAACCGACTGGCCACGAACCAGACCTTCGGTCGAGTCCATGGCGATCGTGCGAACGGTGTTCTCACCGAGGTGCTGGGCGACCTCAAGGACAAGGCGTGCCCCATTATTCTCGGTTTCAAGCGCGTTCAGAATGGCAGGAAGAACGCCGTCGAACTCGACGTCAACAACGGCGCCGATGACCTGCGAAATTCGGCCTTTTGCGTTGGCGGGGATGCTCATCTGGATCGTCTCCTCGGGAGATGAAGTCTTGTGGGTTTCTGTCTAGAGGGCTTCGGCACCGGAGATGATCTCGATCAGCTCCTTGGTAATCTGTGCCTGGCGCGCCCGGTTGTACTTGAGGTTGAGGGCCTTGATCAGGTCCTTGGCATTGCGCGTTGCATTGTCCATCGCGGTCATGCGGCTGGCCTGCTCGCCGGCTGAGCTTTCCAGCATTGCGGACAGGACCTGCGTGTTGATGTAGCGCGGCAGCAGGGCTTCAAGCAGCGCCGCTTCATCCGGTTCATAAGTATACATGGCGCCGGCAAGATCGATCTTTGCAGCGCCTTCCGGGGCTTTGGCCGGAATAAGCTGCTGAGCCGTCGGGATCTGCGTCAGAACGTTCTTGAACTGGGAGTAGATCAAGGTTGCAACGTCGAACTCACCCGCCGCAAAACCTCGCGTCAGCATCAGCCCCACGGCGATCGCGGGCTCGGAATAATCGTTACCTTTGACGTCCGACAGGGTCACGTGCGACGTGAAAAGGTCGGAATACTCACGGGCGAGCTGCTCTCTTCCCTTCTTGCCGATGGTCATGACCTTCACGGTCTTTCCTTCCGCCAGAAGGGCCTGGATCTTCTGGCGGGCGAGCTTCACCACATAAGAGTTGAAACCGCCGGCAAGGCCCCGTTCGGCCGTCATGACGACGACCAGCTGGACATCGCTTTTTCCGTTGCCGGCCAGGAGTTTCGGCCCGCTGCCACCCGCCGAACCGGCAAGATTGGCCAGAACCGCCGCGAGGCGTTCCGCGTAGGGACGCGCCGCTGTTGCGGCATCCTGCGCGCGCTTCAGCTTTGCCGCCGCAACGAGCTGCATCGCCTTCGTGATCTTCTGCGTGGATTTCACGCTGGCGATCCGGTTCTTAAGATCCTTCAGGCTGGGCATGAGGGGCCGTTATTCCTTCGAGGCGATGCGGTCAGGGGGCTCAGGCAAACTTCGACGAGAAGGCTGCGAGGGTCGACTTGATCTCGGCCTCGATCTCCTCGGTCAGCTCCTTCTTGTCACGCAGCTTGCCGAGCAGATCCTTCTTTGTCCCCCGAAGGTGGGCAAGGAGTTCCTTCTCATAGCGCGTGACGTCCTTGAGTGCGACCTTGTCAAGGAAACCGCGTGTACCGGCATAGATGATGACGACCTGCTCTTCCATCAGCAGCGGCGAGTATTGCGGCTGCTTGAGGAGTTCGGTCAGACGGGCGCCGCGGTTCAGCAGGCGCTGGGTGGCTGCGTCGAGGTCAGAGCCGAACTTCGCGAAGGCGGCCATCTCACGGTACTGGGCAAGCTCGCCTTTCATAGAACCGGCGACCTTCTTCATTGCCTTGGTCTGAGCTGCCGAGCCGACGCGCGACACCGACAGACCGACGTTCACGGCCGGACGGATGCCCGAATTGAACAGGTCGGTTTCGAGGAAGATCTGACCGTCGGTGATCGAGATCACGTTGGTGGGGATGTAGGCCGACACGTCGTTGGCCTGCGTTTCGATGACCGGCAGAGCCGTCAGCGAGCCCGAACCATTGTCGTCGTTCAGCTTGGCCGCACGCTCAAGCAGGCGCGAGTGAAGATAGAATACGTCACCCGGATAGGCTTCGCGGCCTGGCGGACGCCGCAGGAGCAGCGACATCTGACGATAGGCGACGGCTTGCTTGGAAAGGTCATCATAGATGATGAGGGCATGCATGCCATTATCACGGAACCATTCGCCCATGGCGCAGCCCGTGAACGGGGCGAGGTATTGCAGCGGCGCCGGCTCGGATGCGGTCGCGGCCACGACGATCGTATAGTCAAGCGCGCCGCGCTCCTCGAGCACCTTAACAACCTGTGCGACGGTGGAACGCTTCTGGCCGATCGCCACGTAGACGCAGAAAAGCTTGTCCTTGTCGGATTTAGCCGCGTCATTGGTCGGCTTCTGGTTCAGGATCGTATCAACACAGATCGCTGTCTTGCCGGTCTGACGGTCACCGATGATCAACTCACGCTGGCCCCGCCCGACCGGGATCATACCGTCGATCGCCTTGATGCCGGTCATCATCGGTTCGTGGACGGACTTGCGCGGAATGATGCCGGGCGCTTTCACGTCAACGCGCTGCCGGCTTGCGACATCCTTGAGAGGGCCTTTGCCGTCGATCGGTTCGCCAAGCGCGTTCACGACGCGGCCGAGAAGGCCCTTGCCGACCGGCGCAGCCACGATCTCGCCCGCGCGCTTCACGGTCGCGCCTTCCTTGATCCCGCGGTCATCGCCGAAGATCACGACGCCGACATTGTCAGTCTCAAGGTTCAGGGCCATGCCCTTGAGGCCGCCGTCGAACTCGACGAGTTCACCGGCCTGAACACTGTCGAGACCGTAAACGCGGGCGATACCATCGCCCACTGAAAGAACCTGGCCGACATCGGATACTTCAGCCTCGGTGCCGAAATTCTCGATCTGCGACTTCAGGATGCCCGAAATTTCTGCGGGTGAAATATCCATCGAGCGACTCATGCTCCCTTCATGGCGGTGTTCATGCGATTCAGTTTGGAGGCGATGCTGGCGTCGACAAGCTTGGAGCCGATCCGCAGCTGAATACCGCCGATCAGCGAGGCGTCCACCTCGCTGGAAAGTTCAACTTCCCCGCCGACCAGCCTGGCCAGCAGCGATTCGATACGGGCGCGCTCGGCGCCGGTCATTTCTTTTGCCGTCCGCACGACGGCGCGCCGGACGCCGCGCTGGCGTGCGTAAAGCTGGTCAAAAGCCGCCTCTGCGCCGAGGATGTCCCTGGCCCGGCCATTGCTGGCGATCACGCCAAGGAATTTTGTGAACAGGGGCGAAAAGCCGGCCTTTCTCGCCAGTTCGCCCAAAGCCCTCACCTTAACATCGCGGCTGAAAGCCGGCGAATCTAACAGGTGGCCGAGGTCCCGGGAGGCGCGCACGCTGGCCGCAAAGGCCCGGAAGTCTTTGTAGACGACCGCAAGGGCGCCTTTGTCCTGCGCCAGTTCAAACAGCGCTGACGCGTAGCGCTGCGCTGCTTCACTTGTCTGCGTCACGCTCGATGCCGGCAAGGTCTGTATCCGTCACGGTTAAAGGGCCCAGATGCCCCGGAATTCCCATTCGCCGGCAGGCGCATATCCTGCGCGCCAGCGAAACTGTGCGGCGCTTATCACCAGAAAACTGGCCTGACAACACAGGGGCAGTTCCCGGCACTGCGGCGAAATAACAATCCCGGGGAAATCCTCCGGATCCCCCGTGTTTACAGGAAGGAATAGGGATCGATGTCGACCGACACACGCACCTGCGCCGGCAATTTGAGGCGACCGGTCCAGGCTGCCATATAGGCCGACAAATCAACCGAGCGGGGGCTCTTGACAAGGAATCGCCTGCGATGACGCCCCCTCAGAACGGTAATCGGCGCCGGCGCCGGGCCAAAGAGTTCAATATCTTCAGAATTTGGCGCCAGCGCGGCGATTTCCAGAGCGACCTTGTCGACGATATCGGCCGATGGCGCGGACAGGATCATCGCGGCCAGGCGCCCGAAGGGCGGCAGGCCGAGTTCGGCCCTGACCTCACGTTCGACGGCGAGGTATCCGTCCCGGTCATTGGCCGCCAGCGCCTGCATGGCGGGGTTATCGGGCGCATAGGTCTGGACCAGCGCCCGGCCCGGCCTTTCGGCCCGGCCGGCCCGTCCGGCGACCTGGCTCAGGAGCTGATAGGTGCGCTCGCCTGCCCTCAGGTCGCCGCCCTTAAGGCCGCTATCGGCATCAACCACCCCGACAAGGGTCAAACCCGGAAAGTTATGCCCCTTGGCCACGATCTGGGTGCCGATAAGGACATCGATCTCACCTGCTTCCATCCGCTCGACCATGCTGCGGATTGCCTCGCCGCCGCTGGCTGTGTCTGAGGAGAATATCTCGATCCTGGCCGAGGGCAGCAGTGTTCTCACCTCTTCGGCCACCCGCTCGACGCCCGGGCCGACCCCGATGAGCGAGTCAGCCGCTCCGCAATGGGGGCAGACGGCCGGTTTCGGGACCGAGTATCCTGTCAGGTGACAAATCAGCCGGCCGGAATAGCGATGCTCCGTCAGCCAGTGCTCGGTGCCCGGCGTTTTGAGCTTTTCGCCGCAGGCTTTGCAGATGACCAGCGGCGCGTAGCCGCGCCGGTTCAGGAACAGCAGCGACTGTTCGCCGGCAGCCAGGGTATCGGCCAGTGCGTGTTCAAGCTGGGGCGACAGCCATTTACCCTTGCCGGGCGGTGCGTTTTTCAGGTCAACGAGCTCGACCCCCGGAAGCCGGGAGGCTCCCGGCCGGGCCGAGAGCCGCAGCCGTGTGTATCTGCCCGCTTCTGCATTCACGACCGTCTCGAGCGCCGGGGTTGCGGAGGCGAGAACGATCACGGCCTTTTCCAGCTTTGCCCGCATGACCGCCAGGTCGCGGGCATGATAGGTGACGCCGTCTTCCTGCTTGTAGCTGCCGTCGTGTTCCTCATCGACGATGATCAGTTTGAGCTTGCGGAACGGCAGGAACAGCGCAGAGCGTGCGCCGATGACGATCCGGGCGCGGCCGTGCAGAACTTCGCGAAGGGTGCGCCGGCGATCCTTGGGTGTCATTCCCGAGTGCCAGGGCGCGGGCGCTGCGCCGAAGCGCACCCCGAAACGTGACAGGATGGCCTGGGTCAGCGCGATTTCTGGCAGCAGGACCAGCACCTGCGCGCCCGGGTCAGCCCTGAGCGCTTCGGCAATGGCTTCGAAATAGACTTCCGTCTTTCCCGAACCGGTCACCCCGTCGAGCAGGTAGGCGGTATATCCGCCCCGGCAAATGCCAGCCTGCAGCGCGCGCGCAGCGGCCTCTTGCTCGCCGGTCAGGACTGCCCCGGGCCGTTCGGGATCCGGTGGGGAAAAGGGCGGGTCGGTATCGACCATGAATTCTTCCAGCGCCCCGGCGCTGTGAAGTCCTTTCACCACGCCGGATGACACGCCCGCGGCCGCCGCAAGTTCGGCGGATGTAGCGCTGCCGAGCTCGCGGGCCTTTTCGAGGACACGCTGGCGGGCAGGCGTCATCCGCCCGGCCTGATGGCCTGTGGGCCGGTAGCGCACCTCGACAGGCGACGGGGCAAGGGCATCGCGGGCGCGAAGGGCCATGGCAAGGATCTGTCCCGGATGGCTGACGGTGTAACGCGCCGTCCAGGTCAGAAAATCACGCATGGCCGCGGTCATGACAGGTAAGTCCAGAACCGCGGTCACGGGTTTAAGCGGGCGCCCCTTACCCGCCGGGTCGGACAGCACGTCGAGCACCAGACCCAGCCGGTCATATGGCCCAACCGGCGCCTGCGCGTAGCTGCCGGGCTCGAGCAGCATGCCTTCGGGCACCGTGTAATCGAACGGTTCCGGCAGCGGCAGGGTGAAGAGAATCCGGGCGATGGGCATACAGATGCCCTCCTAGCCCCGCCCTTTCGCCGCGTCACGCCTTGCCTGCACGCCAGACCGGGCCTACCCCTCGGCCCATGGCAGAAGACAACAAGACCGGCTATGAGCCAATGACCTCGATCGAGGCCATAACCGCAGGGCTCGGCACCGCCGGCTATATTTCCACGTCGCAGATCTCGACAGCCGTTTTCCTGGCTCATGGCCTGCGCAAACCGATTCTGATCGAAGGGCCGGCCGGCGTTGGCAAAACCGACCTTGCGGCCTCACTGGCGAAGTGGATGGATCTCAGCCTGATCCGCCTGCAATGTTATGAGGGCCTGGATGAGGGCAAGGCGCTGTACGAATGGAAGTATGGCAAGCAGCTGCTCTATACCCAGATCCTGAAAGAGAAGCTCAACGAGCTGCTTGGCGGCGCCCAGACATTGAAGGAGTCCCTCAGCAAGCTTTCCGGTTTCGAGGACCTGTTCTTTTCGCCCCAGTTCCTGGAAGCTCGCCCGCTCCTGCACGCCATGCAGCAGGACAGGGGCTCGGTCCTGCTGATCGACGAAATCGACAAATCTGACGAGGCCTTTGAAGCCTTCCTCCTCGAAGTGTTGTCGGACTATCAGGTCAGCGTACCCGAGATCGGCACAATCAGGGCAAACATTCCGCCTCTGGTCATCCTGACGTCGAACAATGTCCGCGAGCTCGGCGATGCGCTTAAACGTCGCTGCCTGCATCTGCATATCGGCTTCCCGGACCATGAACGCGAGCAACGCATCGTTCGTGCGCGGGTCGACGGGATTAGTGCCGCCCTGCTCAGCCAGCTCGTACGGTTCGTGCAGTCGGTTCGGGAAACCGACATCAAGAAGCGCCCGTCGATTGCCGAGACAGTGGACTGGGCACGTACACTGCTCCTGCTGCACGCAACGTCCCTCGACGAGGCGTTTGTGCGCGACACGCTGAACGTTCTTCTGAAGCATGAGAGCGATATTGCGGCGATCTCGCCTTCCATCCCCAAGATGGTGCGCGAAGCAACCGGCCCGGATGCAGGCGGCCGGCTCGCCTCAGGCTATCCGGATATGGGGTGATCCGGCGACCGGCAGGATGGAAAAGCAGATATCCAACTTCATCCGCGCACTGAGATCAGCCGAGGTGCGGGTCTCGACCGGCGAAGCGCTGGACGCGGCACGTACGGTGGCAATGATCGGCTATCAGGACCGCTTGCTGATGAAGGATTCCCTGGCCTGTGTTCTGGCAAAATCGGAAGCGGAGAAGTCGATCCACGACCGGCTGTTTGACCTGTATTTCTCATCGGCGCCGGCGTCAGCTTCGCAGGGCGGCCCGGACCAGGGCGAGACCAGGCAGGACGGTGAAGATCCTGCCGGCGCGTCAGAGCGGCTCACGGCCCTGACAGAGCCAGGCAACGAACAGGCCCTCGCGACAGCCATGGAGCGGGCGGCCGAAGCCGCAGGTCTGAACGATATCCGCTTCTCCACCCAGGTTGCCTACTTCGCCCAGTCCATGGTTCGCGCCATGGGCGGCGAGGCGCTGCAGGTACGCCTTCTCGAGGCCCTTCAGGGCCGCACGCCCGAGGCAGATGCTGAAGCTCAGCGCCTTATCGATGTACGGCGTACTCTGACGATGGCCGCCCGCGCCCGCGCCGAGAAGGCATTCGATGTATTCGGCGCCGCGGAAACCGAGCGTTTCCGGGACGATATCGCAGCCACCAGACGCCTCTCCGCGATCGAGGCGAGTGACATGGCGCGCATGAAGCAACTGGTCGCGAAAGTTGCCAAACGCCTTGCCGTCAAGCACTCTCGCCGACGCAAACGTATGCAGCGCGGCCTTCTGGACGTACGCAAGACGATGCGCGCCAATGCAGGCGTCGATGGCATTCCGTTCAATGTGTTCTGGCGTCAGAAGAAGAAAGACCGGCCTAAAATCATCGTGATCTGCGACGTGTCCGGATCGGTCGCGCTCTATGTACGTTTCCTGCTGCTGCTTCTCTTCTCGATGAAGGAAGCCATTCCGGACCTGCACGCTTTTGCGTTCTCCTATCGCCTTAAGTCGGTGGACGACATTCTGCAGACAATGGAGTTCGACGCTGCAATCAAGAAGATCCTGCGCGAGATAGGGCTCGGATCGACGAGCTACGGCCAGGCATTTTCAGACTTCAAGACAGACCACGAGAACAAGATTGACCGGCGTACAACGATCATCATTCTGGGAGATGGGCGGTCAAACTATGGCGACCCGCGCCTTGACCTCTTCCGCGACTTCGCGGGTCGCGCAAAGCGGATCATCTGGCTGAACCCGGAAGGACGGGCGCTCTGGGGAACCGGGGACAGTGTTATTCCGCGCTATGAACCCTTCTGCGCACAGATGAGTCACGTAGCGACCCTGAAAGACCTCGAAAAGGCGATAGACGAAGTTCTGACAGCCTATTCCTAGCCCCTAGTTGAGACCCATTTCATCGCGGTAGCGCCGGCGTAGCAGGTCGATCGGCGCGAGGTCGCGCTTGTCGGTCTCATAATGCCAGTAGGTCCAGCCATTACAGGCCGGGGCCTGCTGCACATGCGCGCCAAGCCGGTGGATGGAGCCTGACACCGAACCGGTCGTGAGCGAACCATCTATGCGGATGCGGGCCTGGTGGCGACGCTGGGGACAGAACAGGCGGTCGCCCGGCTTGAGCCAGCCCGTCTCGATCAGAGCTCCGAAAGGAACACGCGCCAGGGACTTCTTGCTACGCTCGGTTTCAAGCGCCTCGAGATCAAGCGGGTCAATCGACTTCAGACGGGCGCGCGACAGGCGTACGTAGGTCTCATCACGTTCCAGACCAATGAAATTGCGGCCAAGACGCCTCGCGGCGACGGCCGTGGTGCCAGTGCCCGAAAAGGGATCGAGCACAAGATCGCCCGGGTGGGTCGTCGCCAGCAGAACACGGTGAAGAAGTGATTCCGGCTTCTGGGTCGGGTGCGCCTTGCGGCCCGCCTCATCCTTCAGGCGCTCGCTGCCGGTGCACAGCGGGATCACCCAGTCAGAGCGCATCTGCTTGTCTTCATTGAAGGCTTTGAGTGCATCATAATTGAAGGTGACGCGGGAAGCGCGGCTCTTGCCGGCCCAGATAAGCGTCTCATGCGCGTTCTGGAAACGGGTACCCTTGAAATTCGGCATCGGGTTCGTCTTAAGCCAGATCACGTCATTCTGGATCCAGAATCCCTGATCCTGAAGAACCGTCCCGACACGGAATATATTGTGATATGAGCCGATGACCCAGATCGCACCATCATCCTTCAGGACACGCTGGCATTGTTCCAGCCACTGATGCGTGAATAAGTCATACTCATCAAAGCTGCCGAACTTGTCCCAGTCATTATCAACGCCGTCGACGAGCGACTGGTCGGGACGCGTAAGCCCGCCGCCAAGCTGAAGATTATAAGGCGGATCGGCAAAGACGAGGTCAACGGACTTGTCAGGAATGCGCGCAAGCAGCTCGATGCAATCGCCTTGTGCAATCGTATTCTTCTGGATGGTCATGGCGCGTATCCCACTGAAATCTACCCTGGGCAGAGTCTCTGGGTTGCGCCGGTTACTACCGGGTTACCGAAGTGCGAATGAAAGGTTACCAACGCGCCTTCGCGCCGCTCGGGGAATTACAGTCCGAGCAGGAACTGGCCGTCCGGCGTCTCCCGCGGACGGAAGAGGTCGGTACGCAGCTGCGTGCGATTCCGGTTCAGACCGAGACGCGCAGCAGCCTTGTGAAACCGCTGCGAAATAAGGTCCGCCATCGGTCCGCGGCCTCTCCCCCGCTCATACCAGCGCGCATCATAATCCTGTCCGCCGCGCATATCGCGGACAAGATTGATCACGCGCGCCGCCCGGTCGGGCACATGCTGCGCCAGCCATTCATGGAACAGGTCCTTTATTTCGAACGGCAGCCGCAAGACAACATAACCGGCCTGCGATGCCCCATGTGCCGCAGCCGCCTCGAGCAGTATTTCGATCTCGTGATCATTAAGCCCGGGGATGATCGGCGCAGTCATCACGGCCACCGGGATGCCCGCCTTCGAGATCGCACGCACCGTCTCCAGCCTGCGCTCGGGCGAGGCTGCGCGTGGTTCCATCTTGCGGGCAAGCTTGCGGTCAAGCGTGGTGATCGACACGCCGACGCGCACAATTCCCTTATCCGCCATAGGCGCAAGCAGGTCGATATCCCTCTGGATCAGCGCCGACTTGGTGAGAAGGCTCACCGGATGATTATGCGCCGAGAGGATTTCCAGCAATTGCCGGGTCAGACGCTCTTCGCGTTCGACCGGCTGGTAGGCATCCGTGTTCATACCGAGCGCAATCGGCTTCGGGATATAGGCCGGGCGGGACAGCTCCTTGACGAGCAGCTCCGGCGCGTTCGACTTGCGGAAGAGCCGGCTCTCGAAATCCAACCCAGCTGACAGCCCCGACCAGGCATGGCTGGGACGCGCAAAACAATAGATGCACCCATGTTCGCAGCCCCGATAGGGATTGATGGTCCGGTCAAAGCTGATATCCGGTGACTTGTTGAAAGTGATAATGGTCTTGGCGAGCTCCTCGATCAGCATCGTCTCGAGGGGCGCTGACGCTTCCTCGATCGTGTCCCAGCCATCATCGAAGGGGTCTTGCGTGAAGCGTTCATAGCGGCCCGCCTGGTTCGAGATTGCGCCCCGGCCTCGATGTTCAAAGCGCTCCGACACCCCGGCCAAGTCGATCCGTGTCACACGCCCTGAACTCTGAAGTTTCTGCCCTGTTCTCATGCCCGTGACAGAGGCCACAGAAACAAGAACAAATCAAGAACTTCCGGATCTGCTTTCTGGGGAAATCAGCCTTTCCGGCGCAGCCAGTCCGCCCAGTCACCGGCCTCGTCGATGTCGATCAGCATATCGAGCAATCCGATCCGGCTTTGCGCCGCAAGCCGGCTGCGCACATCCTCCATGGCGTGCGGACCTGACCAGCGCACATCGTCAAAAGGTGCGCGTGTGCGCGGCCCCTTGTGCAGGCCGAACAGCCAGAAACCGCCATCCCGCGCCGGTCCGAACACCGCATCATGGCGACGAAGGCCGCTGACGGCGCTGCGCAGCCGCGCCGGACTGATGTCCGGCGCATCGGCGCCGATGAACAGGACGGGCCCGCAGGGCGCCGCGCCGAAGGCACGTGTCAGGCGCTGCGTCAATCCGCCGGGCCCCTGGGGTGCAAGGGTAAAGCCGCCGAATAAGCGCGCCGCCCCCCTGTCTCGCACGACCGCATCCGGCGCCGCGCAGACCCGTGTGGGCAGCCGGCTTGCCCGGGCGGCCCGGAGGGTGCGTGCGAGCGTAAACGCTGCGATACGCCGGGCCTCAGCGGCGCCGAGCCCTCGGGCAAGGCGTGTCTTGGATATGCCTATCCTTGGCGGCTTGGCAAAGATCAGGAGAAGCGCAGGACGCATGCATGAAGGCCTTGGAAATGCCGGAATGGCCCGCAAGACTGAACAAGGCTCCAGCGAAAAGCAAGGAACGCTCCCGATCATGAGACAGTATAGATCCGTAATCGCCGCGCTCTCGCTGACGGCACTTTCCGGCTGCTTCACGTCGGACGTCTCACGGATCCAAACAGGAACACTGTTTGGCCGCGGGCCAGTCGCTTTCTGCTCTCCGGACGAGGCGCGGTGCCAGATCGGTTATCCATCCGGCGACGGCTACAGGGTCGAGGCTGAAGACAGCGATGAAAAAGACATTCACATGCGCTTCGAGCCTCTGACCGAAGCGGGCGGTATTCAGGTCTATCTCGGCGAGATTGAGCTGCGGGAAGATCAGGAGGCCGCCTGGGTCTACATTGTCGCGCGCCCGTCAGGCGGTTTTGAGAATGAGTTGCCCCGGTATGATATCAGCATGCCAGGCTGCCGTGATCTGGCCAGCGAACGGGCGGCTGAATTCAGCATTGTGCGTGCCGATGCCTATACCTGCCTTGTCACAGACCTCGCCGCCCTGCGCAGGTATCTTGTTACTGATTATGGTGACAGGTTTGCTCAAGATGCCTGGTGGACCGAACAAGACTAATGGCGCGTTACAGGGATAAGGGTTTGTTGAGAGACGGCCTGTAGTGGCCGGCGGTCAGTCGGCCGCGCCGTTTTTTGAGACGATGCGGCGTCCCTGAAGATTAGCGCGCAGACGCCGGCAGGGATCATCGTGAGACACAGCTTGCCAGGCGCTGCGCTGCGCATACCAGCGTGATGCAGTTTCCCTGCTTTGCCTCGCCTGGTCGCGCGATGGACCAAGGCAAGGACCATTTTGCCAGGCGAAGCTGTCTTGCCTGGCGCCGCAGCTGCGATGGCATCCTGACGGATACAGGAGAACATTCCCGCGCGTCGCCAGGCCTTTGACGCAGCCAATAGCCGCGGCGGTGGTTTGAATACGCAGAAGAGGTGCCTGTTATCTGCACCCGCCGGCAACCGAAGCTAAGATCGCAAGTCCGCGGTCAACCGGTTCAGCTGAGGTCAGGAAGGCCTAATGGTCAAAGAGGTGGACACCGGAGGACATCGAAGACAGGGGCCGGTTCCGCCTGCCCGTCGCTCGGGCAGTCAAACGCGTTGAATCTGAACGTATCTTCCGGTCCTGCGCCTGATCAGAGGCACCCAAAGCCGGTTTTAACCGGCGCGCACCCCATCGGCGCGGGCAGCACGCAGCGCCTCCATGCGCGTCTCAATGAAGCGAGCCAGCGCCGCCACTGCAGGGCTCGGGCGGGCGGGCTGCAAAAGACACATGTCTGCGGCCTCGAGTACCGGCCAGCCTATGAGCACTCTCAGCCCCTCGGGAATGAGACCGAGTGGCATAACCGCATATCCCAGACCTGCGCGCACTGCGGCCGCGCAACCAGCATGGCTCGGGCTTGTGAAGACGCTCGTCCAGGCCGCCTGCACTTTTTCGAGCGCCGCGAGCGCGCGATCGCGATAAACGCAGCCCGAGGGCGACAGAACCAAAGGCAAAGGCCACCCACGCTCTGCAAACAGCGCGCGGGCCTCGGCAAAATCATGAGGAAGACTTTCGCTCGCAGAGCCTACCCAGGCCAATTGCTCGCGCCAGATAGTACGCGCGCCCGGGTGAACACGTTCCGGGGACTGCTTGATCAACACCAGATCATGTCGCTCACTTTCGAACTCGCCGATCAGAACACGCGTCAAGGCACAGGACACATGCAGCATGACCCCCGGATGGGCTTCGGCAAAGGCTGCAAGAACGTCCGGCAGATAAGCGGTGGTGAAGTCTTCGGGCGATCCAAAGCGTACCACCCCGGACAAATCGTCAGAGCGAAAGCGTTGCAGCATTATGTCGGCAGCGGCGATCATCTCGCGTGCATGAACGAGGAGTTTTTCTCCATCCGCCGTCAGGCGCACCGTGCGGGTGTCGCGGTCAATCAATTGCCGGGCGAAAATCTCCTCGAGCTTCTTGATCTGGCCTGACACGGCAGATTGCGACCGTCCGACAAGGGTCCCGGTGCGCGAAAAGCTGCGCGTCTCGGCAAGCGTCACGAAAGTACGCAGAAAGGCGGTATCAACGTCGTACACGGATTGACCCTTTGTAAGAAGACGCGCGCCGTTGGCGACGCGCGTCATTGAGGCATACCAATCAGCCTTACGGCGTCAATGGCGCCGGCCTCTCAGTGATCGGCTCGGGCATGGCGCTCGAGTGCAAGAGCTGGATCTTCCAGGCACCGTCGATCCTTTCCCAAACGAAGGTATAGCGCGCCGTTACCCAGTTCGACTGGCCGTCGCTCATAAGGTCGAAGGTCCAAACGCCCGCGTCGATCGCTGTGTTTTCATCGAGTACCCTGATATAACGCTCATTGATCGCAGCGACCGGGGACAGTTTCAGAAAGTCGGCGAAATACGCTTCAACTTCAGCCGGCGTGTCGCGGATCTGATTGGAGACAGTGGGCTCCAAAATCGCATCGGGCGCAAACAGGGCAGCCACTGTCTTGGGGTCCTTGGTGGCAAGCGCGTTATTCCAGGCGTCAAAGTTGGCGCTCACCTCGGCCTCGGTCGGCCGGCTCGGCGCCAGTGGAAAGGTTGCGGCCGGGAGCGTCGAACAGGCTGCGAGCGCCGAGGCTGCGGCGGCGGCGAACAGGACAGATGTGAATTTCGTCATGGAATTGCCTCCTCGTTGGATGCCCGGAAGCTGTTCGCAAGGGCCGCTGACGGCAAGTATAAAACCGATATTCGAGGCGTGGTTTTTTCCGATAAGTCCTATCAGAATTTCGCATTTCCAGTGTGATGCCTGGTGAGCCATAGACCGGCCTCGCACGTATGCAAGTTGGGGGCAGTCCATGCCGATCGAGGTTCTTATTGAAAACCTCATTTCTCCTATAACGATGGCATTTTTACTTGGTGTGATCGCGACGGTTATCAGATCCGATCTCGAGATACCTGAGGCTGTAATCAAAATATTTGCGATCTTTTTGTTGTTTTCGATCGGTCTGCAGGGCGGTCAGGAACTTGCGGGCGTTGCCTTCTCCGATATCGCCAATGGCCTGGGCGTCACGGCCACGTTGATTTTTGCCCTGCCGCTGATCGCATTCCTGACCGCAAAGTTTGTTCTGCGCTTCGACACTGCCAACGCAGCCGGAGTGGCAGCCCTCTACGGATCGGTCTCCTCCGTGACTTTTGTCGTCTCGCGGGCCTATGCCGAAAGTCAAGGCGTACCCATGGAGGGCTATGTGACGGGTCTCGTGGCGCTGATGGAGCTTGCCATCCTGGTGGCGCTTTTCTACGGGCGCTTCGCCCAGAGCCGGGCGAGCGGGGACAAAGGCAAGCTCAGCGCACTCTTGATGGAGACGCTGCGCGGACGCGGTCTGGTACTCCTTGGCGGGGGTCTCCTGATCGGCGGCCTGATCGGGGAGAAAAATTTCGAACGTATCGAGCCGTTTTTCGTCGACCTGTTCCGGGGGGTGCTTGTGCTTTTCCTTTTGGAGATGGGTATGGCGGCAGCCAGGCAGCTCAAGGAATTCGCCAAGGTGGGGCCAGCCATGGCGGTGTTTGGCGTTGTTGTTCCCATGCTCAACGGCGCGCTCGCGACGGCCCTCGCGACTTGGGCCGGGCTGCCGCTCGGGTCTGCCTTTGTGATCGGCGCGGTCGCAGCGTCCGCGTCCTATATTGACGCACCTGCCGCGGTGCGCGCGACCTTTCCGACCGCCAATCCGGGGATCTACCTTACCGCCTCGCTCGGCATAACCTTCCCTTTTATGCTGATCATCGGTGTGCCGATCGTTTACCAGATGGCTGTTTTCTGGCGCGGCATATTTGGTGGCTGACCGTCTGGCCCAGCTCTAACGATACGCTTTCGAGAGCACCTCAGGAGATGCGCCCAGAAGATAGCGCACCAGCAACCAGGCATTCTTCCAGGCCCGCCTGCGCCAGCCATCGCGCTCATATTTGGCTGCGGAGGTGCGCGCCTCAGCTGCAAGGATCACCAGCCTCGACTTGCCAATGGCGCGAACGATCCTGACATCTTCCATCAATGGAATGTCTGCATACCCGCCCAGCTCGTCATAAAGCGACCGGGAAATCAGCAGGCCCTGATCACCATAGGGCAAGGCAAACCAGCGGGCGCGCCGGTTTGCCCGCCCCTCAAGCCATCGGGCCGCCGCGTGATCGCTTCGATACCTCAGGGTGAAGGCCGCCGCCATACCAGGGCGTGTTGCGATGTGCGCCGCCACCCGTTCGGGCCAATCCCGGGAGAGCGCGGTATCGCCATGCAGGAACAGGAGCCAGTCTGAGCGGGCGGCCTGCGCGCCCGCCCGCAACTGCCTGGCGCGCCCTGGCGTACAGTCGATGATTGTGGCGCCGGACGAGCCGGCGATCGCACGCGTCGCATCGGACGATCCCGCATCGGCGACAATCACCTCGCGGATCAGGCCGGCTTCGAGGCCCGGTAAGAGGCTTTCAAGGCATAGCGGCAGATCAGCCGCTGCATTGAGGGTCGGGATGATGATCGAGAGCGGTGCGGGCATGGTTCAGGCGGCGACAGCCTCGGACGCGAGACTGATGGCAAACAGGGCGAGCAAAAGAACCAGAGCCCCGGTCCGGAACAGCCTGTATCGGCCGGCCAGTAAGCCGCAAAGGCATCCCAGGAGGCTGGAGAGCGCGATCCGCGGGATGGAAGGCAGGTCCGTCCTGGTGGCCAGCAACCAGAATGCACCGACCGTCAAAAGCCCCCCGGTGACCAGCATTGCCCAGACCTTCGGCCGGCCCTGCCTTCCGGTCGGGGCCTGTCTGGCGGAGGGTGGAGACGGGCCCGTCATGCCAGTTCCAACAGCCGTTTCTCGATCAGCAGCAGGTCGCGCCAGGCCCGGCTCTTGTCTTGCGGACGGCGCAGAAGATAAGCCGGGTGGAGGACCGGGATCAGCGGGACTTTGAAACCGCCTGGCGTTGCATACGAAAATTCATTTCCGCGCAGTTTCATGATGCCATCCCTGCTGGCCAGCAGCGACACGGCTGGCACGCCCCCGGCGGCCATGATGAGCTTCGGCTGCACGAGCTCGATCATCCGGTCAACAAAGGGCCTGCAGACGGCAAGTTCATCGGCCTCAGGATTACGGTTGCCGGGCGGGCGCCAGTAATTGACGTTGGTGATGAAGGTATTTTCGGTCCGCGATCGGCCAATGGAGGCCAGCATCCTGTCGAGCAGCTGGCCGGCCTTGCCGACGAAGGGCAGGCCGCGTCGGTCCTCTTCCTCGCCTGGCCCTTCCCCGATGACCATCAGGCTGGCGCCGGGCACGCCGTCATACACCACGGCCTGCTCGCAGGTGGCCTTCAAGGGGCTTGACTCAAAGCTGCGGATCGCATCGGCAAGCGCCTGCAACGTCTGGGCCGCGCGCGCCTTTGCCTCCGCCTCAAGGGTCCAGTCGGCCACGCTCCTAGGGCCCTTCCGGACCTGCAGTTTAGGCGTCTCTGCAGCCGCCCCGGGCGGGGGCCCGGCCCGGACCGCCGACTTCAGCAGGGCATCAACCAGCACACCATCGACGCTGACGCCCATGTCGGCCCACCATTCGGTGAGCGCGGAAATCGGCACTCTTGACGCAGGGGTTCGCATTGCGGACGGGCTGGACCTTCAGGAAACAGGCTGTAAGTGCTTACCCGGATAGAGATCAGGCGCAAAGTGCAAACAAGGAGCTGACCGATGGCCGATGCCCCCGAACGCGAGTCGATGGAGTTTGATCTCGTCATCGTTGGCGGAGGTCCGGCTGGCCTGTCCGCGGCGATCCGGTTCAAGCAGCTCGCCCGGGCGGCCGGCAAGGAGCTTTCGGTCGTCGTGCTCGAGAAGGGCGGGGAGATCGGCGCGCACATCCTGTCCGGCCTGGTGCTTGATCCCAAGGCGCTCGACGAGCTGCTGCCTGACTGGCGCACCCGCGCAGACCGCCCGCTGACGACCGAAGTGGCCATCGACAGCTACAAGCTGCTTGGCGAGAACGGCTCGGCAGAAGTGGGTTGGGCCCCCTTCCCGCCGCTGATGAGCAATCATGGATGCTTCATCGGCTCACTCGCGAATGTCTGCCGCTGGCTTGGCAGCGAGGCCGAGAAACTTGGCGTTGACGTTTACCCGGGCTTTGCCGCCTCGTCTCTCGTCTATGGCGAGAACGGCGAAGTGCGCGGTGTCGTCGCCGGTGTGATGGGCATCGGCAAGGACGGCCAGCCCGGCCCGGACTACCAGCCCGGCATGGAACTGCTCGGCAAGTATGTTCTGTTCGCCGAAGGCGCCCGCGGATCCCTGACCAAGGAGCTGACAGCCAGGTTCGGCCTGCGCGACAATTGCGACCCGCAGAAATTCGGGATCGGTCTGAAGGAAGTCTGGTCAGTGCCTGAAAGCAACTTTCAGGAGGGCCTCGTCCAGCACACCTTTGGCTGGCCGGTTATGGGCAGGAACGGCGACGGCGGCGGCTTCCTGTATCACTTCCGCGACAATGGCGAGGCGTTTGTCTCTGTCGGTTATGTGGTTCACCTGAACTACAAGAATCCCTACCTGTCGCCGTATCACGAGTTCCAGCGCTACAAGCATCACCCGGACGTGCTGCGCTTCCTTCAGGGTGGCAAGCGGGTCGCCTATGGCGCGCGCGCGATCACATCCGGAGGCATCCAGTCCATCCCGCAGCTCGCCTTCCCCGGCGGGGCGCTGATCGGCTGTTCGGCCGGCTTCGTGAACCTGCCCCGGATCAAGGGGACACATAATGCGATGAAGACCGGCATGCTTGCGGCTGAGGCGGCTTTTGACGCCGTTACCCATGATCGCCAGAGCGACGTGCTCGAAACTTATTCGGACGCCGTTCGCAGCTCCTGGGTCTGGAAAGATCTCTCGCCCGTGCGCAACATGAAGCCGCTCATGTCAAAGTTCGGTACCCTCCTCGGCGCCATGATCGGCGTGCCGGACATGTGGATGCGCTGCCTGGTCGGGTTCGGCTTCCTGCCGACACTGCATCATACCAAGACAGACGCTGAATCACTGAAACCCGCCAGGAATTTCAAGCCGATCGAATACCCGAAACCCGATGGCATCATCAGCTTCGACAAGCTGACCAATGTTTCGTTTACCAATACCTATCACGGCGAGGACCAGCCGGTGCACCTGATCGTCGCCGACCTGGCTCTTCAGAAATCGTCCGAGCACGATCTGTATGCTGGCCCGTCGGCCCGTTATTGCCCGGCCGGCGTGTATGAATGGGTCGGATCGGGCGCCGACCTCAAATTCCAGATCAACGCGCAGAACTGCATTCACTGCAAGACATGCGACATCAAGGATCCCAACCAGAACATCAACTGGACGGTGCCTGAGGGGGGCGGCGGCCCCGCCTATCCGAACATGTGACCTCAAGCCAGGCGTATTCGGATGAGGACGCAGTTGTCTCACCCGAGCGCCTTGCTCTTGCCCCGAGGGCCTGCTTCACTCACGGCCTTGGGGTGAAGGAGTTAGCGTTGCCCGTGTCCAGAAAGTTAATCCTAGCCGCATCAACCCTGGCGCTGGCCCTCGCCGGCTGCTCCAGCCTGCCGGCCGGACGGCCAGCTGACGTGATGACTGCCGACACAAAAGCTTCGGGGATCGTCCTGTCTCCGGCAGCGCTGGCCACGGCTGTGCGTTCAGATGATGGCAGGCCTGTCAGATATGCAGAGCTGCCGGACGCCCTGAGGGCGGGTGACATGGCGGGCTATCTCACCCTGCTGGCGGGCATGACCGAGGGCCAGCGAGACGAAGACCGCTTTTACAACGCCTATCTTGCCCTCGACCGTGCGGCGGCGGGTGATACCGCCGGGGCGAGAGCCTTTCTCGGGTTGACGGGCGCAGAGGCAAGCAATGCCGAAGCGCCGGGCTTTTATCTCTGGCTGGATTCCTGGCTGATGGCCCTCGACGGTGATCTCGACGGCGCCATCAATCGCCACCGGGAAGTTGCGTCCGGCATGCCCGGCATCACCGGCGATTTGTCACTTGCAGCCATGCTGGAAGCGGCTGGCCGCAACCCGGAAGCACTTGCGGTTTACGATGCCCTCACGCCCACGGTGATTAAGGCGCCCGAGCACGAGTTTGATCCCCAGGCCATCGTATTTGCGCACATCAGCACGGTCATCGTGCGCCACGCGCTTCTCCTGCAACGCATGGGGCGTATAGCCGAGGCGCAGGCCGTCTATCAGAAACTGGCTGCTGCCGAGCCCGAACGGGCCACCAGCTACGCGGCCGCAATCGACAGTCTTGAGACAGGCAGGAACCTGAAGAACAGGTCGCTCACGGCGAAGACCGGCTTTGCGCTCGCGCTGTCGGATGTAGCCTATGCCATGCAGCAGCAGCGCTACATCCAGACCGTCATGATGGGCGGCCAGATCGAAGGCTTCGACGAAAAGCGCGCCTCTTTCGACCTCGCCATCCTGCTGATTGATCCTGCCAATGAAAACATCCGCAACGGCGTGATCGAGGCTCTTTATCAGGAGGCGCTCTATGACGGCGCGGCGCATCTTGCCAGGACCGCTCCGGACAGGACACCGGCCCTCATGATCTCAGCGGCCCAGGCGCTTCTGATGGGCGGAGATGAACCGGCTGCCCGCGACGCGATCAGTGATGCGCTCGCGATTGCAGACAATGATGACCGGTTGTCGACCCTGTATGGCGCATTGAAGCTGCGCGCGTTGCTTGGCGACAGGGATGAGGCCTACGCTCTGGTGCCTGAACTGCTCCGGATGGCCGGAAACCCGGCCGAAAAAGCGGCTGCGCACGGGGTTGCCAGCTCCATATTCCAGCATTTTGGCGATCCCGTTCAGGCGGCTGAACATGCCCGGGACGCCCGCGCACTCGACGATACGCACGAACGCCGGATGGTGCTGGCCGACGCGCTTGGCCAGGCCGGGCAGGTCAATGATGCACTCGTCATCCTCCGGTCAGAGCGGCTGGCACGTCCGAATGATCCTTATACACTGAATTCCCTTGGGTATTTTCTGATTACCCGGACGGACAGGTACGAGGAGGGATATAAGGTCCTTGCCCGCGCCATGCTTCTGGCTGAATCCGATCCCTACATCGCCGATTCGTTTGGGTGGGCACTTTACAAGCTGGGCGAAATCGAACGCGCCAGGGCCCTGATCGAGGGCGCGCGGGAAGACCTCCTGCCCCAGAACCATTGGGAAATCGAAAACCATCTGGGCGATATCTACTGGCACCTCGACCGCCAGGATGACGCCCGCAAGGCCTGGGAGACGGCCCTGTCGAACTATCCGCCGACCGCCGAGCGCGTCCTCATCGAAGGAAAGCTCAGAGAGGGCCTGAAGACGCCGAAGCCTGAAAAGCGCCCGTTACCGGAAATTTCGCTTGAAGATCCTGAAGTCGCGCGCAGGGACATCTGACACCGACCTCTTTCATGGCTGCTGGCGCCATAGTATCGCCGGAAACGCATGCAAGGCTGTCACTGAGCCTGTAAACACGGGCAAATATGACGAAGAGCCGTCGAATCACAGCACAGGTTTAGTTCATGACAGACGCTCCTCCGACTTTCCGAGCCGCGTTTCAGAGATATGCCGGGCCGCTGAGGTGGGCCCGGCGCCTGTTGATTGCCGGTCTGGTTCTCGGCGTGATCGCCTTGATTGGGGTCTGGGCCTATTTCGCAGCCCTCGGCCGGGATGTCCCGTCGATCGCAAAGTTGAGGCAATACGAGCCACCGATCACCTCGCGCGTCCATGCCGGCGACGGCACCCTGATTGCTGAGTTTGCCGACCAGCACCGCGTCTTCGTGCCCTACGGGTCCATCCCCGAGCATGTTGTTCAGGCTTTCGTAGCGGCGGAGGATAAGAACTTCTTCACGCATGAGGGCCTGGACTATGTCGGCATCACGCGCGGCGCCGTAAACACGGCACGCAACAAGATCACCGGCAGCGGCGGGATGCAGGGCGGTTCGACCATTACGCAGCAGGTGGCCAAGAACATGCTGCTGACCAAGGACCAGAATATCGAGCGCAAGGCAAAGGAAGCCATTGTCGCTCAGCGTATCGAGAAAGAGTTCAGCAAGGGCCAGATCCTCGAATTGTATCTGAACGAGATCTATCTCGGAGGCCAGTCGTATGGCGTCGCCTCGGCAGCCCTGAACTATTTCAATAAATCGCTGACCGAACTGGATCTCGCCGAAGCAGCGACCCTGGCTTCGCTTCCGAAGTTTCCGGGCCGCGTGAACCCTTATACCAACCCCGAGCGCCTTCTTTCGCGCCGCAATTACGTGCTCGATCGGATGGTCGAAGATGGCTACATCACCCCGGAAGAGCGCGACGAGGCCAAGGCCAGACCGCTCGCGACCGTCCGGCGCCTGCGCGGACCCGAATACGTCGCCACCACTTACTTCGTTCAGGAACTGCGCCGGGATCTGATACAGACTTATGGTGAAGACACGCTCGAACAGGGCGGTCTCTCGATCCGGTCGACGATTGACACACGCCTGCAGCTTGCGGCGCAGGCCGCGCTGCAGAACGGCCTTGTCGCCTATGACCGGCGCCATGGCTGGCGCGGACCGATCACGACCCTGCCGGTGGATGACAGGTCCGGCGAAGCGCTGAGGGGCGTGAAACTTCCCGGCGGGCACGGCACATGGGAAGCGGCGCTGGTGACCAGGGTGACGGGACAGTCTGCCGAACTTTTGCTAACCGATGGCGCAACGATCAGGCTGGCGTCTGATGAAGTCAAATGGGCACAAACCTACAAGCCGCAGAACGGTAAACCCGGCCTGCAGGTGGGTCATGTCGTGCTTGCCGAGTTCAAGCGGGAGGAAAAGCCGGGAGCAACGCCTGTTTCGGCCGCCGAAGAGACCGGCGAGGGCGCGCAGGCCGGGCCGTCCCAGCCGGTCATGGTTCCGGTTGGCAATGCGATACTCCGGCAGGTGCCGGAAGCAGACGGCGCCCTGATCGCGATCGATCCTCATACCGGGCGCGTCCTTGCGATGCAGGGCGGCTATTCCTTCTTCAAGTCCAGCTTCAACCGCGTAACCCAGGCAAAGCGCCAACCGGGATCGAGCTTCAAGGCGTTTGTCTATGCCGCGGCGCTCGAAAAGGGCTACACACCGGCCACGCGCCAGCTCGACGCCCCTTTCGTTTCGTATGACGTCTCGACGGAGAAATACTGGGCCCCGAAAAACTACACCGCCGGCCAGTCTTATGGCATGGTGACGTTGCGGGTGGCACTTGAGAAGTCGCTCAATCAGGTCACAGCGAGGGTCGCCCAGGATATCGGGATGCAGGCTGTGTCGGACCTCGCCGAACGCGTCGGCGTATATGAGCGCCTTCCCCCCTATGCCGCGATGTCTCTGGGCGCCGGTGACACCGAGCTGATCAATCTCGTCCGGGGTTATGCGGCTTTCGTCAACGGTGGCAAACTGGTTACCCCGACGCTGCTCGACCGGGTCCAGGATCGCTACGGCCGCACCCTTTACCGCAATGATCAACGCGCCTGTGTGGGCTGCCAGGCCGCTGACTGGAATGGGGAAGAGCCTCCCATTCTTGCCGACACGCGGGAGCAGGTTCTTGATCCGATCGTTGCCTATCAGGTCACGCACATGATGGAGGGCGTCGTCGAACGCGGTACGGGCCGTCGTGCCTTGCGGATCGGCAAGCCTGTGGCGGGCAAGACAGGCACGACAGATGACTATCGTGACGCGATCTTTGTCGGCTTCTCGCCGGATCTCGTGGTCGGCGTCCGCATCGGCTTCGATGACAACCGGTCGCTTGGCGAGGGCGAAGCGGGAGGCTCGCTCGCAGCTCCGGTCTTTACCGAGTTCATGGAGAAGGCACTCGAAAAGGAACCGGCAACCCCGTTCCGCATTCCCCCCGGTGTGCGCCTGGTGAAAATCAACGCCGCGACTGGAGCGCCTGCTCCGGGCGGCGGGCCGGGCGTTATCGACGAAGCCTTCAGGCCGGGTACCGAGCCCGGGACCAATGTGTTTGTCGGCCAGGATGATTGTCTGTCGATTTCCGGCTCCTGCGGGACCGCCGCGACGACCGATGGCACCAGTCCGGAAGACACCTCCGACGAACCACTCGACGGCATCTTCTGATCCCCCCTACCCACCTCAGTTTTTTGACCTGATCCGGCAGCTGGTTTACAGGCCCCCGGATCGCTGCAATGCAGGCTCATCTCAGGAGACACCCATGTCCGCAGAAATCCGCGCCCTCACCGAACAGATCCGCCAGTCCGCCGCCTTACTACGGAGGCGTCTTTGACTGGGATACAGCCACCAAACGCCTGGACGAACTGACAGCCCTGTCTGAACGTCCGGACTTCTGGAACGATCCGCAGGAAGCGCAGCAGCTGATGCGTGAGCGCCAGAAGCTCGCCGACGGTATCGCCGTTGTTCAGGCGCTCGAGAAAGACGTCGCCGACGCGCCGGAACTGCTCGAACTGGCGGACGGTGATCCCGCCATGCTGGCCGATATCCAGTCTTCGCTCGCCCGCTCGGCTGAGAAAGCCCAGAAGGCTCAGCTCGCCGCCCTGCTCTCAGGTGAGGCGGACGGTAATGACTGCTATATTCAGATTAATGCCGGTGAAGGCGGCACGGAAAGCCAGGACTGGGCGTCGATCCTGCGCCGGATGTACGCGCGCTGGGCAGAAAAGCGCGGTTACCAGGTGGAGGAGCTGGACGAACGGGAGGGCGAGGAAGCCGGCATCAAGTCGGCCACGCTGCAGATCAAGGGCGAGAACGCTTATGGCTGGCTCAAGTCGGAGACCGGTGTGCATCGCCTGGTACGCATCTCGCCCTATGATTCCTCAGCGCGGCGGCACACGTCCTTCTCGTCAGTCAGCGTCACGCCCGTAATTGACGACAGGATCGAAATCGAAATTAATCCTTCGGATGTGCGCACCGATACCTATCGCGCCTCCGGCGCCGGCGGCCAGCACGTCAACCGCACCGACTCGGCCGTGCGCCTCACACATATTCCGACCAACACCGTGGTCCAGTGTCAGAACGGACGCTCACAACACCAGAACCGGGATGAGGCCTGGCGTATGCTGCGATCGAAACTCTACGAGCTTGAGCTTCAGAAGCGAAAGTCGGTGGCAGACGCTCAGTATGCTGACAAGAGCGCCATCGGCTTCGGCCACCAGATCCGTTCCTATGTTCTGCAGCCTTATCAGATGGTGAAGGACCTGCGCACCGATGTCGAAACATCGGACACGGGCGGCGTGCTGGATGGAGATATTGACCGGTTCCTGTCGGCATCCCTTGCCGCCTCTGTTGCCAGGGAGGAGGTATCGTGACCACCGGCGCGCCCGCGAGCGGGCGAGCTGCTGATCGGGTCCCTCGCTCCAGGGGGCGCCTCGTCAACTGGAATGACACACGCGGCTTCGGCTTCATCAGTCCGTCTGAAGGCGGCCCGGATGTATTCGTCCATGCCAGCGCCTTCGTGAAGGAAGGCCGTCATATCGAGATCGGATGGGAATACGAGTTCGATATCGAAACGGGTAAGGACGGACGCCTGCAGGCAAAGCGCATCGCAGCGGTCCGTTCGGAGAAGTCCCGGCCAGGCCTTCTGGCTGTCTTCCTTCATCGCGGTCCGCAGTTTCTTGTCATCCCCGCTTTTCTGTTCATTGTCCTGGCGATTGCGACCGAGAGGCCCGTTCCGGCGGACTGGTTGATCGTCTATGGCGTGGCAAGCCTTGCCTGCTTTGCGGGCTACGGCCTCGACAAGCGTGCCGCCCATCGCAGCCGATGGCGGGTGTCGGAGACGATTCTGCTCCTGGTCGGACTTGCCGGCGGCTGGCCGGGCGCGATTATCGGCCAGGAGGTCTTCCGGCACAAAACTCAGAAGGTCGCCTTCAGGACACTGTTCTGGATGAGCGTTGCCATCAACATAGCTGCCTTCGTCCAGATCAACGTTTTTTCCTCACCTTGAGGCCAGCCAGCACCGCCGCCTTTGCAAACACGCTCGGCAGTCCCGAAAGTTCCGGCGCCTGTGCCCAGAAACCTTCCTTAAGACCGGCGATGCGGGTCGTGGCGCTGAGTACCTCAAGCCTCAGGCTGAAATGAGTAAACACATGGCGTACTTCGCCGACAGCCTGCCAATCGGCCTGAAGCGGCGGGTTTGCAGGCATCCGGCTTTGCGTCCAGTCTGAGGTTGGCAAGCCCGTCATTCCGCCGAGCAGGCCGGACGGCTCCCGGCGCACCAGCCAGACCTTTCCGGCCCGCTGCAACACATAGACATGGCCGTAACGGACGGGCCGCGCCGTCTTCTGCGGCTTGATCGGATAGCGCTCCGGATTTCCCTCGGCCCGGGCGACACAATACTCTGTCAACGGACAGATCTGGCAAACTGGCTGCTTCGGTGTGCAAACCGTTGCCCCGACGTCCATCAGGGCTTCAGCGAAGTCTCCCGGCCGGTCAGCGGGAACCAGTGTTCCGGCGATCCGTGCGATTTGCTTCTTGGCCGCAGACCAGTCCCCAGTCATCGCCAGCAGCCGCGCAAAAACCCGTTCGGCATTGCCGTCCATGGCCGCCGCGGCTTGCCCGAAGGCTATTGAGGCGATTGCGCCTGCCGTATAGGGCCCCACGCCCGGAAGGGCGAGCAGTCCGGCCTGCGTTTCCGGAAATCCGCCCCGCGCTGCCACCTCTCGTGCACATTTCAGCAGGTTGCGCGCCCGGGCATAATAGCCGAGCCCCGCCCAGGCCTGCATCACCTCCTCGTCGCGTGCACCGGCCAGCGCTTCAACCGTCGGCCAGCGACGGGTGAAATCGACAAAGTATGGCGCGGCGTGGGGCACGGTTGTCTGCTGCAGCATAATCTCCGACAGCCACACCCGGTAGGGGTCGCGCGGGACGCCTCTCGGCGTGCGCCAGGGCAGGCTGCGGGCATTGCGGTCGAACCAGACAAGCAGATCAGCCGGCAGGCCTGCCAGGGCTTGATGAGTTTTTCCGCGCATGCCTTCCCCTTGCCTCACCCGCCGTGTCATGTTGCGCGCATGGTTAACAGATCAACCCTCGATCCGCTGGAGGAAGCCCGGGCGCTGGTCAAGCTGCGCTACACGCGCACGCGCAGCCTGAAGCCGCCGATGAAGGCGATTGGCCTGTCGGCCGACCGGATCCAAAGAAAGGCAGGTGCGGGAAAGCTCCCGCCTTTGAAGCTCTTGCAGGCCCGATGGCGGGAAATCGTGGGACACCAGATCTATCGCTTCTCCCAGCCTGAAAAAATCAGCGCTAACCGGGATGGCCGGATTCTGACCTTGCGTGTGCTTCCCCAGGCAGCTCCGCTCGTGCAGCATCAGTGCGAGACCATCCGGCAAAGGGTTTCGGTTGCGGCCGGCGGTGACATCACAGCGATAAGGATCGTCCAGGGCCCGATTGCACGGGGCGCGGAAACCGTAACCTACCGCCCGCGGGCGCGCCCGCTGACCCCTGAAGAAACTGCCCTCCTGGAGGCCGGCGCCGGTCGCATCACTGATCCGCGCCTGCGCGCCGCAATTGTTGCGCTGGGCAAGGCTGTGCTATCGGCAGAGATGTAAATCAACCCGCCGGATTTCTTAACCTTTTGGCAACCGGCGCGACTCATTCCTTAACATGAGGCTTATGAACATGGCATCCTTAACCCGTCGTCTGGCACTCCTGGTGCTTCCTGTGCTTGCCCTGGCAGCATGCGGCCAAGCCGATGGTGGCAGCGCGAAGGCAACGCCGGCTGAGGCGGCTGTCCGGGCCGAACTCGGCCATGTGAAAGGCGATCCGAACGCGCCGGTTACCCTGATTGAGTATGCCTCGCCGACCTGCGGCGCCTGCAAATTCTGGCACGACACTGTCCAGCCGGTGATCCAGGAAAAGTATATCGACACCGGGAAGGTCAAGCTGGTGTTCCGCGAGTTTCCCCTCAACCAGATCGATATTGCGGCCTATTCCATGGCGCGCTGCGCCGGTCCGGAAAACTACTTCGCCGTCATCAATGATCTGTTTGAAAACCAGCAGGGCATTATCCAGGCAGCTCAGAACAGTGTTGCCAAAACCGCCCTGCTGACGATTGGCCAGAAATACGGCATCAAAGACGCGCAGGCGCTTGACGCATGTCTGACGGACCAGGCCATTCGCAATGCCCTGGCCGACGTCTACGCGTCAGCGGAGCAGTATGGTGTCAATGGCACACCGACATTCGTGCTCGACGGCAAAGTGCGCAATTTCGAAGGTGATTATCAGACCGCCGAAGGCTTCTCGAAGCAGATCGACGCGATCCTCGCCGAAAAAGGCATCCGCTAAGGATGAGGGTCCGGCATGCAGATCACTGAACTCCGCCTTGCCGGCTTCAAGTCTTTCGTAGACCCGCAGACGGTGCCGATCGAGACCGGCCTCACCGGTATCGTCGGCCCGAATGGTTGCGGAAAGTCCAACCTTCTCGAAGCGCTCCGCTGGGCGATGGGCGCCAACTCCGCCAAGGCCATGCGCGGCGGCGAGATGGATGATCTGATCTTCAACGGTGCAGAAGGCCGGCCTGCGCGCGAGACGGCGGAAGTTATCCTTGTCCTCGACAATTCCCGGCGCACGGCGCCGCCGGAATTCAACGGCGCCGATTCGCTCGAAATCGAGCGTAAGCTGCGCCGCGGCGCAGGCTCCAGCTACCGGATCAACGGACGCACGGTCCGCGGCAAGGATATTCAGCTCCTCTTCGCGGATGCCTCGACCGGCGCCAACTCCCCTGCCCTCGTCCGACAGGGGCAGATTTCCGAACTCATCGGCTCGAAACCTCAGAACCGCCGCCGCATCCTCGAAGAGGCCGCCGGTATTGCGGGGCTCAACAGCCGCCGCCACGAGGCTGAACTGAAGCTCGACGGCGCCGAAGCGAACCTCCAGCGCCTTTCCGAGGTCTCGGCAGAAGTCGAGCGCCAGCTTGCCAGCCTGAAGCGCCAGGCCTCCAAGGCGCGCCGCTATCGTTCACTCTCCGAAGAGATCCAGGCGCTCGACGCCCTGCTCGCCCACCTGCGCTGGGCCGAGGCCCGCGAAGCCATGGACCTCGCCCGGGCGCAGCTCGATCTCCTGAAGCGCCGGGTTGAGGACCTTTCACGCGAAGATGCCCTTTGCGAGACGCAGCGGATCGAGGCGGGTGAAGGCCTTGTACCTTTGCGCGAGGCCGAGATGGACACGGCTGCGCGACTGGGTCAGGCGCGGATCGCGCTGGCCAGGCTCGAGACCGAACGGCGTATCGCTGCGGACACCCAGGCACGCCTCGAAGCCGAGGCCGACCGCCTGATGGTCGATTTCGCGCGCGAAACCGCTTCGCGCGACGAAGCAGCAGCTGCCCTCCAGCAGGCCCGTGAAGAGCTTGCCGGCCTGCCGCTGGAAGATCCCGATCTCACCGCCCGCCTCGAGCAGACGGCCCGCGGCGCTCTTGACGCTGCCCGCGCGCACCTGGCTGCAACCGAGCGGGCGGCAGACCAGGCACAGCAGCAACTGTCCGAACTTCGTGCCCGCCGCCGGGCCGCCGAAGAAAGCGCTGCCGCCCAGGCCAGGCGCAGGGATCAGCTGACCGCCGAGATCGCCCGTTTGCGGAGCGAAATGACCGGCCTCGAAGATGCGGGCATCGCCCTGCTGCGCCTTCGCCAGGCCAAGAATGCCGAGGCCGAAGCTGAAGCCGTCCTCGACAGCGCCGAGCGCGCCGTCGAAGCTGCCGAGACCGACCTCGCCCGCGCCCGAATGGAGGAAGACCAGGCCCAGCCGCCATTCGAAGCAGCCAGCCATGCCCTGGGCGCGCTGGAGGCCGAGATCGCGGGCCTGACGCGCCTCCTGCGCAAGGCCGCCCCGACCGCTGCGCCGCCGGTCCTGGAACGCATCAAGGCCCGCGACGGCTATGAAAAGGCGGTCGCGGCTGCCCTTGGTGATGACATCGAAGCCTCGACCGACCGCACCGCAGCCCTTTTCTGGAACGGCGCGACGCTGAGCGCAGAAAGCCTTCCGGCAGGCGCCGAGCCGCTGACTGACTATGTTGATGTTCCCGGCGAACTGGGCGCGCGCCTTTGCCAGTGCGGCCTTGTGGCGCCGGCTGACGGCAACCGGCTGATGGCCAGCCTCAAGCCTGGCCAGCGCCTTGTATCGCGCGACGGGCATCTCTGGCGCTGGGATGGTTTTATCCGCACACCCGGCGCGCCCGTCAGCGCCGTCGCCCGGCTTGAACAGAAGGCCCGTATCGAAGCGGCCGAGGCCGAAAGGATCTTAAGGCAGGCAGAGCTCGACGCACTTGCCGCGCGGCTCGAGACTGCCCGCCAGGCGCGCCAGACCGCTGAGGAGAACCTGCGTCATGTCCGTCAGTTCGTCGCCCCCGCCCAGCGCGCGCTCACCGATGCCCGGGCTGCGGCCATCGAAGCAACGCAGGCCCATGAACGCACGGTGCTGAAACGCGAAGCCGGCAGCGAGGCTCTCCACAGGGCCGAAGCCGATCTGGTTTCCGTCTCCGAGATACTCGCCCTCTCTGAGCCCGGCGCCGGAGCTGACGAAGAGGCACGCCTTGAGGCCGCGCTCACCGATGCCCGCGAGACCCTGTCGGCTGCCCGCGCCGCCGAAACGGAAGCGCGCGGACAGCTGGCCGACCTGTTGCGCGGCCGCGAGCAGGCAGCTGCCCGGCGCGCCGCGCTTGACCGTGATGTCGAGGCCTGGGCCACTCGCCTGACCTCGGCTGAAGAACGCCTCGCGCAGGTCACCGAGCGGCGCGGCGATGTTGCCGCATCCGTTCATGCGTGCCGCGAGCGCCCCGAGGCGCTGCGCGCCGAAATCGAAGGCCTCGCCCTGGAAGCGGATAAACTTGAAACCGACCGTCAGGCCGCGGCCGATGCGCTGGCCCGCAAGGAAACGGCGATCCGCGAAGCGGACAGCGCAGCCCGGCGGGCCGCCACAGCAGCCGCCGAGGCGCGTGAGCAGCTGGCCGCCTGGAGGGTCAAGCTCGAGAACGCCGAATCAAAACTCGCCGAGAGCATCGAACACGCCCGCAACGCCTTCCAGCGCACCCCGGAAAGCCTGCTTGGCCTGGCTGAAGCGGCGCTCGACGAGGAGACCCTTGCCAGCTTCACGCCTCGCGAGGCCGAGCTACGCCTCGACGGGCTGCGTCGTGAGCGTGAGCAGCTTGGCGGCGTTAACATGAATGCGCAGGAAGAGGCCGAGGAAC
Source organism: uncultured Hyphomonas sp. (assembly GCA_964538945.1). Lineage (GTDB taxonomy): Bacteria > Pseudomonadota > Alphaproteobacteria > Caulobacterales > Hyphomonadaceae > Hyphomonas. The sequence goes on from CAZIGV010000002.1 coordinate 134,396, forward strand.
TCGAAACCCGGTTCGCTGCCCAGATCGCTGAGCGCGATGACCTGATCAGCGCCATAGCCAGGCTGCGCGAGGGGGTTGAAGCCCTGAACGTCGAAGGGCGCGAGCGGCTGGTGGAAGCCTTCGACGCCGTGAACACCCACTTCAAGGCCCTGTTCATTGCCCTGTTCGGCGGTGGCCAGGCCGAGCTGCGGCTGGTGGACGCCGACGACCCGTTAAATGCCGGCCTTGAAATCTTCGCCCAGCCGCCCGGCAAGAAGCTCGGAACGCTGAACCTTATGTCGGGCGGTGAGCAGGCACTGACAGCCTCTGCCCTGATTTTTGCCGTCTTCCTCGCCCGTCCCGCGCCGATCTGCGTTCTGGATGAGGTCGACGCGCCTCTGGACGATGCCAACGTCGATCGGTTCTGCAACATGCTGAACGAAATGCGCCAGCGTACCGACACGCGATTCGTCGTGATTACCCATAATCCCGTGACCATGAGCCGGATGGACCGGCTTTTTGGTGTCACCATGCGCGAAAAAGGCGTGTCGCGACTGGTTTCGGTCGACCTTGCGGCCGCCGAACGGCTCGTTGCGGCGGAGTAGCGCATATCACGCGCCACTTTATCGTCAAAAAACAAGGTAATCGGATTTTTTGAACCGAGTTGACTTGGACAAGGGAGGTCAATATTCCCCTGCTCAAGAGACAGAGCTTTTGTTGAAGCGAATTCGCGAGAACGGAGCGCCCAGCCGATGCCTAGCGAACCGTCTGACGATCTTGGCAGCCGTATCGCGAAAGCTCAGGCTGAACGGGAGGCCAAAGCCGCCCGTAAGCGCCGCAGCGACGCCGCAGACGCAGGCACTGTTTCGGCCGGCGCTTATGCGCTGCGATTTGGAATTGAGATTGTTGCGAGCGTGTTCGTCGGCGGCTTCATCGGCTACTGGATCGACCGCTTTTCCGGCACCGAACCCTGGGGCCTGCTCGTGATGATCGGTTTCGGGTTCGCAGCCGCAATCCGGTCGACAATGAAGGCGTACCGCGAGCTGAACGCGCGGGCTGCAAGGATTTTATCGGGCCCGGCCCAGGACAATGGAACTGACAGATAATGATGCTTGCAGCTGAAAAAGCCCTTGATCCGATTAAACAGTTTCAGGTCCAGAAATGGATTGATCTGAAGCTGGGGAGCATCGACATCTCGTTCACCAACGCCTCCGGCTTCATGCTGCTGGGCATCGGGCTGGTGATCGCGCTTTTCGGCACGGCTGCGAGGCGCGCGGAACTGGTGCCGTCACGGCTGCAATCGGTGGCGGAAATCGGCTTCGGGTTCATCGCCGACATGGTGCGCAGTTCGGCTGGAGAAGAGGGACTGAAGTTTTTCCCCTTCGTGTTCACTCTGTTTTTCTTCATTCTTTTCGCTAATCTCATCGGCATGGTGCCGTATGCCTTTACCACCACGAGCCACATCGTTGTGACCGGCGCTCTGGCCGCCACTGTGATTGTGATGGTCGTGGCGGTTGGCCTGATCAAGAACGGCCTTGGCTTTTTCAAGCTGTTCGCACCATCGGGCGCCCCCTGGTACATCTACATCATCCTGACACCCATTGAGGTCATATCCTTCCTGGCGCGCCCGCTGACGCTGGCGCTGCGCCTGTTCGCCAACATGCTGGCCGGCCACATCATGCTGAAGCTGTTTGCTGGCTTTGCCGTCGCCCTTGTCGGCGCCGGCACGGTGTACCTTCCGATTGCCCTTCTGGCATTCGGTATGGGGGTTGCGCTGAACGCGCTGGAATTCCTCGTCGCAGGCCTGCAGGCCTATGTGTTTGCTATCCTGACCTGCGTGTATCTCAACGACGCGCTGCACGCCGATCACCACTGAGACGGGGATCAGGACTGCGTCACGATAACCCGCATCAAACAACTTGACGTCGCCTGGTGAACAGGCTTCACGAACGCCACGTCACCCCAAAACACATTCTCTTGAAGGAGACCTCTGATGGAAGGCAACATCACCGAAGGCCTTAAGTATGTCGGCGCTGGCCTTGCCACGCTCGGCATGATCGGCTCTGCGCTCGGCGTAGGCAACATCTTCGCCAGCTTCCTTGACGCTGCGATGCGCAACCCCTCCGCTGCCCCTCAGCAGACGGGCAACCTCTTCATCGGCATGGCCCTCGCAGAAGCGCTCGGGATTTTCTCGGTTCTGATCGCGATCCTGATTCTGTTCGTCGCTTAATCGAACGCGGCGAAAGCAGATTTGCGGACCGGAGACGTATCATGATCCTCCCTTTGTTGGCTGCGAAAACCGGCCAGACAGACGCCAAAGCTGCTTTCCCGCCTTTCGAGACCTGGCACATGGCGGGCCAGCTGTTCTGGCTCGCCGTGTTGTTTGTTATCCTCTACGTGACCCTGTCACGTTTTATCCTTCCGAAGATCTCAGACACGATCGAAAAGCGCGCCAACCGGATCGCTTCGGGTCTGGACGAAGCCGCCCGGCTCAACAATCAGGCCATAGAGGCGCAGAAAAGCCTCGACCTGAAACTCGCCCAGGCTCGCGCCAAAGCGCGGGAAACCGCAGACAAGGCGCGCGCCAAGTCCGCAGCCGAGCTGGCCTCAGAGACCGCCCGTGTCGATGCAGAGCTTTCCAAGAAGCTGGCCGCTGAAGATGCACGCATCGAGCGCCTGCGCCGTGATGCGATGTCGAACGTCGAAGGCATTGCCGCCGATACGGCTGCGTTCATCCTGAGCCGTTTCGGCCTGAAGGCCCAGAAGGCAGACCTCCGCAAAGCCGTCACCGCAGCGCTGGACTAGATCGATGAAACCCCTCTTCTCTCTTCTCCTGATGGTGACTTTCGCCCCGATCGCTCTGGCGGCGGAGAACTCTGGCGGGTTCATTGGCGGACTGATGTACTCGCTGAACGATCCGGTCACGCACACGGCATTCCTTGCGATGATCGTCTTCCTCCTGATCGCGGGGCGGATGGGCGCCTTTAAGGCCGTTCTGGGCGGGCTCGATGCGCGCGCAGCGCTGATCCGCAAGGAACTCGAGGAGGCCGCAAGCCTGCGCGAGCAGGCGGCCGAGGCCCTCGCTTTGGCAGAGCGCCGTCAGCAGGACGCCGAGAAGGAAGCCGAAGCGATTGTTGAGCAGGCCAAGCTTGAAGCGAAGGCCATGCTGGAGGAAGCCAAGCGCGAACTCGCCGAAAAGATCGCGCGCCGCGAAGCTCAGGCTGCCGCCAGGATCGCCCGGGCAGAAGCCGAAGCGGCCGACGACGTCCGCCGCGCCGCCGCAGACGCAGCAACCCAGGCAGCCCGCCGCATTCTGGCGGAGCAGTCGAGCGTCGACCTGTTTGAGAGTTCAGCCCGCGAAATCGAGGCGGCGCTCAGCTAGAAAACCGGGTTCAACCGGGCAAACTGCGGGCGCAGGCGATTTCGGCGGGTGAAAAACCAGGGGCCCGCGAACCGCTCGCATAAGATCGCGCTTAGCCCGGTATGGCGCCTTCCGAGAAGCTGTCTGCGGTGACCTGTTCGGTCAGTTTACAGATCCACCCGGTGGATCAGCAGCCTCGTCGGGGATGAGCCTCTGGGTATCATCCGTGATCGGCCCAGGTTCCAGCACGCGCACCAGTGAGCGCGGCACGCTGCCGGCCGGACAGGCCTCCCAATCCTGACTGGCATTGGCGATCGCGGGCACGGAAGATGCCTTCATCGGTGAGGCGGGCTGGGAGCGAAACACCCAGGCGAGGATCAGCATGCCCGCAATCGCAATACCGACAGCAGCCAGCGTGCTCCAGCCTAGCGCCTCGTCCGCCAGGTTTGCGGAGCTGACCGCTCCGTCCGAGGCAAGCGGCACCGCACCGGTCGGCCGGATTGGGCCGCCGGTCGCAGGCAGCACAGGCGGGCTGACGCGCATGGCAGCGGCCGCCAGCGCCGCTGCGCCGATGGCCTCGCGTGCCGGAGCCGGCTTCACACCGAGATCCTTCTCGCGCTTCTTGCGCGCATCGAGCGCCAGCGGATCATTGGGGTGGGCGGCCAGCCAGTCCAGGCGCCTGTCTTCGTCCTGGGCGCCGTATCCGACCCAGTCGCGCAAGTCGCTGCGTCCCTGACGCTTGCCCAGCTCGTTGATCAGGTCAAGGAAGCCGCCGGGCGTCTTGCGAGAGGTGAGCCCATCAAGTGAAAAACGCTTGTGCGTCCGGAAGGGTTCATAGGGAATGGTCTTGTCGAGGCTGGCTTCGAGCAACGCACCGGCGCGTGATTGTCCGACCGCGGCAGCGGCGCGTACCCAGTCGCTCTTCACGCCATTTGCCGACCAGAGGACCAGAATGGTCTGCGAGTTCATCGCATCGCGCGCATCCTTCGCGTCGAAGGTCTGGTCTTCCTGCTTCTGGTCCAGCCAGACACGGAATTTCAGGGCACGCAGGCGCCGCGCAATCAGCTTGGCAGTGTCCCTGTCCTCGAGCGCGGAGACGAGGAAAATGTCATAACTCATGGGGGTATGTACCCTTCTGATACGGTTAACCTCCGGAGAATACCCCCTCGGGACGGCCAGGCCAGCCATTTAAGCTGCGAAGCGATATTTGTGCCTGTTTTCGCTCTGCAAAAGCGGCTAAGGCGCCGTTTCAGCTATTTCGGAGAGCAATTCGCCATGGGCTTCAAGTGTGGGATCGTGGGTCTGCCGAATGTCGGCAAGTCAACCCTCTTCAACGCCTTAACCCAGACCGCCGCAGCACAGGCGGCGAACTACCCGTTCTGCACAATCGAGCCGAATGTCGGGGAAGTCGCCGTCCCTGAGCCGCGTCTCGATGCGCTTGCAAGGTTGGCCGGTTCGAAGGAGATCATTCCGGCGCGGATGAACTTTGTGGACATCGCCGGCCTGGTCGAAGGTGCAAGCCAGGGCGAGGGCCTTGGCAACAAATTCCTGGCGAATATTCGTGAAACTGACGCGATCATCTACGTGCTGCGCTGCTTTGACAATGACGACATCACGCACGTGCGCGGCAAGGTCGATCCGGTAGCGGACTTCGAAGTTGTCGAAACCGAACTGATGCTTGCCGATCTCGACAGTCTCGAGAAACGCAAGGCCGGCGTGATCAAGAAGGCGAACTCCGGCGACAAGGATGCGAAGGCCCAGGTTGCCCTTATCGACCTCGCCCTGGCCGAGCTGTCGGAAGGCCGCCCTGCCCGCCGCGCCAGCGTGCCTGCTGATGATCAGCGCGCCTGGCAGATGCTGCAGCTCCTCACCTCCAAGCCAGTCCTGTTTGTCGCAAACGTCGACGAGGCAAGCGCGGCAACCGGTAATGCCTATTCACAGCGCGTCATGGAGCGGGCAAGGCTGGAGGGCGCCGGATGCGTGGTCTTCTCCGCCCAGATTGAGGCTGAACTCGCCCTGCTCGAAGGCCCGGACCGGGACGAGTACCTGGCCTCGCTTGGCCTCAGCGAGCCGGGCCTGACGCGCCTGATCCGCGCCGGCTATGAACTCCTTGGCCTGCAGACTTATTTTACCGCCGGCCCCAAAGAAGCCCGCGCCTGGACCATCCGCAAGGGCTGGAGCGCGCCGAAAGCGGCTGGTGTTATCCACGGCGACTTCGAAAAAGGGTTCATCCGCGCCGAAACGATCGCCTTCGAGGACTATATCGCCTTCGGCGGCGAAGTGGGTGCCAAGGAGCATGGCAAGATGCGCTCTGAGGGCAAGGACTATATCGTCCAGGACGGCGATGTGATGCTTTTCCGATTTAATGTCTGACGGCCTGGCTCAGGGCGCGCCCTGGAAACCGGGTGTGTCCTCGACAGGCTTGCGGTTGATATCCGTGCCCATGACCAGCACGATGGCGGCCGCGACGAAGATTGATGAATAGGTACCGATGAGGATGCCCCAGATCATCGCGATGCTCATGCCCTGAAGCACGGGGCCGCCAAAGACCACGATTGCGGAGATGGCAAGCATCGTCGTGCCGGCGGTCAGGAAGGTACGCGACAGCGTCTCGTTGGTCGCAATGTCGATCACTTCTGTCGACGGCATCAGCTTGTACTTGCGGCGAACCTCACGCACGCGGTCGAAGACCACCACGCTGTCATTCACCGAGTAGCCGATGATCGTCAGCAGGGCGGCAACCGTTGTCAGGTCGAATTCGATCTGTAACAGGGCGAAAAGGCCGACGGTGCCGATGGCGTCGTGAAGAAGCGAAACGATTCCGCCAACCGCATAGGACCAGGAATACCGGAACGCGATGTAGAGCAGCATCATCACGATGGCGATTCCAAGAGCGATCATGCCTTCCGTGAAAAGCTCCTGGGAAACCTTTGCCCCCACTGAGTCGTTGCGCAGGATATCCTCGTCGGAAAGACTGAATGCCTTCTTCAGTTCTGCAACCACGTAGCTGTTGGACACTGAGGAAGCCGTTTCGGCCTTCTCGTCATCGGGCAAAGCCTGGAATTCCGGCCCCAGCAGGGATTCGTCGATGTCTCCGAAACGCACGACGATGCGCCGCTGTCCTTCCCCATCGGTTGAAGAGTTGACTGTCAGCCCGGGAACAACCGCCCGCACGGACGGAACGGTCACGGTCTGGGTCTCAGCCATCTCGACCACCGACCCTCCGGCAAAATCGACACCGAGGTTGAGGCCGCGCGTCATGACGAGGTAGACAGAGGCCAGCACCATCAGCGCCGAGAAGACAACGCCGACATAGCGGTACTTCATGAACGGGATGTTCGTTTTCGCTGGCCAGTATCTGATGAGCATGAATTCTCGTCCCTGAAGGGCTAGATGGCGAAGCGTTTGGTCTTGACGAGTTTCATCCAGAACACCGTAAGCATCCGGGTGAAGACGAAAGCCGTGAAGACTGATGTGATGATCCCGAAGGCCAGGGTGACGGCAAAGCCCTTCACCGGGCCGGAGCCGATGGCATAAAGGATAGCCGCGGCAAACAGTGTCGTGATGTTCGCATCGAGAATTGTCACGAGCGCGCGCTCATAGCCTGCCTGAACTGCCGTCCACGGCGATCGTCCGGCGCGCTGCTCCTCCCGGATACGCTCGAAGACAAGCACGTTAGCATCAACCGCCATACCGATGGTCAGGATGATACCGGCGATGCCCGGAAGGGTGAGCGTGGCATTGACCATCGACAGTGCCGCAAAGATCAGCACGATGTTGGCCGCCAGGGAAAAGACGGCAAACAGGCCTTGCAAGCCGTAGGCGAGCACCATGAAGATACCCACCAGGGAAAGCCCGACGATGGCAGCCCTGTAGCCGGACTGGATCGAGTCCTCGCCAAGCGTTGACGATACGACCCGCTGATCGATGAACTGTACCTTTGCCGGCATTTCACCCGCCGAGATAATGGCGGCAAGATCCTGTGCTTCCTCGATCGTAAAGTCGCCGGTAATCCGAACGTTACCGCCTGCAATCGGCTCCTGAATGTTTGGCGCCGACATGATCACATCATCGAGCACGATGGCGAAGCGCTTGTTGGTATTGGCGCTTGTCGTCTCGAAGAATTTCCGGGCGCCGTTGGAATTGAGGCGGAAGTTGATCTGCGGCCGGTTGGCCTCGTCATTGCCCTGGCTGGCGCTGGCGATATCGGCCCCGACAATCTCAGGAATGCTGCGAATGAGAAGTGGCCCGGTCTGAGGACCGTTGAGCAGCCGGTAGCCGGGCCTCACCACGCCGGCCTCAGCCGCAGCTATCGAGGCCGGGCTGTCATCGACGAGATTGAATGTCATACGGCCGTCGCGGTTGAGAAGGTCCTTGAGACGCTGCGGATCAGGTTCGCCTGGCGCCTCGAGGATCAGGCGGTTGGCACCAGAAGGCGTCAGCGCGATCTCGGCAACTCCGTCGGGGTCCACACGCCGACGCACGATCGTCTCGGTCTTGGACATCGCATCGGCGATCATCAGGCTTTCAGAATTCTGCGGAACAGTGATCGTGATTGTGTCAGGCCCGGTTCGGGCAATGTCATAGGTCTTGCCGCCGGCCAGCCCGCCCTCAAGCGGGCCGTTGACCTTTTCGATCCGCGCAATGGCTTCCTCGACCGGGAAATCACCGGCCGCGTCGGGACGCGTGAGCCTGATCGTCATCGTCCGGCCGTTAACTTCGGCCAGGTGAGCGATCAGGTCCGCCGAATCGGTCCGCGACAGCGCCGAGCGCACATCCCGGGCAAAGACGTCGAGACGCGAGGCAATCACCTCCGCCGGACGGATTTCCATTTCGAGATAAACGCCGCCCTGCAGGTCCAGACCGAGATTGACGGCCTTCTTCGGCAGCCAGTCAGGCGCAGCCGACATGTTGACCAAATTCGGGAGAGACATGATCACCCCCCAGGCCAGCACGCTCAGAACGATCAGAACTTTCCACGGCGGAAACTGAAGCATCGATTTTCCCCAGACAGGCCGCTGCGCGGGCCAGCTCGCCTCAGTCGTTGGCCGGAACCGGATCGGCCTTCTGGCGCACTTCTATGACCATCGACTTGATGATACGCACACGAACATTCTCGGCAAGATCCACCGAGAGCTCAGCGTCATTGACCTTATTGACTTTCCCGATCAGCCCCCCCGACGTCACGACCGTGTCGCCGCGCTTTATATTCGCGACCATTTCGGCGTGTTTCTTGGCGCGCTGCTGCTGCGGACGGATCAGAAGGAAATAGAAGATGAGGATAAGCGGCACAAAAAACAGCAGCTGCGAAATCAGGCTCGGGCCGGCTGCAACCGGGGCAGCGGCAAAGGCCGGAGCAGCAGACACCAGAAGGACCAAGCCTGAAAATACCAGTTTGTCCCGCATTCCTGTGTCTCCTTGGATCCTGCTGCCCGAATGATGTTGACAGCCGTATAGCGAGGGGGGGCGGACTTGGCAAACCCGCCCTGCAGGTCTCAGAGCACCGCCGCGACGCCTTCGGTCAGCGCCGGAACCGGCTGCAGTAACGGGGTCCGGCAGACCTCGCCCTCCGACGTCAGCGATACAACCGCCTGTTCATGCCCTGACGCGGTCACGGCGGCCAGGCGCCCGCCCGGAGCCAGCTGCGCCCGCACCGCTTCGGGAACCTCGCAAACCGCTCCCGCGATCAGGATCCGGTCAAACAGGCGCGGCTCGGGCCAGCCCAGAAGGCCGTCTTTCTGCCGGACGGTGACATTCCCGATGCCCAGCCTCGCCAGCCGGGCTGCTCCCTCGCTGACCAGACGTGCGTAGCGGTCGAGCGCGCAAACCTCGGCTGAGAGGCTCGCCAGCAGCGCAGACGCATAGCCCGAGCCGAAACCCACCAGCAGCACTCGGGCCGAACCATCCTGCGGCAGTGCCAGCGCCTGTATCAGCTGCCCCGTCGCTGCCGGGCGCAGGATCACCTGACCGCACGGGATGGGCAGCACGGCATCTTCAAAAGCCAGCGGCGCCAGACCCGGATCATCGACAAATCCCGCCCGGTCGATGGTCTCCATCGCGGTCAGCACGCGCGGATCTGTGACACCCTGCTGACGCAGGTGAAGCAGCAAGCGCGCTGCACGGAAGGGGTCACAGATCAGTCCTGCCATGTCCCGAGCAGGGTTTGCAGGAATGCCTCGTGCGTCAAGTCCACGTGCAGAGGCGAGACAGACACATAGCCCTCATAAATCGCGCGCAGGTCGGTGCCCTCGTCCGGCCGGGAGAGTTTGCCGCGATAGCCAATCCAGTAATAATCATTACCCCTGAGGTCTTCGCGCCGGTCGGTATGGATAATCGTTTCGTCCCGGAAGCCCTGCCGCGTGATCCGGATGCCGCGAACGTCTCCCGGTTCCACATCCGGAAAATTCACATTGAGCACCACATCCTTCGGCCAGCCCATCTTCAGCAGGGGCGCCAGCGTGCGCGCACCCCAGGCCTTGGCCGTCTCCCAGGGCAGTGAGCCCCGGTCGCGGAAGTTCTGCGCCTGGCTGAGCGCAATTGAGGGTATACCCATCTGCATGCCGAACATGGCGGCGGCCACCGTGCCGGAAAAGCTCGTATCCTCGGCGATATTCTGGCCCCGGTTAACGCCCGACAGAACCAGGTCCGGCGGCTGCGGCATCAGATCCTTGCAGGCCAGCAGCACGGCGTCAGACGGCGTTCCCGCGATGGCCCAGGCCTGCGCCCCGACCCTGCGGACACGCACAGGCTGGGTCAGGGAAATCGCCCGCCCCTTGCCAGACTGCTCTTCCTCGGGCGCCGCGATCCAGATGTCGCCGGAAAGCTGGCGGGCAATTTCCTCGAGTACAGCCAGCCCGGGCGCATTGATGCCATCATCATTGGTGAGGAGAATTCTCATCCGATGCGTTCAATCCCGCCCATGTAAGGCAAAAGGGCTTCCGGCACCGTGATCGAACCATCCACGTTCTGATAATTCTCAAGCACAGCGACGAGCGTGCGGCCTACAGCGAGGCCGGAGCCGTTCAGCGTATGCAGGAATTGCGGCTTCGCCTTCGCGTCCACGCGGTAGCGCGCATCCATCCGGCGTGCCTGAAAATCCCCGCAGTAAGAACAGGACGAGATTTCGCGATAGGTGTTCTGCGAGGGCAGCCAGACTTCCAGATCAAACGTCTTGCGCGCCCCTGCACCCATGTCGCCAGCACACAGCAGCATGCGGCGGAAAGGCAGCTCCAGTCGTTTCAGCACTTCCTCGGCGCAGGCCGTCATCCGGTCGAGTTCCTTAAGGCCCTCTTCCTCATTGGCGACAATCGAGACGAGTTCGACTTTGTAGAACTGATGCTGCCGGATCATGCCCTTGGTATCGCGCCCGGCACTACCTGCCTCGGACCTGAAGCACGGCGTATGCGCGGTGAAGCGCAGCGGCAGCTGGGCAGCCTCGACGATCTGCTCACGGACAAGGTTGGTCAGGGAAACTTCTGAGGTAGGGATCAGATAATGGGCACCGGCGAGCGAAACCGTGCCGACATCTGTTGCCGGCAATTGATCTTTCTTCTGCGTCTTAAAAAGGTCCTCTTCAAACTTCGGCAGCTGCCCGGTGCCCACCAGCGCCTGATCACGCACCAGCAGCGGTACGCTCGTCTCCTGGTATCCATACTCCGAGGTCTGAAGATCCAGCATAAAATTCGCAAGTGCGCGCTCAAGCCGGGCAAGCTGCCCGCGCAGCGCCACGAAGCGCGCGCCGCTCATCTTCGCGGCTGCCTCGAAGTCCATCATCGAGAACCCGCCTGGCGCTTTCAGTGCTTCGCCGAGATCGGCATGGTCCTTCGGATTGCTGATGGGCCTGGGTGTGCCCCATCTGTACTGCTCGACATTGCCATGCTCGTCCGCGCCTTCCGGTACCGCATCCAGCGGCAGGTTCGGCAGCCCCATCAGCAGTTCGTCGAGGGCCGTGCGCTTCGCCTTCTCTTCAGCCTCTGCCGCCTCGATGGCGGTCTTCGCGTCCGCCACCAGCGCCATCAGGCGGGCAGCGTCCGCCTCGTCCTTCTTGGCCTTCGCCTGCCCGATCAGTTTCGAGTTCGCATTGCGGGCGCTCTCGGCATCCTGTTTGGCGGTCGTGGCGGCGCGCCAGGCCGCATCGAGGTGCAGAATGCGCCCGACCGTCTCATCGCCCAACCCGGCCCTGCGGCGGTTCCAGGCCTTGCGGAAATCGTCAGGGGTCTCGCGGATCGCGCGGATATCGAACATCGGGATCAGTGCCTTGAAGGGTCAGGTGTCTGCGCAAAGGCTCTAATCCGTGCCGCCCCCTTCTGTCCACTCTGAGGCCGGTCAGGTGAAGCCGCGGCTCAGACTGTCCGCCTCCTCCGCCTGTATCGGTTCAGCCTGGCCGGCATCCGTCCCTTGCCGGATGATCCGGGGGGCGCCGCCCGGTTCGCGGTAGACGATCTCGGTCTGGCCCCGGGCGAGGGTCCTCACCTCGATCTCCGGATGGATGGCCGCAATCCGGCGCATCATGGCTGCGAAATTCTTGTGGCCGAGCCAGGGGCGCTGGCCGTTCTCATAAGCGGCGCTGAATTCCGGCAAGACACTCAATGTCCGCACGATTTTGGTCTTCGACAGGGTCTGGTCCGGCATGCGCTCGCCCAGGGCTTTGACCATATCGGCGGCGCGCAGCAGCTCAGGGGCGATGCTGCGGCTGGCGGTCTCGCCCGCATTCAGCGCATCACGCACCCGGCTGATCAGCGGCGATTGACGCTCCCGGTGAAGGCTGACCGGCGCAATCTGCGGCGGCGGAGAGCGCAACTGGTACCATTTTCGCGGCGCGCGCTGATAGCCGAACGCCTCTTTAAGGGCGCCGATATGAATGACCGCATCGGCATGCTGGCTGTAGAGCTCATAGGTCGGATCGGTTTCCTTGCCCGCCGTCACCACCCGCAGCCCGGGAAGCTGCAGGCGGTTGACCACCGGCACGAAGTCTGAATCGGTGGTCAGCACGATCAGCTCATCAAGATTTTTCGTCTGCAGGGCGAGTTCAACCGAATCCATCGTTATGACGATGTCGGCAGAGCTCTTGCCGGCGCTGATCTTGCGCTTGGCGTGGGCGCGGCAGTTGAAGGCATCGAAGCCGGCGTTTTCGAATACCGGGCGGAATTTGTCGAACTGCAGGTTCCAGTAGACACGTTTGTGCAGGAATCTGCGCCGGCGCCCGCCCGGCGAGAGGGCACCATCCTCCAGCCATAGCAGCCAGCGATCGAGACACGTCACGACGTCATCGCTCGTGGCGCCGAATATATTGTCGAAATCGACCAGCAGGATACTGCGTACGCGCGCCACGCGGGAAGCTCCTCGTTTCTCGGGAGACGGTAGATTGACCGCTGACTACACTCGGGGGGCGCAGGCAAAATTGCAACCAGGCACCTGCAGGTGGATTTTTGGGGCTAACCCGAGGATGCCCCAGCCGCCTCGGCCCGTTCATGCGTCTTCTCGATCAGCCGCACGCAAAAAACCGAAACTTCATAAAGGAGATAGACCGGTCCGGCCAGCAGGATCTGGGACAGGGGGTCGGGCGGTGTGAACACGGCGGCAAAGGCCAAGATGCCCACAATCGCATATTTTCGGCCCTTGGCCAGCATTGCGGAACTGACGACCCCGATCCGGCCCAGCAGGGTCAGCACCAGGGGGAGCTGGAAGGACAGTCCGAAGGCCAGCATCAGAGCCATGACGAGGGAGAGGTAGTCGGCGACCTTTGGCATCAGCCGGATGGTTGTCTGTGCAGCCTCAACCTGCTCCATCCCGAGCGTAAACCGCGCCAGCATGGGCAGCATCAGGACGTACACAAAGACCGCCCCAAGCGCGAACAAGACCGGCGAGATCACCAGATAGGGCCAGAACGCACCGCGCTCTTGCCTGTAGAGGCCGGGCGCAACAAAAGCATAGAGCTGCCAGGCGATCACCGGGAAGGCCACGAACAGGCCCGCAAAGACCGCAAGTTTCAGCTGCGCGAAGAAGAACTCCATCGGGGCTGTGAAGATGAACTCCAGCTTTGAGCCGCGGATATCCTCGGCCACCGAAGCAAACGGCCGGATCAGCCATTCGTAGATGTCGGCCGCGAAGAAGAAACAGCCGATCGTCGCGCCCGCAAGTGCAAGCAGGGATATGATGATGCGCTTTCGCAGTTCGATGAGATGGTCGAGCAGCGGCGCGCGGCTTGATTCGACCTCATCGGTGATGTCCGGCTGTTCATCCCCGGGTGGCAGGTAGGCCGTCATGCTTTGTCCTCCCCCGTCGAGGGCGGCGGGGACGGCGCAGCCGGATGCTGGCGCATGACGGCCGCATTGATATCGGCCTCGGCGGCGGCGAGGTCTGCCTGCGCGCTGGTCATCATATTGGAGCGCTTCAGCTCAGCGATTTCCTTTTTGAGATCATCCAGGTCGCTCTGCCGGGCGATGTCCTCGAACGCCGCCTGGAATTCGCGGGCCATCCGGCGGCCCTTACCAACAAGCTGACCGAGCCGGCGCATCAGGCCCGGCAGGTCCTTCGGGCCGATGAAAATCAGCGCCGCCAGGCCGAGCACGAGGATTTCTGATAACCCGATACCGGGCAGCATGGCGATGCGCCCTCCGGTCCGGCGGCTTATGACGAGGACTTCGTCTCGTCCTTCTTCGGGGTGATGTTGACGAGTTCGTCCTTGTCGGCCGCCTTGTCATCGTCTTTCAGCCCCTTGCGGAACGCACCGATTCCCCTGGCCATATCGCCCATGATGTTCGATATGCGCCCGCGACCGCCGAACAGCAGAACGGCGACGATGACGACGAGCAGAATCTGCATCCAACCGGGTGCCATGGACATAACTCCTGATGATTTTCGGCAGTATAGGCCCCCCCTCCTGCTGGAACAATGGGGCGAAGCTGTTATCAGGGCTCATGCGGATCGCCACATGGAACGTCAATTCGATCAAGGCCCGGCTGCCGACCGTGCTGGAGGTGCTCAAACGCATCGAGGCCGATATCGTCTGCCTGCAGGAACTCAAGTGCGAGACCAGCGCCTTCCCCTATCTCGAAATCGAGGAACAGGGCTGGGTCTGCGCCGTGCACGGCCAGAAAACCTATAACGGCGTGGCCATTCTCTCGAGATACCCTCTGGAGGACGTCTCCAGGCAGATGGACAGCCTGGCAGATGACCAGGCCCGCTATATCGAAGCAACCGTTCTGAGCCCCCGCCCGTTCCGGGTGGCCGGAGTCTATGTACCAAACGGCAACCCTGCCCCGGGCGTGAAGTATGACTACAAGCTCGAATGGTCAGACGCGCTGCAGATCCAGGCCGCCGCCCTGCTGCGCACCGAGCAGCCGTTCGTGATCTGCGGCGACTTCAACTGCATCCCGGGCCCGGACGACTGCTGGGACGACACGGTCTGGAACACCGACGCGCTGGGCCTGCCGCAAACCCGCGCGGCCTTCCGGCGCCTCAAATATCTCGGCCTGACCGAAGCCTTCGAAGCCTGCGACGGGCGCGCGCACCAGTACACCTTCTGGGACTATCAGGCCGGGGCCTTCCAGAAAGACCACGGCATCCGCATCGACCATATCCTTGCCTGCCCCCGGATGACCGACCGGCTGCAAGGCATCGAAATCTTCCGCAAGGCCCGCGGGCTCGAAAAGCCATCGGACCACGTGCCGGTTATCGCGGCCTTCGCCGACTGAGACGTCCGGCCAGTCTGAGCAGCAGGGCGCCGGCCATCGGCCAGGCCCGGTTGATCGCGTGGCAGACATCGCCGGCATCCTGACTGAGCACGCCGCCGCAGCTTCCAGGACCGGGACATTCCCGGCAAGCCCTTTTCAGTCTTCATGGCCGCATAGCTTCCGGAGAGGCTCATCTCGAAATAGGCTCCCGGATTTAAGGTCCTCTGCCCGCCCCCCCTCAGAAACACGGCACATTGCCCGGAGTTAATCCATGCCGCCGCATATCCTGCCCGTCCTTCTCCTGTCGGTGTCCAACCTGTTCATGACACTCGCCTGGTACGGGCATCTGAAGTTCAAGGCCGCGCCACTGGGTCTGGTCATCCTCGCCAGCTGGGGCATCGCCTTTTTCGAGTATTGCCTCGCTGTGCCCGCCAATCGCTGGGGTCATTCGGTCTATTCGGCCGCGGAGCTGAAAACCATCCAGGAGGTGATTACCCTCGTCGTGTTTGCCGGATTTTCGGTCTGGGTGCTGAAAGAGCCGCTCGGCTGGAACCATGCGGCCGGGTTCGCCCTGATTGCGCTCGGGGCCTGGTTCATATTCCAGGGGAAAGCCTGACCGGCGGTCGCTGCGGCCCCGCCGGCTGAGGAAGTGTCAGTTGGCGATCTCTTCTTCAACGTCCCTGGCGACCTCCTCGACGACCTCACCGGCCGCCTGGACGTCCTTGCCAATTCCTTTGACCGTGTTGCAGGCGGCGAGTGCCGGGACCAGCGCGACAGCGAGCACAGCAGCGGCAAATTTCTTCATGGCAACACTCTCCTGATCGGTTGATGGGCTGCAGGATGGCGCTGTGCGACAGACAGAGCCCGCTTCAGTATACCCCATCGCGCGCCCGCCTTCAGCAGAAAAGTCTCGCTGGCGCGCGGCCCTCAAGGACGGTTTTCAAGCCCGCCGACTCCCTGCTATGGAGCGCGGTATGAAAACAGCCGTGATTGTCTTTCCGGGTTCGAACTGTGACCGTGATGCGCATGACGCATTAGCGAGACTGACCGGCAAGGTGCCGGCGATGGTCTGGCATAAGGACGGGGTCATCCCGGATGGCACAGACCTCGTGATGGTACCTGGCGGCTTTTCCTATGGCGACTATCTGCGCTGCGGCGCGATCGCGGCAAACTCCCCGGTCATTTCCCAGCTAAAAGCGCATGCCGCGCGGGGCGGTTATGTGCTGGGTGTGTGCAACGGCTTCCAGATCCTGACCGAGACCGGCCTCCTGCCTGGCGCACTGATCCGCAATGCCTCGCTGCACTTCGTCTGTCGGCCACAGAAGCTGAAAGTGGAAAGTGCCAATACCGCCTTCACCAGCGCCTATACCGGCGGCAGCCAGATCGTGATTCCCATCGCGCATGCCGAGGGAAACTATTTTGCGGACGCGGCCATGCTGGACCGGCTCGAAGGCGAGGGCCGCGTGGCCTTCCGCTACGCCCCCGGCGAGAACCCCAATGGCGCCGCGCGCGACATTGCGGGCATACTTTCGGAAAACGGACGTGTGCTCGGCATGATGCCCCATCCGGAGCGGGCCGTGGGCGAAACAGAAACCGGCAATGACGGCGCCCGCCTTTTCGAAAGCCTGATGGCGGCGGCCTGACGGCCTGCCTGACGGGCTCTCTGCCGCGAAGAAGCTGCATCAGGATCACATTTCTGCCTGAGGGATGTTCGCAACTGCCGGCGATGCGCAGAAACCGGACGAGAGAGGGACGACAAGATGGACAGATCAATCAGATGGGCCGTGGCAGGCTGCCTGGCGCTTGGTGTGCTTGCTGGCTGCAGTTCACGTTATGGCGGCGCGCCCGGACCGGTCCGGACGTCTGTGCCGTCTCCGGTCGAAGTATCCGTCCCGTCCCCGAGCGGACCCGCGGCCACCGGCCCATATGACCGGTCTGCGACGGAAATCGCCGTCGCCGGAGGCGCGCCCGCTGAAAGCCCCGCGCCGCCGGTTCAGGCCGGACTGCTGACGGCGGGCGATTATGACGACGTGCTCAACCCGGAGCTCTACAAGGCCTATCTCGACAAGGTCCTGCAGGGGGAGCTGAAGGATCAGAAGCTTCCCTATGTCGACGCCAATCGCCGGATCGCGGTCCGGCTGGTCGACCGGCTCGGCAAACCCGTGCCACTCGCTGACCTGACGCTGCTTTCCGGCGAAGGCGAGACCGTCTTCCCGCTGCAGACCGGCGCCAATGGCCTGACCTATCTCTATCCCGCCTATGATGCGCTGAAGCCGGGGATGGGTATTCGCGCGGGCATAGCCGGCGCAGAGCCTGTGACCAGGGAGCTCACTGCGGACCTGCTCGAGACCGGCGGCGAGATAGTCATCGAGCTTGGCGCTGACCGCACCAAGCCTGGCAAGCTGGACCTGCTGCTCACCATCGATGCGACGGGCTCGATGAGTGACGAGATGAGCTACCTCCAGAAGGAACTGGAAGGCATCCTCGACCGCGTCACAAATGCCAATCCGGGGCTCGACATCCGGGCGGGCCTGATCGTCTACCGTGACCGGGGAGACGAATACGTCGTGCGTGATTTCGCCTTCACCGGCGACTTCGGGGCCTTCAGGACAAACCTCAACAACCAGCGCGCCGATGGCGGCGGTGATTTTCCGGAAGCCATGCATGAGGCGCTGCGCCGCGGGCTGGATTTCACCTGGCGTGCGGATGCCGTGAAAGTGAACCTGCTGGTCGCCGATGCCCCGCCGCATGCCGCCGACATCGCCGCCACCTGGGACGCAGCGCTGGTCTCGCGCACGCGCGGGATTCACATTGTACCTCTCGCCGCGAGCGGGGTCGACAAGACGGCGGAGTTCCTGATGCGTGCTTCGGCCCAGATCACAGGCGGGCGTTATGTGTTCCTCACCGATGACAGCGGCATCGGGAATCCGCACGCTGAACCTGAGGTGGACTGCTATGTCGTGACCCGCCTCGACTCGCTTCTGATGCGCGTGCTGTCGAGCCTCGTGCGCGGCGAGCGGGTGGAGCCGGAAGGGGCCGAGGTCATTCGCACGGTCGGGAACTACCGCGCGGGTGTCTGCAAGGTCGGGCAGGCTGGCGGTCAGTAGGCCGCCGAACCGGGCTGCGCCGGATTGGAGCGGGCAGAACTGGACAAAGCCCCCGGTGCCCCGTTTAAAGAAGGCATGACCGACGCCGCACAGACCGCCCTTATCCGCCGCCTGCCCAAGGCTGAGCTGCATCTGCACATCGAAGGCAGCTTCGAGCCAGAACTGATGATGCAGCTTGCTGCGCGCAACAGGATCAACCTGCGCTTCAGGACACTGGAGGAGGCAAAAGCCGCCTATAACTTCTCGAACCTGCAGGAGTTCCTCGACCTCTATTATGAAGGGATGCAGGTGCTGCGGACGGAGGAAGACTTCCACGATCTGACCTGGGCCTACCTTCAGCGTGCGGGCGCCGACAATGTGCGCCATGTTGAGATGTTCTTTGACCCGCAGGCGCATACGGCGCGCGGCGTGCCGTTTGGCGTCGTCACCGACGGCATCCTCACCGCGCTGAAGCGCGCGGAGAAGGAGCTCGGTGTGACCAGCTATCTGATCATGAGCTTCCTGCGTCACCTTTCGGAAGACGACGGCTTTGCCCTGCTCAGGCAGTCCGAAGCCTGGCATGACCGGTTCGTCGGTGTCGGGCTGGACTCCTCCGAGATGGGACACCCGCCGCTGAAGTTCGAACGCCTCTACAAGCGCTGCCGCGAGATGGGGTTCAAGCTGTGCATGCATGCCGGCGAGGAGGGCCCGCCCCAGTATGTGCGCGAGGCACTGCTCGATATCGGCGTCGACCGGATCGACCACGGCAACCGGTCCATGGAGGACCCTGGCCTGATCCAGATCCTCAAGGACACCCAGACCCCGCTGACCAACTGCCCGCTGTCAAACCTGTCGCTCTGCGTCATCAGGGACCTGAAGGACAGCCCGGTCAAAGCGCAGCTTGAGGCTGGCCTGATGGTGACCGTCAACTCTGACGACCCGGCCTATTTCGGCGGCTATATCGGCCGGAACTACGAGAAAACCGCCGAGGCGCTGGGCCTGTCGGAGGCGCAGCTGGTGACCCTTGCACGCAACAGTTTCACGTCGAGCTTCCTGCCGGAGGCGGTCAAAGCCCGGCACCTCGCGGCGGTCGAGGCTGCGGCGGCGAACTAGCTCTGGCGACTCGTCAGCTTTGCCGCTAAACGCCCCGGATGACCGATACAGCCGCCATTCTCGCCCAATTGACCGCAGCGCAAGACGCAGCCTCCGGCGTCGAACACGGCATCAAGGCCGATGAGTGGGAACGGCTGGTCTCCCGCCTCGGCCGCAGGCCCAACCTCGTCGAACTCGGCATCTATTCGGTCATGTGGTCCGAGCACTGCTCTTACAAATCCTCCCGCCGTCACCTCGCGAAGTTCCCGACTAAAGGGCCACGCGTGATCCAGGGCCCCGGCGAGAATGCGGGCGTCATCGATATCGGCGACGGCCAGGCTGCCATTTTCAAGATGGAGAGCCACAACCATCCTTCCTACATTGAGCCCTACCAGGGTGCGGCAACCGGCGTCGGCGGTATCCTGCGCGACGTTTTCACGATGGGGGCGCGCCCCGTGGCGCTCGTCAACGCCCTTCGCTTCGGTGATCCCAGCCACCCGAAAACACGCCAGCTCGTCTCCGGGGTCGTCGCCGGCATAGGCGGCTATGGCAACTGCGTCGGCGTGCCGACCGTGGCTGGCGAAACCCAGTTCGACGAAGGCTATAACGGCAACATCCTGGTCAACGCGATGGCTGTCGGCCTCGCCGACCAGGACAAGATCTTCTACGCGCGCGGCGCCCTTCCCGGCCTGCCGATCCTCTATGTCGGCTCCAAGACCGGCCGCGACGGCATCCACGGCGCAACCATGGCCTCCGCCGAATTCACCGAGGGCGAGGAAGACAACCGCCCGACCGTCCAGGTCGGTGATCCATTCACGGAAAAGCTGTTAATCGAGGCCTGCCTCGAACTGATGGCGACCGACGCGATCCAGTCGATCCAGGACATGGGCGCCGCTGGCCTGACCTCCTCCTCGGTGGAGATGGCGGACAAGGGCGGCGTCGGCATTGAGATGGACCTCGACAAGGTGCCGCAGCGCGAGACCGGCATGACCGCCTATGAGATCATGCTGTCTGAAAGCCAGGAGCGGATGCTGATGATCCTCAAGCCCGGAAAGGAAGCCGTGGCCAAGAGGATCTTTGACAAGTGGGACCTGGATGCCGAAGTGATCGGCGTGACGACAACCACCGGCCGCCTCGTGCTGAAACAGTTCGGGAGGGTCGTCTGCGACATTCCGGTGGCGCCGCTCGGCGAAGACGCGCCCAATTATGACCGTCCATGGACGCAGCCGGCCACGCGCCCCGCCTTTGACATCGCGAAATACCCGGAGCCGGAAGACTACGGCGCCGTCCTCATGAAGCTGATGTCAACGCCCGACATGGCCTCCAAGCGCTGGGTCTGGGAACAGTATGACCGCCACGTGATGGGCGACACAATCGGTTCATCCCAGTCCGGCGGCGACGCCGCCATCGTGCGTGTGCACGCGACCAATAAGGGGCTGGCCATCTGCTCGGACTGCAACCCCCACTATGTGGCGGCCGACCCCTATGAAGGCGGCAAGCAGGTCGTCGCTGAAGCCTATCGCAACCTCAGCGCGGTTGGCGCATTGCCGATCGCGATCACCGACAACCTGAATTTCGGCAACCCCGAGAAACCTGCGACGATGGGCTATATCGTTAAATCTATCGAAGGCATGGCCGAGGCCTGCCGCGTGCTCGACTTCCCGGTCGTCTCCGGTAACGTCTCGCTTTATAATGAAACCGATGGCCGCGCGATCCCCCCGACACCGGTGGTTGGCGGCGTGGGGCTGATAGAGGACCTGTCGAAAACGGCGACCCTGAAAGGCGCCAAGGACGGCGACGCGCTGATGCTGATCGGTGAAGCCCCGGGCCACCTCGGCGCCTCCCTCTATGCGCGCGTATGGCTCGGCCTGAAGGGCGAAGACCTTGGTCCGCCCCCGCCGGTCAACCTCGAGGCCGAGAAGAAAAATGCCGACTTCATCCGCAGTCTGATTAATTCCGGCCTCGTCAATGCCGTGCACGATGTCAGCGATGGGGGCATTGCCTGCGCTGCCGCAGAAATGGCGCTGGCCTCCGGAATCGGCGTGCGCCTTGTCGGCAACCGGGAACCGGAAGACACGCGCGGTGAAGCCAGCCTGTTTGGGGAGGCCTCGGCGCTGTATCTTGTTGCCGCCAGCGAAGCCCAGCTGAGGACATGGGACACACGTGGCTTCAGGCCGGGCCGTCTCGGCCTGTTTGGCGGTGATGCTGTCGTGCTGGAAACCGGCCGCGGCCAGGACACGCCGGCATTTGCCGTCAGGCTGGCCGACCTGCGCGCCGCGCATGAAGGCTGGATGCCAGGCTATATGAACTCCGTCGGCTGATTGATCCGCTCCCGGGCAGGCAGGCGCCTCCCCCGCCTCCGGGGAGGGCGCCTGTCCGGCGTCAGGCCGGAACGAGGAAGTCCCGCTTGCCGATCGGCACGCCCTGCATGCGCAGGAGGCCGTAAGCCATTGCAGCATGGAAGTGAAGGTTCGTCAGGATGAAGCCCTGCAGGTATTGCTGACCGGTCATCTGCATGGTCGCCTGCCCCATTGGAATGGGCAACGTCTTATGAGCCGTGGCGTCGATCTTTGCATCCTCCACCGCGTTCACATAGTCGATCGCCTTCTGGCAGCGCGCGATCAGTTCGGCGAAGGTCTGTTCGGTATCCGGAAAGCTCGGCATTTCGAGTTCCGCAAGACGGGCGGCGCCGCGCGCGGCCGTATCGCAGGCAATCTGCACCTGACGCGGCAGAGCGAACATGTCCGGATAGAGCCGCTGCGAGAGGATGGCGGCCTCCTCACACTTCAGGTTTCCGGCATAGGTCTCGCCCTTTGCAAGCACGCCCTTCAGGGCGCCAAGCGTCTGATGGGTGGATGATTTCAGCATGTAGGAGACAGTGGTGGTCATTCGGGGGGGTCCTCGGTTGAACTTTGTGTGCCTGCAGGCATTTCAAGCGTTCTGCGCAGCGCCGCGATTTCGTCAAGCTGGCCGTCGGCCGCGCTGATCACTTGCGCCACGGTGTCGCCCGCACGAACGTAGAAGTCAGGCGTGATTGCGGAAAAATCATCGGTCGGCTGATGGTATCCCGGATGGTCCTCGACGCCGAAATAAAGGAACGGAATGCCCAGCTCGTGGAATACGGCATGGTCGGACTGGCTGGTCCAGTCGTTCGGGCCGTCCTCGGGCCGGTCATGCCCCATCAGCAGCCTCACCGGCGCCGCTGCGGCCACATCGGCCACGAGGCCGGCCAGGAAAGGCGTGTGATAGGTGCCCGTGGCATAAAGCTCACCCGCCTCGGACCGGCTGACCATGTCGAGATTGATGTTAAGCGCAACCCGGTCCATCGGGATCGCAGCATCCCGCACAAAGGCCCGCGCGCCCTGGAAGCCGACCTCCTCTGCGTCCAGTGCAACGAACAGGATATCATGCTGCGGGGGCGCATGGATGAAATACTCCGCCAGGGCCGTCAGCATCGCCGTGCCCGAGGCATTGTCGTCGGCGCCGTTATAGATTTCGCCATTGCGGATGCCGAGATGGTCGTGATGCGCGGTAACGACAATCATCGGCCCTTCGCCCGGCGCTTCGCCCTTAACCCAGCCGATCAGGTTGGCGCCGGGGCCCGGTGTTCCGAGGCCTTCGCGCGGCAGGACAGGTACGGGCTGTTCCCAGCCCGTGGCCAGAAAGGGCGTAAGCCCGATATCCTCGAAGCGCTTGCGGACGAACCCCCGCCCGGCCTCATTCCCGGGGGTGCCTGCTCCGCGGCCTTCGAGGGCATCAGAGGAAAGGACCTGTGCCAGGTGGAGCATCGGGCCGGGATCGATGTACTGCGCCTCATAGGTCACGCCGGGGATCGGCTCAGGTCCCCTCGGCCAGAAGGCCCAGACAGCGCCCGCAAGGCAGACCGCGCCGATGAGGCCGATCGATGTGTCCCTTTTCCAGTGTTTCCAGTGCATCTTTCTGCCTTCATGGCCGTGAATGCTTGACCCATAGGCTGCGCCGCCGCATGTGCCTAGTCACCCGAGAGATGGAGATGCGCCATGGCCATGAGCCGGGAAAGCCTGATGAAGTTCCTGACCGAGGCGTTTCCGGATGCCCAGATCACGCTTGTCGATACAGCCGGTGATAATGACCACTGGCAGGCCGAAATCGTCTCCAGCCGGTTTGCGGGCCTTCCCCGGGTCCGCCAGCATCAGCTGGTCTACGACGCGCTCCAGGGCCATATGGGCGGCACGCTGCATGCCCTCGCCCTCAAAACACGGGCGCCCTGAATACCCGCCCGATTGACGCAAGGGCCAGTTCGCTGTCTGCTGGTCCGGGCTTTGGGAGGGCTTCATGACAAACCTGTTCAGATCCGCAAGCGCCGCAGCGCTGGGCCTAATTCTGGTTTCCTGCACACCGTACCAGGACCGGGTTGATCCGGCAGCCGTTGCGGCAGAGGAGCTCGCCATCGAGGCGCGCAGCTTCCTGGCGCGCGCCGAGAGCGAGCTGGCCGCTATGAACAGGCAGGCGGCGCAGGCCTACTGGGATCAGGCCACCAACATCACGCCGCAAACCAATGCCGCTGCCGCCGAAGCGGGCGCAAGGGCGACCAGGCTGGCCGTCTCGCTGGCCAACGAATCGAAGGCGTTCGATGTCACCCGGCTGCCACCGGACCTCGCCCGCAAGATCCGCATCCTGCGCGGCGGCATTACCATTCCGGCCCCGTCCCGCGACGGCGCCGCTGAAGCGCTGGCTACCCTCACAACCTCGCTGGACGCCGCCTACGCCACCGGCAGGTTCGAATATCAGGGCAAGATGATCACGCTCGATGAGGCGTCGACCCTTATTGAAACTTCGCGTGACCCTGCGGTCACCCGGGCAGTCTGGGAAGGCTGGCACACGATTTCGCCGCCGATGAAGGACAATTATGCCGCGATGGTCTCGCTCGCCAATGAGGGCGCCCGCGAGCTTGGTTATCCGAGCCTCGACCAGATGTGGCTGTCGGGATACGATATGGCACCGGAAGAGATGGAGGCCGAAGTCGCCCGTCTCTGGGGTCAGGTCGAGCCGCTTTACAAGGAGCTTCACTGCTACACGCGCACCCGGCTGAACCAGCGCTACGGCGATGCCGTCCAGCCTGCCACAGGCCCGATCCGCGCTGATCTGCTCGGCAATATGTGGGCCCAGCAATGGTCTTCCATCTATGACATCGTGCAGCCGCCGACGGCCCCGCTCCGGTATGACCTGACCCGGCGCCTCGTCGAGCAGGGCTATACGCCCGTAAAGATGGTCGAGACGGCGGAAGCCTTCTTCGTCTCCCTCGGCCTTGCCCCGCTTCCGGAGACCTTCTGGGAGCGCTCGATGATCGTGCGTCCGGAAGGACGCGAAGTGCAGTGCCATGCCTCAGCCTGGAGCCTCGACGACGAGGAGGATGTGCGCATCAAGATGTGCACCGAGGTGAACGCCGAAGACTTCTACACCGTTCATCATGAGCTCGGTCACAACTATTACCAGCGCGCCTACAAGGATCAGGACTTTCTCTACAAGAACGGCGCTCATGACGGCTTTCACGAAGCCATTGGCGATTTTGTATCATTGTCGATCACTCCGGAATACCTCAGGCAGATCGGCCTGATCACCGCGGCGGAGATGCCCGGCGCCGACGCTGACACCGCCCTCCTGATGCAGACCGCGCTCGACAAGATCGCTTTCCTGCCCTTCGCCATAACAGTCGATGGCTGGCGCTGGGCTGTCCTGTCCGGCGAGACAACGCCGGAGGCCTACAACACCGCCTGGTGGGACCTGCGCCTCAAGAACCAGGGTATCGTGCCGCCGGGCCCGCGCCCGGCTGACGCCTTCGATCCGGGCGCCAAATACCATATCCCGGGCAACACGCCGTACCTGCGTTACTTCCTGAGCTTCATCATGCAGTTTCAGTTCCACAAGGCTGCCTGCGAACAGGCTGGCTGGGAAGGTCCGCTGCACCGCTGTTCGATCTTCGGAAACAGGGATGTGGGCAAGCGTTTCGACGCCATGCTGGAAGCTGGCGCCTCACAGGCCTGGCCCGACACGCTGGAGACGTTCACCGGCACCCGCCAGATGGATGGCAGCGCGATCATCGAATACTTCGATCCGCTGATCGTCTACCTGAAAGAAGAAAATGCCGGTCAGGCGTGTGGCTGGTAAGCCCCTGCGCTGGCGGGCATCCGGCAGGGCGCTCCGGATGTGGAGCGCCCTTTTCGGCAGGCCCGCAGGGCGGCTTAGTCGCGCTCCATCCGCCGTGCGAGGTAACGTTCAGCCTGGCTGAGCGAGGCGGTGTTGCGCGGCATTGAGTACAGAGCCCGGAGGAAGTCCTTGTCCCAGTCGGTCATCGACAGGGCGCGCTTGTCACCGGCATCGGCCCGGAAGAGGTTCATGATTGTCCGGATGTCGCTGGTATTTCCATTCGGGTCTGCCTGCATGAGCGCAACGAAGGCAATGTAATCGCCGAGCGAATCAAGGCTGACATTCTGTACCTGGTTGGCATCGACAACGATGATCGCGCGGCTGAGATCTTCCCGGATCGACGAACGCAGGCGGCTGCCTTCGGAGCGTACGGTTGGTGCTCCCGTCACGCCGTCATTGACGCCCTGGCGGGCTTCACCCCGGATACGGGCGCCATCTGAGCTTTTGGTTTCCGACACGTGCCACCAGCGCACCGGGCGCTCCTCGGTCTTGAACTGTTCGAAGGCCGCGTTGCCGAGCGAACCGGTCCTCAGTTCATTGTTGATGGCGAACAGCCAGGTATATTCATTCTGGATCGCGCCGATCAGTTTCTGGGGCTCGGTGGTGACCAGAATGGTAATGTCGGGTTCGCACCCGGGCTTTCCGGTGCGAAGTCCCACTTCGACGGCACGTTGCGACACACGATCCGCAAGGAACTGGGCATGCTCCTCGCGCACACCCGACACACCGACGCAGATCCGGTCGTCCCAGCGGGCGAGCTGCTCGGTGCCCCTCGGCGGAGCCGTCACCTGCTCGACATAGCTCCTCGTTTCAGCGGGTTTGCGGGCCGTAATCACGACTTTCTCATTGACGAGGTCGCCTTCCTGAACAGCCTCGGGAGGGTCGGCCGCCTGAGCGCCGCCGGCCGGGACAACGCACATCGCCATGATCACGGATGCCGAAACGGCCCTGAGCGAGTTTCTGTTCAACATCTGGGAGGTCTCCTTGAAAGTTACCGATCGGTGAAAGCTCTTCTCTCACCATTTATCGATTAAAGATAATCTATTTTTGATAAATGGCAATCCCATATCGATAATTAATATGAGAACAGGATCTGTGACCGGCGCGGGCGAGGCTGACGTTCGCGCGCGCACCTATCCTTGACGCGCCAGACCATGCAAGCCACATCTGAGTCCGAAACGGAGCCAGAGACATGACCGACCCAGCGACCCTTGAAGCCATCGACAAAGCCGTGAAGGGCAATGACGTCGTCCTGTTCATGAAGGGCACGCCAACCTTCCCCCAGTGCGGCTTTTCTTCGGTTGTCGTCCAGATCCTCGACTATCTCGGCGTTGAATACGTCTCCACTAACGTGCTCGAAAACGCGGCCGTCCGGGACGGCATCAAGCAATACACCAACTGGCCGACTATTCCTCAGCTCTACGTGAAGGGCGAATTCATCGGCGGCTGCGACATCGTCAAGGAAATGTTCGAGAACGGCGAACTCAAGGACCTGCTGGCTGAAAAGGGCATCGAGCTCGCATCGAGCTGACCGGACAGGCGCAGGCCTGCCAGGATCTGGACGGGCACAAAAGGCAGGCCGTACGGGTTGCGCGTGACCCCAGGAGCGCCTGTCCGGTTGCCGGTCAGAGGGGCGCCGGATAACCGCGTTCAAGCCACCCTGTCCGGATTGTTACCCTCGATGACCGTCTCGTCTTTCAGCATGTATTTCTGAAACGCCCCCCCCGGCCAGCACAACCGCGTCGGCGCCGACCGCCGCGACCTGGATCACCCGCAGGCGGATGACATCCGGTTTTTAGCCCGGCTGTGTCACCCCAGCGCTTCCCCCTCTGCGATTTTCCCTATAGCAGATCGGCGATGACGCTCACACCCCTCGCCCCCGCACCGGTCAAACCGGGCAAGACACCGAAAGTCGGTATCGTCTCACTCGGCTGCCCGAAGGCGCTGGTCGACTCCGAACGGATCATCACCCGCCTGCGCGCCGAGGGTTACCAGATTGCGCCCGACTATGCGGGAGCAGACCTCGTGCTGGTCAACACCTGCGGCTTCCTCGATTCTGCCCGTGAGGAAAGCCTCTCGGCCATCGGCGAAGCGATCGAGGCGAACGGCAAAGTGATCGTCACCGGCTGCCTTGGCGCAGAACCGGAGGTGATCGAGCGCGCGCATCCCAGCGTGCTCGCAGTCACCGGCCCGCATCAGTACGAAGCGGTGATGGACGCCGTCCACACTCACCTCACCCCGCCGCACAACCCCCACCTCGACCTGGTGCCGGAAAGCGGCCTGCGCCTCACGCCGCGCCACTACGCCTATCTGAAGATATCCGAAGGATGCAATAATCGCTGCAGCTTCTGCATCATCCCGAAACTGCGCGGCGATCTGGCCTCGCGCCCGATCCACCATGTGTTGACCGAAGCTGAGAAACTTGTAGCGGCCGGCGTCAGGGAACTCCTGGTTATCAGCCAGGATACGTCCGCCTACGGACTCGACGTGAGATATAAGCCGGAAACCTGGCGCGGCACGGCCTACGAAACGCGCTTCCTTGATCTCGCCAGGGGCCTCGGGAGCCTGGGTGTCTGGACGCGGATGCACTATGTCTATCCGTACCCACACGTTGACAACATCATTCCCCTGATGGCCGAGGGCCTGATCACGCCCTATCTGGACATCCCTTTCCAGCATGCCTCGGCACCCGTTCTGAAGGCGATGAAACGGCCGGGCAATCAGGACAAGGTTCTGGCGCGCATTGCCGGATGGCGCCGGGATGTGCCGGACCTTGCGATCCGCTCAACCTTCATCGTGGGCTTTCCCGGCGAGACCGAAGAAGACTTCCAGATCCTGCTCGATTTTATCCGCGAAGCGAAGATCGACCGCGCTGGCTGCTTCCGGTACGAGAATGTCGCCCATGCCGAGAGCGCCAAGCTCGGCGGACATGTTGCTGAGGAGATCAAGGAGGAACGCTGGCACCGTTTCATGGCGGTTCAGGCTGAGATTTCCGCCGCCCGCGCCGAAGCACAGGTTGGTCGCACCCTCGATGTGATTGTCGACGGCCCCGGCGAAGAACCCGGCGAGATGATTGCCCGCAGCAAGGCCGACGCTCCGGAAGTCGACGCGGTTGTCTTTCTTGGCGAGGCGGCTGATCTGAAGGCCGGCGACATCGTGCGGGCCAGGGTAACCGGTGCGGACGATTACGATCTCTACGCTGTCCCGGCCTGAGCCTTGAGCCGGCGGGCCGGTTTTCCTGCTGTGGCCAGCCGCCGATGATCCCGCAGCATCGGGCGCGCCAGGGGCAGCGTCTGCGACACCCTTGATTGAAAAGGGGAAAGACGCTTATCGAAAAACAACGTTTGACATATCGTATTTCGATAATTCATATCGGACCTGCACAGCCCTGGAGGATCCCGAAATGAAAAAGACTCTTCCCGCCCTCGCCGCCATCGCCGTCCTGGCTGCGCCCTTCGCGATGGCGGAAGGCAAGTCCTACAAGGTGGATGCCTTTGACGCGATCGAAGTCGACGGTGCCATGAACGTGATCCACACCACCGGCAGCCCGACCTCTGTTGTCGTCCTGACGCCTTCGGGAGACTACTCGGATGCCAGAATCACGCGTTCAGGCGACACGCTGAAGGTGTCCCGGGAAAGCCTTGGCCAGAAAGCCGGCTGGTTGTCCTGGGGCAGGCGCTCGGTTTCGGTCTCCGATGACGGCAAGAGCGTGAAGGTCAACGGCAAGAAGAAACCTGCCTATACTGTTTATGTCACGAGCCCGGAGCTTATGTCGGTCAGAGCCGCGCAAAGCTCCCGCTTCGAGTCCCCGACCATCAGGACGGACCGTTTTTCGGCCAGCGTCTCATCCGGCTCTGACATCAGGATCTCCGGGGTCGCAGGGTCAGCTGATCTCAGCGCCTCCTCCTCTGGCGAGCTGGATGCCAGCGGCCTGAAGGCCGGCTCGGTCGATGCGGATGCCTCCTCCAGCGGCGGGCTCAAAGCGGCCGTCACCGGACCCGGGGAAAGCCGGATCCTAGCCTCCTCCTCAGGCGACGTGATCCTCACCTCTTCAGGAGAAGGCCGCTTCGTGGTCAGCGCCACGTCGGGGGCGGACGTCGAGCTTTCGGGCGCCTGCCGGACGGTCAGCGTGACCGCATCCTCAGGCGCAGGCGTCGATGCCCGCGAGCTGCATTGCGTCGATGCGACCGCCAATGCCTCGAGCGGCGCGGGTGTTGACCTCTTCGCCACCGGCGCCGCCTCGGGCAATGCCTCGAGCGGAGCGGACGTTTCGTTCAGGGGCGGACCGAAGGAACAGACTGTTTCCAGGTCCGGCGGTGGCTCGGTCAGCTTCCCGGGCTGAAGCGCGTCCTCAACTGATTTCAAAAGATCCGGGTTTATAGCCCGGGTCTTTCCACTTCAGGGCCATGCCTTCGAGGGCGCCGCGAACGACGCGGGCAATGAGCGCATTGCGCCGCGTGCGGCTGTCTGCGGGAACCACATACCAGGGGGCATGCCGGGTCGAGCAGCGGCGGATCGCAAGTTCGTAGGCCTGCATGAACTCGCCCCACTTGCTTCGGTCTTCGAGGTCTCCGGGATTGAACTTCCAGAGCTTGTGCGGCTCCTCAAGGCGCTCCTTCAGGCGGATGCCCTGCTCTTCGTAGCCGATGTTGAGCATGAACTTCAGAACGGTGGTGGCGTTCTCGCAGAGGTGTTTCTCGAAGGCATTGATCTGGTGATAGCGCTTCTCAATATCAGCCGGGGTGGCTAACGCGCGGACGCGGGCGACGAGGACGTCCTCATAATGCGAGCGGTCGAAGATGCCGACATGGCCGCGCCGGGGCACGGCGTTGTGGACGCGCCAGAGATAGTCACGCGCGAGTTCCTCGCTGCTCGGCGCCTTGAAGGCTTTCACCTCCATGCCGAGGGGCGTCGTCTCTGAGAAGACGGCCTTGATCGTCCCGGACTTGCCGGATGTATCCATGCCCTGGAGGATGACCAGCAGCGACCGCTTGCCCTCGGCGTACAGCATATCCTTCAGCTCATTAATGACGGCCGCGTCCTTCTTGAGGCTCGTCTCGGCCTCTTCCTTATTCTGGAAAATCTCCCGGCCGGCTGTATCTCGGCCGGACAGGTCGAACGCCTTGCCGGGCGGGGCCACGAGCGCCCTGCGGACAGCCGCAATCGAGGGGATGGCCATGCACGCGGCTCCAAATGAAAAGGCCGCGCCAGTCTGGCGCGGCCTTCCCGGAACTTCAAGCAATTCAGATGCCTTAAGAGGAATAGAACTCGACCACCTGGGCAGGTTCCATCTTCACCGGGTAGGGCACATCCGAGAGAACCGGAATGCGCTTGAACTCGGCGGTCATGGCTTTGGGGTCGACTTCCACATAGTCGGGAATGTCGCGCTCGGCACTGCCGAGGGCTTCAAGCACAAGCGCGAGGTTACGCGACTTCTCGCGCACCTGCACGACGTCGCCGGGCTTCAGCCGGGCGGAACCGATGTTGCAGCGCTTGCCATTGACGATGACATGACCGTGATTGACAAACTGGCGTGCGGCGAAAATCGTCGGAACGAACTTGGCGCGGTAGATGATGGTGTCGAGACGCGACTCGAGGATGCCGATCAGGTTTTCGGCGGAGTTGCCCTTCATGCGGGCCGCATCCTCATAGATCTTCGCGAACTGTTTCTCGGTGATGTCGCCGTAATAACCCTTCAGCTTCTGCTTCGCCATCAGCTGCATACCAAAGTCAGAGACCTTGTTGCGGCGGTTCTGGCCGTGCTGGCCGGGTCTGTAGTTACGCTTATTGAAGGGAGATTTGGGGCGGCCCCAGATATTCTCACCGACCCGGCGATCGATTTTGTACTTCGCGCTATGGCGACGTGACATGGCAATACCTCATTTTCGGCGCGGGCCGGCGGGCCCCGTTCGATCGGGCCCGCGATTACAACGGCGGCTCCGCACCACCCCGTCATGAAGCGGCGGGTAAAACACCAATAAGACGCTCGCGTCAAGCGCGGCGGCTGCTAGAGTTGGGTCTGACGCATGGGAGGAAAACATGGGACAGGTAGACGGCAAGATCGCCATAGTTACGGGCGCAGCCAGCGGAATCGGGCGCTCAGCAGCCCTGGTGCTGGCCCGCGAGGGGGCCCGGGTCATGGCAACCGATGTGGACGAGGCAGGCCTGAGCGAGACGAAGGCCCTGATCACCGAGGCCGGCGGCGCCGTCGCTACCGCCCGCCAGGACGTCACCGACGAGGCCGGCTGGGAGGCGGTCTTTGCCGAGACTGCCAGGCTGTTTGGCACGCCGAGCGTGCTGGTCAACAATGCCGGGATCGCGATTGCCGGGGCGCTGATGGACTATTCGCTCGCCGACTGGCAGCGCCAGATGGCGGTGAACACTGACTCAGTTTTCCTCGGCACCCGTACAGCTATGCGGGCAATGAAGACGGATGGCGGATCGATCATCAACCTGTCCTCGGTGGCGGGTCTTCGCGGCTCACCGGGCGTTGCGGCCTACTGCGCCTCGAAAGGGGCGGTGCGGCTGTTCACAAAGGCGGCCGCCGTGGAATGCGCCGCGCTGGGGCTGAAGATACGTGTAAACTCGGTTCACCCCGGCATTATTGACACGCCGATCTGGCAGAAGGAAATCGCCCGTGTCACGGAGACGATGAACCCTGAACAGGTTGCCGCTCTGACGGTGCATTCGGGAGGCAATGCGCTCGATCCCAACATCGTCGCCCTCGGCGCCACACCGATGCAGCGCGCCGGCCGTCCCGAAGAAGTGGCGCTGCTGATCCTCTATCTTGCCTCAGATGCATCGAGCTTCACGACCGGACAGGAACACGTGATCGATGGCGGACTGACAGCGCGTTAGAGCGAGACTGCCGGAACCGGCACGGCGCGCATCGCCGGCAGGCGCAGGGCTTGCCTTTCTGATCCGGCATCAGCCTGGACGGGGGCGCGTTCTGAAAGCCCGGACCGGCAACTGACGCCCGCGCCTAGACAATCCCGCTGGCTCTGAGTTTTTCGACTTGTTCCGGGCTAAGACCGAGGAGTTCGGTGAGGACTTCCTGTGTATGCGAACCGAGCCCGGGAGGACCCGCCCAGCGGATCTGGCCGGGGGTAGCGGAGAATTTCGGAAAGACGTTCTGCTGGCGAATGCCGGGCCAGGCCTCGCTTGGCACTTCGACGAGGCTGGCGCGGGCCGCATAATGCGGGTCGGTCAGCATGTCGGCGGCGCGATATACTTTGCCGACGGGCACGCCGTGTTCGATCATGACCCGCTCGATCTCGTCGATGGAACGCGGCGCGGTCCAGAGGCCGATCAGGTCGTCCAGCGCCTTCTGGTTTTTTCCGCGCGCGACATGCGTCCTGTAGGCCGGATCGTCTTTCAGGGCCGGCTGGCCGATCGCTTCACATAGGCGGGAAAAGACCGTGTCCTGATTGGCGGCGATGATCACCATGCCGTCGGAGCCGGTATAAATGTTTGAGGGCGCGATGTTCGGCAGGATCGAGCCGGAGCGCTCGCGCGTGTAGCCTTCAAACTGGTATTCGGGAACGAGGGCCTCCATCACCGACAGCACGGATTCGTAGATGGTGGCATCGATCATCTGGCCTTCCCCGGTCTTCTCCCGGTAGTGCAGCGCCGCGAGCGCGCCGAGGGCGGCATAGAGGCCTGCAAGACTGTCACCAAGCGAGATGCCGGCGCGGGACGGAACGCGGTCCGCCTCACCCATAACATAGCGCAGGCCGCCCATGGCCTCGCCGACCGAGGCGTAACCGGCGCGGCTCGCATAGGGGCCGGTTTGTCCGTATCCGGACACCCGGATCATGATCAGGCGCGGGTTGATCGCTTTCAGGGCCTCATAGCCGAGGCCCCATTTTTCCAGTGTGCCGGGGCGAAAGTTTTCGAGCAGGAAATCAGCCTCGGCGACCAGGCGGCGAACGATGTCCTGGCCTTCCTTTTCGCGCAGGTTGGCCGTGATGCAGCGCTTGCCGCGCGCGACGACCGACCACCAGAGAGGAAAGCCTTCCCGGCCCCATTCGCGCAGGGGATCGCCCTGCCCCGGTGGCTCTACCTTGATCACGTCAGCGCCCATGTCCGCAAACATCTGGCCACAAAACGGGCCCGCGATAAGCTGGCCGAGTTCGATAACGCGCAGGTCGGTGAGTGGCCCGGTGCGGGGCGGCAGGGTGGACATACGCAGGTTCCTTGTCTGGATGCTGCATCTGTCCAATCAGGAAATGCGCAGCCTATCAAGCAAGCCGGTGTTACCGGGCCGCGCGAACCAGGGCGAAACGTTTTGAACGGGGCAGATCTTCAACCGCAGCGGCGCGCAGCCCCTCGACCACGTCATCATTATGAGCGGCGGTGAGCGGCAGGCTGCCGGCGCGCTTGTAGCCGGTGATCTCGGGCGCGTCCGGGTGCGGCGGATCCGACATTTCGACCCGGTTTCGGCCGAGACGCTTGGCCTGGTAGAGTGCGCGGTCGGCAGCCTCGATGCAGGCGTTCACGTCGGCGCCGGGGTGCAGCATGCAGAAGCCGAAGCTGGCGGTGACGCGAACCTGATAGAGGTCGGCTTCGACCATCGCAGACTGGATGCGGCTGCGCAGTCGGTCGCAGACCGTGCGGGCCTGCTCCGGCGTTACGTCGGTAAGCAGGACAACGAATTCCTCACCGCCCCAGCGGCCGAGCTTGTCGCAGGGACCGCGCAGTTCGGCATGGGCGATCTGAGCCACGGCCTTCAGCACCTGGTCACCGGCGGCATGGCCGTGAAGGTCGTTCACCTCCTTGAAGAAGTCGAGGTCGATGATGGCGATGGCAGCGGTCTGACTGGCGCGGCGCATACGCAGGCATTCGTCCTGCGTCGTGCGAAGGAAGAAACGGCGATTAAGCAGGCCGGTCAGATCGTCCGTCCAGGCCAGTTCCTCAAGGCGGCGCTGATAGGCGCGGCTCTGCACCTCAGCGCGCGTCGCCATGATGGCGGTCGGGAGGATGATGGTGCCCATGATGAAGAGGTTGAGGCGCACATAGTCGCCCAAACGGGCCGGGATGCCGAATGTGTGGCCGAGGATCGAGACAATGACCGCAATCGACAGCGCAGACAGGCAGACCATGGCAAAATAGGTCATTGCCGACAGAATGTCGCGAAGTCTGTGGCTCATCCTGAGTTCCTCTGATCCGGAGGGTTTATGGCAGGGTTCTTGAATTGGGGCTCATGCCCGTGCGGGATTTTGCTCCCGGCCGCTCAGGAAGCCTTAACCTTTACCAGACTGCCGGCTCAGTTCAGGACCCACTGGCCATCGACCGGGCGCAGCCGGGCCGGGCCGATCCAGTCGGCATGGGCGACGTGCACCGAATGGATGATCGCCTCGATTTCCCGTCGCCAGTGGCCAAGGAAAGCCTGCAGTCGCGGGAATGAGGGAGCCGTATCGACCGTCTGCCAGACAAAGCTTTGCAGGACCGCCCGGTGGTCGGGCATGTAATAGAGGATTTCGGTGGTGATCAGACCGGCCCCCTGAAGGCGGGCCAGAAAATCACGGTCAACGCTCATGCAGCTCTCCTTTCACGTCGAAACCCTGGAGACCAGGATAACGGAATGCTTAAGAAGAGTTTTTATTTATTCAATACTTTCAATGCATTAGCAGCCATCATGGGAAGTGCTGCCAGAGCCGCAAGGATTTCAGAAAGTTCACAGTGAGCCTGTTGACGCCGGCGCGGTGGCTGACTATCTCCGCACCATCGTTAGCAGTCCACTCGGGTGAGTGCTAAACGTGGGCGCTCTCCAGTCTGCTGGCGACCAACTTCAACCCAAAGACCCGAGGTAAGTTATGATCGAAGAGGCAGTCAAAATGAAACTTCGTCCCCTGCATGACCGCGTCGTGGTGCGCCGCGTCAAGGAAGAAGAGAAGACCAAAGGCGGGATCATCATCCCGGATAACGCAAAGGAGAAGCCGCAGGAAGGCGTGATCGTCGCGGTTGGCGCCGGCGCCATCGGTGACGATAACGAGCGCGTTCCGCTCGACGTCAAGAAAGGCGACCGCGTCCTGTTTGGCAAATGGTCTGGCACCGAGGTTAAGATCGACGGTGAAGACCTGCTGATCATGAAAGAGAGCGACATCATGGGTGTTCTGGAGAAGTAAGCCTCCCCCCTGATTTCCCGTTTCAATTGAAAACAGAAGGTAATAAACAATGGCTGCAAAACATGTAGTGTTTGGTGCCGAAGCCCGCGAGAAAATGCTCCGCGGCGTCGACATCCTGGCAAATGCTGTGAAAGTCACGCTCGGTCCCAAGGGCCGTAACGTCGTCATCGAGAAATCGTTCGGCGCCCCGCGCACGACAAAAGACGGCGTGACGGTCGCAAAGGAAATCGAGCTTGAGGACAAGCTGGAGAATATGGGCGCCCAGATGCTGCGCGAAGTGGCATCCAAGGCGAACGACACCGCCGGTGACGGCACCACGACCGCCACGGTTCTTGCCCAGGCGATCGTGCGTGAAGGCATGAAGCGCGTTGCCGCGGGCATGAACCCGATGGATCTCAAGCGCGGCATCGACAAGGCCGTGGCTGAGGTGATCTCCGACCTGGCCCATCACGCCAAGAAGGTGAAAACCAACGAAGAGATCGCCCAGGTCGGCACGATCTCGGCCAATGGCCAGACTGAAATCGGCGCGATGATCGCTGAAGCCATGGCCAAGGTCGGCAATGAAGGCGTGATCACGGTTGAGGAGGCCAAAGCCCTCGAAACCGAACTCGACGTCGTCGAAGGCATGCAGTTCGACCGGGGCTATATCAGCCCTTATTTCATCACCAATGCCGACAAAATGACGGTCGAGCTGGAAGATCCGCTGATCCTCCTGCACGAGTCCAAGCTGTCCAGCCTGCAACCGCTGCTGCCGATCCTCGAATCGGTTGTTCAGTCGCAGAAGCCCCTGCTGATCATTGCTGAAGACGTTGACGGCGAAGCCCTCGCGACCCTCGTGGTCAACAAGCTGCGCGGCGGTCTGCGTATCGCAGCCGTGAAGGCACCCGGCTTCGGCGACCGGCGCAAGGCCATGCTGCAGGATATCGCTGTCCTGACGGGCGGCCAGGTCATCTCCGAAGACCTCGGCATCAAGCTCGAGAACGTTTCGATGGACATGCTCGGCAAAGCCAAGCGCGTTACCATCGACAAGGACAACACAACCATTGTTGATGGCTCGGGCAAGAAGAAAGACATCGAAGCCCGCGTCAATCAGATCCGCAAGCAGATCGAAGACACCTCGTCAGACTATGACAAGGAAAAGCTGCAGGAGCGCCTCGCGAAACTCGCTGGCGGTGTTGCCGTGATCAAGGTCGGCGGCGCCACGGAAGTCGAAGTGAAAGAGAAGAAGGACCGCGTCGATGACGCGCTCAACGCAACCCGCGCGGCTGTCGAGGAAGGCATTGTTCCGGGCGGCGGCGTGGCTCTGCTTCGCGCTTCCAAGAACATCGACGTGGTCGGCATCAATGACGACGAGAAGGCCGGTATCGACATCGTGCGCAAAGCGCTCGAAGCGCCGATTCGCCAGATCGCCGAGAATGCCGGCGTTGAAGGTTCGGTGGTCGTCAACACCATCCTCCAGAACAAGGGCCGTGCCTACGGCTTCAACGCACAGACGGAAGAGTATGGTGACCTGGTTGCCATGGGCGTGATCGATCCGGTGAAGGTGGTCCGTTCGGCCCTGCAGAACGCGGCATCCGTGGCCAGCCTGCTGATCACGACGGAAGCCGGCATTGCAGAAGCTCCCAAGAAGGAAGCCGGCGGCGGCGGCGGCATGCCGGGCGGCATGGGCGGCATGGGCGGCATGGACTTCTAAGGTCTCCCCATACCGTTACGCACAAACGAGCGGCCCTCCGGAGACATCCGGAGGGCCGTTTCCTTTGGGTCATGATTGCGAGCAGGGCCTACGATCCTTAGCATCCGTCAAAACAGACTGACGGAGGAAAAGATGGACTGGAATTTCGGCGATATGCTGGATGCGGTGGGTGCGGCGCTTGGCCCGGACGATCTGGCGCTGGCGCATGGCGACCGGAAGATCTACTGGCCGGAATTCACCGCCCGCACCAACCGGATGGCCCGCGCCCTGATCACCCAGGGCGCCAAGGCCGGCGACAAGGCTGGCTTCTACATGCGCAACCAGCCGGAATACATGGAAGCGATGGCGGCCTGCTTCAAAGCGGGCCTGTCGCCGGTCAACGTCAACTATCGCTATCTCGATGACGAGCTTGTCTACATTATCGACAATTCTGACTCCTCGGTCGTGTTCTTCGACACCGAGTTCCTTGCCGAAGTCCAGCGCGTGCGCCAGCGTCTGCCCCGGGTTGCGGCCTGGGTGCAGGTCGGCGGCGACAGCCCTGCCCCATTCGCCAGGAGCTATGAAGCGCTGGCAACGACGGGTGACCCCTCCCCGATCGCCGGCACGCGCTCCGGCGACGCCATCTTCCTGCTTTATACCGGCGGCACGACCGGCCTGCCGAAGGGTGTCATGTGGACGCACAACATCTGGCGCGAGGCCAGCATGGAGGGTGTGCGCAAGATGGGCCTGCCAGTGCCAGAAACGATGGACGAGCACGTGCGCAATGCGCTGACGACGGGCCGCTTCGCGCGCCAGCTGCCCGCCTGCCCGCTGATGCACGGCACGGGCTGGTTTACCGCCATGGGCGCGATGCTGAATGGCGGCGCAGTGGTTACCTTGTCTGAAAAGACGAAGTTCAGCGCCGTCAATCTCTGGGACACGGTGCATGCAAACGGCGTCACTGCCATGGCCATTGTCGGCGATGCCTTTGCCAAACCGATGCTACAGGCCCTCGACGACAACCCCGGACGCTGGGATCTGTCCAGTGTACTGAACATCGTATCTTCGGGCGTGATGTGGAGCGCGGAAGTGAAGCAGGGCTTGCTCAGGCACATTCCGCAGACCGCGCTGACCGACAGTTTCGGCGCCTCCGAAGCGGTTGGCTTCGGTTCGTCGATCACGACCGCAGCCGGCGGCACCCAGACATCCAAGTTCGAGATCGGCCCGAGCTGCAAGGTCTTCACTGAGGACGACCGCGAAGTCTCGCCCGGCAGCGGCATTGCGGGCTTCATCGCGCGCGGCGGCGCGGTACCGCTTGGCTATTACAAGGATCCCGAAAAGACGGCGAAGACCTACAGGACCATCGGCGGCGTGCGTTATGCCATCCCCGGCGACTGGTGCACCGTCGAAGCCGATGGCTCGATCACGCTGCTCGGGCGAGGCTCGAACTGCATCAATACGGCGGGCGAGAAAGTTTATCCGGAGGAAGTCGAGGAAACGCTCAAATCTCACCCGGCTGTCGCAGACGCACTCGTGGTCGGCGTGCCTGATGAAAAGTGGGGACAGGCTGTTACGGCTGTCGTGTCGCTGGAAGGCGAGGTGTCCGAGGACGAACTGCGCACCTTCGTGCAAGGCAGGCTGGCGCGCTACAAGGCGCCGAAGCGCGTCTTGTTCAAGGACAATCTCGGCCGCGCGCCGAATGGAAAGGCGGATTACAAGTCGATAAGGGCATTCGCCCTTGAGCAACTCGGCCTTTAGCGAGGTGCGATCTGACGCAACCAGATCGCGTATTCGGGGTTTCTGTTCTGTTGCAGATTCCTGAGCTGGTCCGGTGCCCGGTCGGGCCGGATCGGCTCTGGTTTCAGCCCCGGCGGCGCACGGTGCGAAACACCGCATCGGCGCGGGAGGCCAGGGCGCCGTCTTCCTTGACGATCATCGCGGTCACATGAACAAATTCGCCGTCGATGAGGGTAACGGCGGGATGGGCGACGATCCACTCCCCTTCCCGGGCGATTTCCATGAACTGGAGGGTCAGCTTGATGGTGACCGACATCTTGCCGGTCGCCGACCAGACCGCCCAGGCCAGCGCGCTGTCGGCGAAGGCCGACACCATACCGCCGTGCATGAAGCCCATACCGTTACAGTGACGGTCAAGCACCCAGAGGCCCGTCCGCAGATCGCCCTCGGCGGTGGCGCGGTAGCTCGGCCCGTTATGGAGCGTGAACTTGCCGCGAGAGGGCGTCAGGGCAAAACCCGGACGCGGCTCGCGCGACGCCGGCCCGACATCAGCCACCCCGGTTTCCGAAAATCGGATGCTGAACCATATCGCCGGGCTGGATGCTGAGCTCGCGGGCGCGCCCGCCCGGGATCTCGAGAACCGCACGGACCGGAACGCCGGGACCAAGCGAGCGGGTGGACCCCGGCACGGCGTTATGGGCGATGGCGATCACCTGTCCGTCGGCATCGATGAACAGCATGTCGAGCGAGATCAGCGTATTCTTCATCCACATGCTGACGTCGCGCACCTCACCGAAATCAAACAGCATGCCGGCATCCGGCGCCATGCTTTCCCGGAACATCATGCCCTGCCGGATCGCCTCAGGCGTATCAGCAATCTCGACCTTGAAAGCATGGGTCGCCTCATCGGTTATGATCGATAGCGGCGCAGTTGCAAGCTGGGCAAAGGAAAGCTGGACAAGGAGGACCAGCGCGGCGGTGGCAGCGAAGATGAAACGGATCATGACCGCAGGCATAAAGGGCCGGAACGAAGGCGGCAAGCGGCTCTTGGCTGTTCAGAGGCGCGGGCGCACGATGAGGACATGCGCCCCCTTGGCGCCGACTTCAATGACGACCTCGATCAGCGCGCCCGCTTCGATTTCCTCATAGCCCGCCCGGCGCAACGAGACGGCGTGCACGAAAATGTCGGCCTCGCTGTTTTCCCGTCGGACAAAACCGTACCCACGGACCTTGTTGAACCATTTCAGGGTAACGGTCTCATAGCCGGGCCGGTCGCCGCGCTCCCTGACAATGGCTGCGCGGGGACGGGCCATCTCCAGGATGTGGACGGCCTGCCATCCACGTTCCTTACGGACCGCATCACAGACGATCTTCGCGCCTTCGTCAGCGAGGGTTTCACCAAATTCACGCAGGCAGGAAATGTGAAGCATGACGTCGCCGGCCAGCCGGGCATCGGAGGTCGATTCCGCAACGATGAACCCATAACCTTTGGCCGTATCGAACCATTTTACATGCCCGATGACACGCACGGCGGGTTCGCCGGACGGATCAGGCTCGCTTCTGGCTGCGCTATTCGTCATCACCCCATTCCCCCGGCGGGAACCTAGTGCTGCAAAACGCACTTGTCACGCGAAGTTCACAAGCAAGCCGGGATGGGGGGGTCATCGTCAGGCCTCGCGGCGGCCCGGCCGGGTCAAACCTGGCAGTCCCTAGGGGAGTCGAACCCCTCTTTTCAGGTTGAAAACCTGACGTCCTAACCGATAGACGAAGGGACCGCACCGGCTCGAGACGCGCGATATAGCGGCTGATTCAGGACACGGCAACCCACAGGTTCAGCGAATGCAAAGAATGTTCAGCGGCGCGCCAGATCAATCATTTCAAGCTGAACCCGTTGCCGGCCATTCCAGGTGTCTGCCTTCAGGCGGCCGGCAAGATCGAACCGCCCGCCCTGACGCAGCGCATCGCCCAGGGGCGTGCCTTCGCTGCGCCAGGCGATGCCATCGAGGCGGCCGGTTGAGTCCTCAGCTGTAAATTTCAGGTGCTGTGCACCTACCCGGCGGATTCCCGTGACATTGACGTCGCGAAGCATGAAGACAGGCTCCGGCGCCCCCACCCCGAACGGGCCCAGCGAGTGAACCCGTTCCATCAGCTCCGGGGTTGCAGCGCCGGGCGCCAGCACCGCATCGATTTCCATGTCGAGTGCGGCGTCGCGTTCTGCGGCGAAGGCAGACATGTGATCCAGCATCCAGTCGTCGAAGGCGGGCAGCTGGGACGGATCGAGGCTGAGGCCGCCGGCCATTGCATGGCCGCCGCCGGACAGGATGACCCCCTGACGGGCCGCCTCCGAGATCGCGGCCCCGAGGTTCACGCCCCTGACCGAACGGCCGGAGCCCTTCGCGACCGGGCCAAGGCCGTCACCCCAGCCGATAACGATACAGGGCAGGTGGAAGCGGTCCTTTAGGCGGCCTGCGACGATACCGATCACGCCGGGATGCCAGCCCTCGCCAGCAGCGATCAGGATGCCGCGGTCGGGCCGGTCGCAGAGCGCGCGTTCAGCCTGGGCGGTTGCGGCGTCGAGAATGGCGCTCTCGAGCGCCTTGCGTTCGTCGTTGAGCGCATGGAGACGTTCGGCGAGGTCGATGGCTTCCTGCCGGTGATCGGTCGCAAGCAGTCTGGCGGCAAGCCAGGGATCGCCGACACGGCCACCGGCATTCAGTCGGGGGCCCAGAAGGAAGGTCGCGTGATAGACGGTTTCGATCCTGCCGATGCCCGAGACATCCGCAAGCGCGCGAAGGCCCGTATTGCGGCCGTGCGCCATCATGCTCAGGCCCTGGCGGACGAAAGCACGGTTGACCCCGGTGAGCGGAGCCATGTCGCAAAGCGTGCCGAGCGCGCAAAGATCCAGCAGCGGCAGGATGTCCGGCAGGCCGCTTTCGGGTGCGATGCCCCGTTCGCGGGCCAGCCGGTTCATCGCGGCAACGAAGACATAGACGACACCGGCCGCCGCAAGATGCCCCTGCCCCGAATTGCAGTCGGGCCGGTTGGGATTGACCAGAGCAGCGGTCTTCGGCACTTCGCCGGACATCAGGTGGTGGTCGATGACCACGACCGGCAGGTCAATCGCGCTGGCTTCTTCCAGGGCGCGGACAGCGGCGGCGCCGCAATCGACCGTGATGATGAGCTCGGCGCCCTGGCCCTTGAGATAGCGGAAGGCTTCCGGAGAGGGGCCATAGCCTTCTTCGAGCCGGTCCGGCACGTAGAGGCCGAGATTTTGGCCCCAGCCGCGGAAGTAACGGGTCAGGATGGCCGAGGAGGTGCCGCCATCGACGTCATAGTCGGCGAAGACAACGACTTTGCGTCCGTCGAGGATCGCGTCGAGAACAATCCCGGCGGCCTTGTCCATGTCGGCGAAGCTGCTCGGATCGGGGAAAGAGGCGCGCAGGGTCGGGGCGAGATAGCCCGGTGCGTCGGCGGCCCGGACGCCGCGTGCGGCCAGCAGGCGGGCGAGCAGGTCCGATCCGCCGACGGCAGGCATCAGGGACTGCACGCTGTGCGGATCCGGATCGGCCAGCCGCCAGCGGCGCCCGCCAACCGACAGGCAGGGCGCTGCGGCCGGCGCAGCTGGCTTTTTCTTGGCAGCTTGTGACATCAGGGGCGCCATGACGAATCAGAGGCGATCCTATCGCGCTCCTGTCCCAAACAGAATGGCGGTGCGCAGCCCCCCCCCTCAGCCGGACTGGCGCTGGCGCGCCTAAGCCCTTATTGGCAGGCAAACGCAATGGAGACCTGGCACATGATCCCTCGCTACACGCGCCCGGAAATGGCAGCGATCTGGACCCCGGAGAGCCGCTTCGGCATTTGGCTGGAGATTGAGACCCTCGCAGCCGAGGCCATGGAAGCGGCCGGCACAATCCCTGAAGGCGTGAGCAAAGCCGTGCGCGCGCGGGCCGCCTTCGACGTCGCGCGGATCGACGAGATCGAGCGCGAGGTAAAGCATGACGTGATTGCCTTCCTGACCAATGTCGCAGAGCATGTTGGCGAAGAAGCCCGGTTCCTGCACCTGGGCATGACCTCGTCGGACGTTCTGGATACCTGCCTCAATGTGCAGCTGGTACGCGCGGCTGATCTTATGCTGGGCGGGATAGACCGGGTGCTGGCCGCGCTGAAAAAGCGGGCGTTCGAGTTTAGGTATACCCCGACCATCGGCCGCAGCCATGGCATCCATGCCGAACCCACGACCTTTGGCGTGAAGCTGGCGGGCTTCCATGCCGAGTTCCAGCGTGCACGCGGGCGCCTCCTGATCGCGCGTGAAGAGGTATCCACCTGCGCGATTTCCGGTGCGGTCGGCACCTTTGCAAACATTGATCCGCGGGTAGAAGCGCATGTGGCTGCAAAGCTCGGCCTGCGGGTCGAGCCGGTATCGACACAGGTGATCCCGCGCGACCGGCATGCCATGTACTTCGCTGTGCTGGGTGTGATTGCTTCTTCAGTCGAGCGGCTTGCAACGGAAATCCGGCATCTTCAGCGTACAGAGGTCCTGGAGGCAGAAGAATACTTCTCAGCGGGACAGAAGGGCTCGTCGGCGATGCCTCACAAGCGCAATCCTGTGCTGACGGAGAATCTGACGGGCCTCGCCCGGCTTGTGCGCTCCGCGGTGACACCGGCTCTGGAAAATGTCGCGCTCTGGCATGAGCGGGACATCTCACACTCATCGGTCGAACGCGGCATTGGCCCGGATGCCACCATCCACCTCGACTTCGCACTGCAGCGTCTGGGCGGCGTGATTGAGACCCTCGTCGTCTATCCTGAAAACATGTTGCGAACGATCAACAGCATGGGCGGACTGCATAATTCGCAGCGCATCCTGCTGGCACTCGTCGAGCGCGGGATCAGCCGGGAGGAGGCTTACCGTCTGGTCCAGCGCCATGCGATGCGCACCTGGAAGAAGGAAGGCGACCTGAATGTGCTTCTGAAGGATGATCCGGAGGTCACCGCGCGGCTCAGCGCAGATGAAATCGATGCGCTTTTTGATCTGGAGTATCATTTCAAGCACGCCGACACGATCTTTGCACGGGTCTTCGGAGAATAGGCGGGGGTCATCATTGACGCGCGCATCATCAGCGCCATGATGGAGCGTGAAATGAACAAAACAGGAATCGGAGCTTCCATGAAACGCATTCTCTACGCGCTGCCTTCGGCGCTGCTTGCAGCCTGCGCACCGGACAGCGGGGCCACGCGTGT
This sequence comes from uncultured Hyphomonas sp., assembly GCA_964538945.1. GTDB lineage: Bacteria > Pseudomonadota > Alphaproteobacteria > Caulobacterales > Hyphomonadaceae > Hyphomonas. The sequence goes on from CAZIGV010000002.1 coordinate 178,552, forward strand.
TGATGCCGGCGGACAGCCCCCGCCGACCGAGACAGCTTCGGACACGTTCCACCAGAGCCTGATGGTGCTCGACAGCCATCTCGACACGCCCGTTTACTTCCACACGCCCGAATATGATTTCTCGAAGCGGGGCGACTTCGATATCGATGGGACACATGTTGATCTGCCGCGCATGGAGGAAGGCGGTCTGGACGGCGGGTTCTGGGTCATCTTTACGGTGCAGGGCCCGCTGGATGACGCGTCCTACAGTTCCGCCCGGACGATCGCGATCCTGCGCCAGATGGCGATTCGCGAAATGGCGGCGAAGTATTCGGCGCAGGCCGGACTGGCCTTCACGGCCGCAGATGCCGAGCGCCTGCTTGCCGAAGGCCGGAAGATCGTATTCCAGAGTATGGAAAATTCCTATCCGCTGGGTACGGACGTTTCACTTCTGGAGACGTTCTATACGGGCGGCCTTCGGATGATTGCGCCGGTACACTTCCGCAACAACCAGTTTGCCGACAGCGCAACGGATGTCGCGCCGCTCTTTGGGGGCCTGAGCCCTCTGGGGGAGGAATTGGTGCGGGAAGCCAACCGCCTCGGGCTGGTGCTGGATGGCTCGCACGCTTCGGATGATACAGTCCGGGACATGCTCGCTCTGTCCACGACCCCGATTATATTATCGCATTCGGGTCCGAAAGGCGTCTACGACCATCCCCGCAATCTGCCCGACGACCTCCTGAAAGCGATTGCCGATGATGGCGGCGTGATCCAGATCAACGCCTATGGGGCCTACCTTGAAGCCCTGACACCATCGCCGGAGCGGCTCGCAGCCATAGCTGAGCTTGAAGCGAAGTATGGCTCAGACACCGCTTCGATGCCCCCGGAGACGCTGCAGGCTTACCGCGATGCACGCACGGCGCTGAACCAGCTGTTCCCGCCCCCGCGCTCGAGCTTCGAGAAGTTCATGGAGCACCTGCTTTACACGCTCGAACTCGTGGGGCCAGACCATGTCGGTATCGGTGCGGACTGGGATGGCGGCGGCGGTGTCGACGGCATGAAAGATGTGGCCGATCTTCCGAAGGTGACGGCGGCGCTGCTTGAGGCGGGTTATGCGCAGGAGGATATCGCCAAGATCTGGGGCGGCAATATGCTACGCCTTGTCCGGGAAGCCGAGGCAGCGCGCACGGCAAGGGTGGAGTCGCCGCCGACCCTGAACTAGGCGCCGCCGGCTCCCGTGAGGGCTTGCCGCGGGGTCAAGGATTGATCACGGTCCGGCCCGGGCGAAAACTCGGCCGGGACCAGAGGGAGCGAGACGTAAGATGACCAGCCCATACTTCGACCTGACCGGACAGGTCGCGCTCGTGACGGGCTCCAGCCGCGGGCTTGGCTACCAGATGGCCAAGGCTTTTGCCCTGCATGGCGCGGATATCATTGTGGCCAGCCGAAAGCTCGACAATTGCGAAGCGGTGGCCAGCGAGATCCGCGCGATGGGCCGGCGCGCGCTCGCGCATGCCGCGCATTGCGGACGCTGGGAGGACATCGACGGGCTGATCGAGGCCGCTTATGCCAGATTTGGCCGGGTGGACATTCTCGTCAATAATGCCGGCTCCGGTCCGCGCATGGCGAGCCATGAGGTGACCGAAGCCCTGTTCGACAGCGTGCTGAACCTCAACTTCAAGGGCCCGTTCCGGCTGGCGAGCCAGGTGGCGAAGCGGATGGCGGACGGGGACGGCGGCAGCATCATCAACATCTCCTCCTCGGGAAGCCTGGTGCCACTGCCACAGGTTGTGCCCTATGGCTCGGCGAAGGCCGCCCTGAATGCGATGAGCCTGTCGCTGGCGCATGAGTATGCCCCCAAGGTGCGGGTCAACACCATCTGCCCGGGCCCCTTCCTGACCGACATTTCCAAGGCCTGGCCGGAGGAAATGCGCCGGTCTGCCGACAACGCCCTGCGCCGTCCGGGCCATCCGGAAGAGATCATCACAGCGGCGCTGTATCTCGCGAGCCCGAGCTCCAGCTTTACGACCGGGTCGTTGCTCCGGGTCGACGGCAGCGCCGCCTGAGGCCCGCAGTCAGGTCGAATCGCGCTTGCAAACCGTATTTTGCCTGCTAATTGATACATTATCACATTACGGGGTTTAAACATGAAACGGGTCATCTTCGCCACCGCTGTCTCGGCACAGGCTCTCACGGGATACGCCGCGGCGCAGGAAAGCGAGGCCTCACGGCGCCTTGAGCCGGTAATCATCACCAGCGCGCCCGGCCCCGAGCGGTCTGCGGACGAGCTGATCGGCAATGCCACCGCCATCGACCGCGCCGGGATCGTCGAGGACCTTGCCTCGACACTCGGCGATACCATCTCCGGCGCGCCGGGCATCACCTCAACCTTCTTCGGCCAGGGGGCCAGCCGTCCCGTGCTGCGCGGCCTTGGCGCCGAGCGTGTGCAGGTGCTCACGAACAGCATCGGCGTGATCGACGTCTCCGCCGCGAGCCCCGACCACCAGGTCACCGCCGATGGCATCGATGCCGATAAGATCGAGATCCTGCGTGGCCCGGCAGCGCTCGCTTATGGCGGTCAGGCGATCGGCGGCGTCGTGAACGTGATTGACGGGCTGATTGCCGAGACCCTGCCGCAGGCGCCGGTGTCGGGTGATCTCTTTGGCGCCTATAACAGCGTCAACCAAGGCACCGAACTGGCAGGCCGCGCGAAGTTCGCAGCCGGCCCCCTTGTCTTTGCCGTCACCGCGTCGCAGCGCGGTCTTGAAAATTATGATGTGCCCGGATTTGTGGAGTCGGCCCGCCTGCGCGCGCTGGAAGAGCACGAAGAGCATGACAGCCCTGGCGAGGGCCACGAAGAAGCCGAAGGACAGGTTGAAAACTCGTATCTCGATACCGAGACTTTCGGAGCGGGCCTGTCATGGGTCAGCGACACTGCGTTCGCCGGAATTGCGGTCCGGCGCCAGAAGGCAACTTATGGATTGCCCGGCCATGCGCACGGGCATGAAGATGAGCATGAATACGGGCATGAACACGGGCATGAGCACGGGCATGAGCACGGGCATGAGCATGAAGAGGGCGAGGAAGAGATGCCCTTTATCGGGCTGGACCAGATGCGGTACGAAGCACGCGCCGGCATCGATCTCGGCGGCGATGTGATCAGGCGTGTCACGGGCGCAGTTGCCTTTGCCGATTACGAACACACCGAGTTCGAAGCTCCGGGCGTTGCGGGCACCGTTTTTGAAACCAAGGGCTGGGAAGCCCGCGGCGAAATCGACCACGCCCTGGCCGGTTTCGAAGGCGCCCTCGGCATCCAGCTGCTCGACAAAGCGCTCGAAACGGCGGGTGAAGAGGCCTTTATAACCCCGACCGATACCCGGTCCTTCGCCGCCTTCCTTTACCAGGCGCGCGAATGGCAGGGCGGTTTCGGTATTGAGGGGGGTGCCCGGATCGAGCGTCTGAGGCACGACAATATCGACGCGGGCGAGGCAGAGTTTGATCTCTTCAGCGCCTCCGCCGGCATTCACAAGCATTCTGACGGCGGCCTCTTCATCGGTGGCCAGCTAAGCTATACCGAACGCGCGCCCAACGAGAGCGAACTGTTCGCCTTCGGCCCACACCTTGCGACAAGCCAGTTCGAAGTGGGTAACCTTGCCCTCGACAAGGAACGTGGCCTCAACCTCGAAGGCAGCCTGCGTTGGCGCAATGACCGGCTGATGATCGGGGCAAACCTGTTTACGACCCGTTTCTCAGATTTCATTTTCCTTACGCCGGGAACGATCGACAAAGGCGCCGGTCCTGTTGACGAAGCCGACGGTCTGCCCGTGTTCGTCTTCGCCCAGGATGACGCAACCTTCACAGGCGGCGAGATTTACGGCGAAGCCATTTTTGATGGCGGCCCGCTTGGCGCGGCCTGGTCAGTCAGGGGCGGCCTTGATTTTGTCGATGCAGAGCTTGGCAATAATCGCAACGTCCCGTTCGTGCCGCCCTTGCGGCTTACGGCAGATGCCAAAGCCGGATGGCGTCTGTACGAAATCGGGATAGGCATCGAATGGGCCGGGGATCAGGACGAGACAGGCGCCGGTCAATTGCCGACCGACGGCTATACTCTGGTCAACCTGCAAGGCGCGCTTAACCTGTCGGAACTTGGCTTCGGTGCCCAGGGCACGCAGGCCTTCATCCACATCCGCAACGCCGGCGATGAAGAAGCCCGTCTTGCGACATCGGTGCTGAAAGATCTCCTTCCGCTCCCGGGCCAGAACATTCGTGCGGGGCTGCGTATCGCCTTCTGAGGCGCAGGGTCAGAGACGCAACTCCGGTACCCAGGCTTGCAGAAGGGCCTGCTTGTACTGGAGCGCTGTCTCTGCGGCCCCTTGTGTGCGCATGAGGAAGCGGATCCGGTCCATCGGCCGGATCTGACCGATCAGATGACGATCCGCACGGATGACCTGCAGCAGGTGGGGATAGCCGCCTGTCGTCTGGCCATCGGCCAGCAACAGAAAGCCGCGCCCCTGCGGGGTCACCTGTAGCGCACCCGGGAATACGCCAGAGCTTGGACGCGAGGCGCCGCCTTCAAATTCCGGAAAGTGACCTTCAAGTTCGATGCCCATGCGGCTGAGGCGCGCGGTCGCGTGGAATGGATTTTCCGACACCGTGGCTGCTTCCGGCCAATCCGGCCCGGTAACGGCACGCAGGGCGAAACTGCGCGAGACCGGCAAGCGGAGCGTCTCCGGTGTTTCTGCGGGAGCGACATCCGGGAAAGGCGTGAGATCCAGCAGGTCACCCTTGCGCAAGGCGCGGCCCCGATGACCGCCAAAGCCAGCGGGCATGTAGGTTGAGGCAGAACCAAGAAACACCTCGCACGCGAGCCCGGCATTCACCGACAGATAAATCCGGGCGCCCGCCCGTGCCGGGCCAATCTCGACCAGATCTCCGGCCCGCGCCTTGAGGGTGCGATGCTGGGCCGCCTCCTGACCTGCGACCCGGACCAGCGCCAGAGCGCCCGCGACCGCAATCTGTACATCCGACCCGAACCGGAACGCCGCCGGACCATAAGCGATTTCGATCGACGCCGCTTCAGGCGGCTGGCCCACCAGCCGGTTTGCAAGCGCCATGGACACCGCGTCCGCCGGACCACCCGCGGGAACACCAGCATGACGAAAGCCTGTCCGCGCGCCTGCCTGTACGCTGGACTGCAGACCGGGATCGATCACGCTCAGCGTCACCGCGCGCCGGGCCCGCGCAGGGTCACCCGGTCGCCGGGCCGCAGACAGAACGGGTCGTCACGTGACTTGTCGAAGAGCGGCGTCATGACGCGCCCGACGATCGGCCAGCCACCGGGGCCCTCCAGGGCATAAAGCCCGACTTGCCCCGTGATCAACCCGATGGACCCGGCGGGAACCCGCATGCGCGGATGCGTCAGCCGCTCGGCGCGGAGCGCGGCATCGAGCCCGATCAGATAGGCAAAACCCGGCGTGAACCCCAGCAGGTCGACCGTCAGCAATGAAGCTTCAATCATCCGGATGATTTCGGCGGGCGTCTTGCGGTTGGATCCGGCAAGCTCCGCGAGGTCCGGCCCGGCTGCGCCGCCAAACTCGGCGGTCAGGACATGCCCGACGCCGGTGATCGCCCCAACCTTGGTGATATCGGCCAGCGTGTTGCTCAGCCGGGCCTGCGCCGCCTCCATACGCTCCTTATGCGGATCAAACGAGACGGTCACATCCCTCTTGCCCGGCACCACCTCGTACCATTCGGGCAATGCCCTCAGCATATCCGCAATAGCATGCCGGACAGGCCCGGCTCCGCACAGGATGCGCAGCGCATCGTCTCCGCAGGCTATGATGTCGAAACCCTGACCGCTCATGCTGCGATCGTAATTCCTGCCTGAACCAGCCCATCCCGGACAGCCCGGGCATGTGCCGGGGCCCCGGGCGTATCGCTGTGCAGGCAAAGCGTGCGTACCGGCAGCGCAATCGCCCCGCCGCCGCGCACACTGACGACCCCGCGGGCAGCAAACTGTATCGCCTGGGCCAGCACGCCGCGCGTGTCTTCGATGACCGCGCCGTCCATGTGCCGCGGGGTCAGAGACCCATCGGGTTCATATGAGCGATCGGCATAGCCTTCAGGAATGAACCGCAGCCCTGCCCTGACCGCTGCCGTTTCCAGGGCAGAGTTCGGCGGACCGATCAGCTCGGGAATAGCCCAATCCGAGGTCACGCTTGCCACAAGACGGGCGAGGATGATGTCCCGTGCGGCATCGTTGTAGAGGGCGCCGTGCGGCTTGAGGTGTTCAACGGGCACGCGCTCGCGGTCCGCAACCGCGAGGGAGAGGTGCAGCTGCGCCTCGAGGGCGCGGCGCAGCTCTGGAAGCGTCATCTTCAGCGTCGTGCGCCCAAAGTTCTCCCGGTCCGGATAGGACGGGTGCACACCGATCTGGACCCCCTTTTGCACGGCCAGCCGGATCGTACGGCGAAAGGTGGGGGCATCGCCGGCATGGCCGCCGCAGGCAATATTGCACCGGGTCACCGCGTCCAGCATACCGGCATCGATTGCGCGGCCGTCTTCGCCCGGCAGCTCACCGAGATCCGCATTGAGACAGAGCAGACTGCTCATGGCCAAACTCCCGCCGCGCGCAGGATAAGCCTTGCCCCAAGTCCAGCCGTCACGACAAGTACCAGGGCGCCGAAGAGGTTCTGCAAGGGCGAATTGACATGCCCTCCCAGCAGGCTGCGCCGGTTCATCGCCACCAGCAGGAAGGCAGCGATGATCGGCAGCAGAATGCCATTGGCGACCTGTGCGGCGAGGATCACCTGCAGCGGATTGAACCCGATCAGGGCGATCCCCGCCCCTGTCAGCAGAACCGCCATGGCCACCAGCCGGAACAGGCCTCCGCGCGGCGGAGCGCCGGCCAGTTCGCAGACGGCATAAGCGGCGGCCATCGGCGCTGTGATCGCCGAGCTGAGGCCGGCTGCGAGCAGGCCCGCGCCGACAAGAAAGCGCGCGGCCGGGCCGTAAGCAGGCTCGATCGCCAGCGCCAGATCGGCCCCGGAGCTGATCGTCAGACCTGAGGCAAACAGGCTTGCCGCCGCCGTGACCAGAATGAAGATCGAGATCAGCCCGCCAAGGCCTACCGAGACCTGGGTTTCCTGCTTTGCTTCAGAAAGGGCAGACGCGCCCTGTCCGCCCCAGCGCTCCCGGGCGGCCGAGGCGTGCAGGAAGAGATTGTAGGGCACGATCGTGGTGCCGATCAGAGCGACCGCGGTAAACAGGCTTCCTTCCGGAAGGCGCGGCACAGCCGCCGCCAAAAGCTGGCCGAAGTCAGGCTGCGTGATCAGGACACTCCCGGTGAAGGCGAGGCTCATCAGGATCACGAGCGCGATGAGACTTCGCTCAAGTAATCTGTAGCTTCCGGTCAGCAGCAGCACAGCTGCACATACGGTGAGCCCGGAAACCAGCATCCATCGGACCGCGCCGGAACTGCGCAGGATCGCCTCGCCGCCAAGCGCCGCACCCGTAAGGTTACCCGCCTGGTAGGCGGCATTGCCCACGCCCAGGGCCAGGACAACCAAACAGCCCAGCGCGACCTTTACCGCGCGGCTGCCCGCAACGGCCATCAGCGCCTCACCCAGCCCCTTGCCCGTAACCACGCCGAGGCGCGCCGACATTTCCTGCAGGATGATCGTGGCAAGGGTTGCAAACACCAGGGCCCAAAGCAGCGCATAGCCGAAATTCGCGCCGGCGAGCGTGCATGCGGTCACTGTACCCGGCCCTATGAAAGCTGCGGTGACCAGCGTGCCGGGGCCAAGCGAAAGTTTCATATATCTAGATATGCAGCGCGCGGCCCTCGGCGTCGAGAACCGCTTCATGCATCGTCTCGGAAATCGTCGGATGGGCGAAGACCGTATGCATCAGGTCCTGCTCGGTCAGCTCGCCCTGGCGCGCGATGACATAGCCCTGGATCAGCTCGGTGACCTCGGCCCCGATCATATGAGCGCCCAGAAGCTCGCCGGTCTTCCTGTCAAAAATCGTCTTCACAAGACCCTGCTCGGCGCCCATGGCGATAGCCTTGCCATTGCCGATAAAGGGGAAGCGGCCGATCTTGACGTCGTGACCCCTGGCCTTCGCGGCGGCCTCGGTAAGCCCGACGCTGGCGACCTGCGGATGCGAATAGGTACAGCCCGGAATGTTGGATGCGTCAAACGGCTCTGCGTGGTTCTTACCGGCAATGCCCTCGACGCAGGTGACGCCCTCATGGCTTGCCTTATGCGCAAGCCAGGGCGGGCCGGTCAGGTCACCAATCGCATACAGCCCCGGCACGCCGGTCCTTCCGAAGCCGTCGACGATCACGTGGGTCTTCTCGACCTTCACACCGAGCGCTTCAAGACCAAGGTTCTCGACATTGCCGACGATCCCCACCGCGAGGATCGCTCGGTCGAATTCCCTGGTCTCCTTCTTGCCGTCCTTTGTCGTGATGTCCGCCGTCACCACATTCTTGCCGGCCTTGACGTTCTCGACCTTTGCGCCGGTAAGAATGTTCAGGCCCTGCTTTCTGAAGTCCTTCTCGGCAAGCGCGGAAATCTCTGCGTCTTCCACGGGCAGGATGCGGTCCATCACTTCAACGACGGTCACCTCGCTGCCAAGCTCGTTGTAGAAGCTTGCAAACTCGATGCCGATGGCACCGGATCCGATGATCAGAAGACGATCTGGGATCACATCCGGCGTCATCGCCTCGCGATAGGTCCAGATCAGCTTGCCATCGGCGACGAGGCCCGCCTGCGGAATATCCCGGGCGCGGGCACCGGTGGCGAGGATGACGTGAGAGGCTGTGTATGGCTTATCCTTACCGTCCTTGCCCCTGACAATGACCTTGGGCGCCGGCGCGGCCATTTCCAGGCGCGCGGTTCCCTCGATCACATCGATCCTGTTTTTCTTCATCAGGAACTTCACGCCGTTCGACAGCTGGCCGGCCACGCCGCGCGAGCGCTTCACGACGGCATCCAGATCAAACGAAGGATTCTCAATCTTCAGGCCGAAGGATCTGGCATGCTTGGCAAGGTGCAGCACCTCGGCTGAGCGCAGCAGCGCCTTGGTCGGGATGCAACCCCAGTTGAGACAGACGCCGCCCAGGCTTTCACGCTCGACAATAGCTGTCTTCATGCCGAGCTGGCTGGCGCGGATGGCCGCAACATATCCGCCGGGACCAGAGCCGATGACGATCAGATCGTATGGATTGGTCATAGTTTTCCTTCCGGTCTAAAGCAGCATCGCCTCAGGCGTTTCGACATAGCGCTTGAACGCCGCCAGCCATTTCGCGCCTTCGGCCCCGCCAATAACGCGGTGGTCGCAGGTCAGCGTCACGCTCATCACGGTCCGGACAACGACATTGCCCGTCCCTTCCACCACAGCACGTTTCTCGCCCGCACCCACCGAAAGGATCATGCCCTCCGGCGGATTGATGATCGAAGCGAAGGACTTGATGCCGAACATGCCGAGGTTCGAGATCGAGAAGGTGCCGCCCATGTATTCCTGCGGTTTCAGTTTTCGGTCGCGGGCGCGGGCGGCGAGGTCCCTCATCTCTCCGGAGATCTCGGCGAGGCCCTTGCCTTCCGCCCTGAAGATGACCGGTGTCATCAGGCCGCCCTCAACCGCCACGGCGACCGAGATGTTGGCATTCTTGTGATAGGCAAGCCCCTTGTCCGTGTACGATGCATTGCAGTCCGGCTCATCGATCAGCGCCAGCGCAGCGGCCTTGATCAGGAGGTCATTGACCGAAATCTTGACGTCCTTCGGCGCAGCCGAGTTGATCGCTGCGCGGCTTTCCAGAAGGTTGTCGAGCGCAATGTCGATGGTCAGCGGGAAATGCGGCACCTGCATGAAGCTCTGCGTCAGTCGCCTGGCCACCGTCCGGCGCATGCCATCGAGCGGCTTCAGTTCATAGGTGCCGGGCGCATAGACCCGGTCATCCAGAACCTGCGGCAGGATCAGACCCTCTGCGGCGATCGGCGCGCCGGCCAGCACAGGTTGCGCCAGGCCGGGCCCTGCGCTCTCCACATCGCGCCGGATGATCCGGCCATGAGGCCCCGAGCCTTTCAGGGCGCGCAGGTCGATGCCCTTACTGGCGGCAATGCGTTTTGCAAGCGGTGAGGCCATCACACGCCCGGGGGCCTCGCGCTCATCCCGGCGCGGACCGGTCTGCGGAATGGTCACCGAGGGACCAGCTCCAGCTTTCGCAGGGTTGGCCGCGGGCGCCGCGCCAGCCCCATGCGCTGAGCGTTCAGGCAGAGACGCAGCCTTCGGTGCCTCGGCCGGCACCCTGACATCCCCCGTGGTCTCACCGTCTTCCAGCAGCACGGCGATCACGGAATTGACTTTCACGCCCTCGGTGCCCTCCGGCACCAGAATCCTGCCCACCCGGCCCTCATCAACCGCTTCGACTTCCATTGTCGCCTTGTCGGTCTCAATCTCGGCGATGATCATACCGGACCTTACGGCATCGCCTTCCTTCACCAGCCATCTGGCCAGCGTGCCCTCTTCCATCGTGGGGCTCAGTGCGGGCATCGTGATGTTGACGGGCATCAGAGACCTCCCTCGCACACCTTCCTCGCCGCTGCGACGATATCGTCCGCATTCGGCAGGCTCAGGGCTTCGAGGTTCGCCGCATAAGGCAGCGGCACATCCTTCTGGTGCACCCGGATCGGCGGTGCGTCGAGATAGTCGAAGGCCTCCGCGACCACCGTTGCAGCGATCTCCGCGCCGACCCCAAAGAAGCGCCAGCCTTCCTCGCAACAGACCAGACGACTGGTTTTCTTGACACTTTCGACCACCGTATCGGTATCCAGTGGGCGCAGCGTGCGCAGATCGACCACCTCGGCGCTTATGCCTTCGCCAGCAAGCCGGTCGGCCGCCTGAAGCGCGAATCCGACCATGCGCGAATGCGCGACGAGCGTCACATCCGTGCCCACGCGCTTCACCGCAGCTTTTCCGATTGGCAGGACGAAATCGTCCATGTCAGGCACGGGAAAGGACTGACCATAGAGCAACTCATGCTCGAGGAAGACGACCGGGTTCGGATCACGGATCGCGGCCTTCAGAAGGCCCTTTGCATCGGCTGCATCAAATGGCGCGATGACCTTGAGGCCAGGTATCTGTCCGTACCACGCCGAATAATCCTGGCTGTGCTGGGCGCCGACACGGCTTGCCGCGCCGTTCGGCCCCCGGAACACGATCGGACAGCCCATCTGGCCGCCGCTCATGTACAGCGTCTTAGCGGCGGAGTTGATGATATGGTCGATGGCCTGCATGGCAAAGTTGAAGGTCATGAACTCGACCACCGGGCGCAGGCCTGCAAAGGCCGCACCCACGCCGAGGCCGGCAAAGCCATGCTCCGTGATCGGGGTATCGATCACGCGTCGCTCGCCGAACTCCTGCAGCAACTCGCGGGTCACCTTATAGGCGCCCTGATACTGAGCCACTTCCTCGCCCATGACGAATACGCGATCGTCCCGGCGCATCTCCTCGGCCATCGCATCGCGAAGCGCGTCGCGCACGGTGGTTTCGGTGAATGTCATGCCTGCCGGATAGCTCGAAACAGACGCGTGACCACGCGCTGCTGCAGGGTAGCTGGTCTCTTGCGGGTTCACTCCGGCCTGCTCGGGAAGAGGCGCGGCTGCCGGGACTTTCTGGACTCCGGCCTTCGCGGAGGCTGGCTGCGTCGCTGACCCGGCCGCCTCCCCTTCCCCTGTCAGCACGGCGATAACTGAGTTGACCTTCACGCCTTCGGTGCCTTCGGGCACGACGATGCGCCAGAGAATGCCTTCATCGACGGCTTCGACTTCCATCGTAGCCTTGTCTGTCTCGATCTCGGCGATGATATCCCCGGATCTCACAGCGTCGCCTTCTTTCTTCAGCCATTTGGACAGCGTGCCCTCCTCCATGGTGGGCGACAGCGCCGGCATGAGAATATCGACTGACATCACACCGCCCCCTCGATCAGAACATCCGTCCACAGCTCACGGGCATCCGGCTCGGGACTGTCGAGCGAGAAGTCTGCCGCCTCCTTGACGATGGCCTTGATCTCGTTGTCGATCTTCTTCAGGTCGTCCTCGGTCGCATAGCCGAGCTCAAGGAGCTGGCCTTTCAGCCCATCAATCGGGTCATGATGCGTGCGGATGTCATCGACCTCCTCACGTTTGCGATACTTCGCCGGGTCCGACATTGAATGACCGCGATAGCGATAGGTCTTCATCTCGAGAATGTATGGCCCCTTGCCAGCGCGCGCATGCCGCACGGCGCGCTCGCCCGCTTCGCGCACGGCCAGCACATCCATACCGTCCACTTCCTCGCCTTCGATCTCGAAACTGATACCACGCTTGTAGAGCTCGACCTCGGCCGAAGCCCGCTCAACGCTCGTGCCCATGGCGTACATGTTGTTCTCGATCACGTAGATCACCGGCAGCTTCCACAGGCTCGCCATGTTGAAGGCTTCATAGACCTGGCCCTGGTTTGCAGCGCCGTCGCCGAAATAGGCCAGACTGACATTGTCATTGCCGCGATACTTGTTGGCGAAGGCAAGGCCCGTGCCGAGCGGCACCTGTGCGCCGACAATGCCGTGGCCGCCATAAAAGTTCTTTTCCTTTGAAAACATGTGCATCGAGCCGCCCTTGCCGCGCGACAGGCCGCCGATGCGCCCGGTGAGCTCTGCCATCACGCCATTGGGGTCGAGGCCGCAGGCCAGCATATGACCATGGTCACGGTAGCCTGTAATCACCTGGTCGCCGTCCTTGAGGCAGGCCTGCATGCCGGTTACGACAGCTTCCTGCCCGATATAGAGATGGCAGAAACCCGCAATCTTGCCCATGCCGTAGAGCTGGCCGGCCTTTTCCTCGAACCGCCGGATGAGCAGCATGTCGCGGTAGAATTTCAGCATCTCGGCCTTAGGGGCCTTAGCGGGTGCTTTTTTCGAACCCTTTGGTCGTGTTGCCATAAGATGTGCCTCCCTGGCCCCTTATGTCGTCGCGATTTTGCAGCGACAAGTCAGAACATCGTTGCTAATTTGCAGAGCTCATCTCTGGCGTCAGAAGGACAATCTCGCCAGGATAGACGAAGGCCAGCTTGTCGCGCGCCAGCGCCTCAACAAAGTCGCGGTCCATCGAGCCGGGCGTCAGGCGACGAATGTCTTCCTCCAGCACGGCGATCTGACCCTCTATGACCGCGAGTTCCCGCTGTTTCTGTTCCAGCTGGATCTGCGCATCCGTCCAGCGGCTGAGCCCCTTCTCCCCCGCAAAAGCGTGGAAGGCGAAGTAGAGCACCAGAAGACTGAACCCGAGAGCCTGAAGCCGTGAAACCATGGAATCAGTCCTAATAGGCGGGGGTAACCAATCCCTTACCATATGGGGAGGGCACGGGCCTTGCTGGCGGGCTCAGGCCGGCCTGCACCGGTTCAGCCGGCATTGATACGCGACAGGCCGGCATAGAGGCCGATCGGGCCAAGCTCTTCTTCTATGCGAATCAGCTGGTTGTATTTCGCAATCCGGTCTGACCGGCTGAGCGAGCCGGTCTTGATCTGCCCGCAATTCGTGGCCACCGCCAGATCGGCAATCGTGTAATCCTCGGTCTCGCCCGAACGATGGCTCATCACAGAGGTGTATCCGTGCAGGTGCGCCAGCTCGACCGCATCGAGGGTTTCCGACAGGGTGCCGATCTGGTTGACCTTGATCAGTATGCTATTGGCGGCGCCGCGCTGCAGCCCCATCGCCAGACGCTCGGGATTGGTCACGAAAAGATCGTCACCGACCAGCTGGACCTTGTTGCCGATCATCTCGGTGAGCGCGACCCAGCCCTCCCAGTCGTCTTCCGCCATGCCGTCCTCGATCGACAGGATCGGGTAACGCGCGCAGAGATCTGCAAGATACAAGGCAAACTGCTCGGAAGTCAGCGACTTGCCCTCTCCTGCAAGTTCATACCTGCCATTTCTGAAAAACTCCGTCGACGCCGCGTCCAGGGCCAGCGCCACGTCTTCACCGGGGCGGTAGCCGGCCTTCTCAATCGCCTTCAGGATGAAACCGATGGCCTCGTCGGTCGAACCGATATTCGGCGCAAAGCCACCCTCATCGCCAACATTCGTGTTGTGCCCGGCATCATGCAGCGTCTTCTTAAGCGCGTGGAAAACCTCGGCGCCGACGCGGACCGCATCCGCCATCGTCTCGGCGCTGACCGGCATGATCATGAATTCCTGAATATCGATCGGGTTATCGGCATGCGCCCCGCCATTGATGATGTTCATCATCGGGGTCGGCAGGATCCGCGCATTGGCGCCGCCGATATAACGGTAGAGGGGCATGGCGCAGGAATCCGCCGCCGCCTTGGCGACTGCCATCGAAACACCGAGAATGGCATTCGCACCAATGCGGGACTTGTTCTGCGTGCCATCGAGATCAATCATCAGCATGTCGATCATACGCTGGTCGGTCGCGTCGAGGCCGGTGAGCTCGTTGCAGATCTCGCCGTTCACGGCGTCCACTGCCTTGAGAACGCCCTTACCATTGTAACGGGACTTGTCGCCGTCGCGCTGCTCGTGGGCCTCGTAGGCCCCGGTCGAAGCGCCCGAGGGAACCGCCGCGCGGCCGGTGGAGCCGTCCTCCAGGGTGACGTCCACTTCAACCGTCGGGTTGCCCCGGCTGTCGAGGATTTCGCGGGCATGAATGTCGATGATTTCGCTCATGGAATCTTTCCTTCGCGGGGCTGCCAATCCGGTTGAGGCAGGCGTTAGATGGGTGCGCAGAGCTTCGCAAGCCCCATGACGAACGTGCCCGTCTGGCCGCGACCGTCCCGGCCGGTCCTGATAGAGGCAGGCCCACCCGGGCGGGTCGCGCATCCCTCGTCACCCTGCCGATCGCCGGACCGCGATCAACAATCCCTGCTGCAGATCAGCAGGCCGCCCGAATCAAAACGCCCCCTGCCGGGCAGGAGGCGTTCGAAATCCGATCAAGCAGACCGGCCCGGGACAAAGACTGTCAGATGTCGTCGCTGGGCTCGAGGATCTGCTTGCCACGATAGACCCCGGTCTTGAGGTCGATGTGATGAGGACGGCGAAGTTCGCCCGAGCTCGCGTCCTCGATATAAGTATTCATGTCGAGCCGGTCATGGGCGCGGCGCATGCGGGTGCGAGACTTTGATTTCTTGCTCTTTGGGACGGCCATGGCACTGCTTCCGGAATCTGATTGTGTCGCGGCCCCGTGAGGGACGCGGGAAAGCGGGCCTGTTAACGCAGCCCGGACGCTCTGGCAAGCGCCAAACAACAGGCCGGGACTAAGAGGATTGCCAGGACCGCCCCAGAAGGAAAATGGCCGGCCCGAAGGCCGGCCAAGGTATGCAAGAAGGACGCCGGCACGTCACCCTGGCCATAAACCTGATTGGCTCTGTGCCGACAGTTATGGCTAACATGAGAATGAGTCTGAACGAAGGCGCCGGCCCTGATTGTCCGGAGCGGCCGGTGGGCTCGCCTCAGGGCTGCGCAGGGCGGGTGAAGATCGCCTCCAGACTGCGCAGATTCATTCCATTTTTCAGATAGTTGGCCGGGGTCAGGTTCACCGCCTTGATCACCCCGCGCTCGATCCGGGTGCCCTCACCGCTTTCGTCCGGGACCATATCGAAATCAAGAATATTGATACACCCGGTATCCTGCTCGAAGCCGGCGCTGGCGCCGAGCGGCGCGCCGATCACGTCCGCCAGCAGCATCCGGTTCATCACCTCGTGCGCCACCACCAGGGCGGTCGCCCAGCCCGGCCGCAGCAGCAGCTCCCGCAGCGCCGCCTTGCCCCGGGCAAGGGCATCAGAAAACTTCTCACCGCCCGGCAGGAACTCGGCACCGGGCTCGCCTGCCTGTTCGAAGACAAAGGTCATGACCGCGGCGAGATGCTCAGCCGAATGAAAGTCCATGTAGGTCCCGGACTTCAGCTCCTCGAAGCGCTCATCCGTTTCCAGCGCGGGAGCGTTCGGATGCTGGGCCAGAACGATCTGCGCCGTCTGGCGTGTGCGCGCCAGACCCGAACAGACGGCGAGGTCGAAATGCACTTCTGAAAGGGCAACCCCTGCCGCGAGCGCCTCCTCCTCGCCTCTCGGCGTCAGCGTGGCAACTTTCGGATCACGGGCCTTCCGGACGGCCTGCGAGGTATAGTCCACAAACCCATGCCGCATGAGGTAGATGCGGCGGCGCCCTGTCGTCCCGGGAAGCGCGCTCATCCGCGCCCGACGCCCCAATCCTTCAATACCTCAGCTGTGTGTTCGCCTGGTCCGGCCGGACGGCGCTGGATTGCTCCCGGCGTGGCGGAGAAGCGAGGCGCCGGCGCGGGCTGCACGACGCCTTCGATTTCCACGAACGTCTGGCGGTCGACATTGTGCCTGTACCGGGGGGCTTCCGTCATCGACAGGACCGGTGCGAAGCAGATGTCGGTGCCTTCCATGATCGCGCACCATTCATCACGCGTCCTGGTGAGGAACACGCTCATCAGCCTGGCCTTCAGATCCGGCCATTTGGATCTGTCCATCTGAGCGTCCCACTCGGCGCCGGTAAGCCCCGCCTTCTCGCGCAGGATGGCGTAGAATTGCGGCTCGATCGATCCGATGGCGACCCACTTGCCGTCCTTCGTTTCGTAAGTATCGTAGAAGTGTGCGCCGCCATCGAGCAGATTGGCCTCGCGCTCGTCGGTCCAGACACCCATCGCCTTCATGCCATAGAACATCGTCGCGAGGCTTGCCGCACCGTCTGACATCGCCACGTCCACGACCTGACCCTGCCCCCCATTCTTCACGTGGAGGATTGCCGCCAGAAGGCCCATGGCCAGGTAAAGCGCACCGCCACCATAATCGCCAACCAGGTTCAGCGGCGGACGCGGCCGCCCGTCGCCGTCACCCATCGCATGCAGTGCGCCGGTGATCGCAATGTAATTGAGGTCATGCCCCGCCGCCTGTGAAAGCGCGCCAGTCTGTCCCCAACCGGTCATCCGGCCGTAAACGAGCTTCGGGTTGCGCTTCAGCACCTCATCCGGCCCCAACCCATTGCGCTCCATCACGCCAGGCCGGAAGCCCTCAATCAGGCCGTCGGCTTTTTCCAGCAGCTGCATCGCCACTTCGACATCCCCGGGATCCTTGAGGTTCAACCCGATCGAGCGGCGCCCCCGGCTCATCACATCCGCCGCACGGCCCGGACGGCCATCGCCCGGCCGGTCGATGCGAACCACGTCGGCGCCCAGATCCGAAAGCAGCATGCCGCAGAACGGGCCGGGGCCGATCCCGGCGAATTCTACAATCCTGATGCCTGAAAGCGGTCCCTGGCCCATGATAGCCTCCCTTGTTCGTTCTGTTACTGTCTGAATTAGGCGAACTTTAAGTGTCAGGACCGCAAAAGGAAGGGGTGCCGCAGCGTCCGCTGGCTGCCCCCCTCTATCAAGGCTCTATCCTGACGCATAGCTGCATGTCCGACCTCTCCTTCTTCGATCCGCCTATCGAGATTGCGGCGGCAAGCCCGCGCCTGGAAATGATTCTTTCGCGCCTGCGTTCGGGCGGGATGCGGCCGTATCGCGCCAGCCATCCCATCGACTTCTGCGCCAGCGATCCGCTGCTGATCGATGTCCCCACCGCCAGCCGCAACGTACTGGAAGCCCTCTCACGCGCGGCAATGATCCAGGTCCACCGCCAGATCGTCCTCGTCGACACAGCGGGTGCCCGGCTGACGCCTGGAGACGAAAGTGTTCTGCTGCGCCGCGACCAGGATCTCGTAACCCTCAGGGGCCGTCTCACGGCCCTCACCCGCCGGGCCGTCCGCCTGCGCGAAGCGCAGATCCGCCGCGATACAGCCAGTGCCCTTGGGGTCCGCATCCCGCCAGCTGACCTGACCAGCATTCCCTCGCTTCTTTACATCGGGCAGGGCTCGCCCCTCTTCCTCTCACTGCAGGGTCCGCTCCGGCAGCGGGGCATCGACGTCACCGCCGCCATCAGCTGCGGCACCGCCAGGCAGTATATGAACGAGCGCCGCTTCGGGGCCGCCCTGGTCGACCTTGACTCCTTTCGCGGCGAGCCCAGTGCCACAACCCTCTGGATCGCCGAGCAAAACGGCCTCGGCCCCCTGCCTGTCATCGCCCTCTCGCCTCCCGAGCTGCAGCCCAACAACCATCAGGACGCGGTCATGGCGCTCGCCACTGAAGTCATCGAAGCCACCGGCCACACCGCATACATGGCCTCATGTATCGCAGCAGCCTGCCGCCGCCTGGTCGCCTTCACCCCCCTGACGCCTCTGTCGGCCAAGGTCTTGGGACTAGCCGATGACGCCGCAGGCCTCTTCAGCCGCCGCTTCATGGACGTGCACATCGCCCGACAGATGGAAGTCTCCACTCAGCGCGCCAGTCCGCTGTGTGTCCTGACTTTCCGACTGGACCCCGGCCTTGCCGTCTCGCGCATGGCCCAGCTCGCTTTCGCCGAGATAATCCTTGATCAGATCCGCGATACGGACTGCCCTTGCCTTATGCAACCCGGCCTCTTCGCCGTCTCGCTGCCCGAGACGCCCTATCGCGGCGCGATGGATCTCGCCGACCGTATTTCGGCCGCCGCCGCCCGTGATGCTGGCTTCATCGGCCAGGACTTTGCCTACCGCGTAATCGAAAGGCGGGCCTATCACTCCGCCGAAACGCTGCTCAGCGCCGGGCTTGCCGGACCGATGCTGCGACCGCGACTGGCCGCCTGACCTACTGCTGCGTCAGGAAGCCGGTTGCGAGCTTCTGCTTCCACTTGTCTTCAGGCTCTGCCGGCTGACGCGTTGCCATCCTGGCCACAGCATCGGCCGCATCGGCTGATGCAAGCCCGCAAGCAGCCTCCAGCTCTTTCAGGAAGGCTTTCAGCAGCGGAATGCGCCTGTCGGGCGAGCCGCCAAGCCCGGAGTGCACGAGTTTCGAATCCGGGCGCAGCTTCAGCTGGTTGGGACGAGAGCGTACGATGTCCATGAGCCGCTGCGGGTCCATGATCGTATCGGGCCGAAACGAGAGCACGGCTCCCTTTTCTCCGGCATCCAGCTTCGCGATGCCAAGGGTACGGCATTGCACCTTGATCGCCATCACCTGGAGCAGCTGCCTCGTTTCATCCGGCAACGGACCGAACCGATCGATCAGTTCCGCCGCAAAGCTCTCGCGGTCCTGGCCCGTCGTAATATCCGACAGGCGGCGGTAGAGTGACAGGCGTACGTTGAGGTCTTCGACATAGCTCTCGGGGATCAGCACGGCGACGCCAAGATTGATCTGAGGCGACCAATCGTCGGCCACGTCTTCCTCGTCCATCGCGCCCGCCTTCAAGGCTTTTACGGCATCTTCCAGCATCGACTGGTAGAGCTCGACCCCAACCTCCTTCACCTGACCGGACTGCTGGTCGCCGAGAAGGTTACCAGCCCCGCGCATATCGAGGTCGTGACTTGCCAGCTGGAACCCGGCGCCAAGTGAGTCGAGCGATTGCAGCACCTTCAGCCGCTTCTCTGCCGCCTCTGTAATCACCTTGTCGCGCGGCGTCGTGAAATAGGCATAGGCGCGCAGCTTCGAACGCCCAACCCGTCCGCGCAGCTGATAAAGCTGCGCAAGACCAAACATGTCGGCGCGGTGGATGATCAATGTGTTCGCCCGGGGGATATCGAGGCCGCTTTCGACAATAGTCGTCGACAGCAGAACGTCATACCTGCCTTCATAGAAAGCCGTCATGATGTCTTCGAGTTCGCCCGACGCCATCTGGCCATGCGCTACGATAAACGACACTTCCGGGACATTGAGCCTCAGGAAGCTCTCGACCTTGTCGAGGTCCTGGATGCGGGGCGCGACGAAGAAAGCCTGTCCGCCGCGATACTTCTCGCGTAGCAGCGCCTCGCGCAGCGTGACAGTGTCTTCCTCGGTGATATAGGTGCGCACCGAAAGGCGGTCGACCGGCGGCGTCGCAATGATCGACAGGTCGCGAATGCCCGTCAGCGCCATTTGTAAGGTCCGCGGGATCGGTGTCGCCGAAAGTGTCAGGACATGCACATCCGATTTGAGTTCCTTGAGGCGCTCCTTGTGCCTGACGCCAAAACGCTGTTCCTCGTCCACGATGATGAGGCCGAGCCGTTTGAATTCGGTCTCCCTGGTCAGCAGCGCATGGGTGCCGACGACCACATCGATACGGCCATCCGCCAGCCCGGCGCGCACGTCGCCCGCCTCCCGTGCACTGACGAACCGGGACAGCGGCCGTACGGTCAGCGGCCACCCGGAAAAGCGCTCCTGGAAGGTCTTGAAATGCTGGCGTGCGAGCAGCGTCGTGGGCGCAATCACTGCCACCTGCTTGCCGCTCATCGCTGCCACGAAAGCTGCGCGCAGCGCCACTTCGGTCTTGCCGAAGCCGACATCCCCGCAGACAAGCCGGTCCATCGGACGGCCAGAGGCAAGATCGCCGAGCACATCCTCGATGGCCGAGAGCTGGTCTTCGGTTTCCTCATAGGGAAAGCGCGCCGCAAACTCCTCGTAGAAACCCTGCCCCGCCGCGATCGCCTCAGCCCGGCGCAGTTCGCGCGCCGCAGCGATCTGCATGAGCTCGGCCGCCATCTCCAGAATGCGCTTCTTGGCCTTCGCCTTGCGCGTTTGCCAGCCTGCACCGCCGAGCCGGTCCAGCTGGCTTTCGGACTCCTCCGAGCCGTAGCGGCTGATCAGGTCGATATTCTCCACGGGAAGGAAGATCATGTCCCCGCCGGCATATTCCAGCTGCAGGCAGTCATGCGGTGCACCGGTAAGCTCCAGCGTGCGTAGGCCGACATAGCGGCCAACGCCGTGATCAACGTGCACGACAAGGTCGCCGGCAGTCAGAGCGGTGGCATCGGTGATGAAGCTTGCCGTCTTGCGCTTGCGGCGCGGCGCCGCAAGTCGGTCTCCCAGGACGTCGGCTTCCGAAATCATCGCCACGCCCGGCAGCGTGAAGCCGGCTTCGATGGGAACTTCGGCAACGGTGAAGTCGGTTTTCGTCGCCGCCTCGAGCGTGTGCACCTGAGAAAGACCGGTCAGTCCATGATCGCCCAGCACGTTGATAAGGCGGTCGGCCGAGCCGCCGGACCAGGCTGCGAACACGACCGGCTTGCCACCAGCATGCAGCGCCCTGGCGTGGGCGATTACGGTCTCGAAGATATTCCCGTCCGTACGCAGACGTTCAGGCGCGAAATCCCGGCCGAGGCGCCCGCCCATATCGAAGGTGCCGCCCACCGGGTCATTCGGGCTGAACTTGACCACCGGCCGGTCAGAGAGGCGCGCGTCGAGTTCAGCGGGCGTCAGGTAGAGCCGCTCGGGTGGCAGTACCTTGGCCGTGCGGATGTCGCCGCCGCCGGCATCGAGCCGGGCGACATGGTAGTCGCCTGCCTGAGTGAGGCGCTCATACGCTGCTTCCGTAGCCAGCGCGCCAAGCCCCCAGAGCGCCGCCGGGCCAGCATAATCGAACAGCGTGTCGAGATGATCATGGAACAGCGGCAGCCAGGCTTCGACGCCCTGCCGCCGGATCGAGGCACGTGCCGCCTCGTATATCTGATCGCCTGATGGCGGGCCGAACGTTGCGAGAAAACGGTCCCGAAAACCGCTGAGCACGCTGTCGTCGAAGAGGATCTCGCTCACGGGTGCAAAGGTCACGCCCTCGGCGGTGCCGGTCGAGCGCTGCGTCTCGGTGTCGAAGCTGCGCAGCGTCTCCACCACATCGCCAAAGAAGTCGAGCCGGTAGGGTTCAGCGGCCGTGGGCGGGAAGATGTCTATTATGCCGCCGCGGATCGCATACTCGCCCTGCTCGCGCACCGTACCCGATCGGACATAGCCGTTGACGGCAAGATATTCGGTCAGATCGGCCGCTTTCACCGTCTGGCCCTTGCGGATCGTGAAGGAGGCGCGCCGCAGAGCCGCAACCGGCGGAACCCTCTGAACCAGCGAGCCGGCCGTCGTCACCACAAGCAATGGCCCCTGTGCCGGCTCATAACGCGCAATCCGCGCCAGGCCCGCACAGCGCCGGGCAGCCACGCCCGGTGCGGGACTGATCCGGTCGTAGGGCAGCACGTCCCAACCCGGCAGGTCGGCCTGCTCAAGGCGGGGCGAGGCAAACTGCCCCATCCGCCGCGCGGCCTGGGCCATGCGCTCGTCCCGCGCCACGTACACACCTACCCCGCCACGCTTTATCAGCGCCTCGCAGAAGGTGATCACGTCCGCGCCAAACGGCGCGCCAGCAAAAGCGGATGCACCGCTCAGAGATTTCAGCAGATCAGCGGGGGTCATCGGGCTACCTTGTCACCCGGCGTCAGCCGGATTGCGCGGCGTAGCGGAATGCGATCAGCTGGTCCAGCACCGGGCCCCTGTGATTGTCAGGCACGTCCTTCTGCCCGATCAGCCAGGCGTAAACCTCCCAGTCGGGCACGCCGAGCAGGCGCTCGAACTCATCCAGGCCTGGCGTGTCCAGAGAGGCGATCGCCTCGTCGGCAAAACGGCCCATCAGAAGGTCCATCTCCCGGAAGCCGCGCCGCCAGGCCCGGAATTTCAGTTTCTTGCGGCGTTCTTCTTCAGTCATTTCAGCCTCACGCAGAGGGGCAGCCCCCTCAGAACCCTGTTTGGAGGCCCGGGCTGCCCGGGCCGGTCGCGTCACCACCTTAGGCCACAAAAGCGGGGGGAAAAGCCCCGCGCTGATTGTGCCGCACCCCGGCTGCGCCTAGCTTGATCGTGTGATGCGCGACGAGCGACTCTTTCCGCTATTTGCCAGCCTCGACACGCTGAGCGGCGTCGGGCCCAAACTGCTGGCACCGCTTCAGCGTCTGTGCGGCGGCAATACGGTCTGGGACCTGCTCCTCCACCTGCCCGACCGCTGGCTGGACCGGCGCTTGTGCGAGCGTTTCGACCGGACCATCCCCGGCGAGATTGCCACCGTGCGCGGTGTCGTCCTCGTCCACCACGCCCCTTATTCGGACCGCGCGCCCTACCGGATCCAGCTGGGCGACGATTCGGGCCAGCTCACGCTGTCTTATTTCCGGGCCGATCCGCGCTGGCTGAAATCGCAGTTTCCGGTTGGCGCAACCCGCATCGTCTCGGGACGGGTCGAGGACTATAAAGGCGAGCGCCAGATGACGCATCCCGACTTCGTGGTCGATCCGGCCAGGGGCGATGCGCCTCCCGAAGTTGAGCCGGTCTATGGGCTGGCCGCCGGGCTCACCAATCGGCGTATCCATGTCCTGGCCATGCAGGCCCTGAAGAGCCTGCCGAAGGACCTGCCGGAATGGGCCGACCCTCACCTCGTGCGCGAGCGCAGCTGGCCGCCGATGGCGGCGGCGCTGCAGGCGCTGCATGCGCCGGTGCGCTATGATGAGGAAGTCTTCTTCCTTGCGCGCGAGCGTCTTGCTTATGATGAAGCCGTGGCCCGCGCCTCAGCCTTCACGCTGGCGCGGGCAGCGCGCAGGGCGCGGCGGGCGCCGGTGATCCGGGCGCCGGCAGAAGCACAGGCGCAGCTGTTCAAGACGCTCCCCTATACCCCGACCGGCGCGCAGCTGCGCGCCTTCGGCGAAATCCGGCGCGACCTCGCCGGCGGCGCCCCGATGCGGCGGCTGCTGCAGGGAGATGTCGGCTCAGGCAAGACACTGGTCGGCGCGATGGCGGCGGTGGATGCGGCTGCGGCGGGTTGGCAGTCGGCCTTCATGGCGCCGACCGAAGTGCTGGCCCGCCAGCAGTTCGACACGCTGGACAAACTCCTTTCGCCGCTCGGCTATAACGTGGCGGTGCTTTCGGGGCGAGATCGCGGGGCTGTTCGCGAGGGCATACTGACCGGCCTGGCCGACGGCTCCATCCAGATTGTTGCAGGCACCCATGCACTCTTCCAGGAGGCTGTGAATTTCCGCAGTCTGGGCCTGATCATTGTCGATGAGCAGCACCGCTTCGGCGTCGGCGACCGGATGCGGCTGGCAGGAAAATCCGCAAGCCCCCACATGCTGGTCATGAGCGCGACCCCTATCCCCCGAACCCTCGCCCAGGCGGTTCACGGCGATCTCGATGTCTCAATCCTCGACGAGAAGCCGCCGGGGCGCAAACCGGTGGAAACCCGAGCGATCCCGGATACGCGCACCGAGGAAGTGATTGAAGCAATCGGGCGGGCGCTGAGGCGCGGCGAGCGCGCCTTCTGGGTCTGCCCGCGGGTCGATGCAGACGAGGACGATTCCTCCGCCGTGGCGCGCCATGGCGCCCTGCAGGAGGAACTGGGCGTGCGCGTTGGCCTCGTGCACGGCCGCCTCAAACCCGCCGAGAAAGACGTGGCGCTGGAGGCGTTCCGAGCGGGCAAAACGCGGGTGCTTGTCGCCACAACCGTCATTGAGGTCGGCGTCGATGTGCCCGAGGCAACGATCATGGTGATCGAGCGGGCCGAGGGCTTCGGCCTTGCCCAGCTGCACCAGCTGCGCGGCCGGGTAGGACGCGGCGACCAGCCGGCTTTCTGTCTGCTCCTCTACCGCCCGCCCCTCGGAGACACCGCGCGCGAGCGGCTCGAAACCCTGCGGCGGACCGAGGACGGCTTTGAGATTGCGGAGGCTGACTTGCGCCTGCGCGGGGCGGGCGATGTGCTCGGCCTGCGCCAGGCCGGGGCAGCAGATTACAGGGTGCTCGATACTTCGCGCCATTCCCGGCTCCTGGAGATTGCCGCCAGGGATGCACAGGCCGTGATGGCCGCCGATCCCTCGCTCTCCGGCGCGCGTGCCAATGCCCTCAGGCTTGCCCGGGAACTGCTGACGCCGAAGCTCGACCCACCGGACATTGAGGTCAGATCCTGACAAAAAAGCGGCCACTGAGACAGTGGCCGCGAGACAGGGTTGCAGAGTGTGAAGACGTCTGGCGGATCAGGCCGCTTCGCTGACTTCACCGGTCGAGGCGAAGAGAACGCCATAGACGACTTCGTCGGGCAAAGTCGCCAGGCGGGAGATGATGTCTCTGCCTTCGGCTTCACCGTCGGCGTCTTCCCATTCCATCTCAGAGGCAAGCGAAATCCATTCAACGTCGACGATCGCATAGCCTTCTTCCTCAAACGAGGCTTCGATCCTGGTCATGGCATCGTCTTCGCTCGAGGCGTTAACACCAACGACCAGATAGGCGCGGTCCATACCTTCGAGGGCGCCATCGCTGCCCTCGCCGCACAGCACTTCGCAGGAAACAAGATAAGAAGCATGTGACATTGAAAAAACTCTCCGTGGTGTTCGCGCGATGTCAGCCTTCGATGCGGTTCTGACTGGTTTGAGCGAACAGTCGCCAGCAGACCGGCGGCATTGTTACGCAAGGGCGTAAGGCGGACGAAGCTGGCCGGAGGGGCCTGCCGCCCGGCCGATTTTTATCCGTTCGCTTCTTGCTTGATGCCGAAGCGAAGGTCCTACGGGATGCTTAACAGGCCCCTAACGGGCCGCGATGTTACCGGGCACCGGCAGGCAATTTGATAAACAAATGGTTACTTCCCGCTGATTGCGGTCTCTGGCGGCGGCCTCGGAAACTCGGGATAGACAAGGCCTCCCGACAGGATCAGTTTCACGCCCTCCTCGATCGTCATATCGAGACGGATAACATCGCCTTCCCTCACAAAAAGCAGGAAGCCGGAGGTCGGGTTGGGAACGGTAGGCACGAACACGCTGATGAAGCCGGGCCCCATCCGGTGGGCCACTTCGGCCTTCGCGGGACCCGCGACAAAACCCACCGCCCAGCTGCCCTCCTTGGGATACTGGATGAGGACGATTTCCTTGTACTGATCGGCAGTGTTGCTCTGGAAAACGTCCCGGATCTGTTTGAACACGGAGTATACAGACCTCACGACAGGAACACGCGTCAGCACCCGGTCGGTCAGATTGACAAAATAGTTGCCAAGGATGTTGGTCGCCACCGCCCCGAGCAGGGTCAGGAACAGGACGAGGATGATCAGGCCAAAACCTGGTACCGCGTAGTCGAGATAGGTCTCGGGCCGCAAGGCAGGCGGCAGAAGCGGCACAACCCGGCTGTCGATAAGGTTGATCAGGAATTCAAGAATGATGAAGGTCGCAACGATCGGCAGCGCGATCAGCATGCCCGCCACGAAGCGTTCTCTCAACCAGGCCGCGAGGTTAGGTTTCGGCGCTGGTAGCTTAACGCCCAGAGGGTGTTCGGGGTCGATCTTTTCCGTCATCAGTACAGTCTCCGGGGATCGCCCCCCTTACTCTGCGTTACCGCTTGGCGAGTGCCTGCTTCCGCGCAATTGTGGCTGAGATGGGAACCGGCATCGAGATAGAAAAGCCCCTTGCTGACTGGGCGGGCGCGCATTTTGGCGCAGACGCGCGCGTGGAAGGCCTGAAACGACTGTCTGGCGGCGCCAGCCAGGAGACCTGGGCCTTCGACGTTGCGGCGAAGGACAAGAGACATAGCCTGATTCTGCGCCGGGCGCCGGGCGGCGTCGCCGCAGCGCGCGCCTCTGATGCCGTGTCGCTTGCGACGGAAGCAGCGCTGCTTGGCGCAACTGGGAAAGCCGGGGTACGCGTGCCGCAGGTGCTGCACGTCTCAGCCCCCGGCAGCGAGCTCGGCGAGGCCTTCGTGATGCGCCGCGTTTCCGGCGAAACGCTTGGCCGGAAGATTCTGCGGGACGAGGAATTCAGGCTGGCCCGAACGCGCCTGACCCGGGATTGCGGCGAGGCGCTCGCCGGCATTCATGCGGTGCCGACGGGTGACCTGACAATGCTGCCCCGCAGCCTCGGCGGCGATCAGATCGCCAAGTATGAAACGATCTATCGCAGCTTCGGTCTGCCCCGGCCAGTGCTGGAGCTCGCCTTCGCCTGGCTCAAGACGAACACTCCGGCACCGGCCGCCCCAGTGCTGGTGCATGGCGACTTCCGGCTCGGCAATCTGATTGTCGACCAGGGCGGCCTTGGCGCCGTACTCGACTGGGAACTGGCCCATATCGGCGACCCGCGCGAGGACATCGCCTGGCTGTGCGTGAACTCGTGGCGGTTTGGCCAGAGCGAAAAGCGGGTCGGCGGCTTCGGCGACCTGCCGGAACTGCTCGAGGCCTATGCCGCCGCTGGCGGGCCTCGCTTCACGCCGGCGCAGATCGACTGGTGGGAAATTCTCGGCAGCCTGAAATGGGGCGTGATGTGCATGATCATGTACTCTGCCTATAAGACTGGCGCCGATCCGAGCGTTGAGCGGGCCGCCATCGGGCGGCGCGTTTCAGAAAACGAGATCGACCTTATCAACCTGTTCGAAGGACTCGGCCGCCATGCATGACGCCCCTTCCGCAAAGGAACTGATTGAGGCGGTAAAGGCATTCATCGACACGACAGCCGCGCCCCAGCTGACCGGTCACGCCGCCTTTCATGCGCGGGTCGCCTCGAACGCCCTGGCGATCGTGCTGCGCGAATTCGAGATACGGCCCGCCGCAGAAGCCGCCGAACGGGAACGCCTTGAAGCCCTGCTCGGAACCAGCGGCGGCACAGCTGCGCAACTTAACCAGGAACTCTGCGATGCCATTCGCTCCGGCGTTCTGGACCTTTCCACACCCGGTCTGCTAGCGCATCTCAAATCGACCACAATTGCTCAATTGTCTGTCGACCAACCGGGCTATTCCGGACTGAAGTCCGCGGCCCGCTGAGACCGGGAAGAATTTGGAATGGACAGGAAACTGATCTTCGCTCTCGTGGCGCTCCTTTTGGCTGCGGGGATTGCCGGCTTGATCTGGATGGTGCGTGATAAGCCGGTTATCTCCGGTCCTGCCTTGCCCACGTTTGACTATGCCTCTGCCGAAAGCTGGGCGGTACGTCCGCAGACCCCGCCGGCCGCCGTTTGGGAAAACGGCTGGGCCCTTGATGTCCTCATACTTGCGAGCGGCGCCGCGCTGGAGACCGGCGATGCGGACGGGGCACGCCGCAGCCGGAACAAGGCAGAAGAGCAGGCGCGTGAGCTGGCGTCCGCCTTCGACGCGATCGGAAAGGTCTATGTGCCTTTCCTGCGCGCAAGCGATCCCGGTTCGGATCTCGCGGCGGCACTGGCGGCGTACATTGCCAATGACAATCGCGGCCGGGCGCTGGTGATCGCGACCGATCTTCCCCTGCCGGCGGAGGCAGCGGCGCTGTTTGCAGAAGATGCCCTGCTGCGTGACCGGTTCGCCGGAGTTTTAACTTACGCCGATGATGCGGGTTTCGCGCCCGGAACCGACGTCACAAGTGTCTGTTCCCGCCGGTATGACGCGGGCGAAGGGTGTACGCTGCCGGCCGACCTGAAGCGTGCGGACGGCGGCCGGCTGACAGAAGGTTTCCTCGCCTGGCTCAACGACTATTCCTCTAAGCTTGCCGAACCCCTGGGCGATCTGGAGGAGATCGAAGTTATCGGGATCCAGGCGGCGCCCGAACGCCCGTAACCCTTCAGACGGGCGGAGCGCTCTCTGGGGCGGCGCGCCTGAAAGCCTCGTGCTCCCGGCAGATGGCGTCCAGCGCCGTCAGCGCCGGGAAGGCGGTTATGTCGACCCTGAAACGGCGGGCATTGGCCACCTGGGGAACGAGGGCGATTTCAGCAATCGAGGGTGTATCAGAAAAAAGGTATCTTGTTTGACGCGGCGCGGCGGCTTCGCGTTCGAGCGCCTGAAAACCGCGTGTGATCCAGTGAGAATACCAGGCCATACCATCGGCCTCGCTGACGCCAAGCCGGTCACGCAGATAGGCGCGCGGGCTGAGATTATTCAGCGGGTGGATGTCGCAGGCGATGGTATCGGCGAAGGCACGGGCCTGCAGGCGCAGCCAGGCCGCACCCGGTAGCAGAGGCGGGCCGGGGACCATCTCGTCGATCCACTCGATAATCGCCATCGATTGACCCGCGATGCGCCCATCGACCTCTATGACGGGCACTTTTTGCTGGGGATTGATCAGACGATAAGCCTCGGTCAGCTGTTCGTTTGCGCCAGGAGCAATGTTGATCGGCGTCCGTTCATAAGTCGCACCCTTCAAATTCAGGGCGATGCGCACCCGGTAGGCGGCAGAGGAAAAGGGGAAGTCATACAGTCGGATCATGCAAGCTCCTCCAGCTCAAGAACGCGCAGCAGGCCGTCGCGGGCGGCGCGGCATTCATCGGCAAAGGCAGGATCGGCAAGATCAGCGGGCGACAGCCGGTCACGATAGGTTGCGTTCACGCAGGCCTGCAATTCGTCAATGCGCGCCTCGTCGAGCAATACCCCCTGATGGCAGGCTTCAAGCTCGCCCTCGGTCATCACAACGCGCAGCCGAAGGCAGGCCGGACCGCCTCCATTGCGCATGGACTGGCGCACATCGACATACTCAATCCGGCTGATCGGCCCACCGGACTGGACCAGCCGCTCGCAATAGGCCCGCGTTGACGGCGTGTCCCGCGTCTCGGTCGGTGCGACCAGGACAAGACCGTCTTCATCCGGAAGCTGGAGGAGCTGAGAATTGAAGAGGTAGGCCTGGATGGCATCGGCGAGCGGCACGTCAGCCTCCGCCACCATGACCGGCTGCAGATCGAACCGGCCTTTCGCCGCGCGGCGCAGCGCATCGAGCGTGCCGGCCGTGTCCTCGAAGGCCAGCTCATGGAAGAAAAGGGTGCCGAGCGCGCCAACGCAGACAACATCATTGTGAAAGGCGCCGGCCTCGATCGCGCGGCGGCCCTGCCGGACGAAAACGACGCGCGCAGGGTCGAGACAATGCGAACGCGCGACCGCTTCCGATGCGAGACGCGTCTGGCGCGCCGGGAACCCGGCAGTCGATTCGCCAGCCTCACGGCCATACACAAAGAGTTCAACACCGGGCGCGCCATGCTCGGCGCACAACCGGACATGGTTGGCTGCCCCCTCATCGGCAAAGTCTGCATGCCCTGGCAAGGCGCCATGCACGGCGAAGTGGTCCTCACTCGAGAAGATCGAGATCAGCGCTGCAGTCGTATCGGGGTGCTCGAGGCTGCGATGTAGCATGGTCGCAAGGTTGGCCGTGGTCAGGTGCAGCCTTGCATCGTCTGTATCAGCGGAAGGTGACACGGTTGCCGCATTGGCAGTCCACATGCCGCTGGCCGAATAGGCCACCTTCAGGAGGCGCGGCGCCCTGCGCGCGGCAGCGTCGATCATCTGCGCATCCGTACCGGAAAAGCCGGCCGCCGAGAGCAGGTCAAAGTTAGGCCGGCCAAGCGGCGGCAGAACGCCCTGCACAAGGCCGGCCCGCAGGAGGGTGCGCATCTTCTCGAGACCCTGCACAGCCGCCTCGCGCGGGTTGGACACATCGCCGGCGTTTCGTGCGCTGGCGAGATTGCCGTCTGACAGGCCGCCATAATTATGACTTGGTCCGATCAGCCCATCGAAATTGACTTCGGCTGCGAACCTCATGCCACCGCCTCAACAATCCATGCTGCGGCGCTCAGCCGCGTGCGTCCATCCTCCGCCTTCAGTGTGCGAACTTTCTCGATGATGGCGTCCTTCACCTGCCGGGGGTCGATGTCTTGCTCAGCAATGGTGCGCGAGAGCGGACCGATCTCGAGCATGAAAGCCGCTGTCTCCTCCACGCTTTCCCCCGGCAATTCGATCTGGCCGTCCCAGGGCGTGATTCGCACGTCGGTCCAGCCGCCCGCTGCCAGGACCTCGACGATACGGTGCCTGTCGCCAAAGGCAAATGGCCCGGGCGCTCCGGGCGGCGGCGGGGCCGGCGGCTGTTTCAGCAAAGGCATGGCGGCAGCGAGCGGGATCAGGGCCCAGTCATTTTCTGCCAGCGGGCGCCAGCAGACAAACGCGATCCGACCGCCCGCCTTAACGCCCTGGCGGATATTGGCGAATGCTGCACCTGGATCGGCAAAGAACATGACGCCAAAGCGCGAGAGGACGAGATCGGCTTTCGCTTCCGGTTGCCAGTCAGAGGCATCCGCGACCGTAAAACTGGCCGCCCCGCGGGCACGTCCCTGCGCCAGGGCAATCAGCGGCTCCGATACATCGACGCCGGTCACAGCCGCGCCCGCTGCAGCCGCCATAAGCGACAAAGCGCCTGCCCCGCAGCCGATATCGACGGCGCGCTCGCCGGCCTTGGGCTCCGCGGCGGCCATCACGGCGTCTGCGAACGGCCGCAACATCGCGTCGAGCCTCTCGGCATCCTGCACCCATTTCCGGCCGGCGGCGCCGTTCCAGTATTCGATCTGGCCTGTATTATCCATTTAAGCCCCTCAGGCCGGAAAGCCCGGCGCCGTTATGCGTTCAGCCTTGGCCGAGAGCTGGCTCGCTTGTGGCCAGGCACAATAGTCCGCGGCATAATACGCCCCCGGACGGAAATTGCCCGACAGGCCAGGCCCACCAAACGGCATGGCGCCGCTCGCCCCGGCGGTCGGCCGGTTGCGGTTGACAATTCCGGCGCGCATCTCTCGACTGACGGTCTGCCAGCGCGCGTCATCGTCGCAGACCAGCCCCCCCGACAGGCCATACTTGGTCGCGTTGGCCCGCGCGACAGCTTCGTCAAAGTTGCGGACCCGGAAGATCTGGACCAGCGGACCGAACAGCTCTTCGTCCATGACATCGTCGGCAGGGGTCACGTCAACAACGCCGGGACTGACAAAACCGCCACCTCGATCCAGCGCAGAGAGTGGCAACAGGGCCTTCGCGCCATGCCCCGTCAAGGTGGCCTGAAAGGCGAGCGCCTGCTGGCATGCGCGTTCGGACACGAGGGGACCCATGAAGATATCCGGCTCACTCCAGGCCCCGATCCTCAGCCCTTTCGCGCGTGCGATGATGGCCTCGACCACCTCGTCGCCGAACCTGCCTTCCGGCAAGATGATGCGGCGTGCGCAGGAACAGCGCTGGCCGGTCGTCAGATAGGCCGACTGGGCCGCAATATCGGCCGCCGCTTCGACGCTCGCCGGGTCCCAGATGATCAGCGGGTTGTTCCCGCCCATCTCGAGCGCAAGGATGACATCCGGCCGGCCGGCGAAATGGCGATGAAAGAAAATGCCGGTTGCAGCAGAGCCGGTGAACAGCAGGCCGTTGATATCCTGCCCGATGAGCGCGCCGCCGGTTTCCCGGCCTCCGTGAACGATATTGAGGCACCCGGCAGGAAGCCCCGCCGCTTCGAAACACTCCGCCATGAGCGCGGCAACACCCGGCGCGAGCTCGGACGGCTTGAACACGCAGGTATTTCCAGCCAGCAGCGCCGGGACGATATGCCCGTTCGGCAGGTGGCCCGGAAAATTAAAGGGCCCGAACACCGCCATCACCCCGTGTGGCCGGTGGGTCAGACGGGATGACCCGAAGGCGGCGCCTTCCGTCTTCTCTCCGGCGCGTTCCTTCTGGGCCGCAATCGACACAGCGATCTTCGCCTTCATTGTGCCTGCTTCGCCGCGCGAATCCCAGAGTGCCTTGCCCATGTCGCGGCTGATCGTCTCGGCGATCTGTTCGCTTCGCCTTCCGATTTCGTCCGTATACCTCTCAAGTATGGCGGTGCGCTCAGCTTGCGGAGTGTGCGACCAGAGCCTCAATGCCCGGCGCGCGGAGGCAACCGCTTCAGCCACATCCGAGGCATCCCCTGCCGCGCCATGCCACACAGTTTCGCCGGTTGCCGGGCAGGATTTCGAGAATGCCGCGCCCCGCCCTTCCTGCCAGAGGCCATCAATGTAGACGCCCTGTGCCATCACCCGCTCCGCATCCAGACCCGTGCCGCTGTACCCGGCTTGATCTTCAGGGCGTCGAGAACATCACCAGACGCGACGAGGCCGGCCTCGCCGCGACGGGTGAACTTGCCGAGTGTCACGCGAAAGTCCGGCAGGCGGTTGCTGGATAGCAGTCCCAGACGCGCCCCGCCGTCGCTGTCCGGATCACCAGCGTCGACAGTGACCATGCGGCTTTCCTGGATCGTGCGGATATGCCGGCGTTGTGCGGCCACCAGCGGACCGCCATCAAAGATGTCTACGGTCCGGTCGAACTCGAACCCTTCCCATTGAAGAAGCTTGTAGGCGCCCACCCCATCAGAATGGCAACGCCCGATCACTTCACGCGCCTCAGGGGGCAAAAGATCAACATAGATCGGATAACGCGGCATAAGGTCGACGATAAACTGGTTGTCGGTCGTGGCCGAGAGTTTATCAGCATCGGCGAAATCCATGCGGAAGAAATGCCGGCCAAGGCATTCCCAGAAAGGCGAAACACCCTGATCGTCAACGACACCGCGAAGCTCTGCCAGCACCCGGTCACTGAAACGTTCCGGCGCTGCCGCCATGAGCAGGTAGCGGGACTGCGCGGCAAGCCGGCCGCCGCCCCCGCCGCGGTGATCCGGTTTGATGAACAGGGTGCCGACTTCCGTGTATCCTACATACTCATTGGTCAGCACCAGCGCATCCATGTCGAAGCGCAGGTTGCCGGCAGCGTGACTGGCCTGTGCCAGGGTGATGATGCGGTAGTTGAAAAATGGCTGGTCGATTCCCGTGCCTGCCTTGACAGCGGAGCAACCGACGACCGACCCGGTCGGGAGATGCTCAAGCATCATCAGATACTTGCCGTACTGAAGGTTTCTCTGGCGCCCGTGAAAAGCTCGCTCGGATCGTTCGAGCCGCTCTCTCAGGATAGGCTCGTCTACAGGAAGGCTGGTGAAGCCGGGGCCGGACAGATGTGCGAGCTCGGCCAGGGCTTCGATGTCATCAAGCCGCGACGGGCGCATCACATAAGACGTCGGCATGATCAGCGCCCCATCATGTCCTTGATCCGACGGCCATCGAGACGTCCATCGGCCAGTCGGTTCAGGATCAGCGCCGAAAGCAGCGCCCGCTCGGGGAAGCTCTCGGTTATGACAAACTCATCCGAAGAATGGATCCGTCCCCCGCGCACGCCGAGCGTGTCGACATTGGGGACGCCTGCGGCGAAGATATTGTTGCCCTCGCAGACGCCGCCGGTGTCGACGAACTCAAGATCGAGACCGATGGCCTTGCCGGTCGCGTGAACGGCATCGAACAGGGCCTGCTGGGCACCGTTGCGCGGCTTGGGCGGGCGGTAGAAGCCGCCATGCAGGTGGCCATGGATCCCATCGCGGGCGACCGCCCTTTCGAACAGGGCCCTCACCTGCTGCGAGGCCCATTCAGCGGCCTGCTGATCGGGTGCGCGTGCTCCAAAGCGCACGATGGCAAGGTCCGGAACGATATTGACTGGCGCACCGCCATCAATGGAGCCGACATTGAAAGTGACGCCCTCAAACGCACTGTTGAGCCGCTCCAGACCGATGACGAGTTCGGCGGCGGCCTCGATGGCACTGCGTCCCTCCTCCTTGGCGCGGCCTGCATGAGCGGCACGGCCGTGCAGCACGATGTCGAACACCGCAGAGCCCTTGCGGCCTCCTGCCATGGCGCCGGTTTCCATCGCCGGCTCGTAGGTCATGCCGATCAGGGCGCCGGAAGATGCCGCCCGGCGAAGCGCATCAGCGCTCGAGAAGTTCCCGATCTCCTCATCCGGCGTCAGCACGATCCGGTAGCCGAGCCGGTCCTTGAGCGGACCCGCCTCGAAGGTCCTGAGCGCTTCCAGCATCACGCAGATGCCGCCCTTCATATCGGCCATGCCGGGGCCATTAACGCGGCCATCCGGCAAATCCCTGACCGTGTCGAATACGCCCGGAGCGAAGACCGTGTCATAATGGCCTGACATGACGACCTGGACCGGCGCATCCGTTCGGGCGGAGATTTCCACGATCGGGCCGGAATGTGATTCGGTGGGTTTGCCGTCAGCACCGATGGCATCGAAACCGGGCCCTTCGACGAGCTCAATCCTTGCCTCGAGCGCCGAGAACGCGTCGGCGAGCTTTGGGGCGAAGGCGCGCAGGCCCTCCGTGTTCAGACTGCCGGTATTGTGCGCTGACCAGGCGCGCGTGCGATCAAGCATGGCACCGGCCGAGGCATACAGGCGTTCGCGGGCGGCTTCATCAACGGGCGAGAGGAACGAGAGGTCTTTCATGCGACCTTGGTTTCACAGCTGGAACGGGGCGGCAAGCCTCGGCAGGCGGGCAGCGCAACAAAAACGGCCCGGCATCTCTGCCGGGCCGTCCATGATACATTGTCCGGCGATTACTGGACGAGGATCGTTACTTCCGAACGACGGTTCAGCGGCTCGCGCACGCCGTCCCGGGTTTCTTTAGCAAGTGCGGTCTCGCCCTTGCCCGACTTGTCGATTGATGCGGTGATACCCCGCTCGGACAGGGCCGCCGCAACGACGTCTGCGCGGCGAACCGAAAGACGCTCGTTATAGGCCGCGGCACCCGACGTGTCGGTGTGACCAACAATCGTCACGCTGGCCGGGGCGCAGCCCTCAGCAGCCGCGATGTTGGCGACAGCCTGGTCGATGACGGCTGCGGCCTGGCTGGTCAGATCGGAGCGATCCCACTCAAAGTAAACAACAAACTGCTGGTTGAGCGCCGAACACTGCTGCACGACTGGCTCTGTCGTCTCGACCGGCGGCGCCGGCGGAGGGGGCGGCGGAGGCGGGGGCGGGGGCGGGGGCGGCGACTCGATCACCGGCGGCGGCGTTTCGACAACCGGCGGGGGCGGCGTCACGCCGAACTTATAGCGAAGACCGATGGTACCCGTGTGGTTGGTAAAATCGGCTTCATATCCGACGCCGTCATGATTGCCGTCGAATTCCAGGCCGTCCGAATTGAAATACTTGTAACCCAGATCCAATGTCAGGCGATCCGAGAGCTTGAAGCCGATGCCGGCGAGCCCTTGCCAGGCGAGGCCAGCTGCCGTGTCATTGAAGCCGTTCGCGGCGCTGAGGTTCGGAGCAGCGCCGACCACGCGGTTTGCAGCCTTAGCGCGAACGCGTGTACCGCCAACACCCGCGCCGATATAGGGCGAGATCGTGCCAGCCTTATTGAAGTCGTAGATACCATTAATCATGACATCCATGACGCTGATGCTGCCAGCCGGGCTGATCGTTGTGCCGGCAAGCGTACCGCCGATCGCCGCAGGCACCTCAAGATCGCCGCCGCGGAAGCCCAGAACGCCTTCCAGACGCAGGCCGTTGGCGAAACTGTGGCCAAGGCCGACATCGCCGCCGAGCATCTCGGTCGTGTCCGAGTTGCCTGCAATTACGCCATTACCGGATACGACGGCGTCGTGATCAAGACGGCCATCGAACGCATACTGCAGATCTGCGCGGGAGTACCAGCCTTCCGCCTGTGCCGGCAGACCAGCAGAGGCCAGAGCGGCCGCAGCGGTCGCGCACATAAGAGTTCTCTTCATACTCAATCCCCTTTTGTGTGCCGATCGACGGGATTGTCTTCGGCCGCAGGACTAATGCGGTATGGACCGCACCTGCGTGTTGATAGTTGATCTTTGTCCATTCTACGAGGGAAAATCAGAAATCAGGGCCCCAAAAAGCCCGGAAAAGCCCGAAAAAATCCCGCACCGCGGCCCTTTTGCAACAGGTCGGGACCGGGAAGCACCGTAAATCTTTTGTAACAAAATCAATGCAGTTCAGGAAGAGTGGTACCGCCTCTCCGGCTTGAACGGAGGACCTCTGGTTCCACAAACCAGCGCTCTAACCAGCTGAGCTAAGGCGGCAATTCTGTTTTCGCATACAGGCGGGACGGTACAGTTTCAAGCCGGATCGGCGTCGACAGGCTGTTCTTCCCTTCTCGCGATTCGCGCGACGGCTTCAGACCTTTACGACCTGGTCGAACTCGAGGTCGACCGGCGTACCGCGGCCGAAGATCGAAACCGTGACTTTCAGGCGCCCGCTGGCTTCGTCGATTTCCTCGACCGCGCCTTCGAAGCCCTGGAACGGACCATCATTGACCTGCACCTGCTCGCCGATCTCGAAGGAGACACGCGGACGCGGACGTTCGGCGGAAACATCGCTCGACTTGCCGAGGATGCGGTCGACTTCCCGCTGACGCACCGGCAGCGGCTTCTTGCCGCCCTCCGCGCCCAGAAAACCCGACACTTTCGGCGTATCCTTGACGAGATGGTAGATATCATCCGTCAGCTGAGCCTTCATCAGGACATAGCCCGGGAAATAGCGTCGCTCGACCGTCTTCTTCTTGCCGCGGGCAACCTCAACGACCTCTTCTGTCGGCACCTCGATTTCCTCGATGAGGTGGGTCAGGCCCTTGCGCTCGGCCTG
Source organism: uncultured Hyphomonas sp. (assembly GCA_964538945.1). Taxonomy (GTDB): domain Bacteria; phylum Pseudomonadota; class Alphaproteobacteria; order Caulobacterales; family Hyphomonadaceae; genus Hyphomonas. Next base: position 215,656 of record CAZIGV010000002.1, read on the forward strand.
CTCGCGAATCGCGCCTGCGACCTTCTTCTCAAAATTCGAATAGGCGTGGACGATATACCATTTAGCATCAGGCATGGGCCGGGCGCGCTCCTGCGGAATTGAATTCGGGGTCAGGGCCAAGTTTCAGGCGCCCCTGACAAAATTGACGAACAGCATGATCAGGGAATCGGCCGCAAAAAGGAAGAGGGCGATGATAATCGACATGATCACGACAAAAATCGTAGCCTGGATCGTTTCCTGACGCGTCGTCCAGGTCACCTTGTTGCCTTCCGCACGCACCTGCGCGAGGAAAGTCAGCGGTCCGACCCGCTTTTTCTTCTCTTTTGGCGGCGGCGGCGCCTTGGTCGGCTTTTCGGCCATCGTTCTACTCATTCCTGAAACGCGGGCGCATAGCCCGTTTGAAGTCCCGCGTCCACGGCAAATCTGCAGGAGGGGCACCTGCGCAAGGCCGGGGACAAAGACGGCGCCGGCCGATACCGGCCCGATACCTGCCCGATACCTTGCCCGATACCGGCCTTTTCAGGTCTGCACCAGTGCCCTGTAAGCATGCCAGCTGGCCATACCGATGACAGGGAAGACGACAGCGAGGCCGATAAAGGCGAAGCTTATGCCGATCACGGTCAGAGCGACAATCAGGAAGGCCCAGAGCAGCATCGGGTAGAAGTTCCGGTTCACGGCCCGGACGCTGCAGGCCATGGCCATGAACACATCATAACGTCGGTCAAGCAGCATGGGGGCGGCGACCGAGGCGAGCGAGTAGTTTACGAAGGCGACGAACCCGCCCGTGGCAAGGCCCGTCAGGATCATGATCTGGCCACTCGGATCAAACAGCACGAACTCCAGAAAGCCCGACCTGGTCTTGTAGATGCGCGAGGTCGAGAGCGCGTAGATGACCTGCGCAATTCGGGTCCAGAGGAAGTAGAGAAAGACCAGAAGGAAACCGAGAAGCAGCGGATCCCTGCGGGCTGCGTCCCTGACCCAGAGCATGGAAAACAGGCTCGGTCGCCTGGCCTCGGCCAGCGCACGCGAGGCGGCGTAGAGCCCCATGCCCAGCACCGGGCCAACCAGAAGGAAGCCGCCGAGCAGGACAAAGAACCAGCTGGCCGAGCCGGTCGTGAAAAGCGCCCAGAAGATGCCGGCGCTGATTGCCGCCAGGACCAGGCCGTACAAGAAAGCGCTGACGGGAACCGCGCAGAAATCCCGCCAGCCTGCCGCAAGCCAGACGAAAGGCGCATTGAGCGCGATCGTGTTGACCGGCGGCAGGCGTAACGGCGCCGCCGGGGATACTGTGTCGTCCAAATCGCCCTCCACTGCATTTTACCCGCATGATAACAATGAAGGGCAAACAGGGGCCCGGCATCTCCGGAAGACTACGTAAACCGATGAGGTATCACCGCCCCCGCGGAAGGCTTGCGCGCCGCGAGGGGCTGTGGCGTGCTTACCCAAAGGATGGAGGGCTGTGCCCATGCAGTTCGAACTCGATGAAGACCACCGGATGCTGCGTGATCTCGTGCAGCGCTTCGTGCGCGAGGAAGTCATTCCTCTGGAAGGCGCGGTGCTGGCGCGCGATGCGGCGGGGCAAGGCGCCGACCTGACGGCGCAGGAAAAGGCCCGGCTCGACCGGGTATCAAGAGAGATGGGGCTTTGGAGCCTTGATGCGCCCGAAGAAGTCGGCGGCCTCGGCCTGCCGCATGTGGCGCTGGTTGCGGTGAACGAGGCGCTCGGATCGTCGGCGGCGACCTATACCCTGCCCCCGGATTCGCCGAACCTGCGGATGCTGATGGCGACGGTGAATGAGCGCCAGCGTACCGCCTATCTTGAACCCTATGCGCGCGGTGAAACGGTTTCGGCGATTGGCATATCCGAGCCGGGCGCGGGCGCGGACCCGGCCGGCATGCTGACGCGCGCGGTGCGCGACGGGGATGACTGGGTGATTAACGGCCGCAAGATCTGGATCACACGGGCGGCGCAAGCAGATTTCACAATCCTTATGGCGATCACTGACAAGGCCAGAGGCGCCAGGGGGGGCATGTCCGCCTTCCTGGTGGACAAGGGCACGCCGGGATTCAACGTGCTCAGGCGCATTCCCATGCTGGGCGGCGAGTTCACCTATGAAGTGGCGCTGGAGGATTGCCGGGTGCCGGGCTGGAAACTGCTCGGCAAGGAGGGCGACGGGTTCGGGCCCATGCAGATTCGCCTTGGCACGCGGCGGATGGAGATGGCGGCCTGGTGTATCGGCGCGGCACAGCGCGCGCTCGACATGATGCGCGCCTATGCGCCGGAACGCAGAACATTCGGACAGAAACTGTCCGAGCGCCAGTCAATCCAGTGGTGGGTGGCGGACGCGGCGATGAAGATCCATGCAGCGCGCCTGATGGCGTATGACTGCGCCTGGAAGATCGATCAGGGTCAGGACGTGCGTACCGAGATCTCGATGATCAAGGTATTCGCGCCGGAAATGGCCAGCGAGGTGATCGATCATGCGATGCAATGTTTCGGCGCGATGGGCATGACCAAGGAAATGCCGCTGCATCTGATGGCGGGCCGTATCCGCAACATGCGAATTTATGATGGCCCGAGCGAAGTGCACCGCATGGTTGTGGCGCGCAACCTGATGGACACGCGGCCCTAAAGGCCCGCGCCAAACGAACGCGCCGGCAGGCCAGGCACATCAACGGTCACCGCAAACAGGCTGCCCGAAAGCGGGCGGGCGTCGAGCTGCGGAAAGCTGAGGCCAGCACGGGAGGTGGTGATGAACAGGGTGCGCAGGTCCTCCCCGCCGAGAGCGCAGCCCGTGGGCAGGGGCGCGGCAAGGATGATAACCTGATCGACCCGTCCATCCGGCGTGAACCGGACAATTCGGGAGGCGCCGTGCAGGCAGGTCCAGAGGCCGCCATCGCGGTCGACCGCGGAACCAAAGGGCTGGCCACCGAGTTCGTGGGTGAAGGCAAAGGTGCGCCGCCCTGAGATCACGCCCGTCGCGGGGTCAAAGTCATGGGCCAGGATTTCGCCTTCTGCGGTGTCACAGGTGTAGAAGGTGCGCCCGTCGGGTGAGAATTCGAAGGTGCGCGAGGTCAGCACGGATGGGAGGCGCAGGCCCGAGATCACTTTGTCGGGGCCATAGCGATAGTAGCCCCCCGATGCCTCGCGCTGCTGATCATCTTCGGTGGCAAACCAGAAAGCGCCATCCGGCGAGACACCGCCATCGCTGGTGCGATTGGTCTCAGGCTCGCCTTCGATCACCGTCAGGCGCTCATAGACTTCGCTCGCGGGGTCAAAAAAACCGATCTCGCGGTCGGCTGCCGTCAGCAGAAGGCCGTCGAACAGCACGATACGACTGGGGCGAACGGGGAGTTCATAGCGGCGGGTATTGCCGGTACGCGGATTGTACCGGTGCAGCTTGGCGCGCCTTTGATCCACCCACCAGAGAAAACCCTCGGCATGGCTCCAGACCGGCGACTGGCCGGTCAGGCAACCCGTTGGGGCGACGCATTCAGGCGTGATGATCATCGACGGGCCGGATTCCTCAGAAGTCAACCGCAATAGTCTTTGGGGGCCTTAATCCTCGCCGAGCAGTCCGGCAAGATCGGCGAGTTCGAACAGGCCGTCCTGGAGCGCCTCCAGGGCGGAGACTTCCTCCACATCGGCGCCCAGGGCGTCGAGCGCGAAACCATAGGCCGCCAGCAGCGGGCCATCTGCAACCAGCAGCACGTCGTCACCCGGATCGTAATGGGCCGCCACGTCGGCGCCGATCATCAGGCCAGCCAGCGCGGCAGCCTTGTTGACAGGCGACAGCAGACCCTGGCGCATCGCAGCCTCGACCGAGAAGACAGGCGGGGCGTCTTGCGTATCGAGGGCGCGTTCGACCCAGTCCCGGAAGACGCCCATATCGAAGGTCTGCTGACCAGACGGGCGCAGCGAGAGCGTGCCATGGGTCATCAGCAGGTCGCGCAGTTCAGCTGTAATCTCGGTTGAAAAACCAATCAGACGACCATGCTCGACCATGCAGTGGCGCGTGTGCTGGCCGGCAAGGCAGATCGCTCCATTCCAATCGCCGAGACCGAGGAGAACCGTTTCGGCGCCGCAGGTCAGGTCCGGGGGGCTCGTCTGGCCAATCCACGGCACCAGATGAATACCCGACTGCTCGACAAGCTGCGTGGCGAGCGCAGCCAGAGGCATCGGGGCACGCAAAGGTGGGCCGGCCACAGCGGCCGAGACGTCGCCGCAGCCGATCAAGGGCACGCGAGGGGCTTCGCCGAGCCATTCGGCGAGGTGAAAGGCGAGCCGGCCTGCCCAGTCGGCATGACCGGCGACCGGCTCCTCGCGGACCTGGAAGGAGGAGAGGATGTCACCCTCCCCATCAAATGCCCAGCCGCGCAGTTGCGACCCAGACCATTCGAACCCGGCCAGAGCCATCCTGTCGTTCATGTGCTCACCCTGCCGGCAGCTGCCGCCGGCCAATTCAAAAACAAGCGTCCGCCTCCCGTCTCGCGGCTGGCGGCGCATGTCAATCACTCCCTGCCTTGCGCCGGCCCGCATCGCGAGGCAAGACGGGGCGGATCAGGAGATACCGGAATGGCCCCGAACCCGGACAGGACGCGTCAAGCGGCGGACGCCTTCGGCGAACTGGCGCGAATCATGGCGCGCCTTCGCGAGCCTGAAACAGGCTGCCCCTGGGACCTGGAACAGGATTTTGCGACAATCGCGCCTTACACGATTGAAGAAGCCTATGAAGTTGCTGACGCGATCGAGCGCGGCGATATGGGCGAACTCCGGGATGAGCTGGGTGATCTGTTGTTTCAGGTGGTGTTTCATAGCCGGATAGCCGAGGAGGCCGGCGCCTTCACGCTGGCGGACGTGGTCGCCGCAATCAGTGACAAGATGATCCGCCGGCATCCGCATGTGTTTGGCGAAAAGGATGTTCGCTCCGCACACGAACAAAGTGTGGCCTGGGAAGGGATGAAGGCAGCGGAGCGTGCACGCAAGGCGGCGCCGGGGGAACCGGAAAGCGCGATGGACAGCGTCGCGCGCGCCCTGCCCGCGCTGCTGCGCGCAGAAAAACTGCAGAAGCGCGCGGCACGCGCCGGTTTTGACTGGACCGAGACTGCACCCATCTTCGACAAGCTCGAGGAAGAGGTCGCTGAAGTTAAGGCAGCCATTTCCGGGGGCGATCCCGCCGAGATCGAAGACGAGGTCGGCGACCTGCTGTTTGTGGCGGCCAATCTCGCCCGGCGTCTGGATATTGATCCGGAGGAGGCACTGCGCAGGGCGAATGGGAAGTTCGAGCGGCGGTTCCGCGCTATGGAGGCGGCAGCGGCAGCGGACGGCGTCGCGTTCGCCTCGCTGCCCCTGGACAGACAGGAAACCTACTGGCAGCGCGTGAAGGCAAAAGAACGGGAATGAGCTGCTGGCCCCGCGAGGGATTAATCGACCTGAAGACCTGACGCCAGCGCCGGAAACTCGGCACGAAACTGCCCCAGACGCTCGGGCGACATACGGACCGTCAGCTCGCTGCTGCCATCCTCATTCTGCACTTCGGCGGTCACTTCACCGTTTTGATGCAGCCATGCACGGCCCTTACCGTCTGCCGGTCCAAGCGTCAGGCATATCTCGACACGCCCCCGAAGAAGTGACCTTACAATCAAGGCCAGAAGGCCGTCGATGCCCTCACCGGTCAGCGCCGAAACGGCGACTGCTGGCGGGTCTGTTTCAAATGCGGCCAGCCCGCGCATGGAGGCCGCGCGCGCCTCAGGCATGGCGTCGATCTTGTTCCATGCCTCTATCATCGGTGGCAGCGCCATACCGGACTCAGACTCAAGGCGTGCCAGAACCTTGGCCACATCTTCGGCCTGCTCGGTATCAGATGCACTGGAGCGATCACGGACGTGAACCAGAAGGTCGGCCTGAAGGGACTCCTCCAGCGTCGCCTGAAAACTGTCGATCAGGTGGGTCGGCAGATCGGTAATGAACCCCACGGTATCAATCAGCGCCGCCTCGCCGAGGGAAGGAAGTTCAAGCTTGCGGATGGTCGGATCAAGGGTGGCGAAAGGCATGTCCTTTGCGAAGACATCCGCGCCGGTGAGGCGATTGAACAGCGTCGACTTTCCGGAGTTGGTGTAGCCGACAAGCGCGATGACCGGCGTGCCTGTCCGCCGGCGTCCGGCACGTTGCACGCCGCGCGTGCGCCGGACTTCGTCGAGATCGCCTTTGAGACGCACGATCCTGTCGTCCAGCATCCGGCGGTCAGCTTCGAGCTGGCTTTCGCCCGGGCCAGACAGGAAGCCTGACCCGCCGCGCTGGCGCTCGAGGTGCGTCCAGGTCCGCACAAGGCGCGAACGTTCATAAAGGATACGCGCGAGCTCGACCTGCAGGCGACCTTCCTTTGTCCGGGCCCGCAGGCCGAAGATTTCAAGGATCAGCCCCGTGCGGTCGATGACCTTTCGGCCGAGACGCTTTTCAAGGTTGCGCTGCTGGACAGGTGTCAGAGCGCCGTCGATAACGGCCAGGGTGCAACCTCTCGCATCGAGGTCTTCGGCCATCCTGTCGAGGATCCCTCCCGAGAGCAGATAGGAGGAACTGATCTTTCGTATCTGCTCGGGCCTGACGAAGGCCAGCGCGCAGCCGAGTGCCTCCACCAGACCGGAAGTTTCACTCAGCCTGTCCGGCGACGGACGATCTGCAGGCGTGAACCATGGGATGACGACACCGGCTACTTCCGGCGCAGGCAGCCTGTCTACGAATTTTCCGGTCAATACCGATCAGTCTCCGTCGGTTTCTTCATCGAAGAGCTGAACGGGCGCACTGGGCGCGATCGTGGAAATCGCGTGCTTGTAAACAAGCTGCGGCGGCCGGCCGTCTCCGCGGAGCAGGACGCAGAAGTTGTCAAACCAGGTAACGACCCCCTGAAGCTTGACGCCGTTAACGAGGAAGACGGTGAGCGGCGTGCGGGATTTTCGAACGGCGTTGAGGAACGTATCCTGCAGGTTCTGTTTCTTGTCAGCAGACATGTCTTTTCTATTCCTGCTAATGTTCTTGTTATGCCCCGCAGCTAAGTCGTTTGTTGCAGGTCCGCAAGGGTTAGCCCCGCCAAAAGCTCAGTGAAAGAGCGGGAAGCACGGTCAAAATCTCAAGTCTGCCCAAAAGCATGGCAATGATCAGGAGCGCCTCACCCTGAGCCGTCAAGTTCCGGGTAGCCGGGTCGACCAGCCCCCCCGATGATGTTAGCCCGCCGATCGAAAGGCGGATCGAATCATCGAAACCGAGGCCTGCGAAACTGAAACCTACAACAAAAAGGAATACCGCCAGCAGATATGCGACGAAATACACCCAGACCCCTATCACCGACCTTTCATCCAGTTCGCGGTCCCTGAAGCGGAAGGTAACGATTGAGCGGCGATAGCCCAGTTGCTGGAACTCCTGCCCCGCCCGCTGACCGAGCACCACGACCCGCGCAAGCTTTATCCCACCTGCCGCGGCCAGCGCCGAGCCGCCGATCAGGCAGGGGATTACGGAAACCGGCAGCGGAATCTCCGTGCTCACGGATCGCTCTGACAGCGGAATACCTGACGTCGACAATGTAGATAGCGACCAGCCTAAGGACTGACCGAAAGTGAAGTCGAACAGAACGGCGAAGACCGCGAAGATGAAAAGCAGACCAACGAAAAGGGCGATCTCGGCATCCCTGACGATATCGCCCCAGGCAGCGCGGCGCAGTGGCAACCATAAGGCAAGGCCGAGTGATCCGAAAGAAAGTCCGATACCAAGCACCACCGCCACAGCCAGGGATGCCGGGGACTGCTGAAGGGCATCCGGATGCACGAGGCCGGTGGTCATCACGCTGACGGCATCGCCAAGCGCCCGGCCGGGAGGCAGGCCAAGCACCAGCAGCATCACGAAGACAAAGGTGATGCCACCCACCATCATCAGAGCGACCGGGACGGTAATGCGCGCCATTGCGTCGAAGAAGCTGGTCTCTGGGATGGAGAAGAGTACTGTACGGTGGACGCCCGGCCCCCCCAGATTGATTGCGGCGAAGACGCCTGCCGCCATGGTGATGGCGGCGCAGGCGCCAAGGACATGCAAGGCGCCGCGCCAGTAGATGAGGCTGACCGGCCAATCATCCTGCGCGACGCGGATGAGCGAGTGACCGGTTGTCGTGAGGCAGGCTGCAGCCTCATGGATAGCGGTCAGGACCGAATTATTCGCTACGCCGAAGATGAATGGCATTGCCGCCGCGAGCGGGGCCAGGAGCCACCACAGGATCACGACGGCAAGACCGTCCGAAGCGCGCGCCCTGCGGCTCGGTGCGGGCGTGAGCAGCAGGACGCTGGCAGCCGCCACGGCAATGGCGATGGCCGTCACCGAAAAAGTGAATACCTGCTGTTCTTCGCCGGCAATCACGGCAATGATCATGCAGAGGGCTGCCGCGCCTGCCAGTATCAGCATAAGCAGGCTCAGGACTCGCGCGACCGACGGATAATTCATGGCTCAGAAATAGTCCGGATTGACCCGGAAGAACTTCTCGACGCTGCGCACCATCCCTGCTTCGTAGAAGATAATGAGATGATCTTCCGGACGCACGATAACATCATGGTCGGCCATCAGGATCTGGTTGCCGCGCAGCACGGCGGCGGCCGCGATGCCTTCAGGCAGATCATCATAGCCAAGCGGCTTACCAATCAAGGTAGACGATTCGAGCGTTACGCCTTCGGCGACTTCCGCCAGTCCGTCTTCGAGAGACTGAAGCCCCAGAATGCGGCCACGGCGCATGCGGAGGAGAACCTGTGATACCGTCAGAGCGCGTGGATCAAGCACCGTGTCTACACGCATGTCCGTCGCCAGGCTGGCAAGTTCCGGAGCATTGATAAGGGCCAGCGCCCGCTTCGCGCCAGAACGCTTGGCGAGGTTACTTATCAGAAGATTGGACTTATCGTCATCGGTGATGACTATCACGAAATCGGCGCGGTCCGCCCCCGCTTCGGCAAGAATTTCAGGGTTGAGGCCATCACCCTGGATGACGATGGACCGCTTGACCTGGGCCACGGCCTTGTTGGCACGGTCTACATCGCGTTCGATCAGCCGCACACGGATATGGCTTTCCCTTTCCAGAATCTTTGCAACATACAGCCCGACATTACCGCCGCCGACAATAACAACATGATCGAGCCGGCTCTGGTCGCGGTTGAATATAGACGTCAGGCGTTCAGCATGCGTATCAAGAACGGCAACATAGGCACGGTCGCCGGGCTTCAGGACGTCGCGGGCGCGCGCCGCATGGATGTCAGCGCCCCGGCCAATACCGACAACGCGCGCCGAAAGGTCTGGAAACACGCCGCGCATCTGGTCAACCGGGAGATCGATCAACGGATTGTCGGCACCCAGTTCAAAGCCAAGAAGCTTAAGGCGACCGGCTGCAAAGTTTACGCTCATTATCGTGCCGGGCGTCCGGAAACGCTGAAGGATTGCATCGCCGACTTCCGCTTCCGGTGAGATCACCATGTCAATCGGCAAGCCTTCACGCGAAAAAATAGTCTTCCAGGCTGCGTCGAGGTAGGAGCGGTCGCGAACACGGGCAATCTTGAAGGGCACCGAAAAAATTGTGTGGGCGATCTGGCAGATCACCATGTTTATTTCATCGAAGTGGGTCACCGCGATGATCATCTCGCAGTCATCTGCTCGCGCGCGCTTCAGAACATCCGGGTGCGCCGCATGGCCCACGACACCGCGCACGTCAAGATCGATCGAGACCTGGTCCACCAGGTCGGGATTTTCGTCTATGATGGTGATCTCATGCTTCTCGCGCGCGAGACGGCGGGCAATACCCTGGCCAACCCGGCCAGCCCCGCAGATAAGAACGTGCATCAGTTTGGTCCTTCAGCTCTGGACTCAGGTCTCGTGTCGCACACCTGTTGTTATGCCCAAAGCCTTTAATTTTCGGTGGAGAGCAGAGCGCTCCATGCCAATGAACTCGGCGGTTCGTGAAATATTACCATTGAAGCGGGTGATCTGCAGGGTGAGGTATTCACGCTCAAACTGCTCCCGCGCATCCCGCAAAGACAGGCCCACAAGATCTACTGAACCTGATTGAGCCGCCGGAGAGGAAGATCGGCCCGGATCCCTTGGCAGCTCATCAACGCTGATAGGCCGGCTTGCATCGGAGGGCGACAGGATCAGGATCCGCTCGACGAGGTTGCGTAACTGACGGATGTTGCCTGGCCACTCCATGGATTGCAGCACGGCGAGTGCTTCCGGTGTGAAGGTCCTGAAAACCAGGCCCGACGTCTCGGCAACGCGCTCGCAGAAATAGCTTGCCAGTGCCGTGATATCGTCCCGGCGCTCGGAAAGCGATGGCACGCGGAGCGGGACAACGCTGAGCCGATAGAAGAGGTCCTCACGGAAATTTCCCTTCTCGATCTCAGCGCGAAGATCCTTGGTCGTTGCCGCCATCACACGAACATCAACGCTGACATCCGATCGGCCGCCGACGCGCTGGAAGCGTTGCTCTGTCAGCACTCGGAGGATCTTGTTTTGGGTTCCGACGGGCATGTCCGCCACCTCATCGAGCAGCAGTGTGCCGGTGTGAGCGCGCTCGAACAAGCCGACCCGGACGGTGCGTCCTTGCGAGTCCTCTTCGCCAAACAGGGCAATTTCCATCTGGTCCGGCGCTATCGAGGCCGCATTCACCACCACGAACGGGCCACCTGCACGCACTGAATTCCTGTGGATCAGACGTGCTGCGAGTTCCTTGCCGACACCGGCAGGACCCGAAATCAGGACGCGCGAATTGGTCGGTGCTACTTTGTCGATGGCAGCACGAAGCGCAGCGGCAGCCTGACTGTTTCCAATCCAGCGCTCCTCGTCGCCTGCCCGGTTACGAAGCGCGGCATTCTCGTAGCGAAGCGCAGCCGATTCGATGGCGCGCTCGACCACGAGCATCAGGCGGTCTGCCTTGATCGGCTTCTCGATGAAATCAAAAGCACCGCGCCGGATCGCAGCGATGGCCGTTTCAATGTTCCCGTGGCCGCTGATGACGATAACCGGCAGGATAGGATCGATCGACTTCAGGTACTTGAGAAGCGAGAGCCCGTCCATCCCGCTACCCTGCAACCAGACATCTAGGATCACGAGGCGCGGCGTACGGGAGCGAACCTCCTCTAACGCCCGCTCAGCCGTCTCGGCTGTTCGCACAGAATACCCCTCGTCACCGAGCACACCTGCCATCAGTTCACGGATATCGGGTTCGTCGTCTACCACCAGAATGTCCAGGGCCACTCTCCGTCTCCTCTACAAGCTCAGGGAACCTGGCATCTGCCCGGTTTCGGGGACGCGTTCAGCCCCTGAAGCATCATCCGACTGCATCGCCAAGGCACCATTTTCCGGAAGAACAACACGCACACGCGCGCCCCGAAGACCATCGGGCCGGTTCTGCAGCGAAATGGACCCGCCATGATCGGCAATGATCCGGTTCACAATCGCAAGACCAAGTCCTGTACCCTTCTCGCGGGTTGTCACGTAGGGCTCAAGCAGGCGATTGCGCACCTCGGCCGGGAAGCCCGGTCCATTATCTTCTATCACGATCTCAAGGTCACCGCCTTCGCGGTTGACCTTTATCCGGATCTGGCCGGAGATGTCGTGTTCGGCGGGCTGGCCCTCGATCGCCTCGGCAGCGTTCTTGAGCAGGTTCCCAAATGCTTGCGCCAGGAGCCGCTCGTCTCCCAGATACATGACTTCGTCAGCACCCGCATCATAGTCTATCTCGATATCTGGCGATACAACGCCCTGGGCAAAGCTCGCGCTCTGCAGCACGGCGCGCATGTCGAAGGGCGCAATGCTGGGTTTCGGCATCCGGGCAAAGCTCGAAAACTCCTCGACCATGCGCGCAATGTCGTCGACCTTGCGCAGGATGGTTTCAATACATCGTTCGAACACACCGTCCGTGTCTTCGATCTTTGAGCCATATCGACGGCGCAGTCGCTCTGTCGAGAGCATGATAGGCGTCAGGGGATTGCGGATTTCGTGCGCAATCCGGCGCGCCACATCGCGCCAGGCCAGCTGACGCTGCGCGAGAATGAGGCGGGTCGTATCATCGAATGTCAGCACACAGCCACCGGAAGCCTCGGGCGAAGACTTGAGGCGCAGACTGCGTGTCTCGCCCAAACGAACGAGCTCGAGGCTTGCTTCGACGGGAGAATTGCGATCGAATGTATCGTGGACAGTCCGCTCAAACGTCGGAGCGATTTCAGAAAGCAACGCGCCTGGCGCTATACTGGCAACGCCCAGGATCTCACAGGCCGACCGGTTGGCCAGAGTGATGCGTGCCTCGCGGTCGACGCGTATCACCCCGGCACCGATTTCACCCAGCAGGGTCTCTATAAACCGGCGGCGGTCTTCTTCATCCTTACGGGCGCGGATCAGGGCATTCTGCTGGCCTGACAACTGCTCGGTCATCGCATTGAAGGAGCTGCCGAGCGCATGAACTTCATCCATCGGGCCGGAGACCGGCACGCGCACGCTCAGATCACCGTCGCGTACCGCGAGCGCCGCCGAGGCCAGACGCCCGATCGGTCCGGTGATCCGCCCGGCCGCCTCGAGACCAAGGCGCCCGGCCAGCAGCAGTACGAGACCTACGATCTGCGTATAGCCGATCACGAAAATTGCCTGGAGGCGGCCGCTGTTTCGCTTGGCGGCATTATACTCCTCGAGGGCCGTCTCTGCCTCGCGCAGCGAGCGGGCAGCGTTGCGATCAAACACTTTGACAGCGTAGATATAGCCATCAAGCGGTGCCGAGATCCGGATGAGGGCCGTTGCAATGCCCCGCCCCTCATAAAGTGTCGTCGCCACCGCACCTTGATTGGCTTCAGCGAAAGCGGCCTCTGGCGGAGACAGCAGGATCGCGTCCTGGACACTCGCCTCAGCAATCAGGTCGACGCCGTCCGGCCCGAGTAAGGCAATCGTCAGAAATTCACGGATTGCAAGTTCCGAGCGCAAGCCGTCGAAGAACTCCGAGGACGCATACGAGGCGACATCGCTACCGCCCGAATCTGCAATCGACTGATCGACCTGCTTGGCAAAATTCTCGACGTCCATCGCGGCCAGACGCATGTCGGACTCGAAGCTCGCCTGGAAGTTATCGACATAGGAGCGAAAGATTTCAGTATTCTGCTCCATCAGCCGGTCGACCCGTTCGCCGATCCAGCGATCAAGGCCGCGCGTAATGAATGCGCCCATGAAAACGGCCACGACCATGGCCGGGATAAGGGCCGAGAAGCCGAACAGGAGTACGAATCGCCGGGCGAGCCTGCCGCCGCCATCCTTCCCGCCGCTGCCGCGGATCATCAGGTATTCACGCACCACGATGATCGCCAGGACGATCAGGAGAACGAAGTTCAGACCCAGCAGCCAGGGCGTTGCGCCGGCGGTCGGATCATCCGGAGCCGCACCCGAGATGGCGATAAAGGTGGCAAAGACCGCCACCAGGGCCGCAATGATGAACAACCCTTCGAACAGGGCCCAGCTCGCTTTGGTCGTCTGGGTATTCGAAGCTGTCGACACGTGATCCGGCTCAATCAGGGCCTCACCCGTTGCAAAGCGGACACATTAAAGTGCCCAATCTGCAACACTGATGCACTAAAGACACGGAATGCCCGGCCGTCAATCAGTCTTCTGCAATCCCCAGTGCGTTGATCTTGGCCCGCAGCGTGTTGCGGTTCATCCCCAGCAACTGGGCCGCTTTAACTTTGTTACCGGAGGTTACCGAGAGGGCAAGCCGGATCAAGGGGCGCTCGACGCGGTCGATCACAGAGCTGTGGACCATTGAATCGTCGCCGCCTGAGACCAGATCGCTCATCACGTACCGGTGCAGCAAGGCCTCCACTTCGGACTCGAAGCCGGCATGGCCATTGTCCTGCTCGGCTGCCCCCATCCTCATCTCACGCTCCACATCCATCAGCGTGATCAAAGTGTCGGAGCTCAGCACGGCAAGCCGGATGACCAGGTTCTCGAGCTCCCGAACGTTGCCCGGCCAGTCATAGGCGGCCATGAGATCCAGGGCCGATTTCTCGAAGGTACGCGCGGCAAGACCCTGGCGTTGGGCACGGATCAGAAAGGCGCGGGCGAGTTCCGGAATGTCTTCCTTGCGCTGGCGCAGCGGCGGGATCGACAACCGCATGACGTTCAGCCGGTAATACAGGTCCTCCCGGAACCGACCCTCCTCAACCAGCTTGCCGAGATTACGGCGGGTGGAGGCGATCAGCCTTGCGCCGCCAGGCTCGCGCAGCAGTTTGACAAGCTGAGCCTGAGCCTCAGCCGGCAGGTCGCCAATCTCGTCGAGATAGAGCGTGCCCCCTTTCATGTGAACAGCGCCGTTCGTGCCGTTTACGCCGAACAGCTCGCGGTTGATTTCCGCTGCCGGCATGGCTGCAAGGTCAAGACCGATGAACTTGCCGTTCTTTGAATGGCCGAGCTGGTGGATGGCACGCGCGGCGAGCTCCTTGCCGGTGCCGCTCTCGCCTTCGATCAGGACGGTCAGGTCGGTATTCATCACCTTCGCAATCAGGCGGTAGACTTCCTGCATAGCATCTGAACGCCCGATCAGTGGCAGGCCGGCATCTGACACCGCCTTCTGGGCCTCGGGATGGATCAGGCGCTCGATGTTCGGCGACGCTTTCAGGGCCCGCCGCACAAGGCTCGAGAGCATGTCGATGTCGAATGGCTTCGGCAGATAGTCGAACGCGCCATGCTCAGCGGCCGATGCAGCTGTCAGGATCGTGTTCTGACCGCTCATAACGATGAACGGCAGGTCTGGCCGGGCAAGCTTCAATGAGGGCAGAAGGTCAAAGATCGACGTGTCGCCGAGATACACGTCGGTTACGACGACATCCCCTTCACCATTGCGCACCCAGCGCTGCAGCGCCTCCGGCGAACTGGTGGCGCGCACCTCGTAACCGGCCGACACCAGGGTCTGGTTAACGATCAGGCGAATACTCGCATCATCTTCTGCAAGCAGAACGGTCTTGTCCGCCATGTCAGTTCGCCTCCACGATTGGCAAAAGAACGCTGAACCGGGTCGAACCTGGCCGGCTGTCTACCCGGATCTGCCCGCCATGGGCAGAAACGACTTCACTCACGACAGACAGACCGAGACCACGGCCACCCGACTTGGAGCTCTGAAAAACCTCAAAAATGGTCGCCTGGCGCTCACGTGGAATGCCATGGCCATTGTCCTCGATTGAAATCAGCATCGCGCGTCGCAGGCCGGAACCCAGACGCGCCTGACGCATCGCAAGGCCGGCGGCATAGGAGGTGCGGATGATCACTTCACCCCGGCGGCCGTCGACCGAGGCGGCTTCGGCGGCGTTGCGGACAATGTTCTGGAAGGCCTGCTGAAGATGATCGGGGTCTGCCTCGATATCGGGGAGGGAGGGATCAAACTCCCGGCGAAAGTCAATCTTCGGACCGATCGCGGCGCGCTCAGAGGCAATCACCTTGTCGAGCAGCGCATGGACATTACACGGCTGCATGCGCGGCGCCGAAAACAGCTCGAAGGCTGAGAGCCTGTTGACAAGCCGCTCGATACGCCGGGCTTCATCCTTAATAATGTCGAGCAGCTCTGACTGACCGGCGACCGCCTGACGCTCAAGCAGCTGGGCTGCACCGATAATGCCCGCGAGCGGGTTCTTCACCTCATGGCCGAGGATGCGCCCGAAACCGGCCGCGCCCGCGGTCCCTTCCGCCGGATCCCGCGCCGGTGCCTCATTCAGCACGATAACGAACTCGCCGCCTTCGATGCATCTGACCCGGATATCGCACACGGCTCGCGCAGCGATGGAGGGGCCCGACAGCGGTGTCGATGGCGCCGTGATCTCCGCCGGCTCGCGGGCGGCCCGGTCGATGAGCTCGAATAAGGGCGAGTCATAGAAGATGATTTCGCTGAGCGGGCGATCGACCAGAGCCCGGCGAGAGGCCTGCAACAAGGCCTCGGCTGCCGCATTGACGCTACTAATCCGTCTGCGCGCATCAATGCGCAGCAGCGCAATCGGCGCCATTTCGCCAAGGTCCACAGGGCGGGTTTGATCCAGTATTGGCATGCTCAGGAGAGCTCCTCGTGCATTTCTTCGCGATAGATATCTCCCAACGCACGGATAAGTCCGGCCGCGCTTTCGATTCGGCAGACATCCGCGCGAAGCGCGCGCCGGCGCGCCTCTGAAAGGGGTAATGGCAGATGATCGATCGCCGCCGAGACGTGCTTGCGGACCATCCGGAGCCCGAGGCCGGGTCCATAGAGAACGAGCGAGTCTGCGATCTGCGCCTCAAGGCTCTCATACCGCTCCTCGAGCGAAGGCGAGGTCCACTTGCGGCCCTCAAGCGCCGCTGCGATCTCACCGGCCAGCCAGGGCCGGCCGATGGCCGCCCGGCCCACCATGACGCCATGCGCGCCCGACAGCGCAAGCGCCCGCATCGCGGAACGGGTATCCCGGATGTCGCCATTGACAATCACGGGCACCGAAACGGCATCGACCGTCTCGCGCACTGCGGCCCAGTTTGCTGCACCCGTATAGAACTGGCACCGCGTACGCCCGTGCACCGTCAGCATCTGAACGCCCCTGCGCTGCGCAATCTGGGCCAGCTCTGGCGCATTGAGGCGGGCATCATCCCAGCCAAGGCGCATCTTCAGGGTCACGGGCCGCCCGCCCGCATTCTGTATCGCCGCATCGATGATCTCGCCGGCCAAATCCAGATCGCGCATCAACGCAGAGCCGGACTGACCACCGGTGACCTGTTTAGAAGGACAACCCATATTGATGTCGATGACGTCAACACCCGCCTGCGCCATCAGGCGAGCGCCCTGCGCCATGTCCTCGGGCCGGCGCGCCGCAAGCTGGACAATCCAGTAGCCACCCCCCTCATGCCGGCAGGTGCGACGCACCACGTCCGGCCGGGCCTTCGCCAGCATTTCACCCGCGACCATTTCGGAGACCACCGCAGGCGCGCCAAAGCGCACCGCCTGGCGCCGCATCGGCGCATCGGTTGCGCCAGACATCGGCGCCAACCAAACACGGGGTGCCTGAAAATTGTTCATTACGCTTTCTTCACGACTTTTGACGCGCGATCAAGCGCACAATTGGCGAGCAGCACAATTTTCGCGCACTCGGCGGGCGGCCCCGGGGGTGTATGGTCAGGTGAGGCGCTCCCCGCTAGAAGCAAGGCGATGAGTCGGACAGCCGCCATTATCGTCGCCGGAGGCCAGGGCAGCCGGGCCGGATCAGACAAACCCAAGCAGTGGCAGACACTGCTGGGCCGACGCGTCGTCGACTGGTCCATCGATACCTTCAGCCGACACCCCTCAATTTCGGATGTGATCGTTGTCGCCGCCGCAGACCTTGGCGCGCCAGGCCCGGGCCAGCGGTTCACCCGCGCCGAACCGGGCGCGACCCGCACCCAGTCCGTGCTCAGCGGCCTCAACATCCTCGGCGCGCCCGACGACACCATCGTTCTGATCCATGACGCGGCCCGGCCCGGCATCGAGGCAGGCACGATCTCGGCGCTCATCTCTGCCCTCGAGACGCACGATGCCGCGGCCCCGGCCCTGCCCGTCGCCGACGCCCTGAAGCTGAAGCGGGGTGACGGGCTCAGCACTGTTGACCGCAGCGCCCTGCATCGCATCCAGACGCCCCAGACCTTCCGCCTCGGCGCCATCCGCGCCGCGCTCGACGCGGCCGGAACAGACCTTGTCGATGACCTCTCGGCTGTCGAAGCATCGGGCGCGAGGATCAAGCTGATTACCGGTTCCGTCCGCCTTTCCAAGATCACCTATCCCGAGGATTTCGACATGCTGGCACGCCTGCTTGCCCCGACCGGCGCCCCGCGCGTTGGCAAAGGCTTCGATGTGCATGAGTTCGAAGCCGGTGATCACGTCACTCTCTGCGGCGTCGCCATCCCGCATATCGCCAAGCTCAAAGGCCATTCCGACGCGGATGCCGGCTGGCACGCGCTGACCGATGCCATCCTCGGCGCCGTCGCCCTTGGCGATATCGGGGACCACTTCCCACCCTCTGACCCGCGTTGGAAAAACGCCGACAGTGGCATCTTCCTGAAACACGCCCAGACGCTCGCCGAAGAAAAGGGCTACCGGATCGACAGCTGTGACATCACGGTGATCTGCGAAGCGCCTAAGGTCAAACCCCACCGCGAAGCCATGCGGGTGCGCACCGCCGAGCTGCTTGGCCTGACGCCGGACGCGATCAGCGTGAAGGCCACCACGACCGAGGGCCTCGGCTTCACGGGCCGCCGCGAAGGCATCGCCGCCGAGGCGATTGCGGTGCTGATGCCGCTGGGCTGATCGGGCACTGCCCCCGCGGCAGCATTCCCACCTTCCCCGCTTCATGACACTCTCCGGCAAAAGCATAGGGAGAAACATCATGTCTGACATCCTGCTCAAGAAGCAACACGGGCACGTCACCCTGCTGACCCTGAACCGCCCGGAAGCGATGAACTCGCTCGACTACGATCTCTATGACGCGCTTGAAGACGCCGTGCGAACCGCCGATGCGCGCGCCATTGTTATAACCGGCGCCGGCACACGTGCCTTTTGTTCCGGCGATGATGTAAAAAAGATCCTCTCCAAGGGCGCGCCGGTCACGCCAGAGCGGGCGGCGAAGGCAAAGGATACTGGCGGCCTGACGCCAGCCGCAGACGCCCTTCTGCATACGGACATTCCTGTCATCGCGGCGATCAATGGATTTGCCCTCGGCTGGGGCGCGGAACTCTCTATCATGGCGGACATCCGCGTGATGGCCGATACGGCGAAATGGGGTGAGATTTTCGTCAAGCGCGGCCTCTGTTGCGACGCGCCGGGCCTCGGCCGCCTCGCACAGCTGGTCGGGCGCGAGAAGGCGAGCGAGCTGCTGTTCACAGGCGACATCATTACCGCGCAGGAAGCAAAGGATATCGGACTCGTCAGCCGCATCGTAACCCAGGAAGAGTTGCTGCCCACCGCGCTTGGCATCGCGCAGAAGATTGCTGCCAATCCGCCCCAGGCGGTGCGCGCGCTGAAGGCAGGTCTTCGCCGGACGCTCGACCCCGAATGGCGCGACACCGGCAAATGGGCGATTACCGAAATCCGAAGACTGATGCAGACCGAAGACGCCAAGGAAAGCGCCGCCGCATTCATCGAGAAACGCGAACCGGTCTTCACGGGCCGCTGATGACCCTGTAGGTAAGCGCCATGTTTCCTGATCGCCTGCGTAATCTTGCCATGCTGATCCTCGACGACGCTGAACAGGCGCGCCTGAAGATCGCCACCGCCGAAAGCTGCACGGGCGGCCTCCTCGCGGCGCTTTTCACCGACATCCCCGGCTCGTCCACCGCCTTCGAGCGCGGCTTCGTCACTTATTCCAACAAGGCGAAGGAAGAAATGCTCGGCGTGCCGGGCGATGTGATCGCCGACTATGGCGCGGTGTCCGAGCCGGTCGCGCGGATGATGGCAGAAGGCGCCCTGCAGAACAGCCGTGCGAACATCGCCGTTTCCATAACAGGCGTTGCCGGCCCCGGCGGCGGCACGAAGATGAAACCTGTCGGCCTCGTGCATGTTGCCTGCGCGCGGGAAAATCGTGCCATGGTGTACGAGATGTTGCAGCTGGGCGATATCGGACGCTCCGCCATCCGGATGGAAGCGGTGGAGACAGCGCTGAAGCTTATTCAGATGCAGATGCGATAGGCGCCGCACCGAAGCGTTTGCGCGCTTCGGCCAGGAAGGCCTCGAGAATCCGGCTTACGGCGAGATCATGGTTTGCCGCCGCCAGGAAGCCGATCACCGGATTGCGGAACTCGTAGTCGATTTCGAGGCAGATATCGGCGCCGCCGCCGACCGTTTCGAAGATACGCCACTCCGCAAACAGTTTCCGGAACGGTCCGCGCACGAGCGAAGCGGTGACCCGCGCGGCTGGCTCGTCGGCAACAACCTGCGTCGTAAAGCGCTCGGTGAAGCCCTTGAAGCCGACGATTGCCTCGCCCTGGCATTCTATGACCCCCGGGCCGATCACACGCAGGCCAGAGACCCGCATGGCGGTGATCCATTTGATGAACTCCGGATAGGCCGCGATGTCCGAGACGAGCTGGAAGCAGTCAGCCGGCTGGTAAGGCACGCGGACTGTTTTGGTGAAACGCGCCATGCCTCAGGCGCGTTCGGCGAGCTGCGCTTGGCGCGCAGCGCGCAGCTTGGCAAAGTCCTCACCCGCATGGTGGCTCGAGCGCGTCAGAGGACTGGCCGAAACCATGAGGAAGCCCTTTGCCCGCGCGATTTCCTCATAAGCCTTGAATTCAGCCGGTGTAACGAACCGGTCGATGGCGGCGTGCTTGCGCGTCGGCTGCAGGTATTGGCCGATGGTGATGAAGTCGACGCCGGCCGAGCGCATGTCGTCCATGACCTGCATGATCTCTTCCTTCGTCTCCCCCAGTCCGACCATCAGGCCGGACTTCGTGAACTGCGACGGGTCCCGGTCCTTAACCTTCTGCAGCAGGCGAAGCGAATGGAAATACCGTGCTCCGGGCCGGATCGAGAGGTAGAGGCGCGGCACGGTTTCAAGGTTGTGGTTGAAGACATCGGGCCTGGCATCGATCACCCGGTTCTCCCAGCCATCCTTGCGCAGGAAGTCCGGTGTCAGGATCTCAATGGTCGCCCCGGGCGCGCGCTCGCGGATCGCCCGGATCGTGTCGACGAAGTGCATCGCCCCGCCGTCTTCAAGGTCGTCCCGGTCAACCGAAGTGATCACAACATGGCTGAGGCCCATCCCGGCCACCGCTTCGGCGACCCGGCGCGGCTCGTCCGGATCGACCCCCGGTCTCGGCTTGCCAGTGGCAACGTTGCAGAAGGAACAGGCCCGGGTACAGATGTCCCCGAGAATCATCATGGTTGCGTGCTTCTTGTCCCAGCACTCGCCGATATTCGGGCAGCCGGCTTCCTCGCAAACGGTGACCAGCCCTCCGGCCTTGACCAGAGCCCGGGTCGCCGCATAGCCTTCAGACGTGGGGGCCCGGACGCGAATCCAGTCCGGTTTTCGCATCAAAGGCGTATCCGGACGCCCCTGTTTCTCGGGATGACGGGGCCGCGGGACATTATTCTTGAGATCGATGAGGTTTGCCATTGCCTCCAGAATGGCGCCCGATGCTCGATTCAGCAAGCCGGAGTCTGCGCAGGCTGCATATGCAGACTTGCAATATTGCTTGCCTGCAGGACGCTAGATGACAGAATGTCGTCAAAATAATGGGACGAAACAGTTCAGGGCTAACCCGATGCAGCAACCGCTCCAGCCGCTTGTGCCGGCACCGCTTAACTATAAGCCGGAAAGCACACGAACCAACCTGTTCACGGCGCTCATGCGCGCTGCGTCGGAATTTGGCGCCGGCAAACCCGTCCTGGTAGACGGCGACGAACGGGTTCTAACCTACAAGGAAATCATCCGGGCCGTGTTCGGCCTGGGCTCGGCGCTTCGCAAGGGCACCTGCCGCGGCGAGGCGGTCGGTGTCATGCTGCCGACAGGCGCTGGCGCCGTCATCGGCTTCTTCGCGCTGACCGCCTATGGCCGCGTGCCGGCCATGCTGAACTTCACGGCCGGTTCGAAAAACCTTAAGGCGGCGATGCGGGCCGCCAAGGTGAGGCGCATGATAACGGCGCACAAGTTCGTCGAACTCGGCGGCCTGGAAGACCTGATCAGCGAACTGTCGAAGAGTGTAGAGGTGATCTACCTCGAAGACGTGCGCGAGAGGCTTAGTATCGGCGACAAGATCGCGGCTGTGGCGGGCCCTCTCGTCCCGTCGCTCGTTGCCTCCAGGCTGGGTTCAAAGCAGCCGGGTGTCATCCTTTTCACGTCGGGCACCGAAGGCGAACCAAAGGGGGTGGTGCTCAGCCATGAGAATATCATGGCAAACATTGAACAGGTGCGCGCACATATCGGCCTCAGTCCGGATGCGGATATTGTGTTCAACCCGCTGCCCACCTTCCACTGCTTCGGCCTGACAGTGGGCGCCCTGCTTCCCCTGATTGGCGGCCTCAAGGTGATCTTTCATCCCTCTCCATTGCAACCCAAGGAGATTGTACGGCGTATTCGCGAAAGCGGCGCGACCATCCTTCTGGCGACTGATACCTTCATCTCGCAATATGCCCGCACTGGCACGGAGGGCGACCTCGATTCGATACGCCTCGCCGTCTGCGGCGCAGAGCGGGTGAAGGATGAGACCCGCGCTTATGTGCGCCGCAAGTACAATATCGAAATTCTCGAAGGCTATGGCGCAACGGAAGCTGCGCCGGTCGTTGCCGCCAACCAGTGGGAACACAACAAGCCCGGCACCGTGGGCCGGCTGATGGCCGGGATGGAATCGAAGCTTGTCCCGGTCGAAGGCATGCCTGAAGGCGGCCGTTTGCACATCCGTGGGCCCAATGTGATGTTGGGCTACCTGCGGCCCTCAAATCCGGGCGTGATAGAGCGATTACGCGATGGCTGGCATGATACCGGCGACATTGTGGACATCGACGAGGAAGGGTTCATCCGCATTCTTGGCCGCGTCAAGCGCTTCGCCAAGATCGGCGGCGAGATGGTCTCCCTGGCCGTGGTGGAGAATTGCGCCGCCGCCGTCTGGCCGGATCACATGCATGCCGCCGTGACCCTGCCGGATCCAAAGAAGGGCGAACAGGTCGTGCTGCTCAGCGACGCGCCGGAGGCCGCGCGCGCGCCGATACTTGAATGGGCGCAAAGCCAGGGCGTGCCGGAAATCTCGGTACCCCGGCGCGTATTCAAGGTGAGCCACATACCGGTGCTCGGGACGGGCAAGGTTGATTACAGTGCCGTGCGTACCGAAGCTGAAAGACTTATGAACGACTAGGCCGCGCGGCGCCCGGGCGTGCTCAGGAAGTCATTGATCACCGCCGCTGTCTCGGCGGCACGCGTCACCAGGAAAAGGTGACCGCCGCCTTGTACGACGTGTAACCTCGCCTCCGGAAGGGCCCAGGCGAGGATCTGGCCGTTGACCAGAGGGACAATGCTGTCCTTGTCACCCATCATCACCAGCGTCGGCATCTTCAGAAAACGGATGAAGGGCAGGCTTGACCATCCTGCGAAAGCAAGCAGCTGATAGAGGTACCCCTTAGGATCCGGTGGCAGCAGGCTGTTGATATGATTATCGGCCGACGGATCAGCCATATCGCCATAAAGCAGCGCGAAGTTGTCGCGCATGAAACCCGGATCAGAATACCTGCGGGCATCCACCATGCGTGACAGGGAGGCCGGCCGGCCCGGGATCATGGTCATACCCGACGAGGTTGCGCAGAGGATCAGCTTGTTGACCCGGTTGCGATACTGGAAGGCAAACTGCTGCGCCAGTGCCCCGCCCCAGGAGACGCCCATTACGTCGACCCTGTCGAAGCCCAGCTGGTCGCTCAGCTTGCGGGCCCAGCGCGCCGCCATCCAGTGCCGGTAAGGCCATGGCGTCACCGGGCTGAGCCCTATGCCCGGAACATCAAAGGTCAGGATCTCACGGTCGGGAAACATGTCCCCCAGTGCCAGCGTCAATTCGAGATTTGCCCCGATACCGCTGAAGAAAAGGAGCGGACAATCGCCGCCATCCTCCGGCCCGGCCCAATGAGCCGTACGCAGCATGACGCCATCGGCATCCTGCATCGTAATCTGCGGCATGCGCTTAAAGTTGGCCATCATTCTTGTCTTTCAGTCAGGGACTAATCGTTGAAAACGTAGCGGCCAGGCGCTGCATAGAGCGGGGGGAAGTCTGGGTTACCGACTGCCGCAGGCGCTGCCTTGAGCGAACCGGAGCGCTCCTTCAGCCATTCACCCCAGCGCGGCCACCAAGAGCCGTTGTGCTCCTCGGCGCTCGCGGCCCATTCGTCGGGCGTCGGCTTTATCTGGCTGCCACGGAAATACTTCGCCTTGGGATTGCCTGGCGGGTTTATCAGGGACTGCAGGTGTCCGCTGGAAGAGAGGATGAACTCGACATTCCTGGACCCCAGCAGTCCAGGCGTGCGATAGCAGGCCTTCCAGGGCGTGATATGATCGGTCAGCCCGGCAACGACGAAGGCATCGGCCTTAACTTTTTTCAGGTCAGCCTTGTGGCCCGCCACATCCACCGTTCCGGGATAATCAAACGGCTGGTGAAGCGCGATATCAAGATAGTCCGAGTGCAGCTGCGCCGGAAGGTTCGTCGAGTCATTGTTCCAGAACAGCACATCATAGGGAGGCGGGTCCTCGCCCATCAGGTAATTATTCACAACATAGTTCCAGATGAGGTCGTTCGGGCGCATCCAGGCAAACATCCGGGCGAGGTCATCGCCCTTCAGGATGCCGCGTGCCTTGGACATTTTCCGTGCAATCTCGAGGCTGCCATCGGAAACGATCTGACCGATATCACTATCTTCCTTCTGCGGGTTCAGCACGCACACCATGAAGGTAATCGCATTGATCCGCTTGTCTCCGGCGGCCGCCAGAAGGCTTGCGAACGATGCCGTGGTAATGCCGCCAGAGCAGGCGCCGGAGAGGTTCAGTTTAGGCGACTTGGTGATCCTGCGTACCACTTCGCTGGCCTGAACAAGGCTGTCGATATAGTCTGTCAGTCCCCAGCGGCGATGTTCCTTGGTCGGATTGCGCCAGGAAATCACGAAAGTCTGCTGTTCCATCGCCAGCAGAAACTGAACCATAGACGTCATCGGCGTCAGGTCCATTGCATAGAACTTGTTGATCTGAGGCGGGATGATCAGGATCGGCGTCCTGTACACCTTCGGCGTTGTCGGAGCATACTGGATCAGCTCCAGCATCTCGTTCTTCCAGACGACCGAGCCTTTGGATACAGCGAGGTTCTCGCCCACCTTGAAAGGACGTTTATCGACCTGCGACGGCAATCCGCCATTCTTGGTCAGGTCATCATAAAGGTTCTTCATCCCTTTAAGCAGCGACAAGCCGCCGGAATCGACCACACGCTTGGTGGCCGCCGGGTTGCCGATCAGCGTGTTGGTCGGTGCCATCGCATCTGTGATCATGCCCATCACGAACTTGGCACGCGCGTGCTCCAGCTCGCTCATCCTGACGTCGCTGACCCACTCGTGGAGGTGCTCCTGCGTCGCGAGGAAGGCCTGCATGCCGCGCTTGTAGAACGGGTTGTGCTCCCAGGCCGGGTCCTTGAAACGGCGGTCCTTCTTGTCGGCTTCGCGCTTGGATTTGCCCAGCAGGATTTCGGTATTCTCGGTCATGATCTTGCGCGCCGCCTTCGCGGTCGTGATCGGATTGGTTACCGACGAGCGCAGCATCATCGCAACGGCGCCCAGCAACTCCTGCCGGTTAATGCCGCCGAGCAACGGGTTAAGGGCCGTCGTACTTTGTGCCGCATTCTGAGCGATTTCGTCTTTTGGTGTGCTCATTTCCAGTGCCTCCCAGGTCCCGCCGGTCTCTTCTGGCAATGGTCCGCCAGTGGCCGGTCTAGTTCAGGTCTCTTGCCATCTCGCAAAAAGACCATGGTAAATTTACCTGCAAAATTCGTTTCACAGTCAGATTTAGCTGTCAAACTGCTGTCCAGGCCATGAAAACCAGAGACCGGATACTTGAAGTCAGCCTCCTCCTCTTCAACGAGGAAGGAGAAGGCGTGCTGTCGTCTGTCGACGTGGCCAATGCGCTCGAGATCAGCCCGGGTAATCTCTACTACCATTTCAGGGGCAAGGACGCGATCATCCGCGCCCTGTTCGACCGGTTCGAGGAAGAGATGCGCGTCATCCTGCGCGGATCGAAGGGCGGCCTGGCCTCGATCGAGGACAACTGGGTCTATATCTACATCCTTCTCGAAGAGATCTATGATTTCCGCTTCTTCTACCGCGACCTTGCAGGTCTTCTTCGCCGCTATCCTGACCTTGCCGTCCGCTTCCGGGGGCTGGTCGCCGCCAAGCGCCAGACGATCACACGCATCCTTGATGACCTTGAAAGCCAGGAATTGATCCACATCGACCCGCGCCTCAAGCCGGCGCTTGCCGACCAGATCATCACGACCCTGACATTCTGGCTCGCAGGCGATGCCCTCACCAGAGAGATCCATGACGGGCCTGCCCTCATTCACAAGACGGTGTTTCAGCTAATGTGCCTGATCGTGCCCTATATGGGAGAAGCCGGGCCTGCGGCGCTCGGCTATATGATCCGGCATTTCGAGGATACGAAGGGATAAGGGCGGGCCATCGGCCCGCCCTGCCCGTTCCGGTCAGGAGGCGGCTTTCGCCAGTTTCGACCATTCGGCTTTCGCAACGCGGCCACGTCCGGCCACTTTCGCATCGAGCGCTTCGAGGTCGGCTTTCTTCAGGGAGGCAAGTTGCGCAAACCGCGTCAGGCCTTCCGCGTTAAGCTTCTTCGCGAGCGCGGGGCCGATGCCGGCAGCTTGCGTCAGGTCGTCAGCGCCTTCCGGAGCCGTGAAGGCGGCTTTTACGGCCTTCGTGGTCCTGCGGGCGGCTTTCTTGGCGGTCTTGGCGACTTCCGCACCGGTCTGGCCGGCAACGGCTTCGATCTCGGCGGTCAGGCGTGCCAGGCGGGCCTTGAGGTCAGCGTCACCGACTTTCGCGCGGGCTTTCGAGGTAACCGCAGCCACTTCGTCTTCGAGCTTGTCGATCTGGCGGGCAACTTGCTGGCGGACGTCAGAGAGGCCTTTCACGCCGAGCAGGTCGCGCATCCGGTCGAGGCGGGCCTCGAACTGGTCGCGGGCCTGAACCTGGATGTCGCGCACGGTCCCGAGCGTCCTGGAAACCTGCTTTGTGGCACCGGCAACGCGTTCATCCGCCGCAAGTCGGGCACGCACGTCGTTCTCTATTTCCGAGCCACGCTTCACGAGGTCTTCGAACATCTCGGCCGATTGCCTGTTCAGCACGTTCGCGCCAGCGAGCACCGTATCATAGGCTTTGCCATAGGCACCAACGCCAGCCAGCCAGATCTTGTAGGCCATCTCGGTCGACTGGGCTTCAACTTGCTTGCCAATGGCGGCCGCTTTGGTACGCGCGGCCGATTTCGCGGTTTTCTTCGCCATGGGAGGCTCCTTTTCGGGGGAAACTGATCTGATGACGCGCCGTTTAGGGAAAAAGTCTAGAAAGCGCATACTAATCGCGGTTCGCCTTGAACTGGGAGCTGATTACAATCTATCGGAAACTGGAAAACGGCACAGAGGAGACCGCCATGAGCGCAGTAGACTATCAGGTTGACAGCCAGACCTATGAAGGCTGGTTTGTCACGCCGGCCGGAAAGGCCAATGCACCGCTGGTCATCATTTGTCATGCCTGGGGCGGCCTGGGAGACAACGAGAAGCAGAAGGCAAGGATTATCACCGAGGAGTTCGGCTACGCTGCCTTCGCCATCGACGTCTACGGCAAGGGCAAGCGCGGCGCCAGCCAGGCCGAGAATGAAGGCCTGATGTATCCTCTGATCGGCAACCGCGCTGAACTGCAGAAGCGTCTTGCTGGCAGCATCGCAGCTGCAAAGGCCCAACCCGGTATTGATGCCTCGAAGACGGCCGCCATCGGTTTCTGCTTCGGCGGCCTCTGCGTGCTCGACATGGCCCGCGCCGGCATGGACGTCCTTGGCGTGGGCTCCTTCCACGGCCTCTTCCGCCCGGCGGAAAACATCCCCCAGCCAAAGATCAGCGCGAAAGTGCTGATCGAGCATGGCTGGAATGACCCGATGGCCACACCCGATGACGTGCTTGCCATCACGAGGGAATTTGCCGGGAGCGACTGGCAGCTGCATGCGCATGGCCTCGCCACCCACGCCTTTACCACAATCGGGGCAACCGGCGATGCAACGCAATATCACGCCGACACCGACCGGCGCAGCTTTGCGTACCTGAAGACCTTCCTGGCTGAACTCTTCAGCTGACGGAAAGAGGCGGGCGTCCCTGACGGGCGCCCGTCAGTCCTCAGTCCTCGCGCAGGGCATAACCCGCCGAGCGCACCGTGCGGATCGGGTCGTCCCCGCCCTCCTGGCGCAGCGCCTTGCGCAGCCGGCCGACATGCACATCCACTGTACGGGCCTCAACATACACGTCCGAACCCCAGACCGTATCCAGCAGCTGTTCACGCGAGAACACGCGGCCCGGATGCTGCATGAAATAGTCCAGAAGGCGAAACTCAGTCGGACCCAGGTGGATGTCGGTGCCATTGCGCGCCACCCTATGCGCCACGCGGTCGATTTCGATGTCCCCCACTTTCAGACGGTCATCCTTGAGGCCGGGCCGGATGCGGCGCAGCACGGCCCGCACACGCGCCATCAGCTCGGTCGTCGAGAACGGCTTCGTCACATAATCATCCGCACCCGTATCAAGCCCCCGGATCCTGTCGCTCTCCTCGCCGCGCGCGGTCAGCATGATGATTGGCAGGTTCGGGTTAACCCCGCCGGATCGCACCCGGCGGCAGATCTCGATACCGCTCACCTTTGGCAGCATCCAGTCGAGCAGCAAAAGATCCGGCGCCCGCTCGTCGATCATGATGAGTGTTTCTTCGCCGTCTCCGGCCACGCCGACATCATAGTCTTCCTTGCGCAGATTATACAGCAGGAGCTCGGCAACAGCCTTTTCGTCCTCTGCGATCAGCACGTAGGGCTTCATCGGATCGGCTCCTGTCTCTCAGCGCGGCCCGTTCGGGGCTTCAGATCTGGTTCTGCTTGGGTCGCTCAGGTTCGGACAGATACTCGCCGACCACCTGATAATAGACAAACTCGGCAATATTCGTGCAGTGGTCGCCGATGCGCTCAAGGTTTTTCGCCATGAACAGCAGGTGCGCACCCGCCGTAATCCGGCGCGGATCCTCGACCAGATAGGTCAGCATCTCGCGGAATACCGAGTTATAGTGATGGTCGATGTCATCATCGGAGTTCCAGACCGCCTTGGCGCCGTCAGCATTTGCCGAAGCGTAGGCATTCAGCACATTTTTCAGCTGCCAGCAGACCGGTTGCGACATCCGCAGAATCGCGTTGCGCATTTCGGCATTGACGTTCTCGTCAAGACGCTGCGACCGTTTGGCGATGTTCTTTGACAGATCGCCGATCCGCTCCAGCTCGCTGGAAATCTTCATCGCCGACAGGATCATCCGCAGGTCATGTCCCATCGGCTGGCGCCGGGCGATGATCGACACGATCTGACGCTCGGCATCGGCCTCGATGGTATCTACCAGCGGATCGCGTGCGACCACTTCCCGGGCAAGTTCGAGGTCATTCGATGCCAGCGCCTGGCTGGCATCGGCTATCATTGTCTCGACGATGCCGCCCATCTTCATGATCTCGGCCGAAAGCCGCTGGAGTTCTTCCGAATAGGCAGAAACAATATGATCAGACATGCGTGCCTCGCTCAACCGAACCGTCCGGTAATGTAATCTTCTGTCCGTTTCTCGCGCGGGTTGGTGAATATCTGATTGGTATCGCCGAGCTCAACGAGGTGACCGAGGTGGAAGAAGGCCGTGCGCTGCGATACCCGGGCCGCCTGCTGCATCGAGTGCGTCACGATCACGATGCAGTATCGGCTGCGCAGCTCGTCGATAAGCTCCTCGATCCGCGCCGTGGCAATCGGATCAAGCGCCGAGCAGGGCTCGTCCATCAGGATGACTTCCGGCTGGACGGCAATCGCGCGTGCAATGCACAGGCGCTGCTGCTGGCCGCCCGAGAGGCTTGTTCCGGGCGCCGGGAGGCGGTCCTTGACCTCTTCCCAGAGGCCCGCGCGGCGCAGGCTCTTCTCGACAATGGCGTCAAGGTCTTCGCGCCCGTTGGCGAGGCCATGAATGCGCGGGCCATAAGCGATATTGTCATAGATCGACTTCGGAAACGGGTTCGGCTTCTGAAACACCATGCCGACGCGCGAGCGCAACAGGACAGGATCGACATCGGCATCATTGATGTCTTCACCATCCATCAGGATCTGCCCCTCGACCCGGCAATTCTCGATCGTGTCATTCATCCGGTTCAGACAACGCAGGAATGTCGACTTGCCGCAGCCCGAAGGCCCGATCAGCGCAGTCACGGCGCGGTCGGGGAAGGACATGGACACATCATGGATGGCCTGCGACTGACCGTAGAACACCTTGATATTCCGGCAATCAATGCGCGGGCCGCCCTCGGCCCTGGCCTCGAGGGTCAGGCTGTCGTCCAGCATGGCAGGCGTCCCAGGGCTCGTGTCCATCACCATCTCCGTTCATACTTACGCCGCAGGAATACGACGAGGCCGTTCATCAGTAAAAGGAAGGCCAGAAGAATCAGGATCATTGCCGAGGTCAACGGTTCCCATGCTCTTTCGGCATTGTTCGACCAGCTGAAGATCAGCACAGGCATCACGGTCGATTCATCGGTCGGGCTGCGCGGCACGTCGCCGACGAAGGCGACCATGCCGATCAGGAGCAAAGGGGCTGTCTCGCCCAGGGCGCGGGCCATCCCGAGGATCGCGCCCGTGAGGATGCCCGGAGCGGCAAGCGGTACGACATGGTGAAACACGGTCTGCATCTGTGAGGCGCCAACCGCCAGCGCGCCCGAACGCACCGACGGGGGCACGGCCTTCAGCGCGGCGCGCGAGGCGATGATCACAACCGGGAAGGTCATCAGTGCCAGCACCAGGCCGCCGACAAGCGGAGCCGAGCGCGGCATGCCGAGAAAGTTGAGATAAAGCGCGGCGCCGAGCAGGCCGAAGACAATAGATGGCACGGCGGCAAGGTTGTTGATATTGACCTCGATGAACTCCGTCACCCGGTTACGCGGCGCAAACTCTTCAAGATAGACCGCCGCAAGGATACCGATCGGCATCGCCACAAGGGCGGTGACCATCATGGTCAGCAGCGAGCCGACGATCGCGGCGAGGCCACCCGCAAGCTCGGGATAGGTACTGTCGGAGTTGGTCAGCAGCGTGGTGCGCCCAACACGCTCGATCCGCCCCATCTCCTTGAGCGCCAGCGTCCAGGCAATCTGGCGGTCACTGATCACCCGCTCGGTTTCGGACGACAGGATCAGCCGGGCAGACGGGCGGGTACCGGCAAAGTCCTCAGCCTTGCCCGTCAGCAATTCGAGGTCTGCCGCGCCGGACGCAATACTGGAAAGCCGTCCGGTTGAAACACCCGCCGTCAGCAGGACTGGCAACGGCCCGGCGTCTGCCGGGCGATCGGCCGAGGCCACAGCCAGCGCGGCAATCACACCGTCGAAGGCGCCGGCGCCGGTGACGCGAAACGTGCCATTCGCCGCCGGTGTTACCGCAGTAATTGAACCTGTCCTGAGCTTGCGTTCCCGCACGCCCTCCCCTTTGAGATAAAGGTCGAGATCATCATTCAGAGGCGCCTTCAGGGAAATGCGGCTGCCCACAAGTTCGGGATTACGCGCGACCATCTGCGCCGCGGGCAACACGGCAAGGCGCGTCACGAAATCCGCAAGCGCGCGCCGCGATGCGCGGTCGGCCTGTGCTTCAGGAAAAGTCTCCAGCAGGTTGTCGCGGACGAGCCCATAGAAGCCTTCGACATTGCGCGAGATATCTTCCGGACTGCTCTCTCCCTCAGGGGCGATCCGGGCGGGGTCCAGGGTGATATCGTAGCTGACAATATGATAGGTTGCCGCCGAAATGGCCTGTGATCCGATGGTCCAGACCAGGATGGCGAGTGCGCCGAGCGCCACGAAAATTGCGCTAAGCCCGTAATAGCGAAACCGGCCATCGGCGGCCCTGCGGCGCCTGAGATGCCTGGCGGACGCCTTGCTGACCAGGGGGGAGCGGGTCATCTCAGTCATACTTTTCCCGATATTTCTTTACAACTCGCAGCGCGATCACGTTGAAGATGAGCGTCACGACGAACAGGACGAGTCCGAGCGCGAAGGCCGACAGTGTTTTCGGATCGTCGAAACCAGTCTCGCCAGTCATCAGCGAAACAATCTGCACCGTGATAGTGGTAAGATCTGAAGTCGGGTCCATGGAGATGCGGGCACTCTTGCCCGCCGCCATCACCACGATCATCGTCTCACCGATGGCGCGCGACACCGCAAGCAGCAGCGCCGCGATGATGCCGGGAAGCGCTGCCGGCACGACCACCTGCTTGACCGTTTCGGATTTCGTCGCGCCGAGCGCATAGGCCGCATCGCGGAGCGTCTGGGGAACAGCATTGATCACGTCATCGGAGAGAGACGACACAAACGGGATCACCATGATACCCATCACGAGGCCGGCGGCGAGCGCGCTCGTCGGCTGCGCAGCAAGGATCGGCTCGCTGGCCAAACCGACCCGGATCGCCGTCTCATTGACCCAGATCGCCGCCGATCGGATCGCGGGCGCTACGACGAGCAGCGCAAAGAAGCCATAAACGACGGTCGGGATACCTGCAAGGATCTCGAGGACCGGCTTGATGATGCCGCGGGCGCGCGGCGAGGCGTACTCGGACAGGAAGATGGCCGAAAACAGCCCGATCGGCGCTGCAACAATCATCGCGATCAGCGCAATCATGAAGGTGCCGAAAAACAGCGGAACAGCACCAAACTCGGCTTCCGTCTGTGCGTTCCAGCGCGTACCGGTCAGGAAGTCCAGGACGGGAACCTTCTGGAAGAACAGAAGGCTTTCATACAGCAGCGACAGCACGATCCCGGCGGTCGTGGCAATCGCAACACCCGCACACAGGAACAGTACGAGCTCCATCCCGTTCTCGACAAATGAGCGCGCGCGGAAATTTGCCCTGAGCCGGCTCTGTGCCCAGAAAATGCCGAGGGCCGCGAAAACGCTCAGTGTCACGAGCGTGCCGGCATTGAGCAAGCCGCGCAGCTCGAGATACCTATTCGTGACCGCCATGAAGACCCGGTCTGCGCTCTGACCGGCAGCGGAGCCGGCCGCGATCCGCACAGCCTCGAGATAACTCTGCAGCTCAGCTTTCGACAGCCTGTCGAAAGAGGATGGCAATTCACGTATCAGCTGTTCGCGCGTCAGGCTTTCGGCGAGAACGCCATAGGCAATGGCGATGAGGATCAGGGGAATGGTTGCCCACATCGCAACATAATAGCCGTGATAATTGGGCCGGGAATGCATCCGCCGGGGTGTCGATACCAGCAGAGTCTCACCGCGCATGCGCCCCATGAAGAACGCTGCTGAGCCGAAGACCGCTATGAGAGCGATCAGCAGCCAGCCCATGGGCAGTTGGCCGAGCTGTTGCAGCATTGGGCACCTTGTGGCGTGTTTGACAGATCCCTTAGGATCGGTACGTGACAGTTCAGTGACAGAACTGTCACATTTCCGCTTCGCTCACCCGTCCCTTGCGTCGCAGGGCCAACTCCGCCAGTTTCAACGCCATGACAGCTTATGAGAATTCCGGCCTGCCCTGGCATGGCACAACGGTGATCGCCGTGCGCAAAGGCAATCGGCTCGTTATGATCTCGGACGGTCAGGTCTCGATGGGGCCGACCATCATGAAGGGAAATGCCCGCAAGGTGCGCCGAATCGGGGACGCGACGATCCTCGCGGGCTTCGCGGGCGCCACAGCCGATGCATTCACCTTGTTTGAACGGCTCGAACAGAAGCTGGAGCGTTTTCCTGGCCAGCTGCAGCGGGCCGCAGTGGAACTGGCCAAGGACTGGCGCACCGAGCGCTACCTGCAGAAACTCGAGGCGCTGCTGATCGTGGCCGATAAGACCAGCACGCTGGTGATCACCGGCTCCGGCGATGTGCTGGAGCCTGAGCATAACGTCGTCGCGATCGGCTCGGGTGGCCACTTCGCTCTGGCTGCGGCGCGGGGCCTTTACGATTACGAACAGGAC
Source organism: uncultured Hyphomonas sp. (assembly GCA_964538945.1). Lineage (GTDB taxonomy): Bacteria > Pseudomonadota > Alphaproteobacteria > Caulobacterales > Hyphomonadaceae > Hyphomonas. The sequence continues at coordinate 249,423 of CAZIGV010000002.1, forward strand.
GCGGAGGTGATCGCCCGCAAGGCGATGCAGATTGCCGCGGATATCTGCGTCTATACGAACGCGCATTTCACGGTGGAATGCCTCGATGTCTGAGCGATCTGACATTCGCGCCGCCGCCGAAGCCGGCATCATCACCCGCGATCAGGCCAGCCGCCTCGAAGCCTTCCTCGCCGCGCGCGCCGATGCGGAGACACGGGCCATACCAGAGCGGGCGGAGAATCTTCGTTTCCTGAATAATTTCAACGACATATTTATCACCATCGGAATCTTTATCCTGGCTATGGGCCTGACGGCGATCTCCGGTCTCCTGTCTGGTCCGAACGCCTGGTCGATGTTGGCTGGCAACACCGCCGGCAGCTTCGCCGCCATCATCCTGATGCCTGTCGCCGCCATCATGTGGCTGCTGGCGGAGTATTTCGGCCGCCGCCGCCGGATGTTGCTGCCGACGATGGCCGCGATCACGATCTTCACCCTCTATTCCGGCCTGTCGGTTGGCATGATCGCGAGTGGACTGACCGGCGCGAATGCGCAGACGATCACCCGGCTGACCGAGGCCTGGGACATGCTGGGCCAGACTGGCATGGGCACCTTCATTGGCTGCGGCGCAGCGGCCGCGCTCGCCTGGCTGCGCCTGCGCCTGCCCTTCTGCATGTTCCTCATCGCCGTTTCGGCGGCAGCGGCGGCCTACACCTTTGCCGGCTTCTTCGGCGATGCGGGAGCCGTCTTCGGCGGCCTTCTCTCAATTCTGATCGGCCTGGCGACGCTGGCAGCGGCGATCTGGTTCGACCAGAAGGATCCGGGCCGGATCACGCGCCTGTCAGACAATGCCTTCTGGCTGCACGTGGCGGCGGCGCCGCAGATCATCCTTGGCCTGCGCGGCATGATCATGGGCGGTCCGGATGTGACCCCCACGACGCCTGAAGCCATCCTGCTGCTGGCTTTGCTGATCGGGCTCGGTCTGCTGTCGCTGGCGCTGAACCGGCGAGCACTGGTGGTGTCGAGCCTGCTGAGTTTCTGGCTGGCGCTCGGGCAAGTCGTCGACGCGTTCGGCGGGGGCGGCTCGACCAGCTTCATCGCAACGACCCTGCTGCTGGGCACTGGCATTATCCTGCTGGGCGGCGGCTGGCATACAGCGCGGCGCCAGGTGCTGGGCTGGGTTCCGAAAACGCCCCTCCTGGTCCGAATCTTCCCGCCCGAACCGGCAGGATATGGCGGACCCGGAAGACCCATCAGCTGACGACCGATCGCCCTGCAGACCTCCCCGACACGCAGAGTGTCTCCCCTCCGTTTGAAACCCTTCGAGCCTTTAGACATGACGCAGCTGACGCCCCGCGAAATCGTTACCGAACTTGACCGGCATATCATTGGCCAGGCGGCCGCCAAACGGGCGGTCGCCATCGCACTGCGCAACCGCTGGCGCCGCAAGCAGGCGCCCGAAAACCTGCGCGGCGAAATCACACCCAAGAATATCCTGATGATCGGGCCGACGGGCGTGGGCAAGACGGAAGTCTCGCGCCGGCTTGCGCGACTGGCAAATGCGCCTTTCCTGAAGGTCGAGGCAACCAAATTCACCGAGGTCGGTTATGTCGGACGGGATGTCGAGCAGATCATCCGCGATCTGGTTGAGACCTCGGTCGGCATGGTGCGCGAGCAAAAGCGCGCCGCCGTCGCTAAGGCAGCCCGCGACAAGGCGGAAGAGCGCCTGCTGGATGCGCTGGTCGGCGCCGAGGCGCAGGCCACGACGCGCGACGTGTTCCGCACAAGGCTGCGCGCGGGGATGCTGGACGACAAGGAGGTTGATATCGATTTCACCGAGACCGGCGGCAACCCGATGCAGATGCTCGACTTGCCCGGCCAGCAGGGCTCGATGGGGCTGATCAATCTGTCTGAGATGCTTGGCAAGGCGATGGGAGGACGGACAAAACGTGTGCGCACCACCGTCAAGGATGCCTACAAGCCGTTGCTGACGGAGGAGGCTGATAAGCTGGTCGACGAGGAACAGGTCGTGCGCGAGGCGGTAATGGCGGTCGAAGAGGACGGCATCGTATTCCTCGACGAGATCGACAAGATTGCCGCGCGTAAGGACCGCGGCGGCGCGGATGTGAGCCGCGAAGGCGTGCAGCGCGACCTCCTGCCGCTGATCGAAGGCACAACTGTCTCGACCAAGCGCGGCGCGGTGAAGACCGATCACATTCTCTTTATCGCTTCCGGCGCGTTCCATGTCTCGAAGCCGTCAGACCTGCTACCCGAACTGCAGGGCCGCCTGCCGATCCGTGTCGAGCTCGAACCTTTATCGCGCGACGACCTGCGCCGCATCATGGTGGAGCCCGAGGCCAGCCTGATCCGCCAGTATCAAGCCCTCATGGCGGCGGATAAAGTCACGTTGAAATTCGAGGATGCGGCGATCGACCGGCTGGCTGACCTGGCTGAAGCCGTCAACAAGACAGTCGAGAACATCGGCGCGCGCCGCCTGCAAACTGTGCTTGAACGCCTGCTTGATGAAATCAGCTTCGAGGCCCCGGACCGCGCCGGTGAGACCTTCGTGGTTACCTGCGCCTATGTAGACGAAAAGGTTGGCGCGCTGGCGGGCAATGCGGACCTATCGAAGTTTATTCTGTAGCCAGCCGCCCATACCGGCCGGACGCTTAAGGAGGCGCAGCGCCGACGGCCTGCGTTAATGTCTTGCATCTCCGGCTCGCTTGCCGTGTGCCCTCGGCGGGTGCATCGCGGCCACCGGAGGGGGGCACCCCTCTGCTGCGCCCCGCAGCGGACCAGCAAAAGGCCTCAGGCCTTTGCCCCGCGCCGAACCGGCATGTATTTCCTGCCCCAGTCTTTCATGATGCGCAGGGCCGGACGCAGCTCTTCACCCTTTTCAGTCAGCAGATAATCATAGCGTTTCGGGGCCTCAGAATAGAGGCGGCGTTCGAGCACACCTTCCTCGACGAGGCGTTTCAGGCGATCGGCCAGAATGTGACGTGTCATCCCGCTGGCTTCGGCAAATTCCTCGAACTTGGACTTGCCGAGATAGCAATCGCGCAGGATCAGCAGGGTCCAGCGGTCTCCGACCACGGAAAGCGTGCGGGCAACCGGGCACCAGTTATCTGAAAGCTCTGACCATTTCATGGATGACAAGTCTAGCGCATTTGGGCAAAGGTTCCCAAACAAAACTTAAGGCAAGACTGACATGGCTAAGTTCTTTGAGTTTTTCTTCGACTTTACCAGCCCGACAGCCTATCTCGCGGTCCCTGTGGCGCTTGGCGTGGAGACCCGGACGGGCGCTGAACTGCGCCTGAGACCGATGTTCCTCGGCGGAGTGATGCAGGCCACCGGCAACAAGCCGCCGGGCACGGTTGCGGCGAAAGGCAGGTACCTGAACCGGGACCTGCAGCGCTGCGCAGCGCATATCGGCATTCCGATGTACATGAACCCCGCCTTCCCGATTAACACGCTGGCTGTCCTGCGTGCGGCGACTGGCATGACCGATGCGGACGAGCAGCGCCGGTTTGTGATCACGCTCTTCAAGGCGGCCTGGGGGCAACCAGCCCCCGTGAACCTGGGCGATATGGCCGAAGTGGCAAACCTTTGCGCTTCGGCGGGTTTCGACCCGGCGGCGATCAGCGCTCTGGCCAGCGACCCGGCGAACAAGGAAAAACTGAAAGAGACAACAGATGAGGCCGTTGCCCGCGGTGTATTCGGAGCTCCCAGTTTCTTTGTCGGTGATGACCTGTTCTTTGGTCACGACCGGCTGGACTATGTGGAGCGGGCGCTGAGCTAAGCGAAAATCCCAGCCTTCTCCGCGAGAGACCTGTAGGATTGCTCCGGACGCGGACCGTAATGGGAGATCACTTCGGCGGCGGCAATATGACCGAGACGGGCGCAGGTGGCCACCGGCAGGCCTCGCGCAATACCGAAAAGGAAACCGGCTGCATACTGATCACCGGCACCGGTCGTGTCGATGACCCTGGAAACCGGCTCGGCCTGAACGGTGATCGGCGCGCCGTCTCCGAAAACGACCGACCCTTTTTCGCTGCGCGTAACTGCGGCGACCGGGCAATCGGCATGCAGGGCGTTCAGCGCGGCGTCAAAATCTTGCGTCTCGTAAAGCGACTTGAGCTCGGCCTCATTGGCGAACACGATATCAGCGAAGCCCTTTACAAGATGCCGGAAGCTTGCGCGGTGCCGGTCCACGCAGAAACTGTCAGACAGGGTGACCGCGACTTTGCGGCCAGCGGCTTTGGCAATCTCTGCGGCGTGCACAAAGGCAACTTTTGCCTCGTCCTTGTCGAAAAGGTAGCCTTCCATATAGAGGATCGTCGCATTACGAACCATGTCCGCATCAACGTCCCCCTTTGAGAAGAGGACGGAAGCGCCAAGGAACGTATTCATGCTTCGGTGGCCGTCCTCGGTGACGAAGATAATCGAGCGCGCCGTGGCGGGGCCTTCGGTGAGCGGGCGGGTGTGGAAAGCCACGCCGGTGGCCATCATCTCGCGCATGAACTGGTGGCCGAGATCATCCTGCGCAATCTTGCCGATATAGGCCGCTGCAGCGCCGAAGCTGGCCAGGCCGGCAATGGTATTGGCACCGGAGCCGCCCGAGGTGATAACCGGGTTGACGGCAAGACGTGTCAGGGTTTCGGCGCGCGGCTCGTCGATCAGGCTCATGGCATCCTTGGCAATGCCGTGCGAGACGAGAAAGGCGTCGTCGGCGGGCGCCAGGACATCGACAATTGCGTTACCGAGGCCGACCACATCGAATTTCGCGCCGCTCATGCCTGCCTGAATCCCCACCCGGTTTGACTTGTCCCGGCCTTGCCAGACAGGAGGCGTGGACACAAGGCCCGGACCTGATTAGAGGCCAGTCCATGAAAAAGATCGCCTATCTCGCCAGCCGCGTCACTTTGCCCGGCTCGCCTATCCGCCGGACCGATGCCTTCGAGCACGACTACATGATGGACGCCCTGCGCGGGCCTTTCGCGGCGCGGGGGATGCGCATTGACGATATCGCCTGGGACGATCCGAAAGCGGCCTGGGCAGGCTATGACGCCGTGATCATCGGAACGACCTGGGATTACTGGGACCGGCTGGAAGAATTCCTTGCCGCGCTGGAGCAGATCGAAGACCAGACGCGGCTGTTCAACCGGTCGGCTCTGGTTCGCTGGAACGCGCGCAAGACCTATCTGCGGGAGCTGGAGGCCAGGGGCGCGAAGCTGATCCCGACCGTGTGGCTGGACGTCGCCGATGAGGCAGCTGCCAAAGCCGCTTTTGAAACGCTTCAGGCAGATGATCTCGTATTCAAGCGCCAGGTCGGCGCGGGCGCGAAGGATCAGCACCGGGTGAAGCGCGGCGAGCCGCTTAGTTCCATGCCCCAACCGATGATGGCACAGCCTTTCCTGCCGATGATCCAGACCGAGGGGGAGCTGTCTTTTGTCTTCATAGACGGAGAATTCTGCCATGCGCTGATCAAGCGCGCGCAGCCGGGAGACTATCGCATCCAGTCCACCTATGGCGGACGGGAAGAGAAAATTTCGCCAAGTTCGAAGGACCTTTCGGCCGCCCGGGAGATCATCGACATGCTGGACGAGGTCCCGCTTTATGGCCGTGTGGACATGCTGCGTGGTCAGGACGGCGGGCTTTTGCTCATGGAACTGGAAGTCATCGAGCCATATCTCTATCCGGTCGAGGGACCGGAACTGGGCGAGCGAATGGCGGCCGGCCTTGCGCGGCGCCTGTCGATTGACCCTTAAGCCGGCGCCGGATTGCAGGCCACATCGGCGAGCGCAACAAGGTCCGGGCTACCGCGACGGCGTACATAGCAGTCTCCGTTGAGAAGAAGGATGTCGAACACGATCGGCATGGCCGGGCTGTTGCCTTCGGGCGGGGTCAGAGCCGGCGGCAGGACAAGGACCTCGGGCACGGCGGTCACATCGCCCGCACCCAGCGTGACGCTGGCGCGGCCGAGGGCCGACGCCAGAGCGGAACGCAGTTGGTCCATCGTTTCATCCGAGGCATCGGCCAGCACCGCCGCCACCGGCTCCTGATCACATGCGGCGAGCGCGGCAATCAGAAGCATCGCAATCCGGGTCCTGACGGTCATTGCTCCACCTTCTGCATGTCACGGTTGTTATCCATTGGCGAGGCGGCTGGCAGATCAAGCGCAAGACCGCCCTTCTGTGACGCCGCCCCGGCCGGCGCCTTCGACGCACTGGGCGGGGCAGGAAGCGGGGGGCAAGCGAGGCTCGAGCGATAGGTCAGAGCCGCGGAGAGCAGGCCTTCGGAAGGATCTCCGAGTTCGCGGCTGAGATCGTCTGTAACAACGCAGCCCGGTGACCGCACGCCGAAGGGCGCTGTGGAGTTGGCCGGAATGAAGCCATCCGCATAATCGCCGAAGCCGAGGTCGTTCACACCCTGAAACTGAATCGTGTAATAAGTCTCGCCGCAATTGTCCTGGGGGTAGAAACCGTAAGGTTTGCCGCACGTGGTCGTGCCGATCTGGATGACGTCCACACCTATGCCGCGAAGGCCATTGATCACGGCCTCGCTGGCGCTGCAGGTCGAACCGGTCGTCAGTACAAAGACGCGCGGCAGGTCGAGGCGCGGTAAACGGGTGGAATTCGGAACGGAAAAACCGAGACCGGTCGAATAGAACGGGATGGGCGCGTTGAACTCGCCCGTAACGGGATTGCGGTTTCCTGCAGCGGAATTGAACCGCAGGCGTTCAAAATCCCGGTTGCCAGTGCGGACGGGCCCGGCAACCATGTAGCTGAGCTGCGATGCAACTGCGAGCAGCCCTCCGCCGTTATAACGAAGGTCCAGAACGAGATCCTGAACATTGGCCGCGTCCATGGCCGCGACAGCATCGACAATCTCGCGCTCGCTGACAAACGGGCTGAATGTATTGAACAGGATGTAGCCTACATTGCCGCTCGAGGTGGGAATGACGGCCGTGCGGTTTACCGGCTTCGCAGACAGGCTCACCGAGGTGAGCGTCACCGTCCGGACAGTCTGATCCGGATCGCGCACTTCAAAGGTCGTTGTAATGCCCGGCCTGGATGGGAATAGATCGGCATTGAGCTGATTGATATCGGACTGGGAATTCGAGTTGACCAGGTCGATGCCATTGACGCGCAGGATGCGCGTTCCGCGTTCGAAAGCCGGCTGTCCGTTGGCGACAACCGCCGCCGGAGAGCCAGGCTCGGTATAGCGTACCCGGAAGTCGCGGGGCGGCGTGCTCGAAAGGGAAACCAGGCTTGCGCCGTAAGTCGCAGAAGGGGCTGCATTCCTGCGCGCAATGAAGTCGCTTGTGGGCTCGCTGAAATGGAAGTCGTCCTTTTCCTTGCCCGATGGCGTCCGCGCAAAGGTGCGAAGGACAGCGAAATAGTCTGTGCGAGAGGCAAGGTCGGCAGGGTTGCGGTCGGTCACCTCATCGTTCCAGAGATAGGTTTCATGTGTCCATGATCGCAGCCAGAACTTCTCGAGCAAGGTGCTGCCTGGCTGGTCAGGAAACGCTTTTCCCTCGAGATCGAGCCCTGTGCGGACCAGCTGGCAGCGATCCTTGAACGTGCTTGCTGCCGGGTAGACGCCGGGAGTCCAGACGGGGCCGGGCGGCGGCGGCGGCGGCGGTGATGGCGCAGGCGGCGGGGGGGGGCTGCCTGCGCCTCCCGCGCCGCCGCCGCCGCAAGCTGCAAGCGCACCGGACAAGGCGAGCGCGCACAGTGCAATAAGGGCCTTGCCGACAGAGGATGGCACGGACAACGGCTTCAAGGCTGACACTCTCTACATCTCAGCGAAGCTGCAGATTGTCGGCAGCCTCCTCAATCGTCAAATCAATTTCGCCCGGCGCCGCGAGGCTGCAGAGGTCACCGGTTTCGGCGCCAGCGCGGCAGGCGTGGTCGGATCAGGTGTCTTCGGCTTGTGGACACACAGATGGCTGATCGCGCAACGCCAGCATTCCGGCCGGCGCGCCTTACAGACATAGCGGCCGTGGAGGATCAGCCAGTGGTGGGCACCTTTCCTGAACCCGGCCGGCGTGATGCGCTCCAGCCCCGCCTCAACCTGGTCCGGCGTCCTGCCGGGAGCCAGACCAGTGCGGTTGGAAACACGGAAGATATGCGTATCGACGGCGATCGTCGGCTCACCAAAGGCTTCGTTGAGAACGACATTCGCGGTCTTCCGGCCAACCCCCGGCAGGGCCGTGAGTTCATCGCGCGTGCGGGGTACCTCGCCGCCAAACTCCTCGATGATCCTGCGGCTGAGGGCGATGACATTCCTGGCCTTGTTTCGCCAGAGGCCGATTGTCCTGATATGGCCGGCAACGCCCTCCTCCCCCAGCGCCAGCATCTTTTCCGGCGTGTCGGCGACCGCAAACAGCTTCTTCGTCGCCTTGTTGACGCCGACATCGGTTGCCTGCGCGGAGAGGGCGACAGCGATCAGAAGGGTGAAGGGGTTGACGAAGTCGAGCTCCGTGTGCGGGTCCGGCCGGTCGGCGGCAAGGGCCGCGAAGAGCGCTTCGGCTTTCGCGCGGGTGAACTTTGACTTGTGATGCGTCGCCCTGGCCATCTGATGAGGCATAGAGCGCCCTTTCTCCAGCGCAAGGGCGTGCTAGATTTTCTCCCGATGATGGATGCTGAAACCGTATACCTCGACGCCGTGCTGACCCCTAACCGCTCCCTCAGCGAGCGGGGGTTTGCCATAGGCATGGCCATTGTGGCGGTTGTATTCTTCCTCACAGGCCTGATGTTCTGGTCGATGGGTGCGGCGCCGATCCTCGGCTTTTTCGGTCTGGATATGCTGGCGATCTGGCTGGCGTTCCGCCTGTCCTTCCGCAATCAGCGGGAGGAGACGCGTGTTACGGTCACGGCCCGCAGCCTGAGACTGCACCACAGGGATGCCAGGGGACGGGAAAAGACCGCCGAGCTGCCCGCTGCCTTTGCCAGGGTGGAACTGGATGAGCCGGTCACGGCAGCCAGCTGGCTGCGAATCGAGCATGGCCGGACGGGCTATGTCATCGGCCGGTTCCTGACGCCCCAGGAGCGCCGCAGCTTCGCCGGAGCCCTCCGCAAAGCCCTGATCGAGGCCCGGTCCGAGCGGCTGCCTGCCTGAACTGCGGGCTATCCGAAAAAGTGACGCGTGCGTCATAGTTTTTTCAGTCAGGACATGCTAGAGGTTGCCAGGATGCAAGAAGAGCCCGTTCTGCGGGCCCCAGACTGGAGGATTTCCTATGGCCGCCGACACCTTCTCCTTCAAGAATCACCCCGCCCTCGAGCGCCCGAAGATCACCCCCCGTGAGCCGATGCACCCGGGTTACACGCCAACCTTCGGCGATGTGAAGCCGGCCTCCGAGCTGGACCTGGCCACGCTCGATGTCGTTGACCCGGAGGTGTGGCGCCAGGGCAAGTTCTGGGACCGCCTTGAGCGCCTGCGCAAGGAAGACCCGGTCCACTACACACCGGACAGCTTCGTTGGCCCCTACTGGTCGGTCACCCTCTACGAAGACATTATGGCGGTCGACACCGACCATAAGCGCTTTTCTTCCTCCTGGGAGTATGGCGGCATCACCCTTGGACCGCCGCTCGAGGATTTCGAGATGCCGATGTTCATTGCGATGGACGAGCCGCGCCATTCAGAGCAGCGCAAAACCATACAGCCGGCCGTCGCGCCAAACATGCTGAAGGAATACGAGCCGCTGATCCGCTCGCGCACCCAGGCTGTGCTCGACAACCTGCCGGTCAGCGAACCCTTCGACTGGGTTGACCGGGTTTCGATCGAACTGACCGGGATGATGCTGGCAACCCTGTTCGGCTATCCGCAGGAGCGCCGCCGCGAGCTGACCCGCTGGTCGGACATCGCAACCAACATGTACAACCCTGACATCTGCCCGGGCGGCGAAGCCCAGTGGAAGCAGGAAATGATGCAATGCCTGACCACCTTCATGGGCATCTTCCAGGAGCGCGGCGCGGCACCTGAAACCGGCGACCTGATCAGCCTGCTTGCCCATGGCGAGAAGACAAGGAACATGACGCCGATGGAGCTGCTCGGCAATGTGATCCTGCTGATTGTCGGCGGCAATGACACGAGCCGGAACACCATGACCGCCTCGGTCTACGCGCTCAACAAGTATCCGGACGAATACCGGAAGCTGAAGGCAGACCCGGGCCTTATCCCGAACATGGTCTCGGAGACGATCCGTTGGCAGACGCCGCTCTCCTTCATGCGCCGCACCGCGCTCGAAGACGTGACAATCCGCGGCAAGACGATCCGGAAGGGCGAACAGGTTGCCATGTGGTACGTCTCGGGCAACCGCGACGAGACCTTCTGGGACCAGGACCCCTATGCCTATATCATCGACCGCAAGAATGCCCGCCAGCATCTCTCGTTCGGCTTCGGCATCCACCGCTGCGTCGGCAATCGACTGGCGGAGCTGCAGCTGAAGATCCTCTGGGAAGAGTTGATGGCCCGCTATGAGCATATAGAAGTGCTTGCTGAACCCTCCTACACGTCGGGCGCCTTTGTGCGCGGCTATACCTGGCTGCCGGTTGTGCTTCACCCAAAGTAAGGCTTGGCGGCCAAGGGCCGGAATGATTAGACCTCCCGTCAGCAATGATGGGAGGTTTTTTCATGGACGTTTCAAAGGCTGTCGCAAAGCGCATTTCCACCCGGGGCTTTTTGCCAGACCCTCTGGCACTGGACGAGGTGAAGGCCTGGCTGAGCGCGGCGCAGCGCGCGCCGTCCGGAGGCAATACGCAGCCCTGGCGCGTGATTGTCGTGACGGGCGAGGAGAAGGACAAGGTGATCCAGCTGGCGCAGGCGAAACTTGCCACCAATCCCGCCGGTGAGCCCACCGACCGGCCGATCTATCCGAAAGACCTCTGGGAGCCGCACGAGGCCCGCCGCCGCCGCGTCGGCGAAATGCTCTATGAAGCGCTCGAGATCCCGCGCGAGGACCGTGCCGGAAGGATGCGCTGGTTTGCCAACAATTTCCGTTTCTTTGGCGCGCCGGTGGCGGTGTTCATTGTCATCGACGAACGCATGGGCCATGGCCAATGGGGTCACACGGGCATGTATCTGCAGACGCTCTGCCTGCTTGCCGAGGAACGCGGCTGGGGCACCTGCATGCAGGAATGCTGGGGTATCCTGCGCCCGACGCTCAAGGCACATTTCGGCCTTGGCCCAACCGAAATGATCTGGTGCGCCGTCGCCGTCGGTAAGCCCGACCCGAATGAAAAGGCCAACCGTCTCTACGCCGAGCGCGCGCCACTCGAAGAGGTCGCAGAGTTCAGGGGCTTCTGATTTCGGACAAAATCCTGCCGCAAGCGCGCGGTTTGGTAGGGGCATGCTGACGCGTCGGTCCTTCTTCCTGTCTGCTCTCGGATTACCGCTATTACCGCCCCTGCCCTTGGTGGCGGAAGAACGCCGGTGGACGAAGAAACTGGTGGGCGCGGCGCGGGTACAGATCGGCGTGACGACCGGCTATGACCCGGCCTATGTGATGCTGGACTATCCGGGCGGAGATGTGGACCGCGCCACCGGAGTGTGTACGGACGTTGTTATTCGCGCCTACCGCGACGCGTTCGATGTGGACCTGCAGGTTCTGGTGCACGAGGATATGAAGGGCGCTTTCACGAGCTATCCGAAGATATGGGGCCTCTCGCGCACCGACCGGAACATAGATCATCGCCGCGTGCCGAACCTCGAGCGCTATTTCGAACGCCAGGGCGTTGAACGGGATGCTCCCGGTGCGCGCGAGGACTGGCAGGCTGGCGACCTCGTAACGATGCGCCTCGGGGGCCGCCTGCCGCATATCGCTATCTTCTCCGGTCATGATCCGCTGACGGGCAAGGCCATGTTCATCCACAATATCGGCGGGGGCACGCGGGAGGATGGATTGTATGCGGACTATGACTCACCGCGGCGATTCAGGTTTGCGCCGCCAGCGGTTTGACCGTTAGCCCTTTTTCCTGTGGGCGGCGGGGAAGTTTAGCAGAAAAAGCAAGCCCTACTCGTCGTCCCGCCAGGTGTGCATGGGCTGCTGCGGCATGCGTGTCTCACCACGCAGCTTGCGGACGGCGGCCTGGATCGCTTCGCGGTCGAAAGCTTCGGGATCTTCTTCCGGCTTCGGCGCGCGGGTATAGGCGAAGACAGTCAGGCCGCCCTCGTCGTTGTCGTCACCATCTTCAGCCGTAACAGGCGCAGTTGCTACTTGCTCCGCAGCTGGAGCAATCGCTTCCTCGCCCATGAAGTCGGTGACGAAGGCTTCTACGTCTTCGATATTGCCGAGATCGTCGATCAGCGTGTCGTCTTCCGAAAGCGCCTCTTCATCCGGCATCTGGAAGCCGGCGGGGATGACATCCGTCAGCAGGCCTTCAGCCTCGAGGTCCGCCTTGCCGGGCAAGGTATCAAGGCTTTCAAGGCCGAAATGTTCGAGAAACTTGTCGGTCGTGCCATAGGTTATCGGCAGGCCCGGCGTCTTGCGGCGGCCGCGCACACGCACCCAGCCGGATTCCAGCAACGTATCGATCACCGATTTGGCCACGGCCACTCCGCGCACGGCTTCGATCTCGGCGCGCGTGACAGGCTGGCCATAGGCGATGATGGCAAGGGTTTCGAGTGCGGCCTGGCCCAGCTTCTTCTGGACCTGGCGTTCTTCGACGAAGAGATAGGACAGGTCCTGCGCCGTCTGGAAACGCCACTTGCCGGCGACTTCAACAAGGTTCACGCCGCGCTTGGAATAAACCGCACGCAGCGCCATCAGGACTTCGCCCGCCTCGATTCCATGGGGCAGGATTTCGGCAATCTGCTCCGCCGACAGAGGTTCTCCGGCGGCAAACAGCACTGCCTCGGCACGGCGCACGCCTTCAGCCAGGGCAGTATCGCGGCCGCCAAGAAGGTCCAGCTCGGCGCGGGCTTTTGCATCGGAAAGCCGGCTTATGGCATCCCGGCGCTCGCCTGCTGTGTCTTCAGTCATCGTGGGCTTCTCAAGCGGTTGCATCGAGGTTCTCCCCAGACGCGACCGAATTGCGCAGATAGATCGGGGCAAAATGTGCGTCCTGACGCATATCGACCTCACCATCACGGGTCAATTCAAGGGCTGCGGAAAACACACTGGCGGTGACCGAGCGACCGGGCAATTCAGGCGTGTTCTCGCAAAGTACGGTGCGAATATCGTCAAGACTTGACCAACTCTCAAGCTGCGGGCGCAGGCCGCGCAGCGTTGTGCGGGCGAGCTCGAGCGGCATGACGGGCTGGCGCTCGATGCGGTGCGGACGCTCCTTTTCCTTCCGGTCGCGGATAAAACCGAATGCGGAGGTGAGGTCGTAAAGCGAGGCGGAGTACTCGGTGAGTTTGACGATTTTGGGTTGAACAGGCGCGCCGCGCAGGAACACGACATTGTTGAGTACCGGACCAGATTCAAGTTCGCGCACGGCCCGGCGCATCGCCTCAAGCCGTTTAAGGCGGAAAGCCAGCCGCGCGGCCATCTCCTCACCGTCGGGACCATCCTCTTCAGGCACTTCCGGTCTTGGCAACAAGAGGCGCGACTTCATGAAAGTCAGCCAGGAGGCCATGAGCAGATAGTCCGCCGCCAGATCAATCCGCTTCGCGCGGGCATCCTCGATGAAGCCCATATACTGATCGGCCAGCTGCAGCATCGATATCTGAAGCAGGTTCACCTTCTGGCGACGCGCCAGCTCGAGCAGAAGGTGCAGCGGCCCTTCATATCCCGGCAAATCGACAGAGAAGAGGTTGACGCCGTCAGCATCGGCGACATCTGCCGAAAGCGCGTCAATCGAGATCGCCTCGCCGCTCAACTGATTGCCCCCAGCTGCGGGAAGAGTTCGTGGAAGCGGCGCCAGCCTCGCGCAGCTTCGAATGGATCGAGCCTGCGGGCGATGGCATCGGCCGCATCGGCGCGGTCTTCTGCCTTACCGCCCAGATGCGGTGCGGCCCGCGCAACTTCGGTCATTTCGGCGAGGATCTCGGCAGGCTCCCTCAGGAAGCCGGAACAATGAAGCAGCATATCGCAGCCCGCTGTGATCGCTGCGTGCGCGCGCTCGGTGAGCGTTCCGCCCAATGCCTTCATCCCCAGATCATCCGTCATCAGGAGGCCATCAAACCCGATTCGGCCGCGGATGACGTCCTGAATCATGATGCGCGAGACGGTCGCCGCCTTGCCAGGATCAAAAGCGTCATAGGAAATATGCGCTGTCATCGCCATCGGCGCATCAGCGACACGGGCGAAGGCGTCGAAATCGAGGGCAAGTTCATTGTCCCCGACAGTTACACGCGGCAGTTCATAATGGCTGTCGGCAAAGGCGCGGCCATGGCCGGGAATATGTTTGATGACACCGGCCACACCCCCGGCCGTCAGGCCTGCGAGCGCCGCCGCGGCCAGATCGGCAATGCCCGCCGGGTCGGTGCCGAACGCACGGTCGCCGATAATGTCGTGGGCACCAGGGACTGGCAGGTCGACCACGGGGGCGCAATCGGCGTGGATCGAGAGGCTGGCAAGTTCCGAAGCGATCAGCCGGTGGCCGAGCCACGCCGCCTCGCGGCCCCTTTCAGGGTCGCCAGCATAGATGGCGGCGTAATCGGCTCCACGCGGGAATAGCGGCCATTCCGGCGGTTTAAGCCTGGCGACGCGGCCGCCTTCCTGATCTATGAAGATCAGGGTCTCGCGGCCGGTAGCTTCCCAGATGTCGGCCACAAGGCGCCGGACCTGCATGCGGGTGGCGCAGGAGCGGCCCATAAGGATCACACCCCAGGGGTTTTCAGCCCGGAAAAGAGCCGCCTCGGCCGGGGTCAGTTCCGGGCCGGACACGCTGAGAATACAGGCTTTCACCACTATCCGTTCACCACGATGCAGTTGGCGCCCGCCTCCTTGATTGCTTCACAGAAGGCTGCTGCTTCCGATCTGTCGGCGAACGCGCCGACACGCAACCGGTAAAACACACCCTCCGAACCGAGATCAGCCCGCTGGATGATCTTGGTGGCGCCGTAGTAGAGCTCCGGCGCGGAAGCAGTTACCCGTTTCCACGATGTTTCGGCAGCCTGTTCGGAGCGCAGCGCCGCAATCTGCACCAGATAGGAGCCATTTTTGGCAAAGGTAAAGCGGCCGCGCGGGCCGGGCGGCTGCTCTGGTGAAACGGTTTCGGCGGGTGTTTCCGGTGCGGGCTCCGGAGTTGATACAGCGCCGGCCTCAACGCCAATCGTCCGAGGCAGGACCGGGGCAGCGCCGAGTTCCGTGATCGGCTCAACCGGACCCCGGCGCAGCTGCGCTGGTTCGCCGTCACCGACCGGGCCTTCCCCCGCCAGCTCGATCGCAGGCTCCGGATCGCGGCGGGTTGCATCGAGACCGTCATAGAAGCGCTTATCGGTATTGGGCACCACGACGCCGCCGGCATCTTCCGGTGCCGTGCGGATCGGCGCGTCGGTTACGATGATGCTGGGCACACCCTCCCCCTCCGGGCGCACCCCCTGACGATAGGTATTCCAGACGACCGCACCGAAGATCAGCAGAACGCCGATGACAATTGCCAGGATTAACGGACCGCGCGCTGCCTCGTCCTCGCGCGCCTCGAACCCCCGGTAATCGTCTTCGAACGGGGCGTAGTCATCGCCCTCGGCGCTCGATCGGCCCATTGCTCGCTCCCTGCAGGAATCTCCGGGGTTAACAATAAGGCGGGTTTCCTTAACGAGCCTTGAAGACAAGCCGGTTTCGCAGGATTAAACGGGTCGGCCGCCTCAGGCGAGGCTGCGAGAATCGAACAGGCGGCGATGCTCCTCAAGGGCAAACGTGTCGGTCATTCCAGCAATGTAGTCGCAGACCAGACGCGCGCGCTGCACCTCGGCAAGGTCCTGGACAGATCTATTCCAGGGCTCCGGGAGGGTCTGCGGCTCGGTCAGGAAGATGCCGAACAGATCCGCGAGCACCCGCTTGGCCTTCGAGCGCATCCGGTTGACCCGGTAATGCTTGTACATGCGGGTGTGCAGGAAGGCGCGAAGGGCGCGCTGCGGACCTTCAAGGGCTTCCGAAAAGGCAATCAGGGGCGTGTCCATGGAGCGCACATCGGCCGCAGATTTCGGCTGAGCGCGTTTCACCCGCGCGCGCGTCTCGTCCAGCAGGTCGTTGATCCAGAGGCCTATGAGGCGACGCACGGCTTCGTAGCTGACCATGCGGTCGTCGATCGCCGGGTACTCGATCCGGACAGCCCGGAAGACTTCGCCGACAACCGGCAGCTCGAGCAGGTCCTCCACTGTAAAGAGACCGGCGGCGATGCCGTCATCGATATCGTGGTTGTTATAGGCGATATCGTCGGATAGCGCGGCCACCTGCGCCTCAGGCCCCGCGAAGGTGTCAAGCTCCAGATCGGCAATATGGGCAAAGTCGCGAAAAGCGGCCGGCAGGCTCATAATCGGGGTATCCGGGCCGGTCAGCGGGCCATTGTGCTTGACCAGGCCCTCAAGCGTTTCCCATGTGAGGTTCAACCCCTCGAACTGAGGATAGCGCCGCTCCAGCCGCGTAACAATGCGCAGGGACTGGGCATTGTGATCAAAGCCCTCATAGGGCTGCATGCAAGCATCCAGCTGGTCTTCACCGGCATGACCGAAAGGCGGGTGGCCGAGATCGTGGCAGAGGGCGAGTGTTTCGGCGAGATCCTCGTCCAGCCCCAGCGTGCGGGCAATCGTGCGGGCAATCTGGGCGACTTCGAGCGAATGCGTCAGCCGCGTCCGGAAATGATCCCCCTCATGGGCCACGAAAACCTGGGTCTTCTGCTTCAGGCGCCGGAAAGCCGTGGCGTGAATGATTCGGTCCCGGTCGCGCTGGAACGGCGTGCGGGTAGCCGAAGGGGCCTCCCTGAAATAACGACCGCGGCTCTCCTCGAAATGGGTTGCGAACGGGGCTCTCTTTTCCATGGCCGTTTTCGTCCTTATGTTAGTGTCCATGAGCGACTTTTTGACACCGGATGTGACCCTTACAGCTTCGGCTGCAAAGCGGATTAATGCGATTCTTGCCAGACAGGACGGCGCGTCGTTCCTGCGTGTATCGGTCGAAGGAGGGGGATGTTCGGGCTTTTCCTACAAGTTCGACTTCGCCCCGATGGTCAACCCGGATGACCTCGTGGTCGAGCGCGACGGCGCACGCGTCGTGATTGACGAAGTGAGCCTCGAATTCCTGAAAGGCTCCGAAATCGACTTTACCAGCGAGCTGATCGGCGCCGCCTTCAAGATCAGGAACCCGAACGCGACTTCAGGTTGCGGCTGCGGAACGAGTTTTTCAGTCTGACGCAGGGGCACCGCCTCCCCTGGACGCAAAGGCTAAGCTAGTACCCAATTTTCAAGGAACGTGATTCGTGATTCAAGGATCACATGATTTT
>CAZIGV010000003.1:0-258398 GCA_964538945.1 uncultured Hyphomonas sp.
CGCCAACGGAAGTTCAAAAACCGCCGTATCAGTCAATTATGATTCCGGGTACTAGTGAGCATCGCATTTGCCAGAGGGCAAGAGACTGGTCTCAGCAACCCCAAGACGACGTCCACGCATAACCCGGATGATTGTAGATGGCGTCAGACCTCTCGCCGTAGTCGAGACCCATGTTATAGACATCGCCGTCATCATACGTGACGGTGATCTCGACATAATTGTCCGCATAACTCTCGAAATAAACATAACCTTGGCCGCCCATCACGCCCGAATACTCGATCAGGTATCCATTGCCTGAGCGACACTCCAGCGTCTGGCTCTGGGACTGGTCTGGCCAATAGGTGCCAGCTGCCTCCTGCAATCCCACATTAAATGCCGCGAGGTCACTGGAGGAACATCCAGACACGGCGGCGAGGCAAAAACATGCCGCGGAAACAAACAAGCGCATCACACTCCCCGATCAGGCTTCTGATGCACACTGAACAAGTCAACGCTATGAATCAAATAGAAAAATTCCTCCATCATTGGTTGGGATGTGCGTTTTATTCCAGAAAGCCGGATGGAACCTGGCCTGATGCACCAAAGCTGCAGGGGCTGCACATCGAATGGCACAATCGTCCGAGTTGAGACTTAGCCCGGCTCATTTTGAGCAGGCTTTCGGTTCGGGTGAACCCGCGCAGATCGCAACAAGTAAGGCAGCCGCACTGCATCAATGGCCAATTCCGGCCCCTGTCCGGCCGGCGGGTTGCCAGAGCGCAGCTCTAATCAAGAGAACAAGTGCTGCGGACAAGGCAGAAACGACGCCCTGGGCCGCGCCCGCAGGGAGGCGAAGGAAATGGGACGCAGGATGGTGATAAGTGTCGCAACGTCGCTCAAGGCGCGATATGCGTTTCGTTCCGGCGCGTTGTCGAGGTGTTGATGTCGCGGCCCCGGCTGTCCTCGCCGCCGCCGGGCATGAGCGCGGCCCCAGCACCTTACGATCCGAAAAAGGCGCGGCCGCCTGGTCGGCAATCAATCTTCAGTTCGCTCGCACCCTCGCCAGCGGACGAGCCAGCACAACATTGAGTTGCCCGCTGCAGTCATGCAGATTGCCGGTCCATTCATCAAGCGCTCCAGCCCTGGTTATTGTCCGCTGAAACCAAAGCAGCGTATCGCCTGAACACATCAGGCAGTTTTTCGCAGGGCGTCATTTGGAAGAACCGGCGCCCTTGCCACAGGCCCTGCAGTTTGCCGCGCGGACAGGCCCTGTCGCTAGTAAAGGGTCGCCAGCGCCTTGCCGTCATAGTCGCGCAGGTCGGCGAACCGTCCCTCTTTCACCTTCTTCGCCCATTCAGGATCCTGCAGGATGGCGCGTCCGACCGCCACAAGGTCGAATTCGCCCTTATCGAGGCGGGCCTCCAGATCGTCCAGCGAGCGCTGCGGAGCACCTTCCCCGGCAAATGACTTCTCGAAGTCGCCGTTGAGCCCGACCGAGCCAACAGTGATGGTCGGAAGACCAGTCAGTTTCTTCGCCCAGCCGGCACCGTTGAGGCCATTCAGGCCGTCCACCTCAGGGAATTCCGGCTCCCAGTAGCGGCGCTGGGAGACATGCAGGCAGTCAATACCGGCATCGACGAACACCTTGAGGAAAGCTTCCAGTTCCTTAGGCGTTGGCGCGAGGCGGGCGGTATAGTCCTGCTGCTTCCACTGCGAATAGCGCAGGATAATCGGATAGTCCGGGCCAACCTTCTTGCGAATCTCGCGGATGATATCGCCGCCGAAGCTGGCGCGCTCGACAAGGCTGCCGCCATAACGATCGGATCGCTTATTCATCGCGTCCCAAAAAAACTGGTCAATCAGGTATCCATGTGCGCCGTGGATTTCCAGTGTGTCGAAGCCGAGGCGCCTGGCATCGGCCGCCGCGTCAGCATAGGCGAGCACCATGTCGTCTACCTCGGCCGTCGTCGGTTCGGGCAGCACCTGCTTGCCAGTGTGGGTGACGCCGGAGGGACTATCGGTCGGCGCCTCAGGATTGGGACCGGTGCCAACCTTGCGCACCATGCCCTGGTGCCAGATCTGAGGAGCAATGGCACCCCCGCTTGCATGCACCTTCTCCACGACGCGGGCCCAGCCCTGCAGGGCCTCGGCCTTGTAGAAGTTCGGGATGTTCGGATCATTGGACGAACCGCCCCGGCGCACAGTGGTCCCCTCGGTGACCAGCAGGCCGACATCAGCTGCCGCCCGGCGGGCATAGTAATCGGCGACGTCCTCGCCCGGTACGCCACCCGGCGAGCGCGAGCGCGTCATCGGCGCCATGACGACCCGGTTTCTGAGTTCGAGGTTTTTCAGCCGGAACGGGGTAAACAGGGTGCGTGTCATGGAATGATCCTTTTGGCTCCGGCGGCTCAGTTGGGCTGCCGCGAGGGCTTCGTCAACCATTGACGCAGCGCACGGCGGGCGGCACCTCTGTCGGATGCTAGACTGGGACGAGACTGGGAGTTGAAGATGAAGCGTGTCCTGGCCCTCGCCATGACCGGACTGCTCGCCGCCTGCCAGACACCAGGCTATGATTATCTTGCCCGCACCGCACCGAACTTTCCCCAGGCGCTTGACTATACCGATGTTGTAACCGGCCGGTTCGATGGCCCCGCCGGGGACATTGCAGCGCGCGCGTTCGAGGGACTGATCGCCGCCACCGAACTCGAAGGGCGGCCCTGGTTCGTCGTGCTGGATCCGGCTCAGCCACGGGGCATCTATGAAGGCAATGTCCATGTCACCGGCTATCGCGGCGAAGTGCGATATGAACGCGAGAACCAATGCGTCGAATATGATGCGCCGTTCGATTGTGAACGCCGGGCGGTGGTGGAAAAGGAATGCCGGAAGGAGATCGTCGACATCTCAGTCGACCTCCGACTGATCGACACAGCCACACGGCGCACAGTATTCACCTCAGGCCGGAGCGGCACAAGCGAACGCGAAGACTGTTTCGAGACCGCTGAATACAAAGGTAGCGATCAAACGACCGGTCAGCATGGCCCGACGATCCACCAGACCTTCAGCCCGTATGATGCGCCTTATGGCATGATCCTGGATGCCGTGCCTGCCGCTGTCGCCAGCTTCCGGACCGACATCGCCCCCTATATCGCAAGTTTCCGCGCTGAGATCGTCACCAGGGCCCTCGTCGGCGAAGAGGCCGGCGACCCACGGTTTGAAGCCGCCGTGAAGGCAACTAAGCGCGGCGAATTCAACTCCGCCTGCGCGCAGTGGCAGGAACTCGCCGACGCCTATCCGAACGCTCCTGGTATCCAGCACAATCTCGGCGCCTGCGCGGAAGCACGCGGCGACCTTGCGATCGCCCATGCCCGGTATGCAAGGGCGGCCGAACTCGTGCGCGCCTTTGGGCTACTGAAGGACAAGGACACGAAAGTGGTCTTCGACGCCCTCGGCCGCGTCTCGAAGGGGCGCCGTGATGATATCCTGATCAATCAGGTGCAGGACCTCGGCGGCAGTTAGGCGGCTTCGGGGACGCGGTTCAGCCCTGGAAGATACCGGCCAACGGCAAGCCGGCGGCGCTGGCTTCGGCCGCGAGACCCCAGACGATACCAGCGGTGAAGGCGAGGAGGCTGAACACGGTCTTATCGAAAATATT
The DNA here is from genome assembly GCA_964538945.1 of uncultured Hyphomonas sp. Classification (GTDB taxonomy): domain Bacteria; phylum Pseudomonadota; class Alphaproteobacteria; order Caulobacterales; family Hyphomonadaceae; genus Hyphomonas. The sequence goes on from CAZIGV010000003.1 coordinate 3,629, forward strand.
CTTCGCCACGACCGGATCTCCCATGCTGGTACACGCCTCAATCAAGTGCAAAGCGGGTGCCGCTATGTCAACGCTTTTTTAACCGTCTTTTGGGTCTGGCGATTCGCGGCGATGGCCTTCGGTCAGCTTCGCCTGCTTTTCGGCCTTCGCGGCCTCCAGTTTCTTCTTGGATTTCGAGCGTCCGAACTTTGCGCGGTTTTCCTTCGCGCGCTGCTCAGCCTCGGCTTTCGCCCTGGCCTTGCGCACCTTGTTGAGATTGATCGGGGTGGTCATGCCGCAGCAATCCGCGCGTCGAGCCTTGCCTTAACCTCTGGCCATTCGCGGTCGAGGATCGAGAAGAAGACCGTGTTGCGCACGAAGCCGTCGGCAACGGTCTTGTGGTTGCGCAGGATGCCCTCCTGAACGGCGCCGAGTTTCAGCACCGCCGTGCGCGAGCGAAGGTTGCGCTCGTCGACCTGGTACTGAACGCGCCTTGCGCCCCATTCCTCGAACACATGCCCCATCAACAGCCGCTTGCAGGAGGGGTTGACCACCGTGCCCTGCGCTTCCGGGGGATAGCAGGTCATGCCGATCTCGACCGACTTGTTGGCCTCGCTGGGATCGAGCCAGCTGGTGATGCCGAGAAAGGCGCCATCTGCAGGCCGCGTCACCGCAAAGGCGATCATCGTACCATCTATCGTCCGCTTGCGGATGACCTCGATCCACTCGCCTACCCAGTCACCCGGGCCGCGGTGCGACCAGAGGCGGAAGATTTCCGGGGCCCGCTGCACCAAGGCATAAAGCTCCGCCCCGTCCGGATCCGGATCGAACGGGCGAAGGCGCACATGAGCATTCTCCAGGATCAGCGGCGCGAGCGTCATTGCCGGCGGCTTAGTCCTTGTTCACTTCGCGCCACTGTTCCATCGCCAGCGAGATGGCGAAGGTCTCGCGGTATTTCGGGCTGGAGGCCGGGCGCGGCGGCTTCTGCGAGGTCAGGGCCATGATCTCGGCCAGCTTGTTATGCGCTGCACCCGCTTGCCCTGCGCCGATATAGGCATGCAGCTCGACCAGCGCCGAGGACAGGGGGTCATGCGCACGGATCACGAAATAGGGTTCATCCGCGGCAAGTTTCGGCAGGACATCGAACTGGGAGGGATTGGCTTTTGAGCCGACGGGCGGTTTTGACATGGACGGACCTTTCAGATGGGCAAGTGATTCCTTGGCGCCCCGTTATCCACCCGCGGGGGCTGCGTCCGCAAGACTGTCAAATATCAAAGAACAGCAGGTTGATGGCATGCGCGGCGGCGTATTCGTGTCAGAGGCACCATGCGCCCGCCGTCTCCCAGAATGAAATATCGGGCTGCGGTTTTGCCGCCAGGGCAGCGTCTTGGCTACCTTATTCTCAGACCGGATCCGGCCCGATCATCTTCTCCGGGCGCACGATATTGTCGAAGTCGTCTTCAGATATACCGAGTTTCAGGGCTTCGACTTTCAACGTCGTGCCATTCCTGTGCGCATTCTTGGCGACTTTGGCGGCGAGGTCGTAGCCGTACTTTTCCTTCAGCGGCGTAACCAGCATAAGCGAGTTCTCAAGGCCGCGCCGGATGTTGTCGAGGCGCGGCTCGATGCCGACCACGCAGTTCTCGGTGAAGGAAACCGAGGCATCAGCGAGCAGGCGCACCGACTGGAGGAAATTATAGGCCATCATCGGGTTAAACACGTTAAGTTCGAAATGGCCCTGGCTACCGGCGAAAGCGATGGCAGCGTTATTGCCGAGAATATGCGCGCAGACCTGGGTCATCGCTTCGCACTGAGTGGGGTTCACCTTACCCGGCATGATCGAAGAGCCGGGCTCGTTTTCTGGCAGCGAAAGCTCACCAAGTCCGGAACGTGGACCCGAGCCGAGGAAACGGATGTCGTTGGCGATCTTGAAGCAGCTCATCGCCGCCGTCGAGATAGCGCCATGCGTGAACACCATAGCGTCATGCGCCGCGAGGGCTTCAAACTTGTTGGGCGCCGAGGTGAAGTTGAGGCCTGTGATCTGGCTGATCTTGGCGGCGACATCTTCGGCAAAGCCGGCAGGCGAGGCGAGGCCGGTGCCGACAGCGGTGCCACCCTGGGCGAGTTCCATCAGCATCGGCAGGGTCATCTCGATCCGCCTGATGCCGTTCTCGACCTGCTTGGCATAGCCGGAGAATTCCTGGCCAAGAGTGACGGGGGTGGCATCCTGGGTATGCGTTCTTCCGATCTTGATGATGTCCTTCCAGGCCTGCGACTTGTCCTTGAGGGCGTTGTACAGCTGCTGCAGCGCCGGGAGGAGCCGGTGCACCACTTCCTCGGCGCAGGCGATGTGCATTGCGGTCGGAAAGGTGTCATTCGAAGACTGGCTCATATTGACATGGTCGTTCGGGTGGACCGGCGCCTTCGAGCCGACCTTGCCGCCGAGGATCTCGATGGCGCGGTTAGAGATCACCTCATTGGCGTTCATATTCGACTGGGTGCCCGACCCCGTCTGCCAGACGACGAGGGGAAAATGCGCGTCGAGCTTACCTTCGATCACCTCGTCGGCGGCCTGAACAATGGCGCGGCCAACCCCGGGGTCAAGCTTGCCCAGGGCCATATTGACCTCGGCGGCGGCCTTCTTGACGATACCAAGGCCGCGGATGATCGGCTGCGGCTGCTTTTCCCAGCCGATCTTAAAATTACCCAGCGAGCGCTGAGCCTGCGCGCCCCAGTACTTACTCGCTTCGACCTCTATGGGGCCAAAGGTATCGGTTTCGGTGCGGGTTTCGGGGGGCTTGGCGGCCATGGCGGGCTCCTGATCGGGCTGGTGTCTCGTCTGCCCGCGCGGTCTAGCGAGGGCGGGCCCCGCCTTCAAGGGCGCTGGGGCTGGCAAAGGATCGGGGTTGGGCTAGCTTGGCCCGCGAATGCCGGATGGAGAACCTGCTGATGACGACTCGCCCCTTTATTTTGTCGGCACTGCTGGTGCCGGGTGGGTGTGCGTCTGCCCCGGAGCCCGCCCCGGCCGTCATCGCTCCACCCGGATTCTGCAAGGCAGCGCATGAGGCAGGCCCCAGCTATTCACAGACCGATCTTGAGGCGCGGATTGCCGAGCGCAAGGCGGCGCTGCCGGAGGACGCGGCGATCGCGGACCTGACCGCCATCGCCAGACCGGCGCCCGAGTTTCCGCTTTGTGCGACCTTCTCCGATCAGGAAGGCCAATGCGTCATGGTGTTTGACGTGCTGCCGGACGGGACGACCGCGAACATACTACCGGTCTGCAACAGCCGGCTGTTCGAGCGGGACGCGGTGGCGGCCGTCCGGCGCTGGATATTCGAGCCGCCGGGCAACGGGCCAAGACCTGCCGTGTTGAACCTGATCGTGTTCAAGCTCCCGGACACCGCGGCCCCGACACCGCTGGCGCCGCAAGCGGCCCGGCCGGAGCCCGTAAACGAGTGAGTGAACCGGGCAGGCAGGGCTGGGTGAACGCCGGTAAGGTGCGTGCACGGATCACCGATGACGGCGCGCTGGAAGTAGCGTGCACGGGGCTGACGACGCAGACCAAATATTACAAGACCCTGCTGAAGGAATTCTTCCGCAAGGACTTTCCGCGTCTGCGGCCCGGGTATGGAGACTACTGCGTACACATTGTGATGGAGCATCTCGGCGAGCCGCCGTGGATGGACCTCGACAACCTCGCAAAAGCGCTACTGGATTCTCTGACCGGGAATGTGTTCGAAGACGACCGTCAGGTGGCGCGGCTACTGGTGGAGCGGCGCGGGGGTGAGCAGGATGGCATATGGATGCGGGCGGAAGCGATGGAGTAGCCGGCTCTGCTTTTATGATTGTTGAACCCCTTGAGATAAGGTCGTTCGGGGTCAATTCTCCACAATCAGTCTCTCGAGGCCGCGGAAGAAGGGCAGCGTGCGCCAGACGAGGTCTTGCTTCGGGAGCCGCAGATTCGGGTAACGCTCTAGCAGCTTGGTGTAGACATGGCGGGCCTCGATGCGGGCGAGCGGGGCACCGATGCAGATGTGCGGGCCGCCGCCGAAAGCAATATGGCTGGCGCGTTTCTTGGTGATGTCGAAAGCCTGCGGCGCCTCGAAGACTTCAGGGTCCCGGTTGCCAGCGGCGAGCAGGTTGAAGACCGGCTGGCCCTTGTACATCGGGCAGCCGGCAACCGTGCGGTCCTGCTCGACAATGCGGGAGGTGACCTGCACCGGCGCCTCGTAACGCAGCACTTCTTCCACCGCCTGGGCGGCGAGGCCGGGATTTGCGCGCAGGGCCGCGGCCTGCCCGGGGTGGGTCAGTAGGAGCCAGATGCCGTTGCCGATCAGGTCGGTCGTTGTCAGGTTGCCGCCGACAAGGAGGGCTTGAAGGTTGAGGCAGACTTCATCGTCGGCGACGTTGGCCTCGCCGTTGGCCTGCAGCTGGACCATGTCGGTGACAAGATCGTCCTGCGGCACCTTGCGGCGGGCCTGCATAAGTTCGTCGAAATAAGCGTCGAGGGCGGCGCCACCGGCAATCAGGCGGGCATTCTCCTCAGGCGTGCGCACGGGGTTCAGGCCAAGGATAACATCCTCCGACCACTGACGGAAATCGGCGAGCATGGACTCGTCGACTCCCAGGATCCGGGCGATGACCAGCACCGGGATTGGCACGGCGATCTTTTCCATAAGGTCGAAGGCGCCGGTGGCGGGGGCAGCCTCAATGACATCGTCGATCATCGCCTCGATCTCGGGACGCATACGATTGACGCGCGCATAGAAAGCTTTCGCCAGCGGCTGGCGGATGCGGGCATGGTCAGGATCGTCGAGGAACAGGATACTGGTGCGCCCTTCCCGGCCCTCCTCAACAAGACGAGCCGTTATGGAGCCGGGATCGGCATGGAGCGGGTGGCGCACGAAGGTCCGGTCGTTGACAGTGTCGCGAATATCCTTGTAGCGGCTGAGAACCCAGACTTTGGCCATCTCGTCGCGCATGACCGGGTAACCTGCCTGCAGCGCCGCCATCATCGGATGAGGATTATCGCGCGCGGCGGGGTTGAAGGCAGAAAGCTCAAGAATCGTCTGCGGGACGGCCTGCTTTGAAGCGGGCGGCGTCTTCGGATCATCGGCCATGGGGTCTCCTCCCGACAGTTTTCAACTCAGTTTGTGTATAGCCGATTTTCCCTGAGGGCGCTCGGGGGTTTTTGGGGGACGCTTGTGCCTTCTCACCCTGGGACAAGGGGCGGGGATGAGGGCGTATTACGCTTCAACCGTCGGTGAGCGAGGAGGCGTTGCGCGCCTTCACCCCCTAAACCCCTCTCCAGGGGAGGCTTTGAAGCCGTGTTGGTTCCTACTTCGCGATCGGCGCGCCCTTGGGCGCTACCGGGCAGTCGGTGAGAAGGGACGCGGAGAGGCCAGGCGGCAGGCGCGGGGCGGCGAAGCAGGCTTCGAGTTTGGTCTTGAGATAAGCGCGCTGGGCGGCAGCATCGCCCTGCTCCCGGAATTCCTGCCGGTCCTGAATGTAGCCAGAATTAAAGTACTGGAACCGGTCCATTTCGTTGAGGCTCAGGGCTTCGTCGGCCAGGGTGGTGAAAGTGTCACTGGCCGCCCGGAAACGGGCATCGCAGGTTGCCTCTTCGGGCCGGCCGTCCGCTCGGTCGTCGAGGATCTTCCGGGAGGCGTGATTGGAGAGGTAGCGGGCACAGTCAAGCAGCATCGCGAAGCGGGCCTTGGCTTCGGGCGTGGCTTGTGCGCGGGCGAGAATGTCGGCCCGCTGCCCACGGGTGATGCGGGCCCATTCCTTATCCGTGATCGGGCCACCGTCCGGGCCAACGGCCATATCCATCATGACCGGCTGAGGCGCCTCGACGGGTGCGGTTTCAGCAGGCGCCGCTTCGGGCGCGGCACAGGCCGTGATGAGGGCGGCGAGCAAACAGGCAGCGGGGCGAGGCAGGGAACGTGTCCTCAGAGGCGCTTGAACGGCATTGGAATGGCAGTGGCGGTGGCGCGGGCGACAAGGTCGCCACCGGCATCGAAACAATCGGCTTCCATGAATGCGGCGGACTTGCCGAGCTTTAGGATGCGCGCCTCGACGCTCGCCTGTCCCGGCATCAGGCGTTTGAGGTAGCTGGTTTTCATTTCGAGCGTCGGCGCCGTCATCGTGACGTTGGAGGCAATAATCACGGCGGTGCTCATCGCTTCGTCCATCATCGCGGCGATGAAGCCGCCCTGCACGGCGCCGGTGGGATTGGCGAACATCTGGGGCACGTCGAAGTCCATTCGCACCCATTGGCGCGCCTGGCTGAGGTCCACCAGGCGCATGCCGAGCGTGTCCGAACAGGGCGGGCGTTTCTTCGAGCTCTGGAACCGCGCCAGCATGTCGGCGTCGGAGACGCGGGGCTTGGCTTCCTCGGACAAGGCTACGGGCCTTACTTGCGACGGTAAGCGTCGAGGCTGACAACCGTTTCTGCAGGCGCAGCAGCCAAAGCCGGGGCCTCCTCGGCAACGCCCTTTGCCGGAGTAAGAATGCCGGCGTCACGGCCGCGGGTTTCGAATGTGAGGCCAAAATTCACAGACGGATCAACAAAGCGTGTCAGGGCCGAGAGCGGGATCGACAGGTGCTGCGGCACGCCGGAGAATTTGAGGACCACTTCGAAGTGGCCTTCGTGGACTTCGAGGTCCCAGTACTGGTGCTGGATGACGATGGTCATCTCTTCCGGGAAGCGCTGAACCAGCTGATCGGCAATCTTCACACCGGGGGCGCGGGTGCGGAACGAAATGTAGAAGTGGTGATCGCCCGGGATCGCGCCATTGGTACGGGCGCGGCGCAGGGCCTCGCGTACGACGCCCCGCATGGCGGCCTGGGTAAGCGCTTCGTATCCGATATAGTCCGTCATGGTGAGCGCTCTTCCGGGAGTTGATTGGTTAGTGAGAGGTAAATTACGCAGACCCTTCGAAGGCCGCAACGGCCTTAGCGCAACACGCGAGCATTTATTTTTTACCTCGCTCATTTACTACGGCGCGCTGGCCAGCCGCGAATGCAGCGCCTAGGATTCCCTCGAGAGGCTGAGGGAGCAGGCGATGAAGATGCCCGACAGAGGTCGTGCGTGGGACACGGTGCGCACCGAAATGGTTGCGCGCGGTGGCGGCGATGTGGACTGGCGCGGGGGAAAGACCGCCGTTTACGTGTTTAACGCCGGCGAGGATGTTCACCAGATCCAGCATGAGGCGTACGGGCTCTACATGTCCGAGAACGGTCTGGGTCCCCTGGCCTTTCCTTCGCTGGCGCAGATGGAGAAGGACGTGATCGCCATGGCGCTCGGCCTGCTTCACGGGCCTCTGGGATCAACCGGCGCGATCACCTCGGGCGGCACCGATTCGATAACGATGGCGATGAAGGCAGCGCGGAGTTTTGCGCGTGCGAAGGGTAAGGCGAAGGGGCCGCTCAACATAGTGCTGCCACGCTCGGCGCATCTTGCCTTCGACAAGGCCGCGCACCTGATGGATATCGAGCTGCGCCGTACGCCGCTGAAGACGGATGGAAGCTTCGAGGCCGACCCCGAGGCAATGGCGGCGGCAGCAGACGAGGGCACGATCATGATGGTGGCCTCGGCACCGAACTTTCCACATGGCATCATCGACCCCGTGGCGCCGATCGGCGAAGTCGCGGCGGCAAGGCGTGTGTGGCTGCATGTGGACGCCTGTGTCGGCGGGTTTTTCGCGCCGTTCGCGCGGATGAACGGCGTGGCCATGCCGGCGTTTGATTTCGAGGTGCCGGCCGTGCACTCGATCAGCGCCGACCTGCACAAGTATGGCTATTGCGCCAAGGGCGCCTCGACCGTGCTGTTCCGCTCCGAGGACCTCTACAAGCACATGCCCTTCTCGATGAAGGACTGGAGCGGCGCGCCGATGAGGACACCGACGCTGGCGGGTACGCGTCCAGGCGGCGCGATCTCCGCTGCCTGGGCGGTGATGAATGTGCTCGGCGTCGATGGCTACCGGGAGAAGCAGGGTCTCGTTTGCGCGACGCGGCAGCGGATCGAGGCGGGCGTCAAGGCGCTGGGCTTCGACGTGCTTGGACGGCCGCTGCTCGGGCTGATCGCGTTCCGGCATCCGGAGGAGGAAACGCTGGCGCTCTACGCCGCGATGCGGGCGCGGGGCTGGTTCACCTCGATCACAGCCGAACCGCCGAGTCTGCACCTGATGCTGTCACCGAAGCATGCGGATGTAGCGGACGATTATCTGCGCGATCTGGCGGCGGCGCTTGCGGATGTGAAGGCGGGGGTGAAGGCGGAGAAGATTGAGGCGCGGTATTCCTGATAGGCCGGGCCGCGGAGCTGGGAGCACCTCGCTTGGCCAGTCCTTGGAGTTCGCAGAGGATAAGCGGTGGGTGGCTTGGCGGGCTCTTCAGGCGCGCACGCGGATCAGCGGGATCACGCTCTGCCTTGCCGCCAAGCCTGGTTATTCAGGCCAGGAATTAGCTTGCTACCCCCTCCCCCAAGATGAACCAGGCTGAACGTCGACGTTCAAAGTACGTTCAGGGCGGGGACGTCACTCTTGTACCTGATCGAGCGCCCCTTCCCGTGACGCGCTAGATGAAACCAGGAGTGCAAAACATGAACCGTCTTATAACCACTGCCGCAGCCGCCCTGATGGTGCTCAGCCTCAGCGCCGCTCACGCAGACCCGCGCAGCCGGGTTCGCATCGACCAGTCGGGCTGGAACAACGGCGCAGCCGCTGCACAACAAGGCTCGCGTAACGGCACTGTCATTGTGCAGGGCGGTAACGGCAACTACGCGCGCGGTGTCCAAAGCGGCTACAACAACTTCCTGCGCATGGACCAGTACGGTACGCGCAACAGCGTCGCGACAGCGCAGATCGGCGCCAACAACCTCGCCGTCACCGGCCAGGACGGTCGCAACCTGCGCGCCGACACGCTGCAGACCGGCTATGGTAACGTCTCCGGTATCGCCCAGATCGGGACAAACAATACCGCCGTGGCAGACCAGGATGGCTACAACAACACGTCGGGCATCATCCAGGTTGGCAATGGTCAGGATGTGACCGTACGCCAGCGGGGCGAGGGCAATATCTCGGTGGTCGTGCAGAGCGGCTATAACTGACCCATCAGGCGGGGAGGCCAGCGCGCCTCCCCGCCAATGCCAGCCGCATAAGGAGATCATCGGATGAAGTCTGCATCGATTGCTACTGCCCTCATGCTTGTCACTGCGTGCGCCGTGCAGACACCCGCCGAGGCACACAGGCCCGCTTTCGTGCCGGGCGCATTGGTCAAGGGCGCGGCCCCTTCGCCTGGCGCGCTGGCGGAGTGCCGTATCCGCGAGACGCCGACAGCCAAGGGATTTCGCCTTGAGGCGGTCGTGGAGGCGGAAGATGCTGTGTACGCAGACTATGAGTTCACCGTGACGGCAAAGGGCTCAGCCGGATCGTCCGATGTTTCCCAGGGCGGCCCGGTTGACCTTGCCGCCGGGGAGCGCGCGACTGTGGGTTCCGCCGAATTTTCGGGCGGGCGTTACCGCGCCCTTCTGACCCTCACAGACGCCGTGGGCGAGCTCTGCTCTGCCGAACGCCAGCCCTAGGAGATCATCATGACTTACGCATTCAGGCACATCCTTTCCGGCCTTGCCCTGGTTGCCGCCTCGGGCGCCCTCACGGCGGAGGCAAACCCCACCCGCGCCGCACTTCAGGCGAAGAACACAGTACGGGTCGTGCAGGATGGTAGCGCGAACGGCGCCGGGATCCAGCAGACAGGCAGCGGCAACGCGGCGGGTATTCTCCAGTTCGGCCAAGGCAATACCGGGACGGTGTTGCAGGACGGATCGAACAATGCCGCGTGCCTTGTCCAGAACGGACGTAATCTTGATGCTTCAATCCAGCAGCAGGGAAACAATCAGACCACGGGTGTTCTTCAGCACCGCTGGGGCGCCGAGTATATTCCTGTAGAGGTCTGCGCGACCGCGGCGACCAAGCGTGAGGCGCTCTCCTACGGATCATCGCATCCGAGAACACCGCTTCGCCCGCGGGTACGCTAGCCCTCAGGTGGCCGGACAGCGGCCGCCCGTGATCTCTGCCACCACGGCAGGGTCGCCGTCCGTCTCTGCAGGCGTGATGCCAAGGGCGCAGGCGATCAAGGCGTAGACGTTGACGTTTTCGAAGGGCGCGGCGACCTTGCCTTCCGGGAAGACCGGCCCAGCGGCGAGGAATGTTGCGGCCATTTCCGGCGCGAGATTGTCATAGCCATGATTGCCGGGAATGGGCGCACGCCAGCCACCGACACTGACGCTGCGCATCAGCCAGCCGGGATCTGCAACGGCGAAGAGATCCGGCCCGCGCGTGGGATGGTCGAAATGATAGTGCGCGGGCATGGCGCCGCGGCGATACACACGGATGTGTTCGGACGCAGTCGCCAGACCCGAGTAGGCCGCCTCGAGCGCAGGGCCTTCGCCGTAGATCTGCAGCGATGGATGACCTGAGCCACCATAGGGGCCAACGAACTGCGTGACGACGAGCTGATCAAGATCGATATGTTCGCCAACGTCGATTACCTGCTCCGGCGGGGTGTAGGCCATGCCATGGTCGGAAACGATAATGATCGTTGTGGTGTCTGCAAGGCCGCGCGCCTTGAGGCCGTCGATCAGCTGGCCGACATAGGCGTCCACCTCGGTGACCGCAGCTTTCGCTTGGGCAGAGCTGGGGCCGGTATAGTGGGTGACGGTGTCAACGCGGTCAAAGTAGACGGCCGCGAAGCGGGGGCGTTGGTCGTCCGGCACATCAAACCAGCCAAGCACGTCGTCAATGCGCTCCTGATAAGGCTTATCGTGCTGGTAAGGCGTCCAGATGGACGGACGAACGCCGTCATGCGCCACTTCCGACCCGAGCCAGAACATGATGGCGGTCTTCAGGCCCTGCTTCTCGGCAGTGACCCAGATCGGCTCGCCCTGCCACCAGCGTTCCTCCTGCGGCCCGGTAGCGGGCTGGAAGAACTCGGCCGATCCGGCATCATAGGGGTTGTTGGCAACCATACCGTGATGTTCTGGATAAAGACCGGTCGCAATGGAGTAGAAGTTCACAAAAGTCACGCTGGGCATCACCGGGATCATGGCTTCTGCGCGCACGCCGCGCACGGCCAGGGCCTTGAGATTGGGCGTGTCCCAGTCGAGCATTTCGGGGCGGAAGCCATCGAGCCCGATCAGCAGCACATGCTGAGGCGCCGCAGACGCAGACACTGAGATAACTTCGGGCGCGCCAGGCGCCGGCGGCGCACTCTGGCAGGCACCGAAGGTGAGGAAGGCGGCGGCGAGGATCCATCCGGTCCGTTTCAGCATCTGGAAGCTCCGTCTCTTGAGGTTGCGGCGCCTTAGACCCCGATTGCATGGGTGATGTGAACCCCCTGCCCTCAAAAAGGGGTGACGGGGGCAGCGAACGAACTAGAAAGCTGTCAAGACAAAACTGAAAACCCGGGAGCCCCTGATGCGCCGCCATGCCTTGATGACTTCGATCGCCGCCCTCGCCCTTGCGGCCTGCGCGCAGACGGCAACCGCGGTGCGGGAGACAAGCCTGACCGAGACCGCAGCGGCCGTGAGCGCGCGGGAGACCAAAGGCAACCTCGTGCTGGAGGGGGTGCCGGTCGCATCACCCGAGCTGAAAGAGCGCCTCACACGCTACGAGAACGTACGCGGGCATGGCTTCCAGGACTGGACCGGCGAAGGCGGTATCCTGATCTCGACCCGCTTTGCGGATGTCACCCAGATTCACGAAGTGCGCTCGCCGCTTGGCGCGCGCCGTCAGCTGACCTTCTACACCGATGCAGTGGGCAGCGCGGATGTGAGCCCCAAGGGCGGGGCCTTCGTGTTCAGCAAGGATCGCGGCGGGGACGAGTACTACCAGGCTTACCGGTTTGACCTGAACTTGGGTGAGATCAACCAGTTCTCTGAACCAGGATCGCGCAATGGCAGTGCTCTTTGGGCGGATGATGGCAACGCGGTGGCCTGGGCGCGCACCGGCGCCGGCGACCCTAATAATGACATCCTGATTGCGGACCCGACCAACCCGGCAAGCCTGCGCGTGGCACTGGAAGGCGACGGCGCGATTGGGCCTGTGGACTGGTCGGCCGATGGCAAGACGCTGCTCTTGCAACGCTATGTGTCGGTGGCGAAGAGCGAGATTTTCGCGCTGGACGTGGCGACTGGGACGCTGACCGAGCTGAACCCCGAAGATGATGTGGCCTATTCAGGCGCGGCGCTCCTGGCGGACGGATCGGTCATCACGGCAACCGACAGGGAGAGCGAGTTCCAGAACCTCGTCCGGATTGCGCCGGACGGAACCATAACGAACTATACCGCCGACATTGGCTGGGACGTTTCGGACTGGGCCCTGTCGCCGGACGAGAAGACGGTCGCCTTCACGATGAACGAAGGCGGCCTCGGCACCATTCGCCTCCTGGATGTCGCGAGCGGCCTTGTGCGCCCCGGCCCCACTCTGCCGGTGGGTATTGCCAGCGGGCTTGTCTTCTCCCCCAGCGGCGCACAGGTCGGCTTCACCTTCAATGGCGCAACGAGCCCGGCGGATGCCTGGTCATTCGATATCGCAACGCTGAATCTGACCCGCTGGACCGAGGCGGAGACCGGCGGTTTGAACCCGGAGAACTTCACCGCGCCGACGATGATGAGCTACAGGAATGCTGAAGGGATGGACATTCCGGCCTTTATGTACACGCCGGAAGGTCAGGGTCCGCACCCTGTGATCATATCGATTCATGGCGGGCCGGAAAGCCAGTCACGCCCCGGCTTCTCATCGGTCTACCAGTACTGGGCCAATGAACTGGGCCTCGCCGTGCTGGTGCCGAACGTGCGCGGATCGTCAGGCTACGGAAAAACCTATGTGTCTCTGGATAATGGCCTGAACCGCAAGAAATCGGTTGAAGATATCGGCGCGCTGCTTGATTGGATTGCAACCCAGCCGAACCTCGATGCCTCCAGAGTGGTGGTGCATGGCGGCTCGTATGGCGGCTATATGGTGCTGGCCTCAATGATCGACTATGGGGACCGGCTGGCTGGCGGGGTGAACATCGTGGGCATCTCGGACTTCAAGACGTTCCTGCAGAATACCGAAGGCTACCGCGTGGACCTGCGCCGGGTGGAATATGGCGACGAGCGTGACCCGGTGGTGGCCGCCTTCTTCGACGAGATTTCGCCGCTGAGGAATGCCTCGAAGATCACCAAACCGCTGTTCATCATCCAGGGCTATAACGACCCGCGCGTGCCCTATACCGAGGCCGAGCAGATCCTGGAAGCGGTGAAGGCGAACGGCGTCACGGCCTGGTTCATGATGGCGATGGATGAGGGCCATGGCTTCCGCAAGAAGTCGAACCGCGAGGCACAGCGGGAAGCCGAGACCTTGTTCCTGCAGGAGGTGCTCGGCATCGACTGAATTCAGGGCAATGGCGGGCGGAAGAGCCCCTGCCCTGGCGGCACCACTGGCCGCGACAACTCATCCGCCCTAGCTCGCCTCCAAGCAACCCGCCGGGAGACCCTGCCTTGATCACGCTGCACCATCTCGAGAAGTCCCAGTCGATACGCATTCTGTGGCTGCTCGAGGAACTGGGTATTACCTACGAGATCAAGCTTTATGACCGCGATCCGAATACGCGCCTTGCGCCGGCAGCCTATAAGGCGGTCTCGCCGCTCGGCACGGCGCCGGTCATCACCGATGGACCGGTGACGCTGGCCGAGACCAATGCGATCATCGACCATATCCTGGACGGGCAGCCGGGCAGCCCGCTGCGCCCGAAACCAGGCGACGCGAACCGGGCGGCCTATCTCTTCTGGTTCCACACATCGCAAGGCAGCCTGCAGCCGCTGCTGACCAACAAGTTCGTGCTGGGCGCGCTGACGGCCCGGGCGCCGATGCTGGTGCGGCCGGTGGCGAACTCGCTCGTCGGGGCAGTGAACACAGCCTTTTTCGATCCGCGCCTCCATGCGCTGCTGAAAGAGATCGAAAAGGCGCTGGGCAAATCGAAATGGTTTGCGGGGGACACGCTGACGGCGGCCGATATCGTTATGGGCTATTCGATGGAACTTGCCGCCCACCGCGCCGGAATGGACGAAGCACGCTTCCCCCACGCGCACCGCTTCCTGAAGCAGATGCGGGAATATCCGTCCTACATCCGCGCCCTGGAGAAGGATGGAAAGGGCACGATCCTGCTTTAGGATACAAAATCAGGTGGGGGCTTCTGTTGCCAGGCGCCCCCGGGCCCCGCCTGCGGGTCTGAAGCCGCAGGGCTTAAGTCGGAAAAACCGTCACCGCTTACGCGGCGAGCAGTTCGCCCTCAGCAAAGTTGTCGTTTGCAACTATTTGCTTTTGAGCTTCTAACGCAGCTCAAGCGAGCGAAAGCCTCGTCTTTACACGTCCGTCGACACTATTTCAGCCCCGTCAGGAAGCGGCCGCTGGGCCGTCTTTTGGTGGAGCTGCCGGGTACCGCCCCCGGGTCCGAGCCGCTTATTACACGCGCATTTATCGCCATAGTCCGAAGACAGATTGGATATAGGGGATATGGGTGGAAAACGTAAGAGCCTAATGCGGGTCTTTTACGGATGACCGGGTGCTGCCGGGGCCCCTGACAAAACCTTGATAACCCGAGATGTGACAGGCTGGTCTAAGCCGCAACCCAGCCCGTAACCCTGCAGCAGGATCGCATTTCCGGCTGCCATCTGGCGCGCAGGTTTCGAGATTGCAGAAGCGGGCAGGGATAATGGGCTGACGGATGGAGGATCTTACCCGCCGTTGAAATGTCCGTGGATGCGGATCGCGAGGGCTTCGTTGACGCCTTCGACCTGCATGAGGTCGGCGACCTTGGCGCGGGAGACGCCGCGGGCAGAGCCGAAATGGTGGAGGAGCGCCTTCTTACGCGTCGGGCCGATGCCTTCGATCTCGTCGAGCGGTGAGCGGGCGGCTTCGGCGGCGCGTTTCTGGCGGTGAGCGCCGATCGCCCAGCGGTGGGCCTCGTCGCGCAGGCGCTGGAGATAATAGAGGACGGGGGCGTTCTCTGGCAGCTTGAAGGGGGCACGGCCGGGCCTAAAAAACTGCTCGCGGCCGGCATTGCGATCGACGCCCTTGGCAATCGAAACAAGGGTGACATCGTCCGGGGTCAGACCCAGTTCGGCGAGGGTTTCAATCGTCGCGTTGAGCTGGCCGAGGCCGCCATCGATCAGCAGGAGGTCAGGCCAATCCTGATCCTGCCCTGACTCGCGCTCCTTTATCGCGCGCGAGAAACGCCGTCGCATCACTTCGCGCATCATGCCGAAATCGTCGCCGGGCGCGAGATCAGCATTCTTGATGTTGAACTTGCGGTAGGCCTGCTTGCGAAAGCCCTCCGGTCCCGCGACGATCATGCCGCCAACGGCGTTGGTGCCCTGGATGTGGGAGTTATCATAGACTTCGATCCGCTCCGGCACATCCGGCAAGTCAAAGACTTTCTGCACTTCCAGCAGCAAGCGCTCCTGGCTGGCGGTCTCCGACAGTTTTCGGTTGAGCGCCTCCGAGGCGTTGCGCTCGGCCTGGGTCAGCAGGTCGCGCTTGGCCCCGCGCTCGGGGCGGCGGAGTTGAATCCTGCGACCGGCCTTCAGGCCGAGGGCTTCTGCAATGAGGTCTGACTGTTCGGGTAATTCGTTGACGAGGATGAGACGCGGCGGTGGGCGTTTATCGTAGAACTGAACGAGAAAGGCGGCGAGGACTTCCTGCGATCCCTGATCGCGTTCATGGCGGGGAAAGTGCACGGTGGCGCCCCAGTTCTGGCCAGCGCGGATGAAGAAGACCTGCACGCAGGAGACGCCGCCATCCATCGCAATGGCAAAGACATCCGCTTCCTCGATGCCGTCGGGGTTCACGTCCTGCGTCGCGCGCACATGGGCGAGCGCCCTGATCCGGTCGCGCAGGCGCGCGGCGGTCTCGAACTCCATAGCCTCAGCGGCGGCCTCCATCTCGGTGGCGAGACGTTTCTGAAGGTCGGCACCCTTGCCGCGCAGGAAATCGGCGGCCTCGTTGGCAAGCTCTTTATAGTCTTCCTCGGAGATCAATCCGACGCAGGGAGCCGCGCATCGTTTGATCTGGTGCAACATACAGGGGCGCGTGCGGGCATGGTAGACGCTGTCCTCGCAGGTACGCAGCAGAAAGGCCTTCTGGAGCGTGTCAAGGGTGCGCATCACGGCGCCAGCGCTGGCGAATGGGCCGAAATAGTCACCCTCATCCTGCTTCGAGCCGCGATACTTCTTGATCTGCGGGGCGGCATGGTTGCGGCGGATCAGGATGTAGGGAAAGGACTTGTCATCACGAAGCAGCACGTTGAAGCGCGGCTTGAGGGATTTGACGAGGCTGGCTTCCAGGAGCAGGGCCTCGGTTTCGCTTTCGGTGACAACGAATTCCATCCGCCGGGTCTGGGAGACCATGCGGGCGATGCGCTGGGTATGGCCGCCAAGGCGGACATAACTGGCGACGCGGGCTTTCAGGTCTCGGGCCTTGCCGACATACAGGACCTCGTCGGCATCCCCGAACATCCGGTAGACGCCCGGCTTCTGCGGAAGCCGCGCGAGACTATCCCTGATGACATCGACGCCGCGTAGCGGCGGGGGGCCGGTCTGATTCTCGCTCATCCCCGACAGATAGCCTTGCCGGGCGCTGGCCGGAAGAGCGGTCAGTTACTTGCCCGGCGTCCTCCAGCTGGCACCGGCGGCGGCTGCAATAAACCATGAGGCAAGAGCGGGTGAACCGGCCCCTGCCCGCTCGTGCCCGCCCCGCTTCTGGAAATGACTGAGCAGGATGAAGATCATGATGGCCAACACAAAACCGGTCAGGACCAGCCGTTCAGTCGGGCTAAGCCTGCAGCGAAATGCTTCGCCTCGCAAAAGATGCCCGCCAGCGGGCGGCCTCAATCATGTGCTGAGGTCTCCAGCTGCGCCGTGTCCAGATGCCGGGCCTGCCCGCTGGCATCAGGGTTCCACGCTTTGCCTGGATTGCGGATCGACCGGGCAACCGCTCCGCCGAATCACGAGCCGCAGACAGCGCCGTCCTGGTAATCATATCGAAACCAAACCTTTTCGCACGGGTCGCCACCAGCGGGGCCTCGCCGCCTTGCAGAGCGCCGGGCACACCGGTATGCGTGCGCGCGCCCTCCCTGTCACAAGGACCCCCCCTCATGGCCGCCGATATCGAGCTTTCCGATGCCATCAACCGCGTCAAGCCTTCCGCCACGATTGCCGTGACGACTAAGGCCAACGAGATGAAACGTCAGGGACTGGATGTGATCGGCCTTGGCGCCGGGGAGCCGGACTTCGACACGCCGCAGAATATCAAGGAAGCCGCCGTTCAGGCCATCCGCGATGGCAAGACGAAGTATACCCCTTCGGACGGCATCCCGGAGCTGAAAGAAGCAATCTGCGGCAAGTTCAAGCGCGAAAACGGCCTCGACTACAAGCCCGCCCAGGTGAACGTCTCGCCGGGCGGCAAGGCCGTGCTGTTCAATGCACTGATGGCAACACTGAATGTCGGGGACGAGGTCGTGATCCCCGCACCTTACTGGGTGAGCTATCCGGAAATCGTGCTGCTGGCAGGCGCGGCGCCTGTGGCGGTGCCATGCGGCGCGAAATCGAACTACAAGCTGACACCCGAGGCTCTGGAGGCCGCGATCACGCCGCGCACCAAGTGGCTGATCCTGAACTCCCCGTCAAACCCGACAGGGGCCGCCTATACGCGCGCCGAGCTGCGGGGCCTCGCGGATGTCCTGCTGCGCCATCCGCATGTCTGGGTCCTTACCGACGATATGTATGAGCATCTTGTCTATGACGGCTTCGAGTATTCGACGATCGCTCAGGTCGAGCCGGCACTCTATGACCGCACGCTGACGATGAACGGCGTCTCCAAAGCCTATGCGATGACCGGCTGGCGTATCGGCTACGCGGCTGGCCCGGAGAAACTCATCGGGGCAATGCGTAAGGTAATGGACCAGTCGACCTCCAACCCCTGCTCCATCAGCCAGTGGGCCAGCGTGGAGGCACTGAACGGACCGCAGGACTTCCTCCCGGGTTTCCGGGCCGCCTATCAGACGCGCCGTAATTTCATGGTCGAAGGTCTGAACAAGGCCGCCGGGATCGTCTGCCCGAAGCCGGAGGGGGCCTTTTACGTCTACCCGTCCTGCGCCGGCGTCATCGGCAGGACGGCGCCCTCGGGCAAGCTGATCGACACGGACAAGACGTTTGCCAGCGAGCTGCTGGAGGCAGAGAAGGTCGCCATCGTGTTCGGCGAAGCCTTCGGCCTGCCGGGTACGTTCCGGATTTCCTATGCGACATCCGACACAGCCTTGAAGGAGGCCCTGATGCGTATCCAGCGCTTTTGTGACGCGCTGTCATAGAGGCTGTCTATAACACTTCCGGATCGTTTGCATCTGCGCCGCGCGGGGCGGGGACCCACAGCAACGCCGCAAGCCTTCAGCTGTTCAGAAGGCCAGCATGGCGATCGACATCGAACTGACCGTGAGCGCCCGCAAGACTTCGGCGCAGGCGCTGAGGATGCTCCTGGGCGAGACCTGTACTCTTTACAACAAGACCCAGGTTCATCACTGGAACGTGACCGGGCCGCGGTTCAACGCGTTACACAACATGTTCATGACGCAGTAAAATGAACTGTGGCTGGACCTTGACCTAATTGCCGGACGCATCCGGGCCCTCGGCCATTTCGCGCCAGGTTCCTCTGGCGAGATGCTGGAGCATGCCGCCATCAAACCGGACAGTAGTGTGCCGGACGCCAGCGACTTGGTGAAGAACCCTGCAGAGGGTCACGAGGCGGCGAGCCGGGCCGCCAAGACGGGCATCACCATCGCCGAAAAGAACAATGACCTGGTCGCTGTCGACCTCTTCACTGAGCGGGCCCAGATTGCCGAAAAGACCACCTGGATGCTGCGTGCAGCGGTTTAGTCCCCTTCGACACCGAGCCCCCTGGCCAGCGCCGCCATGGCATCGCGGGCATAGGCGCGGGAGACACGCGCGCCCGTCATCTGCATGAAGGCATGCGGCGCCCCAGGATAGACATGCAGCTCGACCGGCACGCCGTCGGCCATCAAGCGCCGGGCATATTCAAGATTTTCTTCCGTAAACAGATCAAGTGCACCTGTGGCCATGAAGACCGGCGGCAGGCCTTTGAGGCTTTCTGCGCGCGCGGCTGCGGCATAGGGCGAGACGTCTTCGCTCCCCGGCGGTTGGCCCAGAAGGCTCTCCCAGCCGAAATGGTTTGACTGGTTGTTCCAGACAAACTCGCCATACATCGGCGAGAGGTCGGTGCGCACGGCTGTGCGGTCGTCGATCATCGGAAAGATCAACTGCTGGTGGCAGAAGGCATACTCGCCCCGGTCTCGCACCAGCAGGGCGAGCGCGGCAGCGAGCCCTCCCCCGGCGCTCTCTCCGGCAACAGCGATACGCGCGGCATCGATTCCAAGCTCACCTGCATGCGCCACCATCCAGGCGAGCACGGCGTAGGCATCCTCGATATTGCCGGGAAAGGCCGTCTCCGGGCCCAGCCGGTAGGCAGGACCAACGATGACGGCATCGAGCGCATCTGCCCAAAGCGCGCATTGCGGTCCCATGAATTCCGGATTTCCCATGATGTACCCACCGCCATGCAGGTGCAGGACGGCCGGCCGCGGGGCTACGCCTGCCTTTCGGCGATATATCTTTGTGCGGACTTCTGGCGCACCTACCGGGCCAGGAATATGCCGCTGCTCGACCGACACCGTATCCGGAAAGGGCGGCATCTGGCTCAGCATACCCTCACGCGCCGAGCGCACCGCGGCGAGATTGGCCGCCGACAGACTGACCGTCGGGAGAGCATCAAGCAGGGGCCATAGATCGGGTTCGACGAGATGGCGTGACGACATTCTTGCTTCCAGCCTTTAACTTTCTTGCCAGCAAATCCGCTGATCAGCCAGCGAAACGGATGGTTACCTCAATCCGCTGGCTGACGACAGATGGGGTCTCGTCTGGTACGAACTCGATTGGACGTTCTTCACCAAAACCCTCGGCAATGATGACTGAGAGCGGCACGCCGCGCGCCGAAATCCAGTCGCGCAGGTCGTTGGCCCAGCGCCGGGAGAGCGCAAGGTTGCTCTCGGCGCTGCCAACGCTGTCGGTATGGGCGTGGATCACGATCTCACTGATCCCGCCCTGGTCGATGGCGGACTGAAGAACAGGCTCAAATGCGTCGTAACGAATATTGGCTCGGTCGGTAACTGGCAGACTGAAGAAAATCTCAGCGCTTCTCACCGCTGGCGGCGGTACGGGCACAACAGGCCGAGGCGCTGACATCATGGGAGGGGGCGGGGGCGGGGGCGGCGGAGGAGCAGGAGGAGATGGCGGCGGCGGAGGAGGAGGCGGGGGCGGCGCGGGCGGCGCTGCAACAGATTCAAGACCCTCCAGTTCTCCCTGAAGAGCCCCCTCATCGGTGATCGGAGGGTCCTGCACTTCGGTTCGGGGAGGCGGCGGCTGAGACCGAAGGCGCAAGCCCTCAGGCTGGACCGGCGCATCGCTGACATTGATGAGCGGATAGGCGTCGCGGTACAGCGAGCAGTCTTCGTTGACCGGAGCGACCGCAGCGTTCACGCGGAAGTATTCCAGGCCGTCTGGTGTGCTGGCATAGCGGCGGCGCTCCAGGGCGCGCAGTTCCGGGTTCGCTTCCGCCAGTGCGCAGACGATATCTCCGAGAATGAACGGATTATCCGAATAGTAATTGTGGCCAAGGCCGAAGAGTTCGGTCGCGATGCCCGTCGCATCAACGGTCTGGTAGAAAGGATTGGCGCGGATGAAAGGCTTGTCGCCATTTGTGTCGCCAAGGCGCAGCTTGTTGTTGACGATTTCCGAGGCGTGCAGCGCCCGGTCAGCGTCAGACGTGTAGATCGTGACGTTAGCCCTGAGGTTATCGAGCACACCGGTGGTCGCCTCGAAGATATCGCGGTCAACATCCGCGGCAACGAGGATAATACGAAACTCAAGATCCTCGCGCCCATGGCGCTCTAGATAGTCTGACGCATAGGATTCGAGCGCCTCGGTAAGAATGCGGTTGCCCATTGAGTGCGCAATGATGTTGATACGCTTGACCCGGGGCTGGGCAGCGATGACATCAAGGAACTGTTCAAGATAGGGCGCCGCACTGAGCGAGCGATCCTGGTCACCGCGATAGTCCGTGAGCGATAATTTTCCGGCAGAGGGCCAGCTGAACAGGAGGGGGATGCCGACATCAAAGATACCTCGGCGCGAAAGGTCTACCGACAGCTGGGCCGAGCGGATAAGCGCATCATCGAAGGGCGTATTGAAGCCATGCACGAAAAGCAGAACGGAACCGGACTGGCGCCCTGCAAGCGCGGTGTCCATTTGAGCCAGGAAGGCTTCGCTACCGGCCTTGGTGATGCGTGTGAGGAAGACATACCTGGCGAGCTGTGACGGCTCTTGCGGCGGCGGGCCGTCCAGGATAGGCGTCTCGCCGCGGTCCCGGCTTCCGCCTTCTTCGATCAGTTTCGGTAGCCAGATATCGGCGCGGCCAAACTGCAGGCGCATCGCATCCCTGGCGCGCGTCTCGCGCACATCGGTCTCCTGCGCGAGGCCCGGTTCGCTGCCGGTCAGCATCAGTTCCCGGTTGGTGGCGAATAAGACGCGGACGCAGTCAACCGCATTGCGGGTCGCCGCATCAAGCAGCGCCTCGCAATCGCTGCCGAATTGCGGGTGGTACTTGGTCGTCTTGGGCTGTAGCAGAACGTAGGCGCCGAGGCCGCCCGCACCGCCGAGCACCAGCAGCAAAAGGCCGATCAGAAACCAACGCATCCTGTTCCCCTTGTCCGCCCGCCCTGCGAGACACCACAACCAGGTGACCTATTCAAGGCACGAACAGGCCTGCGCGTTCCTTCTGCACCCCTGGAAAACCCACTTGCAACGCAAGTGAAATGTTTTAACCCTTCGGTACATGGCGGAGCTGTGACAACGGGGAGTTGGGTGAATGATCTATGCGCTTGGGGCGTACATTATCCTGCAATTTGCAATTGCGCTCTGGGCCAGCAGATACGTTAACTCCGAAGCCGACTATTTCGTCGCCGGGCGCCGCTTTGGCCTGCTGATGGTTGGCGTTTCGGTTTTCGCGACCTGGTTCGGGGCGGAAACCGTGATGGGCGCCTCGGGCGCAATTGCTGAAGAAGGCCTCGCCGGCGGGCGGGCCGACCCCTTCGGATACACGATCTGCCTGATCGGGATGGCCGTCTTCCTCGCCTACAAGCTGCGGGCGGCGGAAGTAATGACCTTCCCTGATTTCATGGAAAAGCGATTCGGCCAGCGTGCCGAAATCACGGCCGCCATCCTGACCATTCCTACCTCGATCATCTGGGCCTCGGCGCAGCTGCTGGCGATGGGCCAGATCATTTCCGAAACCGCCGCAATCAGCCTGAACATTGCCTTGTTCGGCGGCGCCGTACTGATCATCGCCTATACCACGATCGGCGGCTTGCTGGGCGACGCGCTGACCGACATGCTGCAGGGCGCCGTGATGATGATCGGCCTGACCGTGTTGCTGATCGTGCTGCTTGCGTCAGGCGACTTCACCTTCGCCGCGATCTCGCCGGAACAGTTGACATGGATTACCACGGATGAGGAGGGCAACGCGGAATCCTGGCTCTCCGCGCTCGATACCTGGATGGTACCCATCCTCGGCTCGCTCGTCGCGCAGGAGGCAATTTCGCGGTTCCTCGGTGCAAAATCTGCCAGCATTGCGCGCAAGGGCTGCTTCCTCGCCGCCGCCCTTTACATCGTGTTCGGGTCCATACCGCTGGTCATCGGCCTGCTCGGCCACGCCGCAGGCTTCGAGGCTGGATCGACCGACAGCTACCTGCCGGAACTGGCCCGGGAGTATCTTTCCCCGGTCATGTACATCTTGCTGATGGGCGCCATCATCTCCGCCATCCTGTCGACCGTCGACACCACCCTGCTGGCCGTCTCGGCCATCGCCAGCCGCAACCTGATCGACCCGATTGCCCGCGATCTGCCTGAACCGCGCAAGCTTATGTTCGGCCGCTCGCTGACCCTGCTCGCCGGCCTTCTTGCTTATGGCATTGCGGCCTCGGGCGAGACTATTAAAGGGCTGGTGGAAATCGCCTCGTCCTTCGGCTCAGCCGGCATCATGGTCGCCCTGCTGATCGGCCTGCACTCGGGCTATGGCCGTGAAAAAGCGGCGCTGGCGGCCCTGTTTACAGGCGCGGCGCTGAGCTTCCTGGGGTATGGCGTCCCTGCTTGGGCAGTGAGCTTGTTCAATGAAAGCGCCGCCGAAGGCATGCCAGGCTGGGTGCAGGGCTTCGAGGGCTCATTCATCATCTCGGTCGTCTCGGCCCTCGTGGCCTATGTCGTCGTTGCAGAGCTCGAAAAGCGCGGAGCCCTCGAAAGCGGCAAAAAAGAAAGCCCGGCTGCATCTGTCGACGCGCCGGGCTGAAGTGGGGTCCTGATAGGGGGAGGAAACGCCCAATCGGAGGAATGATCGGGTTATGCCCAGGACCCTTGGCATGGGCGTTACATAAGACGGTCACGCTGCATTGCAACATGCGACACAGCATCCCAAGCATGTAATTTTGCATGCATCTGCGAAAACTTCCGAACATTAACGCATGGACATCTTTCGCAGCGGCTCGGTCTCCGTGGTCAGGAAATCCCGGAACGCGGCCACCCGCTTGGAACGTCGCAAGTCGCTCGGATATATGAAATAAAGATCGAAGCTCGGCCCGGTGATTTCGGGGAGCACCCGGACCAGACGCGGCAAGGCGCTGGCCATGTAATCAGGCACGTCGGCAATACCGAGGCCCGTTTCCACGGCCCGCATCATCGCAAACACGTTGTTCACCTTGAGAATGGCCGGACGGGGAGGTGCGTCATCGCGTCCTACCCGGCAGGCAAAGCTCATTTCCTGCAGCGGCGAGGTATCGTCGCCGTAAGCAATGATCCTGTGCTGGTCGAGGTCTTCTGGTGTCCGGGGCACGCCGTGGACCTTCAGGTATTCTGGCGAGGCATACAGGTTGGTCGCCACCGTGCCGAGCTTGCGCTGGATCAGGTCTGCCTTGTCGGCAGCCCAGAGCTGGATGGCGCACTCTGCCTCCAGCTTCAGCAGGTCATACTGATGCTGATCATCAAGCCGGAGGTCGAGATGCAGGTCCGGGTGGCGGCGCACAAAACTGCCGAGGCGCGGCACCAGCCAGACTGAGCCAAAGGCAACCGGGGCGGCAACAATCAGCTCGCCCTGAGGCGTTTCCTGCTGGTCTCTCAAAGCAGTATTGGCCGAAAGGGCTGCCGCCGCCATTTCCGAGGTCGAGCGTAGCAGCGTATGGCCGCTATCTGTCAGCACAAGACCGCGCGCATGCCGCTGAAACAGGGAGACGCCCAGTTGCTCCTCAAGCGCCGCAATCTGGCGGGAAACGGCGGACTGCGAAATACCAAGCCGTTCGCCGGCAAGCGTAAGGCTCCCAGCTTCGGCGGCAGCGTGAAAAGATCTGAGTTTACCCCAATCCATTTGCATCTTCTGGCATGGGCGGAACTCAGGCTGCAAGCGGTCGCTTCTGTCACGAGCACTAAGGTGTTGTCGCTGCCAACCGGACGGCCTGGCTTGAGCCAAGGTCTGCGACGGCCTCAAGCAGAAGATCGAGATCAGCAAATCGCGTCCTGTGGTTTGTCAGGTTCACGCGGATCACCGTTGCCCCGCCAAGACGTGTTGTTGACGGGGCAGCTATGCCCAGTTCCTGAAGGCGAATGACGATCTCCTCGTTCAACGCATCGAGTGACGCCCCCTGCACCCCGGCCCCGGTATAACGGAAACAGCAGATATTGAGGTCCACCGGCGCCATCCTCTCGAAGCGCGGGTCAGCTTCGACCTTCGCTGCAAGATAGGCCGCCTGTGCACAATTCTTCTCGATGGCTGCGCCGAGGCGCCGGGTGCCGAAGCCAGCAATCTGGGACCAGACTTTAAGGGCCCGGAAGCTGCGCGAAAGCTCTGGCCCATACTCGACCGGCCAAGGATTTCCGGCGGCAAGCCCGCGTGTGGCCGCCTTCAGATAGTCCGGCCGGTCGGTAAAGGCCCGGCGATGCAGGCCCTCGTCGCGCACGAGTACGCAGCCCGCATCATAATTCACATGCAGCCACTTGTGGAAATCAAAGGCGAGCGAATCTGCTCGGGCGATAGCCGCAAACCGCTGCGCGAGACCCGGCACAAGTATGGCCAGCGCGCCGAATGCACCGTCGACGTGAAACCAGAGCGCTTCGCGTGCAGCAATGTCCGCAAGCTCCGTAAGCGGATCTGTTGCGCCAGTATTGACCGTGCCGGCTGTACCGATAATGATGAACGGCTCAAGTCCTGCGGCTCGGTCGTCATCTATGGCGGCGCACAAGGCGGCGATATCCATCTCGAAGTGGCCGTTGACAGGAATCTTACGTAGGGCATCCGCGCCAAGACCGAGGATGTCGAATGCGCGCAGGTTGCAAGCATGCGCCTCGGCGGAAGCATAACCGACGAGGCGTGCATGACCTACACCAGCCGCGCGGCTGGAAAAGCCGAGGCGCAGATCGCGGGCCACCTTCAGGGCAACGAGCGTGGCGATCGAGGTGCCCGAGACGATCAAGCCGCTGGCGCCCTCCGGAAAGCCGAAAAGTTCGCGGCACCAGCGGATCACCTGACGCTCGACATGGATGGCGCCATGATCGCGCCCGCCAGCATTCGCGTTGATCGTCGCCGCGATGATCTCGGCCAGGAGGTTCTGCGGCGTGCCGGAGCCGTGCACCCATCCGAAGAAGCGCGGATGCGTGTTTCCAGGACCATAGGGCAGAAGGCTTTCAAGCAGCTCTGAAAGCGCCTGCGCACCAAGACCTGTTTCCGGCAAAGGCTGGTCGAATGCCGCTCTCATCTGCGCAGGGAACGGCGTCCACACTCGCCCTTCGTGCACATGCTCCATCTTGTTGATGGCGGCATCAAGCAGCGCGTGTGCGCCTGCGCGGAACGCGTCCCAGTCGGCGGGGTCGAGGCTGGCTGCCGGATCGTCTGACATCGTATCTTCTTTCAAAAAACTACTGACTTGCCTTGAGAATGGCCGCGATTGCGGCGATTTCGGATGGCGTGAACGCGCAGGAGGGCCGAGCTGAAAACCCGGAACATCGAAAAGCCGTCCTGCCCGGGCTTCATAGAATCCAAGTGTCTGGGTCCAGCAGCCAGGATAGGCGTCGACCGGTCAAGGCCGGCGGGTTTCACAGGGCAGGAAGGCGGCAAACCATGGCAGACAATGAGCTGGCCCGGCCCGCAGGGGATCTTCCTGGGCCGCATGGGAGTGCCCCGCCGGGGCTTTGCAGACATCTCGGAGGCAGGAATAATCACCTGTGGTCAACGCTCAGGCGCGCCAGATCGCAGCGCCGCCAGCGCTGCGATCCGGCAGCAGGTTCTTGCGCGGTATGCCGTAGACGCGCGTCTCGCCCATGGCAAAGGCCATGCAGCCTTCGGGGAAGACGGCGTGGAAGGCGTCATTCAAGACATTCAGCCCTCCGGCGAACGCACCCATCGCCGGCATCACGAGCCGGGCGCCATCCGAAGCGAAGCAGCGCCGGCGCACCGAACGGCCACGCCCAGCCACTTTTGCCACCGGATGAAGGTGGCCAGCCACTTCACCGGCTTCGCCGGAAGGCTCGTGCCGGAACACTAACGGGCCGAGGCGGACTACCCTGGCGGCGCGGCCGCCGAGATGAGCTGGCGGATCGGGATCGTGATTGCCCTCGACCCAGATCCAGTCCTGCAGCGCCGTCAGCGCGCGGATGCGCTCGGCATAAGTTTCGGGAAGGCGCGATTGGGAACGCCGGTCATGAAAGCTGTCGCCCAGAGAGATGACCGCTTCCGGCCGCAATGCCGCGCACAGTCGCTCGATCTGCGTCAGCGTCGCGCCCGAATCATACGGCGGCAGCATCTGCCCGGCGGCCGCATAGTTCGACCCCTTCTCGAGGTGCAGGTCGGAGACGACCAGCAGGCGCTGTGCGGGCCACCAGAGCGCGCCCTCCGGCAGCGGTGTCAGCAACTCACCGGCAAGGTGCAACAGAGTCTGGTTTGGCTGGGTGGCAGCGACTGTCATGACGCAAACAACTGGCGCGATGCGCGAGCCGGGTCAATTGCGACCAGATCAACCCTTCAGCTCATGGCGTCTTTTACCAGATCGTCTTCTGCTTCACGCAGAACGGCTTCCATCGCCGAGGCGCCTAAGACAGGCTCACGGCCGACCTCCAGCATGACCGGGACCGCAAAGGGGCTGATCCGATCAAGCCGCTTATGCACGATACGGCCCTCGATGCGCACCAGAAGATCGGCAAGGCGGCGCACCTCGAGCAGGCCGGTAGCCGCATCCTCGCGGGTTGCCTGCAGCAGGATGTGATCCGGCTCATGGCTGCGCAGCACGTCATAGATGAGGTCGGTCGAGAAAGTCACCTGGCGGGTGTTCTTCTCCGTGCCGGGGAGATTGCGTTGGATAAGCCCCGAAATGAGAGCGCAGTGGGCAAAGGTGCGCTTCATCAGCGCGCTTTCCGCCAGCCATTCCTCGAGATCATCGCCCAGCATGTCGGGATGGAACACCGCATCCATATCGAGGCCGCGCATGTCTTCGAGGCCCCAAACAGCCATGGCATATTCGCTGGCTACAAAGCCCGAGGGCCTGGCGCCCATCCGCTCCAGCCGCCGCGTCACCAGCATGCCGAGCGTCTGATGCGCGAGCCGGCCTTCGAAGGGATAGCAAACAAGATAGTGCCGCCCGGCGCGAGGGAAGGTCTCGACCAGAAGATGGTCTGCCGGCGGAATCGCTGAGCGCAAGTCCTGGATCTCGAACCATTCACGTACCGGATCCGGCAGGCCTGCCCACTGGGCCGGATCGTGAATCATCTTGCGTACGCGGTCGGCTAAGAAGGTCGTCAGCGGAAACTTGCCGCCATTATAGGTGGGGATCGCGGGCGCATCCGACTGTGCACGCATCACCAGCGCATCAGTGCCTTCGATGCCAATCAGGCGCAGGATCTCGCCGCCGAAGAGAAAGGTGTCGCCGGGTGTCAGCAAGCTCAGGAAGTATTCCTCCATCTCGCCCAGCTTGCGCCCGGCCCGCAGGGCGCGCTGCTCGCTGCTCTTGGGCAAACCCGCCTTGGCTACAAAACTCGCCAGACGGACCGACAACATCGGGGCCTCGACAATTGCCCCTACATTCATCCGATGGGCCTGCTTGTCCCGCGCCGTGCGCGCAACCCACATCCCGTCATTGCGGCGCACGATCCGGCGAAACCGGTCATAGGTTTTCAATGCATATCCGCCGGTCGCAACGAAATCGACAATCCGCTCGAACGTCTCCCAATCGAGCCTGCCATAGGGCGCTGCGCGGCGCACCTCGTCGAAAAGCTCGTCCAGACGGAACCCCTCACCGCAGGCCCGGCCCATGACATGCTGTGCGAGAACGTCGAGCGCACCGGAGCGTGCGTCTTCGCCGTCAATTTCGCCTGCTTCGACGGCGGCTTGCGCAGCCCGGCACTCCAGCACCTCGAACCGGTTCGTTGGCACAAGAAGGGCCCTGCTTGCTTCGTCCATCCGGTGATTGGCGCGGCCGATCCGCTGGATCAGGCGCGCCGCCCCTTTGGGTGCGCCCATCTGGATCACCAGGTCCACTTCGCCCCAGTCGATGCCGAGATCGAGCGTCGATGTGCACACGACCGCCTTCAGTAATCCTGCCGCCATCGCTGCCTCGACCCGCTGTCGCTGCTCGCGCACGAGCGAACCGTGATGCAGCGCTATGGGCAAGCCGTCCTCATTGGCATTCCAAAGCTCCTGGAACATCAGCTCCGCCTGGCTGCGCGTGTTGACGAAAACGAGCGTCATCTTGGCGGCCTTGATGGCGTCATAGACTTCCGCCACGGCGAAACGGCCCGAATGACCCGACCAGGGTATACGCTCGCGAGAGATGAGGATATCGACGTCGGCTTTGGCGCCGCCAGGTGCAGTG
This sequence comes from uncultured Hyphomonas sp., assembly GCA_964538945.1. Lineage (GTDB taxonomy): Bacteria > Pseudomonadota > Alphaproteobacteria > Caulobacterales > Hyphomonadaceae > Hyphomonas. Next base: position 32,672 of record CAZIGV010000003.1, read on the forward strand.
ATAATCCGTACGGGGTCTTTTTGACCCCTCTCTACGCCGGCGATGGGAGGACTGGAAACGACGTCATCCGCAACGCTGCGCCTGCTGACAGCCAGCCACCGCGCGAGCGCCTCCGGCTCGCGGACAGTGGCCGACAGACCGAGGAACCGGCAGGCCGGGGCCCACCTAGCCAGCGCGGCGAGCCCAAGCGACAGCAGGTCGCCCCGCTTCGAGGGGGCCAGCGCATGGATCTCGTCGATAACAACGCAGCGCAGGTCCGCAAAGAACGACGCCGCATGGTCAGAAGCAATCAGCAGCGCAAGCTGTTCCGGCGTCGTCAAGAGAATGTCCGGCGGCGTCTTTCTCTGCTTCTGGCGCACATGGCCTGGCGTGTCGCCGGTTCGGGTCTCGAGGCGGATCGGCAGGCCCATTTCGGTCACAGGCGTCATCACATTTCGTTGAATGTCGGCCGCCAGCGCCTTCAAAGGCGAGACATAGAGGGTATGCAACGCCGGAATGCCAGAGTTGGTTGCACCGCGTTCAGACAACTCAATTAAGCTACCCAGGAACCCTGCGAGCGTCTTGCCGCCGCCCGTTGGGGCAATCAAAAGGGCGCTCTCGCCGTTCAGCGAGGCCTGGGCCAGTTGCAGCTGGTGCGGCCGGGGCGCCCAGTCCCGAGCGGCGAACCAAGCCTCGAAAGCGGGCGGCAAACGGAAAGAAGGAAGCTGTGTGTCGGCCATGATCCAATACTAAACCCGCGAGAGGCGCAGCGCCCCTCTTTCCTTCGTCCTGCTGCAGAAACACCTATTGTCCATAGTACAGCCCTCATCCTGGAGCCCCAATGCGCCGCCTGCTTGCTCTCTCCTGCCTGGTCTTCTCTGCCGCCCTGCCCGCCTTCGCGGACGGCGTACTCCAGAAAGCCCGCGCCATGTCACAGGACGGGCCCGTTTACACCTTCAATGTCGACGTCAGCGACACCGAGACGAACTTCGCAATGACTGTCGATCCGAGCAAGCCGGAAGGCAATCGCGTCACGAAGATCAGCCCGGCACCGTCAAGCCTGAAGGGCGACGCTGCCAAGCGGGCGCAAATGCTTCAGAAGCGGACTGAAGGTGACATCTGGTGCAACCGGTTCATGGAGAACATCCCGGCGACGGCCAAGCGCATAGCCGAGACCGGCACGACCGCGACATTCAGCTTTACCCCCCTGCCAGGCAGGAATGATGGGCAGATGGGGGAAGCCTACAAATACCTCACCGGCAGCGTGACCATCGACAAATCGACCGGCGGGGTGCTGCGTTACGAAATCATCTCGCCAAGGGCCTTCAAGCCGGCCGCCGTCGCCAAGGTTGACCGGTTCAGCATGAAAGTGGCCTGCAAGCCCGCACCTGACGGGCGGACGCATATCGAATCCCTTGTGATGGACCTGAAGGGATCGGCCTTGATGAAACCTTTCGAGCAGAAAGAAACACGCCGCGTGTCAAACCTTCAGGCCATTCCGGCTGCCAGCTTCGCAGCGCCCTGAGGCTCACATAGGCTTCAGAAACGGAATTTCGGAACTTGAAACCCCCAAGGTGACGGGCTCTAAACGGCGCAGTTCACAGGGAGGTTTCGGTCGTGTCGTGGTTTGCGAATCTTCGGGTGCTTGCCCTCTCAACCCTTCTGGCCACGGCGCCCGTGCTGGCTTCGGTGGCGGAAACGGTGCCGGCCTTGCGCACCCTTGAGGAAAAGACCGAAAGCAGCATCGCTGCGGCAATGAAGTACCCACGCATCACCTCGGCCAGGTTCGATGTGGAGGCGCTCAACGCCCTGCTCGGCGAAGGTGTCCGACTGGCTTTCAAGGCTGCCGGCCCGGACGCCGCCACCGGCGCCTTCAAGCTGACCGGCGTCCGCCTCGAACTGACTGGTGACCAGCCGATGACACTGTTTTCAGCAGATGAGCTGCTGCTCTGGAACGCTGATATCACAGGTCTCGCTGCTCGGTTCGAGGGCGCGTCGCCCGATAGGACGATCCGGGTATTTGACAGGATCGAGCTGTCCGGCGTGAGGCTCGACCTTCATGACTATACCGAAGCGGTCGAAGAGTCCGTCGGCACGGCTCTGCCGGTGGCCGCAGCATCGATGACCGGCTATGAACCAGCGTCTATGGAAGTCGGCCGCATCGTGCTCAACGGCCTCACGCTGCATCCTTGGACGTTCACAGAAACTGAAGGCGAGGAGGCAGGCCTTGCCGCCATCCGACTGATCTCAGCCGCCGCCCGCAGTTTCTCCCTGGACGCAGCTGTTTTCCTCGACATGAAGATCAGCCAGACCTTCACGGAACCCGGCGCTCCAGGCTCGCTTGAAACGTCATATGACAGCCAGATCCTGCAAGGGTATGACCGTGGCAATATCGCGGCCCTGCTGACTGGAAAAACTCGGCTGGCGATGAGCCTTCCGGTGCCAAAGCCCGCCAAGCCGATGGATGAAGTCGCCGAAACAGGCGCTGAAGTCGAAGCTGCCGCAGCCTCCGAAACGATCCTGCTGCAGATGGATGGATCAACCGGATATGCGGGTTGGACAGATATCCGGCTCGCCAACCTTCTGAGCTGGGGCGAGCGCGGCCAACTGCCGCCCATCACGCAACGCGATCTCTGGAGCTTCGGCAATTATGCGCTCGAGGACATGGTCTTCACCCTCGCGGGCAAGCCCGCCGTCTCGATGGCGCGTTTCGATCTTCAGGCAGATTCTTTCGACTGGTTCCTACCCACCCGGATTTCCTGGTCGCACGAAGATCTGGCTTTCGACCTTGGTGGTGTCCTGAAAGCATTTGAGCCGCTCGCCGGTCGCCGGCCATCAGCTGGAGATGAAACCTCCGTTACCGAGATCATCACGGTTCTCGAACGCTCCGGCCTGTCGAAATTCTCTGGTGACGGCTCCTTTGAATTGAGCTGGAACAGCGAGACTGGCGATGCATTTCTTTCCAGCAGGAGCCAGGTAGAAAATCTTTATACTGACGAAACTAGGCTCGCAATGCGTTTGCCTCGCTATGCTGATCTTGTGCCCGCCTTCGGACAAAACGGCCTGACGCTGGATGCCCAGCTTCTCGCTGAAGTCTTCGCATCGCGCTATGCGCTCGCTGGCGGTCACTTCACGCTGAGCGATGTCGGGCTGCTCAATGCCCTTGCTGCTGCAATGATTGAAGTGTCAAGGATCAGCGGTAAAGATGCTCCGATGCTGGCAGGCTTTGCCGGAATGACGCCAGATGAGCTTCGCTCGGCCGCATCGGGTCTGATGATGTTCGGCGGTGCAAGCCTCGCCGGAGAGCTGCCTCAGGCCTTGGGCTGGGTAAAAAGTCTTTCGGGCTTTGTCGCCTCGGGGGGCACGTTCTCGATACGCCTCATTCCGGAAGAGGAAGTGAGCCCTGCCGACTTTGCCGCTATTGCCGGTGGTGCCATGACGCAGGAGCCCGACATCGCCGCGCTCTTTGACCTCGTCGGTCTGACCGTGGAACATACGCCGCCTGCTAAGCTGGCGGCAGGTACGCCGTAAGCCTCGCACTCCGGCGCTAGAGCGGCGGTTTTCCCGCCAGGCGGCGGTGGGCGGAACGGGCATCCTGCGCAGCCTGCTCCGCCGCGCTGGCGGCCTCGGCCGCGATTTGAACGGCCGCGCGCTCCTCATCCGCCGCTGTTAACGCGGTCACAACATCTGCTGTGAACCGGTTGATGTCGAATTGTGCGCCGCCGATGATGTCGAAGCCCTGGCGAACAACCACCGCGTTGAAGGCAGGCAAGATAACAATATACTGGCCCCGGTTACCCGCCGCATAGAAGGTGCCTTCTGGCACGCCGGGGGCATTGTTCATCAGCCAGAACTGGGCGCCATATCCGGCGCCACTGGCTGGCTGGGCCGGAGCTGGCGTACGGACGAAATCAACCCAGCCCTCAGCCAGCAGGCGTTCACCGCCCCAAATGCCGTCCTGAAGATAAAGCTGCCCGATCCGGGCGAGGTCGCGCGCGGTCGCCCAAACCTGGCTCGAGGAAATGAAATCGCCGTTCCAGTCGATCTCCATTGTCGTATGCGTCGCACCGATCTTGTGCAGCAGGCGTTCATAGGGGAAGCGGTGAAACTTGCTATCGTCCTTGATGGCCTCGCGCAGGGCGCGCATCGCGATCAGCGTATCATTATTGGCATACTTGAACCGTTTGCCGGGCATTGCCTCCAGAGGATTCTTTGCTGCCGCATCAATGACCCGTGCTCCGGCAAAGTACAGCCTGTCTGTGCGCGAGCCATTGTCGCCGCTGTCAAGGCCGCTGGCCATGTGCAGAAGGTTGCGCAGGGTAATGTCCCGGCGCGAATCAGCCCCTTTGTTCCAGTCGGCAATGACTGCCGGATAATCGATATCTATCAAGCCCTGACGGCGCGCTGCCCCGATAAGCGTCGCAGTGATCGACTTAGCGACCGACCAGGTCCTCACCGGCGTCTCGTGATCGATGCCCCGGTCATAGCGTTCAGCAACGACCTGGCCATCCCGCACCACGACGACAGAAGCGGTGCGTGTGCCATTACCATAAGTACGCTCATCAAACGCCGCCGATACCGGCGCTTCGAGGCGCTCGGCTTCCTCGATCTTGAGCTCGACCTTGATGTCTGACCCGATAGCGCTGCCACGGTCGGGTCCGGTAACCACTGGCCAGGACGCGAAACGCGGAAGGAAGCCGAGCGCCTCTTCGCCGGCCCCGACAGGTAACTGCGCGCAACCAAAACCAGGGCGAAAAGCGGCCATCCGCGGCGGCATGTCCGGGGAATAGAACACCGATACCAGCTTTCGCGCCTCATCGATTTCAGCACCCGGCAGAGCGTCATACAGGCGCTGATAATCCGGATAGATGCCGCTCAGTTCATTGCGCTCGATTTCAGGAAGCGTCTGGCCGGCTACGAATAGGCCCGAACAGATGAACGTCGCTTTCCAGCCGGCCGCCATGGCGGTTTCGAGCGCCTCGGTCGTGCCTGCCTCCTGTGCGTCGGCGGCAAGGCCGGAAAGGGCGCACGGCAGGACAAGAACAAAGGCAGCTGCGGCCGAGCGAAATCTACGCATCATGTCACGTCTCCGGAGTATGTCGGCCAGAATAGGCACAGCGTCCGCGGGAGCAACCCTGCCCCCGCAGTCTCAGGGGCAATGTTTGCCGGCTTCAGCCTTACACGGCAGGCGCCGGGAACCTTTATGCTCCAGATTTTCCGAGAGGAAGCCCGATCGGAGGGCGGCGGCACCGCCTTTAACTTGGCGGAGGCGGCGAGCGGACTGCGGGCGGGCTGAACATCCGCGGCAACTGCCATCTCGGTTCGCTTAACCCTGCATGCCTCAACACGCCGTGCCCCGAGAGTCCCACTCTGGCCGATTGTCTGGATGTTCTTCGCATCACTGATCTGCGGACTGCTTGGCGCCAGGCTGAGCAATTGGTCGCAAACCGGAATGCACTTTAATGCCGTCGCCGCGGCTATTGCAGCTGCGACAATCGAGCTCCTGCGGGTGACGCGGGCGCTGAAGCGCACTAAAGCTCTGCCATGACCGCATTCAAGATCCCTTCCCCGCAGAGCTTCCTGCTCTCCCTCGATACCTCCGCCTGGCCGGCCTGGGCAGCCGCGGTCTGGCCAGACGCCGTCAAATGGGGTCTTGTTGTCCTCTCGGTCGGCCTGATTTGGCTGATCTCGTCCATCATCAAATGGTCAGTCCTCTGGGTCGGGCGCCGGATGACCCGGACAGCTCAGACCTTCGACAGCACGTCCTGGGAACTCGCGGCGTCCACAAGCCGCTTCTTCGCCTTCATCCTGCTGATGCCGGTGCCGCTCGGCCTTGCAGGTTATGACTGGCGTTCACTCGTCAACGAACGCGGCCCCGGCGCGGCGGCGGCGGTGATCATCCTCGTCGCCGCTTTTGTCATTGCCAACACGGTCTCGAAATCGCTGCGCCGCTTTGGCGCGCATGCCCACGCCCATTCCGGCGCAGACGATACGCTGATCGCCTTTGCCGCATCACTGGTGAAGTACATAATCTTCGCTGTCTCGATCATCTTTGCGCTGTCGCAGCTCGGCTTTCCGGCCGCTTCACTTGCAGCCGTTCTTGGCGCCGCAGGCCTCGCCATCGGCCTGGCGCTGCAGGATACGCTGAAGTCAGTCGCAGCTGGCGTGATGCTCGCCATCTTCCGCCCGTTCCGCATCGGCGATTATGTCGGCGTCGCCGGCCTTGAGGGCACGATCACCAATATAACCCCCTTCACTACCTCGCTGCGTCAGATCGACAACAAGGTCGTCTCGATCACCAATGACAAGGTGTGGGGCGATCCGCTGATCAACTTCACCGCCGAGGAGCAGCGCCGTCTCGATCTCTACTTCGACGTCTCCTACGACGACGATCTTGATCATGCACTGAAAGTGCTGCTCGATACCGCGAATGCCCACGAGTACGTGCTGCAGAAAGATACGACCTGGACTGGCGTGCACGCACTGGCAAGTTCAAGTGTGCAACTGCGCCTGCGCGCCTGGGTTGCGACCTCAGACTTCGTGCAGATCCGCGCGGATATCAATAAGGCTGTGAAGCTGGCCTTCGACCGCGAAGGGATCACCATCCCTTACCCACATCAGGTGCATGTAGACTCCCCGTCTCAGAAGAGACCCGCAGCGGTGCGAACAGATGCCAGCTGAGAAGCTGCCATCTCCCGATGTGGCGCAGCCAGCGCCGGAAGCGGCAGCACCAGCTGCTCCAACAACCCACCCGGTTGCGCCAAGGCCCTTTCTCTCACGCGCGTTCAGTGTCACGCCCGGACAGGCGCTCCGCCTATTTGCGATCAGTACGCTGACAGGATTCTTCGTACTCGCCTTTGACTTTCGCGCAGAAGGCGCGCGCTTCGACATTGGCGGCGCCTTGACGGCAATCATTCACCTTGGGCTGACCGCTATCGGCTGGACACTCGAAAGTCTCTGGAAACCTGCTCTTGCCGGCGCGCTCGTCGTACTTCCGATCTGGGCTGTCTGGCGCGTTTTACGGATGCTTTTTCGGAAATGATTCAGGTGACGGGCAGCGGCGGATGCGTCAACTTGAGCAGCTGCTTACCGACATTCTTGCCCTCGAACAGCCGCCGCAGCGTCGCCGGGCAATTCTCGAACCCGTGCTGTACGTCTTCGGCGGTCTTCAGCTTCCCCTCTGCAATCAGCCTGCCGAGGGCAGCGATGCCTTCGCCCCAGCGCGGCGCGTAGTCGAGGATGATGAAGCCTTCCATCCGCGCCCTCATAACGGTCAGCTGCATGTAAGGCCGGATGCCGTACATCCCGGACAGGTCTTCGGCATTGTATGAAGATATCCCGCCGCAGAGGACGATGCGTGCACGCAGGGCCAGGTTCATCAGCGCCGCCTCGAGTATCTCGCCGCCAACATTTTCGAACACCACGTTGACGCCTTTCGGCGCGTACGCCTTGATGGCAGCGTTGACGTTCTCGGACTTGTAGTCGATGCACGCATCTGCGCCCGCCACGTCCTTAACCCAGGCGCACTTGTCCTTGCCGCCAGCAATACCGATGACCTTGCAGCCTAGCGCCTTGGCCACCTGTACAACCACGGACCCCGTTGCCCCGGCCGCGCCGGAAACCAGCACCGTCTCGCCCGCTTTCGGCTGACCAATGTCCGTAAGGCCAAACCAGGCTGTCAGGCCCGTCACGCCGAACACGCCGAGCGCCTGCTCCGGTGAGATACCAGCCCGCACGGGCGTCACTGGCCCGGTCTCGGTGATCCCTTTGGAAATGACATATTCCTGCCAGCCGAATGTGCCCTGAACCATCTGCCCCGGCTTGAAACCCGGATGGTTTGACGTGATTACCTGCCCGATGGCACCTGCCCGTACCGGCGCGCCAATCTTGACCGCCGGCAGATATGTATCGCCCGCCAGCCAGCCGCGCTGGGTCGGGTCAAAGGATAGATCTGTCACCCGGACAAGAAACTCGCCCTCGCCCGGCTCAGGCACGGGACCTGAGACCAGCTCGAAATCGCTGTCCTTGATCATTCCCTGCGGCCGCGTCCTGAGCAACCAGCGCCGATTGATCTGTGCCATCCTGTCCTCCCGGGATCTGTTTCTGGCCAAGATGCGTCAATCCCGGTCAATGGCAAGGCACGCCGTCAGGGCACCGGCTTCCAAATCTGCGTCTGACAGATCGGGCCGATGCAGCCCTTAACTTCAAGGTCACCATTGGTCAGCCGCTTCAGCCGGGAATCATAGGTCCTGCCTGCTTCGGGATCGTAGATCTTTCCGCCGCGTCAGTCCTTACCCTTGCGTTCAAAGCTGTGCAGCAGCCTCATGCTCATCAGCCTTGCACCCTTGGCGTCCTTAATCGTCTCAGGTGTCTCGCCCGGCGGCAGCGCCCTGGCATCAAGCCAGACAACCTTTCCGCATGGGGTTTTGTCGCCGCAATCCACTATCTGAATATGCGAGCTTCCGGCCTGGGTTCGGAAGGTGCCGAAAACGTCAAGCGGATCTGCCGCTGCCGGCCCGGCCATTGCTGACGCGAGGGCAGCGGCAAGGATCATTCGTTTCATGGATGCCTGCTCCAAATCTCAGTCTATAATCACTTTATATAGGGCAATGGCCAGGGAGAGACCAATGGACACATCGAAACTCATGTTCAAGGACGGCCTGATGAAGGGTGAGCGCATCCTTGTCACCGGCGGCGGTACGGGCCTTGGCAGGGAAATGGCCGAAGGCTTTCTGAAACTCGGTGCCGAAGTCCACATCTGCGGGCGCCGCGGCGGCGTGTGTGAGGACACTGCGAAGGAGTTGATGGACAGGCATGGTGGCAAGGTCGTGCCCCATGCGTGCGACATCCGGGTGGCCCAGGCCATCACCGACATGAACGACGAAATCTGGGCCAAGCACGGCCCCCTGACCGGCCTCGTGAACAACGCGGCCGGCAACTTCATCAGCCGCACGGAGGACCTGTCGATCCGCGGCTTCGATGCGATCTCCAACATCGTCTTCCGTGGCACTTTCTACATGACGCAGGACATCGGCAAACGCTGGATCAAAGAAAAGACGCGCGGCAGCGTCTGCTCGATCCTCACAACCTGGGTGTGGAATGGCGGACCGTTTGTCGTACCCTCGGCCATGTCGAAGGCTGCCGTCAACACGATGACCCAATCCCTTGCGGTCGAGTGGGGCCGCTATGGCCTGCGTTTCAATGCCATCGCGCCTGGCCCCTTCCCGACCGAAGGCATGTCCAAACGCCTCTCACCCGATGCAGACGGTGCCGAGCGTATGGAACGCGGCGTGGCCAACCCCATGGGCCGCGTCGGCGAGATGCATGAGCTGGTCAACCTCGCCGTCCTGCTGATGGGCCCGGGCGCCGAATACATCAACGGGCAGACCATCGCCATCGACGGCGCCATGTACAATGCCTCGGGCGGCAACTTCTCCATGCTGACCGGCTGGGGCGACGAGCAATGGGCAGCTGCACGCGCCGCCATCGAGGCTACAAACGCTCAGGACAAGGCGAAAAGGACTGTCTAACCAAATCAGCCTCTGCGCCCTTCGCAAGGAGGGAGGTCACCGCAGAGGCAGTCTCGTGGATGCGGCAACCGAAGCGAGACCTTTTGCTTACCGCTGCCATGCCGGAGCAGTTCGGGGCAGTTACGCCGTTGCTGATCAAAGAGACGCCGGTGAGCCCTTCATGCGCTCGAGAGCAACCCGGCCCGGGCCAACACGTTCTGCCAAAAGCCCGGCCGGATCTCGGTTACGCCTGCGGCAACGGCGTCAGCAACACGGTGGCCAAGGCCTGCCCGCAGCGTGACCGCCGCCGATGAGCAAGAGGGGGCACCGGCGTGACGACGCCCACGGCCCAGCCGGGCTTGTGAGATCTTAAAGCGTGCTGAGCAGGGACTTCTTGATTTGCGACCCCTCTTTCCGGACAGGGACATTATAGCCTCGGAGCGGCAATCAGGCCGTATCGCAGTGACCTCATGCAGCTGTCGCTGCTCGCGAAGACCACTCCCGCGATCCGGATCAGTGCCTGGTTAGATCCTGTGTCTATCTTGCCCCTCATCCCGTCGATCCCGGGGAGTGTGATCGAATCGGCCGCCCTCATCGCGCCGGGAGGAAGTCGCCGCTGACGAAAAACTGCGTTGCCTCCTGCCGCAAACGCAGCACGCAGCCCTTGGCGGGTTGAAGACAGGATGCCAGCCTTCAATGCCGATCAACGACCAGCTCTGATCACATCATAATGGCAACCTTCCCGACCACTTGACGGTCCCGCATCATCTCAAAGGCACGGCGCCATTCGACCAGGGGAACCTGCGCATGAATGCGCGGGCGCACCCGCCCCTCCTCCGCCCACTGCCAGATCGCGGCGGTGTTCTCTCGGCCACGCTCCGGAAACTGCCGGCCATATTCACCTGCCCGCACGCCCATGACCGAGAAACCCTTGATCAGCGGCATGTTCACGGGGACGGTTGGAATCCGGCCTGATGTGAACCCTATGACGAGAAGGCGTCCATCAAAGGCGATGCAACGCACGCTTTCATCGAATACGTCGCCGCCGACCGGATCATAGATCACATCGGCGCCGCGCCCGCCTGTTAGGTCTTTCACTGCTTCGCGAAAGCCAGCCGCTGGCAACACATGGTCAGCGCCATACTCCATCAGCATCCGGCGCTTCTGCTCCGACGCCGACGTCGCAATCACCTTCGCGCCGAGCAATCGGCCTGTGTCAACTGCAGCAAGGCCAACGCCGCCGCTCGCGCCGTGCACCAGCAGCCATTCGCCTTGCTGGATGTTCGCGCGCCGGACAAGCGCGACATAGGCAGTCAGATAGGCCGCACCATAGGAAGCCGCCGCTGCAAAGCTGATCGCATCCGGTTTGCGGCGAAGCGCCGCCGCCGGCATGACCGCCTGCTCACTAAAGGCGCCGATCCGATTACCGCCGACCACCGGATCGCCGATCGCAAACTGTGTCGCCTGATCACCGACAGCATCAATAACCCCAGAAAACTCCATGCCCATGACAAAGGGCAATTCTGGCTTCAACTGATACTTTCCTTCTGTCATCAGAAGGTCTGGAAAATTGAGACTCGCCGCTATGATCCGCACTCGGACTTCCTTATCGCGGGGCACAGGAAGGTCACGGTGCTCAAGCGACACGCCCGCATAATCTGGCAAGAGTTCCCTGCAAACCAGAGCTTTCATGAGAGCTCCCGCCCAGCCCTTGTGAACATTTTATGCACCATCTCCGCCGTCTCCTCACAGGCTGCGCGAGAGCCGGGCGAGAGAAGAGTAAAGGCAGTGAATGCGTGCGCCAGACTGTCAAACCGCTTATGCATCACTGGCACGCCCGCGGCTTTGAGACGCGCAGCATAGTCGTCACCCTCATCCACGAGCGGATCATGCCCGGCAGTCACCACTACCGCCGGTGGCAGGCCGGAGAGATCCGCCGACTGACCTGGGGACAGACGCAGTTCCGCTGTGTCAAAGCCTTCAGGAAGATACTGTTTCATAAACCATTCCATAGTGTCCTGGCTCAGGGAGAAGGTGTTCGCAAACTCAGTCTTTGACGGATAATGTTTCGCAATGTCGATAGCCGGATAGATCAGCAACTGCAGCGCTGGCACCGGGCCACCCTCCCGGCGCATCATCTGGCTAATGATCGCGGAAAAATTGCCGCCCATCGAATCCCCGCCTACCGCCGCCTGGCCGGCCGGCGCGCCGAACCGCGCCGCATTCCCCACACCCCACTTGTAGGCAGCGATGCAATCATTGAGGCCTGCCGGAAAAACATGCTGCGGCGCCAGCCGGTAATCCACTGACAGCACGGGCGCCTGGGCACCCAGGGCCAGCATCGCGCACCAGGCATGACAGGTGTCAAGATCGCCGATCACACCGCCACCCATGTGGAAATAGACGATCAGTGGATGGCGCGGATCCTGCGCGGCGGGCCGGTAAAGCCGCGCCGGGATCACGTTTCCGTCCGGCCCCGGAACAGTCAGCTCCGACACAGCTGTCCCCTCGCACGGAACATCCGCAAAAAGGGCAAGCTGCGCCTTCACGCCGGCCTGCACCATTTCCGCCGGTAGGGTTGACATCGGCGGCGCATTGCGACCGTTCCAGGCAAGCAGCTGCAATTGCGGCTCCAGCGTACGGCCCCGGATGGTCAGTGGCGCACCTCCGGATATCCTGACAATCAGGTTCCCTGGCAGGCTGGCAAGGGTTCTCGCAAGAATACGCTGCAGGTTCATGGCGGCCGGTTCCTCATGGCTTGGCACAGTTATGATGGGCCGTTTCGAGTTCGGCGCCAAGGGTCATCGCGGCCGGGGGAAAAGACTTGCCGTTAGCGCCTCGTCAACGCACGCGCCCCGGCCAGTACAAGGCCTGTGGCAAAGGCGGTGGCACCTTCGACATCCACCGGCCGGCGCTGCAGCATGTAGTCACCCATCTCACGGGCAATTCCGATCGCGGCGGCGGTCAGGTATTCAAGGTCAAGACCTTCTGCCGTCTCGCCGGTGAGCGTCCGCTCGAGGTCAGCCCGGATCTCCTCTGCAACCGCGAGCATCTCGGGCGTGTCAACGCGCACACCCATAAGTGCCAGATGCGGCGCTCCGGCCCGGATCGCCTGCTCGTTCTCGCGCGCGATGAAGCTGAAATAGGCCCGGAAGGCGTGCTCGATATAGTCCTCGATCGAATTCGTCCGTGCTCTCACATCTGAGAGATGCGCCCGGAAACGGTGCGTCGAATCCTCGGCAATAGCCTGGAAGACCTCCTCCTTGGACCTGAAGTAATTATAGAAAGTACCAGAGGCGAGTTCCGTCTCGCGAATTATGTCGCGCACAGTGGTCGCTTCATAGCCTATCAGCGCAAACACCCGGCGCGCTGCCGTCAGGATCGCACGCCTGTTTGCCGCTTTGGTATTCGCGCGTTTTCCGCTGACGGGTACGTCCGCACCGATATCCACTCTTTATTTTTCCCCGCACCTCTCAGCACAACATCCTGCACGAGGCGTCACAGAGCGTCAACTTTCAAAAATCAGCGAATATCCTCGGGCTTGCGGCCCGGGCGCGCCTTGTAGGGGGGGAACGACCATCCGAATTTCAGCGCTCCGCCCCGGATCGCGAAGGCAGCGACAGCCGCGAGCAAAGCAGCCGTCATAACCGGCAGGCCGGCCATCGCCAGCCCGGTGTAGACCGACGCCCCGATGAGCGCGGCCGTAATATAGATTTCCCGCTGCAAGAGGATGCTGGGCTCGCCCGCCAGCTGATCGCGCAGGATACCGCCAAAACTCGCCGTGATGACGCCCATCACCACCCCGATGACCGGCGATCCCGTCACGCTCAAAGCCTTCCAGGCCCCAAACACGCAATAGGCGGCAAGGCCAATCGCATCGAGCCAGAGCAGAAGCCTGTAGCGCGACTCGAACAAGTGAGCCGTGAAATAAACGATTACAGCGGTCAGAACGCAGATGACCAGATAGTCTGGGTTAACCACCCAGAATACCGGTACACCCAGGATAAGGTCGCGCAGCGTCCCTCCGCCAATCCCCGTGACGGCGGCGAAAAACAGAAATCCGATCATGTCTATCTGCTTGCGCGAAGCTGCAAGCGCCCCGGTCGCCGCGAACACGGCAATGCCCGCATAGTCAAGGATGAGGATCGGGTTCATGTTTGCACCGTGTTTATGTCATCGTCCGCCAGGTTCGTCTCTGCTTCGAGCCTGGCCGCACCCTTGCGGCGGCCGATCACAGTCGTCACAATGTCGGCGATCCGTTGCGTGAGGACCAGTATCAGCACGCCGACGCGTGGTTCGTCGAGCGTAAAGACGAGGCGGGCGCCGTACGATCTCTCGCATGGCAGATAGAGCCCAAGAGATCAGCCCAGGGCGGGTCAGAACATTACCGGCCAAGTCGGCGAAAGCATAAAGCTAGCCGCCGCCCCGTCCGCAGAACAGCCGATAATGGAAGCAAAGGAACACCGAGATGAATAGGATCAATCCGAGATACAGTCCGGACACGAACGCCGTGCCGATCAGCGGCAGGATCGTGAAGGCGCCAATGACAAGCTTTCAGACCCATAGAGCGCCACGAGCGGTTTTGCGCCCAAACCAGGGGCAACCCGGGCCGCTATCGGTAACCGGTCAACCCACAGGCTCGCCAGGGAAAGGGATCGCAGCACCCCGCCCGCTGCAAGAGGACAGGCAACCCGCGCTTCATCCACCAGGCTGTCCGATGATCTCCGGGACCTCTGCATCGACAGTTTCATAAACGACATCGCGGCCCGGTGACCATTCTGCATTGGCGAAGTATTCCGAGGTCATCGTCATCCGGCCATCCTCGGTGATACGCCCGGTTGAACGCACACGCGTAATCGTGTCATGTCCGGTGACGGCCTCTTCCGTCGTCCAGCTGCCATCCTCGCCCAGCACAAAGCTGCCTGCCGTGTGGAAGCCGGCGCTGGTCACATAAACATAGTCGAGGCTCCCGGTCTCGCCGTTCTCATAGACATAAGTCACGCCGCCATAAGAGCCATCTTCCAGAGCGTGGCGGTTGATCATCACGCGTCCGCCAAGATCCCAGCCCCAACTTGAAATATCCGCGGGGCCGGCTTCGCCTTCCCGCGTCGGCGCGCTGCGCCAGGTCTTCCCCGCCAGGCTTGCCAGCACACCAAACGCGGCCTGCCGGGAAGCAACGGCCGGCGCTTCGGCCACCGGTTCAGCATCGGGCAGGCAGGCGCAGGCGGCCAGCAAAACGGCCGCAAGCGTTGGCAGGACCGCCTTTCGCAGGGCCGAGGCCAGACCGCAGGAATACATGAAGCACCCTCCCCGCTCAGTAGACAGCCACACCGTAGGCTGGAAAAGTGAAAGGATCTCCTGGCGTCAATCCCTTAGAGGCCAACGGGGTGTCATAGTCCCCTGCGAGTATCTCAAAATGCAGGTGGGGCCCCTCAGCATTGCCCGTTGCGCCCATCTGGCCAACCGGCTGACCAAATCCGATGGCTGAGCCGATGATCACACCCGGGTCAAAGCTGTCGAGATGGGCGTAACGCGTATAGACACCGTGGCCATGGTCGATCAGCACCTGATTTCCGTATCCGGATGACCAGCGAGCCTCGACTATCCGCCCCGGCGCCGCCGCATAGACCCGCCCCGGGGGATTACTGGCCAGGTCGATGCCCTCGTGCGGTCGGCCGCTGCGCAAGCCGAAACCCGAAGACAGGCAGACATCATTCGCCGGGACCGTAGACATGACCACCTGTCCGACAAGGATTACCGGCTTGAAGTCTATGATCCAGCGTTCGCTGTCTGACGGAGGACTATTTGATACATTCATGCCGGGACAAAGCCGCAGATAGGCGTTCGGCTGGAAGGGTCCCTGCGGCGGATTTCGTACATCCCCTGGGGGGCCGTACTCAACCGGCGGGCCACGGACAATGACCGGTGCGCGCTGCGTAGCGCAGGCGCCCAGCAGCCAGAAGGCCAGCAAGAGTGGCCAGAAGTGCGAATTCAAGCGCTGACCTTTGTACGCCTCGCACCGCGCTCGATCTCTTTCATCAGATCTTTGCAATAGCCGAAGAAATCGACCTGCATCCGGTGACGCGGACTATCATAGAAGTGGCCCAGATGGGTCTCCTCGTCCGCAATGGTGATCCGGTGCATTTCCGCAGCAGACGGAAAGGCATAGGCACCGGTCAGCGCCGCGACGACCAGCTTCGACTGCTGTTCGGCAAAGTTCACCAGGGTAGGCAATGGCTGAGCAAGCCCGAGGAAAAACAAGGTCTCGCGGCCGGGCTGCACCATGCGCTTGAACAGCGGGAAAACGTTATCCTTTGGCGTCAGCTCCGGCTGCCTGAAGAAGGGAAAAGTCGTGTTATATCCAGTGGCCCAGACAATCGCATCGATCCTCTCAAGCGTCCCATCGGTGAATACGACATGATCACCGTCCAGCCTGTCGATGCCCGGTTTCGGTGTGATGTCGCCGCATCCGACACGTGTCAGAAATTCTCCGGACACGGATGGGTGGCCGTCGAGCGGCTCATGGTCGGGCTTTGGCAGACCATAATCCTCCATGTTGCCGATTGTCTTGCGGATCTTGGCCTTGGCGAGCGAGCGGCCAAGCCTCGGCGGCATCCAGACCGGCAACACCGCCTTGTCTGCAGGCCTGCCGTCCATGTATTTTGGCAGGACCCAAACGCCTCGGCGCATCGAGATGAACAGCTTTTCAGCCAGCGGACGCTGGGAAAGCTCCGAGGAGATATCCATCGCCGAGTTGCCGGCGCCAACGATCATGACGCGCTTGCCGCGGAAGTCATAGGGCTCGAACGGATCACGGTAATAATGGGAGTGAATCTGGTAGCCATTGAAAGTGCCGGGGTAAGTCGGCATCCGCGCATCCCAGTGATGGCCGTTGGCGACACAGACAACGTCATAGTCACGCGTCTCGCCGGTTGAAAGGGTGACCCGGTACCGTCCGCCCGGCAGATCAGCGACATCGGTGACGGCCGTATTGAAGGTGATCGTCTCGCGCAGGCCGAAATGATCCACATAGTCATTGAAGTATTGCCAGAGCTGGGCGTGGTGCGGGAAGTCCGGCCAGTTGTCGGGAACAGGAAAATCCTCAAAAGCCAGGCGCCATTTGGACGTATCGATATGCAGCGACTGGTAGCAGGACGAAACCCCGTTCGGGTTATTGTAATACCAGTTGCCACCGACATTGTCGGACGTCTCGAAGCAATCATAGGGCAGCCCGTGATCCTTGAGGCGTTTCGCCATCGTGAATCCTGAACACCCTGCCCCGATGATGCAGGTCTTCGGCTTTGCCGCTGCGTCAAAGGCCATGCCCGTCTCTCCTTACCTTGCGCGAACCCGTTTCCATGAGTGCAGTGCGATGATATCCGGCTTCCGAAGGGCGTCAAACCGGAAAGCGAACCTGGCCGCATGAGTGACAAGCCGAAACAGAAATATGATATCGCGACAATCATGAACGAGAACATCAACGTCATGCGCGATGTCGTGCCTTGGGCGAACGAGACGCGGTTTCGGGTTACCAAGGTGGAAAAAGGGCATGTGTTCGGAGTCCAGCCCTGGGCAGATCATCTTGTCGGGGACCCGGCAAGCGGTATCATCCATGGCGGGGTGATCACGACGTTTCTCGACAATCTCTCCGGCATGGCCTGCACGTCGGCGATGACCGAGATGCGTTTCGTGGCGACGATCGATCTGCGGATCGATTATATGCGCCCGGCGGAGAGAGGCCGAGACATAATCGGCGAGGCGGAATGCTATCACCTTACCCGATCAGTCTGCTTTACGCGGGCCTGGGCCTATCACGAGACGCGCGAAAAGCTGATCGCGACCTCGGCCGGAACCTTCGCCATCAACAAGCCGCGCCTCGGCGAGCGCCAGAGCAAGAAAAATGAATCCTGAACTAACCAATCCGAGGGCGGACGAAATAGACGCCATTCTGAGGCGAAGCCCTTTTGCCAAGGCGCTTGGCATGCGCTGCGAAGTGCTCGGCGACGAGATGACGGCCATCCTGCCCTTCCAGGAGAAGCTGATCGGCAATATCGCGATCCGCGCCCTGCATGGCGGGGCGATCGCGTCCTTCCTGGAACTGACGGCGATGCTTCAGGTGTTTCTCGTCTCCGACATGCCTCGCCCGCCCAAGCCGATTAACCTGACCATCGATTACCTGAGGCAGGGACATGCAAAAGATCTCTATGCGCGGGCCTATGTGCTGAAGATGGGACGGCGGATGGCGTCCGTGCGGGCGCAGGCCTGGCAGGAGAACCGGGCCGAGCCGGTAACGGCGCTGATGGCGCATTTCCTGATTGCGGCGGACTAAGCCTGGAACGGGCTTGAGCGGGCGCGCCCCCGGTCGGCGCTGAGGTGCATTTGCCGCCGGATTGACTGGCTCAGCGCCCGTTGAGCCGACAGGCAGGAGCGTGCCGGATACGGGCTTTTGGCAGTTCGGGACTTTTCCAGCCTCCCAAGTCCTGATCAATCTGTCCAAGGGACCGGAAAGCAGAAAACGTGCTGGCGGGATGTTGGAACTGCAGCGGCGCTATAGGCTGACTGCCTACTCAACCTTTGGAAAGGCCCGGGCGATTTTCTGATTCCACTCATACAGCGCTGGCCAGTTGTCGCCGCCGTTGGGCATCAGGCCGAGGCGGACAATCACAAGGTCACGGCTAGGGACGACCCAGATCGTCTGGCCTTCATGGCCACCAGCGTGAAACGCATCACGCGGCTCGGAGTCTGCATTCTGCCGGTGTGACAGCGGGCCTTTGCCTGGAATGATCCACCATCCCGCACCATAAACGTTGGTATTGGAGGCCGGGCCAGGGGCTCTCGCAAAATCGACCCATCCTTCAGGCAAAAGCCGCTCTCCTTCCCAGACACCATTACGAAGGTAGAGATAGCCGAACTTTGCAAAGTCCCGTGCGCTGGCCCAGACGAGGGAGCCGCCCAGATAGGTTCCCCTGGGATCGAACTCAACAACTGCGTCCATTCCGATGCGGTCAAACAGGATGTGGTCGAACGCTGCTTTTGTTTCTTCTGGCTTGCCTTCGGTTCCAAGGGTGACCTGCAAGGCATGGCCGATCATATGAAATGCGGGTGTCGAATAAGTCCAGTATGTGCCCGGAGCGTGTACGAGCGGAAAAGCGCGCATCGTATAGCCAAGCGCATCAAACCGACCATCGCCATACATCAGCTGTACGACATCACTCTTAACAGGATCAGGGTCTCCATCGAGCTCGTGATAGTTGAGCCCGTCCACAGCATTAAGCCATTGGCGCCAAGTGATTTCGGCTTGCCTGCTGCCAGGCTTGTAGGGCGTGGGCATCGGGCCTTCCAGATCGATGCCGGCGCCCTGCATAATTGCCGCGCCGACCAGGGCCTGTGTCACCGACTTGGCCATACTCCAGGAGATCTGTCGTGTCGCAGGTGAAAAATGCTCCCCATAGGCCTCGGCGACAAGCTTTCCGCGCCAAATGATTACGAGACCGCGGGTCTCGCCCATCAAGTCTTCCGCCGTCTTGCCCATAGCCTCTGCAATAAGAGCCTCGACGACATGTTTCGTCGTCTGCGGAAGCTCGCCGGCCTGCCAGCCTGCCGTGGGAAAGGCGAGGCCTCCGGGCTGTGATGGCAGCTTCGCGAGACTTTGCGCAGCAGCACTGAAAACCCACGCTGCCGCTAAGGTCAGCACTCCAAGAATCTTTGTCTTCACGCTGGCGCCCTCCCCCATTTTGGTTATTCTCACATTACCGTTTGTGGACTGGGACATGAAGCTCGTCAAAGCCCTCACTATTGGAGTTATCCTGATCGGGCTTGCAGGGGGGCTGGCCTGGCAATCATTCCTGAAGGATCAAGTCGCCTTTGCCCGCATAGCGAGTGCTTACGGCGCCAAGATGGTTTGCTCATGTCGTTTCGTTGCCGGACGCCCGATGGAGAGCTGCCTGACGGACTTCACGGCAGACCTCAGTCAGATTAAGTTTAAGGAATCAGGCGATACCATCCGAGCCAGCGTGCTGGGCGGGCTTATCTCCTCGCAAGCTCGCAACACCGGCCCTGAAACCGGTTGCACAATGGTTGAAAAATGAACCACTCACTCATCGCCTTCTCGCTACTGGCCGGCTCTGCCATGCTCGCTCCTGCGGCGCATGCGGACGAGGGGCTGAAATGGATGACCGGGTGCTGGCGCACTGAGGACAAGTCTTACAGGGAAGTCTGGTCAAAGCCAGAATCGGGTTTCCTGTTCGGCTATTCGCTGACCTTTGATGAAACCGGCACGCTCAGTTTCTTCGAGCAGGCGCGCATCGATGGCGGAGCACCGGCCGTCTTCAACGCCTATCCAGGCGGCTTCGGCCCATCCGAGTTCACCGAAGAGAGCCGCGGCAAGAATACTGTAACCTTCTCCAATTCCGCGCATGATTACCCGCAGCGCATCGTCTATACACGTAAGGGTGGTCGCATGTCGGCGACGATCTCACTTGCTAACGGCGCGCGGGCCGTAACCTGGGACTTTCGGCGGTGCTAGCGCGTCGAGCGCCTTGCCTTACTGTTGTTCTGAGACCGGCGCGTCTTGCGTAAAGAGCGGCTCGCCGCCGAACCGGCCTGCCCAGGTCTCAGTCAGGATGGGTATAAGTTCGTCCGCCGTCAGCGTCACCGTGTACGTGCCCTCCGCATAAGAGCCCACATCATAGGGCGAGAACAGCACACTGATGCCGCCCAGCTTGCCTGCATCTGTCGACGCCTCCAGCACGAACCGGCCAGAATAGACTTCCTCAACCTCCTCGGACGGGATCAGGGCCCCACCCAGTCCGGCGTCAATACTGGCGATCTCGAACTCCTCAAATCCTCGCTCGACCCTCTGGCCGAAGAGATCCTTGATGACCAGGCCGTGGAAGGCTGGCTCGTCAGCGATGAAGGTGGAGAGCTGCAGCGGGATGATCTCGCCCTTACGATAGTTGAAACCCCTGATAAAAAGGTTCGGGTGAGCGCCGCCCGTGAACGAGCTGACCGTTTCGGTGACAGCGATTACATCCTCAAGCACGGCGCCGGCTGAGTAAGACAAGTCGAACGTGTAGAGCGTGAACAGGGGCAAACCGCCGGGCTCGGCGGCCAAACTGTCCGCCGCAATCGTGTCCTCATCCGCTAGCCGGGCGAAGCTCTCGTGCGCCTGCTTTGCCTGCTTCCAGAGCTGGATCGCCAGCTCCCGATCAAATTCCAGAACGGCCGGATCGATCTCGGATGTGAAAGCGTAGCGACCAGAATCCCTTTTGAAGGAAAGCTGAAAGTCGCGCGGCATGTCGCCGGTTACAGTCGTCTCCTCCTCGCCACCGTTCTCGGCGGTGACCTCAGCAGGACCAGGCACAGAAGCCTGAGGCGCACAGGCCGAAAGTGTTGATATAGCGAAAGACACTGAAACGAAGACGCGAAACATGCGGCGCTTTCTTTCAAAGGCTCAGCAGCTCGGCGTCGCCGCCCTGAGCCGTGATATTGACGCTCACCAAACGTTCGTTGGCAAAACGATGCAGATAATGCGGACCGCCGGCCTTCGGACCGGTGCCCGAGAGGCCCTCCCCGCCAAAGGGCTGGACGCCGACGACGGCCCCGATCATCGAGCGGTTCACATAGGTATTGCCGGCAGGCATGGCAGCCTTCACAGCTTCTTGAAACCCTTCGAGGCGAGAGTGGATGCCCAGCGTCAGGCCATAGCCCTTGGCATGGAGCGCCGCGCCAACGGCAGCGATATTGTCCGGATCATAACGCAGGATGTGGAGTACAGGGCCAAAGGTTTCCTCGGTAATCTGGTCTAGGGAAGAGAGTTCCACGAGGGCGGGGCCAAAGCCGGTCCCGGATAGACCTATCCCGCCGGGATCGATCTGGTGAAGCAGTTTGGCTTCCTGTTTCATCCGTGCAAGGTGTTTATTCAGATGGTCGCGCGCCTCGGCATCAATGACCGGGCCGATATCCGTGTCGGGAAAGACCGGATCTCCAATCTTAAGTTCGTTCATGGCGCCGATCAGACCTTCGATCAAGCTGTCAGCCGTGGCATGCGGCAGGAAGGCAACCCGGAGCGCCGAACAGCGCTGGCCCGCCGACCCGAAGGCGGAGACGATCATGTCGTCAATTACCTGTTCGCGCAGGGCTGTCGTGTCAACGAAGAGTCCATTGAGACCGCCGGTTTCAGCGATCAGCGGGATGATCGGGCCATCGCGACCTGCGAGACAGCGATTGATAAGGCGGGCAGTCGATGTGGCGCCGGTGAAGCAAACCCCGGAAACACGCAGGTCCGCTGTAAGCTTCGCCCCGACGGTCTCACCGCGTCCGGGCAGAAGGTGCAGTGCGTCCACCGGTAGGCCCGCCTTGTGGAAGAGACGTACAGCCTCGAAGGCGACAAGGGACGTCTGCTCGGCCGGCTTGGCGACGACCGTGTTGCCTGCCGCAAGGGCGGCGGCGATCTGGCCGGTAAAAATCGCGAGCGGAAAGTTCCAAGGTGAAATACAGCAGAAGACGCCTCGTCCGTGCAGCGACAGACGATTTATCTCGCCAGTCGGGCCGGTGAGGCGGAGGGGAACGGTAAATTCCTCTGCTGCCTGCTGGGCATAATAGCGGCAGAAGTCCACCGCTTCGCGTACTTCCGCGATGCCGTCAGACAGGGTCTTTCCTGCCTCTCGGGCCATCAGGGCGATGAGGCGCGGTGCCTGGACTTCCATCGCCTCGGCCATGGCGTGGAGATATTCTGCACGCTTTGCGCCGCCCAGACGATCCCATTCGGGTTGGCAGACCTTCGCAGCATCGAGCGCGCGGCTGATAGCGGCTTCATCCGCTTCTAGCACGCTACCGAGAACATGCGTATGGTCTGCTGGAGCACGCACAAGTTCGTCTCCGCCGGTGAAGCAAGTGCCCGAGACGATAGGTCCGGCGTTGATTGCCGGACCACCGTCAAGCGTCTTCACAGCAGATGCAAGACTGCCGCGGACGCCGGACTGGCTAAGATCATGACCCAGCGAATTCCTCCGCCCACTACCATAAAGGCGCGGCGGTGTCGGAATACGCGGGTGGCGACGCGGTCCGACTTCGACCTTGGCGATGGGGTCGGCGACGACCTGTTCTGCCGGTACGCTCTCGTCAAGGAAGGAATGGACGAAGCTGGTATTGGCACCGTTTTCGAGGAGACGGCGGACGAGATAAGGCAGAAGGTCTTCATGGGCGCCGACAGGCGCATAGACCCGCACCCGCGAGCCGGCATCTGCGGCTTCATAGAGCGGCTCGCCCATGCCATGGAGGCGCTGGAACTCATAAGCTGAAACACCGGTCGCACCGGCGAGCAGATCTATAGCAGCGACCGTGTGGGCGTTATGCGTCGCAAAGCACGGATAGATTGCGGGCGAGGCGGAAAGCATTGCTTTGGCGCAGGCAAGATAGTGAACGTCCGTACCCTGTTTGGTGGTGAAAACCGGGAAGTTCGGACAGCCTTCGACCTGAGCGTTCTTGATCTCGCTGTCCCAGTATGCGCCCTTAACCAGCCGCACCATGAACCTGCGGCCAGTGACATTCGCGAGCGTGTCGAGACGTTGGATAACGGACAGGGCGCGCTTCTGATAGGCCTGTACAGCGAGGCCGAGACCGGTCCAGCCCTCTAAGGAAGGCTCACGGGCGAGCTTCTCGAAAATCTTCAGGCTGATGACAAGCCGGTGCGCCTCCTCGGCATCGAGGCAAAGACCGATACTGGCCTTCGCCGCCTGCTGGCAGAGCGTCAGCACCTTCGGGTACATCTCTGTCATCACGCGCGCTTCCTTGACCGCGAGGTAACGCGGATGGAGAGCGGAGAGCTTCACCGAGATGCCATTGGAGTCTTCCGGCGGCAGCTCCGTATCCTTGTCGGCAGTGACGGCGGCAATGGCGAGCTGGTAGGCCTTGAAGTAGCGATCTGCATCAGCTGAGGTGCGGGCGCCCTCCCCCAGCATGTCGAAGGAGAAATGGGCCGCCTCGCTGGCCTTCACCATACGGCGGCCGCGCTTAAGCGCTTCGTCTACAGTCCGCCCAAGGACGAACTGCTCGCCCATGATGCGCATCGCCTGCATCATTGCGGCGCGGATGACCGGCTCACCGCTCTGGCGAATCAGGCCGCTGACAAAGGAGGCCGGCCCTTTCTTCGCACTTTCCGGCGCGCCGATAACGCGGCCTGTCAGCATCAGCCCCCAGGTTGAGGCGTTGACCAGCCATGATCCGGACTGGCCCTGATGGGCACCCCAGTTGCCGGAGCGTATCTTCTCAGCAATCAGGTCATCCTTGGTGGCAGCGTCCGGCACCCGCAGCAGCGCCTCGGCAAGGCACATGAGGGCAAGGCCTTCGGAATTGGTCAGGCCGAACTCTTCGAGAAAGCTCTCCATCATGCCTTTGCGCCGGCCGCGCGAGCGGGCGATGTTAACAAGCTCCCGGCCTCGGCGCACAGCGGCTTCCCGGATAGGTACGGACAGCACGCCCTGCCTGATCATACCTTCGAGCAAGGCCTCCTCGTCCGCGAATTTCAGGGCATCAAGCGCATCCCAATCCAACGGGAGCGAAGCAAGAGTGTCGGGCATGGGGAGAGCCTGTATCACCAGCAAAGAGGAAAAGCCTTGCGCCTAACGAACCAGGCGAGGCGTAAAGATACCTGTATACCTGACCTTCTGCGAGCAGAATTTGACAGCAGTCCCCCTCTTTACGCGTCCGCGCAACGCCGCCAAATTGCGCGTGTAATGGCCCGCGGGGGGCCCCGTTGAACCTTCCAGTGGGAGATGCCATGCGCATCATGCTCGTGACTGACGCCTGGGACCCTCAGGTCAACGGCGTCGTGCGCACGATGAAGCGCATTATCGCCGAGACCGAAGCGATGGGGCATGTTTGGGAAATCGTGCACCCCGGCGCAGGCTTCATGACCATGCCGCTGCCCACCTATCCCGAGATCAAGATGGGCCTGTTCGGCAGACCGCGCATCAGCGCAATCTTTAACCAGTTCGAACCGGACGCGGTGCATATTGCCACCGAAGGCACGCTGGGCATGGCGGCGCGGGCGGTGTGCCTGACCGAAAAGCATCCCTTCTCCACCGCCTATCATACGCGCTTCCCGGAATACATTTCGGCGCGCCTGCCTGTTCCGGTAAGCTGGGGCTATTCCTTCGTGCGATGGTTTCACAAGTATTCCGGAAAGGTGATGGTGGCGACACCATCGCTGATGGAGGAGCTCAGAGCGCAGGGCTTCTCGAACCTCGTCGCCTGGAGCAGGGGCGTCGATACGCAGATGTTCCATCCCGGCAAACGGGTCGCCGAAGGCGCGCCGGGTGATCCGTTTGCAGGGATGGCCCGTCCGATTTTCCTGAATGTCGGGCGCGTGGCAGTCGAGAAAAACATCGAGGCGTTTGCCGGACTGGACCTGCCAGGCACCAAGGTGATCGTCGGCGACGGGCCACAGCTGGAAGAGCTTAAGCGCAATTACAAGGATGTGGCGTTTCTTGGAGCCAAGTTCGGCGAGGAACTGGCAGTCTGCTATGCCAGCGCGGATGTATTCTTGTTCCCCAGCCTCACTGATACGTTCGGCCTCGTTGTGCTCGAAGCAATGGCGGCCGGCACACCTGTGGCCGCTTTTGACGCAACCGGACCGCGAGATGTCATCCCGGGTTCAGGCGCCGGCACAATCACCGAGCTGGGCGGAGATCTCGCTAAGGGCGCCGCTGATTGCCTTTCGCTCAGCCGCGCGACAGCGCGCGCCCATGCCGAGACCTATAGCTGGCGGGCCTGCGCGGAAGTATTCCTTGAAAACCTTCAGCCATTACCCCCCCCTCAGCGCCGGCGTTTCTGGCACAAGATACGTATACGCACACGCAAGGTGACGCCGGGGATTGACAACCCGTCGGATCCGTCGCCGGGCTGAAAAGCCGGATCAGCGTTCCGGAAGGGCTGACAGCAGCCTGGCTGCGAGGGCCTGAGCCTGGGTGAGCTGCGTCTCGTGCAATGGAATGAGACCCTTTTCGATAAGATAGCCGTCTGCGCCCGCTGCGCGGTCGCTGACTGATTCTTCAACGAATTCGGCTAGGCCGGGCACAAGCGGGACATTCTGTTCCTTGACATAGAAGTACATCACTCGGGCAAGTCCATACTGACCGTTGGTTATGTTCTCGAAAGTCGGGTCAACACCGCCAAGCCTGCCCCCTTTGACGCGGTCGCCGTTCTGTTCAAGGAAGGAAAAGCCGAGGATGCCGATGGCGTCCGGAGACTTCATCAATGATTGCACGATTGCCGAGTCATTCTCACCAAAATCTACCCATTTATCGTCTGTACGCACCGTATGGGAGCGTGCCTTGAAAGCATCCTCATCAGACTTCTTCAAAGCGGCAAGCTCTGGAACCTCCAGCGCACCGAGCTCCATACCGAGTTCGACGAAAGCGTCGCGCGTGCCTGAGGTCGGAGGCGGCCCGAGCACCAGGATCGGTTTTGCGGGAAGAGAGGGATTTACCTCGTTCCACATCAAGTAGGGATTGGGCTTGAAGCCGCCCTGCCCGTCAGGAATGTCCTTGGCAAGCGCAAGATAGAGCTCTCGCTTGGTGATGTCGAAATCGACGCCCGCCTTGGAGTTCGCCACCACAATGCCATCATATCCCAGCGGAATCTCAGAGATCTCGGAGACGCCGTTCCGGAGGCAAAGCTCACGCTCGGACGCCTTCAGGGGACGTGACGCGTTGGCGATCGACGGCTGAGCCGGGCCAACCCCTTCGCAGAACGCCTTGAAGCCGCCGCCCGTGCCGGTCGACTCCACGATCGGCGTTGCAAAGGCGGTCGTTGCGCCGAAGCGCTCGGCGATGGTGCGGGAAAAGGGCGCGACCGTGGAGGATCCGACGATCTTGATCTTCTGGCCCTCGACCATGATGCCCGGGACCGGCCGGGCGGCCGAATCATCTTCGAGATGAGAGAGGTTGCTCTGACCGCATGCTGCCAAAGCAAGCAGGAGCGCGGCAATAGCAGGTTGTTTGAGAAATGCGTTCACCATGATTCTGTCTCCGCTTCATTGGCCGAGATTGCAGCCGTTTCGGCATCAGACCTTAGCCTGACAAGACGACGCTGATGTCGGATTTAAGTGACAGTTTTGTGACAGGGCTCTGTACTCCAGAAAAACCTCTTGCACTCCCGGGCATTACCCTCTACATGCCGGTTCGAAATTGATGTGGCGGACATCTGGGCTAACCCGACAAAAAGGGGGG
Source organism: uncultured Hyphomonas sp. (assembly GCA_964538945.1). Taxonomy (GTDB): domain Bacteria; phylum Pseudomonadota; class Alphaproteobacteria; order Caulobacterales; family Hyphomonadaceae; genus Hyphomonas. Next base: position 59,391 of record CAZIGV010000003.1, read on the forward strand.
CCCCCTGTACTAACGCCCAAAGCTGGTTTGAAGCCCTTTGGAGGTTAGGTGTCATGCGCACTTACGCTACCCCCTATAATATTGTCCGCAATGTAAAGCCGGAGCTGCCGACTTTTTGTTTCCGTCCGGAGCGCGTGCGTGCGGCAGCGCGCTGGTTCGTTGAGAAGTTCCCGGCCCAGGCCTTCTACGCCGTGAAGGTCAACCCTGCCCCGCATGTGCTTGACGCGCTCTGGGAAGCGGGCATACGCAGCTTTGATGCAGCTTCGGAAAAGGAAGTCCAGCTGATCCGCGGCCGTTTCCCGGATGCGCGGATAGCCTTCCTGCATCCGGTGAAACCGCGCCACGCAATCCAGCGTGCCTATTTCAATTATGGTGTCCGTATCTACGTGACCGACTCGGTCGCCGAGCTGAACAAGATCCTTGAAGCCACGAATTTCGCCAGGGACCTGACCATCCTCGTGCGCATCGCTGTCTCGAATGAAGGCTCCGCCCTTCCGCTGTCGGGAAAGTTTGGCGCAAGCCCCGGCGAAGCGGCTGAGATCCTCCGCCTTGCCCGCCGCCATGCGGATGAGGTCGGCGTGTCGTTCCATGTCGGCAGCCAGGCGATGAAACCCTCCGCCTGGGCGCAGGCGATGGCCGATGCCAGCCGCGTGATTATTGAGGCTGGCGTCACCGTCGACATCGTGGATGTCGGTGGCGGCTTCCCGGCGATTTATGCCGACAAGACGCCTCCGGAAATGGACGCCTACGTGGCCATGGTGATGCGCTCGTTCGAGAACATGTTTGTTCTCGAGAATGCCGAGCTGTGGTGTGAGCCTGGCCGTGCACTGGTTGCTGAGGCGGAAAGCCTTCTCGTCCGCGTTGACCTGGCGAAAGACCGCGCGATCTACGTGAATGATGGCTCTTTTGGCGCTCTCTATGACGCCGTACACGAAGGCTGGAAGTTCCCGATGCGGGCGATATCGGGCGATGGGCGCAAGCTGGGCCGGATGGCGGAATACACCGTTTACGGACCGACCTGCGACTCTGCCGACATGCTCCCCGGTAAGATCTGGCTCCCGGCTGGCATGACTGAGGGCGACTATGTCGAGATCGGCAATATCGGAGCCTATGGCCGCTCGATGTCCACCCGGTTCAACGGGTTTGGCGAGACTGAAGTTGCGCAAGTACAGGATACACCCTGGCCTTCGCTCTACGTATCTGCGGGCGGCGCTGAGGTCGTCTCGATCGGCTCGATGGCCACGAACTGAATGTCGGGAAATCCGTAACGTCTGAGGACGCGCGTGATGGCGTCCGTCTCGTCCGGCGGGCGGGTGAGGGAGGCTGTTCCTCCCTGCCCGCCGGATAGAGTATCCGCAGGCAGCACACGGATGGTCTGGCGGGCAATCGCGGCCCCTGAATCGACATAAGATACCGCGTGCGGCGCGGTCGCGATCAGCTGGCCGCGGACAAGAGGGAAATGGGTGCAGGCAAGCACGATCGTGTCAATTTCGTCTCCGCCTTCAGCTTCGAACAGCGGTGCCTGCGCAGCGGCATAGGCTTCCGGTGGCACATCTTCACCGCGTGCGTGCGCTTCGGCGAGTTTCACGAGCTCCAGACTGCCATGCAGGATAACACGTTTGCTGGCGGCAAACTCAGTGATCAGCCGCGCGGTATAGGCGCGCCGGATCGTGCCGGGCGTGGCGAGCAGGCCGATCGTGCCCGTCTCGGTAAGCTTCGCAGCGGGCTTGATGGCAGGCACGGTGCCAACCACCGGGATAGAGAGAGCAGCGCGCACTTCGGCAAGCGCCAGCGTGCTCGCCGTATTGCAGGCGATGACGAAAACATCCGGCCGGACGGCATCGACAAGCGCACGGGCGACCCTTGGCAGGCGGTGACGCAACGCGTCATCAGTCTTATCCCCATATGGGAAAAAGCCGGTATCGGCGGCGTAGTGGACTGAAAGCCGGGGCCCAAGCGCGCGAATCTCACTGGCCACCGTAAGGCCGCCGATCCCGGAATCGAAAACCAGGACCCGGCCGCGGGCGGGCGAGGGCTCGAAGGGATAGGGTTTCGGGTCAAGCATAATGGGCGAAAGTGATGACATTCTCCTGCGGCACAATCAGGGCGTCGAGGCGCCGGCGCGGTGAAAACTTGGGATTTCCGGCCTTTGTCCAGGGGCCGTCTGGCACAAAACTTGTTGTGCGCCGCACCATAGCAGACTAGCTTTTGTAACGGCGCAGATGGAAAACAAAAAATGATGGATTTCTGGATGACCTCCTGGCGCGCTTACACCGCGATGTCAGTGGCTTCGCTCGACTCCCTGCTCACAATGCAGAAGAGCCTGATGAACCTCTCTTCGATCACCCTCAGTGACGGCTGGGACAGTCAGGACGAAAACTATATGCGAGAGGCGTTCCAGCGCGCCGCCGACGCCAATGTGCGCCGCTGGTCGGATTTGGCGGACATAATGAAGGGCCTGCCGGGCTGGATGCAGACCATGAACTCGATGCCGGGCACCACCCTTACCGACATGTTCGACAAGGCCCGGCGCGGCGGAGGCTGATCCCAAAGGCCCATGGCGCCTTTCCGGTCGGGCCTCAGGCTCTGCGCCGTGTAACCCGGACTTCAGAAAGGACGCCGATGGACACTATGCTGACCCGAGAGGGCGGCACACAGCCGCCGGGCAAAGGCCGGGACGGCTGCGGATCAACACCATCAGCCCCTCACGCGGGCGCCGGACCTTACCTCGGAGGATCTTGCGGGCCGCGGCGCCGAGCTCTCTGACAACCACCTTGTAGTCCAATCCGGGGCTTCATCGTCATCCGCGGGCTCCAGAACGAGGTACGCTGCCTGGCGAGTACGGACAGCAGCGCTGAAGGGCGCACGGGCTAGAGCAAGATGTCGTAAAGGTCTGTCCTGCGGTCACGGAAGAACCCCCACGCCGCCCGGGCGCGGTCGATATGATCGAGATCAAAGGTCGCCAGCAGAATACCCTCCTCCTTGCGGCCAAGATCGGTGACGATCTCGCCCGTCTCGTCGGCGATGAAGCTGGTGCCATAAAAGACCTGCCCCCGCTCGTCACCAATCCGGTTGGCAGCAACCACAGGGATCACGTTGGCAACCGCATGGCCCTGCATGCAGCGGCGCCAGCGAGCGGCCGTGTCGAGACCGGTATCCTGCGGCTCCGCGCCGATGGCGGTCGGGTAGACTAACGCATCGGCACCCATCAGCGTCATGGCGCGGGCGGCCTCGGGGAACCACTGATCCCAGCATATGCCTACGCCGATGCGCCCCTTCAGCGTCGACCAGGTGCGAAAGCCGGTATCGCCTGGGCGAAAGTAGTACTTCTCCTGATAACCAGGTCCGTCAGGAATATGGCTCTTGCGATAGACGCCGAGCGGCGTGCCGTCGGCGTCGATCATCACCACGGAATTGAAATAGAGCGGGCCATCCTTCTCATAGATCGAGACGGGTATGACGACGCCGAGTTCGGCGGCAAGCTCCGAGAGCTGGAGAACCGCCGGGTGATCGCTCCATTCACCAGCGCGGGCGAAGTGCTCCTCTTCCTGCGTCTTGCAGAAGTAATGGCCGCAGAAGAGTTCCGGCGGCAGGACAAGGTCTGCGCCTTTGGCGGCGGCGTCTCGCACGAAGCCTGCAACTCTGATGATGTTCTTCTGAACATCATCGCAGGGCGAGAACTGGATCGCTGCAAGGGTCAACTTGCGGGCCATGGGAAGCCTCCTGTCAGGCGGGAATTTCGCGGGTCATGCAATGGAAACTGCCGCCGCCGGCGAGGATGCCCCGCGCCGGAAGGCCGATCACCTCGCGACCCGGGAACAGAGCTTTAAGCTCCGCCAGTGCTACAGCGCTCAAGCGGTCCTCATACACGGGCACAAGAACAGCGCCATTCGTGATGGTAAAGTTCATGTGGCTTGCCGGCACTGGGACGCCGTCCCCGAAATGAACGCAGCCCGGGGACGGAATGGTGGAGACCATCAGTCCGGCCGCCACAAGGGTTCGCTCGATCTCGCGCAAAACCTCTGAATTAGGATCATCCGATGAAGCGGGATGTTGGCAGAGCACATGGCCGGGGCCGATAAAGCGGGCAATATTGTCGACATGTCCGTCGGTATGATCGTTGGCGAGACCGTCACCGAGCCAGAGAATATGCTCGACGCCGAGCGCCGCGCGCAGATGGCCTTCGATCTGGTCCCGGTTCAGGTGCGGATTGCGATTCGAATTGAGCAGGCACTGGCGCGTGGTCAGCAGAAGGCCTTCGCCGTCGACATCGATGCCGCCACCTTCAAGGATAAAATCATGCATGCGCGCAGGCAGACTTTCGATACCCGCCATGGCGCGGGCCGTTTCGGTATCGCCGTCCATCAGGTACTTCCCGCCCCAGCCATTGAAGCGGAAGACCTGGGCTACGCGGCCCGCCCCTGCCCCGGTCACAATGGGACCGGTATCGCGCAGCCAGATGTCGCCCGTGGGGATGCGGACCAGCTCCGCTACGCCGCCGATGGCCGCGAGGGCGGAGGCCATCGCCTCATCGGAGCCGATAGCGACCTTGACCTTAACATGCCGCGCTGCTGCAAGGATGAAGGCCGCGATATCGGCGCGCGCAGGGCCGAGTTCGCCGCCCCACTCCTCGGCCAGACGGGGCCAGCCCGCCCAGAGAGCGTCCTGCCGGGCCCATTCGGGCGCAAGATGGGGTTTCGCAACGGTCATCTGGGCGCCTTGCCATAGCTTCAACCAAAGGAAAAGGGCGGCCCCTAAGAGCCGCCCCCCTGATGTGTTTTCCCTTAGGGAACGATCCGCCTAGAACTCGTAACGAATACCGATGCGCGCGCGCCAGGTCGAAAGCGAGTTTGACCGGAAGGCGTTCGGCTGTGCCGTGAAGGAGTTGTAGCGGTATACGCACTGACCTTCAGAGAGGCAGTTCGTGCGGGCCAGGTCATTGTTGCGTGCCGGGGCGCCGGCGACGCCCAGGGCTGCAACATCGGCCGCACGGACGATGTCGGCACGGACGATGGCAGACTGACCATTACCAGGTCCGTTGTAGAACGTGCCCCAGTCATCGTTCAGAAGGTTGGCGAAGTTTTCAATGTCGAGCACCAGCTTGAACTTGTTGTCACCCACAAGGTTCTTCGCCCCGAAGATGCCCGGAAGATCCTGCTGGAGACGCAGGTCCCAGCGCTGGTTCCACGGCGACTTATCAGAATTGACCTCGTTGATCTGGCCACGCTGCAAACCGCGACCCGCAATGAAGTTGTTGAACGCCGTCTGATTGAAGCCGGCCGCATACACAACACGGCTGTCATTCACGTTCGGGATGTAGACAGGGCTGTTATCGAAGGGATTTTCGCCGTTGCCATTGCGCCCGAACAGCGAGTTGCTGTTGTCGACGTCGAAGGTGTAGGTGAACGACGAACCGGATGTGAACTGACCGAAGAGGTCAATCCGGGTGGCCAGATCGCCAACCAGATTGCGCTCGTAACCCAGACCAAGCTTGAAGGCATGCTCGGTTTCATACAGCGAGTTACGGGCTTCCGGATAATTGCGGTCAGCTGCGACCTGACCGCGGAAGGCCGAAACGCCGCGAGAGGACGAGCCCTCGGTCAGAGCCTGGATGTCCTGATAGCTGTAGGCCGCAAAGACGTCGAGACCGGAGTCGTAGGCCTTGGCCAGCGACAGTGTGTAGACCGTGCTGTCTCCGCCATAGCCGTTGGTCAGGACCGTCCGGTTTGATACGCCGAGATTCTGAAGGTCGGCATAGATCGGACGGCCATCGGGCGCAACGCCCGGCGTACGCGCGGGAATGGCATTGGTCTGAGCATATTCACGCCACAGGAAGGATTCCAGACCCTGGGTGTAGAGAACCTGAGCCGAGGCAAGGTAGTCGTCACCCAGATCCAGGAAGCCGAAATCCAGGTCGAATTCCTGGTCGAGACGCAGCGAAACTTTGCGGTCGCGCGGGATCTCGAAGTTCGGATCAATCGCATCGATCGCTACGGGCGTTCCGCCGGCAACAGCCGTCAGGGCAGCCGCCGGGATCTGCGTCGGATCAGCACCCACCACGTTCGTCAGCTGCGAGATGGCAACCAGCGGAGCAACGGCATTCAGCGTCCACACACCCGGATCACCGCCAGCGAACACGCCGAACCCGCCTGTTACGGTGGTGCGGTCAAACGGGGTGTAACGGAAGCCGAAACGCGGCATCAGCAGATCGAGGCCGTCGGTCGAGGTGGTGTTCGGGATTCCGACAGAGGACAGGAAGGTCGGATCGTTCGCTGCCCCGTCATCTGAGGTGAGGCGCTCGTAACGAAGGCCGGCGGACAGCTCGAAATCAGGGTTTACCTGAACGCGGGCCTGGCCGAACAGTGCTGCGCGCTCGTACCCATACTGCGTGATGTACTCATCCGTATTGTTCGAGGTCACATTGCGGTACTGGACCGAGTTTGCGAGATTGTTGACGATGTTTGCGCCGCTGTTGAACGTGAACAGACCGCGCGAGAACTGCGAGAAGGCGTTGGCTGCCTCGATGGTCTCGTATTCACCGCCGACCGTGAAGATGAAGTCGCCGAGGGTGTAGTCGGCTGCGCCGAAGAACTGCAGGCGCTCATCATCATAAGTATTGGTATGGCGGAACTGGTCGCATCCACCGACAATCGTGCGGTTTGATGTCGTCGAAAGCGTTCCGGCGAGGGTGGGAGCGGAAGCCGCCGTGGTCGCGTTCAGAATGAAGTTAAGAGCGCCCACGCCGTCACCAGCGTTACAGACCTGCTGGCGGCTGTTTTCTGTATAATTCACCCGAAGGCGGGTCGACAGGTTGTCGGTCCAGTCGGAAAAGAGCTGAGCCCCGTAACTGTCAAGCGTGTTCGGTGACTGGTACCAGGCCGACTGGAATGTCAGGGCGCCCACACCCTCAACAACGACTTCTTCCGTCTGCTGGAAGTTCACCTGCAGACGGTGATTGTCGTTGATGTTCCAGTCAACGCGCGCGAACAGGCGCTCGGACTCCTCAGGCAGAGCGGTCGAACTCGGCCGCCCACCCATGTCGATACCGTACTCGTTGATAACCAGCTGGTTGAGGGCAGCAAAGAAAGCTGGCGTGAGGCCATTGTTGGCGTCCGCAGCTTCGAAATCGACCGAGCGGGCGTCTTCGAACTTCGAGTAGTTCACGAGGAAGAACAGCTTGTCCTTGATGATCGGACCGCTGAGTGTCGCGCCATATTCTTTTTCTTCAAACACGCCGGGATTGAATGAACCGGTGCCGCCAAAAGTCGATTTGCCGACATAATCCTGGTCGCGGAAATAGTAATAGGCTGCGCCGTCGAATTCGTTGGTGCCGCCTTTGGTCACAACGTTGACACCACCGCCGGTGAAGTTGGAGGCCGTTACCGAATAATCTGCAGCGACGAGCTGGACAGACTCGACGATGTCGAGGTCGATCGGCGAACGGCGCGTGGCCGTCAGGCCCGTGCCAAGACCGAGGTTATCCTTCTGGACTGCGCCGTCGATCGTAACGCTGTTAAAGCGCGGGTTAACACCAGCGATCGAGAGGTTGTTCGGGCCACCGGAGATTGACAGCGGATCGCGGGCGAGCACAGAGGCAAGATCACGGTTCAGTGTCGGCTGGTTCGAGATATCACGCGCCGTCAGGTTGGAGCCTACGCCGCTGTTCAAATCGAGAACGTTGATCGCGGCACCGGTCACGACGACCTTCTCGAGTACGGCGGTATCGTCGATGGCCGCGAGGGTCAGGCGCAGGGGGGATTGCGGACCCGGAGCGAAGCTGAGGCCTTCGAGGGTGCCGCCTTCATAACCGGCCGCGGAAACCGTGATGCTGTAAGGGCCGCCCGGGCGAAGACCACTCTGGAAGAAGTTGCCATTTGCGCTCGTGGTGAGCGTGCTGGCGGTACCTGTCGGCTGGTGGAGGATGGTGATGGTGGCGCCGGTTACGGCGGCGCCCTTGTCGTCCAGGACCGTACCGCGGATTTCCGAGGCGGTTTCCTGTGCATATACGGCCGCTACCGGCGCAAGTGCCGCAATCGCGGCGATGGATGCGCTGCGCGCAAAGAAGTTCTTGATCATGGTGTCTTCCCCGAATTTGCCGACCCTGCCAGAGCGCGTTCGTTTCACTCTGGTTAAGGCTCGCCCTTAGTCCCGCTACATGACAGATTAGTGACAGACAATTGAAGGTTCTGCTGCGCCGTCCGAACAGAGGCTTGTTTTTCTGTTGCGATGCAAAAATGACACGCCCCCAAAGCTAGGGCGCCCCCATCCTTTGCAAACTGATCTATATTTGTGCTGAGTGAGCCGCCATAAGCGGCAGATTGAACCCACATTGACGATGCACGCCTCCCTCCGACTTCCCGCACATCCCGAAACCCGCCTTCTTCTGGCCGGACTGATGGCCCTGCTCACCCTGCGGGTCGCAGCTATTGTTGTTTCGCCCTTTGATCTTTATGCGGACGAGGCCCAGTACTGGCGTTGGTCGCAGGAACTGGCCTGGGGCTACTACTCCAAGCCCCCGATGATCGCCTGGGTCATTCATCTGATGACCAGCCTTTTGGGCGACTCCGAGGCAGCCGTGCGGCTGGCGGCACCCTTCCTGCACACTGCCGCGGCAGCATTTGTCTACATTGCCGGACGGGAAATATTTTCAGCGAAGACAGGGCTTTATGCGGCATTTCTCTATGCGCTGATGCCGGCCGTAACCTTGTCATCGAACGTGCTGTCCACCGACGGCGTGCTGATGCCGTTCTGGTGTGCGGGGCTGTTTCTCGCCTGGCGGCTGCGCAGCGGCGGCGGACCTCGGACGGCCCTGGCACTGGGAGCGGCGCTAGGCCTCGGCATTCTGTCCAAATACGCCATGCTCTATTTTCTGATCGGGCTGGCGCTGGCGATGGTACTGGATGCGCCGACCCGCCGGGCGTTTCTGTCCCCGGCCGGCCTTATCATGCTGGTTGTGGCAGGCGCGATCACGGCGCCGCACTTCGCCTGGAACGCTGCGAACGACTTCCAGACTGTCGGCCATACGGTCGACAATGCCAACCTGGGCGGGGAACTGTTCCACCCCGAGAATGCCGTCTCCTATTTTATAGATCAGCTGGGCGTGTTTGGTCCGGTCAGCTTCCTGGCGCTTCTGGCCGGTCTGGCGGGATGGCGCAGCCGGACCGAAGATCCGGCGCCGACGCGTTGGCTGCTGTGTTTTGTCTTGCCCGTACTGATCTTCATTCTGGCGCAAGCCATCATCAGCCGGGCCCATGCCAACTGGGCGGCCACCGCCTATCCCGGCGGCGCCCTGCTTGTGGCCAGCTGGTTTGCTGGCCGCCAGAGCGTCATCCTGTGGGGCCTCGGAGTGAACAGCCTGGTCGCCGCACTCTTCCTCGCAGTCCCGTTCCTGTCAGCCCGGCAGACCGAGGCACTGGGAATTGACAATGCCCTGAAACGTGCACGCGGATGGGAAAGCTCGGCGGCACAGGTGTTCGCGGAGGCGGACAGACTGGGTGTCACGGCTGTGCTCATCGACGAGCGGGAAGCCTGGCACGGCCTCGACTTCTACTCACCGGAAAGACGTGTTCCGCTCATTTCCTGGCGGCGCTACGGATCGCCCAAGAGCTTTTCGGAGCGCGTCCCGCTGGACGATTCGATTGACGCAAGGGTGCTGGTCGCTTCAGTCCAGCCCGGCATGCGCCCCAAACTACGGAGCGATTTCGAGACGTTCGAACCGGCTGGCCAGGTGCGCATCAGCCTGGGCAAGCGCAGCAACGGATGCCCGATCACCCGGGTTTTCCAGCTCTATGTCGCGAGCGGATACACACCAGCGCCGCGCAATGAGGACTGGGAGGACGCGCTCAGAGGTCAGACCGAGTATCCGGAACCACCCTGCCCCGGCCAAGACTGAAGCAGACCTTCAGACGCCCTTGCCAGACTTGCCCCAGAGCTGTTCCAGGCGTGCATCACGGCCACAGGCCTTGCGGTAGTAATTATACTTTACAGCGCTACGGATGTAGTAGTCCTGATGGTAGTCCTCTGCTGGCCAGAATTTTGCCACCGGCAAAACCTCGGTCACGACTTCGGCGCCGAGCATCCCTTCAGCCTCGGTCAGCGCAGCTTCGGCTTCCTGACGCTCGCCAGAACCGCTCACGAAGATGGCTGAGCGGTAACTCTCGCCCTTGTCGCAGAACTGGCCCTGCGCATCGGTCGGATCGATGTGCCGGATGAAATAGGACACGAGTGTGTCATACGTCACCGTTGCGGGGTCGTAGGTAACCCTTACGGCCTCGTAATGACCCGTATTGCCATAGGTGACCTGCTTATAAGTCGGCCTCTCGGTCGTACCGCCAGTGTAACCGGAAACTGTCTCAAGGACGCCCTTGACCTTGTCGAAGTCCGCCTCAACGCACCAGAAGCAGCCGCCGGCGAACACAGCGGTTGCCACTCGGGCTGGCGGATCCTCAAGTCGGCGATCTTCTGCGCCGGCGCTGGAAAAAAAGGCCAGGCCGGTGGCCAGGGTGCCCGCTGACAGGGCAATCACGAATGCGGGGCGCTTCACGTGCACGGGCTTCACTCACACAAATGACGCCGCATAGCGTCTCTCGGTCAGGTGCATAGTCTCAGAAGAAGCCGGACAGAAGCCCCCGCGATCAGAGACGTGGTAAATGCCACGTCGTCGTGACCAGATTGCACTCAGCTTATGCCGGATTTTCAGTCAGCACCCGGACACGCACGCGTGTGGCGCGCCCGTCCTGATCAACCGCCGTTATCTGATAGAACCCAGGCTGCCTCGGGTGCCAGATCGGCGCGCCAGCGTCATCGAGAGCCGCTGGCGCGCCATCGACAAACCAGCTGAGCGATCCACGGCCACGTCCGGCCAGCACGAACGGACGGCCCGGCTTGCCGTTAACGAGGCCAGCCCAGAGCTCGGCGCCCTCAGGCGGGAAAAGTATCTCAGGTGGGCGCTCTGCCGCGAGGCTTCTTTGAGCGCCCCTGGACTTTCTGAGCGGCTCGGTCGTCAGGCGCACCCGGGCCTCGCCGTCATCGCGCAGATGATGGGCCACCCGGTCCGCCATCTCGAAGAGGACCGGCAGGGCAATATCGCGCCCCGTCACCCCGGTCCGTGGCGCACCGTCTGCCCGGCCGATCCAGACAATAAGGACATGACTTCCGGAAACGGCCGCTGCCCAGGCGTCGCGGAAGCCATATGAGGTGCCGGTCTTGAACGCAATCTGGGGCGCATCCTGAGTAAGCCGTCCCGGCATGCGGCCAGCGGGCGCGGGCGAACCGTGCAATATGCGAAGGATCTCAGAAGCACTCGCCTCACTCAGCAATCGGCGACCTGGCTCTTCATTACTCGCGCGCTCTTCCTCCACACGAAAGACCAGTGGTTTTGCGATGCCACCATCGCCCAGCGCGGAATAGAGGATCGCCAGTTCACGCGCGGTCAGGCCAGCCCCGCCGAGCGCGAGTGCAAGCCCGGCCTTGCGTCCCTTTGCGCCGGAATATCGGGGACGGGCGCCTGCCATCGCCAGCTGTGCCGAGAAGCGGTCGGCACCGATGCGGTCAAGCATCAGCACGGCGGGAATGTTCAGCGAATGCTGGAGTGCATCCGAGACACGCACATCGCCGCGAAAGAGACGATCAAAGTTTTCAGGCCTATATCCGGAAAACTGGCTTGGCAGATCTTCCACGCGCGTATCGGATGAGGCGATGCCATCATCAAAGGCGAGACCATAGATGAAGGGCTTGAGAGTCGAGCCGGGAGAACGGGCGCGGTTGGTCAGATCGATCCAGCCGCCAGCGCGGTCGCGCGAGGCCGAGCCAACAAGCGCGCGCACGGCGCGGGTTGGAATGTGGACAACGAGCGCCGAGACCTGAACATCCGCGCCCTCTGCTTCAGCCCTTGTCAGTGCAATGCGCTCCAGTTCGGCCTGCAAACCCGCATCCAGAGTGGAGCGCACATCTTCATACGTGCCGCTCGCGAGCGCGGCGTCGGCGCCGTGCCAGGCGCGGTCTGGAAAGTCGAGCCGCTTGGGTGGGATCGCCAGCGCAGCGATCTCGGCCGCCTCGCCCTCCGCGAACACGCCGTAGCGCTCTAGCTTACTGGCAACCCAATCCCGCGCAGCCTTTGCCTGTGCCGGACGCCGGTCCGGGCGGCGTAGTTCGGGTGATTGCGGAAGGGCAATCAACAGCGCGATCTCGTCGGACGACAGATGGTCCGCTTCATGACCGAAATAGCTCCAGCTGGCGGCCCGGACCCCCTCAAGGTTGCCGCCATAGGGCGTGAGGGTAAGGTAAAGCTCAAGTATCTCTTCCTTTGAGAAACGGCGCTCAAGCTGATTGGCGCGCCATATCTCGATCAGCTTGGACCCGGCATTGCGTGGGCGCGGCTCCAGCATCCGAGCCGTCTGCATCGTGATGGTCGAGCCTCCGGAGACGATGCGGCCGGCCAGCAAGCTGTCCACGATCGCCCGCGTCATACCGATCCAGTCCGTACCGTGATGGCTCCAGTAGCGCTTGTCTTCGACCCGGACGAGCGCCTCGATGAACGCGGGGTCGATCTCGTCCAGCCTTATTGCGAAACGCCACCGTCCGTCTGGTGCCGCAAAGGCCCGGAGCGGCTTTCCATGCCGGTCCGTCACGAGCACAGAATTGATGTTCGCCCGGGTCAATGGCGGAGGAAACCGCAAGTCGAGCAGGAGAACCGCCGCGACCAGCGCGGTGAGCCCGGCCGCAAGCCGCTTTGGCCACGGCGCAGTTCTGAACCTGGTCCAGTACACGGACCAATGCACGGCGCCTCTCTCCTACTTTCCGCCGGCAGCGCCCTGCGCCGCAAGGATGGTCACCCGTCCTGGCGCAGAGCGTCCGAAGACTTCCGGACGGTACATGTCTTCAGCCACGGCGCCCGGCATCGCGAACGATCCCGGCGTCACCGCCCGTACGACATAAGCCAGCGTCACGGGCCGGTCATACACATTGATGGCCGCTACGAACCGGTCATCCTGGGCCTGAGCTGTCTGCACCTGGTCGATGGTTCCGAGGAAGTCGAACGCTCCGGCGCGGACACGGTCTTCACCGGTCGACCAGTCGTACTCAACGATCCGCGCATCCGCCGGACGCAGAACTGTCTCGATCTCGAAGCCGGCTGGCAGAAGGTCCGCCACGATCACCGGATTCAACCGGTTCTCTTGCGGCGTCACGGTCAGTCCGACCACGAACTTGTCACCCTGACGCACCTCGGCGAGTTTCACAGCGCTACCCGACAGCGTGTAGAATTTCTTCGCAATGCTCAGCCTCGATGAGACAGCCGGCGGAGCGGCCGACGGCGCACCGGTGACCAGCACCGTGCGGAACATCGGCGCGTTGCCGTTCAGCTTGAAGCTCACGCCCGCGGCGGCCTGAGCTTCGGTCAGCATGTACTGGCGCTGATTATCATTGCCATTGCCGAGACCGGTAGCGGCGACTTGCACGGCGGCTTCACCTTTGGTCAGAGCGTGGACCGCCTGCAGCATGTAGGATTTTTCTTGCGTGGTGAGGTCGGAGGCGTCCGGCACATCCTTGCCGAGCTTGACAGCCAGGCGCTCGACAACCTGGGGAAGCTCCGCCTCGGCGGCAAGCGCCACCATTCCGGCGAGATCGCGTAGCGGTGTCTGGTAATAGTCGCCGCTGTTGACATAGCCTATCTTGGCTTCCGCCGATTTGAAGGCAGATGCCGCCCGCGACCGGTCGCCAAGATAGGCAAGCCCGGCCCCGATATGCGCGCGGGCGAGCGGGCTGGCAATGTTGTCCATCTCGCGGTCATGCAGGTAGCGCAGGCGAGAGATATCTGCCTGCCCGGCCTTCGCCAGAACATACAGTGCATAGGCCGACGACCGGTACATCATCTGCTGCTGCGTGTCGGCTGAATACGGTCCTTCATAGACATCTGTGTCATAGCCATAGACCCGCCAGGCATTGCCCGATGCAATCGTCCGCAGTGCCCCATAGGCCCGGTTCAGCGCCTCGTCTGGCACCGAGTAACCTGCCTGCTTCGCCCGGAAGACAAAGTCCGTCGCATACGCGCCGAGCCACGGCGTCGCATAGCCATCACCTTCTCGCCACAGACCAAATGTCCCATCCGCACCCTGACGGTTCAGGACGGTATTGACGGCCACCTGCACCTTGTCACGCGCGTTGTCGCGAGAACCCTTGGCGCCCATGGCCACCAGCTCTTCGGAATAGAGTAGCGGAATGGCGCGGCTGGAAATCTGCTCGGTGCACCCATAGGGATACTGGTCTAGCGAGGCAAACAGCGTCGCCGGATCAACAGGGATGGGCGAGAACCCGACCGCGACATCGACCGAACCCGGAACATATCCTTTGAGCAAGTCGCGGCTGATACTGAAGCTTTCGCCCGGACGCATCGCCTGCGTCGTTGCTCGCGATTCAGGCAAATAGGGCGAGCGGGTCTGGATTTCGTAGCTGCGACTGACGGCATATCTGCCGGGTCCGCTGACTTCCAGCTTGAGGGACGAAACGCCCTCCGACTTGGCACTGACGCGCACCGGAAGGTCGATACGCTGACCTTTCGCCAGCGTTCGATTTAGCTGGGCTACCGCCACACTCAGCTGCTGGCCGCCCGAGACCTTGGCCGTGAACACTCCTGGCTCAAGCTCGATGTTGTCGATCGACGCGGTGATCGTCGCTTCATCGCCCGGCGCAAGGAAGCGCGGCATGACCAGATCAGACGGCGCCCTGTCGCGCACTTTCATTTTCTTGTCTGCCGAGCCGAGGCCGGTCTTGGACCAAGCCACAGCCATGAGGCGAAGCTCGCCGTTGAATTCGGGCAGATCGAGCAGAATCTTCGCCCGGCCATTCTTCACGTCCACAAGGCCGGTGAAGATCACGACCGACTTGGTCGGCACAACGGTCAGGCCTTCGCCGCCGAGCTGGTCACCGCCAACACGCACTTCAGCCGGCAAGCCCATGTTCGGGTCAAGCAAGCGGCCATAGTCATCGTGCAATTCCACGCCTAGGGCCTTGCGGCCAAAATAGTGCGCGACCGGATCTGGCGACTTGAACTTTGTGAGCTGAAGGATGCCCTCATCGACGGCCGCCAGGGTGAGATAGACGGGCTCCTTCGGGCCGCCCTCGATCTTCACTTCAACCGATTGCTCTGTTCGCGGACGCGCCACATCCGGTGCGGTGAGCGCCACCTTGAACGTGCGCGAGTCCATGTCCACCGGCACGTGCGCCACACCGACCGCACGGCGCGGCTTGGCATTGAGCACGGGATCGCGGCCGGAATAGACCGTCACCATCACATAGGCGCCCTCGCCCCACTCCGCCGTTACCGGCAGGGTGATCTTGGTGCCCTTCGACGAGACAGCGAGGTTCTGCACGCTGAGAACACGGTCCGTGGCTACCACCACCTGGGCCTGCCCGTCATAGGGCGCAACGATTGTCAGCTCTGCATTCTGGCCGGCTTTCGGCGACTTCTCGGAGGCGACGACCTTCACACGGTCCGGTGCCTCAGTGCCGTCCTGGCTCGTCCAGCCGCCCCAGCCGACATAGAAGCTGGTGCTCGCGCCGGTCGAGGCGAGTGCGCCCTGGCCTTCGATCACAAGCTCATGGCTGCCCCATTCGAGGCCGGACGCCTTGATTTCGCCAACACCACCCGCCGGGGTGTTGACCACGCCTTCATTCACCTTTGTGACTGTTCGGGAACGTCGCCAGGTCCACTGTTCGCCGTCGCGGTACCAGTCATAATGATAGTCAATTGCGAGCACTTTCCAGTTGAGGCGCTGCGCGACAGCTACCCCGTCGGCATTCACGGCGACCACCTGGAAGCTGGCATCCCCGCCTTCCTCGACGCTCGACTCAAATCGGGGTTTGGTGCCTATATAAAGGGATTCCGGGCGATACGGCACGCGTACGCTCTGGGACACAGCCCGCCCACCAGGCTCCAGAACGCTGACGACGGCGTTGAGACGCAGCGGCAGGCCGGAATTCGATCCGGCCGTCCCCGGCGCGAGGCGGATCACGGCCCTGCCCGCACCATCCGCGGTCGCATCATCGAATTCGAGGATCTGCTCCTCGAAGGTCTGGTCATGGCGGCCATAGGTGAAGCCGTCGAAAGCCTTAAAGGGCGAAGGATCGGCCTCCAGACGGGCTTCGGCTTTCACCGTCAGCCCCGCGCCGGGCGCGCCATAGAGGAAGCGCGAGTTAACTTCGACATCTCGCACGCCGCCCGCCTTCAGGGCTCGCATTTGATCGGCCTTGATGTCCAAGGCGATACGTTGCGGCACGAAATCTTCGACCGCGAAGCGCACTTCGCCGGCGGGGGCATCAATGCCGTCAATCTCAATGCTGGCTCGCCACTCGCCGCGGGACGCGCCGCGCGGCAGGGCGAAGGTCGACAGGACCGCTCCGGATTTGGGATCGGTGAAGCGGACTTTGGAAGCGACAAGACCGTTCGGACGATAGACCACAAAGTGGCCGTTGCGCCCGGTGACCTGGCGGCCCGCGCGGTCGCGCAGCATCGCAACAAGTTCGACGCTCTCACCCGGACGGTAAATGCCGCGATCCGAATAGACATAGGCATCGACCGGACCCGGCGTACGACGGCCACCGACTTCCTGTTCAGAGAGGTCAACCGGCGCGCGCGCAAGGTCCAGCGCGGCCAGTTCGCCGTTGGCGGCCGTTGCAAGCACGAGGCGCGGCGTCATGTTGCCCTGCCCGTTCATCAGCGGCGCATCGAACGTGACACGGCCCTGTTCGTTTGGCTTGGCTTCAGCCAGAACGGAATTGTTGGCCGCCAGCAACTGGACCGTGGCGCCTCTGATGATCTTTCCATCCTTCAGTGAGCGGAGGGTAATATCGAGGCCGTGCTCACCCCGATAGGCCGTCAGCGCGAGGTCGGTCAGCAAGATCCAGCGGCCGGACGAGGCTGCCGGTCCGTCATATTCATCGCGTTCGGCCGCATCGGCCACGTTAACGAAATAGGCACCCGGCTTCATCGGGCCGACAACATCCTGCAATGGGAACACGGTAACCACCGGCGCATTGGGCACTTCGGCGATATCCATCGTTCCGGAGAACAGCTCTTCGCCGACGTCTTCTGGAGAGTCCGCGCCCCAGAGCCACGACCATTGGCCCTCGCCCGTCGTGGTTCCGGCATTGATGTTCTTGAAGACCAGTGCGCGATCATTGATGCGTTGAACGGTAACGCGGACCTTGTCGACATTGACGGTCTCGATCGGCAGGCCGTCGGCATTCTCGCGCGGCAGGATCACGCCGGTGCCCTTGAAGCCGACGAAGGGCGGGCGATCGGCAAAGTCGACGGGAACGGTTTGCGCGCGCTTCAGGGTGCGGCCATCGGCAGCGGGCAGTCCAGCAAGAATCGTGGCGGTGCGGGTGGTGCCGAAGCTAAGCCCACCAACGCAGAGCTCCCGGCCCTCGACAAGATAGGCGGCGCGCAAGGCGGGACGGAATTCAACGTAAGGCGAATAGTCTATCTGCGGATCGAGCGCTGCCGAGAAGACGAAACAGGCAAGCGGTTGTTCGTTGGAGGTGTCGATCCGGTAGCGGAAATAAGAAAACTCCTGCTCGGCCGCCTCGCGGGCCCGTTGACGATCCTCTTCGCGCTTACGGGCGGCAGCTTCATCTGCCGGGGACCTCTCGACCAGCACCTGCGCATCGCTGTCTTCGCCGGGCTCCCGGCTGGTCTGCGACCCGCCGCAGGCTGCAACAAGAAGGAGGGCTGCTGTAGCCAGGGCTCTCAGCCCGCCCCACCGGCCCATGACCCTGCTGGACATCGATTGAACTCCTCCCGTCACTCCCTCCAACTCATACACGGTTAACGAGCGGCGCCATAGAGGCGCCTTTCCGGCGGAAGAAAGACTCAAGACGAAATTGACAGGCGCTCTGCGGCAAGGATTGCCCTCAGACCCTCATGGTAGGTCGGATAAAGCGGCCGCCAGCCAAGCGCTGCCTTGGCGCGCGCATTCGAGACCCGCTTGCATTCAGCATAGAAGCTAAGTGCCATTTCGCTGAGCGCCGCCTCTTCGATCAAGACCTCCGAAGGCGGCGCAAGACCCAGAAGATCGGCCGCATGGGCGATGACGTCCTGCGGCGGCGCAGCAAGGTCGTCACAGAGATTGAAGGCGCCTGTCGCCCGCGGATGCTGCAGCAACGCTTCCAGACCCGACCCGATATCATCGACATGTACGCGGGAAAAAACCTGGCCCGGCTTAATCACCCGCTGCGCCGTACCGTCACGCAACCGGTCAAAGGGAGAGCGGCCGGGCCCATAAATTCCAGGCAGGCGCACCAGGCGTGCGCGGCCATCGCTCGCATCGAGCCACTGGGTCTCGGCAGTTACCCGTGCAGCCGCCCTTGGCGACGAGGGCCGCAGGGGGCTCCATTCGAAAGCCCAGCCGCCCTTCAGGTCGCCATAAACTCCTGTCGTCGATAGATAATTTATGGAGTGCGCGCTGCGCGCCCTTGCGCCGGCAGCGCGCGCCGCCGGGCAACCTGAACCGCCGGGCGGCAGGGTGATAAGCCAGTGGGCGCCCGCGGGCACATCAATCGGCCCCTCCCCCGCCCAGACCTGAGCGTCGATGCCGACCGCGCGCAAGGCTGCGGCCTTGGCGGGTGTCCGCACGGTGCCAGCCACCTGCCAGCCCTGCGGACCCAGCCGCTCGGCCAGCTGCAGGGCGCTGTAGCCAAGTCCGAAAACAAAAAGCAGAGATTGCGGGGATGTCATTTGCCTCTAACTGCCAGCCAACGCTTAACCAATGCATAGCTGCTCCGGAGTTGCCTGCCCATGTCCCTGATCGCGCTCGCTGCGGGTAGCGCCCTGATCTTGCAGTCTGCCGGGGCCGAGATTGCCAAGGCCGAAGACGCCCGGCTTCAGGCCTGCGTCGAAAAGATCGAGGCAGATCCGGAAAACGCCTACGAAGACGCACTGGCCTGGAGCTTCGAGGGCAACCGTCCGGGCGCGCGCCATTGTACCGCGCTCGCCCTGATCGCCCTCGGCAGTTACGACACTGGCGCAAAGCGGCTGGAAGCGCTCGCGACCGCGTCGGATGGCGGCTCGATGGAACAACGCGCCCTCTACCTTTCGCAGGCCGGTCATGCCCGGATCCAGGCGGGAGCGCCGGACTTGGCGGTGGTTTCGTTTACAGATGCCCTGAAGCTGGCCCCTGGAACGCTCGACCTGCTGCTAGACCGCGCCTCAGCCTACATGCTGCTCGGCGAATGGGACAAGGCGCTATCGGATCTCGACCTTGCGCTCGCCAACGCACCTGAGCACGGCCCCGGCTACCAGCTGCGCGCCGAAGTGCACCTTGAAAAACGAGCCTATGATCTGGCCATGCGTGATGTTCGGGCCGCCATGGAGGCAGACCCCTCCAACATCGACACCTTGGTCGTGCGCGGACGCGTGCGTGAAGCGATCCGGATCAGCGAACAGGGCGGCATTCCGGAGTAGGTTCAGGCGCCATAGCGCGCCTCCAGCATTGCCCAGACCGCTCTCAGTCCGCAGGGTGCGCCGCCTTCCGGCCGACCATATTTCGATTTGCGCCACGCCCAGATGTCGAAATGCGCCCAGCTTTTGGCGGTGACGAACTGCTTGAGGAAAACAGCGGCTGTGATGGAACCTGCAAAACTGCCGCCCGAATTGACGAGGTCGGCAATCGGGCTCCTGAGGTCTGCAAGGTAGGGATCCCATAGCGGCATGCGCCAGACCGGATCACCGGTCCGGGCCGACGCCGCAAGGATGTCGGCGGCGAGCGCGTCGTCGTCTGTGTAGAGGGGCGCCAGATCGGCGCCGAGCGCAACCCTGGCAGCGCCCGTCAGGGTGGCAAAGTCGAGCAAGAGGTCGGGATCGTCTTCCGATGCACGGGTGAGCGCATCACCGAGTACCAGACGGCCCTCGGCGTCGGTATTGTCGATCTCGACTGTGAGCCCCTTGCGGGTGGAGAGAATATCGCCAGGCCGGAAGGCATTGCCGGAAATCGCATTCTCTGCGGCGGAAACGAATAATCTGAGATGTACCGGCAGCCCCGCGCCCATGATCAGCTCGGCAAGCGCGATCGCATGGGCCGCGCCGCCCATATCCTTCTTCATGATCCGCATGCCATCGGCACCCTTGATGTCGAGACCGCCGCTGTCGAAAGTGATACCCTTGCCGCAAAGCGAGAGCTTCGGATTGCCCGGTTTGCCCCATTCGAGCTCAAGGAAGCGCGGTGCTTCGGTTGCGGCGCGCCCCACGGCGTGAATCATGGGATAGTTTTCAGCCAGCAGCGCATCGCCGATGGTCGCACGCAGGCTTGCACCGAACCTTTCAGCGAGCGCAGACATCTCGGCCTGAAGGCCCGCAGGTGTCATGTCAGCAGCCGGGGTGTTGACCATGTCACGCAGGCGGGAGGCGGCATCAGCCTCGCGCGACAGGCGCTCGCCTTCCTTGTCAGCTGGTACTTTCAGCCGTGGCAGCGGGGTTTTTTCGGACTTGTAGCGATCGAACCGGTAAGCGCCATCAGCCCAAGCTGCGGCGATATGAGCGAAGGCCTGGCCGCCCGTCTCTGCAATTTCATAGTCGCCCTGGGGCAGGCGGGCCGAAAGCGCGGCCACGGCAAGTGCATCCTTGCCGGCGCCAAGTCCGAAAAGCACCGAAGCTATCCGGCCATCTTCTCCCGGGACGATCACGGCCTGTCCGGAAGCGCCCGTGAAACCCTGCCCCGCAGCAATGGCCCGGGCGCCGGGAAACGGATCCGCCGCGAGCGCCGCGAAATCCTTAGCGAGATAAAGATAAACGCGAGCTGGTTTCGTAGGCTCGGCGGTAAAACTCTTATGCATGCTCTGTCCTGTCGAAAGGCCCGTTAAACACCGCGGCTCCAGCGTTAACCGAACCTTGACCCGGGTCGATCAAATTATCGGTTCAAGCGGTCGATACATACACGGAGCCGGATGATGTCCAGTGCCAAAACGTCTCTGGCTCTGATAGCCTTCGCATTCGCCGCCTCTACGGCAGCCTGCGCCTCCTCCGGGTCTACCGCCGAGACGCAGGGGCTTCAGGCCATGGAAGACGCACTTAAACCAGCGAGCGCAGAGGAGCGCGCAGCGGCCAATCGCGCCGACCCCCTGACCCGCGCAAATTTCTGGGCCAGGGAAAACCTGAAGGACGGCGAAGACCTGATTGTCTCGCTCGAGTTTGCCAGGGCGCTTCGCGAAATCGGCAGCGAGGAACGCGCCATCGATGTGCTTTCGCGGGCGTTGATCGTGCATCCCCAGAGTGCCGAAGCGCTGATGCTCCTCGGCCGGATACAAATGTCGCGCGGCGACGTCATGCGGGCCGCCCAGGCTTTTCAACGGGCGACAGATCTTGAACCGGCGCGGGCAGAAGCCTGGGCGGCGCTTGGCACGACCTATGACCGGCACGGCCAGCACCGCCTCGCCCAGACGCTCTATCAGAAGGCCCTGGAGCTAGAACCGGCCCGGACGACGACGCTGACCAATTACGGCCTGTCGCTCGTGCTGACGGGCGATCTTGCCGGGGCCGAGCACCAGCTTCGCCTGGCCGCTGCCAGACCCGACGCCAATGCCCGGGTCACCGAAAACCTCGCTTTGGTGCTCGGACTGCAAGGACGCTTCGAAGAAATGAAGACCGTCAGCCGGACGGCAGCGCCAGACGAGGTCGTCGAGCAAAATGCTGCCCTTCTGCAAGGATTGATCAAGCCCGCCCGTAGCTATGAAGCCCTCGTCGATGAGCCGGCGCGCACGCCTGCCCCAACCCTGCTCGCCCCGGCACGCAGGTCCGAGACAAGCCTGTCAGCTGAAGCCGACAAGCGCATGCTGCGCGGCCTGCGCAACTAGGCCCCGTCATGGGGATCGAACTGGATACCCTGGGCGAGCGGCAGCGCATGCGAGTAGTTAATCGTGTTGGTAGCGCGGCGCATGTAAGCTTTCCAGCTGTCCGAACCGGATTCGCGACCACCTCCAGTTTCCTTTTCGCCGCCAAACGCGCCGCCGATCTCGGCCCCCGATGTGCCGATGTTGACGTTCGCGATTCCGCAATCGGATCCTGAGGCGGCGAGAAAACGCTCAGCTTCGCGCAGATCGGTTGTGAAGATGGATGACGACAAACCGGCCGCGGCGGCATTGTTGAGCGCAATCGCGTCGTCGAGGTCCCGATAGCGCATTACGTAAAGAATGGGCGCAAACGTTTCGCGGAGCATCGGTCCTACTTGCGCAGGCATCTCAACAAGTGCCGGGCGCCGGTAAACACCGCCACCGGCCTCGACCGGCTCGCCACCGAAAACTTTGCCACCCGCCTCGCGGGCTTCTTCAATTGCAGCCGTCATTGTCTCGCCCGCCGCGGCGTCGATCAGCGGCCCGACCAGTATACCAGCAACCATCGGATCGCCGACCCCCGCCGAGGCCCAAGCGGATTTCAGCCGGGGAATCAAGCGGTCTTCCAAGCTGTCATGCACGAACAGGCGGCGCAGCGTGGTGCAACGCTGCCCGGCGGTACCGAGCGCCGAAAACGTGATCGCGCGCACGGCGAGATCGAGATCGGTTGACGGACATACGATCGCTGCATTGTTACCGCCGAGTTCCAGAATCGCCTTGCCGAAACGCTCAGCAATGATCGGCGCCACGGCCCGGCCCATACGTGTCGAGCCGGTCGCGGAGACAACGGCCGCGCGCGGGTCACGAACCAGCAAAGCGCCGACACCAGGCCCTCCGATGAGGCAGCCTGCGAGCGCCTCCGGCGCATCACCAAACCGCTGAGCAGCACGCCGGAACACCTCCATCGCGGCCAGCGCGGTCAATGGCGTTTTCTCCGATGGTTTCCAGATTACCGGATTTCCGCAGACAAGCGCCAGGGCTGCATTCCAGGCCCACACGGCGACCGGAAAGTTGAAGGCCGTTATGATGACCGTCGCACCAGCGGGATGCCAGGTCTCCATCATCCGGTGGCCCGGACGCTCCGAGACAATCGTCAGGCCGTGCAACTGGCGCGAAAGGCCGACCGCGAAGTCGCAGATGTCGATCATCTCCTGCACTTCGCCCCGGGCTTCGGCGGTGGTCTTCCCCGCCTCAAGCGTCACCAGAAACGCGAGGGCATCCTTTGCCTCGCGCAGCTCCTCGCCCAGAAGACGGACGAGTTCACCGCGGCGTGGCGCCGGAACATCGCGCCATTTGAGGAATGCGGCTGAAGCCTGTTGCAAGGCGGCTTCGACGGTGTTTTGGCCGGCCGATGGGAGGTATCCCAGTATGTCTCCGGTGATGGGTGTACGGCAGGCGAGCGGCCCGGAAGCGGCCAGTCGAATACCAAAGCGGGCAAGCGTTTCAAAAGCGACAAGCAATAGGCTCATCACCCTCGTTTAGCCGTCCGTCGCACACGGGAAAAGCCCCCGTGAGGCCCTATCAGGACAACTGCTGTTGCGACGATGCGTTGAGGGAAAGAACTTGCGGTGGGGCCCTGTTGTCCGACTGCATCGCCTGATACTTGATGTAGGCGGGCCCGAGGATCACAAGGAACAGAACCGGCAGGAAGAACAGGATCATCGGAACTGTCAGCTTGGCCGGAAGTGCGGCGGCTTTGTTTTCCGCTTCGGACATCCGCATCTCGCGGTTTTCCTTGGCCATCATCCGCAGCGCATTACCGAGCGGCGTTCCGTAGCGCTCAGCCTGTCCGAGGGCCATACAGACAGCCTTCACGCCTTCATGACCGGTGCGCGCAGAGAGGTTCTCGTAGGCCTGACGGCGATCTGGCAGGTAGGACAGCTCAGCCACAGTGATGCCGAACTCCTCTGCGAGTTCAGGCGAAGCGGCGCCGATCTCCTGGCTGACCTTTGCAAAACTCATTTCGATCGACATGCCAGCTTCAACACAGATCAACAGCATATCCAGCGCATCCGGAAAGGCGCGCATCAGCGACTTCTGCCGCTTTTGGGCAATATTGGAGATGTAAACATTCGGCGCATAGAAGCCGGCCGCGGCAGCAAAAGCCAGGGAGCCGTACTTCATGAACGTATTCAGCCCGAGATCGTTGACGTAAAATACGAAGATGAACACCAGAAGGGCGCTGACGAACGGTAAGCTCATTCGCGCGAAGTAGAAGGCCGAAATCGGGCCCGGTCCGCGCATGCCCGCCTGGTTCATGAGCTTAACAACGTTCGGGTCTTCAAGCGCTGTTGCGAGGTTCAGCTTCGAGGAAATACTGCCAACGAAGGACGTATCCTTGCGGCGAAGACCCTTCTTCTCGAGCGCTGCCCGGCTCTGTTTGCGAAGTTTCTCGCGCTGACTTGCAACCGCTTTCAAGCGCGTCTCAAGCTTGTTGCCCTGAAGATAAGGCAAAAAGACCGTCAGGAAGGTGCCAAACACAGAGGCCGCGACCAGATAAGCGGCCAGTATTTCGGGCTTCGTGAAGGAGAGGAGAAACTCATACATCACTATGCGCCGTTAAATATCGAAGTTGATCATGTTGCGCATGACCATGATACCCGTCCCCATCATCGCAGCCGCCATCGCCAGGATCACGTGGCCGGTTTCAGTCCGGAACAGTTCCATAATATAATCCGGGGTCGTCACGAAAACCATGGCGCCTACGGCAAACGGGAGAGATCCGATGATATAAGCCGAAGCTTTGGCTTCAGAGGACAAAGCCTTGACCCTCTCGCGCATCATCTTCCGGGACCGGATGACCGCAGACAGGTTACCCAGCGCCTCTGAAAGGTTACCTCCCGCCTTTGCCTGGATCAGCAGTACGATGGAGAAGTAGTTCACTTCCTGGAGCGGAATACGCTTGTACAATGCCGCAAGCGCACGCTCGAGCCCTGAGCCCATGGCCATATTGTCCGCAAAGCTCAGGAATTCCTTGCGCAGCGGCTCCGGGCTCTCCTTGCCGATAATGCGTATACATTCGCTCAGCGGCAAACCGGTCTTGACGCCGCGGACGATGACGTCGATCGCATCTGCGAACTGATTGAGCATCTTCCTGTGGCGGGCCTTAATCATCGAGTTCAAGACGAACTGCGGAAAACCAAAAGTTCCAGCAAAGAAGGCTGCTCCACAAAGCACGGGCCGGCTCTTGAGGCTTATGCCATTAATCACCAGACCATCTGCGCCTGAGACCCAGACCAAGCCTGCGCAAAGCAAACCAGCTACAACCGACAGGAACCAGAACATCGGAATCGGCAGTGCGAGGCCCGCCTGTGTAAGCTTGGCACCGACATCATGGGCCGCCGTACTCTTGCGGCGCTCCCTGTCCTGCTTGCGTAAACTTTCAAGCATCTCCTGAGTTTTTGCGCGGCGCCGCACTGAGTCATCCGCCACCTTGCCGCCTGACTTCGAGCTCCGCATGCCGTGCCCTGAGCGAATCTCTCTCGCACGCTTCTTGGCCGCATCCGTCCTGTTGCTTGTCAACGTAAAGCCAAGGCCAACAACCGCAAAGAAGGCAAGAGCGGCGACGATCAGAGTGACCAGTATGCTATTCATCAGGCGTCGTTCAGCGCGTCGAGGGCTGCCGCTAACTCGCGCTCCATGTTGTAATATGAGGCGCGCTCCCAGAAGCGCGGGCGCCCGACACCCATACCGCGGTGACGACCGACAATCCGGCCGTTCTCGTCCTCACCTTCGAGCTCATATTTCAGGATATCCTGGAGAATGATCGTTTCGCCTTCAAGGCCCAGAACTTCGGTGATGCACATGATGCGGCGCGATCCATCACGCAGGCGTGAGGCTTGAACGATAACATCAATGGAGCCTACAATCATTTCACGGATGGTTTTTGCCGGGAGCGAAAAGCCGCCCATCGTTATCATTGATTCAACGCGGCTGAGGGCCTCGCGCGGTGAGTTGGCGTGCAGCGTTCCCATCGAACCATCATGGCCCGTATTCATTGCCTGCAGGAGGTCGAAGGCTTCCGAACCACGAACCTCGCCAACGATGATCCGCTCCGGACGCATACGCAGACAGTTCTTCACAAGATCCCGCATTGTTATCTCGCCTGATCCCTCGATGTTGGGAGGACGAGTTTCGAGACGGACCACGTGAGGCTGCTGCAGCTGAAGTTCCGCGGAGTCTTCACAGGTAATAACCCGCTCGCCCGGCTCAATGAAGGCCGTCAGGCAATTGAGAAGCGTTGTCTTGCCAGAACCGGTCCCGCCTGAAATCAAAACATTGCAGCGGCTGTGACCGATGATACGAAGGACCTCCGCGCCAGCTTCGCTGATCGATCCCGATCTTACCAGATCTTGAAGCTTCAGCTTGTCTCTCTTGAACTTACGAATGGTCAGCGTCGGACCATCGATCGCCAGTGGCGGCGCGATAACATTCACACGCGAGCCGTCCAGCAGACGCGCATCGCAGATCGGGGAGCTCTCATCAACCCGGCGGCCCACTTGCGACACTATTCGCTGGCAGATGTTCATCAACTGCGCATTATCGCGGAAGCGAATATTCGTCCGCTCGATCTTTCCATTGACCTCGATATAGGTCGTATCAGCCCCGTTGACCATGATATCCGCTATGTCATCGCGCGCAAGAAGTGGCTCGAGCGGCCCATAGCCAAGAACGTCATTACAGATATCGTCGAGCAGAGCTTCCTGCTCGGGCAGCGACATGACGACATTCTTGATACTTATGATCTCGACGACGATGTCTCGGATCTCTTCACGCGCGCTCTCGGTATCCAGCTGCGCAAGCTGAGAAAGATCTATCGTATCAATCAGCGCATTGAAGATCGTCGTCTTCATCGCGTAATACTGCTCTGAGTGCTGGTTCACCTTACGGACAGGCTCAGGCTTGAACTCAGGCGTCTTGAGTTTTACGGTCGGAGGAGTGGTTGTGTCGGAGTTACCTGTAACAGGCCGCGGAACTGAAGCTGCTGCGGGCTTGGGCACGGGAGGCCGAACAGCCGCCGGTGCGGCATGTGAACCAGGCTGCGAGGGAACCGTTGAACCGGCGCGTTTTCCGAAAGCCATCTGCTTACCTGTTGACCAAGACCCGATTACTTACCCAGAATTTTCATGATGAAAGATTTCTCGGCGCGCTGGACCGTGCGGCCCGTCAGAGCACATGCAAGCTGGTCGATTGACATAGACGACCGGGAAGCCGGAGACGTCTCTGAGATCATCTGCCCGCTATTGGCGGCCATACCGAAGACTTCCGGCTCAAAAGGCACAACGATGTCGGGCTCGACACCAATCGCGGCCGCAAAGTCCTTGACCGGAATCTCCGGGCGCCTCGGCACGCCGCACATGTTCAACACAAGACGCGGCGCGTGATCATTGACGCGGTGGCCCCTGAGCTGATCGATCATGTTCTTGCCATTTCTCAAAGACGCTAGGTCTGGCTGGCAAACAATGATCACTTCATCTGACGCAATCAGCGTGTTACGAACCCAATGGCTCCAGGTATGCGGCAGATCGAGCACCATATAGGGTACGTTACGGCGCACACTGTCGATCACGGTCGTATAGGAATCGTCGGGGATATCCATGATCTGGTTGATATTGGCCGGAGCCGTGAACAAGGACAGACGATCGGTCGCCCTTGCCAGCAGGCGCTGGATCACGGCATTGTCTGCGCGCTCTGGAGCAAGCAGGGCATCTGCGATCGTCTGCGGTGTGTCCTGATTGAAATCCAGCGCTGTCGTGCCGAAGGAAAGATCGAGATCTACGAGTGTGGTGTTGACCTGCGTGTTCTCGGCGAGAGCCCAGGCAAGATTGTGAGCGATCGTTGACGCCCCTACCCCGCCTTTTGCCCCGACAACCGAAATCTGCTTGCCGAGGAAGGGCGCATCCGGGTCGGCGAAGAGAGATGAAATCGAGCGGATGATCTGGAGAGGCTGGAAGGGAGGAACGAGATACTCGGAAACACCGCGTGCAACAAGCTGACGATACAACATGATGTCGTTGACAGCACCGATGACAAGGACCTTTACGGACTCGTCGCAATGCTCCGCTAAAGCGTCAATTTCCTGCAACACCTGGCTGGCCTGAGCCGAGGACTCGACCATCAGAAGGTTTGGAGACGGGTTAGATTGCAGGTCTGCAATTGCTGCAGCTATACCGCCAGGAATGTAGTCGATGGTTGCACGACCCATGCGCCGGTCTCGTGCGCAAAGCTGCAAAAGCGCATGGGTATCTTCACGCTCGTAGAACAGCTTGATCGAAATCGCAGGAAGCAGCGCGTCGCCTCCAGCCTGCTCCAGCGCCGAGACGGCGAACGGAGCCAGTGTAACCAACTTCGGTGAGAAGTCTGCCACCTGCTGTGCGGGTTGGGCGTCACCGCTTGCAAACGGACTCCCGGTTTCGAAATCATTGGCACCAATCAGACTGTCTTCGTCGAACACATCTTCGAACTCGGTGCCGAAGTCGTCCTCAAAGAGAGCGGTTTCCTTGCCCATGATAAGCATACTCCTATTGCTGGCCCAGCCAGCTCAGTTCACAGCATCCGAAACGGCGCCAGACTCCTGGTCGGACCGCTCTGCGGCAGTTGATTCACCTGCGCGGAATTTCTCAAGGATCACAGTGCGGCGATCTATGTCGGCCAATTCCAGCGCGCGGGTACCAAGAAGATCGGCCGGATCGGCAATCATCGCGGCGAGGTTTGTCCGTACAGAACATCCCAGCGTAGGCAGGGTATTGTTCGAGGAAGCATCCGCGAAATCCAGCTCAGATTTCTGCAGGCATTCCGGTGCAACAGCATCATAAACCTGGAAGGCAAGGATCATGGGCTGCGAATAAACTTCGCCGGCGCCGTGCGATGTGCCGGAAATCTCCTCATATTCGACACCCCTTTCCCAGGCGATGGCGCGCGCTTCAGCCACAGCGGTGACTGCCAGCTGAGGGTTGGCGCTGGCAGCCGGCATCGACATCACCAGCGGCCCATGGCCACGCTGGGCATAGGTCGAGACGAAAGCCCGGATCCTTGCACGCTCCACATCCGGCAACTCGCTGAGCTCAGGATGGATCGCCACTTCGAGAAACTCGGTACGCTTGGTCACGCCAACTTCGTTGCGGCTCAAAGGGGTGCCACGCAGCATCTCAGATGTCACCGATGAGGGTGCACTGCTGGCGCAGGCGCTAAGCGTAAAGAGGCCAGCGCCGAGCGCGAGCAGTGAACGATTGGGTCTGGAGTTAGCCATTCCTGTCTCCCTATTCTTCGACGAAGCCTACAGGGGCTTTGTATTCATTCGCTTCGACCGGGGCTCCGTCGCGGCCGTAAGTCGCGTTGAGCTTACCGAAGAAAATCGACTTGGCGTCTGAGGCATTCGCATAGCCGTCTGCAGGTGTACGAAGCTGCGACTTGGCTGTCGGGCTGACCAGATAGGGCGTTACGATAACCACCAGTTCGCTCTCTTCGGAGAGGAAGTCCCGCGACTGAAAGAGGGCGCCAAGAATCGGCAGCTTTTTCAAGCCCGGGACGTGGTCGAGGTTCTGGCGGTCCTTCACCGAAATCAGACCGGCCATCATCATGGATCCGCCCGAAGGCAGCTCGATGGTCGATTCCGCGCGTCGCACCGTAAGCCCAGGCAAGGTGACACCCTCGAACTGGATGACATTTCCGGCATCGTCGACCGTCGTCTGACGCTGACCCTGGAACGCTCCCTGCGAAGTCAACTCCGAAACCTCTGTTGAAATCTTAAGCGAGATACGCCCTTCCGAAAGGACGACCGGGGTAAAGCCCAGGCCGACACCATAGGGCTTGAACTCAACCGTGATGCGGCCCTGATTGTCCTGACCGATCGGAACAGGGAACTCACCGCCAGCGAGAAACTTGGCGCTCTCACCCGACATAGCGACCATGGTCGGCTCAGCGAGTGTTTTTACAACTCCGATCCGCTCGAGAGCATTGAAGGCGGCACCAACACGCGACTGCAGATCAGTACCCACAAAATTCGTATAGGCTGCTGTTCCTCCAAGCCCGCCCAGCGAGCGCCCCTGTATAGGAAAGCCCAGATCGCTTGTCAGGCTGCCAGATCCGCTGAACGGCAGTCCGGGCACCAGCGCGGTTGTTTCCGCGTCGACAGGCACACCGCCGGGACCTGGCAAGAAAAGCTGCTTCTCAACCAGATTTGCAAGATCGCCCCAGTTTGGAACGCCCGAAAGGTTGATGCCGAGCTGCTTGACGATATTGCGCTGCATTTCCACCACGCGCACTTCCAGAAGGACCTGATCTGGAGCGAGGATATTCAGCATGTTGACGATCTGAACCTCATCCATATCGCCAGGAAAATAGGCTGTAACGAGCCTTCGGACCTGATCTGACTGTGCGAGGCTGTCGACAGATCCAGTGATCACGATGCTGCCATTCAGACTCTCAAGCTTGACACGGGCATCTGGTACATGACGCGCGATCGTGCTTTCCAGAGATGCCATATCGGTTTCGACATGTAGCGAAAGATCGAGTAGTGTCCGGCCATTCCGGTCAAAGA
Source organism: uncultured Hyphomonas sp. (assembly GCA_964538945.1). GTDB lineage: Bacteria > Pseudomonadota > Alphaproteobacteria > Caulobacterales > Hyphomonadaceae > Hyphomonas. The sequence continues at coordinate 89,809 of CAZIGV010000003.1, forward strand.
TAAGTGCGCTCGTCTGGCCGAACTTCACGCCGCGGAAGATAATCCTCTGGGATGTCTGGACGACGGCGTCGGCAATCTCAGGATTGGCGATCACCACGTCAGCCGCTGGAGCCTCAAGTTCGATAATGACGGATTTGTTGACACCTACCGTGACATTTCGGGAGACCGCGCTAGCGCCAGCCGGCGTGATCACCGCTCCCATTCCGCCCGGGATGGTCTGCGCAGGCGCCGGCAAGACCGCAGCCGCCATTAGAACTGTTGATACAATGAGCAACTTCAAGGAATGCATCCTCAATTACCTCCAACACCGGCAGGAGCAGGCCGGCTGTTGCGGATTATTGTGATGCTCGTGCTGGAAGGATCGGTTTCCATACCAAGAAGTTCCGTACGCGCATTACGGTCCGTACCACTGATTTCCTGATCAAGGGGACGAAGAGAAAGTGACACTTCTCCCTTCTGCCGCGCAAGTGCAAGGAGTTCCACCTCACTCGGACTGACCTCGAGTGTCGCCGTCCGGCCGATGCGAGAGGTCTCTCCCTTCTCATCGATCGAAAAGTTCTGATCGATTGCGAGAACGCGGACATTCGTGACGATCGTGGTGGCGACTGAGCGCGGAGGAATGCCCCGCTCCGGATCAGCATTCTGCTCATAGGCAAGAATGATATCCACGCGGTCATTCGGCAGAATAAAACCTCCTGAAGCAGACTCAGCGGAGATCTCAATCGAGACGGCCCGCATCCCCGGATCCATGAGCGAGGCCAGAAGCCCCTGCTCCCCCTTCTTGACAACTTTCTGCGCGATCACAGCCTCGCCCTTGAAGAGAGCTTGCTTTACCACGGCGCCGGCCAGCTCCTGGATTGAAGCTGGCGCAGTCGATTTTACAAAGAAACCGGCAACCACGTTGGCCTTTGGCCAGGGCGCCCAGACGAGATCATTTGCCTTTATTCGCTCGCCAACAGCGAAATCGCGGGTGACTGTCAGCACCTCCACTTCAGAGACTTCGCGCTCCTCGACCACCAACTGATCCCTAGTGACGGTTTGTGTCAGCACTCGGGGCTGGCTCATCTGCATGACCAAGAATGCAGCGCCTCCGGCAGCTGCTAGCGCCAGTATCAGTATGATGAGACGCATAGGCGACATCCGGCGCCACTCCTCTGTTTACTCGGGCAACTCAGAACCGTTGCGACTTGCCGTGGTCTTCTTAACTCTCTGCCAAATTCGCACGACCCGCCTAAAGGATTGTTAACCGGCGAAACCGATCAGCCCATAAAAACCTGAAAGCAGTGGAGAGGCAGGACCAGCCATGAGTGCGCCGGCGGCAATTGCCACACCGTAGGGTACGCCGGCCTTTGGTTGAAAGGGAGCCCGCATGAAACTTGGAATGACTGCGGCAGGAACAATCCGCTTGCTGACAAGCAAGGTTGCAGCACAGAGGGCGCCGGCAATCACCATCCAGTAAACAAAGGGTAAAGAGGCGCCCGGACCCATCCAAAGCACAACGGCGGGTATCATCTTCGCATCCCCTCCCCCAAACACGCCCGCGGCAAAGAGCCCGACGGCGATGGTGAAGGCCAGGATGCCCGCCAGCAGGTGGCCGCCCAGTATCTCCGCAGGCAGGCCGGAGAACAAAGCTGCTGGAATGAACAGGCCAGCGAGCGTCAGGTTCAGCCAGTTCGGGATGGTGAGGCGGTTGACGTCATGCAGCGCTGCATAGAAGCAAAGCGCCAGAAAGAGACCGGGGATAGCAACACTTATCATGACATGAGATCCGGGGCTTCAACGCCCGCCAAGCTGGATCAAAAGGGTGAATGAAGCCTTTCGCCCCTCCCTAACGGAAGAAGCCGCCGGGGACGCTGCCCCGGCGGCTTCGCCGTCAGTCGGACTGACGTCTTGCGATTAGGTAGCGATCTGTTCCGAGACCGTGGTGAACGTATCGTTCGCCGAGGTGCCGAGGGCAGTCACGCCGCCGATGATGGCGACAGCGATGAGGGCGGCGATGAGGCCGTACTCAATAGCGGTGGCGCCCGACTCGTCTTTCAGAAGACGTGCAAACATTGGAAACTCCCATCATACTTTAGACATGTCCCGGCTTGAACTTTTCTTCCAGAACACGGAGAGTCGTACAGAAATATTCTTTGCGCCTGATTGAAGAAATCCGAAAAGTCGTGAAGCTGTATCAGGTATTCATTTACCGTCTCCACAACGACCTTGAATGCCTTGTTGAAACCGTCATTCGAAGGTTCGAAACGGCTCAGAAGAATAGGCTGATCCCGCGCGCACTAAGGGCACCCCACTAAAAAGATTTCAGCAATCGTCTGCAGTCGCCCTCTGGCTGCGAACTTCCAGGTTAGTAAACGGTAAACCAAAGTCTGCGATTTTCTACCGGTTCTGTGCGCCGGAGTTTCCGCATCATGTCGCTCTCCCTGAAAACAGCCCTCGCAGGCATTGCTGCACTGTCGATTTCTTCGGTAGCGTTTGCCGATCAGATTTTCGTTGAAGCCAGCAAGTCCATTCCGGTTCGCATCAAAGGCGTCGCATCAAGTATTGTGATCGGCAACAAGAATATTGCCGATGTGGCCGTTCATAATGAAGGTTTGCTTTTCCTCACCGGGAAGAGCTATGGAACCACCAATCTCATGGTCTTCGATAAGTCAGGCCGCGAGCTCTTCAGTTCTGACGTGATGGTCACAACCAACTCAACAAATCTCGTAACCATTAACCGCGCTGGCCAGAGCTTCACATATGATTGCTCACCGAACTGCCGCGCAGTACTCAGCGTCGGTGACGAGGCAGGGCATTTCGGGGCCCTCATTGATCAGCAACTGCAGACACAGGTTCTTACAGAAGGCCAGTAAGCGACAGCCTGGGCAAATGCGATCTTCAGGCGAAGCATCAAATTTGATCGATGAACTCAACCCGATGCAGACCGGTCGTTGATATATTTGCGATGTAAAGTGCAATCCGGGAATGGATCGATGGTCGGCGCTCAAGTCACCAGTCTGGCTACGCGTGTCAAAACGCGATGGAAAAATTTTTCCAAAGACCGGCGCGGAGCGACAGCCGTTGAGTTCGCGATGATAGCCGGGCCGTTCTTGTTCCTAATTTTTGGACTTGTCGAAGTCTGCATGATTTTCATCATGTCATCCCTGATCGAGCACGCAGTGTCCGAAGCCTCCCGCCCTTTGCGTACCGGCGAGGCCCAGAACGCCGCGATCACCGTGGAACAGTTCAGGCAGAATGTGTGCTTGGAGTTTTATGAAATACTCGACTGTGGTGAGCGTTTGTCGATTGATGTGCGGACAATCGACAGATTCTCTGACTCGCCTGCCGGTCTGCCGCTGGATGAAGACGGAAACGTCGACGATGAGGATTTCGGCTTTGACCCAGGTGGAGCCAACGATATTGTCACCGTGCGCGTCTTCTATGCATGGGACCTGATCACACCTTTTATCTCTCAGCCACTGCAGAACATGAGTGGTAACAGACACCTGCTTTCAGCCACAGCTGTTTTTCGAAACGAACCGTTCGGAGGCTGACGTCATGACGCTCCGATCCGCCTTTCGCGCCCTCGCCCGCCGCACGCGTTGGCGTGGGATCCAGGGCATCTGGTCCAACGAGAAGGGCATCTCCGCCATCGAGTTCGCCTTGATCGCACCGGTGATTATACTCATCTATTTCGGCTCTATCGAACTCAGCTTGCTGACACGGGCTGATCGTCGCGTCACGACGACGGCCTCAAGCCTGGGCGACCTGACCGCCCGCCTGGTCACAGTTACTGACACCGATATGCAGGAACTTTACGACGCCGCGGTGGTCCTGATGTCCCCCTACCCTGCCAGCTCCGCTCGCATGCGCATCACGTCGGTTGTCGACAATGGCGATGGCCAAACACGCGTCGCCTGGTCAGATGGCTTCAACATGACGGCATACTCAGAAAATGCGCTCATCACGGTTCCCGAAGGTCTTGTAACCAGCCCCGGATCGGTGATCGTCGCCGAAGTCGAGTTCGACTATGAAAGTACGGTCGGCTTGGTGCTTGACGCTTCGCAGACCCTTGAGGACACGTTCTATCTGCGCCCGCGGCGCGTCAATACCATTAACCGCGTACGGGACGGCAACGCAGCAACAGGTTTCGGTCCGTCGAGCTAATGCCCTTGCGGACTAACGATACCCTCCGGAATTGGCGGCTGATTGCGAACCGTAAGCAGGACAGCCAGACCAAGGAAGAAAAGGACAGCAATCGCAGACATGCCGACCCGCTGGTCGCCGGACAGGCGCGTGAAGTATTCAATCATCAGGGGCCCAAGCCAAACGGTAACTGTGCCCGCGATTGCAAACAGACCGAAAAACTCGCCGCGCATGTTGGGCGGCGCCACATGTATAAGCATTGACCGGCTGGATGAGATGTTTGCCGTAGCGAACACAGCAATCAGTGCGCCTTGTGCCAGATAGATGAGATCTGACGAGCCCGAGAAAAACGGCCAGTCGTTAAGTGTCATGTTTGGGAGCAGGCCGAAAAATGCCGACTCCCGGGTAATTGACAAACCGAGGAACAGGATAAGGACGATCGCAGCAAGTTCGAGGATCAGGGCATTCTTTGGTCCAAGACGCTGATCAAGCCATCCGCCGAAGATACCGCCGACCACCGCCCAGGCAGAGGCCCAGATTGCATATATTGTAAGCTCAATCAGACCCCAACCAAGGAACAGGCTCACATACACAGCGCCGATCGTGAGCAAAGCAAACATCCCGTCCGCATAGATCGTCCGAGCAATGAGGAACTTGAAAGCTTCTCTGTGATGGGCCGCACGCTTGACAGTTCGCAAGACGCCCCTTGCGCCTTCCGTGATCGCCGTGATTGGAGAAGTCCCCTTTACCCCCGTATCGCGCGAATGGACGAAAAAATACCATCCTGACAGAAGGAGCCATATGCCGCAGATAGGCCCTGCTATCCTGAACTGCTCGTACGTCGATGTGTCGATCCCGAAAAAGGGTTCCTTGGCGGGCCAGCCGATTGCATCCGGCAACGCAAACAGAAAAACGATCCCGACGAACATGATCGTTGCAGCCGCATTACCAAGCGCAAGCCCCAATCCCGAAACAGCGGGTAAGGCGCGCGGGGCAGCAGCATCCGGAAGCATGGAGTTATGCGCAACTTCACTATAACTGTAACAAACATAGGCAGTAATCAGCAAAGCCATGATTGCGCCGGTCGACAGCCCTTCCGGACCGGGGATCGCCCACCAAAGCGACATGCTGACAAGCGCTATCAAGGACAAGCTTATGAGCAGCAGAGGCTTGCGTCGCAGTCCGCGGTCGAAAGCCGCTCCCAGAAAAGGCGCCGTCAACGCTGCGATGTAGCCTGCCGTCTTTGAGAGGTTGGCGACCATCGCCTGCCCTTCAGCACCAGCTACACGGCGAGCTTCTTCAGGGTTAAGCCCCTCGAGACGGCCACTAGCCAGAATGTCCGCCCCTACAATGTCGCGTGCAAAATAGGGCGCGAAAACATAGATAACGATCAGGATATAATAGGGGTTTCGGGCCGCCTCAAACCAGGCCCAGGCAAACCCGGTCCGCCCCATGGCACCGCCTTCACCGGGCGCAATACCACGCGCCGAACTCGCGGGCGCGTCAAGCAATACTTCCGCCATAAACAGTCCTCCCGGCGCAAGTCGCCTGCGCTTGTCCGGGCGAGACTATCGTGTCCCGGTGAAAGAGGAAGCCACTTCCCTCATGACCCCGCGTCAGGGCCAGACCGGTTGAGCTCTTTCAATCCTTCGGGGCGAGCGCTATCCCCGGTGCGTGTCCATGTCGGTTAGGGTCTTCGCATGCACTGCCCGCCCGGCTGGCCTCTCGCAGCTCCTCTGATTTTGGCTGCCGGCGCTGCAACGCCTGGGACAGACCGCCTGATGGTGCTCAGCGAAGACTATCACAGTCGCGAAGGCAAGGCCGGCGGAACTTGGGACCGGTGCGGCCCGAAATTCATCCAGCTGAACCTGCCCGCACCGATGATCTCGCTGCTTGGCCCCCTGATGGGCGCCCCTCTGGTCCGGCATGCCAACGCTATAATGCCTGCTGCCATCTGCAGGAATACTCCCAAGCCTGGTGCGAGGAACGGATGCGCTCCGAGATGATGGGCATATGCAATACACCTCGCCCGGCGGGGTCGCCGCCGGCCGTATCGTATCGGTCGAGGTTACCCGCCCGTCCTCTTCCCAATTGGACGTCTTCGTCACCGCCTGGAATAATTCCAAACTTCTGCACCAATATCTTGTCGAGATGAAAACGGCCGACGGCGAGAGCATCGACCGGGGCACCTCGTTGCAAGCAACCTGCGGTCCTCTCAGGCGCGGTCACTGCCTCGTGCGCCGGCATCCTATCCTCGACTTACTGGTCAGCGGGCCGGCTCACGGATCCTATCGACGTTCGCCTGCTTGCGAACCCGCCAGACCCCGTTTTCCCGGCCGGCAAGCTGGTTGTTCTGGAGAGGCGAACGCCGCATTGCCGACCGAAGGCTAGAGCTTTCCGGGCAATTCACCCGCATACTTGGTGATGTCCCCTGCTCCCAGGCAAACAACCATCGCACCAGGTCCCGCCAGCGGACGCACAGCATCGGCGAGGCCCGAGAGGTCAGGTAATGCCAGGGCGCTCTTGTGGCCATGGCGACGGACTGAGTTGACCAGCGCGTCGCTGGTGATACCCGGGATGGGCGTCTCGCCTGCCTCATAGACCGGCACGACGAGCACATGATCGGCCGCATCGAAGCAGGTGGAAAATTCTTCGAACAGGTCGTTTAGCCGCGAATACCGGTGCGGCTGGCAAACTGCGATCAGCGTTCCGCTACCCTGCATCGCGCGCGCCGCCTTGAGGACTGCAGCAATCTCCACCGGATGGTGGCCATAATCATCGATGACCTTCACCGGCGCCTTGCCCGCGACGGGCACCCAGTCGCCAACCTGCGTGAACCGCCGCTTCACACCGCCGAACTTGGCAAGCGCCTCACGCATCTGCGCATCTGTAGCGCCGAGCTCCAGTGCGACAGCGATCGCGGCGAGCGAGTTCTGGACATTGTGCTCTCCTGCCATCGGCAAGGTAAAGTTTTCGATGAGGCGAACGTCGCCGCCGGATGCGCGCCGGATCTCGACATCGAAATGCGATCCGCCAAGATCTGTACGCAGCTTGATCGCGCGGATATCGGCCTGCAGATTGAAGCCATAGGTGATCCTGCGCCGGTCGGTGACGCGTGCCGCCAGCGCCTGCACCTCGGGATGATCCGTACACAGGACGGCAAAGCCGTAGAAAGGAAGGTTCTCGACGAATGTGTCGAAGGCCTCGCGCAGCCGGTCCATGGAGCCATAATGGTCCATATGCTCCGGGTCGATATTTGTGACGATAGCGCAGGTCGGGTGGAGCTTGGTGAACGTGCCATCGCTCTCGTCGCTCTCCACCACCATCCAGTCGCCTTCGCCGGCCTTGTAGTTCGATCCGTAGGCGTGAATAATGCCGCCATTGATCACGGTCGGGTCGATGCCCGCGCCGTCGAGCAGGCAGGCGACCAGGGAGGTCGTCGTGGTTTTGCCATGCGTGCCGGCGATGCAGACTGTGTATTTGAGCCGCGTGATCTCGGCGAGCATATTCGCGCGCCGCACGACCGGAATGCCTGCTGCCCGCGCAGCCTGCACTTCTGGATTGTCGCGCTTGATCGCAGAGGAAATGATGACCGTTCCGGCGCCTTGCACATTCTCCGGCCTGTGGCCGATGAACACCTTCACTCCGCGCGTGCGCAGCCGCTCGACGTTGACGCTGTCAGAAACGTCCGAACCTTGCACCTGATAGCCCATGGTCAGCATCACGTCCGCGATGCCCGACATGCCGATGCCGCCGATGCCAACAATGTGTGCGGGGCCGAGGTTGAAGGGAGTGGGGGTCGTCATTGAGGGGGGCTGGCTCCTGGGCTGAATGCCCTGACAGGTAAAATCAGATTGCGATTCATAGCTCGGCAATGCGCTCGGCAAGATCGGCAAGATCACGCGCCGCATCTGGCTTGGCGACCGCCCTGGCCGCTGTCGCGCGGCTATTCAGTTCCGCTGGGTCGGACAAGCGCGCCGCAATCAGCGCGCCGAGAAGCTTCGGAGTGGCATTCGCCTCGAGCAAGATATCTGCAGCGCCAGCATCCGCGAGTGCTTCGGCATTCGCAGCCTGATGATCATCCATGGCAATTGCCAACGGGATCAGGATCGACGGCCTGCCGATTGCCGCAAGCTCGCTCACCGTCCCTGCCCCCGACCTGGCGATCACGAGATGCGCAGTGGCCAGCCGGTCGGGCATGTCGGCAAAGAAGGGCGCAAGCTCGCAGTCAACTTTCATGTTCCGATAGATCGAGCGGACCGGTTCGATCTGTTCCTCGCGCACCTGCTGGACAACCTTGATACGCGACAGCAGCGGCGCAGGCAGATGGTTGACAATAGCCAGCGGCACGGTCTCACCAATGAGGCGTGACCCCTGACTGCCGCCCGTGATGAAGAGCACCAGCTGTCCGCTTGCATCAGGATAGGGCCGCGAAGCAGCGGCGAGGATAGGCGCGCGCACGGGATTGCCGATCGCAATGTGCGCCGATCCGGGCGGCAGAAAGTCGAGACGCGGGAAACCGCTTGCGACCAGCTTGGCATGTTTGGCGAACTGCCGGTTCACGCGTCCGAGTACGGCATTCTGTTCGTGGATCATAATGGGTATGCCCCGCCTGCGCGCGGCCGCGAGCGCCGGGAAGGCAGGATAGCCACCAAAGCCCGCGACCAGGGCTGGCCGGTGCTGTTTCAGAAGACGGGACGCCTTGGCGATGCCCGCAGTGATCTTCAGCGCCGCCATGGGAATGGTCCAGGGCTTGCGGAAGTTCGGCGAGGCCGCCTCGATGGCTTCCTTCCAATCGGCCGGGAACCCCGACGCATAACGCAGGCCGCGCGAATCGGAGATCAGGCCGGTCTGCCAGCCACGTGCGCGCAGTTCATCGGCAAAGGCACGGGCCGGAAACATGTGTCCGCCCGTTCCACCTGCCGCAATCACGACGAGTTTTTCTCTGGGGGGGGTACTGTGGGGGTTACTGGGGGGGTTAGCCATACGGCCCATGGCTCCTCGTGCCTTCGCCGCGCACGAGAGCAAGCGCAAGGCCGAGCGTCAATGCCATCCCTACCATCGCGCTGCCACCATAGGAGATGAAAGGCAGTGTCAGGCCAGTGGGCGGAATGATGGCAAGGTTGACGCCAATATTGATGACCGCCTGGATACCAAAGACGGCAAACAGGCCCGCCGCAGCCGTCCGGGCAAAACCGTCCTCAATGCGCGAGGCCGCCCGAAAGCCCCGGATGGTTATCAAGCCATAGATGGCGAGGACCGCGATAACGGCTACGAGGCCGAACTCCTCGGCAATCACTGCGAAGATGAAATCGGTATGCGCCTCGGGAATCTGCATCTTGATCAGCCCCTCGCCCGGGCCTGTCCCAAACAGACCGCCCCGCTGAATTGCGATCTCGGCCCGATCGATCTGGAACGTGTCAACCTGGCTCGACGGGTTAAAGATCATGTCTACCCGCCGCTTTACGTTCGGCAAAAAATTATAGAGCATAACGCAAAGCCCGGCCCCGCCCGCCGCCATGCCGACCAGCCAGCGTTTCGGCAATCCGCTGACGAAGAAGACCGTCAGAAAGGCCGCGGACAACAGCGCCGCGCCGCCAACATCCGGCTGCAGCAGGAAAAGGGCGAGCGTCAAAGCAAAGAAGGCGAAGGACAGGGTTGCCCATGGACCGGCAGGATAGCGCTCACGCTGTGACAGCAGCCAGGCACTCAGGACGATGAGCCCCGGCTTAACGACCTCACTCGGCTGCATCGACAGGCTGCCATAACGCAGCCAGCTCTGGGCCCCGTTGACTTCATGACCTATGAGCGCGATTACCCCCATCAGGCAGATGGCGGCGAGGAAACTCAGGGTCGCGATCCGCCTCGCCCATTTTCGGTCAAGTGCTGAGACCACCAGCATCAGCGCTATCGCGATCGCGGCATGCGCTGCCTGCCGGTATATGAAATGGTAGCTGTCGGCATAGCCGACCCGGGTGGCCGCCGAAGGGCCGACGGCAAGCGACATCAGCAGGCCTATACCCACCAGCAGGGTAATCCCCGCAACGAGCCCCCAGTCGAGGGTACGTCGCCATTCTGTCCACCAGGAAGAGTCCGACCGGCGCAGCAGCGGGGCGGGAGCTGTATGGATCAAGCGGACTCCTTGAGTGACGCGGGCGCCAGGGATTGCACGAGGCTTCGAAACACTTCGCCGCGATGATCATAATCCTTGAACTGGTCAAAGCTGGCACAGGCCGGTGAGAGCAGAATCACCGGCGCGGCTTCACCCGATGCCTTGGCGTCCCGGAATGCCTGCTCGACCGCGCGGTCCAGAGTGCCGCAGGCCTGAACGGCGACCTTGCCCCGCAGCGCCGCTGCGAAACCGTCTTGTGCCTGGCCAATGAGGTAAGCCTTCGCAACATTCGGGAAGAGCGGCGCAAGCGGCGAGATACCTTCTGCCTTGGGAACGCCGCCAGCAATCCAGTAGACTTTCCTGAACGAGCGAAGGGCCTGCTCAGCAGCCTGGGCATTAGTCGCCTTGGAATCATTGATGAAGCGCACCCCGTCGACGGTTCCTATAGTCTCCATGCGATGCGCAAGTCCCGGAAAGGATTTCAGTCCCGCCATGATCGTCGCCGGGTCGATGCCCAGCGCGCGGCAGGCGGCATAAGCCGCTGCGGCGTTCTGGAAGTTATGGCGACCCTGAAGCGCCGGGCAGTCCTCGAGCTTGCCCACAGCCTCCGCCTTACCACTCAGGTTATCGTAGAGCCGGCCCTCGACAGCGCTTACACCCTTGCCCAGCGTGTAAGTGGAGGAAATCTGCGTCACGCGCTGCGGACCGCTGGCGGAGAGCCCGATAGCGATTGACTGGGAATAAACATCGTCAAAACCGACAACCGCGACATCCGATGGCGTCTGGTTCTGGAAGATGCGCATCTTGGCGGCCTGGTAGCCGTCCATGCCTCCATGTCGGTCGAGGTGATCGGGCGACAGGTTGAGGAAAACGGCAACCGAGCAATGCAGGCTTTTCACCAGGTCGAGCTGATAGGACGATAGTTCGAGCACATAGATCGCATTGGAATGCAGCGAGGCAAGGTCCAGCACCCCGGTGCCAATATTGCCCCCGACGCGCACATCGCGACCAGCCTGCTTGAGGATGTGGCCGATCAGGGCCGTTGTTGTCGACTTGCCATTGGTGCCTGTGATGCCGACGACTTTCGGTCTGCTGCGCTCTGGCATGGCCTGAACGGCCCGCGCAAAGAGTTCCATGTCGCCGATCACCGGCACGCCGGTCATCTCGGCCATGCGCACCAGCCGGTGCGGTTGCGGAAACCTGTAAGGAATACCTGGCGAAAGGACGAGCGCGGCGAAGGTCTGCCAGTCGCGCTTGTTGATGTCGGACAGGGCGATTCCGGCAGCCTCTGCCCTGGCACGCGTCTCCTCATTATCATCCCAGGCATGGACGCGCGCACCGCCAGCCTTCAGGGCCTTGGCAGCGCTGAGACCTGTGCGGCCAAGGCCGTACACAGCGATGTCTCGTCCAGCGTACTCGGTGATCGGAATCATCGTGCCTGCTTCACCTCAGCTTCAGTGTCGCAAGGCCCGCGAGGGCGAAAAGGACCGAAAGGATCCAGAAGCGGACAACGACGCGCGTCTCCGGCCAGTTTCTCTTTTGGAAGTGGTGGTGCAGCGGCGCCATGAGGAAAATGCGCTTACCTTCCCCGGTCAGACGTTTGGTGATCTTAAACCAGCCGATCTGGGTCAGCACCGAAACCGCCTCGATGACAAAGAGACCGCCGATGACAACGAGTGCAAATTCGTGCTTCGTCGCCACGGCGACGACGCCCAGCATGCCGCCGAGACCAAGCGATCCCGTATCGCCCATGAACACCTTGGCTGGGTAGGCGTTATACCACAGGAAGCCCATGCCGGCGCCGATCATCGAGCCGAGCACGACCGCGAGTTCACCAGCCCCCGGCGCAAACTGGATGCCAAGATACTGCGCAAATACGAAGTTGCCCGTCAGATAGGCGATCATCGCATAGGCGGCCGCCGCAAAAGTCATCGGCACGATCGCGAGGCCGTCTAGCCCGTCCGTAAAATTCACGGCATTGGCACTGCCGACGATCACGATCATGCCGAATAGGATGAAAAAGCCGCCGAGTGGCAGGAAGTAGTTGTTGACGAAGGGCACCGCAACTCCGCCGGAGAAATCTGGATCGGCTGGCTGCACCGAGGTTACCGGCGCGAGCGAGGCGATCCATTCGGCGAGCGGGTTCAGATTGCCCCATTGCGCATGTCCGGCCGGCGTATGCGCGCCGTGCAGACCCATGATCATAGCGCAGGCGAGCGCCGCAATGGCAAAGCCTGCGATCAGGCGGGCCCCGGCAGAAACGCCGTCGGTTGTCTGCCTGGTCACCTTCGCATAGTCGTCGAGAAAGCCCAGCAAGGCATAGGAGAAGGTGACGAACAGGGTCACCCAGACATAGGGATTTGCGAGATTGCCCCAGAGCGCGACCCCAGCGATAAGCCCCAGCCAGATCAGGAGGCCGCCCATAGTTGGCGTCCCCTTCTTCGACATCTGCGCTTCCAGCGACAGGTCTCGGATCGGCTGACCTTTACCCTGGCGCGCCCGCAGTGCGTTGATGATCGCATCGCCGAAGATCACGGTAACCAGGAACGCCGTTACCACCGCCGCACCCGTGCGGAAGGTGATATAATTCAAAAGATTGAACGCACCGCTTGGCGCAGCGAACCATTCGTACAGCATCAACCTGCCCTCGCGGCCCCTTCTGGACCGCTTTCCATCTTGCCCGAACCGGTCGCTGCACTCCATTGGCGCAAGCGATCCGCTAATCTTCCCATTCCGGAGGCATTCGACCCTTTGATCAAGAGCAGATCCCCGTTCGCCAGGTGATTTTTCAGTTGATTCCACAACTCATCCGCTGACGGAGCAGATACCTGTGGCAACCCCTGTGGAAGCGCCCGGGCAAGATGCTGCATCTCTGCCCCCGCGAGGAACACGCCGGCAACGCCCGCCTCGAGGATCGGCCCTGCGAGAGACTTGTGCTCCTCGGCAGAGGTCGGTCCGATCTCACGCATGTCGCCGAGTGCGGCAAGGCGCCGTCCCCCCTTCCGCTGCGCCAGCGATTGGAGCGCCGCACGCATGCTTGCCGGGTTCGCATTATAGGCGTCATCAATCAGCGTGATCGATCCGCCGCCCGGAAGCGCCAGCGTCTCGGATGTACCTCGCCCGGCGGGTGGGGCATAGCCGGACAGGGCCTCGGCGCAGTCTTCCACAGACCTTCCGGTTTGGCTCGCTGCCAACAAGGCCGCCGCAACGTTCATCGCCCAATGCTGGCCGACCGCATTGATCGCAACGGTCGCCGTGCGCCCGACGACATCGACGGTGATGCGGCTGGTAGCGCCATCGGTTTCATACGCCGCGATCCGGGCAGTCGCATTCGGTGAGCGGCCAAAGGTCTCAACATTGCCGGTCGGGCAGAGCTCACGGGCGCGAGTGGCCAGCAAGTCCAGGAAGGCGTCCTCAGACGGAAGGATAATCGTGCCGCCGGCTTCGAGCCCGGCGAAGATGTCAGCTTTTTCAAGCGCGATCGCTTCGAGCGAACCAAGACCCTCAAGGTGGGCGGCCGCAATACATGTAATGATCCCGATCTGCGGGCGCACCATATGGCTACGCGGCGCAATCTCGCCGGGTGTATTCATGCCGATTTCGAAGACGGCACGCTGGGTATTCTCCGGCATCCGGGCGAGCGTCAGGGGAACGCCCCAGTGATTATTGAAGCTCTTGGCATTCGAATGCGCAGGGCCGAACGCGTTGAAGATCCGGGCCAGCATTTCCTTGATCGACGTTTTCCCGGCAGAGCCAGTGACGGCGGTGCGAATGGCGCCGCAGCGAATGCGGGCAGCTATGCCCATCGCCGTCAGAGCATCCAGAACATCATCGACCTGAACGGTCGGGCCGCCGGCCACCGGCTTGGACACCAGCGCGCCGGATGCGCCTGCCTTGAACGCGGCCTCGACAAAGTCATGCCCGTCGCGCTGATCCTTCAGCGCGACGAACAGGTCACCCGGCTGCAGCGTGCGGGTGTCAATCGAGATTGCGCCGGTCACGCAGAACGGCGCCGTCGCCGCACCACCCGTTGCGAGTTCGATATCCGCAGAGGTCCACAATGGGCAGGTCATGCCCCGGCCCCTGCGAGCGCCGCCGAAGCCTCGTCCTGGTCCGAGAATGGAAACACATCCTTGCCAATGACCTGGCCGGTCTCATGCCCTTTACCGGCAATCACCAGCGTATCGCCCTTCTGGAGTTCGCGGATGACCGTACGGATCGCTTCACCCCGATCGCCGATCTCGCGCGCGCATTTGGCCCCAGCCAGAACGGCGGCACGGATCTTTCCCGGATCCTCGGAGCGCGGATTATCATCCGTCACGATGACATCATCGGCTTGCCGGCTCGCAATCTCACCCATGATCGGACGCTTACCCGCATCGCGGTCACCGCCGCACCCGAAGATTACCTTAAGCCGCCCCGCCGTATGCGGACGCACCGCACGCAGCAGCACATCGAGCCCGTCCGGCGTGTGGGCATAATCGACAAACACGGCCGCGCCCGAGCCGGTCCTGCCAACAAACTCCAGACGTCCCTTCACCGGCTTGAGGCTTGCCAGCCCCTCGGCCACCGCAGGAAACTCCATGCCGAGCGACAGACAAAGCGCCGCTGCGGCCAGCGCGTTGAGCGCCTGAAACTCCCCGATCAGTGGCAACTCTACCCGCTTCTGTTCCACATCGCGCCAATAGAGGAACAGCGACTGGCCCGCCTGCTTGGGCATAAGTTCGTCGATCCATAAATCTTCGCCCTTCCAGCCGAACGAAACAAGCTGCAGGCCCGCCACATGCGCTGCCCTTTCAAAATCATCCCGCTGGGGACTATCGGCATTCACGATCGCTGGAACACCCTTCGGCGCCAGTGCAGAAAAAAGGCGCAACTTCGACTGAAGGTAGGCTTCCATCGTACCATGATAGTCAAGGTGGTCCTGGGTAAAGTTCAGAAAGGCGACGGCCGCGAGATCAACCCCGTCCAGGCGATGCTGTTCAAGCCCGTGACTGGAGGCTTCCATGGCACAATGCGTCACGCCCTGCCCGACCAGCATGTCCAGCGTCTGATGGATCGTCACCGGATCAGGGGTCGTATGACCGACGTCCAGCCTGCCGCCCGGCCCGATCGCACCCAGCGTGCCCAACGAGGCCGCCTTAAAGCCGGCGCGGGTCCAGATCTGACGGGCGAAATCGACGGTCGAAGATTTACCATTCGTGCCGGTGACGGCTACGATTGTCTTTGGCTGCGCGCTGTAGAAGCGTTTCGCCGCCAGGGCGAGCGCGCGGCGCGGCTCATCGGCAACGATGTGCGCAACAGCGCCCGCCACAGCGCTGCCGTCGGACAGTATCGCTGCAGCGCCCTTGTCGATTGCCATCTGCGCGAACGCGCTACCATTCTGGGTTTGGCCCTTAAGGGCAGCAAACAGCCAACCCGGCTGCACCTTTCGGCTGTCAGCGGTCATTCCGAGGATCTCGGTCTCGCCGTTCTCGGCAAGCGGGAAGAGGTCCTTCAGTTTCACAGGGAACTCCTTTCTGGGGTCCGCTTGTTAAGCCCGGTTATGGCCGGGCGCACATCTTCAAATCGCGGCGCGACACCCAAAATCGGTGCAACGCGTTCGACGATCCGGCCCGCGACGGGCGCAGCACTCGCCGACGCTGTTGCACCCCGACCCTCCCGAGCCTTAGGATTATCCAACGTCACGATCAGGGCATATTGCGGGCCATCCGCAGGAAAGATGGCAGCAAAACTCGAAATATTTGCATTCTTGTCATAACCGCCCTTGATGGCCTTCTCGCCGGTGCCTGTCTTACCGGCGACACGGTAGCCGGGTACGTCCGCCGGCTTGCCGCTTCCGCGGATAACAGACTGACGCATCATCCCCGTGATAGCTTCAGCTGTAATCGCCGAGACCAGCCGAACTGGCTCAACCTTACGCCTGGAATCGTACACGAGCGTGGGGGAGGCCATCTCTCCGCCATTCCCGAGCGCCGCAAACGCGCTGAGGAAAGCTAGCGGAGAGACCGATATTCCATGGCCATATGAGATCGTTGCCGCTGTAACTTCGCTGAGCTGGTTCGGCGCCAGCGGTTCGGCGCTGCCCGGCAACTCGATGGGGGCACGACGCAGTAGTCCTGCCGTCTGCAGGAAGGCCTCCTGACGCGGAACGCCAAGCTCGCGGACCACATGTACTGTGCCGATGTTCGAACTTTCGACAATGATTTCGTTCAGATTTGCGGTTCCGGAAAACGGGTGCGTATCTTTCACCTCGAACCCGCCGATATTGACCGGGCGGCTGACGTCGAAGGTATCTTCGGTTTTAACTGCGCCTTCATCCAGCGCAGCCGCCAGGATCAAGGGTTTGAACACCGAACCCAGTTCGTACACGGACGCAATTGCGCGGTTGACGCGCGACGAATGACTGGAAGGAATATCAGAAGCTCGGTTAGGATCGAAGGTCGGCCAACTCGCCATACCCAGAACCTCACCGCTGCGCACATCCATCAAGATAGCCGCAGCGCCCTCCATTTCGAAGTCGCGCGCTGCCGCCGCCAACTCGATTTCCAGGGCCGTCTGGGTTTCGATATCCAGGGTCAAGCGAAGCGGCTCGCCGCCGGACGCCAGCTTATTGTTGAAAGAAAGCTCAAGCCCGGCAATGCCCCGGCCATCGGGATCCGTTTGGCCGAGCACCTGGCCTGCAAGCGAACCGCGCGGATAGGCCCGCCCTTTCTCGGTCCGGAAACCAAGCCCCTCCAGACCGAGCCCCATAACATCTGCACGCTGGCGCGGTGTCAGACCGCGCTTGATCCAGATAAACTGTTTCGACGAATCTGACAGGCGCGCTTCCAGGTCAGAAAGGCGAAGCTCCGGAAACTGCTTCTGAAGCCCGGCGGCCACGTCTTCAGCGTCCCAGACCAAGCTGGGATTGGCCCAGAGGGAATACGTCTCCACGGATGTCGCAAGCAGCTCACCATTGCGATCAACAATATCAGCGCGCACGACCGCCGGGCTATCGGCTGCTGTCCGCACGGCGCCAACCTCGTCCGGCGTATCAGAAAGCGCCAGGTAACCGCCCCGCCCGGCCATGACAACAAACAACCCGCAGAGCAACAACCCTGCGAGCCGCGTC
The DNA here is from genome assembly GCA_964538945.1 of uncultured Hyphomonas sp. Lineage (GTDB taxonomy): Bacteria > Pseudomonadota > Alphaproteobacteria > Caulobacterales > Hyphomonadaceae > Hyphomonas. Next base: position 107,163 of record CAZIGV010000003.1, read on the forward strand.
CGGTCGCGCGAGGCCTCGCTCATGGCACAGTCTCCGCCGCGGATCTGGCTTGCTCCGCCGGCGCAGCAGCAACCGGCTTCACACCGTCAACCGGCGGACCAACCACATGATCGAGATCGTCTTCATCCGCCATCTGGTCGGCTTTGGGCGGCGCCATGCCCAGCTCCTTGCGGGCGTATTCCTCGATCCAGTCCCGCCGGCTCATATGGGCGAGCTCGGTTTCAAGCACCGCTTTCTCCTTTTGCGCAGCTTCAATCTGCGCCTCGACAGCCATAAGCTCGGCGGCCGTATCCTTCGCGCCGTACTTGGCCCGGTAAAGGCTGAAAACGAGCAGGGCGGCGACCAGCAGCCCGAAAAAAAATGCACGACGGCTCATCGCGAAACCTCCAGTTCAGAGATCGGCGGCAAGCTCATTCCATCATCCGCCGGACTGCCGAAAGCCGCCGCGTCCGTCCGGAGCGCAGCCCGCAGCCGTGCAGAGCGTGCCCGTGGATTGGTTTCCACTTCCTTTTCAGAAGGTTGCAGAGCCTTGTTTGTAATCTGCTCAAAGCTGGCCGGTCGGGATTTCGCGAGCAGGGGCACATGGCGCGACCCGGATGGCACGCCGCCCGCCCGCTCGCGTAGCCATTGCTTCACCAGACGGTCTTCGAGTGAATGGAAGGTGACCACGACGAGTCGTCCGCCTGGGCGCAAAACCTGCTCGGACGCCCTGAGCCCCCGGGCAAGCTCGCCCAGTTCGTCATTCACATACATCCGGATCGCCTGGAAAGTCTGCGTCGCCGGGTGCACCCGCGCGCCGCGCCGTCCGCCGACAACCGACTCGACCAGCGCCGCAAGATCGGTTGTTGTCGCAAAAGGCTGCGCGACGCGACGCTCCACTATGGCCCGGGCGATCCGGCGCGCATTCCGTTCCTCGCCGAGCCGGAAAATAACGTCAGCCAGGCCCCGCTCGGGCATCGTGTTGACAACATCTGCCGCCGAAGGCCCGGACGCGCCCATCCGCATATCCAGAGGGCCTTCCTTTATAAAGGAAAAACCGCGCGCGGCCTGATCGATCTGAAAGCTTGATACGCCAATATCCAGCACGACGCCATCGACCTGCCCATACCCGGCCTGCGCCAGCAACTTATCCATATCGCCAAACCGGCCGAGGAGCGGCACAAGGCGCGGAAATTCCGCCGCCATCCTCTCGGCCCTGACTATGGCATCAAGGTCGCGGTCGATACCCAGCACCGTACAGTTTGCCGCCTTCAGAATGGCGTGTGAATAGCCGCCGCCGCCGAACGTGCCATCGGCAATAACATCGCCGCCAGCGGGCGCCAGGGTTTTAAGAACCTCGGCCAGCATCACGGGCAGGTGTCCCGGCTGGGCGGCAGGACGCGCGGGGATGTGAGCCACCATCAACCGCCCCCCACACCCAGCGAAGCTGACCGGCGCCGGCGCACATCCCGGTAGGCCGCATGGAAAGCGTCCAGTGTTTCAGGCTGCCGGGCGACGCTCGCCTGGCGCTCGCGGTGCGCCTCAAAACGCACCGGATCCCAGATCTTGAAACTCTCGACTGCACCCGTGAAGCGGATCCGGCCCGAAAGGCCAGCCACAGCGCAGAACTCCTCCGGCAGCTTGATGCGTCCGGTATCGTCGATCCTCAGGTCAGCGGAGCCGGCGATGACCGCGGTAACAAAGGCCTCCCGGATCGGGGACTGCAAAGGCAGCTCAGCGAGAGTTTCGGCATACAGCTCCATCAGCGCCTCGCCGCCACCCTCAAGCGCCCCGGATCCATCCGGGGCGATCCAAATGAAAACACGGTTGCCCCCACCAAGCGCAGCGCGGAAGGGCGCCGGGATCGAAACCCGCCCTTTTGCGTCAATAGCGCCCTCATAGGTGGAGAAAAACACCCGCCCGTCCCTCTATGGATTTGCCTCAACCCAGCCATGGGTAAACTATTTGTAAATGTGGAGTATCATGGGCTGGCATGGGCCTCAATGGGCACGCCCTGTGATTCGGGATTTCCACACAGGCCCAATCAAGGAACATTAAAAGAATACTTAGTGAACAAGCTGAGTGCGTTACTTGGGATCGCCTGGGAGGCGAGAGATTTTCCACGATATTTCTGGGCATTGGCGGTATGTGTTGCGAAGCCGCAACGGCCTGACCGCAAGCAATACATCTACCCTTGGGCGCGAGGACCCTTAGCATGACCCGATAGGCTGCACCCGGCCTTTGAGCCTTGTTTAACGATGTCCTTATGCAGATGTTCCGAGGCCAGATAAACCTATGGGAACGGCCTGCTGCGCTTGATCGATGCGGTATTTACAGAGCCTTCCGGCGCATAAAACCTTGCGGGTCCGGAGCAACGTCAAGGCTTCGATGGAGCGAATAAACGGATCGGCCACCCAGGCCCAGGCTGGCAGCAGACAGTCGGGAATTACACTTGCTGTAATTTTTCGAGATAAACAAAATTGATTATTCGCACCAGCATCATAGATAAACTCTATGGTCATTCCAACCCTTCGCCAGCTCCAGTTTCTTGTTGCCCTTGGTGAAACCGGATCATTTTCCCGGGCGGCCGAAGCCTGCCATGTTACCCAGCCAACCCTGTCTGCAGGGATAAAGGAACTCGAGGACCTCTTCGGCGTCCCGCTCGCCGAGCGGGAAGCGCGCGGCGCCACGCTGACCCATGCCGGAGAGATCGCCGCAGCCCGTGCTTCTGCCTTGCTCGCGGACACCCATGCCCTGATCCAAGCGGTGACCACCGCGGGCGAACTCTTCTCGGGCCCATTCAATCTGGGCGCGATCCCCACCATTGCACCTTTCGTTTTACCCCAGACCGTCAGCGTGCTGACCCGCAAGTATCCTGACGTGAAGCTTTACCTTACCGAAGACCGCACCAGCCGCCTTGTCGACCAGCTCAAGGCGCGCAAACTGGACGCTGCCTTCATTGCCCTGCCCTATGACGCCCCCGGGATCGAGACCGTCTCCCTCTTTGACGATGAATTCCTCCTCGCCGCCCCCGCCAGCCACCCACTGGCACGCAAGAACGGCCTGTCTCCAGAAGACCTAGAAGATGAAGACGTGCTGCTGCTTGAAGACGGCCACTGCCTGCGCGAGCACGCGCTGTCAGTCTGCCGCCTCAGGAGCGGCGCCGGGCGCGAACAGGTCGCGGCCACATCGCTTGGTACACTGGTGAACATGGTCGCCGGCGGCCTCGGCGTCTCGCTGATCCCGCGCCTCGCCGCCGATAACGGCCTTGCCCTTGGCCCGGACGTTGCTGTCCGAGCCTTCGTCACACCGGTCATTGGCCGCCAGATCGGCATTGCCTGGAAAGCCAGCAGTCCCCGCGCGGCAGAAGCCCGTGCGCTCGGCGAACTTGTCTGTGGACAGCTTAAGCCGATCAAAGCCAGACGCGACTAGCTTTCTCTGTCCGGGCTACGACCGGAACTTGCGCACCACAGGGTTCGCAGGGCCGCTGCCTCCCGATCACCGGTCGGTCTTGGCAACCTCGTCGCCCGGTTCCGCCAGCACCTCGCCTGTATAATCCATTCACGCCCGCCTGGCCGGAGAGGTTTCGCAAACAGGCCGCAGCGGGCTTGCGTATCGACAGACCAAGAGCCGGGACCGCAATACATCTCATGGCACTCCAGCCTATCGACCACTGCAAGCTCATCCCAGCAGCCACACGGCTTGGCCGCCTGGGTTCTCGCCAGTCCGCCCAGACGCCTGAACGCCCCACTGAAGAGCCCTTAGCACTTTCTGATCGCTCGGCTGCGACGAGGCACCCACATACCGGGTTGGTGACAACAGAAGCGCGCCCGCCTCAGGCAGCCTGCGCAAAGAACTGTCGAGAACCCAGGTGGCCAGCCAGAAACTTTCGGCCTCGGCGGATTTTACCCCGAACCCTTGCGACACCCCAGCCCGGCTCTTGCGCTCGCCCGGTTCGCGGTTCCAGGTCATGCGGCTTTTTTTGCCTCCGGGGCTTACTGTTGACCCCGCCTGCGGCCTAAGACGCAGGAAGGCGAAACGCTTCAATGGACCGGACGACGACATGCACATGACCGCCTCCTGGCGAGCGACCCTTGCAGCCAGCTTCGTGCATCTTGTGATGGGCGCCAACCTGCCCTACCTCCCGGTATGGATGGAGAAGGTCGGTGGCATGTCCGGTGCCGAGATCGCCGGCGCCGCCACCATCGCAATGGCCATCCGCATCATTGCCGGCCCGCTTGCCGCCGGCATCGCTCAGGCGCACGGGCTGCGGGCGACGCTTGCGGCCGCAATGGCTGCCAGCCTTGCTGGTTACGTACTGCTGTTCCCCGACTCTCCCCGTGCGGTCGATTTCCTGCTCTGTATCTTGATCTATAGCGCCCACAACGTCGCAGGCCCCCTGTTCGAGGCTATCCTCGTCTACGGCACCCGGGATGGCCGCCCGGATTATGGTCAGGGCAGGGCCATTGTCTCGCTCGCCTTCGTGATCGCAAATCTGACCGGCGGCGCCATTCTCGGAGCTTTCGGGCCGGACTGGGTCCTGGCCTACCTCGCTGCCACTGCCGTGCTGGCATCCATCGCCCCACTCTTCACCCAGCAGGGCGCCCGCCATGCCATCCCCAAGCGCACCGTGATCTCAACCTTCAGGGACGGCTTCGCCCTCTACCGGATCAACGGCGTTTTTGTTTTCATTCTTGCTGCCGCGCTGATCCAGGCCACACACGGTGCCCATTACGCCTTCGCCTCCAACATCTGGATCGCGCAGGGCATTGGCGGCGGACATATTGGTGCGCTGTGGGCCACCGGTGTCGGGGCAGAAATCCTGCTGCTGCTCGTATCCGGCCGCCTGCTCGGCACCATCACACCACAGACCCTTCTGTATATCGGCGGCTTCGGCGCGCTGCTGCGCTGGCTGATGGCAGGCTTCGTGCTGCCTGTGGAAGCGGTCTACTTGCAGCAGACACTGCACGCGGCCACCTTTGCGGTCACCCACATCGCCACCATGCGCTTCCTCCAGGCCTCACTCCCGGATGACAAGCTGCCTCTCGCCTATGCCGTCAATGGGGCACTTGTCTTCGGGCCGATCATGGCGATCACCAGCATCGTGGCAGGCCTGGCCTATGACGCCTTTGCGCCAGGCGGCGTCGAGACCCAGTCGCGTCTCTACTGGATCATGCTGCCAGTAGCCGTCGGCGGCCTCGTACTGACCCACATGGCCCGGCCGACAGCCGCCCGCCCCGCCATCGCAGACGCGTGAACGTCGCAGACGCGGACCCGGGGCCGGGTCAAGCATCAGATCTGCACTTTATTCAGAATCCTATGAACCCAGGGCGGCCGGCGCGTAGAGCCAGTTACTCTGGCAGCGATTGCTCGCAGACCGCCTCAAACGGCGGCCAGAGCGGCTGCGGTCGGAGGCTATGAAGGCTCTGCAGAAAAGGCGCTACCGCATTAGCCCCCCTGCCCGTGCGCGCAGTGTTAATTCGGGGCTTTGTCGCTTTCGATTGCCTGATGCCGGTCGACGGTGCACGTTTCAGGCTGACCAAGACGGGGGTGCGCCGCGCCCGCGGCTTGAAAACCGGCGGGGACTGCATGCAAACCAACATCCATTACATCACCGCCCTTCACCTGCATCAGAGGTGATTTCGTTGACGCTCAGACGCCATGGGAAGCGCCTGAATGCTGCGGCCGCTGCGAGCCGAACAATCAAGGTGGCTCTGATCAGCCTGCTTCGCGGTCACCGCGCATTTCGAGGCCGTACTCGCGTACCTTGCGGTAGAGCGTGGAGCGACCGATGCCGAGGCGGCGCGAGACTTCGCTCATATGGCCGTCATAGAATTCGATCGCATACTGAAGAAGATCACGTTCAATCTGTGTCAGGCTGCGCAGCTCGCCGTCCTCATCCTTAATAGCGACCGGGCTCGACGACCCCAACGAGCCGACATCATTGGCAGCCATCGGAACCGGCGCGTGCGCTTGCACCACCTCCGGCCGGCTGGTGAAGTCCAGCATCTGGCCGGAGATCTGGGGGAAGTCCATAGGGCGCAGCGTGTCGCCGTCGCACAAAACGACCGCGCGGAAGACTGCGTTTTCGAGCTGGCGCACATTACCCGGCCAGTCATAAGCACACAGCATATTCATCGTATCCGGAGCCGCAGCGGCAACCTTCGCACCCTCGCTCGCATTGAAGCGGGCGATAAAATGCTCGACTAGGGCCGGGATGTCCTCTCGCCGCTCGCGGAGCGACGGCATGTCTAACGGGAACACATTGAGACGGTAGAAGAGGTCCTCGCGGAATGTGCCCGTCTTAACCTGACCGGAAAGATCGCGGTTAGTCGCCGAGATGATGCGGACATTCACCTTGGTTGGACGGCGCGAGCCAACAGCATCGACCTCTCCTTCCTGAAGGACACGGAGCAGTTTCACCTGCGCGTCCAGAGGCAGCTCACCCACTTCGTCGAGAAATAGCGTACCGCCGTCAGCCTCGACAAACTTGCCAAGCGATTTGGTAACAGCGCCTGTGAACGCGCCCTTCTCGTGGCCGAACAGGATCGACTCGACGAGGTTTGCCGGAATCGCGCCGCAGTTGACCGTTACGAACGGCTTTCCGGCGCGGCCCGACGCACCCTGTATACAGCGCGCCATCACTTCCTTGCCAACACCGCTCTCTCCCAAGATCAGTACCGGGATATCCGAGGCCGCTGCGCGCTCCGCCATGCGCAGGACACCGCGCATTGAAGCGGCCGAGGCAATCATGTCCTCGAACTTCATGGCGCCCTCAGCCTTGCGCGACAGGCGTTTGACTTCGCCTGTCAGGCTCTGCATCTTGAGGGCATTTCGGATCGAGACGACCACTCGCTCGGGATTGGCAGGCTTGACGATGAAGTCGATCGCTCCGCGCCGCATCGACTGAACGATCGTATCAATACCACTGGTCGCGGTCAGCATGATCACCGGCAGCTCGGGCCGGCGCTCAGTCAGGCGGTCCAGCGTCTCCAAGCCTGACAGGCCAGGCATTGTCAGATCCAGAAGCACGACATCGATCGCCTCGCGCGCATCGCATGCCGTCGCGATGCCCGCCTCACCATCCGGCGCTGTGCGGCAGGCAAAGCCCGCCCTCTCGACAGCGGCCTGCAGCAGGCGGCGCTGGGTCGGATCATCATCGATCACAAGAATTGTCTTGGCCATGGTACTACCCTTCAGGACTGGTCCGAGTACGGACGCGCTGGCGGCGCCCCGTGCCACTTCGTTACGACCCGTTCTGACACAAAGGAATGGAGTTAAGGTTTGCGGAAAGCGTGAAATTTCATCGACTCAAGCGGCCGCGCCGATCATCCGGGCCAGCGCTCCGGCCTGCAGCAACTGCTGCAGGTCTTAGTCGCCTGCAGCCGGACGCTCACAATGCGCGGCCGCATACCTGCCGGATAACCTTGCCTGAATACTGTTCCTGAAGATTCTATCGACTGCATTATCAGCCCCTCGACGTCCTGCACGCCTGCACCAGAAACCGCATCGATAATCATCGCACCTGCCCGGATTCTTTCAGGGCGCCTTGGGATAGACGCCTTGCCGGTCCGGTCGCCTCGGCGAACCGGACTTCCCGCTCCAGCCGGACATAACCAGACTGCCAGCGGATGATCTCGTCGACCTGCTCCCGCCGGTGCCTTCGCCCCGTAAGCGAACCAGACCTTGCCCAAAACTGTGGCAAGAAGACTGCGCCTGTTTATGCTGCCCGTGTCGCCGGCGACGCGGTCGCGGTTATCTGAACAAGACCGGAACCGGCTGGACATGATCAACCCTTCCGCCCATATCCCCGACCCATGGCCCGCTCCCCATCCCCCCCCGCCCGCAGCGTCGCCGACGCCTCCGCCGCCTTCAGCTTCGACGGCTTCGCCCCTGACGCGGCTGGCAATGTCCCCTCCGACCCGTGGACGCCCCACCGGCCAGATCGCGGCTGGGTCAAGCTGGAGGGTGGGCGCCGCCTCCGCGTCCAGGCCGAGTATGAGCCCGCCGGCGACCAGCGCACCGCTATTCCGGAGCTCGTCGAGGGCATCTCCCTTGGCGAGCGCGACCAGGTCCTCCTCGGCGCCACCGGCACGGGCAAAACCTTCACCATGGCCAAGATCATCGAGGCCACTCAGCGTCCGGCCCTGATCCTCGCCCCAAACAAGACCCTTGCCGCCCAACTTTATGGCGAATTCAAGTCCTTCTTCCCTGACAACGCGGTCGAATACTTCGTCTCCTATTATGACTATTACCAGCCTGAGGCGTACGTTCCGCGTGCGGACCTCTATATCGAGAAGGAAAGCTCGATCAACGAGGCCATCGACCGGATGCGCCACTCGGCCACCCGCGCCATCCTCGAGCGCGATGACGTGATCATCGTCGCCTCCGTCTCCTGCCTATATGGTATTGGCTCCGTCGAGTCCTACACCTCGATGACATTTACCCTGAAGGCCGGCGAGCGTATCGATCCGCGCACCGTCGCCGAGCGTCTCGTCGCCAACCAGTATATGCGTAACGACATCGCCTTCGGCCGCGGTACCTTCCGGCTCAAGGGCGACGTCCTCGACATCTTCCCCGCTCATTATGAGGACCGCGCCTGGAAGCTCTCCTTCTTCGGCGACGAGCTCGAAGCCATCGTTGAATTCGATCCCCTGACCGGTCGGACGCTGCAAAAGCTGCCGGCAATTAAGATCTATGCAAACAGCCACTATGTCACACCCCGTCCGACCCTCACCCAGGCCATTGAGCAGATCAAGCAGGAGCTGAAAGCCACTATCGCGCATTTTGAGAAGCACGGAAAACTACTCGAGGCTCAGCGCATCGCCCAGCGCTGCCAGTATGACATTGAAATGATGGCTGCCACGGGCTCCTGCAATGGCATCGAAAACTATTCCCGCTACCTAACCGGCCGCAAGCCCGGAGAGCCGCCGCCGACCCTGTTTGAATACCTGCCCGCGAACGCCCTCGTCTTCACAGACGAGTCCCATCAGACGATTCCCCAGATCGGCGCTATGTTCAAAGGCGACTTTTCGCGCAAGTCCACACTTGCCGAATATGGCTTCCGCCTGCCTTCCTGCATCGACAACCGCCCCCTCAAATTCGAAGAATGGGATGCGATGCGACCACAGACCATTCACGTGTCCGCCACGCCAGGCAAGTGGGAGCTGGAGCGAACCGGTGGCGTCTTCACCGAGCAGGTCATTCGCCCCACGGGGCTGATAGACCCCCCCGTCGAGGTCCGCCCCGTATCCACCGACGGCGCCAACCAGGTCGATGACGTGATGGCCGAAGTTAAGGCCGTCGCTGCCGCCGGCTATCGCTCTTTGATCACCACACTGACCAAGAAGATGGCCGAGAACTTGACCGACTTCCTCCACGAGAATGGCGTTCGTGTACGCTACATGCACTCCGATGTCGACACGATCGAACGCATCGAGATCATCCGCGACCTTCGCCTCGGCGTCTTCGATGTCCTCGTTGGCATCAACCTGTTACGCGAAGGCCTTGACATTCCTGAATGCGCTTTCGTCGGTATCCTTGACGCTGACAAGGAAGGTTTTCTGCGCTCGGAAACTTCTCTCGTGCAGACGATCGGGCGGGCCGCAAGAAATGTGGACGCACGGGTTATACTGTATGCGGACCGTATTACCGGCTCAATGGAGCGTGCGATGGAAGAAACACGCCGGCGCCGCGAGAAGCAGGTTGCCTATAATCTCGAACACGCCATCACGCCGCGCACCATTATCCGGGATGTATCCGACATCCTCGGCGAACTCGGCGACAAGCCCTCCGCCTCACGCAGTCGCCGCGCCCGTGAAAAGGGTATCACCGAGACGAGCGCCTTGCCGCCTTCGGCTGCGTCCGGACACAATTTGAAATCCGTAATCGCACAGGTCGAAAAGCAGATGCGCGAAGCGGCCGCGAACCTGGAATTTGAGGATGCAGCGCGGCTCAGGGACGAACTGAAACGATTGCGGGAGCAGGATTTAGGCTTATGAGCTTACCAGAGAAAGCCTAGGATTTGGCAGCAGCTACCATCGTGGCACGCCGGACATCAATTGAAACCGGGCCCCTCAGCCCGGATAAGAGTCCGAGGCCCTAATTCTTCGGACCATGGGCAATCGTCCGGGCCTCTTGGCATCCCTTAACTTGGGTATCAGTCAGACAACCACACCATACCTCACCCTCCCTTGATGGCATGTGGTTATCCTTTGAAGGCCAACCCAGTCAGGCCCCGTATGTCGATCCGTTTAAGGGGACACATCCGCAGTGCCAGAAACGTGGCGGGCCGCTTGAGCATCGTCGCTGCGCTCTACCACCCCTCCGAGCAGAAGACGCCCCCGCCACGCCGCGGCTGGGAGCAGATCTGCCCGTCTGCGGTACTCCGATCCGCATGATAAGGTCTTGCACCCCGGGGGACTGCCATCAGCGAAGCCCGGCCGGTCAGTCGCACGATCTGCCAGTCCCGGTTCGACTGCCCAGGCGGCAAGCGACCGGGCAAGGCGGCGCTTGATCTGTTTAACTGGCTGGATCGGACCGGGGCCTGATGAGTGCTCGCCCTTTGATGATTGGCAGATAAGAACCCTGAGGGTCCATCACTTCCAGAACAAAGTACAAATATTTTCAGTGTGATGATTATACCGCTGATGCGGCGCCGCAACAATTTCACACCTCGTATTAAATCTGTGAAACTTCTCCCCCAAAAAGCGAATCATCCTCTCGACTTTCGCTCAATTTGATGAGACCATTTCGGTAAGCCAACGAAATCCGGTGCGGGAGAAAACCCGCAAAAGGAGCGGTGGCTAGCCCATCGCCCCCGTCAGAGGGCCAGGTCAGGAGCGAAACCGGGAGACCGGTCGAGCAAAGGGCAAGGCCGGAAGACAGGATCAAAAACGGCGGTGGCCTCACGGAGCGGGACTCGAGCCGCGACGAGGGGAGCTGTAAGCCGTGACCGGAGCGCACTCCGAAACATGGCGGCCAATACCGGAAGGTGCCGAGAGGCACGCCTGTTGCGCTCATGCGCCCGTGAGGGAGGTGAGCCGAGACGGGTGCATCCCGAAACGTCGAAGCGCTGAAGCCGAGAGGTGCGACGCGATGTCGGCAAAGTAGACGAGCTGAACGGCAGCGGCCTCGCCCGGTCTTCCGCAAGGAGCAGCAGAACGGCCCCCCGGCCGGAGTGCAGTAGCCGATCGCAGGCCAGGCAAACCGCGATCTTCGTTGAGCGGGCGCCTGCCAGGGCGGCCGTCAACGGAAGAGCGGGGAGTGAGGGACGGGCAAGTCCTCAAGACAGGCCTGAACCCAACTCGCAGGTGTCTCTCGAACACCGGCTTCCCGAATGCTGGCACAGCAGTGCGATAGCCTGATTCGAAACACCCGGAAAGGCGCGGCGCCCCTCAAAAGGGTCCGCGCCTTTCTTGATTGGAACAAACGGACTCTCGCGAGGAGTTTCCCAGGAGGGCCGGGCGCCATCAGGCCCGCGGTGTGGAGGACCGGCTCGGCGCAGCGCGCGTGCTTTGCCCTCGCCAAAACGCGTAAAAACTGGAAACGGGCCCCTTTCGGCTGCCGCCGCAGACCTCGCCCCGTCCTGCAGGCCGGCGGATACAGCCTTTTGATCTTGATGGCGGCGCTCCAACAAATTTCAAGCGTCCCCCACTCAGGAGACTTGACGTGAAATTTGGGCCAGAAACCGGAGGACGGCTCTGTGGAGGAGAAATTCAGGCCTTGAGCTTGTAGCCATCTCGCAAAACAGCCCAGACGGCGGCCACAGATCCGAGGCAAAGCAAACCCGTATAGACCACGCCGACCGCCAACGACCCGTTCGCAACCCCGATATGGCCGTAACGATACCCGTCGATCATATAGAAGATCGGATTAAGGTGAGCGATGCTCTCAAACGGCTCCACCATGACTTTGACGTCGTAAAAGGTGCCCGAAAGGAAGGTCAGCGGCACAATGATGAAATTGGTCACCGCCGCCAGATGGTCGAACTTGTCGGCCCAGATGCCGCCCATGACACCCAGGGCGCCGAGGATCACGCTGCTGGTTAGTGAAAACCACAGGATCGGCCAGACATGCCGGATCGGCAGGCTGGCGAGACCCGACAGGTGGATCGCAAGGCCGCATACGAGGGCAATGAGGAGCGCCCGCGTCACTGCACCGCCGAGGAAGGCAAGGGTCAGCTCCAGCGGCGAAAGCGGCGGCATCAGGAAATCGACATGCGTGGCGTTGAACTTCGCCTGGACGAGGCTGGAGCTGGTATTGGCAAAGGCATTCTGAAGGATCGCCATCATGATCAGGCCAGGCGCCAAAAAATCATTGTAGCGCAGAGCCTCAAAGCCGCCGGTCAGCTGCCCGCGGTCGCCGAAGGCAAGCTTAAAAACGGTCATAAAAAGCAGCGTGGTCACGACCGGGGCGAATACGGTCTGCATCCAAACCTTCAGAAAGCGGCCGACCTCGCGTTGATACAGCGTCCACAGGCCAAGCGCGTTGAAAGCGCCGTACTGGCGCAACTGACGGAATTGTTCGGCCGGGGGAATCGTGTCCATGACATGAGCTCATAAGCGAAGCGACCCGCATTTGCGAGGGGCATCGCAGCGTCAGAGACGGGCCACTACATATAGAACTCTGTGGAAAGCCGGGTCCGCATGTTGTGTTTCGTTACGCCGCTGATACGATATGTAGGTGTCAAACGAGACGGCGCGTAAAGCTGTCACAACATATAGGGGTTTGCATGCTCAGTCAGGAGACCAGCCCCGAATTTCGGGAGACTTCCGACATGTCGTGGAATGATGAGCGCGTGAACACGCTCAAGAAACTCTGGGCAGAAGGCCATTCAGCCTCGCAGATCGCCAAGCAGCTGGGAGGGGTGACCCGCAACGCCGTGATCGGCAAGGTCCACCGTCTCGGTCTTTCGGGCCGGGCGACACCTTCGCGCCCGGTGAAGCGCCCGCCACGCCTCGCCCGGCCGAAACCCCGGTTTCATTCGGACGGCACTGTCTCGGCCGCCCCGGTGAGTGCGCCGCAGGCCTTACCGGCCCCGGCTCTTGCTATCGAGCGTATTCCTGCGATCAAGCCCCTCCCCCCACTTCTGGTGGACGGCACCCCGGCAACCATCCTCACGCTGCGCGACACAATGTGCAAATGGCCGATCGGCGACCCCGCCGATCCGAAATTCGCCTTCTGCGGCCGAAAGGCAGATTGCGGCCCTTACTGTACCGAACACGCCGCCGTCGCCTTCCAGCCGGCCCGCAAACGCGACGCCCGTAAATCCGAATACGATTACGTCCGCCGGATCGCAGGCTGACGCCTTAAGCGCATCATAAAATTGGAGTCCCTGAAGCAGCGATGTTCCGGGGAGCTTTCCCCAGACGTGACCGACTGCGCAGCATCCGCAAGAGCGTAAGGGGATCGACGAGCGCCGAGTTCAGCGCGGGAACCCGTAGGTCACGAGTGTTTTATAAGAAAGGCGTGTCGGTTGTTGTTGGTGGAGCCGATCAGGTGCTCGCGCAGCTCGAGCCTCTAATCCGGCCCTATGGCGAAGGCGCCCAGACTTCGGGCAGGATCAACCGGCGGGGGTGCCCGACCGGTTTTTACCGCCGGTTGTCGGCGCTGGCTGGCTTTATCGGAAACGCATCACGGCGCCATTTTCCGAAGCGGTGGGCCGCATGCCGGAAGTATCCGCCTCGAAGGACATAGTCCGCTACGGAATCGGCACGATAGCTTTCAACCAACCGCTCTGTCCGCGATCGGTCGCGGACGATGACGGATGCAGGATCCAGTGCCGGGTCCTTGCGGAAAACGCCGGTCGTCGATTCCAGCCGTTCGCCGCTTATCGAAACCATCTGATTGAGGCGAAGCGCCACGTCCAACGTCTCGGCAGTGAAACCGTAGATATGGGCGAAATGGAAACGCTCGAAGCTGGGCTTGGCATTGGCGCGCATATCCGGAACTGAAATGTAGAGCGCGCCTTCGGGCTTCAGCCAGGCCACCATTGCGGCAATCGCAGCCATCGGATCGCGGAGATGCTCGACGACCTGCTGGCAGGTGACCAGGTCAAAGCTGCCGGGCGGCAGGTCTGCCTGCTGCCACGGCGCATTGATAACGTTGATTGCGTACTCCGACCGAGCAAAGCGGGCATAGGTTTCACCTGGCTCGATACCTGTTACCTCACACCCCGCCTTCTTCGCGGCATTCAGGAACTCGCCAGTACCGCAGCCAAGGTCGAGCACCTTTGCGCCGGGTTTCAAAAACGCGGATAGACGGGCCGCACGGCTGCTGGCCTCGCGGTTTGACCTAACGACATGGAAACCAGGCGGCCTGTCGCCGGCAAGCTGATAGTCCAGCCTGTAATCGTGGCGGTAGTAGAGCTCGAGTTCCGCATCCGTCGGCATCGGATCAGTTCGCATGAGACCACAATCGGTACAGGCGACCGTTACCAGCTTTTTCCAGCGCCGGTCCGTATCACAGATAACGGTTCTTTCTTTGCTTCCGCAGAGGTTGCAGCGGATCTGTTCGCCGATATAGGGATAGCCTGTGAACGGCAAGTTGTTCCGGATGAACTGGATCATGGAAACCCCCCGTGCGACAAAAGAATTGCACTGGATAAACGCCTAAGCTTGCGGCAACCTGTCATGCCATGAGCCGGATCCTGCTGCTCGAAGACCACCCGTCGCTGGGAGAAAGCGTTGCGGAGTATCTGCGGCGGACCGGTCACACCGTGGACCTTGCGCGAACGCTGATGGCGGGACGGGCAATGATGGCGGATGTGGCGTATGATCTCCTGCTGCTCGACCTTGGCCTGCCGGACGGTGACGGGCTGGACCTCCTGCGACAAAAAGCAGGTCCTGCCCCGGTCCTGGTGCTGACGGCGCGGGGCTCGCTGAACGAGCGGATCGAGGGCCTGGACCGCGGAGCAGATGATTACCTGGTCAAGCCGTTCGCGCTGGAGGAGCTGGGCGCGCGGTGCCGCACGCTGCTGCGGCGGGGCGTGTGGCCGGGCAAGGCGCAGCTACGCCTCGGGCGGCTGAGCTTCGATACAGCGACGCAGGCGCTGGAGACCGAGGATATCCGGCTGGACCTGTCGCGGCGGGAGCGCCAGCTGCTGACCGCGCTGATGCAACGGCCGGGGAAAATCTGCACACGGCAATATCTTGAGACGCAGCTTTACGACCATTCCGAACCTGTGGGTCCGAACGCGCTGGAGACAACCGTTTCCCGCCTGCGGGCGCAACTTATGCGGCATGATTGCGGGGTCGAGGTGATCACGATCCGGGGCGTGGGCTATTTGCTGGAGGCAAGCCGTGATGGCGGGCAAGGCTGACTGGTCGCTGGCGAACCGGCTGCGCGCGCGGGCGCTCATGGCAACAGCAGCAATCACGCTGCTGCTGAGCACGGTGGTGGCGGTTCATTATGGTTCCGACCTTCCGGAGCTGCGCCACAGAAGCCTGCATGCGCTGGCCGAACGGTTTGCGAAGGATGCCGCCGAGGCCGCTCGACGCGATGACTGGGACCTGATCAACCGGCGCCACCCATTGTTCCGGAAGCACCCGGAGAACTATGCTTGGGCGGTGACGGATGACGGGGGACGCATCATCGCTGCGTCACTGAGCCGGCCATCTGATGAGGAAATCCTTATCGCGGCTCACCCGTTCCCCGACGTCTGGACGAGCGCGACGGATACCGGCGGCTGGATCGGCGGGAGAGCCATCAGTGGCGGCGGGCCGGGCGCCTTCATCGTGATCGAGATCTATGAGGATACGGCAGGCCTCCTGCCGATACTGATTGCCGAAGAGATACTGATCCATATCATCGTGCCGGTTCTGCCTTTCACCCTGCTTCTGATGCTTGGTCTCGATGCGACGCTTCGCCAGACGATTGCACCGATGCGGCGCCTGTCGGAGACGATCGTTGGAGTCCATCCGGGAGGCGCATTCGAGCCGATCGACATGGCAGATGTGCCACAGGAGATAAGCGGAATTGCCGGCAAGCTGAACGAGACGCTCGCCTCCCTTAATGCGGCGCTGGAGCGGGAGCGGCGGTTCATTGCAGAGGCTGCCCATTCGCTTCGCACACCGCTGGCGGCGCTGAAGGCTCGGCTCGAACTGGACGGGTCCCAAGCCCCGGCTGAACAGCTGAAGGCCGACCTTGACGGGCTTGTGCGACTTACAAACCGGTTGCTGATCTCGGCAGATGAGACACGGTTTTCCGCAGGTTCAGCATCGCAATGCGATCTGGCCGAGATTGCCCGCACCATCGTCATCCAGCTGACGCCGGTCGCGCTGAGCGCATCGGTTGATCTGGGGATGGAAAGCGAGTGCGAGGCCGTGAATATTCGCGGAAACAGCGATGCAATCAGCCAGGCGTTGATTTGTCTCGTGGAGAATGCGCTTCAGTTCACGCCGCCGGGAGGACAGGTTACCATCAGCGTAACAGCTTCGCCGCCGGCTCTCACGGTTAAGGATTCGGGAGCTGGCTTTGAAGGAGGCAACGAAGCCGCGCGCCGCGGCGCTATCGGCGGCGATGTACATGCGGGATTGGGATTACGGATCGCGGGACAGGTGGCGCAGGCGCACGGAGCGCAGCTGCAGGTCGCCCCGGCGCATGAGGCCGGCACCACCGTGAGCCTGAGGTTTCCAGCTCAGTTTACGCCATCGACGCCTGGAACTTGAACATCAGGTCTCACGGGCGGCGGGAAGCCACACACCAAAGGCGGTGCCTTGTCCGAGCAGGGTTTCAACGGCCAGGCCGCCCCGGTGGTGGGCCATGATGTGCTTAACGATCGCGAGGCCGAGGCCTGTACCCGTGATGTTGCCGCCGCGCGACTGGTCGGCGCGGTAGAAGCGTTCCCCGAGGCGGGGCAGGTGTTCCCTCTCGATACCGGGACCCCGGTCTTCAACGCGCAGCCAGACAGCGCGCTCGGGCGCATTGGTACGGGCGAGGGCTTGAAGCAGGGTCATCCTCTGACTCAGACTCCAGGACTGCGATGCCGCCGCCCGCGCCTCGGCCAGCGAAGGCGCGGCGCCATAGCTGAGCGTCACTTCGCCGCCAGCCTGGGAATACTTGACGGCGTTGGAGACAAGGTTTTCGACGACCTGGATCAGCTCGTCCCGGTGGGCGGTGATCTCGGGCAGCTGCGCTGTGCTGGCGGCGAGGCGAAGCGTGACCCCCTTCTCCATGGCAATCGGCTGAAGCGCGGCAAGAGAGCTGGAGACGATCTCACCAAGGTCTTCGCGGCCGCGGGGAAGGATGTGTTCGGACGATTCAATCCGCGACAGGGAGAGGAGGTCGCCAATCAGTCGGCTCATCCGGTTCGACTCCCCTGCCATGATGTCGAGAAATCGAGGCCAGGAGTCCTTGTCGTCTCGCGCCGGGCCGCGCATGGTTTCAATGAAACCGGAAATCGCGGTCAGCGGCGTGCGCAGTTCGTGGCTGGCATTGGCGAGGAAGTCCGCGCGCGCACGGGCAGCCCGCTTCACAGGGGTGAGGTCTTCAAGCAGGACGAGCACGTGACGTCCAGCCGGGATGCGGCTGACATGGGCACGCCAGGTCTCGTCCGGACCGGTTTCAAGCTCGGCCGAAACTGGCGGCTGGGCCGCGCGCTCAAGCGCCTGGTCAATAGCCGATAGCAGCGAGGGCGAGCGGATCACCGCGCTGGCACGGGCAAAGGGAAGGTTAGCAAGCTGGAACAATTCCTCCGCCGCCCGGTTATAAGCAATAATCTTCTGGCCAGGGCCGATTTCTAGCGCCGGGAGCGGGAGCGCGGCGAGCAGGCGGGTGTCGGCTTCCAGGGCGGCAGGCGCAGCAGGCTCTGCCCACTTGTCATTGAAAGTGACCGGAACCCGTGCTGCCGACCCAACGAAGTAAGCGGCTGAAACAGAGGCAATCACCCCGAACGCACTGAGCGCTTCGATCAGGCCAAGCGCGCCCGTGGCAAACAGGAGCAGCAGGACCCCGCCGGTTGTACAGGTCAGAACGGAAAAGTCGCGCGTCCGTCGGGTCATCGACCGGCTGCCAGCTTTCTCGCTTAACTTCTGGCCCGTGGAGTCCATATCCTGCACATGAATCTTGCCTTTGGAGGCGCCGTAGCTGCAAGGCGCTAACCTGCGACCCGCCTTCTGCCAAGCCCGGGGATCGTAGGACTCAATAAGGTCTATAGACATTCCAAATCTAAATTATTGTTTTTCGATAATTCCATATTGACGCTCGACAAACACAGGCGTATCGCATCGCCGAAGCTCAGACAGGCCCTAACCAATCTGCATGAAAAAGACGTCCTTACTTCTTGGCTCGGCCATGCTGGCAGCGTGCGCCACCCAGCCCGACCCGACAGAGCGGTTCATCGATGAGCGTAACGCGCTCATCAGCATCGTGCCGGACGCACCGGCCGAATGGGCGGCGCGCGGGGTGTCCGGCGAGGCGCCGACGGCCAACTGGCTTAACCAGTTCAACGATCCGGTCATGATCTCGCTGGTCGCCGAGGCACTCGCCGCCAATCCGACACTGGAGTCGCGGGCAGCCCTGGCACAGTCGTCCAGGGCTCTGGCCCGCGCGGCACGCGGGCAACGCCTGCCGAACCTGACGGGCTCTCTGTCCGGCGGCGGCGTGTCGACCGGCATCGAGGTGGCGGGCCAGACAGACCGTTTGAGCCAGACCGTCTACGGTCTCGGCATCGATGCCAGCTGGGAAGCCGACCTTTGGGGCCGGGTGTCCAAGCGGATTGCGCAGGCCGATGCCAGCGCAGCCGCCAGCGAGGCTGACCTGGCGGCGACAGAACTCGCGATAGCGGGCCAGACGGCCATTGCCTGGATCTCGCTGAACGAAGCCCTGGCACAGGAACGCATCTCGCTTCTGGCTTACGAGGCGCGCGAGCGGGTTCTGACGATTACGCAGCGGCGGGTTCAGTCGGGGCTGCTGGGGCCCCTTGAACTGCGCACGGCTCGGTCAAGCTTCGCGGGCGCAGAAGCCGCCATTGCTGCGCGGCGCCAGGTTTCGACAGAGGCCGCGCGGCGCCTTGAAGTACTGCTTGGGCGCTATCCCCGCGCCGAAGTCGCGGCGACGGCAACGATTTCCAAGCTCGGCCCCATGCCAGCGGAAGGAAATCCCGCCATGCTGCTGTCAAGGCGCCCGGACATTGCCGCCCTGGAGGCCCGCATGGTGCAAGCCGGGCTTGCAGCGGAAGAGGCACGCCTTGCCATGCTACCCTCCTTGCGGGTGACGGGATCCTTCTCGAATGACTCCAGCGAGTTTTCGGAAATCCTTGACCCAGGGCTAATAGCCGGACGCCTGGTGGCCGGGCTCGCCCAGCCGCTTTTTTCGGGCGGACGCCTGAAGGCACAGCAGGAGGCTGCGCTCGCACAGGCCCGGGCCGCGGCATTCAACTATGCCAGCGGCATACTGAACGCCTGGCGCGAAGTGGAGGATGCGCTGGCCGCCGATGTGCTTCTGGCGCAGCAGGAGACAGCACAGGGTGTGTCCTTCGAAGAGGCGCGCTACGCTGAAGAACTCGCCGAACGTCAGTACATCAGCGGCACCATCACCATCTTCAACCTGATAGACGCCCAGACAAGACGGCTGAACGCCGAGAGCCTTCTGGTTTCAGCACAGGCGAACCGTTCAATAAACCGGGTCGTCTATCATCTTGCCCTCGGCGGCGGGGCGCCATTGGCCGCAGCAGATCAAAACCTATCTGAACAAGTCGCCGCACCCGCCGGCAGGAGCCAGTAACATGGGACGCCTCATCGCGATCATCGCCCCGATCGTTATAATAGTGGTTCTGGGGATTGGAGGGTTCATCGCCGTGCAGGCCATGAAGCCGGAGCCTGAACGGAAGGACGAGCCGCGCACAGGTCTGAACGTGTTTGCAGAGCCACTTCGGGAAGTGGCGCTCACCCTGACGGTCGAGGCGCAGGGCGAAGTGCGCCCCAAGCGCGAGATCACGGTTGCCCCCCAGATTTCCGGCCGCGTGGCCTACGTGTCGCCGGATTTCGTAGATGGCGGCTTTATCCGCCGCGGGCAGGTGCTCGTGCGTGTGGAGGCAGCCGATTACGAACTCGGCGTTGTGCGCGCGCGCTCGGCGGTTGCATCGGCCGAGCAGCGCCTTGCCCGCGAACTGGCCGAGGCTGAGCTTGCCCTGCAGGATCTCGAGGAACTTGGTATGACGGATGCCTCGCCCCTGGCGCGGCGTGAGCCTCAGCTGGCGGAAGCACGCGCATCGCTGGACTCCGCACAGGCGCAGCTTCAGGACGCCGAACTTGCCCTCGCGCGCACAGCTGTGATCGCGCCGTTCGATGGCCGCGTGCGCTCCCGCAGCGTCGATATTGGTCAGGTCGTCGGCCCAGGCCAGTCATTGGGCCAGATCTTCGATACCGACGTGGTTGAAGTGTCGCTGCCGCTCAAGGATGCCGAGCTTGGACGTCTTGGCCTGCCAATAGCCTTTGCCGCCAGCGCCAGCCAGCCTGGACCCGCAACCATCTTCAGCGCGACCGTCGGCGGCGAAGTTCGCACCTGGCGCGGTGAAGTCGTGCGAACCGGCGCGGCCATCAACTCGCAAACCCGCCAAATCAATGTCATTGCCGAGCTGAAGGACCCCTTCGGCGAGGGCGCAGACAATGGCGCACCGATGGCCCCCGGCCTGTTCGTGACGGCACGTATCGAAGGCAAGAGCCTCGACCGGGTCCTGGTGGCGCCCCGCTCCGCCCTGCGCGGCAACGACCAGCTTTTCATCGGGGATCCAGAAACCGGGAAGCTGTCGATCCGCACGGTTGATGTTGAATTCTCCGACCGCGACGGCGCCTATTTCCACAACGGCGCGGAGGCTGGTGAGCTTGCTATAATCAGTCCGATCCAGGCACCGTTTGACGGCATGAGCCTGACCGTGATGCAGCGGATGGAGGACGGGACGGTGAAGGTGCTCAACCCACCCAAGCCTCCAGCCGCCGCTGCAGATAAGGCTCCCAGGGCCGATAGCGCAACAGAAGGAGCTGCCCAATGAGCGGGATCGTCGCCTGGTTCGCGCGTAATTCAGTTGCCGCAAACCTCCTGATGTTCATCTTCTTCGCCGGCGGGGTGCTCGGATACACCTCGATGGAAAGGGAGATGTTCCCGGTCGTAAAGGTTTCCGGCGCCTCAGTGTCGGTTGCGTGGACGGGGGCAAGCCCGCGTGACATCGAAGACCAGATCGTGACCAGGATCGAAGAAGCGGTGGCTGATATCAACGGCCTCGACCGCGTCACATCCGTGGCCAGTGAAGGTTTCGGCGTCGTCAACGTGCGTGGTCGCGACGATATAGATATGGATGCTTTCCTCGACGAAGTGAAAATCCGCGTCGACCAGATCAATAACCTGCCTCAGGCCGCCTTCCAGCCCCAGGTCACGCGCTGGGAGCAGCGTAACTGGTTCATGGGCATGGCCGTGCACGGCAATGTCGATGCGCGCACGCTGCGCAAGATCGGCGACAAGGTTCGCGATGATATCGCCGCCCTGCCGGGGGGCGAGCTTGCGGTGTTGCAGGGCACACTCGACGAACAGGTCAGCATTGAAGTCTCCGAGGAAGCGCTTCGCCGGTTCGGTCTGAGCCTTTCGGATGTTGCCAGTGCGGTGCGCCGGACCTCGCTGAACTCTTCCGGCGGACGTATTGAATCGCCTGTCGGCGATGTTGCGCTGACCGCGCGCAACCTGGCCGACACGGCCGAGCAGTTCGGCGACATCATCATTCGACAGTCGAGCGAGCAGGGCACGGTTCGCGTGGCCGACGTGGCAACCGTGATTGACGGGTTTGTCAGCGACAAGCTGCAGGCAAGGTTCAACGGACGCACCACGGTTTTCGTGATGGTGCCAGAGCCCGACATGATGGATATAACTCGGTATGCGGAAGGTTTCCGAGAATATATCGAACGCGCCAATAACCCGGCGAACGGTATCCTGCCGCAAGGCGTCAAGATTGACGTCCTGTGGGATGACTCGACAACCTTTCAGGCCCGCATGGACCTGATTTCGACTTCGGCCATTTCCGGCGCCCTGCTCGTGATGGTGGTCCTGCTGCTATTCCTTCGCCCGATCGTCGCCTTTTGGGTAACCATCGGCATCTTCACCGCCTTTGCCGGCAGCATCATGCTGTTCCCATCGTTCGGAGTGTCCTGGAACATCCTGTCGACCTTCGCTGTCCTCCTCGTCATCGGGGTGATCGTCGATGATGCAATTGTCGTCGGCGAAAACATTCACAAGGAAGTCGAAAGCGGCCGGCGCGAAGGCCTGGATGCCGCAATTGTAGGCACCCAGCTGGTGATGAAACCCATTATCTTCGGCGTGCTCACAACCATCATCGCCTTCCTGCCCTGGGCCTTTGTGACCGGCCCGACGCGTATGTTCACCCAGCAGATCTCATTTGTTGTCGTCGTGTCGCTGACCATTTCGATCATCGAATGCCTGCTGATCCTGCCAGCGCACCTCGCGCACATGAAGAAGCAGAAATTTGAAGGCCCGACCGGTCCGCTGATGATGCTACAGCGCCGGATTGCGGACAGCCTCCTCTGGTTCGCTAACAACCTCTACCGGCCGGTTCTAGAGCTGGCGATCAGGTTCCGCTACGCGACGCTGGCCTTCTTCTTCTCAATCCTTTCGATCGCCGTAGCGCTGCAATCGAGCGGCCTCGTGCCGTTCAAGTTCATGCCGGAAATCGAATCTGACCTTATCCAGGTCAACATTCAGATGCCGGATGGGACACCTTTCGAGCGCGTCGTACAGGTACGAGATCAGCTGCAGGCTGGAATAACGGCTGCTACTGAAGAAACAGGCAAGAAGTATCCACAGGTCGAGGAGGGGCTTATCCGCGATGCTTCGATCGTGGCTTCGGGAACCCAGATTCAGGCCTGGATAAGCCTGGTCCCGCCGGAGGAGCGCCCTGAGGACGTCCGTTCCAAGGAACTCGCGGATGCACTGCGTTTCGCAACCGGCGAAATTCAGGACGCGGAAGAGATAAACTTCGAGTTCACCTTCAACCGGCCGGATACCGGCCTGACCTTCGCCCTGAACCATCCCGATCTGGACCGGCTGCGGGCAAGCGCCGACATGGTGAAGGGGCACCTTGCGACCTATGCGGAGGTCTATGACATTAATGATAACCTCTCCTCCGCTGCGGACGAAATCCAGATCAGCATGAAACCGGGCGCCGAAACGCTGGGCGTCACGCTGGCGGACGTTTCGAACCAGTTGCGTCAGGCCTATTTTGGCGAGTTGGCCGACCGTATGGCGCGCGATGGTGAAGACGTGGAAGTCCGCGTCCGCCTTCCGCAATCTGCCCGAGATGATCTCGACAGCCTGTCTGCGATCCGTATACGGACCCTCGATGGACGTGAAATTCCGGTGACCGAAGTGGCAGACTTTCAGTTCGCCCCAGGTATCAACCGCATCGTCCGTCGTGACCGGGTTCGCTCTGTCTCGGTCTCGGCCGAAGTCCTTGGCGAAGGCGGCCGCGCCCGTATCATGGAGGCCATGGAAAAGGATTTCTGGCCCCGTTTTAAGCAGGAGTTTCCTGATGTTGCCCGCGGCCAGGCAGGAGGTTTCGAGGAAGAGCGGGAATTCTTCGGCGAGATTCAACGCCTGCTCCTGATTGCGGTCGGCGCAATGTACATCCTGCTGGCAATCGGTTTCCGGTCCTACGCCCAGCCTGTCCTGCTGATGATGGCCCTGCCCTTCGCCTATTGCGGCGCGGTCCTCGGACTTGCAATCACCGGCACGCCGATGGCGATGTTTGCGTTCTTCGGCATGGCGGCCGCTGCAGGTGTCGTGATCAACGACAACCTCGTGCTGGTGGACTATGTGAACAAACGTCGCGATCAGGGTTCCGGCGCTGTGCAGGCCCTGGTGGATGCTGGCGTATCCCGCTTTCGCCCGATCCTGCTGACCTCACTCACGACCTTCGTAGGCCTCGCACCCTTATTGTTCGAAAAATCGACGCAGGCGCAGTTCCTTCAGCCGATGGTTGTCTCGCTGGCCTATGCCATAGGTTTCGCCCTGTTCGTCTCGCTCCTCATGGTGCCCGCGATGTATGCGATCGGCGCAGAAGTCGGCCGGATCTTTGCCTGGACCTGGGGCGGCAAGCCGTTCCGGAATATCGGCGAAGGCTATTCAGGACACGTCAGTGTCGACGAAGACGAACTTATCGGCACAAGCCAGTCGCGACCAGCACCCGCTGAATAGGGCCGTCGATTTATCGGGCGCATATCCATATGTCTCCAGAAGACCCACGTTAACAGACACGGAGTATTGCCATGAAGAAACTTTTGTCGGGCGCTGCGGCACTGGCACTAATCACGGCCTGCGCGCACCAGCCGGAAGCGCCAGACGCAGAAGCGCCAACCGTGGGGGCGCCTGCACCTGCCCATCCGGCACAGGGCAAATTCCTGACTCAGGAAGGCCTTGAGCTCTCGGCCCAGGACGAATGGGGTGACTGGGGCATAAACCTGTCGACTCAAAAGACATCCGTACACCCTGGAGATGACTTCTACGCCTACGCCAACGGCGCATGGATCGACAGTTTTGAGATTCCCGCTGATCGTACACGCTACGGCTCTTTCGACCTGCTGGGAGAAAAATCCGAGCAGCGCGTTCGCAAGATCATTGAAGAGCTCGCTGCCTCATCCCCGGCAGAAGGCACAATCGAAGCCAAGATCGCCGCGATCTATAACGCTTACATGAATACAGACGCGATCGAGGCTGCAGGCCTTGAGCCAGCCCGCCCGGTCCTGGAGAAGATCAAGGCTGCCGCTTCCCGCGAAGACCTCGCGGCACTGTTTGCAACCAATGGCGTGGCGTCGCCACTCGGCGGATTTGTGGATATCGACTCCACAAATACGGACGCCTATATCTTTTACATCAATCAGGCAGGTCTCGGCATGGGCGACCGGGACTACTACCTCATTGACAGTGAAAAGAACCTCGAGCTGCGTGCCGCATACAAGGACATGCTGACAACGCTGCTGACTGAGGCTGCCTTCGAAGATCCGGCGTCGGCCGCCGATAGCATCGTTGCCTTGGAAACCGATATCGCGAAAGCGCATTGGGACCGCGCGATCGGGCGCAATCGCAATCTGACTTACAACAAGATGTCGAAAGAGGATGTCGTTGCCCTCGGCGCAGGCTTCCCAGTCGCAGCCATGCTTGAGGGCTTTGGCATCGGCGAGCAGGCGGAATTTGTCGTGCGACAAGTTACACCGACCCCTGAAGAAATAGCAGAGTACGGAATATCTGCCGAGGATGCTGCAAAGATTTCCGGAGGCGGCGTTGAAGGAATCTTCAAGGTGATGAACAATGCGCCGATCGCATCCTGGCGCGCGTGGCTTGCAGCCAATTACCTTAGCGCAAATGCTGACGTCCTGCCGAAGCGGATCGACGACGCAGTGTTCGCCTTCTACGGCACGGCCCTGACGGGCGCGAAGGAGCAGCGTCCCCGCTGGCGACGCGCCGTATCGGCGGTCGAGGGCGCAATCGGTGAAGGTGTCGGCAAAGTCTATGCCGAACGCTACTTCCCATCCGAAAACAAGACTGAAATGGACAAGCTTGTCGCCAACCTGCGCAAGGCAATGGCGTCCAACCTGGACGAGCTGACCTGGATGAGCGAAGGCACCAAGATACAAGCGCGCGACAAGCTCGCGAAGTTCACGCCGAAGATCGGTTACACTGAAAAGTTTGAAACTTACGCGTCGCTCATCGTCAGCGACAGTGCCTTTTCCAACTCCGCCGCTGCAGAAGAGTGGGCTTATACCGATATGATCTCGAAACTCGGTCAGCCAATCGACAAGACCGAGTGGGGCATGCTGCCGCAAACCGTTAACGCCTATTACTCGCCGAACCGCAACGAAATCGTGTTCCCGGCGGCCATCCTGCAGCCGCCCTTCTTCAACCTTTCAGCTGACCCGGCCGTCAATTACGGTGCTATCGGCGGCGTGATCGGGCATGAAATGGGCCACGGTTTCGATGATCAGGGATCGAAGTCTGACGGTGACGGCGTTCTGCGCAACTGGTGGCTCCCGGAAGATGAAGCCAACTTCCGCGACCTTACCGATGCCCTTGTCGGACAATACAATGCGTTCTGTCCGCTTGATGACGGACAGACCTGTGTCAACGGCCGCCTCGGTCTTGGCGAAAACGTGGGTGACCTTGGAGGGCTTTCGATGTCTTACAAGGCCTACAGGATGAGCCTCGACACCGACGGCGACGGCAGAGTGAGTGCCGCAGAAGAGCCGCCGGTGATCGATGGCTTCAGCGGTGACCAGCGCTTCTTCCTGGGCTGGGCACAGGTATGGCGGGCAAAGTACCGCGAGGAGGCACTTCGCCGCCAGATCCAGCAAGGACCGCACTCGCCCCCGGAATACCGCGTCAACGGGATCGTGCGGAACTTCGACGAGTGGTACGAGGCGTTTGATGTCGGCCCGGGCCATGCGCTTTACCTGCCGCCGGAAGAACGTATCCGGATCTGGTAGCCGGCCCATCTGGCCCCGAATGGCCGCGCGCCTCCGGAAGGCGGCGCGCGGACGCCAGGCAGGCCTCAACTGGCATGAAAGATGCACTTCCCAGAGCCAGTAGCCTCAATTCGTTCGCCGGGACCAGCCTGCCATGTCGTCTTTGCCCCCCCTGTTTGGCTTTAGAAAGACCGTATCCATCGATAAGTCGAGGGTACAGCAGGTGGTTGCGGGCGCGCCGGAGAGAGCCCGCGCCGCCCGGACACCTGTCTACCGGGAAGCCAGCGTGGTCTTCCCGTCAGGCTATCGACGCAAAGGTGTGGTGATGGATTATTCCCATACCGGTGTGCGCATCCGATTCCCCACGAATGAGATGCTGCCTGCCTGCGTCAGCCTCGATGCCCGATTGGTTGGCATTGCAGGCGACGCGGTCGTTGTCTGGCAGACGAACTCGGAAGTCGGCCTGCGCCTGCGCGGCTGATCCTGCATCCATAAAGCCAAATCTGACGGGCAGGACTTCTTGCGGGATGCTAGCCTCAGGGCGCTTTTTTGGTGCCCCAGGAACCCGGCCGCCCGTCCCTGGGTGACGATGGCGGCAACGCCCCTATATTCATGAGGCAGCCGCCGCGGAGCCGTCCATGCGCCCTCACCTTGCCCTCGTCATGCTTGCTGGCCTGCTGGCCGCCTGCGACACCCCGGCCCGAAGCGAAGCTGCCGCGCCGCCTCAAGCCAAGGAAACCGCCTCCATGTCCACCACTGCATTCACCTCAATCAATGGCGAGCCGCTCGAGCTCACCCAACTCGGCGCGAAAGCGGTCCTGGTGGTGAACACGGCCTCGAAATGCGGCTTCACGCCACAATACAAGGGCCTGCAGGCGCTCTACGAGGACAAGAAGGACGAAGGCCTGATGATCGTTGGCGTACCATCAAACGACTTCGGATCGCAGGAACCGGGCACTGAAGCCGAGGTGAAGACCTTCTGCGAGATCAATTACGGCGTTACCTTCCCGCTGACGAAGAAGTACGTGGTCAAAGGCGCCGGCCAGCACCCCTTTTACGCTCGCGCGATTGACGCGCTGGGCAGGGACGCCGAGCCCGGCTGGAACTTCCACAAAATCCTTATCAGGGGCGATGGAACACCGCTCAGGGCTTACAGTTCCAAGGTCCGACCGGATGACAAGGAACTGATGGCCGATATCGAGGCCGCCTTGAAAGGCTGACCCGCCCGGACTTGACGAATGGGCGCACTCGGCGCCTAAGTTCCACCAAAGCACGCGCTAAAGAACTTCAGGAAGGAATGCCCAATGGCTGATAAGGATCCGGTCGTCATCGTAGGTATGGCACGCACCCCGATGGGAGGCCTCCTCGGAGACCTCGCAGGCTTCTCGGCAAACGAACTGGGCGCCATGGCGATCAAGGCAGCCGTTGCCGAGGCCGGGCTTAAGCCCGGCGACGCAAACGAAGTGATCATGGGCAACTGCCTGCCCGCCGGACAAGGTCAGGCTCCTGCCCGTCAGGCGGGCATAAAGGCCGGCGAAGACAAGGGCCTCGAGGCCACCACGATCAATAAAATGTGTGGCTCAGGACTGCAGGCAGCGGTGATGGGCCGCAATGCGATCCTGGCGGGCGATGCAGACATCGTGATCGTTGGCGGAATGGAGTCGATGACAAACGCCCCGCACCTCCTGAACGTACGCAAGGGCCACAAGTATGGCACGATGGGCGCCGAGGATCATATGGCGCTCGACGGTCTGACGGACGCCTATGCGAAGGGTCCCATGGGCCTCTTCGCCGACAAGATCGCCGGAGAGTACCAGTTCACCCGCGAGCAGCAGGATGCTTACGCGCTCGAGACCCTGACCCGCGCGCAGAACGCCACCAGGAATGGCAAGTTCAGGCGCGAGATCACGCCGATCACCGTGAAGGGCAAGAAGGGCGATGTCGTGATCGACACCGACCAGCTGCCGCGCGAAGCGATGCCGGAGAAAATCCCGACGCTCAAGCCCGCCTTCTCCAAGGATGGCACGGTGACGGCAGCGAACGCATCGGCCATCTCGGATGGCGCCGCCGCGCTCGTGCTGATGCGCGAGTCAGAAGCCAAGAAGCGGGGCCTGAAGCCGCTCGCCAAGATCGTTGCGTCCTCCAGCCACGCCCATGAGCCGGAATACTTCACCACAGCGCCGGTGCCTGCGATGCGCAAGACGCTCGCGAAAGCGGGCTGGGCGGTTGAGGATGTCGATCTTTGGGAAGTGAACGAAGCCTTCGCAGTTGTACCGATGATCGCCATGAAAGAACTCGGCATCAGCCATGACCGCGTAAATGTGAATGGCGGTGCCTGCGCCATGGGCCACCCGATCGGCGCCTCGGGCGCGCGCGTTCTCATCACGCTGATCGCAGCGATGGAAGATCGCGGCGCCAAGAAAGGCGTCGCATCGCTCTGCATCGGCGGCGGCGAAGGCATCGCCATGGCGGTCGAGCGGCCCTGATTACGGCGCGGAGGCGCGATGACGCTCAGGAGCCGTTCTGCATCCGTGACGCCGTCGCAGATCACGGCCTGCTCATGAGCGAATAGGCTGGCTGCTTCTACCGGGGTGGGCCGGTACCGGGCTGCGGGCGCGGACCTGCGGGCGCCGAACCACCCTCATGCCGGGCCTGAAGGAGCCGCGTCGCAAGGGTCTTTCGTCGATCACGGACCAAGACGGCCGCTATACACCTAGAGCCAACTCCCGACGCCCCACATCACCTGCGAATCCCTGCGAGCTGCATTCCCTTATGAATGAATAACCCGGATGGAAAACTTCGAACCCGTATTAGCTCATTTGGGTGAGCAGGCCGCCTTCTGCCAGTTCCTCGGCTCACCGTTCACGGCAGCGCTTTGTCTCGCAATGAAAGTTGATATCGAAAAGGGCGGGCCGGTCGCGCAACTGGTTGCAGATTGGCCCGGAGACCCTCGCCGTGATGCCTTGGGGCTCAGGATTGCGGGATATCTTCACCACTCGGTACTCTCAGGAGCTTTGGAACTTGCCCGCGTTTATCCGGGGGCAAACAGAAATACAGATATCGATCAGGCATGGCCGGTTATCGCCGAATGGATTTCTTCCCATCCTGATGCGGCGCGCCGCTATATGCAGTCACCGCCCCAGACCAATGAAGTGCGACGCTCGATCGCCCTGCTGCCCGGGTTCCTCAAACTTGCGGCCACATTCCCCGGCCCGATGCATCTGCTCGAACTCGGCGCCAGCGCGGGCCTCAATCAGAACTGGGACAAGTTCAGTTACAGCGCTTCGAACTGGTCGCGGCTCGGCCAGAGCGAGGTAAGCATTGATACGGATTGGCGCGGTAGACCGCCCCTGTACCTCGACGTTGAGCTCGAAGTAGCGAGCCGTGCGGCTTGCGACCAGAACCCGATCGACGTGTCACAGGCCGATGCCGCGCGGCGTCTCAAATCCTATGTCTGGCCAGACCAGCCTGAGCGCCTCGCCCGTCTCGATGCGGCAGTGGCGCTGGCTGTCGCTTCAGGCACTCAGGTTGACAAAGCAGACGCAGGCAAATGGCTCGAGAAAAAGCTCGCGGAGCGTCCGCAAGCCGGGCTGACGGTCGTCTTCCACTCCGTCTTCCTGCAGTATCCTCCTGCCTCGACGCGGCGGAGAATTTCAGAACAAATCGAAGCGGCAGGGCACCTGGCCAGCAAGCAGCAGCCGTTTGCCTGGCTGAGCCTTGAGCCAAGGGACCTTTTCGCAGATCACGCTATGGCCAATGTGAACCCGAACCTGATGGTCACCCGCCTCCAGACTTGGCCCGGTGGCCAGATCGACCACTTTCTGACCACCGACGGGCACGCCACGCGCGTGCATAGCCTCTAATCTTCGCCGGGCTTCGGGATTGGCCGTGCAGTCGCTTTGAAATACTGGGTAAGCTTGCGCATTGAGCCGGCGCCGACCGCCGCGGCTATGGCGCCTTTGACCTTCGCTGACGTCTGTCAGTCAGAGACCTTGATGCTTTGACGCACCAAGCCTAGCGGCAGGGCCGTTGTTTTCTTCGCAACACGGATGACGATGCGCGACTGGACGTCTGAGACGAGCTTCGAGCCCAGAAGCTTGTCGCGCAGAAAATTGTCATAGGCATGCATGTCGGTCGTCACGATGTGCAACATGTAGTCGACGGCGCCGGTCACCGTCATGCATTCCATCACTTCCGGCCAAGCCTGCACCATGGCTTCGAAGGCCTCTAGGTTCTCGCGGCTAGGCAGAGCAAGCTTGGCGCTCGCAATCACCTCAAAGTCGAGGCCGAGCGCCTGCTTGTTGATCAGTGTGACGCGGCCAAGGATGAAGCCCGCCTCTTCCATCCGCTTGATCCGCCGCCAGCACGGCGACGAGGACAGGCCGACGCGCTCGGCAATCTCGGCCACCGACAAGCTCGCATCACGCTGGATCAGGTCCAGGATCCGGGCGTCAACACTATCTAATTCCTGGGACAATTTTTCGTCTATCCGATATTTTCTGCAAGTTTATTGCGGAAAATAGCAAAAATTGCGCAAGTCAGGCAAGCAATTTCACGCGATTCGGCCAATAATCCGCCAAACCTGAAATCAAGGATGAGTGTCGATGAAACACCGCCAAGTCACGCTGGACGACAAATATGATCTTGTCGAGGGCAGGGCTTACATGACCGGCATCCAGGCGCTGGTGCGCCTGCCGCTTGATCGCAAGCGCATGGACCGCGCTGCCGGACACAACACGGGCGGCTTCATTTCCGGGTATCGCGGCTCGCCGCTAGGCGGCTATGATCAACAACTGCGTGCAGTACAGCAGCGCCTGGATGCGCACGATATCCGGTTCTGGGAAGGACTGAACGAAGACCTTGGCGCAACCGCCGTCTGGGGCTCACAGCAGCTTGGTCTGTTCCCTGGCGCAAAATTCGATGGCCTGTTTGGCATCTGGTACGGCAAGGCGCCCGGCGTTGACCGCACGGGCGACGTGTTCAAGCACGCCAACGCGGCCGGCACGTCAGCGCTTGGCGGGGTGCTTGCGGTGGTGGGCGACGATCATAACTGCAAATCCTCCACCCTTCCCTCCCAATCTGAATATGCGATGCAGGACGCCGAGATACCAACGCTCAATCCGGCTTCGATACAGGATGTGCTCGACTACGGCATTCATGGCTGGGAGATGAGCCGCTTCTCCGGTGCCTGGGTCGGCCTGGTGGCACTCGCCGACACAATGGATTCTGGCGCCGTCGTTAATGTCGACCTTGCCCGCTTTGCGATCCAGCAGCCCGGCTTCGCATTGCCCGAAGACGGTGTACATATGCGCCGGGGCGATCTGCCGCTGAACAAGGAAGCGCGTCTTCGCCAGATCAAGCTGCCCGCCGCGCAGGCTTATGTGCGGGCAAACCGGCTCGACCATGTGATCCTGCCTTCGCCGCGTCCCCGTATCGGACTGATCGTCACCGGGCAGGCAGCGCGCGACGTGTTCGAAGCGCTCGCCGCCATCAGCCTCAGCCCACCGGAGGCCGGGGCGCTTGGCCTGACCATCTACAAGGTCGCCATGCCCTGGCCTCTGGAGCCGCAGGGTATCCGTGAATTCTCCGCGGGGCTCGAGCGCGTGATCGTCATCGAACACAAACGCCCCCTCATCGAGGCCCAGCTCAAGGCGGCTCTGTATGATCTGCCGGAAGGTCGCCGCCCGGTAATCGAAGGCAAGAAAGACGCAAGCGGCGCACCCCTGCTGTCGGAAATTGCCTCGCTCACCATCCCCGAAATTGCCAAGGCGCTGATGCATGCCCTGCCTTCAGGCTGGGATACCTCGCGCGCCAACGCCTATTTCGACCGCGTCGGCCGTGCCAGTGAAGCGGCCCGAACCAATGCCTCGCCAACGGTGCGCTCGCCTCACTTCTGCTCGGGTTGCCCACACAATACCTCGACCGTCGTACCGGAAGGCAGCCGAGCACTGGCCGGCATCGGTTGTCATTACATGGCGAACTTCATGCCGGACCGGAAAACCGACATGACAAGCCAAATGGGCGGTGAAGGCATAGGCTGGATCGGCCAGCACTGGGCGACCGAAGAAAACCATGTCTTCGTCAATCTCGGCGACGGCACCTATTCGCATTCGGGCAGCCTCGCGATCCGCGCGGCGGTGACCTCCGGGGCGAACATGACTTACAAGATCCTCTATAATGACGCTGTTGCGATGACCGGCGGACAGCACGTCGAGAGCGGTCAGACGCCGGCCATGATTGCCCGGCAGGTCGAAGCGGAGGGTGTCCAGACGATCCGTATTGTGACGGAAGACCCTACCCGCTATGCTGCGGTGAAGGACTTGCCGCGCAGCGTTACCATCCATCACCGGGACGACCTGGAGCAAGTCCAGATGAAGCTGCGCGAGACACCAGGCGTTTCCGTCATCATCTATGACCAAATGTGCGCAACCGAAAAGCGCCGCCGCTCGAAGCGAGGCATGATACCGCCCGACCGTGTACGCACGATAATCAACACCGAAGTCTGCGAAGGCTGCGGCGATTGTTCGGTCAAATCGAACTGCCTTTCAGTGGAACCGATCGAGACCGATCTTGGCCGCAAGCGCCGGATCAACCAGTCGAGCTGTAACACAGACCTTTCCTGCCTAAAGGGCTTTTGCCCGAGCTTCGTGACCATCAAGGATGGCGAGCCGGCCTGGGAGGCGCAGCCGCGGCAGGAATTCAATGCCGACGGTATTCCTCTGCCCGAGACGCCAAGCCTGGCTCAGCCGTGGAACATTCTGTTCACAGGCGTGGGCGGAACGGGCGTCACCACTGTGGCCGCCGTTCTCGCCATGGCAGCGCATGTGGACGGCAACGCCGCCTGCTCGCTCGACATGACGGGCCTCGCGCAGAAGGGCGGCCCGGTGCTCAGCCATATCCGGTTCGCGCGCGAACCGGAACTTATATCGACTGGCCGCGTGCCCCCCGCAAGCGCAGACTGCGTGATCGCCTGCGATCTCGTAGTGGCCGCTGGCGGCGACGCCCTGATCCTCATGGACGCTGGCCGCACGGCCGCGTTTGCAAACTCCGATGTGACGCCGACCTCGGAATTCATCCGTAATCGGTCAAAACGCTATGAGAGCGACCTGCTCTCGGCGCGCGTCAGGCGCCAGGCAGCTGAATTCAGCGCCTTTGATGCCGAAGCCCTCGCAGTGGGCTATCTGCATGAGGCGATCTACACTAACATGATCATGGCCGGCTATGCTTGGCAGAAAGGCAAGGTGCCCGTATCCCTGCGCGGCATCTACCGTGCAATTCGGCTCAACGGCACCAAGATCGAGGATAACATGGCGGCTTTCAATATTGGCCGCCTTGCTGCTGGCGCGCCGGAACGTCTTGCAGCGCAGCATGACCCGCGCGGGCATGTCGAGCCACGATCTCTGGATGATCTGATCAAGGATCGTGCAGCACGTCTCATTGCTTATCAGGATAGTGCCTATGCCGGGCGCTACCGAGCCATCATCGAGGAAGTGCGGCGTGCTGAAACAAATGCGGGACTTGGCGAAAACCTCACCCGCGCCGCGGCAACCTTTGCCTACAAGCTGATGGCCTACAAGGACGAATACGAAGTTGCCCGTCTCTATACGGACGGAAAATTCGCTGCGCAGCTGGCTAGCCAGTTCAGGGGTGGAAAGCTGCGCTTTTGGCTCGCACCGCCGATGATCGCGAAAAAGGATATCCACGGCCATCTCGAGAAGAAGCGCTTCGGAGCCTGGATGCTGACCGGCTTCAAGATGCTAGCGAAGTTGAAGGGCCTGCGCGGCACGAGGCTAGACCTGTTCGGCTACACGCAAGAGCGCAAGATGGAGCGTGACCTGCGCGATACCTATCTCGACAATCTCGGCCGCATTGCCCGCGAGCTGACGGCGGCCAATCATGCACTGGCCGTGGAGATCGCAAAGGTACCGGACGAGATCCGCGGCTTTGGCCACGTCAAGGAAGCTGCCGTGGTGAAAGCCAGGGCTCACGAAGCCGACCTTTGGGCGGGTTGGCCGATGGGAAGGCTTCCGAAAGCCAGGATCTCACTCATTTCAACCGCGCAGTAGACCCGTCTTTCCCCGGAACATTTGGCCGGTCGCGCTGTTCTGCTTGGGATCACGTTCTCATGCGGGTTTAGCCGAGGAGTGAAACGTCCACGTCGATAACTTCGTCCTCCTGGCTCACCTTCTGGATTTCACCTTCAAAAAGCTTCGCTTTGACGACACGCCCCCAAGCCCGCCTTCCTTCCGCTCACCTTCAGACGGGCCAATCCTTCAGACCGTCGAGCGCGTCACCGGTCAAATGCACGGCCCCGCGACGCTCTGGGCGGCTGCCTCCAGCGCATCAAGACAGACCGGCACGGACACGGTCTTGGTTGCAAGGCAGCCGCAGAGAGGTGGAGCCAGGAGGATGCGGGCGGCGATCAGGCTGGAACGCGAGGAAAATTATCTCCAGAAAGTTAAACTGTTACACCCCAGCTTGACCGGACTTGCCGCTTAACATTCCTCTCTGTCTCAAGCTCAGTCCTGGCGCTGCTTCAACTGCGCGGACAAGGTGCGGAAATAATCCGGGATACCGGTATTGTAGGCCTTGAATTCCGCACGTGCCGCTGCGAGGCGGCGCTGCATGTCTGCGAGGACAACCGGCTCGTAACGCGCAAGGCTATAGCTTTCGGAGTCACTGGCCGACATGTCATAGAGTTCCTCATGCCCCCAGCGCGCGAGCGGCACGCGCCAGCCGCGATAATAGGTCTCAGAGACATACTTCCAGCGCTGCGTGCGAACGGCCACTACCTCAAAATTGTTGAACAGGAGGAGTTGCTCATGCGGCGAAGGCGCCCCGCGCAGAAGCACACCAGAAATATCCCGGCCGTCGATCTCTACCCGATCGGGCAAGGCAACACCCGCGACAGCGCAGAAGGTGGGCAACAGGTCAATGCCGCAGACGATCGCATTCGACCGCTGGCCCGGCGGTATCTGGCCTGGCCACAAGGCGAGGAAGGGAACACGGTAGCCACCATCATATCCAGCTCCGCCTTTCCGGTCGCGGAGCGGCAGGCTCGAGCCTTCAAACCATGGGCCATTGTCAGATGTGAAGATCACCAGAGTATCGCGGCCAAGATCAAGCGCATCGAGCTTCGCGAACAGGCGGCCCATGATCGCATCGATTTCGAGGATAGAGTCGCCATAGGGGCCGACCCGCGACTTACCCAGCAGCGCCTCTGGTGGATGGTTGGGCAAGTGCGGAGCACTCAGCGCCAGCTCGATGAAGAAGGGGCGGGTGCGGTTTGCTTCAATGAAGCGTTCAGCCTGGGTATAGAATTCTTCCTGCAAGGCCTCGAAAGGCAGGTTGTACTCGCTCGCTGCCTCCCCGGCATTCGCGGCGAAGATCGAGAGCGGCGCCATGTCGTGACTATAGGGAATGCCAACGAACCGGTCGAAGCCATAAGTCGTCGGCAACCAGTCGGGCGCGCGGTGCCCGAGGTGCCACTTGCCGAACAGACCGGTCGCGTAGACCGGCTTCAGAGCGGCGGCGATGGTGACTTCACTGCGTGGCAAGGCCCTGTCATCGCCCTGCATGATGACTTCAAAACCAAGTCCTGTGCGCAGCGGGTACCGGCCCGTGAGGATACCGGCGCGCGCCGGAGTGCAGATATTCGCCGGGCTATAATAACCGGTGGAAAGAAAGCCCTCACGCGCCATCTGCGACAGCGCCGGCGTCTCGAAGATGCCGCCATAGGGGGCAATGTCGCTGTAACCGAGATCATCCGTCAGGACCAAAATAATGTTGGGCGGCCTGCGGCCTGGCTGGTGTTGGTCCGGGTGGCCCGTCATGTCCCTGCCTCTTTGATTCCCAGCCGTATCCTCTAAGCCTTAGCGCGCCAGCGCCTGATCGATTAGTCCGGCGGTTTCGCCGGCCCCGTAGAGTGCAGCAAAACTGCCAAAGCGCGGCCCCTGCTCCTGTCCGAGCAGAACTTCATAAAGCGCTTTGAACCAGTCGCGCAGGTTCTCGAAGCCATGCGTCTTGCCCACTTCAAAGATCATGGTCTGCAGGTTCTCCCCGGTCGGCTCATCCGGAAAGCTGCGCAGGCGATCGGCAAGGTCGGCCATTGCCTGGCGCTCAAGATCCGTCGGTGGACGGAAGGTTTTTCCGGGTAGGACAAAATCGCGATAATAGCGCATGGCGTAGCCGGCGAGTTCGTTGAGAAGCGGATGCGTCTGCGGCGAGGCAGCGTGCGCATAGCGGGTGATGTAGGCCCAGAGCTGCGAGACGTCAGTTGGATTTGCCACCGCGACCAGGTTCAGCAGCAGCGCGAAAGATACCGGGCTCGAGCATTGCGGCGGTGCGCCGGAATGGATGTGCCAGACGGGGTTTTCGAGTTTCGCGGCAGCCTCTTCTTGGGGAAATTTCTCGAGGAAGGCAAGATACTCGTCGACCGCTTTGGGAATCACGTCGAAGTGCAGCTTCTTAGCGACGCGGGGCTTCTGGAACTGGTAGAGTGCAAGGCTCTCGTCTGGGGCATAGGCCAGCCATTGCTCGACCGAGATGCCGTTACCCTTGGTCTTCGATATTTTCTCGCCCTTCTCATCGAGGAACAGTTCGTAGACATACTGCTCCGGCGGCTGGTGGCCGAGGATGCGGGCGATCTTAGAATAGATGGGGGCGTTCGCCTGATGGTCTTTTCCGAACATCTCGAAGTCCACACCGAGGGCGGCCCACCGCATACCGAAATCCGGCTTCCATTGCATTTTTACAGCACCGCCGGTCACCGGCAGCGTTACGTCAGTTCCGTCTTCATCCGTGAACGTTACTTCTCCCTTCTTCGGATCGACATGTTTCATAGGAACATAGAGCACCCGGCCCGTACTCGGGCTGATCGGCAGGAACGGCGAATAGGTCGCGCGCCGTTCATCACCCAGCGTGGGCAACATCACATCCATGATCGCCTGATACTTCTCGGCTGCGCGCAGCAGCATGAGGTCGAAGCGGCCAGACCTGTAGCATTCGGTCGCCGACAGGAATTCGTACCTGAAGCCGAACTGGTCGAGGAAAGCGCACAGGCGTGAGTTCATGTGCGCGCCATAGGAGGCGTGCGTGCCGAAGGGATCGGGTACCATGGTCAGCGGCATCTGCAGATATTGCTCCAGTGCCTTCGGGTTCGGCACCGTGTCCGGCACTTTGCGCATCCCGTCCATGTCATCCGACACGCAGATCAGACGCGTGGCATACTTACCATCGGTCAGCACTTCGAAAGCGTGGCGGACCATTGTCGTGCGTACGACTTCACCGAACGTGCCGATATGCGGAAGGCCCGAGGGGCCATAACCTGTCTCGAAGATCACCGGCGCATCCGCCTTGCGCTGGCCGGCCTTGACCTGCTCGGCCACGCGCTTCTCGAGTGCGCGCGCCAGTTCGAAGGGCCAGGCCTTGGCGGATTGGGCGAGCGTGGAGAGATCGGTCATCGGAGTGTCAGCCGGCAGGTTCTGGGTTAAACGGCGGACCTAGAGGCGGCGCCGGGGGGCGTCAAGCGAAGCGCAGGAATTGGTGTCGAAAATACTTTACATGTCAAAAATTTTCGACTAGATGCTGATGTACAATATTTTCGATACGTCAGGAGCCTGCCCATGTCCCCCGCCGCCACCTTGAGGAATACCCCCTTCCTCGAGAAAACTGCCTGGGTGATGGCGGCCATCCTGGCCGCCGGCGCCGCTTTCTATCTCAACATGGTCACCAGCGCTTCGCGCGCGCTTGGCCAGACCGCGCCGCCTGTCGTCGGTTTCGTCATCGCCTATGTCGTGGTGATCATGATCGCCTCGGCGCTCTTTATGTCGGCCCTGGCCGCCGCGTCACCGAGAGCGGCCAACGCGCCAGCCGACGAGCGCGAGAAGATCATCGCTGTCAAGGCCGGCAACTGGTCCGGCTATGTGATGGTCGTGCCGGCGGTCGGCGCACTCTGGCACTATGCAGTGAACATGGACACAAACATGTTGTTCCATCTCGTCTTCCTCTGCCTGATGCCGGGGCAGATTTCGGATTACGTCTTCCAGATCGTCCTCCACCGTCAGGCCAGCTGAGCGATGGCGAAAGCGCCGCCGATCACCAACCGCATCCGCGAGCTGCGCGAACAGCATGGCGCGATGAGCCAGGCAGCCCTTGCCGAGGCGATCGGCGTGACGCGCCAGACGATCATCGCCATCGAGCTGGGCAAATATTCTCCATCCCTCGAGAGCGCATTTCGCATCGCGCGCGTCTTCGGGCTAGGGATAGAGGATGTTTTCGGCTGGCAGGCCTGAGGCGGGCCCGCCCACATACCGGGCATCTCGGCCTGATGACGGGGAAAGGCCGAGACGGCAGGCCGCCGCCTGGGCTGCGGGATGGCTTCGAACATAATCGCGCGCGGCGGCGCCGGGCAATGAAGGCGCGGCCAGGCCGCCCCGGTCGCAACAGGATTGACCAGTTGCCAGCGTCAGTGAAAACACCCAGCAAGCAGGCTGAATGGACAAGGGATCGCCCATCGGTATCGTGAAGGCTGCACTTGACAGTCATTCGCAGTTATTGCAAATGGTTCTCATGATCATCTGCATCTGCAACCGGATCAATTGCCGTTCAGTCCGCGAAGCGGTCGAATCAGGCGCGCGCAGCCCCCACGCGGTCCAGGCCCATCATGGCTGCAAGTTTAACTGCGGGAAATGCTCAACCGCGATCGGCGAAATGATCGCCGAACAGATGGATCGCTGCGCGCCCGAGACCCGGATCCTGGCTGCCGAATAGGCCGCTATCCTCAGCCAATCTTCAGTAAATTCAAACACTTTGCTGCGCCGCAGCGTAAAGGTTCTCAGCTCTTTGCAACTGTATCGCACTTGCATATGCAATTGATTTTATTGGATTTTTTTCTTGCGTCTGCCGGCCGGCTCGCCTATAAGGCGTAACAGCACCCTCCCCCCTTACTCCCCCCCCTGCTGACGGAGCCGAATATGCAAGGCGACAAGAAAGTCATCGAATATCTCAACCTTGCCTTGAAGAACGAGCTGACCGCAATCAACCAGTACTTCCTACATTCGCGCATGTTGCGCGAATGGGGGGTGTCTAAGCTGAGCAAGAAAGAACACGAGGAATCGATCGAGGAAATGCATCATGCTGACTGGCTGATCGAGCGCGTCCTCTTCCTGGGCGGCCTGCCCAACCTGCAAGACCTCGGCAAGCTGCATATCGGCGAAAGCGTGCAGGAAGTCCTCGAATGCGACATGAAGCTCGAGAATATCGCGATCCCGCTGCTTCGCGATGCTATGGAGCATTGCGAGAAGGTGCGCGACTATGTGAGCCGGGACCTGCTCGGCAGGATCCTCCACAATGAAGAAGAGCACGTCGACTTCCTCGAGAAGCAGTTCGCACTGATCGAGCGAATCGGCATCGAGCGCTATACGCTGCTACAATCGGAAGCGAACTCTTAAGGTCGCAAACCGGTCATTGTGCCGACACACTAAGGTGTGGATAGTCAGCGCGTTGCCGTCTGGATGCGCCAGTGCAGGCAACATGTCTTTTGGGGTTTCACATGACACATCGCAAAATGCTGTCCCGCGTCGCGGGCAGCTTTCTCACAGTCTGCTCGGCTGCTGCGTTCCTACCCTCACTCGCCCAGGGCTCGCCGGACTTTCAGGACCAGGCCTTTACCACGCCTTACTGGACCCGCGTGCCAGTGATCGAAGTGCTTGGCCGCGCAGACATGCAGGTCGCCCCGAACCGCGCGAACTTCTCTGTCACCTATCTCGAGACAGACAAGGATTCAAAGAAGGCTATGCAACTGGCAGTGGAGCGCGGCCGCCTTGCCTATGAGACGATCAAGAAAGTTGCAGGAGATAATTCGATCATCCAGACATCGGTGAACGTCACAGCCCTGTACGAGCAGTATAGGGACAAAGACGGAAACCGGATCGACAATGAACGGTCCGACAAGATCCGAGCCTACGAGGCCCGGGTCTCGCTGTCTGTGACCGTCGAAGATGTGTCGAAAGCCGGCGCTGCGCGCGCAGGCGCACTAGCCCTCGGCCCGGAAAACTCGACAGGCCTTTCGACATATCTCGAGCGCACCACTGAGCTGAACCGCAGTGCTTATGAAGCCGCTGTCAAAGATGCCGCCGCACGCGCCACAGCAACCGCCAAAGCAAGTGGCGCAAAGCTTGGCAAGCTGATGGTGGTTCAGGAAGGCAGTGGTCCCTGCCTCGGCAACTGGGCATCAATGGCCGGTAGCGACTATGATTATTACTCTGCCGCACCCGCCTATGCGCCGCCCTCACCTCCGCCGCCACCATCGCCACCTGTTGCCTCCGGCATGGTTGACGGACGCAAGGTTACGATCACTCAGGCTGATATTGATGCGCTCAACCTTCCGTCTGACGATCGAAAGCAAGCGGTCTCGTCCAGCGTTTGCATGATCTACCAGATCGAGCGATAGAAATCCGGCGACGGATCAAGCTGACCTTACGGGCCAAGAAGGCTTGATCCTGAGGCTAATCAGGCATCTTTCAGGGAGCCGGAGCCGATGGCTTCGCCTCTTGACGCACTGTCATGTCACCGGTTCGGGAGCCGAGGCATCAAAACCAGGAAATGAAGACTCCCATGAAGAAAGCGCCCGTTGCGAAGGAACTGCTCCTAGAAAAAATCTCACATCTGAAGGAGGAGGCCGGCGAAGTTCGTCCGGACCTCCTCCCCTCCTGCTTAACGCGTGTGTGAAAGCGGAGGGCCTGTCGATCCACAAGCCGGATCGGGCAACAATTGCCGCCTCCGGCGAGAGCGCGTTTGAGCGTGGACGGACTTGCTTCATCGTCAACAAGCACGGCGTCATTGACGAAGTCAAACGGACGAGCGCGATCCATGCTGCCATCGGGAAGCATGGTTGCAGCGTGCCCCCCAAGCAACGCCCGGTGAGTGACTATCCGTTTACCAGGGAAATAAGGGAGGCCGTCGCTCCAGAAAACCTCCTGGTCTTTATCAACGAAACACTCTTCGCCGTCCCAAATGATCAGAGCGGCGTTGTGTTTAAAGCACGATGATTGCCTAGAACCCGTTCAGCCGTGCATATCGGTCGCGGTGCCAGCTCGCTGAGCCGTAGAGCGCTTCCTGTACGCGCGCGCGTTTCATGTAGAAGCCTGGCTCGGCCGCATCCGTCATGCCGATACCGCCGTGCATCTGAACGCACTCGTTCGAGACGAGGTGGACCAGTTCGCTCGCCCGCGCCTTGGCGAGGCTGGCGAGTTCGGCAACATCCGACTTGCCCGCATCCACAGCGCCCAGGGCAGCCGCCACGCAGGAGCGCGTCATCTCAAGCTCCACGAACATCTTTGCAGCACGGTGCTGGAGCGCCTGGAACGAACCGATGAGCTGGCCGAACTGCTTACGGTTGTTGAGGTATTCCAGTGTCATGTCGAACGCTGCCTGCGCTGAACCCAGCATTTCAGCCGAAAGGCCGATCGCCGCTCGGTCAAGCAGTGGATCAAGGATATCAGCGCCTTC
The DNA here is from genome assembly GCA_964538945.1 of uncultured Hyphomonas sp. Classification (GTDB taxonomy): domain Bacteria; phylum Pseudomonadota; class Alphaproteobacteria; order Caulobacterales; family Hyphomonadaceae; genus Hyphomonas. Next base: position 149,111 of record CAZIGV010000003.1, read on the forward strand.
GTCGGCTGGACCGATAAGGGCCGCGTCCGGCACATGCACATTATCGAGGCTGACATGCGCTGCGCCGTGGCTGTCGACCGTGTTCAGTTTCTGGACTGTCACTCCTTTGGCGTTTGCTGGCACAAGGAAGAGGCTCAGGCCGTGGCGGTCACCTGCCTCGCCGAAAGTCCGCGCAACAACAATCAGCATCCCGGCATGATGGGCATCCGGGACAAACTTCTTGAGGCCGTTCAGCGTGAAGCCCTGACCATCGCGCTCAGCTTCGGTCGCGATGGTGTAAGGCGCGAAATGCGCAGACTCGTCGAGCGCGAGCGCGAAGGTCACCTCCCCCGCGGCGATCCTGGGCAGCCATTCAGCCTTCTGCGCGGGCGTACCGCCGAGCTGCAGGGCCGAAGCGGCGATCAAGGCGGTCTGAAGCAAAGGCGTCGCCGCCAGCGTCCGGCCTTGCGCCTCGAGAATCTGGCCGAGACCGACGAGACCGAACGTCTCCGCGCCTGGCTCATCCGGAATGATGACGCCGAAGAAACCCAGCTCGGCAAGCTTCCTGCGCGTCTCCGGATCGTCGCCATTGGCGCCCTTGTCGCGAAGCGCACGCAGACGGGAAACAGGCAGCTCATCGCGCGCGAACGCCTGGGCGGTTTCACGCAGCATGTCCTGGTCTTCAGTGAGGACGAAAGTCATGATTATTGATGCTCCTTCAGGCCCAGAACGCGCTTGGCGATGACGTTGAGGTTGATCTCAGATGTGCCGCCTTCTATCGAGTTACCTTTCGAACGCAGCCACTGGCGGGTGACCTTCTTGGCATTGCGATCGAAGCCCTCACCTTCCCAGCCGAGGCCTTCCGTGCCGAGCGCCTCGATCAGCAATTCGTGCCGGTCCTGGTTCATTTTGGCCGCGCCATATTTCAGGATCGAGGCCGTGTGGCCGACCGCCTGCCCGGCCTTCGCCTGTTCGGTCTGGCGCTGTACAGTCAAGGCAAAAGCCTTCGCATACATCTTGTGATCGGTAATGCGCCCACGCAGGTCGCCGTCGATCAGGCGGCCGGATCCGTCCGTGCCGATATGCTGCTTGGCATAGTCTTCCGGCCCCAGAATACCGGAGCCGCCGGTGCCGCCGAAACCGCCCGCCGAAATCGACGAGCGCTCAAACTGGAGCAGCCGCTTCGCGATCTCCCACCCGCCATTAATCTTGCCAACGAGCTGGTCCTTCGCAACCTTGACATCGGTGAAGAAGGTTTCGCAGAAAGGGCTCTCGCCGGAAATCAGAAGAATTGGGCGCGCTTCCACGCCCGGGCTCTTCATGTCGAAAAGGATGAAGCTGATGCCTTCATGCTTGGTTGATGTGTCCGTGCGCACAAGGCAGAAGATCCAGTCCGCCTTGTCGGCATAGGAGGTCCAGACCTTCTGACCGTTGATCAGGTAATGATCGCCTTTGTCTTCACAACGCGTCTGCAGGCCGGCAAGATCAGATCCCGCGCCAGGTTCGGAATAGCCCTGACACCAGCGGGTCCTGCCTTTGACGATGTCGGGAATAAAGCGCAGCTTCTGTTCGTGATTGCCGAATTCGAGCAGAGCCGGGCCAAACATCCAGAGGCCGAAGGAGAAAAGCGGCGGGCGCGCCTTGAGGCGGCGCAACTCCTGCTCCAGCACGCGCGCCTCGGCGCGGCTGAGGCCGCCACCACCATACTCTCTGGGCCATTCCGGCGCCGTCCAGCCTTTTTCGCCCATGCGGTCAAGCCAGAGTTTCGACTCCGGGTTCTTGAAAGTGGCATTGCGTCCGCCCCACACAACCTCATCATCAGGCATCGGTGTGCGCATCGAGGCCGGACAGTTTTCCTCCAGCCATTTGCGGGCATCGGCGCGGAACGCCTCGAGTTGCTCGGCATTGTCATAGGCCATCGGCTTACTCCCTCGGATGGTGCTCTTTAAGCGTACCCTAAGCTGGCCAACCTCGTCCGCCAAGCGGTCACGCGGCGTCAGAACAGACCGGGCAGCGACAGGACCGAAAGGAAACAAGGCCCAGACACAAGGCTGGGGTAAAACAAGCATCACCCGACGCCATATCTTCCGGCCGGATGGGTGTCTTCGCCGGAAAGTGCAGGCGCCCCGCAAGGCCGGAGAGTGGGCAAACCATCGCCGGGGGCGCATCATCAGCCACACTCTGTGCCGATGCTTTGACCCGGGCCCCAACAGCATCAAGCGCCTGCCGGCCAGGTCCGACCGGGCTGCAACCACCCGGACCGACTGGGCCGAAGAAGCGAGCGTCGGATCGGGCAGGGCCCCGGCGCCCAAACCGAGAGGATAGCCGCGAACCCGGCTGAACCCGCCTCGTCAAAGACATCCGCCAGGATATCCGCAGCCAGGATGGTTGCCCAAACCAAGCTTCGGAGTGAGCTTTACCAGCGCGCAGCGCTGAGCCGCCTCCGAGATCTTGAACCTTGATCTAAACGGCTGTCGCAGTTCCGATTACACATCCGCGGCTTGGGCATCCGAAGAACGCCCTGCATTTCGGCTGCGATGGGAGTAGTCCCTACCCTCCCGGTCGCTTTCCAGAAAGCTGAAGCTGTAACGGTTTACGAGCTTAACAGTTTCGCCGCGAGGGCGCGCCCACTCGTCCAGGCAGCTTCGACACGGGCACCCAGGTGCCAGTCGCCGCAGGTTGCAAGGCCCGAGGGTGCCTCCAGCTGGAAAGGGGAACCGAGCGGCTCGGCCACGCGCGCAAACCGCCAGCGGTGCGCCTCCGCAAAGTCCGGCTCAGCTGCACCCGTCTGCTCACGGAAGGATTCCACCAGCTGCTGGGCCACAGTTTCGGGCGGTGCCTCGATATGTGCCGCCGACCAGTCAGACCGGGCATGGAGCACCCAGGTTTCTGCATCCGTGCGTCCATACTTCGAGGAATTGCGCGCTGTCCAGACCAGCGGGCCATCCTCGGGCCTAAAGCTCCGGCTGACGATCCGGGTCGGCTGGGCATAGGCAAGCATCACCGCCCAGCAAGGCTCGGACCGTACCATTTGCGCTTTGGCTGCCAGGGCCGGAGATACCGGCGCGAGAAGCATCGCCGCCTGCTCAGCGGGAACCGCTACGACCACGGTTTCGAATTCGCCCGCTTTGGATCCATCCCGCAATTGCAGGCTCCACGTTCGGGGCCCGCCTTCAATCGCGGCCACTTCGGCGCCCCAGGAGACATCCAGGGGCGAGGCCATCGCCTTCAGCACACTATTCATGCAGGGCGTACCGACAAACCGCTCGCCCGCCTTTCCCTCGGCCTCACTATCGTCCCAGCGCGCAGCCACTCCGATGTCCAGCCAACGGGAAACTTCCGAACGAAATTCAGGGGAGCGGGCCGTAAAATACTGCGCACCGTGATCGAATGTAAGGTCTGCCCCATTGACGCTCCTGCGCCGCGTCGCCATCCGGCCGCCCGCACTCCGGCCTTTGTCGAACAGGCGCACGCGGCGCCCGCTGCGGGCGAGAATTTCGGCCGCCGACAGGCCAGACATGCCGGCGCCGATAATCGCAATGGACACGCGTGCCTCCCCAGCCGGTTTGAAAACAAGTTAGTTTGGCACCGTCATGCGTCCAGTTCTGCGCAGGCTCTTGATGCCGGTTCCGGCATGTTCTATGTTTGTTCCATGTCGGGTGTTCACCTTGTCTGGTTCAAACGGGACGTCCGGGTCCACGACCATGGTGCGCTGCGGGCCGCAGCGGCGAGCGGCGCGCCAGTCGTCCCGCTCTACATCTTCGAGCCAGGGTACTGGGCCTTGCCAGAACACTCGCGCCGGCAGTTCGATTTCGTGCTCGACTCGCTGCGCGAGCTTGACGCTGCCCTGCAGTCCCGCGGCAGCCGCCTTATCGTGCGTGTTGGCAGCGCTGCCGATGTGATCGCCGCCCTTCACCGTGAGTATGGCGTCGAGGCGATCCACGCTCACGAGGAAACGGGCCTGCAATGGACATTTGAGCGCGACCGGCAGCTGCGGCGCTGGACCCGCAATGCCGGTATCGCCCTGCGCGAGCAGGCCCAGCATGGCGTTGTGCGCGGCCTCAAGGACCGCGAAGGCTGGGCGGGGCGCTGGGAAGGGCTGATGGCGGCGCCGCGCGCCCGCGCACCGGAAAGGATCCACTCGCCATCCCTGGCCCCTTCGCTCTGGCCGATCGCCGAAGACTTCGGGCTGGGCCCTGATGATTGCCCGCAGCGCCAGCCCGGCGGCCGAATCGCAGGTGTCGAAGGTCTGCGAACCTTTCTCGAAGATCGCGGACGCACTTACCGGGTCGACATGTCGAGCCCGCTGACGGGCGCGCAGGCCTGCTCGCGCCTTTCGCCGCATCTTGCCTTTGGCACGGTGTCGATGCGCGAAGCCTGGCAGGCCGCCCGCCGCGCCCGCCGGCGACACGCCGCGCGTGGCGATGCGACCTTCGCCGCCTCGATCGACAGCTTCATCTCGCGCCTCTACTGGCACTGCCACTTCATCCAGAAACTTGAGGACCAGACCTCACTGGAAAGCCGCAACCTGCATCCGGCCTATGACGGCCTGCGCGCCTGCCCGGAGGCAAACGACCCCCGCCTCGAAGCCTGGATCGAAGGCCGCACGGGCTTTCCTTTCCTGGACGCCTGCATGCGGTCACTCAAGGCAACCGGCTGGCTGAACTTCCGGATGCGGGCTATGGCGTTGGGCTTCACCTCGCACCACCTCTGGCTCGACTGGAAGGTGCCGGCCGAACGGCTCGCCGCACGCTTCACCGATTTCGAACCTGGGATCCACTATGTCCAGGCACAGATGCAGTCAGCGACAACCGGCATAAATACGCCGCGTATCTACAATCCGGTCAAACAGTCGAGAGATCAGGACCCGCAGGGCCTCTTCATCCGGCGCTGGGTACCGGAAATCGCCCGACTTTCGGACGCCGACATCCATTCACCCTGGGATGCGCCGCCCGAGATCCTCTCGGCGGCCGGCATCGTATTAGGGCAGACTTACCCGATGCGAATGGTGGATCACATGGCTGCTGCCGACCAGGCCCGAACCCGGATTGCCGCCGTGCGGCGTTCTCCTAGCCATGCTGAAATGGCCGACGAAATCCAGTTTCGTCACGGCAGCCGACGGTCCGGCATAACCGTCACCGGCCAGCGTCGCCGCCCGGGTACGCGAGAGGTGAAAAAGGTACCGGACCTTCCGCACCAGCTCAGCCTCGATCTGTCCACGTCCCATGCCTCGTAAGTCCGGCAGCGGCAAGGCCGTCGCGAAGCGTGACCTGCCGGAAAAAACCTGCGCCACCTGCGGCCGGCCATTTTCCTGGCGCAAAAAATGGGAACGCGTCTGGGACCAGGTCCGCTATTGCTCTGACCGTTGCCGCAACGCGCGCTGACAGTCTGGCGAACAGCCGCCTCAATCCATATCCGTGATCCATCTGCCCTTGGCGACGCCTAAAACAGGCTGGATTGCCGCCTCTCGATCAACAGCATCCCGAAATTAGGCTAATGCTTTGATTTTTTCATTTTTTATTCCAGAAAAATATTCTCACTCAGTTTCACACTGTTGGCGGCAGCACCGAACCTGTCATAGCCAAACGGAAAGGCCGACCCAGACAAGCAGAGCTTTAACCATGTAGCTGCGCGGCCGGGACCTTGATTTCCCGTCCCAGCGCCGCCGCGGTCAGAACCGCCGCAAACTGCGCTGACTGACACTATACTGCTGCCGGGGCGCGGCCCGGCAGCATGACGCCATAATCAGGGGCCCGTCGTCCCTGATATCTGGGCCGGCGCCGCCAGGAGGCGTTCCTCGTCCGCGTAAAAAGCCGAAGCCGGCCCATAAGCCGTAAGGTCAGCCCCGGTTATAAAATAGGCGACCCCCGTTCCCGTGGCACGGTCAAGCCAGAGACCGGAGACAAGGCCATAAGCCTCTCCAGGGTGCCCAACCCGTTCGATACCGTCCGCAAACGGATCATCTGAGCAAAGACTTGATCGGGTTGCAAGAGTCTGGGCGCCCAGGCCATATCGACAAAACAGGGCCCCTCCGGGATCGGCCGTCTCGGAGTCAAATGTTTCTCCGTTGCTTCCATCGAATGTCCAAACAGGATCAAGGATAAGGTCAACTGAGTCCGGGCGCAGGAGCCTGACCCCGTTGATCTCTCCTCGGCCGAGAAGAAGACGGCCTATGACGGATAGGTCATTGGCGGACATCCGGAGACCCCCCTGCGGAGAGAAGGCGCCGCCATTCACACCCGGCTTCAGCAGCGATAGATCGCAGCCACCACTCGTATCGGAATTAACGGGGCAGTCTGGCCTGCCTCCCCGGTTATCATCTGTGAGAACTTGCCGGTCACGGTCATAAAGCACCACCGCGCGTGCGACGGTCTCATCGCTGCAGGACGCCCAGTTGAAGCATGCCTGCAGGCCAAGAGGGGCAATGACAAGGCGGTGCATCAGCTGATCGAAACGCTCTCCCGTCACCGCTTCCATAACCGTCGCAACAACCGGGTAATTGATATTCGCATAACGGAAATATTCGCCTGGTCCGTGGACGGCGTCCCAGACGGCCGCATCTGAAAGTTTCTCCCGGATGGGAGCGTTGAACGGCGATCCATAGCCGGCCGCATCCGTAAGGCCGGAATTGTGTGAAAGCAGCAGGCGCAGGGTGATCGGCGTCTCAGGATGCGCGGGATGTCTGAGCGACCAGCCTAGGTAATCGGAAACATCGCTGTCCAGGTCCAACAGGCCGTCCTCCACCAGACGCATGACGCCGATTGCGACAACCAGCTTCGAGATGGACGCGACCCGCGCTGGATCATCGGCAGTAATCCGCCGGCCTGTTGAAACATCCGCCAGACCATCTTCGATTCGATGCACGACCCCGCCCTGATCGAATGTGACCCGCACGCGGGCAACCGGCCCTTTTGCCGGCTCGCTCTCAGGCATGCACCCGGACATGATCAGCACCGCTATGGCGCAGGCGAAAATCCGCATGCTCTCCTCCGGGACAATCAGGCACCCAGACCTGGGCCCCGCCTGCGACAGGCTGCCAGTGCTAATACAAAATACCCCCGGCTTCTACCTTCCCCGCATCTGCTCACGCGCTGCGCCTCAAGCCAGCAAGGTGCGCCCGGGTCGCCCCATCAACCCGGTAGCACGTCACCCTGCCCCGCAAGAACGGATCACGAGAGCAAGTGCAGACGACCTGCCGCCTGACGGGCGGGCGTCGGCGCCGCCAGGACCGCAAAGATCAGCCAGCAGCCGCTGAATGCAGCCAGACCGGGTACGAAGACGCAGGCCAAAAAACCCAATTCTCATTGCGATTCTGCGCCGAGTGCCCGATCCAGAATGCTGATGACCCGATCGGCGTCCCGGACCTGACCGCCGCCCATGGCCGCCGGAAGTGACGCCGGGAGCCCCAGCGCCTTCAGTTCGACGGCCTGTTGCCCAACCGCTTCAGACAATGCGCACTGCCGCCCCGCTGCCCGGCCGGATGGAGGCAATCTTCTTGCCGGGCGTCAGTCTGCGTCACCGTCCCGGAAGTCTTTCGCCCGAAGCACGTGAACGAGACGGAAGTGCGCCGGCACGAATACACCCGCTTCTTCAGCCTCAAACAAGGCTGCACAGCTTGTCGGAAACTTCTCCTGCAGCCGCAGCGACGCCTGATGATCAACCGCCCCGCCCTCACGCAGGATGGCCAGCGCAAAATCATGCAAGCCTGGATTATGGCCGATCACCATCAGCGTCCCGGCTGCGTCATTCTGGCTGACTGCCTCAGTCAGGCCGCGCACACCCGTCAGATAAAGCGATTCCATCGGGCGCACCTTCTCCCCGGTCAGCACTGCCGCAGCCTGGGCGCAGGTCTCCCGGGCCCGACGAGCGCTCGAGACGAGAATGCGTTCCGGGCTCCAGCCAAGCAAAACCAGCTCCTCGGCCACACGCCGCGCATCGGAATGTCCCAGCGGGGTCAGCGCCCGGCCAAAATCATCGATCCCCTCTGACCAGGGCTCGGTCTTGGCATGGCGCATCAGGATCAGACGTTTCATGGCCCTGCCCGTCTCCGGCGGCATTGAGGAATTCTCATCGGCGGCTTCAGGCAGCTGTGATTGTCCGGTTTCCGTTAGGCACTCGTTTTGCCGCAGAAATCAAGAGACAGGCCCCGTGAATGAGACTTTTGACCGGCGACATTGCACCTGACGTTTCAGCCGAGACGGCCAGGGGCCGGATCCGGCCTGCGTCAATGGGCGGGACCTGACTGGGTCATCTTTCTCCTCCATCCGGCGGAATTTACCCAAGGTCTGCACCAAAGAACCAAGTTGTACAGGCCTTTTGAAGGACCGGTCTGCCCGCCGGCGCGCAAAATCACCGGTGATGTCGGTCGAGCCGGGCTATCGCCGATACCGGACGAAAGGTCGCAACACCCACGAACCGGATCAACGGGCCGGATCAAAGGGCAGCTCATCCTTGTCCCTTCGCGGCGGGGTGCCGGCGAGCGCCCGGTCCCGATCGGCCCGTTTGCGCCCGATTACTGCCCTGCCTGACAGCTCATCCGGGTCCGTGCTGATCATTTAAGCAGGGAGCCATAGCTGCGGACGCTGGACGGGGGGCCACGAAAGTGCCCTTCGGGCCGAAACGCTAGCGGCAGACTTGCTCGACAAGCACCTGCCCAGGCTGCGCCGCCAGAGCCGAAAGGTCACACGCTGAGTATCTAAAGAGGACCGGGCGGCAGAGGCCGTGCAGGAATACCGTGTTTCAGCCCGACCTGCGATCACTGATCGCGCGGAACTTTTCAGAGCGCTCAGTCGAGCACCTGAATGCCGCACGCGCCAGCATCGAGGACCAAGCCCCGATCGCAGCCCGCCCCGGGATAAATCCTGCAACCATCTCAGCATAACCCAGGCGCGCGATCAGCGTGACAGAGAAGCCAGGGGCTGTCTCCTGTGCACCCGCAGAATATTTGCCTCGCCCCCCTTCACGATGGCCCGGGGGTCCGCCACATCTCCTGCGGGCCAGTACCCTGGAGAATAATCGACAATGACAATCCTCTTCCTGCTGCTTGGCCTCGTTCTGCTGGTCGCAGGCGGCGAACTCCTCGTGCGCGGCGCCGTTCAGCTCGCGGAGAAGTTTCGTATCTCGCCGCTGCTGATCGGACTGACGCTTGTCGGATTTGGCACCTCGACGCCTGAACTCGTGACAAGCCTGCAGGCCGCCTTCTCCGGCTCGCCCGGCATCGCTGTTGGCAATGCTGTGGGCTCCAACATCGCAAACATCCTGCTTATCCTCGGCATTACGGCGCTGATCTTCCCTGTCGCGGTGGCGAAAGCGACCTTCATGCGAGACGGGCTTGTGCTCACGATCGCGACAGCCATGTGCCTTGGGGCGGTGCTCTACGGCCACTTGACCCCTGTTCTCGGGGCGCTCTTTGTGGCCTCTCTCGGAGGCTACATATTCTACGCGTTCCAGCAGGAGCGTCAGTCCAATGCCGCAGCAGATGTCGCGGCGGGCATAACCGCCGAGGCCCCGAAGCCCTCCGCCGGCCTGATCGCCCTCGACCTCCTCTTCGTCATCGGCGGCCTTGCCCTGACCATCCTTGGTGCCCGCTTCCTGGTTTCCAGCGCCATCGATATCGCCCGTGATTTCAACGTCTCCGAGACGGTGATCGGTCTGACCATTGTTGCCGTCGGTACCTCGCTGCCCGAACTTGTGACCTCCGTCATGGCCGCCCTGCGTAAGCACAGCGACATCGCTTTCGGCAATATCGTCGGCTCGAACATCTACAATATCTTCGGCATCCTTGGCGTAACCGCGATCATCAAACCGATCGATGTGCCCGCCCAGATCGCGGTTCTGGATATCTGGGTGATGCTGGCCGCCACGGCGGTGCTGATGATAGCAGCCACCTCACGCTGGCGCATCGGCCGGATCGAAGGTGGCCTCATGCTCGTCGGCTATGTCGGCTATAGCCTGTGGCTGGGAATGAATTCAGCCGCGTGATGACGGCTTGACGCAGCCCCGGCGCGGCCCCACTCCGGTGCTGCGATGCGTCTGCCCCATCCGATCATCCTCGTCTGCTTTGGCGTCATCTTCGGATGCGGCGTTGACGCGGTTATGAAGCATGTGATGCTGGGCGGGACCAGTGTGCTTACGGCCACCACCTGGCGCTATATCCTCGGCTCATTAATCATGGTCTGCCTGTTCGCGGCCAGCCGGCGTGCGGTCCCGGGCCTCGCCGCCATCCGCTTTCACGCAATGCGCTCACTGGCGCAGGTCATCTCGGCCTTCGCCTTCTTCTATTCCCTGACTCAGATCGCGCTGGCCGAAGCGGTCGTGATGGGCTTCACCGCCGCACTGATGATTGCCCCGATTGCCCGCGTGATCCTTGGCGAAAAGATGAGCCCCGTGACGATCATCGCCTCGCTGGTCGGCTTTGCAGGTGCCGCCCTCGCAGCCACCGCCGAAACGCAAGGGGGCCCGCCGGAGGGAAATCGCCTCTTGGGTACGACAGCTGTCCTCCTCGCAGCCGTACTCTACGCGCTGAACATCGTACTTCTCCGCCTGCGGACGAAGGAAGAAGACAGCTTGACGCTCGTGACCTTCATGAACGTCTTCCCTGCCCTGCTCCTGCTACCCTTCATGCTTCTGTTTGCCCAGTGGACACCCGCCGCCCATTCCTGGGGCGCCATGATCGCCGTGGCCTTCCTCGGCATTGGCATCTGGTGGCTGATGACGCTGGCCTATGCCAAGGCCAGGGCCCAAACGCTTGCCCCTTTCGAGTATACCGGTCTCATATGGTCAGCCCTGCTGGGCTACGCCTTCTTCGACGAGATCCCAGGCTGGCGCGTCTATGGCGGCGCCGCGATAATCATCGCGGCCTGCCTCGTCGTTGCCTTCGAGACCCACTTTATTGCCCGCCGCGAAGCAAAAATCCCCGCAAGCGATATCCTCACCTGATCTTCAGCCCTAGAGAGCAAGCTCAAGCTTGCCGTTACACAGGGCAGAATAATCGCTGACCAGCGTTTCGGAGATTACACCTGGCTTGTAGCGGTGTTCGCCAATCTCGGCGACCGGGGTGAGCTCGGCGGCCGATCCGGTTATGAAACACTCTGAAAAGGTCGACAGCTCGCCCGGGAAGATCGCCCGTTCGACCACTTCAATTTGCCGCGCCTTGGCGAGCGCAATCGTCGTTTGCCGCGTCAGGCCGTTCAGGAAGCAGTCCGGTGTCGGTGTGTGCAGCGCGCCGTCGCGCACGAAGAAGATATTTGCACCGGTCGCCTCGGCCACCTGGCCGCGATAGTCGAGCATCAGGGCATCCTGATAGCCAGCCTTCTCAGCGGCATGCTTCGACAGAGTGCAGATCATGTAGAGACCGGCTGCTTTTGCCTCACAAGGGGCGGTGTCGGGGGCTGGACGCCTCCAGGGCGCATGGGTCAGGCGGATACCCCTCATCTTATCGGCGAAATAGTCTCCCCAATGCCAGACGGCGATAGCCAGATGAATCGTGTTATTCTGCGCTGAGACGCCCATCATCTCTGAACCGCGCCAGGCAATGGCACGCACATAGGCGCTCCCTAGACCGGACTTCGCCAGCGCGTCTTTCTTGGCCTGCTCGACCTCGCCGACCGTGAACGGGATGTCGAAGCCCATGATCCCGGCCGACCGGTGAAGACGTTTAGAATGGTCCAACGACCGGAAAATGCTCCCGCCATAGGCCCGCTCACCCTCGAAGACAGCCGAGGCATAGTGAAGCGCATGGGTGAGCACGTGCACCTTTGTGTCGCGCCAGGGCATGAACTGGCCGTCCATCCAGATGTATCCGTCGCGATCATCGTAAGGGATGGCAGCCATGGGAACGCTCCTCGCTTGAACTTTCTGCGTATTCGGGTTCATTTCCGACTTATGTCCGCGCCCGTCAACCTGAACCGTCCTTTCGATCCCCGGCTTTTCCTGACCGATCAGGAACTCGACCGGAGCGCCGGACTTCTGATTTCCGGGGCATCCGTGCTCGCGAGGGCGGCAGAAAGCGCCCGGAAGAAGGCTGGCCTGAGCAAACCAGAATTGCAGATTCTCATGGCGGTACGTTACCGTCCGGGCCTGACGGTGAGCGGATTGAGGGGCAGCCTCGGCATGACAGTGCCAACATTCGCCCGGATCATCGGCAAGCTGGACGAGCGCGGGCTCATCGAGCGGGCCCGCGAGACCAGCGATGCCCGCCGCCGCAAGCTAACCCTGTCGGATGCGGGAATCACGCTCACGACCCCGATTGTCATCGAAGTGCGCGAGCAGTTGCGCCTCGCCTTCCGGGCCAGCGGGCCAGAGGCCGTCGCCGGTTCCAGGATCCTGCTTGAAGCGCTTGTGAAGTGAGGCCTGCATGAAAGAACCCGCCCATATCCTGATTATTGATGATGACGACCGTATCCGAGACCTGACCAAACGCTTCCTGACGATGAAGGGCTTCCGGGTCAGCGGCGCGGCCGATTCGGCGGCGGCCCGGCGCCTTATGGAAAACATGGCGTTTGATCTCGCGATCCTAGACATAATGATGCCGGGAGAGGATGGCCTCTCCCTCCTCAACGCCATCCGCAGAGGTCCGGCGCGGGAGACGCCCGTGATGCTGCTGACCGCGCGCGGCCAGACCAGCGACCGGATCGAAGGCCTGCGTTCCGGCGCCGATGATTACTTAGCCAAGCCCTTCGAGCCGGAGGAGCTGGTTCTGCGCTGCGAGGCGATCCTGCGCCGGTCCCAGAAATCCGCTCCACCCCCGGACGAGATCGAAATGTCGGGCCTGGTCTTCAATGCTGCGCGCGGCGAACTCAAATCCGGAAACGAGCGCATACGCCTTACGGACGCCGAACTACAGCTACTCACCGTACTTACCCGTAATGCCGGCGAACCCGTCAGCCGTGAAGACCTGGCGGAACTGACGTCGGCTGGCCTTGAACGCTCCGTCGACGTACAGGTCACGCGCCTTCGCCGGAAGATCGAACCGAATCCGAAAGAGCCCATCCATATCCAGACCGTGCGGGGCATCGGCTACCGCCTGATGCCAGACTGATATGGCCAGGTTTCGTCTCCGGGATATCGCACCGCGCGGCCTGTATGCGCGCACGCTCCTGCTGCTCCTGGTGCCGGTGCTGCTGATCCTTGGTTTGATGACATGGTATTATTATTCCAGCCAGGTCGCCGAGGTGAACCGCAAACTTGCCCAGGCGATCGCCCGCGACGCCAACGTCATCCGGGCCGCCTGCCTGAACACTGCCTATCAGACAAGCGACCTCACACGCATCCAGCTGCAGATCGACACATGGTTTAGCTGCAGCACCGATGACAACACCGTTGCGCCGGAGCAGCTGGAGCAGGAGTTTGCCTATGACGAAACCCTGCGGGCAGAGCTTTCGGGCCGTCTGGGCGTGCCAGTCTTCGTCGGCCTTGCGCGGGACGATGCCCGTTTGCACATCCGGTTCCCCGTCAATCTTGATACCGGCGAGATCATCATCGACCGCAAGCGCGCCTTCATGATCAACTCGCACATCTTCATTGTTTGGGTCATCGGCTTCTCATTACTTATGGTGGCGCTGGCAATCGGCTTTCTCAATCAGCAGGTCCGCTCAATCCTGCGCCTGTCGGAGGCGGCGCGGGCGTTTGGGCGCGGGCGTGACCTCATCGACTTTCGTCCGTCGGGCGCTACCGAAGTGCGCGATGCCGCCCGCGCGCTGATTGACATGAAGCAACGCCTCACCGCCTTCGCAGATCAGCGCACCGCGATGCTCGCCGGTGTAAGCCATGACCTGCGCACGCCGCTCACGCGGCTTAAGCTTGCGCTGGCGATGATGGAAGAAAGTGACGACATCCGTGCCGCCCGGGCCGACCTCGACGATATGGCGATGATGCTCGACGAATACCTCGCCTTCGCGCGCGGCGAGGAAGGCGATGAGGCGATGGCGTTCAACATTGCGCAAGTGACGCGCGAGGTGACCGCCGGGCTCGGCGCCGGGATTGTTGTCGAAGGCCCTGCCAATATACCGGTCATGGGGCGTCCGCTCGCTGTCAAACGCGCGGTGACGAACCTTGTCTCCAATGCACTGAAGTATGCCACGACCGCCCGTATCTCGCTGATCGACGGACCGCACTGGGCCGAGGTTGTCGTCGATGATGATGGCCCCGGCATTGCGCCTGAACGCCACGAGGAGGCCTTCCGCCCCTTCTCGCGTCTTGATGAGGCGCGCGGGCAGAACCAGCCGGGCACCGGGCTGGGCCTGACGCTGGCCCGGGACACAGCCCGCGCCCATGGCGGCGACGTCCGACTGATGCAGAGCCCGATGGGCGGCCTGCGGGCCGTCTTGCGCATACCGACCGAGCCGAAATAGGAGGGTATGGCGCGCCCCGCCCGGACGTGCGGGCTAAGCGGCGAGGCGCGTCGCGAGCTGATCCAGGAAACCAGCGAGCTCGAGATCCTTCTGCGTCACGCCGCCAGTGTCATGGGTGGTCAGTGTAACCTCGACCCGGTTGTAGACATTGAACCATTCGGGGTGGTGGTCCATCTGTTCAGCCTTAAGCGCCGCGCCGGACATGAAGGCGAAGGCGGTCTTGAAGTCGGTGAATTTGTAGACCTTGAAGATGGCGTCGCGCTCTCCCTCTGGAATGCGCCAGCCCCTCAGAGCCCTGATGGCGGCGACTGCCCCGATCTTAGCGCTCATGCTCAACCCTCCGCGTCCTGTCCGATCACAAAATAGATCCAAGTGCCGTCCTCGGCGATCGCCGTGCGCATGCCGGGATAGCCTTCACCGGCACGGATGCGCGCGATGCCCTCCCCGCCGATCAGTTCTTCCAGCCGGCGCCGGTCCTGGAAGGAGAGCTTCTCAGGAATGAGGTCGGTCGCATCTCTCGCAGCAAGGTCAGGCCAGACATACCAGCGTTCGCCATCAATCTCGCGCAGGCCGGCCGGCTGTTCGAACAGTTCAAGCAGCTTCCGGTTTGGATCAACGCCAGTACGGCGCAGGAGATCCCAGAACTGGAGATGGTCCTGCCCTCCAACATTAGACTTGAAGTCCGGATTTTCATTGGCCTTGCCGGCGAGACCACGTAGCGAGCCGCGCGCAGCATGCAGGAGAAGCTCTTCCTTCTTGCGGGCCGCGGCGGCGCTAATCTCAACCGGGGCCGGACTTGCCGGCGGCTGGGTAAAACGCTCCTCGGGCACAGGCGGCAGCTGGATGATCATTTCCTGTTCGGCCTGCGAACAGGCAGACAGCGCAAGGACAGCCATCAAAGCGGTAAGCTTAGCGTAGCGCATAGCCGGTCACGGCTTCCAGATCAGCGAGGAGTTGTTCTTCGCCGGTGACCTTGATGGTCACCATGCCCATGTCGCGGGCGGGTTTCAGGTTGATCCCGAGGTCATCGAGGTAGACGCAGGCCTTCGGATCAACATTGAGCGCCTCACACATCAGCGCATAGATGCGCGGGTCAGGCTTGCGGATGCCAAGCTTGGAGCTTTCGATCAGATGGTCGAACAGATCGAAGACCGCCGCGAGTTCCTTCGCCTTGGCATCGTCATGCGTCATCGATGCGCCCTTTCCAATCGGGGCGTTGTTGGTGATGCAGCCGACCTTGCCGTGACCCTTGCAGACCTTCAGCGCCGTGACGATGCGCGGACGCAGGCTGCCGGACAGGAGGCTCAGAATATTGCGACCTGGCACTTCATGTCCAAGCGCCTTCGATTCAATCCGGAACAGCTCGTCGAACTGTTCGGCATCGACAGCTGAGCGCTCCAGTTTCGCCCAGGCATTCTCGAGAGGATTGATGGAATTGACCGTTCGGATGAAATCCAGCGGCAGGCCGGATGCGGCCTCGTACCGGTTGAAGGCCTCAAAGGGCGAGGAGGTGAACACCCCGCCGAAATCCCAGATGATCGCTTGGAAGGTACGTGCCATGATGGCTAGCTAGCCGTTCGGCGCCGTGAATTCAAACCTTGATTTTATGGTCGCCTGGCCTTGCGAGGTTCAGCGAGGGCAGTAGTGTCCCGGCCCGAGAGAACAGGGAGAAAATCATGGGCGTTCTGGATGGAAAAGTTGTGCTGGTCACGGGTGGCGGTAACGGGATTGGCAAGGAATGCGCCCTGCTGGCGGCACGCCAGGGTGCGCAAGTCTTGGTCAACGACCTCGGCGGCAGCCTGAAGGGCGATGAGGAAGGCTCTGCCGGCCCGGCAGAGGCTGTCGCAGCGGAAATCCGGAAGGCTGGCGGCGAGGCGATTTCCAACTCGGACAGCGTGACGGACTATAACGCGGTCGCTGGCATGGTGAGACAGGCGCTCGACACGTATGGCCGCCTCGATGCGATCGTGAACCCGGCCGGCATCCTGCGCGACGGCATGTTTCACAAGATGAGCGAGAGCGACTGGAAGGGCGTGATCGACGTACACCTGCACGGCTCGTTCAACGTGACGCGTGCCGCCATCGAATACTTCCGCGAAAACGAGCGCGGCTCCTTTGTCCTGTTCACTTCGACTTCCGGTCTTATCGGCAATATCGGCCAGGCGAACTATGCCGCCGCCAAGCTAGGCATCGCTGGTCTTAGCCGCGTGGTCGCCATGGAAGGCGCTGCGAAAAAAGTACGCTCAAACATCATCGCTCCGTTTGCATGGACACGCATGATCGCCTCGATCCCGGTCAAGGACGAGGCCAGCGCCCAGCGCGTCGAGCGGATGAAGAATGGAATGCGGGCCGATCAGGTTGCACAGCTCGCCATCGCGCTCTGCGCCGATACGGCCTCGCATGTCAGCGGGCAAATCTTCGGCGTGCGGGGCAATGAAGTGATCCTGTTCGACCAGCCGCGACCGGTAAAATCACTGGCGCGCCTGGAAGGCTGGACGCCGGAGACGCTCATCGAACATTGCTTCCCGGCGATGAGCGCCAGCTTCTTCGGCCTCGGAGCAACGGCGAGCGTCTTTCCGTATGATCCGGTCTAGACCGGCGCGAGCATCCGGAAGGGCTTCTGTAGGTAACTGTCGGTATCCGCGATCAGGTCTGATGGATCCTGTCACCGCGGAAGAACTGAGAGGACAGACGGTCTAACGGCCGTTCAGGACCGCTTTGCCGCTATTGCGGGGTCAGGACCGTCGGGCCATCATCTTCAGGAGAGGATGCGGCCGGATCGGCTTCGACCGGAGGCCATGTCTCCGGCCCCGGATTTTCCGGCGGCGGGCTTTCGTTGAAGATCTCCTCGGGCACATCGATCCCGCCTCCGGACACGACGGCGCCACCTTGGTCGGCCACGGCGGGGACGTCTTGCGCGCCGAGGGCTTCCGCGCCTGTCCCCGGCGCTTCGGGGATCTCCTCAAACACAGGAGCGGGTCTCGGGGCCCTTCTCCTTGCTGGCTGCTGACTCGACGGGAGGTAATCGTCACCGAGCACGCAGGCTGCAAAGCCTTCATTAGCAACGACGCGCATGCGCGACATGATCGAGCGTGTACGCTTCCTGACATAGGGGCCAGGCTTGTCTGCACTCCATTTGTTCGGGGACGGAAGGACGGCGGCCAGCCGTGCAGCTTCGAGCTCGGAAAGATCCGCGGCGGACTTTCCGAAACGAGCTTGGGCAGCCGCTTCGGCACCAAACAGGCCGTCGCCCCATTCGGCGACATTGAGATAGACTTCCATGATCCGGCGCTTGCCCCAGACCGTTTCGATGACATAGGTCATCCAGGCCTCGCCCGCCTTGCGGGGCATACCGCCGCCGTTCCAGAAGAAGATGTTCTTTGCCGTCTGCTGGCTGATGGTCGAGCCGCCGCGGCGGCGGCCATCCTTATTCTTCCGGTTGAACTCGCGCGCGCTCTCGATCGCCTCCCAGTCGATCCCGCTGTGTTCGCAAAACTTTGCATCTTCGGCGCCGATCACGGCAAGCACAAGAAGGGGTGAAATCTCCTCGAGGCTTTTCCAGTCGCGGCGCACATCTTCACCCTGCCCGGCGCGCTGGGTCATCAGGATAGTGGCGGGCGGAGCGAGGAATTTCAGCAGCAGTGCATAGGCGTGTAAAAGCAGGAAGATGGCGAGGCCAGCCTGGACCAGGCGCAAGAGGATCAGCCGCCAGAGGGGCAGCTTGCGCTTTGCCTGGTTTGCGCCTGGCCGGCCCTTACCTTTCATCATGCCCCGAGATCCCATTCCTCGAGGACCTGATTATCATGTTCGTTTGAACGACGGCGCGCCTTTTCTTCAGAAAAACAGGCAGGATCAAGTCGGGCGAGCGCCCAGACCGCCGCGGCCCGCACGAGGGGACTTGAATCGTCCAGCAGCGCCAGCAGACAGGTCGTGAACCTTGGGCTGCCGGAATTGCCAATGGCTATGCAGACATTGCGCACAAACCGGTCGCGCCCTGTGCGCTTGATGGGGGAGCCAGAAAAGATTTCGCGGAAGGCGCCATCATCGAGGGCTGCGAGTTCCTCAAGGCCCGGCGCCTTGAGCTCCGCCCGGGCAAACAGGGCCGACTCTGAAGCAGTGGCGGCAAACTTGTTCCACGGACAGGCGGCGAGACAGTCATCGCAACCATAGATACGATTGCCCATCGCGGAGCGCAATTCGCGCGGAATCGGACCTGCATGTTCGATCGTGAGGTAGGAGATACAGCGGCGGGCATCAAGCTGGTAGGGCGCAGGAAAGGCCCGGGTCGGGCAGATATCCAGACAGGCGCGGCAGGAACCACAATGGTCTTCCCCGGCCGGATCGTCGGCAAGGTCAGCGCTGGTGAGCACCGTTCCGAGAAAGAACCAGGAGCCGAGCGCACGACTGACAAGGTTTGTGTGCTTGCCCTGCCAACCGAGACCGGCTCGCTCTGCCAGAGGCTTTTCCATCAGCGGTGCGGTGTCGACAAAAACCCGGACCTCAGCACCGGTGAGCCGTGCGACCTCGCCCGCGAGTTGCTTGAGGCGGGACTTGATGAGATCGTGATAATCCCTGCCCCTCGCATAGACTGATATATTGCCCGTCTCACGTAGAGCGAGCGTGTCCAGCGGGTTGTGATCCGGGCCATAATTCATTGCGACCATAAGGGCAGAGCGGGCGCCTGGCCAAAGGGCGGTGGGCGCGCTGCGGCGGGCAAGGGTTGCCTCCATCCAGCGCATCTCACCATGGCGACCTTCGGCGACAAATTCGGCGAGGCGAGCGCCAGCCTCCCAGGCTGCATCAGCGCGGGCGATGCCAGCCGCGTCGAAGCCGAGACGGAGGGCCGCAGCCTTGAGGCGGGATTCGGTGGAAGCGGGAGAACCGGTCATGGCAAGAAGGATAGCAGGCTTGGTCGCGGCAGGGAATCGCGTCAGGCGCGGGGCGTCAGGCCGGCTGTCCGCAGGCGCCTCTCAGGGCGGCAACAGCTTCGGTGTATTGCCGGGCGAGTGCCATCGTGCCGAACGGAATAGCGTGTTCGCTGACCGGTTCTGTGGTAGCCGAGAGCGCACCCTGACGGATACAGGCCGAGCCATCACGGCAGGTGAGGCGGACGATCGCATGGCCCTCACCGGCGGCCTCGGCAGCGCCCTCAGTGACATCGGCGAGCGCCATCTCCCAGCGCCCCCAGGCCATGTTACGGCCATGGCCGTGGCCAAGCGTGTCGCAGTCTGCCCAGACGCGGTGGTAGAAGAAAGCGCCTTCGCCAGTCCGGTCCCATTCGAACGACGCGTCAGGCGGCGGGGTCGCCGACGCGCCGGCCGCGAGGGGATCCTGCAGGGTCAGGGCACAGGCGGCCACCGGCCACAGATATATAGCTGCAATGAAGTTTCGCATAAACCCTCCAGCTATTCTGGCCGAAGACCGGCCGGACGCCGGTGAATACTTCCTGAATGCCTGATCAGCGGTCCATAAACTGGCGGACCGCATCAGCCGCAAGGGCAAACTTGGCGAAGGACCAGGCACGGTCCCTGCCAAGGGCTGTCAGCGTACCGAGGAGCTGGCGGCGGGCATCACTGCGTGCATCGAGCCAGTCTCCAGCACCACCGGAGCCGATTGCCTCTGCAGTGGCAGCTGCCTGGAGGCGGACGAGTTCGGCAATCAGGCGGCGGCCGGCGACACGGTCCCAGTAAGCGGCGCCGGAGAGGCCTTCGCGGGCCGAAGCGCGCAGCCGGTCAAGCCGCAGGGCGTCGCCGATCTGGTAGAAACAGGCGGCGGCTTCAAGTACGGCTTTCTTCTTGCGCCGGGCGACGTCGACGATGACGAGGCCCTGGGCAAAGTAGCTCATGGAAGCGGCCCAGTGCGCAAGGCCTTCAGGCGCGCCGCGCTTCAAGAAAGTGCGGGCGTCGCGCTCGATGCGGGAGGCGGGAAAGGATGTCTGCACTTCCTTGAGGGCGCCCCTCAGTTCAGCGAGCGGAGCATGCGTAAGCTTAACCGCTTCACCGACCGGCTTGCCGGCGGTGGCCCGGATGAACCAGGCAGCGGCTTCACCCGCCGCGTGGACCGCTTGCAGCTGGAGCTCGCTTTGCAAATCGGCGGGAACTTTTGCGTCAAGAGCGAAAACATCTCGGCGGAAAACAGAAAGGTCAAGGACGGCGCGGGCGGCTTCGAGGGCACGGACCGCTTCGGCCGGCTGCGCGCCGGTCAACTCCCGCAGACGCAGTAGCGCCACCGGGCCACCGAAATCGAGCGTGCGGTTGGCAACGACCGTGGCGATGATCTCGCGGCGCAGACGGTGGCCTTTCATCGCCCTGCCGAAGCTGTCGATGGGGGAAGGGAAATAGGCCTTCAGAACCGGCTCGAACCAGGGATCATCCGGCAGGCCGGAGGCGACCAGGTCGTCGAACAGGACGATCTTGGACCAGGCGAGAAGAACGGCGAGCTCAGGCCGGGTCAGCGGCTGGCCCTGCTGCTTGCGTATCTGCATCTGCGCAGTCGATGGCAGGCCTTCGAGCGGCCGGTTCAGGACGCCGCGCTCCTCAAGATAGACCATGAGACGCTCAAGCGCATCATGGTCCTCCAGGGCGGTTGCACTGGCCAGCGTGAGGGCATTAGACTGGTCATAATTATGCTGGAGCACGTGAGCGGCGACATCTTCAGTCATCGAGGCTAGGAGCGCGTTGCGGTCAGCCTCTTTCAGATCGCCGAGGCGGATGGCTTCGGCGGCGAGGATTTTGATGTTCACTTCATGATCGGACGAATCGACGCCGGCAGAATTATCGATGGCGTCGGTGTTGAGGCGCCCGCCGGCCAACGCGAACTCGATACGGCCTGCCTGGGTGAGGCCAAGGTTGGCCCCTTCCCCGATGACCTTGGCCCTGAGGTCGCGGCCATTGACCCGTATTGCGTCATTGGCACGGTCGCCGACATCTGCATGGGTTTCGGCGGAGGACTTGACGTAGGTGCCGATGCCGCCGAACCAAAGAAGGTCGGCTTCGGCCTTGAGGAGCGCGTTTATCAGCTGGTCCGGCGTCACGCTATCCTTTGAAAGGCCGGTGAGAGCCCTGACTTCAGGGGAGAGCGGAACCGACTTAGCGGAGCGCTCGAAGATACCGCCACCTCTCGAAATCAGCCTCGCATCATAGTCGGCCCAGCTTGAACGCGGCAGGTTGAACATACGCTGGCGCTCGGCGAGGCAGGCTTTCGTGTTATCCGGGTTGGGATCAAGGAAGATGTGCATGTGATTGAATGCCGCCAGGAGGCGTATCTCAGGCGAGAGCAGCATGCCGTTGCCGAAGACATCACCCGACATGTCACCGACGCCAATGACAGTGAACGGATGGGTCTGGATATCGCGGCCCATTTCGCGGAAGTGGCGCTTGACTGCTTCCCAGGCGCCCCGGGCTGTGATGCCCATCTTTTTGTGATCATAACCTGCAGAGCCGCCGGAGGCAAAAGCATCGCCGAGCCAGTGGCCCTTATCCAGGCTGATTGCGTTGGCGGTGTCGGAGAAGGTGGCTGTGCCTTTATCGGCAGCGACAACCAGATAGGGGTCTTCGTCGTCCCAGATCACCGTTTCGGCCGGCGGGACGAGCTTGCCGTTAACCAGATTATCGGTAAGGCCTAGCAGCGCAGTGATAAACTGCCTGTAGGCGTCGCGCCCGCTCTCGAACCAGTTCGGGTCATTGCGGGACGGCAGCTGTTTCGGATAAAAGCCGCCCTTGGAGCCGACGGGAACGATGACCGCGTTCTTCACCTGCTGGGCCTTAACCAGACCGAGGACTTCGGTTCGGTAATCCGATGGGCGGTCTGACCAGCGCAGGCCGCCGCGCGCGACCGGGCCAAAGCGAAGGTGGACACCTTCAACCTTAGGGCTGGACATAAATATTTCGCGGAACGGCTTCGGCTCTGGCAGTTCGGCGAGTTGCCGGCTGGCAACCTTGAAGCTTATCCAGGCGCGAAACTCACCGTCTTCGCCCGTCTGGTAGAAGTTCGTCCGTTGCAGGGCGCCGGTAAGGCTGAACAGACGGCGAAGGACAAGATCATCCGTTAGGCTGGCGACGCCTTTCATGACCTCTTCGAAGTCGGCACTGATCTTATCTGAAGTCGTTGTTCGTTCCTCAAGCGATCTATGCGCCTGCGGATTAAAGCGCGCCTCGAAGAGATCGAGGATGAGCCGCGTAGCAGCAGGGTAGCGCACAAGGGCTGCTTCCTGCACGTCCTGTGGTTGGTCAAGACTGCTCTGGCGGCGATAAGCAGAAAGAGCGCGGATCAGCGCGGCTTCGCGCCAGCTGGCACCGGCCGCGATGACGAGGCGGTTGAAGCCATCATTCTCGGCCTTTCCGCTCCAGACGGCGATGAAGGCTTCTTCCAGGGAGCTGGCAAGCTTGTCCAGCGCAATGGCAGAGCCAGTTGCAGTTTCCATCGCGAGGGAGTGGATCCAGTAAACATCTGGCGCATCAGCGACGGGCTTAACTGGGGGACGGACAGGGTAACCGGTTTCGAATTGCACGAAAAAGCCAAGGTTTTCGAAGACCGGCACGCAGCGAGACAGAGCTATTGCACCATCGCGAGAGAATATCTTTATACGGACTTTATAGTCTTCATCCGTTTCCTGTCGGTAAGCACGGGCGACCACTGGCCGGCCGGCGCTGAGCGCCGCCATGCTTGTGACATCGCGAAGCGCCTCCTCTGGTGCAAAGGCTTCACGGTAAGCGGCGTTGAAAGCACCAATGAAGCTGCGCGCGCCCTCACGGTCAGCGCCGGCGAGCCCCGACTGCATCAGCAGGTCGCGGAAACCCTGGTCCCAGGTGCGGGCAAGACCGGTAATACGCGCCTCAAGCTCAGCGGGGTCCGGCTCTGGGTGTCCGGGCAAGAGGCCGATCTCGAAATGCACGCGCGCCATCGGGCCCGCATCAAAGTAAGGCTGAAAGGAACGCAGCGCGCCCGCATAGGCCTCAGTAAGGACAGCGGCGATGCGCTGGCGAAGTGCCGTGTCGTATGACTCGCGCGGCACAAAGACGAGTGCGGTGACAAAGCGGTCGAACTCGTCGCGGCGCAGAAACAACTTGGTGCGCGGGCGGCCGATCAGGTGGAGGGCGCCCATGATCATCGGGCCGAGCAGAGCCGAACGTGTCTGGAAGAGTTCGTCACGCGGCCAGGTCTCGATGAGGTTGGCAAGAGCCTTTTCGGAATGGCCACCCGGGGCGGCTCCGGAGGCAGCCATGATCTTCTGTACCCGGCGGCGCACGAAGGGGATGGAACGCGCCGTCTCGTCATAGGCTTCCGCCGTGAACAGGCCAAGGAAGCGGACTTCGCCGTTCACCCTACCCTCAGGGTCATACTTCTTGATGCCGATATAATCGCAGGGTACGCGGCGGTGGACGCGGCTTGGCAGCGTCGACTTTGCGATGATCAGCGGGGCGGGATGGGAAAGGAAATCACCAATCGCCTGGTTGATCACCAGCGGCTCGGAATCGCGCGACAGTACGTTGAGGTTCTCGTCGCGCAGGATGCCGAGGTTCGAACCTTCTATCATCTGCGGTTCAGCGGGCAGAACGCGGCCTTCAGCATCGGTGGCGAAGTCATACTCGCGGCAACCGAGGAAGACGTAGTGATCCTTCTGCAGCCATTCGAGGAAGGCGACCGCCTCGTCCCGTTCGGCCGGGAAGATATGGTTCAGGCCCGACAGACGCTTCATCTCAGTACGCATCTTCGTTTGCATGGCGCGGTGGTCGTAGACAGCACGCTGGACATCGGCAAGCGTGGCAATGGCGCCGGCTTCGAGCAGACGGGCTTCGTTCGCTGTCAGGAGCGACATATGGATCTGGATAACCGAGATCATCCGGCCGTCGGCCAGCGCCATCACCGGGTGGAACAGAGACTTTACTTCATGGCCCTGCGCCGCGCATTCGTTGAGGAGAGAATCAACGAGAAAGGGCATATCGGGTCCGGTTGCCTCAAGCACGGCGCGGCTCAGGGGGCCGGCAGAACCGCTGGCTCGAGGAAGTACGCGCACGGACTGTTTGCCGGCAGGAACTTCGGCAGCCCAGCTCCACAATTGCTTTGCCAGAAACCGCAGGTCCGCATCCGACAAACCGGACGTGTCTTCACCGGCTGCTTCCTGCAGGATCTGCTCGAGCAGCCGGCCTTCAGGTCCGGCGATGACAGGGGAACGGTTCATGACAAAGACTCACCTTAGGGAAATCGCTTTGTTTGGGTCTACTCCCGGGGCGTTACAGCTTCAAGAATCTTGGCCATGATCTGTGCAGAACGATCATCCGGCCCGGTTGAGGCTCGCAAAAACACAAAGGCGCAATGGCAAGGCACGGTTACAGGTCGGCCCGCCGAACGCGGCTCTCCCGCCAGACCCTTCAGGATCCTCGCCGGCTGGGAGGGTCAAGCAAGCCGTATGGCTGGATGCTGTCAGCCTCTTGCCGGCTCAGTCATGTCGCCGGGCGCGCGTCGTCGACAGATGTGCCTATGGGCTCGGCCTTCACGCGCCATTTCGCAGGCGCCCGTGCCAGCTTAGCCGCGTGTCAGCCTGAGTGCGATTCTGTTGCTGCGCTGTCGGGGTTGGCGTGCTTCCCCCCCGGACTGCCATCCGATGACAGGAGTATTGCGATCCAGCGGGTTTCCTCGGACTGAGCAGACAGGATCATCATGAGCACGGTCAGAGGCGCCGACAGAAACATGCCGGGAATTCCCCAAATGACGCCCCAGATCGCAAGCGCCAGCAGGACAACCAGCGCAGACAGGTTGAGGGAATCACCCATCATCCGAGGCTGAACAAAGTTACCGATCGAGAATTGCCAGAAGCTCACAACGCCGAATACGACCGCGGCATAAACATACGACTCGTGGGGCATGCCCCCGGGCACCCAAACCGGCACAACCGGCTGGACAAGCGCAAACAGGGGCGGAACCAAGGCTGCAACAATCGACCCGACCGTTGGGATGTAGTTCAGAACGAATATAAGTGCTGACAAGAAGAGTGCGTTTTGCACACCCAGAGCCAGAAGCGAAAAATAACTTAAAAGGGTTATGATTGTTGAGATCACAGTCTGGACCCAGAGATATCGCTCGATGCTGCGCCGGGCATCATTTCCGATCACCCGCACCTGCTCCCGGCGGACAGGGTCCGGGAAGATGTTGTCGAGCTTGCCCGACCATCCCGACTGGGCGGCAAACAGGAAGGCGACATAGATTAGGATCAGCATCAGGTCACCCGACAGGGCGCTGATCGAGTTGGCCACCGTGGCGAAGAATTGCTGGCCGGCTTCGTTGAACAGCAATTGCGTCAACGACGGCGCGTTATCCAGGCCAACGACCTGATAGGCATCGCCAATCAAGCCATTTATCTTGGCTTCATATTCATCAGAATGGCGGCCAAACTCGGCCGCCCCGTGGGCCATCAGCGCAATGAATCCCACGAAACCGGCCGAGACCAGCAGGATCGCGGCAAGCCTCGCCGCGCGCGGGCCGATACGGCCAGCCGCGCTCCTGATCGCAGTGGCAAACCCCTCGATGATGAGAAACAGGAAGACGGCCATTGCAAAAGTCGAGAGAATTTCTCGCCCCGCATACAGGAAGGCGATGATTACGCCGGCAGCGATGATCCAGATACCGGTCTTGGCGGCGGGTCGGTCCATGCGGGCGGTCTCCTGGAAAACAGGTTGCAAGGGTGATGGCACCCGCGCGCAGGGTCAAGCGCAGCCCTGAGCGCCGGACGGCTTGCCGAATCCGGGCAAACCACTAGCCTGCGTGGTTAGGTTTCAGACTCGAGGGCCAGCAATGACGGAGACAATTTTCCTGGGCGGCGCCGATGCGAACGGTACGGGCCATCCTGATGCTGCCCAGAGGCTGATCCTGAGGGTGGCAAACAGGCATGGCCTGGTGGCTGGGGCGACGGGTACCGGCAAGACAGTGACGCTGCAGGTCATGGCGCAGGCTTTCTCCGAAGCCGGGGTGGCGGTCTTTGCTGCGGACGTGAAGGGTGACCTTTCCGGCATCTGCATGCCGGGCAGCGAGAGCCACAAGGCGCATGCTAGCCTGAAAGCGCGCGCCCTGCAGATCGGCATGGGGGAGCTCAAATATGAAGGCACACCAACGATTTTCTGGGACTTGTTCGGTCAGACCGGGCACCCCATCCGCGCAACCATTTCAGAGATGGGCCCGCTTCTGCTGGCGCGGCTGATGGGGCTGACAGATGTGCAGGAGGGCGTCCTGAACATAGCCTTCCAGTACGCCGACGATAACGGTCTCTTGCTGCTTGACCTGAAGGATCTGCGCAAGCTTCTGATCAGCCTCGGCGAGGACACGGTGCGCACACAGGTGGGCCGCAGATATGGCAACGTGGCACCGGCTTCGCTTTCGGCCGTGCAGCGAGAACTGCTCGTGCTGGAACGCGGTGGAGCTGAGCGCTTCTTCGGTGAGCCGGCACTGGAGCTTTCCGACTTCATGCGCACAACCACGAACGGGCGCGGTTATGTGAACATTCTTGACGCCCGAAAGCTGATAAGCTCACCCAAGCTTTATTCGACTTTCCTGTTATGGCTCTTGTCGGAACTGTTCGAGGAACTGCCCGAGATCGGCGATCCGGACAAGCCGCGGCTGATCTTCTTCTTCGATGAGGCGCACCTTCTTTTCGCTGACGCGCCCCCTGCCCTGATGCAGAAGATTGAACAGGTCGTGCGCCTGATCCGGTCGAAGGGCGTCGGCGTGTTCTTTGTCACGCAGAACCCACGCGACCTGCCGGAGAGCGTGCTGGCCCAGCTGGGTAACCGGATGCAACATGCGCTGCGCGCCTACACGCCGTCCGAGCAGAAGGCCGTAAAATCCGCGGCCGCCTCCTTCCGTCCGAACCCTGCCTTCAAGACCGAAGATGCAATCACGGAAATGGGCGTCGGCGAAGCGCTGGTATCGACGCTGGAAGCCAAGGGGGCACCGGCAATGGTGCAGAAGACGCTGATCCGTCCGCCCTCTTCCCGGTTGGGCCCGGCAACCGATTCAGAACGCGCCGAAGTGCTCAAAGCAAGCCCCGTCTTCGGCAAGTATGACAAGACGGTCGACCGCGAGTCCGCCTACGAAATCCTTTCGAAGCGCGAGGAAGCCGCGGCCAGGGAAGCCGAAAGGCTCGCCAAGCTCGAGACGAGGGAGAAGCAGGCCGCCGCCAAGGCAAAAGCCAAGGGCAAGACGCCAAGCGCCCGCTCGCGCCGGATGAGCGCGACCGAGCGGGCGGTCAACAACGCCGCCAGCACAGCAAGCCGGGAAGTGGTACGTTACGTGCTGCGCGGCATTTTCGGGACACGCAGACGATGAAAATCGGGCATAAACTCATGATAACTGCAGCGCTTGCCGTTTCAGCCTGTGCTACGGGCCCCCTGGAAAAGGACTGGATCGGCGCGAAAGATGCCCAGTCGTTCCGGACGGCGGCAGCGGCCTGCAGCCAGACCAGCTACAACATCGAGGCGAATTTCGTCGCCTGCATGGCCGGGCGCGGCTGGGTCAAGGCCCGCAGGACCGGCGACTAACCCTCCCCCCGCGTCAGGAGTGGCGAAAATGGCACGCCTCTCCTATAGTCAAAACTGAGTTATAAGCAGACATGCCAAAGGGAGGCACCGACCCATGAAAGAGTATCTCAAGTTCTATATCGACGGCGCATGGGTTGACCCAGTGACACCGCGGCGCCTGGAAGTCGAAAACCCGGCGACGGAAGAAAACTTTGCGGTCATCTCGCTTGGCTCGAAAGCCGATGCCGACAAGGCCGTGGCAGCCGCAAAGGCCGCCTTCCCGAGCTTCTCGCAGACGAGTGTTGAATACCGCGCTGACCTGCTCGACAAGATCACCGCCGGTATCCAGAAGCGCATGCCAGAACTCGCAGTCGCCATCTCCGAGGAAATGGGCGCCCCGATGTGGCTGGCCAATGCGGCGCAGGTGCCGGCCGGTATGGGCCACTTCGCCACAACCGCTGCGATCCTGCGCTCTTACAAATGGGAAGAGCTGAAAGGCACGACCCTGCTGCGCAAGGAGCCGATCGGCGTCTGCGCGTTCATCACGCCCTGGAACTGGCCGCTGAACCAGATTGCCTGCAAGGTGGCGCCCGCCATCGCGGCCGGCTGCACCATGGTGCTGAAGCCCTCCGAGATCGCGCCACTGGATGCGATGATCTTTGCCGAGATCCTGCATGAGGCCGGCGTACCGAAAGGTGTGTTCAACCTCGTCAACGGCGACGGCCCGGGCGTGGGCTCGGTGCTCTCCTCGCACCCGGATGTCGACATGGTCAGCTTCACCGGCTCGACCCGCGCCGGTGTGCTTGTCGCGCAGGCTGCCGCTCCGACTGTCAAACGGGTGGCGCAGGAACTTGGCGGCAAGAGCCCGAATATTGTTCTGCCTACGGCCGATCTTCAGAAGGCCGTCTCGAGCGGCGTGATGTCGATGATGACCAACTCGGGCCAGAGCTGCAACGCGCCGAGCCGGATGTTCGTCCAGAAGGACCAGCATGACGCCGCACTAGCAATTGCAAAAGCGACGGCCGAGATGGTGAAGGTGGCAATGCCAGCCGATGCCCCTCCAGGCGCCATTGGTCCGATCTCGAATGCCAATCAGTATCAGAAAGTCCAAGACCTTATCCAGAAGGGTATAGAAGAGGGCGCAACGCTTGTTGCCGGCGGCCCGGGGCGTCCCGAAGGCTTCAACAAGGGCTACTTCGCGCGCCCGACCGTGTTCGGCAACGTACGCAATGACATGACCATAGCGCGCGAGGAAATCTTCGGCCCAGTGCTGTGTATCCTACCCTATGACACCGTGGACCATGCCGTCGAGATGGCGAACGATACCGTGTACGGTCTGGCCGGCTATGTTCAGGGCCCGGAAAAGGAAGCCCATGCGGTGGCCAACCGCATCCGCGCCGGACAGATCCAGGTCAACGGCGCACGCCCTGACTTTACGGCGCCGTTTGGAGGCTACGGCCAGTCAGGCAATGGTCGCGAGTGGGGGGAACACGGCTTTGAGGAGTTCCTCGAAGTTAAGGCCGTTATCGGCTATGCGGCCGCATAAGCTTACGTCGCCAGTAAATTGACCGAAGCGGCAGCCTGAAAGAGCTGCCGCTTCTTTTTTGTCCGAATACAGAGGAATGTTCCGTGCCCCTGAAACTTCACCACCTCAACGCTTCTCGCTCGCAACGTATCGTCTGGCTCCTGCTGGAGCTCGGTGTGGCGCACGAGATTGTTCATCACAAACGCAACGAAACGACGCGGCTTGCGCCAGCAGACCTGAAAAAAATCCACCCGCTCGGCAAATCCCCGCTGCTGGAAGACGGCAATGTGGTGATCGCGGAAACCGGGGCGATTGCAGAATACCTGCTTGCAAGGTTCGACACTGCCCACAGGCTGCACCCGAAACCAGATTCGCCCGACTTCCCGCGTTTCCTGGAATGGGTTCATTCAGCCGAGGGCGCTGTGTTCCTGCCGGGGCTGCTGGCGCTCTATACCGGCATGGCTGGCATCACCGAGGGGCCAGTGGCACAGATGATCGCCAGCGAACGCGACAAGGTTGCCGCATACATCGAGGCACATCTTTCAAAGTACACCTATTTCGCTGGCAGCACATTCACGGCAGCGGACTGCCTGATGGGCTTTCAGATTGTCATGACGGATGCGCAGGGCGGCCTGGCAAGCCGGCCAGCCACGAAAGCCTGGCTCGACCGCGTCACGGCGAGGCCGGCCTATCAGGCGATGCTGGCCGTGGGTGTCTGACCGCCTGCGCCGAGGCGTCCGGCGGCTGGTCAGGGGGCACTCAGGTTGGGCGGTACTCGCCATGCCGGACAGAGGTTTTGCCTCGCTGTCTGGGCCCGTCGCAGCGATCGCCATGATCGCGGGCCCCTATTCCTGCTGATCGACAGCGGGCGCACTCTTTGAAGGCCTACGAGGCGTGACTGCCCGCAAGGCACTCACGGGAAAGTGATCGCGGCTGTTGGCTGGCGTTCATCTTCGTGAGCGCACATGATACCGATACGAGGTCGTATAGAGGCTCAACCCATGAAACGCATGACCATCCTGACCGCGCTGGCCTCGCTGGCCGTGCTCGGCGCCTGCGCCACCGCAACGCCTTATCAGGCGGCCGTCGGAACGGACCGCGGCTATTCTGAACAGAAGATCGAGGACAACCGGTTCCAGGTACAGTTCGCCGGCAACTCGCTGACCGATCGCAAGACTGTCGAGACCTACCTTCTATACCGTGCAGCGGAACTGACGAAGCAGAATGGCTATGATCATTTCCGGGTCGTACGCCGCGACACGGATGCCCGCACCCGTCTTGTCGGATCGCCGTTTGCGTATGATCCCTTCTACGATCACTTCTTCCTTCAGTATCGCTATTTCGGACCACGGGCGGCGTATTTTCGCGACCCCTACCGGCGTTATTATCCCGGCCCGCGCTATGTCGGCCGGCTCGGATTGTATGATCCCTTCTGGGACGCGCCTGCCGATTATCGCGAAACGACCAGCTATGTCGCATCGGCCGAGATCGTGATGGGCAAGGGCGAGAAGCCCGACGATGTGGCATATTTTGACGCTGACCAGGTGATCTTCAACCTGACCGGGTCAATAACGATGCCGCAGTCCTGAGTTTCGCCGTCGCGGGGCGCTTGCGATCTGCTCCGGACCCAAAGCGCCCCGCGACGACGATAAGGTCGTTGGTGTCTTCCGGACTATGCGCAAAAACCGTCACCGGCATGGCGATCTTGGCGCGTGCCAGCATCTGGCGCGACAGAAGCTTGTTACGGCTTCGGCCGATGGCACCCGCGCCGTTCAGGCAATAGGCACCGGTGTTCGAGAACTGGCGCAGCACGGCCATGCTGTGCTCAGTGATCGCCGAACCGATCCGGGGGATAACCGCATCGTATGCCGGCTAGGGCTCGCCGTCATCATCCACTTATGCATCCACCGCGCCGATGCGTATGTAGCACCGGGCCGTGTCAGGAACTCCAATCACATGCCGGAGCGTCTGAGCAGCTTCGATCAGGCGCAGGAAGGAATGATTCCTGGCTCTCGGGTCAGCAGGGCAATGCGAAGCCGGCGGCGGAACGGCCTGCGCTTCGGCGGTCCCTGATAGGGCCAATAGTCGAGCACGGGCAGCAGGAGTGACGCATTCGGATTGATGATCACGGACGGCTGGATCGCGGCGCGCCCGAGAAGCATGGGGGGGTCATGGTTTCGTGGTTCGAAAGCGTCAGCTGGATGGGCCAGCGCAGGTCGCCCATCTCGGCGTGGGTCTCGATCACATCGCGAAGTTCCCGGTCGCCATTCGAACGGATCACTTCCCGGCGGTCGCCGACGGGCGCCGAGCACGTGATCTAAAGGGGCGGATGTTTCGGATTAGGCTGGATGAGGAAACGGACCTCGGGCACACTGGCCGGGCCGAACGGCTCGATCGCGGTGACATGCAGCGCAGAGGTCTTCGCGCCGCTATCAACCTTCACTTCATAGCAGGCTGGCCGAGTTTGCTCAGCGCAATCCACTCTTCCCAACCCAACTGGAACCTGGTCCGGTCCGTCATGGCGTAGGCCCCATCCTGTGCCCGGGACTGGGATAGGGCACTCTTGTTGCCCGGGAGCAAGCCAGCCTGCAGAAAGCCGGCTCTATCCCTCCACAAGCCAGGCTTTCTCAACAAGTTTGGTAACGTCGCCCATGATCTCGGTGATCCTGAAATCCTTCGGCGTGTAGACGCGGGCGATGCCCATCTGCTTCAGCGAGCGCTCGTCTTCGGGGGGAATGATGCCGCCGACGACGACCGGCACACCGCCCAGGCCTACGGCGCGCAGTTCGGCGATGGTTTCGCGAACGAGGTCGAGATGGCTACCCGACAGGATCGACAGGCCGACAACATGGGCGTTCGCCGCCTTGGCCTGCGCCGCGATTTCGGCCGGCGTGAAGCGGATGCCTTCATAGACGACCTGCATGCCGACGGCGCGGCCGCGTGCGGCGATCTGCTCGGCGCCGTTAGAGTGACCATCAAGGCCGGGCTTTCCGAGCACATATGTCAGTGTACGTCCCAAAGCCTTCGAGACACGGGCGACGTCGGCCTTCACCGTTTCGATATCCTCGCCGCCATCGGAGCTGACAACGAGAGCAACACCGGTCGGCGCGCGGAACTCACCGAAGACTTCGCGCAGGACCGTGCCCCACTCGCCCGTGGTGACGCCGGCCTTCGCGCAGGCGATTGACGGCTCCATGATGTTGCGGCTTTCACAGGCGGCAGCGCGCAGGGCGCTCAGCGCAGCGTCGGCGGCCTTGCCATCGCGGGCCGAGCGCCAGGCTTTCAGGTCGCGCACCTGCGCGGCTTCTTCGGCGGGGTCGACGGTCATGATCGCGCCGTCGCCGGAACCGAGCGGGCTGAGTTCGGTTTCGGTATAGGAATTGACGCCGACGACTTTCAGCGCGCCAGATTCAATGGCGCGTATACGGTCGATATGGGCGCCGACCAGGCTTTCCTTCATGAAGCCGATCGCGTCCTTGGCGCCGCCGAGCGAATCGATCTTCGCCAGCGTCAGGCGGGCCTTCTGCTTCAACTCTTCGGTCTTGGCGTCGATGACATGGCTACCATCGAAAATGTCCTCGAACTCGAGCAGGTCGGTCTCGTAGGCGAGGATCTGCTGCAGGCGCAACGACCATTGCTGGTCCCACGGCCGCGGCAGACCCATGGCTTCGTTCCAGGCAGGTAGTTGCAGGGCGCGGCAGCGGGCCCTCTTCGATAGCGTCACGGCAAGCGCCTCTATGAGGATGCGGTAGACATTGTTCTCTGGCTGGGGCTCGGTAAGGCCGAGTGAGTTGACCTGCACCCCGTAGCGGAAGAGCAGCGCTTTGGGATCTGTGACGCCGTAGCGCTGGCGGCCGATCTCCTCCCAAAGGTCTACGAATGCACGCATTTTGCATAGTTCGGTTACGAAACGAACTCCCGCATTCACGAAGAAGGATATCCGACCGAACACGGTCTCAAAGTCTGATTTCGGAACTTGGCCTCCCGCTCTTACGGTATCCAGGACAGCAATGGCCGTCGCAAGCGCATAGGCCAGCTCCTGTTCAGGAGTGGCGCCAGCCTCCTGAAGGTGATAGGAGCAGACATTCATAGGGTTCCATTTTGGAACTTCTAAATAGCACCAGGTCACCATGTCGGCGATCAGGCGCAGAGACGGCTCCGGCGGGAACACATACGTGCCGCGCGAGAGGTATTCCTTAACGATGTCGTTCTGGGTCGTGCCGCGCAGCTTCCTGCGACTTTCGCCGCGCTCATCGGCAAGCGCCACGTACAGCGCCAGCATCCAGGCCGCCGGCGCGTTGATCGTCATCGAGGTATTCATCTCCTCCAACGGCAGCTGGTCGAACAGCAGACGCATGTCGCCTAGGTGTTTGACCGGCACGCCGACCTTACCGACTTCGCCCTTGGACAGGATATGATCAGCGTCATAGGCCGTCTGGGTGGGCAGGTCGAAGGCAATAGACAGGCCCGTCTGCCCTTTGGAGAGATTCAAGCGGTAGAGCTCATTCGACTTCTTTGCTGTCGAATGTCCGGCATAGGTCCGAAAGATCCACGGCTCATCGGGTGCGTGCTGGTAGTTCCCGCGCGTCTGGCTCAAGACCTGTTCCTCCCTATTATTGCTGCGGCGCAGCATGGCCGAGGCCCCTGCGCGTGGCAAGGCCCGTAAATCCTGTCACTCGCAGCTTGAATGCCGATGACAAACCACGACATCCCCACTGACGAAATTGATCATTGGCGGATCCCGACAAGTGCCCAGCCCACCACCCGATCCTGTTGCCACCCTGAAGACGGCCGTGTCGCTTCGCCTCGGCTCGCTGCTTGCCTTTCCGGCAGGGGCGGTACTGATGGCAATTCTCGAGCGTGGCTGGCTGTCGATTGCGGCGCTGGCAGCAGCGATGCTTGCGGTCAGCCTGTTCGAACGGCGTCGCATCGGCAAGGCCTTAGGCGTCGAGATCAGGTCGAATTCTTCCTCGCTGACGATGGGCCTTGCCGTCCGGTTCGGCCTGTTGACGGGCCTTTTTGTGGTTACGCTGGGGGTGCTGGCCCTGTTCCGGGATACGGCGCTGGCCCGCCAACTCGGCTTGCCAGACCTGGCGGTCATCGTCATGTCGGCTGGCGGAGCGCTGCTTGCCAACGCCCTGAGCGCCCAGCTGGCGACCGCCGAGACCGGTACGCGGCGTTCCGGCCGAGGCGCGCCGGGCACCGAAGGCGTTGTTATCGAGGGCGAAATTATCGACCGCGATCCGCGGTGACGGCTGCGCCGAATGCGATTAAGGCTCACCCTGAGCGGCCGGGGAGCAATGCCAGTGACAGACATTTTCGGCTTTGTCGCCGCGTTCCTGACGACGCTCTCCTTCGTCCCGCAAGCCTGGCTGGTGCTGCGCACAGGGCGGACCGAGGGCATCTCGCTGGCGATGTACGCCCTCTTCACTATCGGCGTGGCAGCCTGGCTGGTTTACGGCCTGCTCGAAAATGCGCTGCCGGTCATCCTTGCAAATGCAATCACTCTGACATTGGCAAGCCTGATCCTGACCCTGAAAGCCCGGGCCCTGCTTCAGGTGCGCTCAAGCGCCCAAGGCGCGGCAGCCGAAAGGTCGGCGCCCATCGCTTCATAGTAACAACGCTGGATGCGCCGCGTGACCGGACCTGGCATGCCATTGCCGATGGCGCGGCCGTCCAGATGGGTCACCGGGGCAACCATCGCGCCGGCCGAGGTCGTGAAAACTTCGGCGGCGCCTGACGCTTCATCCGGCGTGAAGGCGCGCTCGGTGATGGTAAAACCGCCCTTCCCTCGCAGCGCCATCACACCTGCCCGGGTGATGCCCGGCAGGATCGCAGGGGAGAGGTCGCGGGTGATGATTTCACCAGCTTTAGTCACGATCCAGGCATTGGCAGAGGCCGCTTCGGTTACGAAGCCGTCTTCGACCATAAACGCAGTCTCGGCGCCCTGCGCCCTGGCCGTGCGATAGGCGAGCGCCTGCGACAGAAGCTGGGTGGTTTTCATGTCCCGCCGCTTCCAGCGCGTATCGTCAAGGAACACCGCCCTGACCCCATCGCGGGCCATCGCGCCGATGAGCGGCCTGGCATCGGCATAGGCAAAAACGGTCGGCGTAAAGGTCTCGGGGCCTGCGAAGTCACGGGCGTCGTAAGCACCGCCGGTTACTTCAAGATAGACCAGACCCTCGGTCAGGCCATTACGCAGGATCAGTTCCGAATGCAGCGCCTCCCAACCGGCGGTGTCATGCGGGTTGGGAATTGCGATGCCCTCAAGCGTCCGGGTCAGGCGGACGATGTGGCCGTCCAGGTCGACAAAACGCCCGTCATACACCGCCGTGACCTCATAGGCCGCGTGGGCAAACAGGAACCCTCTGTCCAAAGGCGAAATTTGGGCCTCGCCAAGCGGCAGGAATGATCCATTTAGATGGACGACAGAGCAAACGGGCATTGGACATGGCCTCAGGCAATCGGGACGAGTTGTGCGCCGCAACATTTTTCTTGCGCAGCGCCATGACACTTGCCACTGTGCCCGCACCAGACAGGTCTGTGAAGACGCCGCAGAGCGCAACCCAGATCATCAGAAATCATAACGGAGGAAATTGATGGCCACGAAAACGGCAGGGCGGGTCACCAAAGATATCTACGACATGGGCGAGATCCCTCCCGAATTTCATGTACCCAAGATGATGCACGCCTATACCGTGCGGCGTGAGCGTCACGGCCGGCCAGCCAAGGCGATGAAAGTGGAGCAGGTGCCCGTGCCGGAAATAGACTCCGATGAAGTGCTCGTCCTCGTGATGGCCGCCGGCGTAAACTATAACGGGGTCTGGGCGGCGTTGGGCGAGCCGGTTTCCCCGTTCGACAACATCAGGGGACTCAAGCAGGATTACATCGTCACGGGCTCTGATGCGGCCGGCATCGTCTGGGCGGTAGGCAAGAAGGTCACCCGCGTAAAGCCCGGCGACGAGGTTGTCATCCACTGCAATCAGGACGAGGGCGACGACGAGGAATGCAATGGCGGCGATCCGATGCTATCGCCGAGCCAGCGAATCTGGGGCTATGAAACGCCGGACGGGGCTTTCGGCCAGTTCACGCGCGTGCAGGCCCGTCAGTGTATGCCGCGCCCCAAGCACCTGACCTGGGAAGAAAGCGCCTGCTACACGCTGACACTCGCGACCGCCTATCGCATGCTGTTTGGTCACCGCCCACACGTTCTTGCGCCGCAGGACAATGTACTGGTCTGGGGCGCAAGTGGCGGCATTGGCTCTTTCGCAGTCCAGCTTTGTGCGGTGACGGGTGCAAATGCGATCGGCGTCGTCTCCTCTGATGAAAAGCGCGACTTCGTTCTCAGCCTCGGCGCAAAAGGCGTCATCAATCGCAATGACTTCAACTGTTGGGGCCAGTTGCCCAAGATCAACGGACCCGAATTCCAAGACTACATGAAAGAAACCCGCAAGTTCGGCAAGGCAATCTGGGACATCACGGGCAAGAAGGACGTTGATATCGTTTTCGAGCATCCCGGCGAATCAACGTTCCCGGTCTCGGTCTTTGTCGTCAAGCGCGGCGGCATGGTGGTCATCTGTGCCGGGACGACCGGCTTTAACCTGACAATGGATGCCAGATTCCTTTGGCAGCGACAGAAGCGTGTTCAGGGCTCGCACTTCGCAAACCTCAAGCAGGCCTCCGAAGCCAACCAGCTCGTCATCAACCGCCGTATCGATCCCGGCATGTCGGAAGTCTTCCCCTGGGCGGACATTCCCCTCGCGCACGAGAAGATGCTCGACAACAAACACCTGCCCGGTAACATGGCCGTGCTCGTGACGTCCCCGAAGCCGGGCCTGCGCACAGTCGAAGACGTGCTTGCCGTCAACGCACAGGGTTAAGGCCAGAGGGGCAGCCGCCCGTATCGGGAGACTTCCAGAGCGGCAGCTCCCCGGTGCACCAGACGACCAGCGCGATCAGCGCAAACGGGAGGGCGAGGCGGGTTCACTTCGGGGCAAGCTTGAGCGCCGCGTCACCCGGCGCAATACCGGCGATTGCCATGTAGACGTTCGCTGGCAGCAAGACGAGCAGGTATGCAGCGAGCAGCGGCCGGTCAGCTTCAGGCGCCAGTTCGCAACCCGCAGGCCGGCACAGGTCAGTTCCATGAGGCCGGCGACCCAGACGATCGCCACCGGAAAAGGGCTACAACGGCGGCGCGCTGCGCGCGACTGGCTGGCCGCCTGGACTGAGCGCGACATCCGACGCACCCTCTGGTACGACAGCGACGAGGTCACCTTCCACTCGCCGCGGATCGCGAAGGTGATCGGCAAGGACATAAAGGGCGTGTTCGGCAAGCAGGCGCTTCGCGACTACTGGACGAACGCGCTGTCCCTTGTGCCGCAGATCTTCTTCGAACTCAGCACCATCCTGTTCAGTTTTGATACCAAGACCATTCCGCAGACGAACCGCCGGGAGAAGTTACAGGCCGAGACCTTCACCTTCGATCCGGATGGCAGGGTCGCCCGCGCGCCCGTATCCTGTCATTAGGCCAGGGTCCGTCCCCGACCGCCCCGTCGCGCCAGCCAGACGCCGCCGAGGATGAGGCAGAAGGCCAGCGCCGCGTTCCAATCCTGGGTCTCTTGGAAGAATATCCAGCCGAGGAGCGCGCTGATCACCGGGATGGAATAGCCACTGAGCGAGACGAACGTGGCCCCGGCGCGTGCGATCAGCGTCATATACACAACCTGGGCAAGCCCGGACGAGCCAAGGCCGAGTCCCAGCACAGCGAGCCAGTTTATCCAGCCGGCCGATACCGTTGCCGGATCCACGGTCAGCGCAAGAGGAAGGGAGGTCAAGGCTGAAACGCTGGCATAGCTGGCCGCGAAGACAATCGCCTCCATCGGCGGGGCAGCGCGAGCGATCAGCGTCGAGACCGCAAAGGAGACCGTGGCGATGAGCAGGAAAACCTGAGCCAGCGTGCTCGCCGAGCCGAGACTTTCCATAGCTTCGGGGCCGAACAGGACAGCGACGCCAATGAAGCCGAGAACGACACCGAAGCCAGTATGCGGCGTCATCTTCTCCTCAGAAAATAGCAGATTCGCCCCTATCGCAACGAATACGGGCGAAGCGGCCGTATACAGCGCCGCGAGGCTCGAATTCACCGTGTCTTGCGCCGTGGTTATGAAGAAGAAGGGGATCACCGAGCCAATCAGCCCCATGCCGGCGATCGAGGTCCAGCGCCGCCAGTCGCTGAGCGGCGGCAGGTGTTTTCGGGAGACCAGAAGGACAATCCACAGAAAGGCGGCGCCGATGATCAGGCGACCCGGCAGCACCCATTCGGCCGGCAGCCCGGTCTCGGACCCCTTGCCAACGGCGAGGCGGGTCATCGGATAGGCCGCGGCCCAGATCAGGGACAAAAGGCCAAACAGCGCCCAATCCACCAGCGGCCGGCCCGCCTGCACGTTTTGCACGGCTGGATTGATCATGCCTCTTGCCTCCGCCCTTCTGCAGTAATGGCGCCTGGCCAGCCTGTCCATCCGCCGAACACGCAGGACGATAGGAGCCAGATCGCCTGTCAGAGATGATCTTCCCTAACGTTGAATTCGCGGCGCGGTGCCGCACGGATTGCAGGTGGACGCGCGGGGCCGGCGCCAGTAAAGGGCTGCAGGAGCCCGAGAAATCTCACCAGACAGGAGAAAAAGCATGGCGGTTCGTGTTGCAATCAATGGTTTTGGCCGCATTGGCCGCCTCGTTCTGCGCTCGATCATCGAACACGGCCGCAAGGATATCGAAGTGGTGGCGATAAACGATCTTGGTCCGGTGGAAACCAACGCTCACCTGCTGCGCTTTGATTCCGTACACGGGCGCCTCGCGGCAGAAGTGAAAGTCGACGGCGACAAGATTATCATCAATGGTAAACCCATCCTCGTCACCGCCATCCGCGACCCGAAGGACCTGCCGCACCGCGAATTAGACATCGACATCGCGATGGAATGCACCGGCATCTTCACCTCGAAAGATAAAGCCTCGACCCACCTCGCCGCCGGCGCCAAGCGCGTACTGGTCTCGGCGCCGGCCGACGGGGCAGACCTGACGGTTGTCTACGGCGTCAACCATGACAAACTCAAGAAAGACCATTTGGTCGTCTCGAATGCATCTTGTACGACCAACTGTCTCGCACCGGTCGCCCAGGTTCTGCACGCCGCTGTCGGCATCGAGAAGGGCATGATGACAACGATCCATTCGTATACGAATGACCAGCCTTCTCTGGATCAGATGCACAAGGACCTCTACCGTGCCCGCGCTGCTTCGCTGTCGATGATCCCGACCTCGACCGGCGCCGCGAAGGCTGTCGGTCTAGTGCTTCCTGAACTGAAGGGAAAGCTGGACGGCATCTCGGTACGCGTGCCGACACCGAACGTGTCGGTGGTTGACCTGAAGTTCATCGCCAAAAGGAACACGACCGCCGAAGAGGTCAACAATGCCATCATCGCCGCGGCTGGCCACGGCCCGCTGAAAGACATCCTCGGCGTGACCGATCAGCCGAACGTGTCATCGGACTTCATCCACGATGCGCGTTCGTCGATCTTCCATCTCGACCAGACGAAGGTCATGGACGGAAACTTCGTGTCGATCATGACCTGGTATGACAACGAATGGGGCTTTTCGACACGCATGAGCGACACCGCCGTCGCGCTGGCGAGGCTGATCTAGCTCAAACCCTGCGGCCCTCCCCTGGCGGAAGCGAGGGCTCTGGCGCCCAGGCCCAGCTTCACCAGTCCCTGTTAGCAGAGGAATGAGAGGGATAGACAGATGAGCTCTTTCAAACGCATTTCCGAGGCTGGCAACCTGAGCGGAAAGGTTGCTCTGGTCCGCGTTGATTTCAACGTGCCGATGGAGAATGGCCTGGTGACCGACGATACGCGCCTCAAGGCGGCCGTTGAAACGGTGCAGAGCCTTCGCACAGCGGGGGCAAAGGTCGCCCTGCTTGCCCATTTCAGCCGGCCAAATGGTGAGCGCGTAGCCAGCATGAGCCTGGCACCTGTCGCGGGCGCGTTTGCACAAGTTCTTGGCGCCAATGTCAGCTTTGTCGCAGACTGCAAAGGTGAACACGTCCGCAAGGCGATTGCCGATCTTCAGCCTGCCGGTGTAATCCTTCTCGAGAATACGCGCTTCTATAAAGGCGAGGAAAAGGGCGACATCGAACTCGCAAAAGAGATCGCTGCCCTGGGAGACATCTACGTCAACGACGCCTTTTCTGCCGCACACCGTCGCCACGTGACGACCGCCGTGCTTGCAGATCTTTTGCCTGCCTATGCAGGCATCAATATGCAGGAAGAGCTCGACGCACTGGAGCAGGCTCTCGGTAGCCCGGCGCGCCCGGTGCTTGCGATTGTCGGCGGCGCCAAGGTATCGTCGAAGATCGATCTGCTGAAGAATCTCGTGACCAAGGTTGACGCGCTTGCCATTGGCGGCGGCATGGCCAACACGTTCCTGTTCGCACGCGGACACTCAGTAGGCAAATCACTCTGCGAGCGCGAGCTGATGGGCACGGCCAAGGAGATCGAGGCGATCGCCCGTGCGTCCGGATGTGACATTCTTTTGCCGCGTGATGTGGTTGTGGCGCGGGAGTTCACGGCGAACGCCCCCAGCCGCGTCTGCGGCCTGGATGACGTCTCTGATGCTGAAATGATTCTCGATGCCGGCCCGCAATCGGTTGCCATCCTGGCGAGCGCAATGGATGTGGCTAAGACCGTCGTGTGGAACGGCCCGCTCGGCGCGTTCGAACTCGAGCCGTTCGACAAGGCTACCGTGGCCGCAGCACGGGCAGCAGGCACCCGCGCGAAGGCCGGAAAGCTGGTCGCCGTTGCGGGCGGCGGTGATACGGTCGCCGCTCTCAACCATGCCGGCGCCGCTCAGGACTTCACCTTCGTTTCGACCGCCGGTGGCGCTTTCCTGGAATGGATGGAAGGCAAGGCCCTGCCCGGTGTGGAAGCGCTTAAATCCTGATCTGCCCAGGGCCAGAAGCCCCCCCCCAACGCCTTCTCCGAGCGCCGCTGTAAATCGTTTGCCGCTTGGCAACGTTGTCTGTCTTTTCCGGCATGCCGCTTGAATATAGGTCAGACAGGAACGTCCGCTCGCGGACACGGTTACATTTGAAACGCGGCGCGGCTATCTGGGCCCATTCCCGTTTCAAAGCGTCACGGTGCTCCTGTGCTTTGAGCCTCGTTCGAACGGGCGCAGAAAGATGAACAGACAGCTCTCTCACGGGCTAACATAAGGTCGGGAAAATGTTGGATACGGAAAAGACGATGAACCTCGGCAATGCAGACATGGCGCGGCAGATGTCGCAGGCTACGGGCTTCATTGCAGCGCTTGACCAATCGGGTGGTTCGACACCGAAAGCGTTACGCCAGTATGGTATCGAAGAAGGCGCCTGGTCGAGCGAAGAGGAAATGTACGACCTGATCCACGAGATGCGCGCGCGTATCATCAAGTCGCCAGCCTTCAGCGGTGAGAAGGTCATTGGAGCAATCCTGTTCGAGCGTACCATGGACGCCACCATCGACGGCACTGCGACCGCAGAATATCTCTGGGCCAAACGGCGCGTCGTGCCCTTCCTGAAAGTTGACAAGGGCCTGGAGGCCGCAAAGGACGGCGTTCAGATGATGAAGCCGATCACCGGCCTCGAGGCCTTGCTATCCCGTGCGGTTGCCAAAGGCATCTTCGGCACCAAGATGCGCTCAGTGATCGATGCCGCAAACCCCGCCGGCATTGCCAGCGTCGTGGCCCAGCAGTTCGAAATCGGCAAACAGATCCTCAATCACGGTCTGATGCCGATCATCGAGCCGGAAGTGACGATCTCAATTCCCGACAAGGCGGAGGCCGAAGCAATCCTGCGCGCCGAGATCATGGTGCACCTCGACGCCCTGCCCGCCAGCCAGCAGGTGATGCTGAAGCTGACATTGCCGTCTGAGGCCAATTTCTACAAACCGCTGGTCGACCATCCGCGCGTGATGCGCGTCGTGGCCCTGTCGGGCGGCTACAGCCGTGAGGAAGCCTGCCGCAAGCTCGCCGAGAATACCGGCATCATCGCCAGCTTCTCGCGTGCCCTTACCGAAAGCCTTTCAGCCAGGCAAAGCGATGCCGAGTTCGACAGGGCACTTACTGAAACCGTCGAGGGTATATTTGCGGCCTCCAAAGCAGGCTGAGACCATCTGGCTCTTGCGCACGGCGCCTCGGAACCCATCTGAAGAGGTGCAGCGGTAAGGGCTGCGCTTCTTTATGGTGTGCGGGAGCTAAGCATGAAATGTCCGGCCGATGGTGAAACCCTGATTATGGCGGACCGTTCCGGTGTCGAGATCGACTATTGCCCGAAATGCCGGGGCGTCTGGCTGGACCGTGGTGAGCTCGACAAGATCATAGACCGCTCCGCAACAGTGATCCCGGCAGCCGCCCCGCAAATGCAATCGCACCCGCCCGAGCATTACCGCGACGAGGGTCGCTTTCAGGACCGTCGTGACGATGATGACGACTGGCGCTACAAGAAGGGCAAGCGCTATAGGCGCGAAAGCTTCCTTAGCGACCTGTTCGACTTCTGAACCTCGCGCTAGACGTCCGGCAGCAAGGGAGACTGCAGATGCTGGACATGCGCCCCAATTGCGAACGCTGCAACCGTGACCTGCCGCCCGATGAGCCTGGTGCGTTCATCTGTTCGTTCGAGTGCACCTTCTGTGACGAATGCATGGATGGCCCGCTCGACGGCTTGTGCCCCAACTGCAAGGGCGAGCTCGAACCCCGGCCAATGCGCCAGGGCGCCGCGCTGGCGAAACACCCCGCGAGCACAAAACGGGTGTTCCAGCCGTCTGGGTGAGCCGGTTAGCAGGCGGCGGCGACTCCGCCAGGTGCACGGCCAGGGGCCGGGCGATGGGCGTGACGCTCACAATCGCGGCATAAGCCAGCATGAAGCCAAGCCACCAGGATCGCATCCAGAAGCCGGGACAGTCCGGCGGAAAGCCGGCATCCAGCGCATTGATCGCGCCCCATATAAGGAGGCTCATCAACCTTGCCAGGCGCAGCCGGACACTCGCTGAAACACGCGGACGAGCAAATTCTTAAACGTCGCAGCCTCTGCCACTGACCTGTCCGTTCTATGACGGAACTCAATTATTGAGGATCCGACATGCGCGCAGCGTTGACTTCCGCCTTCCTGCGCCGCAGAGGCAGCGCCCATGAGCACACTCCCTCCGCTGCGCCCGCGCACCCGCCTCTACCTGATCACGCCGCCTCAGGTACCGGACATCGCCGACTTCGCAAAGACGCTCGACGCGGCGCTCGGCGC
This sequence comes from uncultured Hyphomonas sp., assembly GCA_964538945.1. Lineage (GTDB taxonomy): Bacteria > Pseudomonadota > Alphaproteobacteria > Caulobacterales > Hyphomonadaceae > Hyphomonas. The sequence continues at coordinate 192,794 of CAZIGV010000003.1, forward strand.
CGGCGATGTGGCCTCGCTGCAGCTGCGCCTGAAGGGGGCGGACGGTATGATTGATCTGCAGGCAACGCGGGATCTCGGCCGCGCCATCACCGGCCTTGCGCAGGAAGCAGGCGTAGCGGTGCTGATCAATGACTCGCCGGAGCTGGCCCGGGAACTGGGCGCCGACGGCGTGCATGTCGGCTGGGATGATGTGCCCGTGAAGACCGCCCGCAGGCTTCTCGGGCCGGATGCGATCGTCGGCGCAACGGCCAGGAACAGCTATCACAAGGCGATGCAGGCCGGTGAGGACAGCGCCGACTATGTCGCCTTTGGCGCATTCTACCCGACCCCCACAAAGGAAAGCACGGTGGCGGCCGAGTTGGAGCTGCTGGAAGTCTGGCAGGCTGCGATGATCGTTCCCTGCGTTGCAATCGGCGGCATCAAGGTGGTGAATGCAGCGCCCCTGATCACAGCGGGGGCGGATTTCATTGCCGTCTCCAGCGGCGTCTGGAACCATCCGGAAGGGGCTGCTGCGGCCGTGAGAGCCTTCAACGTGCTGCTGGACGAACTGGAACCGCGTTAACGCTCAGCGCCTTGACCCCGGGGGCACAAGAGATTACGCCCCCGCTCCCGCCCTGAAGCGCGCAAGAGCTATTTCTCATGTCGAAACCCTCCCCTGTCGGCGCAGTCATGATCGCCGCCGCCCGCGCAGCGGGGCGCAGCCTGGCACGCGATTTCGGCGAAGTCGAAAACCTGCAGGTCTCCCGCAAGGGTCCGGCAGACTTTGTGTCCAACGCCGACCACCGGGCGGAAGAGACGATCTACACCCAACTGACGAAGGCCCGCCCCGGTTATGGCTTCGTCATGGAGGAACGCGGGATCGTGGAGGGCAGCGACAAGTCAAACCGGTTCATCGTTGATCCCCTGGACGGGACGCTGAACTTCCTGCACGGCCAGCCGCATTACGCCGTCTCGATTGCGCTCGAGCGTGATGGCCAGCTACTGACCGGGGTCGTCTTCGATGTGGCCAAGAACGAGATCTTCTGGGCCGAAACGGGCCGCGGCGCCTGGCTGGAACAGCGCAAGCTGCGCGTTGCCGGCCGCAAGAAGCTTGGCGACTGTGTTATCGCCACCGGCACGCCCTGGATGGGCAAGAGCGAAGAGGCGCACACGACCTTTGCCCGGGAAATGCTGGCCATGACACCTGTCTGTGCCGGAATCCGCCGTTACGGTTCCGCCGCGCTTGACCTGGCCTGGGTCGCAGCTGGCCGGTTCGACGGTTTCTGGGAGCGTAACCTCAAGCCATGGGATATCGCGGCGGGGATCGTCCTGGTTCGTGAAGCGGGCGGTGTCGTTTCGGAGATTGACGGCGGTGACATGATGAAGACCGGCTCGACGCTGGCCGGCAATCCCGAGATAGTGCCTCAGGTGCAGGAACAGTTGCGTCTTGCCGGGGCCTTCGGACGCCAGGCCAATATATCCTGACGCTGCCGTCAGGATTTTTTGCCAAGCGCCTGAAATCGCGGTATGGACCGCGCCATGACAAAACCAGATATCGACGTCCTCATTATCGGAGCTGGCCTTTCAGGCATTAGCGCGGCCGTTCATCTCCAGAAGCTCAGCCCCGGCAAGAGCTACAGAATCTACGAGGCGCGGGATGCCATCGGCGGCACCTGGGATCTCTTCCGCTATCCCGGCATCCGCTCGGACTCGGACATGCATACGCTGGGTTTCGAGTTCAAACCCTGGACTGAAGCAAAAGCCATTGCGGATGGTCCGTCCATCCGCAGATACGTCAACGAGACCGCTGACGAATTTGGCGTGCGCCAGCATATCCGGTTCAACACAAAGATCCTCGCCGCAGACTGGTCTGGCGATGATCAGGTCTGGCGCGTGACCAGCGAGAACAATTCGACCGGCGAGCAGAGCATGACCACCGCCCGCTTCTTGTTCATGTGCGGCGGCTATTACCGATATGATCAGGGCTACAAGCCGGACTTTCCGGGCGAAGCGGCGTTCAAGGGCCGGATCGTGCATCCGCAGCACTGGCCGGAAGACATCGACTATTCGGGCAAGAAGGTGGTCGTGATCGGCTCCGGAGCAACCGCGATGACGCTGGTCCCGGCAATGGCCGACAAGGCGGGCCATGTGACCATGTTGCAGCGCTCGCCGACCTATGTCGTCTCGCGCCCCGCTATAGACAAGATGGCGAACGTCCTGCGCTCGGTCCTGCCTGAGAAATGGGCGTATGATATCATCCGTTGGCGGAACGTTATGTTCCAGCAGTTTTTCTTCGGCCAGACGCGCAAGAACCCGCAGAAGGCACGCGAGCGCCTGATCGGCATGGTGCGCGAGGAACTTGGCCCTGACTTCGACGTGAATAAGCACTTCAATCCGGCCTACAATCCCTGGGAACAGCGACTGTGCCTTGTTCCGGACTCGGATCTTTTCAATGCTCTGAAGTCTGGGAAAGCGAACGTCGAGACAGACCATATCGAGCGATTCACGCAAACCGGCATCCTGCTCAAATCTGGCAAAACGCTGGATGCCGATATCATCGTCACGGCGACCGGCCTGAACCTGATTTTCATGAACGGGGTTAAAGTGTCCATCGACGGGGCGGAAGTCGATCCCGGCCGATTGCTAAATTACAAAGGCGTAATGCTGTCTAATGTGCCTAACCTGGCGGTCACGTTTGGCTACACCAACGCGTCCTGGACGCTGAAGGCGGACCTCACGAGCGAGTATGTCTGCCGTCTCCTAAATCTCATGGACGAAAAGGGCGCGATGTCTGCGCTGCCTTACCTTGCCGATTTCCCGAATGAGACTGAACCTTTCGTGGACTTCTCATCCGGGTACTTCCAGCGGGTTATGGACCAGTTCCCACGCCAGCACACCAGGGCTCCCTGGAAGCTGCATCAGAGCTATTTCACCGACCGCAAGAACCTGCGCGACCTGCCGATTGAAGACGGCGTCATGCAGTTCACCATGGCAGCGACAAAGGCAGAGGCGGAACCCGCCCTCCAGGCGGCCGAATAAACGGACTTGCGCCGCGCTTGAGGCCTCCTATGTCTTACCGGCGCGCTGCGCCGCGCAGGCTCGATGGAGGCTCCCGATGTGGCTCTGGCTTCTGTGGTGGTGCGTGGACGATCACATTGCAGTGGCGGCCGGTGCTCCGGGTATCGGTGAATTACCGATCTGGGTGCCGCTGATCCTGTCGCTTGCCTTTTCCTTCTCGCTCGACGGCGCAGTTGACCGCAGACGGAATAAATCCTGAGGGATCAGAGCAAATTCCGCTCAAGTGGGCACCGTTTGGGCGCAAGAATTTGCAACTAATCAAAAGTCCAGAGCAGGCGATCTGTTTCCGTCAGATCGCGCTTTTCTCTAGCGCTCCGCAAACTGAAGTTCTGCAAGGCGTGCATAGAGTCCGCCTTTGGCAACCAGCGTGTCGTGTGTGCCCTCCTCGACGATGCGGCCCTGCTCCATGACGAGGATCCGGTCTGCCCGCCGCACAGTCGACAAGCGGTGCGCAATCACAAGCGTGGTGCGCCCCGCTGCAGCATTTTCGATAGCTCGGCGCACCGCGGCCTCGCTTTCCGAATCGAGTGCCGAGGTGGCCTCGTCCAAAAGCAGTACGGGCGCATCGCGCACCAACGCGCGGGCCAGGGCAATGCGTTGCCGCTGGCCACCTGAGAGGCTGCGTCCCTTCTGGCCGAGCGGCGTGGCAAGGCCTTCCTTCTCGTCTAGAAAGCCAATCGCCTCGGCCATCCTCGCGGCCTGTTCGAGGATCACATTATCGGCCTCCTCCCGGCCGAAGCGGATATTGTCGGCCGCGGTGCCTGTGAAAAGCGCCGATTCCTGCGGGGCATATGCAAAGCGCCTGCGCCAATCACGCGGATCAGCCTCGACGGCTGCTACGCCGTCCAGCCGGATCGCGCCGCCTTGCGGATCAAACAGTCGTAGCGCAAGACGAAACACCGTGGTCTTGCCGGCGCCGCTGGGGCCTACCAGCGCCACGAACTCGCCTGGTTTCACATCCAGCGAAAAGTTATCGAGCGCGGACGCATCATCCTCGCCATATCGGAACGTGACATTCTCGAAGGAGAGCGCCCCCTTCCCACTTTCCGGCAGTGGCCTGGGCTGCGCAGGCGCAGCAATCTCCGGCGTCTCGCACAGAACTTCCGCTGCGCGGTCCGCCGCCCCGGCTGCACGCATCACCTCGCCATAGACTTCCGCCAGCATACCAAGGCCCGAACCGGCATAAGCGGCGTACATCACCATCGTGGCAAGATCGCCAAAGCTCATCTCACCGCTCGCCACCGACCGCGCGCCGAGCCACAACACCCCGGTAAAACCGCCGAAAAGCAGCACCGAGACAAGCACGATCATTACCGCACGGGCGCCGGCGCGCTGCATGGCAGCGCCAAATGTCGCCTCAATCGCGGTGGTGAACACAGAAAGCTGGCGATCCTCGCGGCCATAGGCCTGCACGAGTTCGATGGCATCCAGCGTCTCGGCCGCCTCGGCACCCGCATCGGCCAGCCGCGACTGGGCACGGTTCGACATGTTACGAATAATCCGCCCGATGCCCATAACCGGCAGGATTGCCACCGGCAGCATCGCGAGCAATGTCAACCCGAGCTGCCAGTTTACGGCGATCATAAGCGCCAGCGCTCCGACGGTCGTGATCAGCGTGCGCGTCGCCAACGAGGCAGAAGAGCCAAGGAAGGTCTCGATCAGGGTCACGTCGGCTGTCAGGCGCGAGACCGCTTCGCCCGAGCGCATCCGCGCATGATAGGCGGGCGAGAGGCGAAGCAGGTGAGCATAAAGGTCGCGGCGCAGGTCGGCGGCCACGCGCTCACCAAATCGCGAGACAAAGTAGAACCTCACAGCGCCGAGAGCACCTGAGCCGACGGCCGCTGCAAAGACCCAAAGAAAGGCCTCGTCGATCAGCTGGAGTAAAGCCCCCGCATCTGCACCAGCCTGCCTGCCGGCATCGGCGGCCCGGCCGAGCAGCATAGGGATGGCCAAGCTTACACCCGCAGCGGCGATCAGAAAAACCAGCGCGACGCAGACCGTGATCGCGTGGCGCCGCACATAAGGCCACAGCAACGCCAGCGGCTTCAGGCTGCGCCCCTTCGGACGGCTCATCGCCTCGCCCCCATCTGGCAGGGTCTCCCGGCGGTCATGCGTGATTTGGGTGCCCGAATCGGCCATCTGGCAGCTTTACTCCCTTTCCAGGCCCGGTTCAGCCGCCGAATCCCTGTCTACGCCTCTTGCGGCGCCGGAGCCTTTCACTTATACGGCCGTCTTCGAATTCAGGCTGAGACATGCCAGCGCACCCCGGTGCGTCAACCCGCAGCCACCTGCGACACCAGAAAGAGGCCCAGGCCATGAAAAAACAAGGGCATCCCGACTATCACTTCATCACAGTGGTGATGACGGACGGCACCGAGTACCAGACCAAATCGACCTACGGCAAAGCGGGTGACCGCCTGGTGCTCGACATCGACCCGAAAGTGCACCCAGCCTGGACCGGCGGCGAAGGTAAGCAGCTGGACCGCGGCGGCCGCGTTTCGCGCTTTAAGGACAAGTTCAAAGGCTTCGTGTAAGCGGCTCGCCGCGAAGCGCGATGTGTTGCGTAAGGAAAGCCCCGGCCCCTGGCCGGGGTTTTGCTTTTCAGCCCCTCAGCCTGAGCGCCAGACCAATGAACGGTATCGCCAGTTCGGTCAAAAGCCGCTCGACAGGGCCGCGTGCGAACTTTCGGAAATACCGCGCCAACCCCCTGGCCTTGTGCCGGGTGAGAAAGGAAGAGGGGACATCGGATGTGGCGCCGTAATGCAACGCCCCGGCTGACGGCACGTAAATGACCGATCCGCCAGCCTCGATCGCACGCCGGCACAGGTCGACATCTTCGACGTGCACGAAATAGTCTTCGTCAAACCCGTCCAGCGCGCGAAAATCTGCCGTCCGCATCACGAAGAAAGCGCCCGTGATCCCGCCGACCGAGACAGCGCGCCCGGGCATGGGCTCATGATCGAGCGTCCAGCGGCCAAGTCCGAGAGCGCGTGCGAGTGTCAGCGTCCGCCGCCGCGCGCCGCGTTCCTCACGGCCCCTGATATCAAAAATACGCCCGCCGGCAATCGCTGGCGCCGGGGCGCCGCGCAGGGCCGCGATCATCGGACGAAGTGCGCCGCGTTTGATCACGCAGTCCGGGTTAATCACCAGGACGTGGTCGGTCTGCGCCAGCCGCGCCGCAGCGTTTACCCCTGCCCCAAAGCCGGGATTGGGCAGGCGAAGCAGGCACGCCTTGGGCGTCGCCGCCACAAATGCATCGATCCAGGCCACTGCGGCCGGCGGATTGCCATTGTCGGCGATTACGATTGCCGTGACCTGTGGATCGCCTTTGAGCGCATAGAGGCATTCCGCAAGACGCGGGCCCGTATGATAGGAAACGACGAGCGCCGTGACGGTGCCGGAGTTCATGACGCCCGCGCTTTCAACGTCCGGTGAAATACTACAATGGCCGCAGTCATCAGGGCAAGCGCCGACCAGAACCCTTCGTTCCAGAGGCTGTAGGCGAAGCTGAAGATCACCGTCGCCGCGCCGGTAAGACCGGCGGCGGCGAAGCGGATCTCGGCTTTCAGATCCTGCGGCCGGGGCAGATGCAGGGACAAGGCGACAAGGCTCAGTGCCACCAGCCAGGCACCCGTCAATCCCGTCTCAGCCCAGATCTGCAGCGCCATATTATGCGGATGACCGGGAACGATCGGATAGTCCCTCCAGTGCACAGGGAGCTGCGCCAGCCAGTCGGGACGAGTTTCAAAGGTCGCCTTCCACTGCCGCGTGGCGTTGAGGCCATGCCCGGTGAACGGCGCTTCCGACAGGCGTCCGATGACGGTTTCCCATGACCAGAGCCGGGACCGGAAGGAAGGCGGCAGGGTGGCGGCAAAAGGATCCAGCGCCCGGACCAGTCCCGCCATCAGGACCGGCGCGGCCGCAACATACACAGCGAGCATTCCGAACAGCCATCGGAAGCCGGTTCGAGGTAAAATCGCAACAAGCGCAATAGCCGCGCCCGCTCCGACCATCGCGAAAAAGGCCGAATGATTTCCGGCCGCAAGATAGATCGCCGCCAGCCCCGGCACGAGCACCGCGGCGAGCGCCGCACCCGCCAGCTTCCCCTGCCCCACGAACACGGACAGTAACAGAGGCAATGCCAGCGCGAGCACATTCGCAGCGCGCGCGATATTCTGGACGCCCTCATTCAACCGCTGCGTGCTGTCACCGTACACGACCGAGAGTACCGGGCCTGCGAGTACCGAAGAGGCAAGGACCAGTACGCCCTGCACGGCAAGCATCAAGGTTATAAGCATCAAAGATTTCGGCGAGGGCGCCGCCTGGAGGCTCGCAGCGATCGTCAGCGCCGCCATCAGCGTGATCAAACCTGCCGATACACTGCGGGCCTGGACCGAAAAACTGCCTTCGCGCAGGCTGCCGGAGACCAGCGCCGAACCACCTGGCGTCCAGAGTTCGCTCAGCGCCGCCCAGGCGATGAACGCGAACCCCGTCATGGCAAAGATCGCAGGTGGCAGCTTCGGACGCGCAACGAACAGCGCCGCAAGTCCGGTCAGCCCCAGGAGCGGCGCGAAGCCTTGCCCCCCCAGCACCGCCATTAAGGGCCAGAGGACAAAGGCGGCGGAAAGGACGGGCCCGTAATTCATACCAGTCAGTCTAGTCGCCCGTCGCCGCGCTTGTCACGGCCGCGTATCAGCGTGCCCGTTTGAGATCCGGCGGCAGCGCCTCTGCCGCCAGCGAGACCAGCGCCTCATCCAGGGAGAGGATCTGTTGTCCGTTCGAGCCGAGACGGCGCAAGGCCACCTTACGTTCCTCCGCTTCACGCGCGCCAACGACCGCAATCACAGGCACCTTCTGCAGAGAATGTTCGCGAACCTTGTAATTGATCGTCTCGTTGCGCCGGTCGACTTCGACACGCAGCCCGGCCCTGCGCAGCTGCGCCGCTGCCTCTTCTGCATAGGCGCCCGCCGCGTCGTCCGAGATTGCGGCGACGACGACCTGAACCGGAGCAAGCCAGATCGGGAAGGCGCCCGCATAGTTCTCGATCAGTACGCCAATAAAACGCTCCAGCGATCCAAGGATCGCGCGGTGCAGCATGACAGGACGATGCTTCTGACCATCCTCGGCAATGTACTCGGCGCCCAGGCGCTCTGGAAGAACATAGTCGAGCTGGATCGTGCCGCACGTCCATGTCCGGCCGATCGCATCCTTGATCACGAAGTCGAGTTTCGGAGCGTAGAAGGCGCCGTCGCCCTCGGCAATAACCGGCTCCACGCCGGCTGCCCGCGCTGCCGAAAGCATCTGCGCCTCGGCCTTGTCCCAGAACGCATCTGAACCGGCCCGCTTTTCGGGCCGCGTTGCGAGAGCGATATGGTCCGTGCTCATACCGAAATCGGCATGGATGGAGCGGGCCAGCGAGATGAAGCTTGCCGTCTCGTCCTCTATCTGGTCTTCGCGGCAGAATATGTGCGCATCGTCCTGCGTAAAGGCGCGCACCCGCATCAGGCCGTGCAATGCGCCGGAAGGCTCATACCGGTGGCACGCCCCGAACTCGGCCATACGCAGCGGCAGGTCACGATAGCTTTTCTGGCCGAACTTGAAAATCTGCACATGACCAGGACAGTTCATCGGCTTGAGGGAAAGCGTTTCTTCTTCCTCTGTCTCGCAGACAAACATGTTTTCACGATATTTCTCCCAATGCCCGGACTGTTCCCAGAACTTTCGGTCGAGCACCTGAGGCGTGCGCACTTCGGCATAACCTGCAGCCTCAAGGCGTCGGCGCATATAGGCTTCGATCACTCGCCAGAGCGTCAGGCCCTTTTCGTGCCAGAAGACCATGCCCCTGCCTTCTTCCTGCATGTGGAACAGGTCAAGCTGCCGACCGAGTTTGCGATGGTCGCGCTTCTCTGCCTCCTCCAGGCGGTGGAGGTGTTCCCTAAGGTCTTTCTCGCTGGCCCAGGCCGTACCGTACATCCGCTGAAGCATCTCGTTTTTCGAGTCGCCGCGCCAATAGGCGCCGGCCATCTTCATAAGCTTGAATGCCTTGGGCAGCTTACCCGTCGAGGGCAGGTGCGGTCCCCGGCACAGGTCAAACCAGTCACCCTGGCGGTAGATCGTGATCGCTTCGCCGGGGGGTATGATGTCATCGATGATCTGCGCCTTGTAGTGCTCACCCATGCGCTTGAACTCGGCGATGGCGGCATCCTTTTCCCAGACCTCGCGTACGATCGGATAATCAGCATCGACGATCTCGCGCATCTTGGTTTCGATCTTGTCGAAATCATCGGTGGAGAACGCCGTCGCGCGGGCAAAATCATAATAGAAGCCGTCATCAATCACGGGGCCGATTGTGACCTGCGTATCGGGATAGAGCGCCTGCACCGCTTGGGCGAGCACGTGGGCCGCGTCGTGGCGGATCAGTTCCAGCCCATCGGGATCCTTGTCGGTGACGATAGCGACCGAGGCATCGCCCTCGAGCGGGCGCTTCAGATCGCGCAGTTCGCCATTGACGCGGGCGGCGAGCGCCTTCTTGGCGAGCGACTTGGAAATGCTCTCAGCGACATCAAGAGGAGAGGCCCCGTCGGGAAATTCCCTCATCGAACCATCGGGAAGCGTAACGTTAATCATGGGTCTTCATTTCTGTGACTGGCCGCAGCGGCGGCGAATTCTGGTGATCCGGAAAAGGCATCTGGCGCCGCGTGCTTAGCGCGGCTTTACCGGGATTCCCACCCTGTTTTCAGAGCGGCGGCCGGGGCGAGACGCGATGTGGACGGGTGCATGAAGGCGCGCGCACGGCCCGTCCGGGCCAAGCGCGCTTCAGGCACCCTGACGCGTTCGCAAGGTCGGTCCGTTAAGCAGAAGGTGCGCGTTCATCAATTTCGATATGTCACGCTTCCGGGGTGGTTTCAACCTGTCCGCCTGAAGTGCCTCGGGGTCCCGACTTCCAATCGCCATAGCGCCAGGGCTGCCATGATGGAACGCAGGCAAGCGTTTCCGGGGCCGGATCAAATCCATAACTGCCCCCAGGCCGGCAGCGGATAAAACGCGCCAGTGCCATCCAGCCTCCCGGCCACCAGCCGTGGCGGGCAACACACTCGGCGCCATATTCGCTGCAGGTCGGCGCATGCTGGCAGCGGGCACCCGCCAACTGCATCAGCTGGCTTGGCCCCGACTTATAGACGGTCAGCAGCGCATACGCGATGCGGCGACGAATGGCCATGTCAGACTGCCGCCCGCGCCGCCAGCGCATCTTCTATTGCGGCCACGGCGGCTTCGAAGGCCAGCAGTGTGGACGCATGTCGGGGAGGATAGTCTGCGACCGGCTCCAGATGCCGGAGTTCCCAGAAACGGCCTTCGGGCGGCGGTGCGCCGTCCTTTAGCATCGCCCGCAGCCCGTCGCGGGCAGCGCGAATTTCAAAAAGCGTCGCCCCGACCGCCTGCTCGGCGAGGATCGATGTCGTCGCCTGTCCCAGCGCGCAGGCTTTGGGCTCCACAGCAATTGCCGCAACCCGCTCTCCAGCGGCGTCCAGCGTGACGTCGACGTGAACGGTCGACCCGCAGATGCGCGAAACCTTCAAGACTGAGCCTTCGGCAACCGGCAGCCGCCCGAGATGCGGAATGCTCGCGGCAAGTTCCAGAATGCGGTTGTGATAAAGCTCGCTCATGACCTCTAGATGGCCCGGCCGCGCCGCTCGGGCAAGTGGCCCCGAGTTAACCGCCGGATACCGCACCCCAAACAGCGCCTCACCTAAGTGCAGCGCCGGGGTGACCCATGCATCGAAAACACACGCCGCACCTAAAATCACCCCATCTTATAGGACTCTTCGGACAGGCGCGCCGGTCAAACCGGGAAAAGGGAAAGGATCGTGGGCAAAACTCTGGGGAGCCCCTGCAGCAGGATGTAGATCGCCGCGCCGAAGTTAACGGCAGCAAGGATAACGGCCGCTCCGTCGCGGGCGGTCAGGGCCAGGCCCAGCAGCAGCACGGTCAGGCTCGGCAATAACGGGCCGAACGGGACCAGGCCGAGAGGATAAGTGATGGCTGCCGCTATGATGCAGATCAACGCCACGAGCTGGACGAAGGGCGGCGCGGTCAGAAAAACCAGGCGCGGTTTCACCAGTGCATCGATCATATGGGCATATTTCTCGCCAGCCTTTACGCCCTGAACAAGATGTTCGCGCTTGAACTTCAGATCTAGCGCAGACTTGGGCAGCCACGGTGTCTGTCGGCCGATGAGAATCTGAAGCGCGAAGATCAGCGTAAGGGTTGCCATCACCCAGTTAGACCCGGGAATTATAGTCAGTGGACTGACAGCAATGAAGCCGAGGACCAGAAGCACGGGGCCATATGCTCGCCGCCCGACCGCTTTCAGCAGCTCACCCACTGTGACGCTGTCTCCCTCGGTATTGAGAACCAGGGAATTCAGGAGAGACCGCAGATTGGTCACAGGCTCGCGGGTACCTGCGCGGTTCATTCTCCATCCCTCATGGCCGGCACACCATAGCGCTCGATCCGGGAAGCCGCCGGCCCGAACTCGCCGAGCTCGATGACGTAAAGCCTGTCAAACTCCTTCGCCTCGACGATCGGCGGCCCCGGCTCGGCGCCGAGCAACGCAGCGAGCGCGTGCGTCGTGTTCGAATGTCCGACGACCAGCTTTACACCCGGCGAGGCCCTTAGCCAGCTGGCAAAGGCCGGCAGGGTCGAGGCGTCATAGGTCTGTACCCTGAGGCTAAGCTCGGAGGCCAGAGGCGCGGCCGTCTGCTCGGTCCGATTAGTGCGGGTCGACCAGATTTCGGTGACACCTTCGCCGAGAAGTCGCACCGCAAGCGCCTCAGCGCGCACCGCCCCCTCCGGCGTTAGCACCGGATCTTCGCCCGCCTGTTTCTCCGCGTGGCGAACAAGGAAGATGCGTGCATGGTCCGGCCCGGTGTTTTCTGTTAACATTTCGCCGGCAGGTAAAGCGGTGCAGGCCGCAAGCAGCACTGCAGCGATGAGCGCCAGGCGGCCCCGCCATTTCAGATCCGCCGCCATGTGCTGCCTCCAGCTCCATCCATGACTTCAACACCTTCTTCGGCAAGGGCCTTGCGGATCCGGTCTGCCTCCGCCCAATCCTTGGCTGCACGGGCTGCCACGCGTGCCGCGATCAGGGCATCAATGCGGGCCGTCTCGTCAACGTCCCCGCCCTGTTCCCATTCCTTCGGCGTCTTTGTCAGCAGGCCAAGCAATTCGCCCGCCGCGAGCAAATCTGCCCGCGTCGCCGCCATCATGTCATGATCGCTCTGGTCTGCCGCCGTGTTGGCCGCCGAGGCGACGGCGGACAACGCAGCCAACGCTTCAGGAGTGTTGAGATCGTCTTCAAGCGCCTCGTACACGCCGCGATAGGTCGCCTTGCCGCCCTCCACGTGCCATACGCGCCGAAGCGCGCCATAAATGCGGTCGAGCGTCGTCTTAGCCTGGCTCAGCAGGTCCGGTGTCCAGTCGAGCGGGGCGCGGTAATGCCCGCTCAGCATCGCAAAGCGGATCACTTCTCCCGGCCATTCCTTCAGCAGGTCGTGCACCAGCACGACATTACCGAGAGACTTCGACATCTTCTGGCCTATCATGTCGAGGAAGCCGTTGTGCAGCCAGTATCGTGCCATCTGCATGCCATGCGCGCACTCCGATTGCGCGATCTCGTTCTCGTGATGGGGAAATTGCAGGTCGATGCCCCCGGCATGGATATCGAGCGTCCGGCCCAGATGTTTAGCTGCCATGGCGGAGCATTCGATATGCCAGCCCGGCCGGCCCCTGCCCCAGGGAGCGTCCCAGATCGCGTCCTCTGGTTCACCCGGCTTGGCAAACTTCCAAAGGGCGAAATCCGCTGCATCGCGCTTGTCCTCGGCCGGCTCGACCCGCGCACCGGCTTCATTGTCCTCCTGTTTGCGCCCGGAGAGTTTTCCGTAGTCGGACATAGCGTTCACTGAGAACCATACGCCGTCCTTGCCGACATAGGCGTACTGCTTGCGCACCAGCTTCTCGATGATTTCGATCATCTCCGGGACATGCCTGCTCGCCCAGGGCTCAACACTTGGCGCCAGCACGTTCAGCGCGAGCATGTCGGCATTGTAGATGTCGGCATATGTCTTCGTGATCGCAGAAATCGGCTGGCCGCTGTCGAGCGAGGCCTTGATGATCTTGTCCTCGATGTCGGTTATGTTACGCGCGAACACGACTGAGCCTTCGCCATAAGTCTTCAGCAGGAGGCGGCGCAGAACATCAAATGCGATCGCAGGTCGGGCATTGCCAATATGGGCATAGTTATAAACTGTCGGACCGCACAGGTAGACCGTGATCCGTTTCGGGTCCTGAGGTTGAAAGCCGCGCTTTTCACGCGCCATCGTATCATAGAGTCTTAGGGTCATACTGTCTCGCGCCAGGGGATCTTGGGGTGGGTGTCGGGCACCAGGTACCAAGGGCCCTGATGGCCTGTTGGAGCGTCAGCCGCAACAGGGGCAGCAGCCCGAGAGCGTAAACGCGACCCAGACCGTGCGGCGCGAATACCACTTGCCGTTGGGAAAGCCAAGAATTCTGAGATTGGGCGCAGCGCTTTCTGCTCAGAAAACTCTGGAAAGGAACCGGTAGCGGCCCTATGTAGCCTACTATCGCCCTGAGGGTATCAACTCCGGGCGGGCGTTAAGTCCGTGCAAAAGAGCGTCAATTGCCCCTATGCTCCGGCTCGACCCCCGTCCCTCAGTGAAGGACTGATCAGTTACCATGGATGCCGTGACCCCTAAAAAAGATGTCGTGCGTGTGGACCCTGTGCGCCGCCCCAGCCAGCAAGAGGCTGAAGAAGCCGTCCGCACGCTCATCGCCTGGGCCGGCGATGACCCAAGGCGTGAGGGCCTGCTCGATACACCGAAACGCGTCGTCAACGCCTATAAGGAATGGTTCCAGGGCTATGACGAAGACCCGGTGCAGTATCTGAGCCGTACCTTCGAAGATGTGCAGGGCTATGACGACATCGTAATGCTCCGCAATATCGAAGTGGAGAGCCATTGCGAGCACCACATTGCGCCCTTCATCGGCAAGGCCTTCGTTGCCTATAAGCCGTCACATGCGGTCGTCGGGATCTCGAAACTCGCCCGCGTCGTCGAGATTTTCTCAAAGCGCCTTCAGACGCAGGAGACCATGACGGCACAGATCTGCGACGCGATCACGGAAAGCCTTGCCCCGATGGGCACAGCTGTCTTCATCGAAGCCGAGCATCAGTGTATGTCGACCCGCGGCGTGCACCACAAGCATGTGACCACGATCACGACCCAGTTCACCGGCGTGTTCAAATCAGACGCGGACCTGCGCAATCGCTTCCTGAACATGTGCAATCAGTCGACCTGACATTAAGCAATGCGTCCGGAAAACCGGAAAGCCTGCATGGAAACATGCGGTACGCTGTCTGTTCAAGGCAGTTGCGCCCGCTGCGGCCATGGCTATCAGTTCTCGCGCGTAGAGTGAAGTTTCAGACAAGTTATTCCCGGGAGACAAAACACCATGAAGACCATCCTTGCCATAGCCGCCCTGACCTTTGCCGCCCTACCTGCCCTCGCCGCGACGACGACCGTAGAATTCGCACCCGCAGAGGGCGAAAAGGTGGTCGCCGTATTCAGCGATAATGGCACCGTAAGCTTCAATGGCGGTGAGCCGGTGGCCTACACGATGGATGAAGCGGCCAAGACGGTCTGCTCAAGCATCGATGGCGCCGACAATTGCGCCACGTTCGAAACCTGGGGCACCGAAGCCGGCCACGTCACACCCTACACCACTTCGCAAGGCTCGTCGGGCGTTGCCACGGTTACCGCAACCACCGAATAAGTTCGGTAATTATCTCATCCCAAAAAGGGGCGCCCGCTGGCCGTGCGCCCCTTTTAATCAGGCAGGCCGGGCTAGCTGAGACCCTTTTAGACAAACTTGTTCGTACCGGAGCGGTCCGCAATCCGTCATGCGCGGCCTGGGCACCTGCGCGTCCCTTTCAACGGTGGGCGGCTGGCTTAGAAGCGGGGTATCGTCATGACCCTCGCTCCAGCATCGCAGCCGATCATGCACATCCTCAACCATGCCGGAAAGCGTTTGCTCCCGGTCAGCCCTGAGGCACCCGCCCGGATAAAACCGGCTCGCTCCAGCGCCGGAACCGCTCGGCCACTTCCAGATAGACCGGACGCTTGAACGGCACGATCAATTCCGGTGTTTCATCAAGCTTTGCCCAGCGCCAGGCGTCAAACTCCGGGGTGTGCCGGTCGAGTCGCACATCACTGTCCGAACCCTTGAACCGCATGGCGAACCATTTCTGCTTTTGTCCATGATACGGACCGGGCAGTCGCTTCTTGAGATCCGGCGGGAATTCATAATGCAACCAGTCAGGCGTCTCTTCGAGCACCTCAACCAGTTTTTCGGGAACCCCGATTTCCTCCTCCAGCTCGCGCAGTGCGCCCTTGACCGCACTCTCACCTTCATCAATGCCGCCTTGCGGCATCTGCCACTGGAACGGACCGCGGCCATTTATGCGCCGCCCGATGAACACGTGCCCGGCCCTGGAAAACAAGGCGAGACCAACATTCGGGCGATACAGGCTGGAATCGAACTTTGGCTGGGTCACCCACCAGTGTCTAAACCACTGAGATCATTGCTGCCAGTACGCACCTCTGAAGGACGAACATTGTTAATGGCCGAGACCGGCGCAAGGATCAGCCCCTTCTCCTCGAGCTGAGAGATCCAGACTTTCGCCGCCTCGATCGTGACCGGGAACGCATATCCCGAACCAAATGCAGCGCCTCTTTCGAGTGCGATTGCCTCAAGGTCCATAAGCTCGGCGCTGATGTCAGCCGGTGTCTGGCGCGTGTCGATTGGTCTGGCCGCCCGCGCATAACGAAGATTGCTGGCCCGGGCGAGCGGGGCAAGGTTGGTCCGCTCCAGGCTGCCATCGTCGATAAAGGCGAGGCCCTTTTCGCTCAGACGGTCCAGCACCGGCCCGGCCGCGCCAGCATCGGCGACAAACTTCGCGCCCTGATAGTTCACCACACCGAAATAGCCGGTCGCGCGAGACAGGATGCTATCTAGGCGTGCAAGGTTCGCTTTCGCATCGGCGCCGGCGAGCAGCGTATCCGGATGCATTTTCATCCGGCCATAATCATACGCTTCCATCGGTACTTCGATGAGCACCTCATGGCCGTCGGCGCGCGCCGTCTTGATCCAGTGCTCAAGCTGCCTGGAGTCGAGCGCGAAAGAGAGCGTCACGTCGGCCGGCAGATCGTCGATCGCGAGCTGGGTCTGGGTGACATTGAGGCCGAGACCACCGATCACCAGGCCAACCATCGGACGGCCTTCAGGGTTCGAGAACCTGCGGGCATAGAGATCCGCAGGCGCGCTACTCTTCGCCCTCGCGGGCGCCAGCGTTTGCGTCGCAGCGGCAAGGCGCAGAGGCGCTTCATCGGTCTGCAGCCCGCGGCGCACGTCACTCAAGGACTCGCCTGCCTTAACGATACGGCCATTGATACGGATCGAATCCAGGCCAGCAGGCGTTGGGCCACCCTGGCCACCGGTCACTTCAATACGAAGACCGTCGCCTTCGAGACCGGTATATGCAATCTGTAGCGCGTCGCCCTCAGGCGCCGGCAAATCGGCGCTGCCCGGTACCGCTTCGACATCGCCAAGCCGGCCGAAACCAGCCTCTTGCGGCGAGGGGCCGGTCTCGAACAGGGCAAGTGTCTGGCTGGGACTTGCAGCGCCCGGGTCAGCCGTGACGTGGATACCCACGCCCAGCGAGGCCGCAAGCCCGCCAAACACAGCGAGGCTGAAACCCGCATGGACAATGCCTGTGCGGAGCGGAGAGGGCTCGAACTCGCGCCGGTAACCCATGGGCTCGACCTCTTAAAACAGGGCTGATAGTCAGTCCCGCAAGATCACCCGGCAGGGTTAACAGGATGCAAACAAATCACGCCGGCGCTGTAAGCCGCAGCAAAGAATCAACGGCCTGCAAAGATTACCGCCCTAGCCAGCCTTGGAGGCCATCTGCGCCACCGTGGCGCGCCCTTCCCTGAGCAGCTGAAGAGCCCGCTCCAACTGGAAATCCTTGCCCTCATATCCCTCAGGCGGCTGCTCGTCGGGCATACGCATGGCCTCGCGCGATTGGCCGGACTCATTCTCCAGGGCATGCGGCAGATCCGCTTCAGACCAGCGCTCGATCCGGGCGATCTCCTCTTCAGTGAGGCGCACCTGAGTTATCATGACGTCCGGCTCGATTCCGAGGGCCTGTATCGACCGGCCTGCCGGCGTGTAATAGCGCGCAGTCGTCAGGCGGATCGCACCCCGGTCAGCCCCGAGCGGGATGACCGACTGGACCGACCCCTTGCCGAAGCTGGTCGTTCCGACAACCAGCGCCCGCTCCCGGTCTTGCAACGCACCGGCAACGATTTCGGAGGCCGACGCCGAGCCGCCATTGATCAGCACGATCATCGGCACGCCCTTGAACACTTCGCCCTTGCTGGCGTTGCGGCGTTCAATATCTACCGGTCGGCGCCCCTGGGTGGACACAACTTCGCCGCCCGACAGGAAGTGGTCCGTCACCTTCACGGCCTCATCCAGCAGGCCGCCGCCATTATTCCGCAGGTCGAGCACGATACCCCGGGGTTTAGGGCCCTTGGTCAGGCCTTCAATTGCCTCCTCGAGCAGCAGATTGGTGCGCTCGGTGAAGGACGCGATCCGGATATAGGCGATATCACCGGGCTCCAGGCGCCAGGTAACGGACTTCTGCTGGATCACGTCGCGCACCAGCTTGACGTCGAAGGGATCGGAGCCCTCGCGCAAAACGGTGATCTCGATCTCGGTCCCTCGCTCGCCCCGCATTTCCTTGACAGCGTCGTTCAAGGTCCGGCCGATGATCGGCTTGCTATTGATGGCCGTGATAAAATCGCCGGGCTGAATCCCGGCTTCTGCCGCAGGCGTCCCGTCCATCGGCGAAATCACTTTCACGAAGCCATCTTCCATCGTCACTTCCAGGCCAAGACCGCCATACTCGCCGGATGTCTGGACCTGCAGTGACTGGAAATCCTCCGGGTCCAGATAACCGGAATGAGGGTCGAGCGACATCAGCATGCCATTGATGGCAGCGGACATGGCTTCTTTTTCATCAATCGGAACGACGTAGTCACGCTGGGCCCTGGCAAAGATTTCCGCGAAGAGTTCGATCTGCTGGTAGGTCAGCGTCCGCGGATCTTCCGGCACTGGCGTCTGCTGCTGGGGCCAGGCCATTGCGGCAAAGCCAACGGCAACGCCACCCAGGACCCCGCCAAGCGCCGTTCCGGTCAGCAATGAACGCATGTTCCACTCCATCATCATAGGGGCGACCCTCTAATCGTCGCTGGACATCCACTTTGCCGGATCAAGTACCTTGTCGCCAAGCCTTAACTCTAATGTCAGTTCGGGCGCCGGATCGTTCCGGTCGGGCATAAGGCCGACGGCTTCCCCGGCACTGACGGTCTGGCCTTCTGATACATAAATCCGGCTCATGCCGGAAAGGATAACACGATATCCGCCACTTGTACGCAGAATCAGCATCTGGCCATAGGTGCGGAACGGCCGCGCAAACTCGACCACCGCGCCGACCGGCGCAGTCACCTGCGCTTCGGCCCGGGTCTTGAAAACCACATACTCCGTCTTGCCTCCGTTCGGCAGGCTAGCCCCGAACCGTTGCAAAAGACTGCCTGAGACAGGCTGTCTCAGGCCACCCAGCTCAGACGTTCCAAGCGGCTCTGCCATCGTCTGAGTAGAGGGCACTGACATGGACACAGGCTTCGACTTCTCGGGTTGCACCCTGCGCAACGCAGCAAGTTGCGGACGCGCCTCCGGTTTTGCCCGCGGCGCGCTCGGCGCGTTCGATTCCAGCGCTGCCAGAAGCTCACGCAGCGTGCCAGCTTGGCTGCCCAGCCTGTCCGCGCGGTCACGCAGGCCGTCGAGACTGACTGCCATGCCCTCATACGCTGCGCGCTTTGAAGCTGCCAGCCGCTCGATCTCCTGCCTCTTCAGCGCCAAGGTCGCTTCCGCGGCGCCAAGACGTGCCTGCTCAGTGCGGATGTTCAGTTCCAGCGTATTGAGTTCGGCAATCTCTTTCGAGATGGCCCCCGCCCTCTCGGACAGTTGCGGGTAGGTTGCCTGCATCAGGATGGCGCGGCGGATTGCGATACCGGCGTTATCCGGGCTCACGACCAATGATGGCGGCTTTCGTCGGTTCGCGGCAGCTAATGCGGCCAGCAAATCCTCCAGCGCGGTCTCGCTCTTCAGCAGCTCACGGCGCGCCTGTGTTCGCCGCGCCTCCAACCTGGCGAGTTCCAGTTCCGCGCGGCTCGCCTGCTCCTCGCGGCGGCGTGCTTCCATGGACGCCGCCAACAGCGTCTCATCGAGCGTGCGCAGATCCGTCACAGCCAACTGGCCTTGGCTCTCCAGCACGGCGAGCTGAGCCATGGCGGCGCGCCGCTCGGCCTCCAGCGCCTCAAGATCGGCACGCGTGAACGTGTCGGGCGCGGCGGCCATCAGCGGCACAAGAAAGAGGCAGGCTAGCAGGGTCGTGAGGCGGCGCATCCGGCGAGACTTGCATGCGACCTGTCACTTTGACGTTAAAGCGCGTCGAGGTTTGCGAGCACACGGCGCAGACCTGCGACCTCATCCGCAAAGAGCGCCGTAAACACGCGGACAGAGGCAGGGTCAAACGCAGGGGCCTCAAAGGCGAGTTGCTCGATAAGCTCAAGCACTGTGCGCAGGTCCGCGACCAACGTCTCAGGCAGATCAAAGGCCAGCGCATGTACCGCTGAATTGCGCAGATCAATCACGCGTTCGATCGCGCGCTGGCGGCTGCCCGATAGCTCAACGCGTTCTGGCGGATTCAGATACTCGCCTGACCGCGCCCGGCGCAGCAGTAAAGCGACCGGAGCGATCCGGTCTGGCTGGGCCGGATTGATCACGGCGTCAAGCGATGCCGTTTCATAGCCCGACAGTGCAGCAACCAGCATCCCCTGCAGTGTGCTGATACTCCCCAGCGCCACCCACCTCAGCCGCGCCGGGTCGGCGTTCGCACCTTCCGCTTCACGCCGGGCAAGACGCAGCGCCTCATACGCCCCATCCAGAGCCAGGCGTATCCGCAACAGGCGGTCGCGCGGGATTTCGTGATCAGAATGAGCGGTCAAGTTCGCATGCCGCCCCGGCAGGGCGGCGTGAACGAGGCCCCCGATTCAGCTTCAGCGAACCGGCTCGCTGTTGTGTCCGCTCCGCCAGACCTTTGGCCTGCGCGCTGATCCCAGCCCTTATCGGCAGCAACACAGAGAAAAGCGCTTGCCCCATCTTTCGTTGGACTGGCCATTTGCCTCCGATCGAGCCCCTCACCGATGATGACGCCGATAACAAGCATCACAGCGCGGGCCGCATCAGCCACAACGCAGGCAGATACATCGCCAGTCATTACGCCCTCGCCTGGCTCGATCAAACCGAGACCGACATGTCCCTCCGCAACGGGGATAATCGAAATGCTGAGGTCTGAAGACGATGACAGGCGCCGGGGCGGACACTTATCGCCGGGCACGCCAGGCGTCTGCCGTCTGTCCGTATACATCCCATATAACATCCTTGAAGGGTGGTGGCGCTGCCGCCCTGCGCAGGAAGCTTGAGCCAAGCCGCTCTGCCAGCTTGATCGACGGTGTATTCGCCGCGTCGATACAATGAATGACCTGCCTCCAGCCCAGGGTATCCACAGCATAGTCCATGGCCGCTCGGGTGCCTTCGATCGCATAGCCCTTTGCTTGCGCTGAGGGCAGAAGGCCCCAGCCCACTTCGGTTCCCGGCCAGCCCTCCGGCTGCCACGGACCCAGCCGCCCGATCCAGCGCCCGGTTGCCTTCTCGATCACCGAGAACATCGAAAACCCGCGGATCGTCCACGCGCCCGAGATCAGGCACATCGTGCGCCAAACGGCTTCTGGCGGCTGAACCCCGCCGATGAAGCGCGACGACGCCTCATCGGCCATCAGTTCGCAGAAGCCGGCAAAATCCTGCGCCTGCGGAGGACGCAGGACAAGCCGCTCGGTTTCGATAACAGGATCACTGCGCAATTCGGGCCGCAAAGGGCTAGGCGAGCGACGTATCGATAGCTTTGCAGGCTTCGATCAGGCCCTGCACAGAAGCGACCGACTTCTCGAACATCGCCCTCTCCTCAGCGTTCAGGTCGAATTCCACGATGCGCTCGGCGCCGCCCGCTCCGATCAGCGTCGGTACGCCGACATACATGTCCTTCACGCCAAACTCGCCGCGGCAATAGGCGGCCACCGGGAGAACGCGCTTCTGATCGCTGAGGTAGGACTTCGCCATAACAACCGCGCTCTCGGCCGGCGCGTAATAGGCGGAGCCGGTCTTCAGGAGGTTCACGATCTCGCCGCCCCCCTTGCGGGTGCGCTCGACGACAGCGTCCAGATCAGCTTGCGTCATCCAGCCCTGCTTCACCAGCTCGGTCAGCGGCAGACCACCAACGGTCGAGTGGCGTACCATTGGCACCATATCGTCGCCGTGTCCGCCCAGCGTCCAGGCGTGAATGTCAGCCACCGACACACCCGTCTTTTCCGAAAGGAACCAGGCGAAGCGCGAGGAATCGAGGACACCCGCCATGCCAACGACTTTCGCATGCTCCAGACCGGAGAATTCGCGCAGCGCCCAGACCATTGCGTCGAGGGGGTTGGTTATGCAGATCACGAATGCGTTCGGGGCATGCATCCTGATGCCGTCTCCGACGGCCTTCATGACCTTCAGGTTGATGCCGAGCAGGTCATCGCGGCTCATGCCCGGCTTGCGCGGGACGCCCGCCGTGACGATGCAGACGTCCGCACCGGCAATACCGGCATAATCATTGACGCCCCTCAGGCTGACCGAGGCGTTATAGACCGGGGTCGATTCTGCGATATCAAGGCCTTTACCCTGCGGCAGCCCGTCCGCGATATCAAACAGGATAACATCGCCAAGCTCTTCGCGGGCGCAGATGTGGGCGAGCGTACCGCCGATCATGCCGGAGCCGATCAGGGCAATCTTCTTGCGGGCCATGGGAATCTCCTCGGTTTGGGCCTGGGAACAGGTTCGCCGGAGGCCCTAGCCGAGGCCGGGCCCGCGTGCAATGCGGCCCAAAAGTAAACGCCCCGCGAGACAGGCTCGCGGGGCGGGTTATGCAGACTGTCAGAGACCGCGTATCAGTCGTTACTGGACAACATCGACATCAGAACCGTGAAGATGTTGTAGAAGGAAATGAAGAAGCTGAGCGCGCCGAAGTTCGTCATCACCGCAAGCGAGCGGGTGTCGCCTTCATTCTGGAAGTAGCCTTCCTTCAGGTTTTGCGTATCGAAGGCAATCAGGATGCCCGAGACGGCCAGCACACCGACCATGATGGCGACCTCGAGGAAGCCGGACGGGGGAAAAAGCAGGCTCAGCAGGCTGACACCAACGATGCCCCAAAGCGCAAATACGGCGAACACGCCGACCGGCTTCAGATTCGTCTTGGTCATATAGCCGAACAGGCTCAGGGCGCCGAAGGCCGATGAGGTCAGAAGGAAGGCTTTCGCCATTGTATAAAGTGTCGGCGACAGGCCGCGGCCTGCACGGGTTTCAACCCCTGTTCCGGCCAGCGAAAGGTAGACCCAGATCGACAGGCTGAGGCCGAGCAGGGACACAATGGTCCAGTAGACGATGCCGGTGGCCAGCGGCGAGGGGCGCTTCATAAGGAAGGCCGAACCAAGGATCAGGACGATCGGAGCGAACTGGATGACCAGGCGCAGCGGCGAGAACAAGACGAGCTCTGTCAGCGCCGGCACCATGTTGGAGCCGACGAGGAAAGCCAGGACGCCCGCCAGCGCGATGCCGAGAGCGAGCTTCTGGTAGACCCCGAGCATAAAGGTGCGCAGGCCCACATTGACGGAGGTGTCGGCAGACCGTGCGTCGATCCCTCCGAAAGTCCGGTTGAAGTCATTCATCGGTTGTTGAACCCTTTCCATGATTGAAGACGCCCATCGGGCGCCACCTGGACGATATATGGGGCCAGTCTGGCGTGCACGCAACCGAATCCGGCGGGAAACCAGCTATCATTCGGCCTCCCCGGCGTAGCAGCCTGAACAAGGCTTTCGCCAATCACCTGAATGATTTTCCCGGTTGATCCATAGCGGCCAAACTTCAGCTTTATCGTGTTCTGATGCCTGCACGAGCGTGCCGAGCAGCGATTGAGCCGCGACAGATGCCAGATCCGGAGAGCGGCTTGTCGCTGTTGACTTTCAAAGGCTGAGACGCAAATTGCAGGTTGATTTTATTACAACCACAAGAAGCAGGCTGAGCCGCGATCTGAGGGGATGACTATGGCTGACGCCTCGGCATATGCTGAAAACATCAGAATGTACGCCAAAGGATACAACCAGGCAGCCGCCGAGAGGATCGTGGGGCATCTGGGCATTGCCCTGCGCAGCAAGGACAGCGCTGTCGTTGCCTGCTCCGATGACCGCGAACTGGCCAGGATCCGGGAGAAATGGTGCCGCGGCAAACTCGGTCTCGCGCTCAACCAGAAAGAAATCGACGCCGGCATTGCTGCCGTCTGCGATTTAATGAAGGCCGAGGGGGGCCAGAAGCCACGCGTGACCTTCTATTACCTGCTGGCCGAGCATTTCGGAAGACTGGAACATCTGGCCCGATAACTCAAAAACTTTGTCCTAAGGCTTTGAAGCTGGGCTCAGGCCGGGTTTTCTTTTGACCGGGCGCATGCTCAGAAAGCAGTGCCATGCTTCGACTGTTTACCGCTCTGCCCGTCCCTCCGGAAGTCGCCCAGTCACTGCTCTACCTGCAGAGGGACCTGCCCGGCGCGAGCTGGCGACCGGCGGAGAACTTCCACATCACGCTCTGCTTTTTTGGGGAACTCTCGCGCGAAACTGCCCGCGACCTCGACGATCTGCTCGGCCGGATCGTGCCGCCCGCCTTTGACATCGCGGTCGAGGGCACCGGCTGGTTCGGCCGGCGCGAGCCGTCCGCCGTCTGGGCACGTATCCGCGAGACCGGCGAACTGACCGGTCTGGCCGCCTCATGCGCCCGCGCCGCACGCCGCCTCGGCATCGCGCTCGAACGGCAAAGCTACCTACCGCACATTACCCTCGCTTATTGCCATGGTACGCAGCTGGAGGATGCCCGCGCCTGGACAGAGCGCCACCAAAGGTATTCCAGCCCTTCCTGGCAGGCCACCCATTTCCACCTCTATTCCAGCCGGTCCCGCGCGTCCGGCGCCTCGCGCTATATTCCGGAGGCGGACTATCCCCTGACGGGACCGTTTGAGGGCCTTGCAGGGCCCGAACAAGGGTATTGATAATGAGACGCCCCTTGCGCTGGACAGGCAGGGCCAGCATGCAGCGCCCGGCCGCCGTGGACCACCCGCAGCTTGAATGTTGTATCCGCGTTACAGGACCGCTCGGACATTACCGTGTCGGTCCAAAAATTGGCAGCTTGTTGGCCTGAGCAGAGATCATGCCAACAGAAACCGACAGATGCTCAGAGTGCCAGCGAGCGGCCTTGGACAGTCCAGGGTTTGCCGGGCCGGTAATCTCCTGATTTATTTCACTATCTTATTGAGACCCAGACCGTCTTGGACGTTCCGAAACCGACCCTTGGTGCCCCTGGCCGGACTTGAACCAGCACTCCTTTCGGAAGCGGATTTTGAATCCGCCGCGTCTACCATTTCACCACAGGGGCCCTGAGCTACGCCGCTTCGGTTCCTGCCGCAGGCGGGTGCGGCCTGTCAATCGCCTCTAGGCGTCACGGTCCGGCCGCTCGTGACGCTGCGCCGCATTGCATATCCTCTCACCTTACCGAGTATGCGCGGGATGGCTCTATTGACGACGCTCCTCTCCGGCTGGCGCTGGCCCGTCTTGGCGCTGGCCGCCTCCGCGCTGATGCTGGCGGCGGCACACGGGTTCGAGCGGTTTGGCAATTTTGCTCCCTGCCCGCTCTGCCTTCGCCAGCGCGAGGTTTACTGGGCCCTGATCGCCATGACGCTGACAGGCCTTGCCATCTGGCGCTTGGTGCCAAAGCGGCGCTTCCTGGTCGCACTGAACGTACTGATCGGCCTCGTCTTCGTCACCGGCGTCGTGGTCGCAGTCTATCATGCGGGCGTCGAGTGGAAGATTTTCCCACCCCCTTCCGGCTGCTCGGCCGGGGGGGTGAACCCGCTCGAGATGGGCAGCCTGGATGAGCCGATTTCCATCCCGCTCTGCAATGCCGCGCCGTTTTATTTCATGGGACTTTCGATGGCCGGCTGGAATGCCTTTGCCTCGCTTACACTCGCCGGGCTCAGCTTCGCATCCGCCGCGATCACTTTCCGAACTTATCGGACGAAGTAAGCCGCCGAGCCTGCACCCAGCGCGGCAACGGCGCAAGCCGCAGCGATCAGGCGCAGTCGCTGCATCCAGCCCGGCAAGCCGCTGGCGCCGACATCCCATAAGCCGTGCAGCAGGTGCAACCCTGCCCCGGCAGCAAAAACCTGCCAGCCAGCGCCGCCGAAAAAGGCCCAAAGCACCAGAGCCCAGCCCGCCAGCGAACCGAGTACAGACAGACCGAGCACGCCTGCCCGAGGCGCGTCCGCGTGCAATGTTATCTCGGCGCCCCAGCGAAGCCCGCCCAGGAAAGACAGGATCACCGCGCCGTAAACGAGCAGCACCAGCCCGGCCTGCGCCTTGAGGATTGGCTGATCCGCCGCCGCCAGGATCACGCCTGCGCCGGCCGCAAAGGGCAGAACCCCCGCCAGGGTCAGCACCAGCGGCACTGTCGGCATTCCGAAAAGTTTCATGCTCTATAGTCCCAGGACCTTGCGGGCGATAATGTTCTTCTGGATTTCGTTGGTGCCGCCATAGATCGACTGCGCGCGGCCGCCAAAATAGCTCGCCACGTCGCGTGGACCAGACCCGGCCGAGGGTGCGCTATGTCCTGCGAACGGCCCGGCCGCGTCGAGCAATAATTCCGTGATCAGCTGATGGGTCTCTGTCGCGAGGATCTTGACCGTCGAGGACGCGTCACCCACCGAGCCGCCCGAAACTTGAGCCGATAGAACCCGGAAAACCGTCATCTCTAGCCCGTCCACCGCAATTTCCGCACCGGTCAGGCGCCCCGCAAAGCCCGCATCATTGATCAGCCGCTCGTTGCCGCCCTCCGGCACCGCCGACGCGAGCGCCCGCACATGTCGCAGCATCGCGCGCTTGCCGCCAATGCGCGCATAGGAGGTGCGCTCGAAGCCGAGCAGGTATTGCGAATAACTCCAGCCCTTGCCTTCCTCCCCTATCCGGTAGGCTTCCGGCACCTCAACATTGTCAAACAGCACTTCGTTCAGCGCATGCGCCCCGTCGATCGAGATGATCGGCTTGACCGTCACGCCCGGTGCATCCAGGGGGCAGCAGATGAAGCTGATACCCTCCTGCTTCTTTTGCCGCTGGCTTGTGCGGGCGAGCAGAAAGATCCAGTCGGCGTGCTGGGCCGCCGAGGTCCAGATCTTGTGGCCGTTGAGAATGTACCGCCCGTCTTTCAGCTCGGCCGAGAATTGCAGGCTGGCAAGATCCGATCCCGCACCCGGCTCGGAATATCCCTGTGCCCAGCCGACAGAGCCGTCCCGGATACCCGGCAACCATTGCGCCTTCTGCAGCTGTGACCCGAATGTGTAGATCACCGGGCCAACATAGATCACCCCCATCGGCGTCACGGTCGGCACGCCCGCACGCTCCAGCTCCTCGTCGAACACATACTGCTCTTCGAGCCCCCAGCCCGGGCCGCCATGCTCGACCGGCCAGGCGGTCGCCAGCCATCCCTTTTCGCCGAGCGCCATCTCCGAGCGGCGAACCTCCGCCGTCGTGAGGGGCTGTCCGGCCTTATACTTGGCGATGATATCCTTAGGGAATTCCGCCTCGAACCAGCGGCGCACGTCGGCGCGGAACGCATCGATCTCAGGCGGGAATTTCAGGTGCATGGCAGGGCTCCTCGTTGCGCGCCAGCCTATGTGCCCCAGCCCTACAGGCAAGGGGTCACGCCGGGAGAGGCGCTTTGCCGCCGGAAAAGAGAAAGCCCTCCCCGCTTCCGGGAAGGGCTCAATTCCGGAAAACGCCCGTCTTACTCGGCAGGCGCAGCCGCTTCGGCCTTCACGCCGAGGATCCACTGGTCGACCTTGCGGCTCAGCACGTCGAGCGGCAGGGCGCCGCCGCCGAGCACGGTGTCATGGAAGGCGCGAATGTCGAACTTTTCGCCCAGCTCGGCTTCGGCTTTCGCGCGTAGTTGCTGGATACGGATCATGCCGATCTTGTAGGCCGTCGCCTGACCCGGCATCACGATATAGCGCTGCACTTCGGAGCGGGCCTGCGCCTCGGTGATGGCGGAGTTGGCCAGGAAGTATTGAACCGCCTGCTCCTCGGTCCAGCCTTTGGAATGCAGGCCCGTATCGACCACGAGGCGGATCGCACGCCAGATTTCCGAGCCGAGGCGACCAAAGTCCGAATACGGATCTTCGAATGTACCGGGCATTTCGGAGGCGAGTTTCTCCGAATAGAGGCCCCAGCCCTCCGAATAAGCCGTGAAGCCTGCCTGCGTGCGGAATTTCGGCACGCTGGTCAGCTCCTGCGCGATCGAGATCTGCATATGATGACCGGGAAGGCCTTCATGATAGGCGATTACTTCCAGTTCGCCCTTCGGCATGGACTTCATGTCCGAGAGGTGAGCGTAATAAATGCCGGGACGCGAACCGTCCGGCGTTCCTGGAAAATAATGCTGCGCGGCACCAGGCTGCTCACGGAACGCCTCGACCCGCTTTACCACGAGGTCGGCCTTTGGCAGGATCCCGAAATAGTCGGGCAGCTTGGTCTTGATGTTGTTGATCGCAGCTGTTGCGTCAGCGATATAGGCTTCGCGGCCCTCATCCGTATCCGGATAATAGTGCTGCTCGTTGTCCTTGTCGTCGCGGATGCTCGTAAAGAATTCTCCAAGCGTGCCGCTGAAACCAACTTCGGTTTTGATGGCCTCCATCTCGGCCTGGATGCGGGCAACTTCCTGTAAGCCGAGATTGTGTATCTCGTCTGCCGTCAAGCTGGTCGTCGTCTGGCTCGCCAGCATGAAGTTGTAATAGGCCTCGCCATTGGGCTGCAGGTTGGCGCCTTGAGGGCCAGCCGGATCCGGCGCGTTCACCATATCCGCGGTCGCGAACGCTATGATCTCGTTATAAACGGCCAAGAAATCGCCTTGCAGCGCAGCCTCGGCTTCCGAAATCAGTGTCGCCGCCACTTCCGGCGTCGTCTTGCCTGCGTCAACGAGCGCCCTGACATCTGCCTTGAAGTCAGCAAAGATCATTGAGTCCGGACCCGCCGTAAACGGAGCACCCGTGATGACTTTCTTGGACTGGTCGATCACGCCTTCATAGGCAAACTTCGGCGCGTGAACGCCTTTCGCCGCATTTTCCTTGGCGATCGCGAGTGCATCCCGAAGGCCTTCGGCTGTTGCCGTATAGCGCGCAATCAGGGCGCGGGCATCGGCTTCTTCCGAAATGGCATGGAACTGCATCAGGAAGGTTGGTGCGAAGCTCTGCGGACCGTTCATCTGGTCAAACACGAAACCATTGTTCCGGTAAGCAACACCCGCTGCAGCGCGCTCATACTGGTAAACCCAGAGATCGTAGGAATCCTGATCGGTCGGCGTCAGAGAAGCATAGTCGAATGAAGCTTTGAGCTCATCCGTTGCTGCCTTCATCCAGGCCAGCTGTTCATCAGCGCAGGCAAAGGTAAAGCAGTCGATCTGATCGTATTTGTCCTTTCGGCCGAGGAAGGTCATCTGCACCGGGCTGAACTGCAGCTGCTCTTCATACTTGGCATCGAACCAGGCGTTCAGCCGGGCACTGGTTTGTTCGACGGAGTCGGCAGCGGCCTGCTTATTAAGCGCGGCAGTTGTCGGGTTCGGTGCGCAGGCGGCCAGAGCAAGGCCGATGGCAAGCGCCGAAACGGCAGAACGGAGCATGTGAGGGTCTCCTCCAAAGGGACTTTCCGTTTAACGATAAATTTCCGTAACGCTGCCCTTCGCCTGCGTCAACCGGCTGCGAGTTGGCAATTCCGCAATCCCCGGCTAAGCAACGCCATGACTGAACGCCGCTCCGCCGCTTCGCCCCGATCGATCCGCCTTGGTACACGGGGCTCGCCGCTCGCCCTCGCGCAGGCCCATCAGATTGCCGCCAGCCTTAAGGAGGCTTCCGGCGGCGCCGTCGAAGCCGAGATCGTCACCTTCACGACGACCGGTGACAAGCTGACGACCGAGCGCCTGATCAATTCCGGCGGCAAGGGCCTGTTCACCCGTGAACTCGATGACTCGCTCACCCGCGGCCAGATCGACATCGCGGTGCACAGCCTGAAGGACGTCCCGTCCCTTCTGCCGCCCGGCCAGGTCTTCGTCGCCTTCCCGGAACGCGAAGATCCGCGCGACGGGTTCGTCTCGAAGGCCGCCACGTCGCTGCGCGACCTGCCCAAGGGCGCCCGTCTCGGTACGGCCTCGCTGCGACGCGAAGCCCAGGCCCTCGCCCTGCGCCCGGACCTTGAAGTCGTTACTTTCCGCGGCAACGTCCAGACCCGCATGCGAAAGCTTGAAGAAGGCCAGGCCGATGCCACCTTCCTGGCCATGGCTGGCCTGCGCCGCCTTGGTTATGACCATATGGCCACTCCCATCCCGCTGACCGACATGCTGCCCGCCGCCGCGCAGGGGATCATCGGCGTTGTCGCCCGCGACGATGCCGATGAGGAGCTGCGCGCCGCGCTCGCCAAACTAAATGTCGCTGTCAGCGAAGCCGCCGCGACCGCCGAGCGCGCCTTTCTCACCATGCTCGACGGCAGCTGCCGTACCCCGATCGCCGCGCACCTTTCGGATGAAGGCGACGACTGGCGCCTCACCGGCGAAGTGCTCAGCGTGCGTGGCGACCAGCGCTGGCGCGCCGCCGGCACGGCCCGCAAGGGCGCCTCGATGGCCCAGCTCGCCGCGCTTGGCCAGAATGTCGCGTCCGAGATCCTCGAGTCGGCCAAAGGCAACCTGCCTGTCTTCGGGGATGAGCGGTGAGCCTTTCCGTCATCGTGACGCGGACGCTGCCCGGCGCCCGTGACACGGCGGATCAGCTCGCGCGCTTCGGCTACACGACCTTCCTCTCGCCGATGCTCGGCATTGTCGAAACCGGCCTTGACCCGGACGCGCTTGTCGGCATCCGCCACATCGTCTTCACCAGCGCCAATGGCGTCCGGCCAATTGGCGCCGCCGGCCTCACCGCCTGGTGCGTGGGCCCTTCAACCGCTGAAGCCGCCCGAAAGGCGGGGTTCTACCCCGTGATCGAAGGCGACGGAAATGCCGAAGACCTCGCCCGCCTGATCCTCGCCGCGCATCCTGACGGCCCCCTTCTCCACATCGCCAACGAAGCCGCCGCCGGCGACCTCGTCGCCGCGCTTAAGGCCGGCGGACTCGATGCGCGCTTCACCTCACCCTACCGGACCGAACCCGCCAGCTCGCTAGCCCCGGAAGCTGCTGCTGCCCTAGCGTCGGGTGCGCCGTTAATCATACTCCTCCACTCCACCAAGGCTGCCGCCGCCCTAGCGGCGCTTCATCCGAACCTGTCGCAAGCCGCTCTCGTTGCCATCTCCGCCGCGGCAGCCGACCCGTTGAAAGAGGCAGCCGGTCTTGGCATCTGGATTGCCGAAAGGCCCAACGAACAAAGTCTGATGGACGCCCTCGCCGCAGCGGCCCGCGCGCTTTGCCCTTAAATCGCCGCTGTGCCAAACTCTTTTGAAACCTGAAGCGGCCCATACAAGAAACATGAGCAACGACCCTTTCAGCGATCTGGACCGGACGGGTGCACCGATTGACGCCCAATTCGAGCCAGCTCCGACCCAGCCGGACGCGGCCTCGTTGCGTTCGGGCCGGCCCGGCTGGATTGCGCTTGCGACCACAGGCATCGCCGCCGCACTGATCGGCGCGGTGGCCGGCATCTATGGCGCCGACATTCTGCGACTGGAAAACAAAGCCCAGAAGCGGCTCGAACAGCGTCTCGATCAGGTCGCCGCCGTGCAGGCCGCGATCGATGAGAAACTCTCCAAACCCGCCGCAGCCTCAGCCGAACTCGCCGGCCTGATCAGCGAACTTGATGCGGCCTCCCGCCGTCTCGATGCCGCGGTCACCGCCGGGGGTGACCCAGAGGCCATCGCCGCCCTGACTGCCCGGATCGATGCAATAGAAAAGCGCGTACCGTCTGCTCTTTCGGGACTTCCGTCTACGGACGTTACTGCCCTGACCACCCGCCTTGAAAGCCTCGAGGAAGCTAATAAAACCGCCTTCCAGGAAACCCGCGCCGCTGTCAGATCCAGCGGCGAACGCGCCAACGCTGCGCTCGCACTTTCCTCTATCGAAGCCGCTGTTCGCCGGGGCACCGGCTTCGAAGCTGACTACCGAGCCTTGCGCAAGGCCGTGCCGGATAATGACAATGTTAAGCGGCTTGCACCCTACGTATCCGGCGTCACAGCCCTTACAAAGCTACAGTCTGAGTTCCCGGCGGTGCGCACGGCTGTACTCGCCGCTACCACACCGCAAACCTCCGGCAAACTGTCATGGGTCGACAAGGCGTTCGGTGACGCGGTCAGCGTCCGCCCCGCAAATGGCAAGCACACGGCCACGACCAAGGCGCTCGATGCTGCCTCCGCCGCCCTCGCGAATGGAGATCTCGCAGCCTGCCTCGACGCCCTCGCCCCGCTCGACGCTCCTGGCGCGCGCGCCGCAGAAGACTGGACCGGGCGTGCGAAGCGGCGCATCACACTCGAAGAGGCGCTGGAGGATGTCCGCCTTAGCCTCGCTGACGGGTTCGCCGAAGGGAGGGACACCGGGCCATGAGCCGCTTTTTCCTGTTCTTCTTCGTCATTCTTCTCGTAATGGCTGGAGCCGCTCTATCCTGGTGGGCCTTCAGCCTGCCAGGTGAAGTGACCTTCCCTGTGGGCCAGGAAATCGTTGCCATACGCTCCGGCGTGGCCGCCGTTTTGATTGCCTTGCTTGGCGCCCTGATGGCGCTCCTCTGGTGGCTCGCCACAGGTCTGCTGGTGTTGCCGGGCCGAATTTCCAAGGCCCGCCGCCTGGTCCGGACGCGCAAGGCGAACGCCGCCCTAGCCGAAGGCCTGCTCGCCGCCGAAGGCGGCGATGCCAAGGCCGCGCTCAAGCTGGCCCGCCGCGCCATGCGCCATGCCGAGGACGAGCGCCTGAAACTGCTCCTCGAAGCGCGCGCTGCCGAAGCGAACGATGACTGGGCCGGTGCAGAACGGGCGTGGGGCCTGCTAACCCGCCTCCCCGGCGGCCAACTCGCCGGCCTTCGCGGCTCTGCCGCCGCGGCCTCCGAGCGCGGCGACCAGCTGACAGCCGAAAGCCGGGCGCGCGAAGCGCTTGCCCTGAAGTCGGATGCCGACTGGCCGTTCAACTCCCTGTTCGAGCTGCAGGTCTCCAAGGGCGATTGGGAGACGGCTATCGAGACCCTCGCGATGGGAGAGAAACGTGCGCTGATCGCACCTTTGAATGCCAAGCGCCGCCGCGCCGTGTTGTACACCGCCAAGGCCGTGAGCCTTCCGCATACAGAGAGGCAGGCCGCCCAGAGGGCACTCGCCGACGCAATCCGCTCAGCGCCCGATTTCCCGCCGGCCGCCTATCACGGCGCTCGTTTCCTGATGACAGATGGCAAGACCAAAGCGGCGCAAGGCGTTCTCGAACTTGGCTGGAAGGCCCGTCCGCATCCGGCACTGGCCCAGCTGTCCCGCCGCCTCATTCCACAGGATACCCGTCAAAACATCAGTGTGCGACTGAAAGCGCTCGCCGATGCCAATCCCGGCCACCGCGAGAGCCGTATCCTCAAGGCCGAGATCGCTATGGATGCAGCCGACTGGGTCGGTGCAATCCGCACGCTCGCCCTCCTCGTCGAGGAGAACCCGACCGCTCGCCTTTGCCTGCTGATGGAGCGGGCGCTGAAAGGCTATGGCGACCCGGTAGAAGCCCAGCGCTGGGGCAGGATGGCGGCTTCCGCCTCCCGCGAGGCGGACTGGTCAGACATCGACCCCAAGGGCAACGCCTTCGATTTCGAGCGCGGCAGCTGGAGCCGCCTGGTCTATGCGTTCGGCGATGTCGGCGATCTTGTGCATCCGCGCTATGAATCCTATGGCCGCGAACTCGAAGCTGGCCGGGTATTGGCCCTGCCGCTGGCCGAAGAAGGCCCACTCTCGGCTCCCAAGGCCCCTCAAGGACCGCTCACCCAACCTCTTGACTACGCCCCGGACGAAGACTGAGGCGACGGAAAACTGGCCTTGCGCCGCTCTTGCCCTGCCAGTATATGCGGGCTTCGAAAAAAGCCGCTTTAGCTCAGCTGGTAGAGCACCGCATTCGTAATGCGGGGGTCAGGTGTTCAAGTCACCTAAGCGGCACCACATTCGGCCTATGTCGCGTCATTCTGTATTGATTTGTCTTTATTCTTAACCCTGT
Source organism: uncultured Hyphomonas sp. (assembly GCA_964538945.1). Classification (GTDB taxonomy): domain Bacteria; phylum Pseudomonadota; class Alphaproteobacteria; order Caulobacterales; family Hyphomonadaceae; genus Hyphomonas. The sequence continues at coordinate 226,427 of CAZIGV010000003.1, forward strand.
AGACCTCCCGTTTAACTACCCTGTCAGGGCGCGATAGATCGTTCGGGCAATCGACAGTAAGCGGTGTTTCTTTGAGGTAACGCGTTACATGAAGACCTGAAATCTCACCGGCATCACGCCTGACCACGTGCCAATCGTGCGGCGCCATCCGTCACGCCGGAGCCCGATCAAAGCCAGCAGATCTGACTGGGCATAGACATTCAGGCCATCGACCAAGGCGCGCAGCTCCATCGCAATGGGGTCTGTCTCCTGGCTTGTATCGTCATCCATGAAACCGTCCTCGCAGGGCATGGGATTGTCTCCCATGTCATCAATAACCTTCTCGTCGTCCCCGATGGCAACATGGCTTTCGGATGCATACTCCCGGGCCAGCTTTGCAATCCGAAAGGCGAGATCCGAATCCTGAGCAATGTCGCAGTCGCCCTACCCCATGTGTCTCTCCGCTAATGGCCTCTCCTGTGGACCGCGCGGGCCATCGGCCCCTTCTCCCCCTCATCCGGGCGGAAGGTCACTGCTTCTCCGACGGTCAGGGTCTCGAACTTCGCCCCGGTGACCTCGCGGGCATGGAGATAGTATTCCGTACCATCCTCTGCGGTGATGAAGCCGACCGGCTCGCCCGCAATAAAGCGAGCAACCGTACCCGCAAGGCGCCTCTGCGTCGAAGCCTCGGTGCGCGGATCGGGCTTCAGAGCGCGCAGCTGGCGCTCGGCGGCGGCAAAGGCATCGCGAATGGCGACCATGACATCGCTGTGGGCACCGGCATCGTCCTGGCGATTGGAGACGGCGATCTCGCGCGCACCCGGCATGACCACATGCAGCGTCACCTCTGCGAGGTCGCCTGTGCGGCGACGCCTCGCCCCACCCTCCACGATCACCTTGCAGGCAGTGATGCGCGGATGGTGGGCTTCCAGCTGGCGAAGCTCCTTTTCGACGCGGGCCTGGATCCGCTCGGACGGCTCGAACCGCTTGTAGGTGATTTCTGGTTCAACCTGCATCTGCGGTCTCCGTTTCCATTGCCGGGGTCGGCGCGGTCTTCAGCCGGGCCGTCAGCTCCCCGACCGTTTTCTTGCTGACAATGTCGCCCGGCCGAAGCCAGCCACGTCGCGATTGGGGGGTGGCAAGGTCAAGGCGTTCGAAATCGGCTCGGCGCTCTGTCTGTCCCGCCCTTATCAGATCAAACCCATTGCGCACCGCAGCGATAACGAGGTTGCAATGCGCTGCAATGTCCGGAGAAAGAGCGAAAGCACCTGCGGTGCCGACTTCCGCTTCGACCAAACGCAAGCAGCTTGGGCCGCCACGTGTCTTCGCTTTTCTGGCAATGGCTATCCTGCTGCAGGCTCCCTCAAAGACCCATGAGCCTTTGCCGACATAATCAGACACCGCTTCATCAGCCGCCTGGAGAAGGCCAGGAATTTGGTCGGGAGACGATACCATGCCGTGTAGATCGCCGCGCAGAGCCTTGCGGGTCATGAGGCTTGGCAGTTTACCATTCGCGGCAAGTTCACTCTCGCCGCGGTTTGCCCTGAACTCGGTTGGGTTCAATGTCAGGCGAAGCGCGGCGCAGACGCCGACCTCGGTCGCCCCGGCGATACGCTCATCGCCCTTCCAGACACCATACTCGTTGAGCTTCAGGCCCATGCGCTTTGCTGTGATATGCAGGGCAATGAACTGGGTTTCCGATCCCATGAAACATTGCAGCGTGGCTCCCCAGCTTTCGGGTTGCGCGATGCGCACATCGACCTGTAGTCCGTGTCGAGGATAGCCGTCCTTGGTGTCACCCTTCGCGGCGATCCTGGTTGAATGCGACCAGTCGAGGAAGCGGTCCAGAGCGCCCTTCGTATCCTTAGTCTCGATGACGATGTCGGGATCGCCCAAAATACCCCAGCCCCTCCGGAAGCTCCTGGCGACCTGCGCCCTTCTGATTGCCGGTATTGCCGCAATGTGCCTGCGAAGGCTGCCAGCTTGTGCAAGGACCCATAAGATCGCCCAGCGATCGGAGCGTGGAGACGCAGCCTTCACGAAGACCTCCGCAAGCCATGCTTCCGTTTTCTCGGTGAAACCTGAAAAAGCGCGCACGCGGTGGTCCAGGACAGCGCGGTGCAGCCCCTCCGGTGTCGAAATGCCCGGTACCCGCCAGAATACGCAGGCGCATTTTGGTCCGGTTCCCTCAACGTCCAGAAGGTCGAGGCAGGCAATTGGCGCCAACGCACGAAGGTCGCCGAGTGTCTGCATGCGTCCGGCGCAAAGCGCTTCCTCGATCAGGGCAGGCAGGTCGTCTCCGAATGCGGGCAACTCCGGCTGGACCCCACCACACTCGACAAGGTTAATCATCTCTTTGCAAGAAAAGCGCAGGGTGCGAGCACCATTGCCGCGAGCGCGCACGAGGACGCAATAGGTGTCATCGAAGGCAAGCAGGTCGACGATCGCCTCGACTACACCAGCCATGTCGCTATTCGTGACCATGCTGCCAATCTGCGTTCAGCAGACGGAAGACGCCTTGATGGCGGTCAATCCCAGGTGGTTCTGTTTGCCTAGTCTGCCTTTTCAGGTCGAAGGAGACCCTAAGATGAGCAATACCGGACTGCGCCAGTTTGACGAGACCCTGCATCTGACCAATACTTGGTTGAAAGAGATCATGGCGGAAATGGAGTGGGAGGATCGCCAGCGTGCCTACCGGGCGCTGCGCAGCACGCTACACGCGCTCCGGGACCGGATTACGGTCACTGAAGGCGCTCACCTTGCCGCCCAGCTCCCACTGATGGTGAAAGGTATTTTTTATGACGGATGGTCGCCGAGCCGCTGCGGTGGGGGCGACCGCTCGCTCGCGGCGTTTCTCACGCCCATAGCCGATTCGTTCGACAAGGACCCCCGCCTCAATGCCGCCGATGTTGCTCGGGCCGTCATCCGTATCCTTCATCGGCATGTTTCGGAGGGCGAGATGCAGGATGTGATACAAGGTCTGCCGGAGCCGATCCGCCGTGCAGTGTCCGATAGCTGACGCACAGGACCTTGATGATCTTTAATCCCGGTATCGAAGCTTTCTGGCAGACTTGCCTCCAAGCGTCAGTGTGCATTTGCGCGCCGAGCAATGGTGCAGACGATGATACGTCTCGCACATGTAACCGGAGGAACGGCGGGCCTCGGTTCTGTCACGACCGGCGGTCATGTTCCCGCTCTCGCCGAGCATGGTGCCATGCAGCAGGCAGATTTCGGTCTAGCCGCCTGCCAGCTTCCTTCAGCGTACTTGCCCCACGCTAGAGACGGCCCCGCGGCGGGCGCCTGACATCGATGGCGAAACGCGCCCGGCTGTCGGCGGGCCGGCGATATAGCCTCTCCAGCTGCTCCCGGCCGATGGCATCGGACGCGCGTCTCACGACCAGCAGGTCGAACGCCTCGTTGCGCAGCTCAAACAGGATGTGGGCACGAGGTCTGTCACACGCCGCTCTATCCCTTTCCCGTTTACGCAGTTGACATAGCTACACCCTGAGATGATTGCTGTGATTTATGGAAGTTCGGGCGGGATTGGCCGCGCATTGTCAGAAGCCGTCACGGCCTCTTGCAAGTATGCTCGTGTATTTGCCATTTCCCGCTCCGGAACCATGATCACGGGCGCTGACAATCGGCGCGCAGAGTTCACCGACGAGGCACAGCTGGCAGCGCTGGCCGACGAAATCGGTACGGCAGGGCCAGTGACGTTGTGCCTTGTAGCCAGCGGGCTGCTCTCAGACGGTCCAGGCCTCCAACCGGAAAAAACTTATCGCAGCCTCAGCCCGGACGCATTCGGGCGCGTCTTCGCCGCTAACACCATCGCCCCCGCCCTGATCGCCAAACACATGCTGCCCCTGATGCCAAAATCCGAGCGGAGTGTCTTCGCAGCGCTATCGGCCCGGGTTGGCTCGATTTCCGACAACCGGCTGGGCGGCTGGCATTCCTACCGCGCCTCGAAGGCCGCACTCAACATGCTGATCCGCAACTTTGCGATTGAGCAGGCCCGGCGTGCACCGGGAAGCATCTGCGTAGCTCTTCATCCGGGGACGGTCGATACGCGTCTCTCGAAGACGTTTCAAGGCGGCGTTCCGGGGGAGAAGCTGTTTACGCCCCAGCAATCGGCCGAGTACCTTCTCGGGGTGATTGACCGTCTGAGAGCAGAGGACGCCGGCAAGTGCTTTGACTGGGCCGGGAAGGAAGTGCCCGCCTAAAGCGTGAAGCGACCTTCAATAACCGTGACGGCCGCGCCGGCAAGCTTGCAGCGATCTCCCTCAAGACGCACCTCGATGGTAGCGCCGCGGCCGGGATACGCCTGGAAGCAGCGGGCTTGCGACTTGCCGAAACGTTCGGTGAGGATACGGGCGAGCATCGTGTGCCAGCTTCCCGTCGCCGGATCCTCATCGATTCCGGAACCGGGAGCGAAGAAGCGGGAGGTAGCGTCCACCTCGTCGCCGCCCAGCGCGAAACAGCCGAAATTGCCAAGGCCCCAGCCTGCGCCTTCGGCACCAAGCGATTTCAGCAGATGATGGTCGGGCAAAAGCGCGCATACTTCCTGCGGCGTAGAAAAGCGCGCCGCGCAGAACATGCCGCTCCAGGCTTCGACAGGCCTCGCGCCAAGGGCGGCGACAATTTCATCCGAAACCGGAACAGACTGGATCCGGGCGGAAGGTAAATCCATCTCGAGCCGCCCATCGGCGAGACGCTTTACGAAGAGGCGCCCGGATTTCACCGTGTCGAAGGCGATTGTCCCGCCCGTAAAGCCGCCATGGGTAACCAGAACATGCGCGGCGGCAAGGGTCGCGTGACCGCAAAGAGGCACCTCGACGGCCGGCGTGAACCAGCGCAACTTCCAGAGACCGGGACCGGCGGGCACGAGATAGGCTGTCTCAGAAACATTATTCTCAGCAGCAATGGCGAGCAGTGTCTCATCCGGCAGAAAGTCATCCATCGGGATAACGCAGGCCTGATTTCCCTCGAAGGCGCGGGTCGCGAAGGCGTCAACCTGGTAGAAGGGATAGCTCGGCATTGGCGCCACTCTGTTCTCAGGTCCGCGTAATTGCACAGGCGGCGGCCGGTACCAAACGAAGATTGCTGATGAGATACAGCGCCAGCCGGGCCCCGGTATCCGGTCTATAAAACAAGTTTTTCAGGCGCAGTGCCCGGTATCAAGGCATTACCGGATCACGCATCCGCACTGGCTTTCGAGTGGCGCTTACGAACATTCGGATCGAGATGTATTTTCCGCAAGCGGATTGATTTCGGCGTGACTTCGACCAGCTCGTCATCGGCGATATAAGCAAGCGATTTCTCAAGGGTCATCTGCAGCGGGGTGGTGAGGCGCACGGCTTCATCCGAACCTGAAGCGCGCATGTTGGTCAGCTTCTTGCCCTTAAGCACGTTCACTTCCAGATCGTTATCCCGGTTATGTTCGCCGACGATCATGCCGCCATAAACCTTTGTTCCCGGATGGATCATCATCGGCCCCCGGTCTTCCAGGTTCCACAGCGCGAAGGCAACGGCCTCGCCCTGCTCCATAGCAATCAGAACGCCAGTATGGCGGCCCTGTATCTTGCCCTTGTAGGGCGCGTACTCATGAAAGATACGATTCATGATTGCTGTGCCGCGTGTGTCGGACAAAAGTTCTCCCTGGTAGCCGATCAGGCCGCGCGTCGGGGCATGGAAAACGAGGCGCGTGCGGCCCACGCCCGAAGGGCGCATGTCGAGCATCTCGGCTTTGCGCTCGGCCATTTTCTGCACCACGATGCCTGAATGCTCGTCATCGACGTCGATGATCACTTCCTCGACGGGCTCGAGCTTCTCACCAGCAAGACTCGTCTGCATGACCACCTGCGGGCGGGCCACGCCCAGCTCAAAACCTTCGCGGCGCATGGTTTCGATCAGGACGGCAAGCTGCAACTCGCCCCGGCCGGAAACGGTGAAGGCCTCTGCATCGGTGGCACGCTCGACTTTCAGCGCGACATTTCCTTCGGCTTCCTTCTGGAGACGATCCCATATCATTCGAGACGTGACCTTCGTGCCTTCTGTTCCTGCGAGCGGGGAATCATTTACGCGGAAGGTCATCGAGATGGTCGGCGGGTCGATCGGGCGGGCAGCAAGCGGTGTGGTGACAGACGGATCGCAGAAAGTGTCGGCGACGTTGGCCTTGGTCATACCTGCAAGGGAGACGATGTCGCCCGCCTGGCCTTCTTCGACCGGCACGCGCTCAAGCCCCCGGAAGGCGAGCACTTTTGAGACCCGTCCTTGCTCCACGAGCTGGCCATCACGCGACAGAACCTTGATCGACTGGTTCGGCCTGACGGCGCCTGAGAGGATACGGCCCGTCAGGATGCGGCCGAGAAACGGATCAGCGGAGATCGTCGTGGCGAGAAAGCGAAACGGCCCCTCCTCGATGCGCGGAACCGGAACATGATCCACGACCAGCTGGAAGAGCTCGTCCATATTGGCGGCAGGCGCCTCGTACTGTTTTGACATCCAGCCATTCTTGGCCGAGCCATAGAGGATCGGGAAATCGAGCTGTTCGTCCGTCGCATCGAGGTTTGCGAAAAGGTCAAAACACTCATTAACCACTTCGTCCGGGCGGCGCTCCGGCTTGTCGATCTTGTTGACAGCCACAATCGGACGCAGGCCGCATTTCAGGGCCTTGGAGACCACAAACTTAGTTTGCGGCATGGGTCCTTCGGAAGAGTCCACGAGCACGATGGCTCCGTCCACCATGTCAAGGATGCGCTCCACTTCGCCGCCAAAGTCGGCGTGGCCAGGCGTATCGACGATATTGATACGGTAACCGTTCCATTCGACCGACGTTGTCTTGGCAAGGATCGTAATACCCCGCTCTTTCTCCAGGTCGTTGGAGTCCATCATCCTCTCGGCCGTTTTTTCGTTGGCGCGGAAAGTGCCCGACTGTTTGAGCAGCTCGTCCACGAGCGTCGTCTTGCCGTGGTCAACGTGGGCGATGATGGCGATGTTGCGCATCTTTTCTATCGGGGTCGTCATAGATCGGGCTTTCCGGCGGGCGGTGTTCGGGAGGAGAACGGGCTGTTTTCGGGTGCGATGGGCCGCCCCGTAGCAGAGACGGGGCGCTTTGACCATGGCGATGCACCAGCCTTATTCGCAGGCGCGAAACACTTGACGCAGGCACCGCACGCGGCCAGCAAGACCTGCATGCATCCACCCTTTGTCACCGCCCCTTCGATGACCGCAGTTTTCGGGGTTTCCCATGGTTTCTTCGGGCGCCAGGGCGGGGTTTCTGGCGGAGACGATCACAGCCTTCCTGCGGGCGGCCGGGCCGAAGGGCCGTCAGGAGGCATCTATAGCAGCCTCAACGCAGGCGAAGGGTCCGGAGATTGTCCGAAAAATATTGCCGAGAACCGCGCGCGGATTTCCGGCGCCATCGGGGCGCGGCGGCTTCTGTCCTGTTACCAGGTACACTCGGCGGATGTGGTGCGGGTGACCGCACCCTGGAGCGAGCGGCCGCCGGCGGACGCGATGGTGACGGACCGTCCGGGGCTGGGGCTCTGCATCCTGTCGGCGGACTGCACTCCAGTGCTTTTTTTGGACCCAGACAAAGGGATCATCGGCGCCGCGCATGCCGGATGGAAAGGCGCGCTGGCCGGCGTTCTCTTGCGCACGGTGGAGGGCATGGAGGCACTGGGGGCGGACCGTGCCCGGATCCGGGGGGCCATCGGCCCTACGATCCAGCAGGCGAGCTATGAGGTGGGCCCCGAGTTCCGGGACGCGTTCCTGGCGGCACACCCGGCTAGCGAAGACCTGTTCATTCCCGGCAAGGGCGATCGGCTGCACTTTGATCTGCCGGGCTTCTGCCAGCGCCAACTGACCGGCGCGGGGCTTGGCAGCATTGAAAACCTAGGCCTCGACACCTGCGCGTTAGACGAAATCTACTTCTCAAACCGTCGCCGCAGCCTGCGGGGCGAGGCCGACTACGGCCGCAATGCCTCAGTCATCGTCATTACAGAGTGAATCCGGTTTTACGTGGCTTGCGACTCGGGACTGCCTGTTACAAAAGCGTCGCGAGCCGGGCAGCAAAGGGTCGAGACGCGTCATGAAACTTATTTCCTGCAACGCAAACCGGCCCCTGTCTGAAGCGATCGCCGATTATCTCGACATGCGGCTGACCCGGTCGGAGGTGAAAACCTTCGCAGACCAGGAAATCTTCGTGCGCATCGACGAGAACGTGCGCGGCGAGGATGTCTTTGTGATCCAGTCGACATCCTACCCGGCTAATGACAACCTGATGCAGCTGCTGATCACGATGGATGCGCTCCGGCGCGCCTCGGCCCGGCGCATCACGGCAGTGATCCCCTATTTCGGCTATGCCCGGCAGGACCGGAAGACTGACGGCCGCACGCCGATCTCGGCCAAGCTGGTCGCGAACCTCATTTCGGCCTCGGGCGCCGACCGCGTGCTGACAGTAGATCTGCATGCCGGGCAGATCCAGGGCTTCTTCGATATTCCGACCGACAACCTGTTCGGCGGGCCGGTGATGATCGACGACATCAAGGAGCGCTTCGGCAAGGACAAGATCGTGATGGTCTCGCCCGATGTCGGCGGCGTGGTGCGCGCCCGGGCGCTGGCCAACAAGCTGAATGCCGACCTGGCGATTGTCGACAAGCGGCGGCCGGAAGCGGGCAAATCCGAAGTGATGAACATCATCGGCGAAGTGAGCGGTGCGCGCTGTATCATGCTGGACGATATCTGCGACAGCGGCGGTACGCTCGCAAACGCGGCGGCAGCCCTGAAGGAACAGGGCGCCGTGTCCGTTTCGGCCTATGTCACGCACGGTGTTCTTTCCGGGAACGCTGTGCAGCGTATCGAAAAATCGGTACTCGACGAACTGGTGATGACAGACACGATCCAGCCTTCAGCCGATGCGCTGAAGTCCAAGAAGATCCGCGTGCTGCCTATGTCGCCACTGCTTGGCGAAGCTATCCGCCGAATCGCCAACGAAGAGAGTGTGTCGAAGCTGTTCGACCGATAACCCTCTTAACCCCTCACCCGCATGCGGGCGAGGGAAAGAAAGGCTTAGGCCACCGCTCTCGCCAGCGCGCAGTGTGACCAGAGTTCTGACAGGGCGTTCACCAGGTCATCGATGTCCTCGTCGGTGTGGACAGGCGACGGCGTTATGCGTAGGCGCTCTGTGCCCTTCGGAACCGTCGGGTAGTTAATCGGCTGCACGTAGATGCCGTTGCGCTCCATGAGCCAGTCCGAGATCATCTTGCACTTGACCGGATCGCCGACCATGACCGGCACAATGTGGCTCGGGTTCTCGAGCGTCGGTATGCCAATCTGACGAAGCCGTACACGGACTTTTTCAACGCGATCGCGCTGACGCATCCGCTCCCAATTGCTCTGCTTGAGGTGCTGGATCGAGGCGCGCGCGCCGGCGGCGATATGCGGCGGCAGGGCGGTAGTGAAGATAAAGCCCGAGGCAAAGCTACGAACGAAATCAACCAGCGCCCTCGACCCCGCGATATAGCCGCCGACAACGCCAAAGGCCTTGCCCAGCGTGCCTTCGATGACTGTCAGGCGGTCCATGAGGCCTTCGCGCTCGGCGATGCCGCCCCCATGATCGCCGTAAAGGCCGACTGCGTGGACTTCGTCGAGATAGGTCATCGCACCGAACTCGTCAGCGATGTCGCAGAACTCCTTGATCGGGGCGATGTCGCCATCCATCGAATAGACGCTTTCGAAGGCAATCAGTTTTGGGGCGGCCGGATCAAGCGCGGCGATCTTCTCGCGCAGATCGCGCGGGTCGTTATGACGGAAGACGACGCATTTGGCGCGGGAGTGGCGGATGCCTTCGATCATCGATGCGTGGTTAAGCGCGTCCGACAGGATGATCAGGCCCGGGATCCTGGCGCCGAGCGTGCCCAGGCCTGCCCAGTTGGAGACATAGCCGGACGTGAAGAGCAGCGCGGCTTCCTTGCTGTGGAGGCTGGCGAGTTCCTGCTCGAGCAGGACGTGATGGTGGTTGGTGCCCGAAATATTGCGCGTACCGCCCGCCCCGGCTCCGCAGGCGTCCAGCACTTCATGCATCGCTGCCAGCACTTTGGGATGCTGGCCCATACCGAGATAGTCGTTGGAGCACCAGACCTTGACTGGCTTCTGGCCGTCCGGCCCGTGAAATAGAGCCCTCGGAAAGGCGCCTTGTTCTCGCTCGATATCGGCGAAGACGCGGTAGTTACCTTCCTCCTTGAGTTTTGTCAGCTCGGTCTCGAAGTAAGCTTCGAAGTTCATGGGTCAGGCCCTCCAATCCGTGTTCGATTTTGGTTTTGACGTGTTTGTGGAAGCAGGCTTTATCGCCCAGCCCCAGAGTGATGGGTCGCGTACTGGCAGGATGAGCACCCAGTGCTCGATGACGGCGAGGATGGCGAGTGCGGTCAGCAGCAGGAAGCCCGCCGAGGCGTGGCTGCCGGCAGGATGGCCAAAAGCCGTAATCACCAGGAGCAAAGACACAGTGGTGATGCTGACCAGCGCCGCGGCGAAAACACCGGCCGGCGCGCGCCGCGAGAAATATGTTTTCATATAATCAAGATGGCCCGGCATAAAATGGTCGACGAGGTTCGGCGCGCCAGTAAAGACGACGAGCTTCGCGCTGATACGCATGCCCCAGAGGATCAGGAAGGTCCACATCGCGAACTGGTTCGCGGCGTTCCAGCTCAGCCAGACGATGATCCCGGCATGCGCCACAATCGCGAGCTCATGATGGAGCACAGCGGCAAGGCCGGCGCGAAAGCGGGCAAACCCGGCAAGACCGTCCGGACAGGGGACACGCGACGGCCCTGTTATCATGCCCGTCAGGAACATGACCTCATGCCAGGCCCAGAGTGCGAGGCCCGCCGCAAAGCCCGCATAAGCGCCGGTGACGCTGGTGTCGCTGCGCAGCTGAATCAGCATGAACGTGGCCGCCGCAAGGAGGGCGGTGGCGCCAAGTGCCGTCCAGCGATGCGTCGACCGCGGCCGGCTTATGAGCCAGAAAATCGCCCCGGTGCTCAGCCACCAGGCGAGCGCCGCAAAAGCTATCGGGGGCGCGTAGTCGGCCATGCGAGCGTCCTGTCCCCTTCCCTACCAGGCCGGCTGGAGCCGGACCTTAGCCGGGAGCTCATTCTTGCGTACCGGCAGGAAGTAAAGACTCAGGAATGTGAGCCCGTTCCGGAGGACGCAGGCCTTCCTGCGCAGCCAGGAGACAGGGTCCTTGCCGGTGATTGTCTCCATCCTGTCCGTCGTTTGACGGATACGCTCGAGGCCTGCGCGGAAGGCAGGGGCATTGATATCGAGTTCCAGCGGATAGACCTGGCGCGCGATCTCATTGGTGACCCGGAAGACTTCATAGTCGTAATCGGTCGGGTCAACCCCCAGCGCGGCATGGAAAGCCGGGCGGCGATGGTCACGCACATACATGGTCGCATAGACCGCGAGCAGGAAGAAACGTATCCAGTACTTGTTGCCGCCTTCGAGCAGGTGCGGATTAGCCCGCAGGATCATCGCGAACGCTTCGCCGTGGCGGAACTCATCGTTACACCACTGCTCGAACCATTTGAAGATCGGATGGAAGCGAAACTCGGGATGTTTCTCAAGCTGGCGGAAGATCGTGATGTAACGCGCATAACCGATCTTCTCGGAAAGATAGACGGAGTAGAATATGTATTTAGGCTTGAAGAAGGTGTACTTTTTCTTGCGCGTCAGGAAGCCCAGATCAACGCCGATGCCAAAATCCTTGAGGACGAAATTGATGAAGCCGGCATGACGGGCCTCATCTCGCGCCATGAGTCGGAACAGGGCTTTCATATCCGGGTTCTCAACCTGCCGCGTAATTTCACGGTATAGTACGCATCCCGAGAATTCTGACGTCAGTGAGCTGACGAGAAAATCGACGAACTCAGCGCGCAATTCAGGTGACAGCTTGCCAAGGACATTGTCGAACTCGTCGGTACGCTTGAAGTGGTTTCGGTTTGGGTCTGATTCCATTTCGGCAATTAGTGTGTCCCACTCTTCACGCACGCCGGAGACATCGATCTTGTCGATCTCGGCAAAATCAGTGGTGTAAAAGCGTGGGCTCAGCATCGTCTCCTGCATTGCCAGACGGTTCGTATCAAACGCCGGCGGCGCCTGAAGCACGCGCATCTCTTCTTCCGTCATCACGGCCATAGTCATGTTTCAGACCCTCCCATCGGTAAAGCTCACTTCGTAAAGCTCGGTGAGCTCAAACATTGACTGGAGACGCACCAGCGCCTTCTCGAAAATATTGGCGCGTGTTACGGTCGCCTCCCGTCGCAGCACGAGACTGCGGCCGAAGGGAACGCTTACCGGCGCGCCGTGCACGAGCACCTTGTCGCCGATGCCCGGCTCGATATCGCCGTCCAGCTCGACATGTGCTTCGAGCGACTCGTAGGTATGCTCGACACGGATCGTGCAGGGCACGGTGAAACGTCGGCGCCTCATGGTGCGGCCTCCAGAGGTTTGAGGAGCTTGGCGAACTCAGCGGCGTTGTCAGCGCCGAAGGCATCAAGGCTCACCCACTTTCCGGTTTCCGGATCTTCGAGGATAAGTCTCTCATTGCCGGTGCGGTGCAGGACGAAGGCTGGGGCCGAGCCGATGGCGAGCTGGCGGCGCTCAAGCGCCAGCGAGCGCATCGCGGTGCGAACGAAGCCTCCGGTATCCGGCCCCCATTCGCGCATCAGCGCGCCGCTGAGCGGATCTCGGACGATCACGCTGCCATCGGCGCCGTCTTCGACAATGATAGGCAGCGCCTCGACCGACAGGGAGCGCCAGTCAGTCGTATGGCTAAAACCTCCAAGCCGGGTGAAGCCGACGCCGATCAGTGCGAGCAGGACCAGCGCTCCGAGTGCCATCAACATCGCGCGGGGCGGATGCAGCTCATGGGTGTGGGCAGGATTATATGATGGGGCGTCGGTCACCGGTCGATGTCCTCAGGTTGCGTGGGCAGCTAGGCCAGCAGCCGCGGCAGGTGCGCGGGCGGACGGTAAAGGCTGACCCAGAGTAATGCGGTTCGGCGCATGTGCCGTAATCGCGCCAGCCAAGAGGCGGGCAACCGTGTCAGCGCTATTCAGGGCCCGGAGCATCGGTTGAGGCCGGTTCATGCGGAGCGGCCGTACATGCGGCCAGAGCTTCAGGTAGCCAAGTCCGCCGGTAGCGGCTAAGGAGAGGACAAGGTCACCCTTGCCCGCGCCATAGCGGCGCATGTCGGCCGAGGTGATCTGGTCAAACGGCAGATTGACGTACTTCCTGATCGCGACCCCGTAGCGCAAGACGATCCGCTTGGACGTGATCGTATAAACCGTGGCATTCGCCATGGACCAGGCAATCAGGAACAAGAGGCCCACGCCGGCTGCGGCCCCTATGCCTGAATTGATCGCAACGCGGGTCATCTCGACCGAGCCCGCGCCGGAAGCCTCGAGATTGGCGACGCGCCAACCGGTCGCAAGCACGAAGTACGCCAGCACGAAGCGGATGTGAAAGGCGTGAATGGCGAAGGCCAAGGTTCCGGGGCGACCTTGCCAGAGGAGCTGTTCGCCCTCCGGCAGAGCCTGGGGAAGCCCGCGCACGGGCTCTCCCCCGCCCTCTTCCTCGTCGTGCAGCTTGATCACAGCCAGGGCTCCTGACGTTCCGGCGTGGCATACAGGGTGCCGCCACCGTAGTAGCCGCTGATCATGTCTTCCTCGAGCCGGGTCACCTGGTCCGGCGACTTGGTACGCGGAACATTGGCAAAGTGCTCCGCCTTTACGGCATCGACCTCAACCCGTCTGCGGGCTTTGGAAATGTTACAGAATGGGACCGGCAGCAGGACGTGCGCACCTGAACCTTCAAGCTTGACTTCAAGATAACGGATGATCGCCTCCGCGGTATCGACCCAGAGATCCGTCACGGTGCCAGCGACGCGGCGGTCGAGTCCGACAACCTTCAGGCCACGCGGATCGATATCCTTTTCGGAGACGGTATAGTCCGGGTTAAGACGGTAGGGTATGATACGGTTCTTTCCATCCCAGTTCAGGTCCGGAACATCGGCGCGCATGGCATAAGAGGCAGGGCCCACGCCGTCTCTCATCGGATCACCTGATGGAACGAAGGGCGAGCCGGCCCAGGGGGCTGTCCGGCTCAGGGCCAGATCGCGCGTATCACCCTTGGCGTAAGTAAGCTCGATCGTGCCACGCCCGTTCGGAAGGTTGAACGTCTTTTTTGGGGGGAAGAAGACAAGCGCGGGCGCTTCCTTGCGGCCGGAGGGATCTTCCTCTAGCGGATAGCCTTCGCGCATGCCTTCTCGCTGAAGGTAGTAGATGAGCCAGAGGAAGAAGATCGTGAATGCCCACAGGCAGACGTCCACGAGGTCAATTCCGTTGACGAACTCTCCACTGAAAATCATGACCGTTCTCCTTGAGGGTCGTATCAGCCTGGGTAAGCTGCCAGGCCGAATTTGGTGGGTGGGGAAGTGGCAGGTTGGGCGAGCGTGTGACGGGCCAGCGGGCCAATCACAATAAGCGTTGCGAACAGAAGCAGGACTTCGAGATGGTAGACCGCGCCATAGCCAGGCGCGGGGCCCGTGAGCGCCGGGCCGAGACGGCCGGCTTCAGCCAGACCGGAGATGACGTCCCTGACCGCGCCGCCGAGCGCGACGGCTGCCCCAGTGGCGGTAGCAGTGATCGCGCCCCATGCTCCGAGAGCAATGCCGCCATCATGATCGCGGGCGATCGCCATGATGGCCGTAAGCGTACCGACGGAGAACAAGCCGCCACCAAAGCCAATCAGAAAAGCCCCAAGCAGGAAGGCAGAGACGAGCCCGGCCGGATGAGCGAAAATGACGAGCGCGAAGGCAAAAACCCCTGCGAGGGCACCGAGACCAGCCAGGCGATGCGGCTCACCCCCTTCGGAGAGCTGGCCGGAGCAATAGGCAAAGCCCATCAACGCACCGAAGGCGGAAAGCGCGGTGAGACGCGTCGTGTCCGCGACGTTCATGCCGAGTACTTCAGCGCCATAAGGCTCCAGCAGAACATCCTGCATGCTGAAGGCCGCGGCGCCCAGCCCGGACGCGATCAGAAGGCGCACCGTACCCGGCGCCTCGACGAGCTTCGACCATGTTTGGGAGAAAGAAGTACTCCGGCGATCTGCACCGGTCAGATCCGGATTTCGCGCCTCCTGTTTCCAGAGGGCGATGACATTCAAGACCATCGTGACAACGCCAGCCCCCTGTATGACCTGGATTAATCTCAGTGTACTAAAATCACTGAGCAGCCATCCAAGCGTCAGCGAGCTAACGACCATTCCTGCGAGCAACATGACATAGAGGAGCACCACCACTCGGGGGCGGGTTTCATCGGTCGCCAGATCACTGGCCAGAGCGAGACCCGCCGTCTGGGTCGTGTGGATACCCGCACCCACGAGCAGGAAGGCGGCGGCAGCGCCGGCATGGCCGATCCAGGCCGGACCCGTCGAATCGCCGGACAGCAGGATCAGCGCGAACGGCATTAGCGCAAGGCCGCCGAACTGGAACATTGAGCCGAACCAGATGTAGGGCACACGGCGCCAGCCGAGCGCGGACCTGTGCGTGTCCGACTTGTGTCCGATCAGCGCCCGCAGTGGCGCAAACACGAGCGGCAGGGCAACCATCAGCGCGACAAGCCAAGCGGGTACACCAAGCTCGACGATCATTACACGGTTCAGCGTACCGGTCAGCAACACCATGGCCATTCCGACTGACACCTGGAACAACGACAAGCGCAGCAGGCGGCCGAGCGGAAGCTGAGCACTCGCCGCGTCGGCGAACGGCAGGAACTTGGTTCCCAACGTCATCCAGAATTCGGCAAAGGTCCGCCGCTCAGGAGTCATCTGCGAACAACCTCGCGGGCTTCGGAGATGTAAAAGGCAGTGCTGACGCGAAGCTTCCGGCCGGCGCGCCAGCTATCACTGGTCTCGGCTGCAAGCAGGTCCATCAGGCGGCGACCTGAGACAGGCACGATCGCCGGGGCACGGTCGCTGCGCGGGAAGAACTTGCCCGCAGCGTGCATGGCAAGCAACATCGGGGTCCGGGGCGCGTGAGTAAAGATCGCCGAGCGGCGGATGCGCGGCAGAATTTTTGCCACCATCGCGGCCATGTCCGGTGCGTCATAGTGGATTATCGAGTCGACGGCGACCATATGGTCGAACTCGCCAAGGTCGGCCCGGGTCATGTCGCCCACGCGCCAGGTTATCCGGTTACGGAGCACTGGATCGAGCAGGCGTTCGGCGGCCGTCTCGACGAGTGTACGAGCGATGTCGATGGCAACGACTTCAGCGCCGCGTTGGGCAGCCGCGACGGCGAATGTACCCGTTCCACAACCGGCGTCCAACACCCGCAACCCACCCATATCTTGCGGTAGCCAGGACAGTATCCCGTTATGCATCGCTTCGCGGCCAGCGCGCACGGTTGCGCGTATACCGCTGACGGGCGCCGTAGATGTCAGCTTCTGCCACGTGACCGAAGCGGTCTCGTTAAAATAAGTCTGCAGCTCAGCGCGACGGGTCTGATAGGCCGTTTCCATCAGTCGAACCCCAGGAAGTCAAAGATTTCACGGTCCTTCATCGGCACGGCATTGACTGGCTCACCACCCAGCCACAACGCCGCCGCGAGGCGAAGGTACTCTTCCTGGACGGCCTCAAGTTCCGGCGAGGACTCCATTTCGAAGATCGTCGATTTCTTAAGGCGCGAGCGACGAATGACGTCGAGATCCGGG
Organism: uncultured Hyphomonas sp.; assembly: GCA_964538945.1. Lineage (GTDB taxonomy): Bacteria > Pseudomonadota > Alphaproteobacteria > Caulobacterales > Hyphomonadaceae > Hyphomonas. The sequence goes on from CAZIGV010000003.1 coordinate 243,178, forward strand.
AAATGTGCGATGCGGTGCATTCCAGTTGCGTCACAATACCGGTCGATCTCGTCCGTGGCCTTAGAGCGGTTGGCGATCACCCCGCCGAGGCGGACGGCATAGTTCTGAGCCTTGGCCTGGATCGCCGCAACGATACGGTTCATTGCAAAGATCGAGTCGAAGTCGTTTGCCGTCACGATGATACCGCGTTCGGCATGCTGGAGGGGCGAGGCAAAGCCGCCGCACACTACGTCGCCCAGCACGTCGAAGATTACAACATCGGTATCTTCCAGGAGACGATGCTCCTTCAGAAGCTTCACGGTCTGCCCCACGACATACCCGCCACACCCGGTGCCAGCAGGCGGGCCGCCAGCTTCGACACACATTACGCCATTATATCCTTCGAAGACGAAATCCTCGGTGCGCAGCTCTTCAGAATGGAACTCCACCGATTCCAGAACATCAATGACAGTGGGCATCAGCTTCTTGGTCAAGGTGAAAGTCGAGTCATGTTTCGGATCACAGCCAATCTGCAAAACCCGCTTTCCGATCTTCGAGAAGGCAGCCGAAAGGTTCGACGAAGTCGTCGACTTACCGATGCCACCTTTGCCGTACACGGCAAAAACCTTCGCTGTCCCGGTTTCGAAGCGGCTGTCCAGCTTCACTTGTACGCTGCCCTCCCCGTCCGGACGGCGGGCACCTGGGCGATTGAGTGTGAGCGACGTCATGCGGCGGCTCCTTGATACGGGGTGATACCTTCGAGGCGGTCTTCGATTTCCGCGCTGGCTGCTCGAAGGGCTGCCAGCGTTTCGGGATCAGGCGACCAGTAACGCCGTTCCGAGGCCTCGATCAGCCGGCTGGCGACATTTGCGGTTGCGGCAGGGTTGAGATCGGTCAGGCGGCGGCGCAGCGCCTCGTCAAGAACGAAAGTCTCAGTCATCTGCTGGTAGACCCAGGGCTGAACCTGGCCGGTCGTTGCCGACCAGCCCATGGTGTTGGTTACCTGGGCCTCGATCTGGCGCACGCCCTCATAGCCGTGGCGAAGCATGCCTTCGAACCATTTCGGGTTCAGCGTACGCGTGCGCGTTTCAAGGGCCACCTGCTCAGCCAAGGTACGCACGACGCCGTCTCCGCGCGTCTGGTCTCCGATATAAACCGCCGGCTGCTCGCCACGTGCCTTCGCAGCTGCACGCGAGATGCCTCCCAACGTATCGAAGTAATGATCAATGGTGGTCAGGCCTGTCTCGACCGATTCGAGGTTCTGATAAGCAAGCTCGACAGTAGACAGGATACTGTCAAAAAGCGCTGGCTGCACAGTAGGTCGCCCATTGCGTCCATAGGCGAAGCACTTACGCTTTGCGTAAGCGTCGGCAAGTTCGTCTTCATTATCCCAGGTTCCGGAATTGACGAGATAATTGACATTGGCGCCATACGCGCCATCGGCATTCGAGAAAACGCGCAGGGCCGCGGTTTCAAGATCGGCGTCAGCTGCAGCCATCCAAAGTACGGCATGCTTGCGGACGAAGTTCATCTCATGCGGCTCGTCGGCGCTGGCGGCCGCAAAGGCGGCGTCCGCCAGCATACGCGTCTGCAGGGGCAAGAGGTCGCGGAAGATGCCCGACAGCGTAACCATCACGTCGACGCGCGGGCGGCCGAGCACCTCCAGCGGGATGAGATCGGCACCGGCCAACCGGCCATATGAGTCAAAGCGCGGGACAGCACCCAGGAGTGCCATCGCCTGGGCGATCTGGGCGCCCTCGCTCTTCAAATTGTCCGTACCCCAGAGGATGATCGCCATCGACTCTGGATAGCGCCCGGTATCAGCCCTGTGACGGGCGAGCAGGCGGTCAGCCTGGCGCCGGCCATCTGCGACAGCAAAGGCACTCGGGAGGCGGAAGGGATCGAAGCCGTGGATGTTGCGGCCGGAAGGCAGGATGTCTGGTGTGCGGATCAGGTCCCCGCCCGGCACCGGCGGCGTATAGCCCGCATCCAGAGCATGGATCAGCGCGGCCATCTCAAAGTCCTCGCTGAGGAGCGCGTTGGTGCGCACGAGGCTGGTGATTTCCTCGGAGCGGCTTTCGAGCTTCAGCTTGCCGATGATCTCGCCGGCAGCTTCCCCCGCAATAATCGCATCGAACACAGAAGCGGGCAGGACATCTTCGCCCTGGGCCGGCGGCATCAGCGCAATCATCTCGCGGCGTTCGGCCGGGCTGAGCCCCTTGCCGGCCACATGCAGGCCGTTCGGTATCAACGAAGCTTCGATCTCGGCAAGCTTGATGCGGATCGCCTCGATCCGGTCCTGAGCCCGGTCGAAGGAGGCAGGGGGAAGGATGTCGAGCTCGCCCGCCTGCGCAAAGATCATCCCCTCCAGATCAGCGCGCTCGGCGCGCGCATCCGGCGCGAGACCGCGCCAGCGGCCGATAGTGCCCGAAAGGTCTGACAGACCACGATACAGACCGGCTTCGGCGACCGGCGGGGTTAGGTAGCTGACGATCGTGGCGTTGCCGCGACGTTTGGCGATGGTCGCTTCGGACGGGTTATTGGCAGCGTAGAAGTAGATGTTCGGCAAGTCGCCCAGAAGATAGTCCGGCCAGCAATCGCCAGAGAGACCCGACTGCTTGCCTGGCATGAATTCCAGTGCGCCATGTGTGCCGAAATGTACGACCGCATCGGCGGCAAAAATCTGCTTGAGGTACGTGTAATAGGCCGCGAAGGCGTGCGTCGGCGCAAACCCTTTTTCGAAGAGCAGGCGCATCGGATCGCCTTCATAGCCGAAGCCCGGCTGCAAACCAACCAGCACATTGCCGAACCGGGCGCCGAGCACGAACAGCGCTCGGCCATCAGTCAGTACACGCCCGGGTGCTGGACCCCAGGCGGCTTCAATATCTTTCAGGCGGCGTTCGCGACGCAAATGGTCGGTGACCGGAATTTCCGCCACCACATTGGCCTCAGTGCCAAAGCTTTCCTTATTGCCTTCCAGCAGTGCGTCTTTCAGCTCTTCGACGGAATTGGGAACCTCGACGCCATACCCTTCGGCTTCGAGGCGCTTCAGAAAATTGAACAGCGATTCGAAGACCGACAGGTAGGCAGCAGTGCCGACGCTGCCAGAGTTGGGAGGAAAGTTGAACAGCGTAATTGCAAGCTTGCGGCTGGCGCGCGCCGAGCGCTTCAGCCTGACCAGCTTGTCCACACGTGCGGCGAGTTGCTCGGCCCGCTCGGGGCAGGCCTGCATGCGTCTGTTGTCATCGGCGAAAGTGCAACGGCGGGCGCATCCGGTGCACGTCGTGCCATGATCGGCGCGCCCGCCGATGACAATGGATCCCGTCGCACCGTCCAGTTCTGGAAGAGCAACCATGATGGTCGTCTCGATCGGCGTCAGTCCGCGCGCATTCTCGCCCCAGTCCGACAGGGACTGGAACTCTGATGCCAATGCGCAGACATAGGGAATATCGAGGCACTTCAGCATTTCGACAGCGCCTTCAGCATCATTGAAGGCCGGGCCGCCGACGAGCGAAAAGCCGGTCAGGGAAACGAGTGCATCAATGGCGGGCGTCTCGCCGCGCATGAAGAAGCGGCGGATCGCCGACCTCGCATCGAGGCCGCTGGCGAAAGCGGGTATGACGCGCATGCCGCGCGCCTCGAGGGCCGCGATGACCCCGTCATAATGGCCAGTATCGCCGGATGTGATATAGGAGCGCAGAATGAGCAGGCCGACTGACGGGCGGTTGCTCGCCGCGTTCGGCAGGGCCTCCAGGCGCTCGGTTACTCTTGGCTTGATCTGCGGATGGTAAAGCCCTGTTTCGGGGAAAGCTTCGGGCGGCAGGGGATTCATCTTGCCGCGCAGATGGACCCGCGGACCGCTGGCATACCGGTCGACCAGGAAACGCACGGCATTGGCGATGTTCTTCTCGGAGCCCGCCAGGAGATACTGCATCGTCACAAAATAGGCGCGCACATCCTGGGCCATGCCGGGAATGAAACGCAGGATCTTCGGCAGGCGGCGCAGTGTCTTCATCTGCTGCTCGCCGGACTTTGCCTTGTCGCCCGAGCCGCCCCGCAGGCGCTTCATCAGGGCAATCGGGCCGCTGGCAGGCTTCGACATATCAAACCGGTCAAGGCGGGTCAGCTGTACGACTTCAGATGCCGACATGGCACAGACCATGGCATCGCAGGCTTCCCGACGCGCCTTCAGAGCCGGCAGAACGGCCTTGATGTGGTCTTCGACGAACAGCATCGAGGCAAGAACGATATCCGCAGACCCGATATCCTCGATCGCGCTGGCAAGCGCCTTAGGGTGACGATCGAACTCCGACGCCGGATGGAAAGCCAGGACGAGGCCAGGATGTGTCCGGCGCAGCTCCGTCTGAGCCGCACGGATCGCCGCGCCGAGGTGCGAGTCGAGCGAAAGGATCACGACCCGGACAGGCGTCACATCAATAACGGTGGAGCGCTTAGCGGCCATAGCTCGCCTTTGCGTCATAGAGGGTTTCAAGCGTAATGGTCTCAAGATGCTTGTCGCGGGCGAACGCTTCAGTATTACGCCTCGCCTTTCCGCGCACGAAGAACGGGATCTTCTTGAGCTCGTTCTCGGCTTCCGGCGCCCAGTGCAGCGCAACCGCCTCCCCTATCACGGGACCGACCGCCATAACGGCCGCCTCCGACACTTTTTCAGAAGCCCCGTGTCCACCAAGATGTGAGGCACCGGCCAAATCGTTGAACTCGAAGTCTTCGCGGAACATGCCGAGCAGGTGCTCTTCGAGCCCCATGAGCAGCGGGTGCACCCAGGTGTCAAAGATCACGTTGGCGCCCTCGAAGCCCATTTGCGGGGCATAGCGGGCGGGAAAATCCTGAACGTGCACCGGCGCAGAGATGACCGCACACGGAATGCCAAGGCGCTTGGCAATATGTCTCTCCATCTGCGTCCCGAGGATCAGCTCCGGCTGCAGTCGGGCGATCGCCGCTTCGACTTCCAGATAGTCTTCAGTAATCAGCGCCTCGAGGCCGAGCTGCGACGCCGCCTCGCGGATGGGCCGCGCAAATTCGCGGTTGTAACAGCCAAGTCCGACCACGGTGAAGGCGAGTTCCTCGGCAGCAACACGCGCAGCAGCCAGCGCGTGCGTTCCATCGCCGAAGATGAAGACGCGCTTACCCGTCAGATAGTTTGAATCTACCGAACGCGACCACCAGGGCATGTTGCTCGCAAAAGCCGACAGGTCGGGCACCTCTACACCGGCAAGGCTGCAGACTTCGACGATGAAATCATTCGTTGCGCCGACGCCGATCGGGATCGTGCGTGTATAGGGTTGACCGAATTCTTTTTCGAGGAACCGCGCGGCGACATCGGCGATTTCAGGATACAGCGAGACGTTGAAATCAGCCGCTGGCAGGCGGGTGAGGTCTTCCGGCGTCGCACCGAGCGGAGCCACAACATTCACGTCGATACCAAGCTGGAAAAGAAGGCCCGTAATCTCACGCACGTCATCCCGATGACGGAAACCGAGCGCGGTCGGGCCCAGCACGTTACAGACCGGGCGGCGCAGGCGGCTCTCCGGTGCTTTCGGCTGCGCGCAAGCAAGTCCTCGCACAAGGCGATAAAAGGTTTCCGACGCGCCCCAGTTTTCCTTCTTGGAGTAGGAAGGCAGCTCCAGCGCGATCACCGGCACCGGCAGGTCGAGCGCCCTGGCGAGGCCACCCGGATCATCCTGGATCAGCTCGGCCGTGCACGAAGCGCCGACGATCATAGCCTGCGGCTGGAACCGGGCATACGCATCGCGCGCGGCACGCTTGAAGATTTCGGCGGTATCTGAGCCGAGGTCGCGCGCCTCGAAGGTCGTATAGGTTACCGGAGGACGCTTTGCACGTCGCTCGATCATCGTAAAAAGAAGGTCGGCATACGTATCACCCTGCGGCGCATGCAGCACGTAATGAAGACCTTCCATGGCCGTGGCGATCCGCATCGCACCGACATGCGGGGGCCCCTCATATGTCCAGACAGTGAGTTGCATCAGACCGCGAGCCTCGTGCGCCGGATAAGCGGGCGCGCGAACAGCTCGGCGAGGTCGCCGCATTGTTCGTAGCCCTGGATGGGGGTGAAGACGAGTTCGATCGACCATTTGGTCGTCAGTCCCTGATCCTCGAGCGGATTGGCAAGACCGAGACCGCACAGAGTGATATCGGGCCGCACCTCGCGACAGCGATCGAGCTGCAAGTCAACATCCTGCCCCTCACTGATGCGCACATCGACGGGCAGCAGAGCCAGTTCGTCCGCCATATGTACACTGTGCAGATAGGGCGTACCCACCTCTTCCACAGACATCCCAACCTCGCGCGACAGAAACCGCGCAATCGGGACTTCCAGCTGAGAATCCGGGAAACAGAACAGCGACTTGCCAGCGAGCGTTGCGCTATAGCGGGCGAGCGCGCGGGTCGCGCGGGCCCGCGGCATCTGCGTGACCGCGTTGAAGCGCTCTTCGGTGACGCAGAACGCATCGGCGGCCGCCTTCAGCCAGGATGTCGTCCCCTCAGCTCCGAGCGGAAACAGGGCCGGCAGATGCACCGCCCCGCGCACTTCGAGCGTGCGGGCAGTGTCGCGCAGCCAGGGCTGGGCCAGCAGGAACTTTGTGTTCGCGCCGACGGGTACCATCGCGCCCGCCTTACGGCTTGGTAGGAAATAGACCGGGCCGATTCCAAGCGCCTCGAAGAGGCGGGCAAACTGATCCTCTACGACATCCGACAGCGCACCGACCACCACCAGACCAGCTTCGTCCGTCGCAGGCAATTCCGGCACCATTGCAGCCAGACAGGCATCTTCGCCCTGCGTGAAGGTCGTCTCGATCCCGCTGCCAGAATAGCTCAGGATCCGCACGCGGGGGGAATAGGCCAGCGACAGGCGCTCGGCGGCACGGCCGAGGTCCAGCTTGATCACTTCCGAAGGGCATGAGCCGACGAGAAAGAGGAGCCGGATCTCTGGACGGCGCTCCAACAGGCGGGCGACTGTCTTGTTGAGCTCGTCATTGATGTCGGCCATACCGGCAAGGTCGCGCTCCTCGATGATCGCCGTGGCAAACCGGGGCTCGGCAAAGATCATGACGCCAGCCGCCGACTGCATAAGGTGCGCGCAGGTCCGCGAGCCGACGATCAGGAAAAACGCATCCTGCATCTTGCGGTGCAACCACATGATAGAGGTAAGCCCGCAGAAGACTTCACGCTGCCCCCGCTCGCGCAGCACTACTCTTGCGGGTGTTGCGGGGCAGGCCTTGCCTGCGGGCGCCGGGATCAATTGGGTCAAGCGACAGCCTCCTGACCGCGGCACTCATCGAGCCGGGCAAGACGCAACTTCCATACGAACTGGGCAGCATTGACGACGTAAACGGCATAGCCGGCGAGGGCCATGACGAGCTGCTGACCGGGCGTTCCGATTCCGGCAACCAGCATCACAAGATAGGCCGTATGCAGAGCAATCACAATCATCGATACCGCGTCCTCCCAGAAAAAGGCCGGCGCGAAAAGATACCTCCCGAAGACGTCATTCTCCCAGATCGCCCCGGTGATCATGATGGCATAAAGTATGAATGTTTTCAGTATGATAGAGGCAGTGGCAATACCAAGACCCTCACCACTGGCCAGATAGCGGACCACCAGGATCACGCTCGCGAAAAAGACCAAAAACTGCAGCGGCGCGAGCACACCCTGAACCAAGGTCCAGGGCGAAGCATCGCGGCGGCGTCGCTGCTCGGCGGTATACAGCGGCACCCTCCGACTCGCGCCAATGGGTTGATCAAACATGGCCACGAAACCTGCCACCCCCAGTCTCTTTGAGACCCGACGATAGCGCTGGATACCCATATGTCAATCTAAGTTTACGTCTATCCGGCTTTACGGTTGTGCGGGATACGGGTCGGTTTTTAGCCGATCACTCGGATTCGGATAGATTTGATCAAAATATCATGCTACCAATGCGAGTGGGATGGCGTCCACGCGAATTACCCCTTGACTATATGTGGCGCGCGTCCCGTTAATGAAAAAGGCGGCGGCGTGCTCCCAGGCGCCCCTGCCGGGTGGGAGGCTTACGTGCCCGGAAAGCTTGCCCGAGACGGTCATGCAGGAACCTCCGGGTCCCTGCCTGAGAATGTAAGACCAGCCGGGATACGGTTTAAGAGGCGCAATGAAGCTGCGCACCTTCTGATACCGGCTACAGGGAGGAACGAATGGCGCCGGATCATCAACCCGCTCGCAGGATCAGGGAGCGGGCCGAACACGACTTCGTTGCGCGGCCCGTCCCTTTCCTGGTCAGCCTCTGGCGACAACTCGGCACTGAAGCCGCCCCCAAGGCCCCTCTCTGTGACGAATCGGAACTCTTCGCTGCTCTGCAAACCGAAATCATCCCTCGCCTGATGATCGCCAGCCAGCTTTCCAGCCCCGCCCCCAAGGCAGGATCCGACGAACTTGCAGGCCGGGGCGCGGCTTTCAGCGCGCAAGAGCGCGCCGCTTTCATCGATGCGTTATTGTCCGAAGACAGCCACAGCGCGGCCCAATTGGTTGAAGGCCATCTCGGTCGAGGCCACGAGCTGGCCAATATCCTGGTCGAGTTATGCGCCTGGGCCGCGCGGGAAATGGGCGAGCTTTGGACAGATGACCGTGCGAGCTTCGTCGATGTCACGATAGGCGTGTGCCGCCTGCATGATATCGTGCACCAATTTTCGGGAGTGGACGAAAGCAGGCGAACATCCGTAATCCCCGCCGCCCCCAGTATACTGATTGCAAGCGCGCCGGGTGAGCAGCATGTTTTCGGCGTCCTGATGGCATCTGAATTGTTCCGGCAACAGGGCTGGAGTGTCACGACTGAAACGAGCGGCGATGCCGGGGTGATCCTGCGGCAGGTCTCAAGCCGCCGATTCGATCTGGCGGGGCTGTCCGTTTCCCATGACGGAGCATTAGGAAACCTCACGGACCTGGTATCCGCGATGCGGGCAGCTGCAAAAAATCCATCAATGAAGCTGCTGGCCGGAGGCCATCTTTTTCAGCATTCTCCGCACATTGCAGAACAAATCGGCGCCGACGCAATCGCAGGGAGCGGCCTCGACGCCCCCGAACATGCGAGGAAATTGTTGGCAAGGTCATAGCCGGACTGCTAGGGGGCTTTTGAGGGTAGCCCCCGCAGTCTGTTTGGAACGACAATGGATGCTTCGTCGCACTCCTCGCCGCCGTTATCCTCTTTCCGCGACGCGGAGAAACATCTCGCCGGTCTTGATTCGCGGGCTTTAGCGGTCCTGCTTGAACAGGCTTCCGACATCGCCGTGATCATCGAGAACGGCCTTGTTAAGGACGTCGCGATTGCGTCTGAAGATTTGCGCCGGACGGGCTTTGCCGCAGGCTGGATCGGTCGGCCCTGGATCGACACTGTTACCACCGAGAGCCGCTCCAAAATCGAAGCACTGCTGAGTGCCGCCGAGGGAAAGGGCCCGGCTCGGCCGCGCCAGGTCAATCACCCCTCTGGCGGAATCCGGGATGTGCCGGTTGCCTACCGAACCGTACGTGCGCAGGGCCGCGGCCCGCTATTTGCCCTTGGGCGAGACCTGCGCGAAGTTGCGGATCTGCAGCAGAAGCTGGTCAGAGCGCAGCAGGATATCGAGCGCGACTATACGCGCCTTCGCAAGGCTGAAGCGCGCTACAAGATGGTGTTCGAGGCCGTCGCCGAGCCCATCCTGATTGTCACCTGCGACGACCTGATGATCGAGGCTGCCAACCGGGCCGCTGAACAGCTGCTCAGCAGAGATTCGGACCGGCTTGCACGCGCTGACTTGCCCGGCCTCTTTGCGCCCCGGGCAGCCCGGGCGGTCGAACGCATGGCTGCCAAGGCGCTGGCCTCAGGCACGGCGACCTCAGAGAAAACCGAACTTCTCAACGGCAAGAAGATCGCCCTGTCAGCTTCCGTGTTCGGACAGGGCAATGATGCGCGCCTCGTCGTCAAGATCGGCGGCGAAGCGGCCGAGACCCGGTCAGTCTCGAGCCGCGAACAACTCCTGCGAATGCTGGAAGACCTGCCGGATGCCTTTGTTGTCACCGATGATGCCTTGCGCATTGTTGCCGCCAACCGCGCCTTCCTCGAAATGGCGCATCTGAGCGACGAGGAACACGCCAACGGCATGCCCGTTTCGCAATACCTTGGCCGTTCGGCGACCGATCTGAACGTGCTTGTTTCGACGCTGAAGACTAATGGCAGCGCCCGTAATTTCGCGACCGTTCTGCGCGACCGGTTCAACAGCGAAGAGCAGGTGGAGGTTTCGGCGGTAGCCAGCAGTTTGCCTCGCCCGGCCTATTACGCTTTTTCCGTTCGTATCGTTTCGCGCCGCATCGCGGCCGAGCCAGCACCGGGCGAGGAGCTACCGCGCTCGGTAGATCATCTGACCAATCTTGTCGGGCGCATGCCCCTCAAAGACATTGTGCGCGATTCGACAACGCTGATCGAACGGCTTTGCATCGAGGCGGCCTTGAAACTGACCGATGACAACCGCGCTTCGGCTGCCGAGATACTCGGCCTCAGCCGGCAGGGTCTGTATTCCAAGCTCAAACGCTTCGGCATCGAAGACAGGAACTGACGCGCTCGCCGGACCGTCCGGGTACGAATAACCCACCTTCCGGAACTAAATCTCAATGCAGTTGGTTGACACCTACAAATGTCAATCTTAGTTTACACTTATGCTGCAGATTGACGATATAGCAGGGTCCCGCAGGCTGCCGAAGCCCTCTGCAGTGCTCGAGCTTTTCAAGCCGGTCACCTGGTTTGCCGCAATGTGGGCCTATATGTGCGGAGCCGTCTCGAGCGGCCAGCCTCTGGGCCCGAACCTGCACCTCCTCCTCGGAGGCATGGTGCTCGCGGGGCCGATGGTGTGCGCCTCAAGCCAGGCCGTCAACGACTGGTATGACCGGCATGTGGATGCAATCAACGAGCCAGACCGGCCGATCCCCTCGGGACGCATTCCGGGCCAATGGGGCCTGTATCTCGCAATCATTTGGTCGGTATTGTCACTCGCGCTCGGCTATGCACTCGGCACCTGGGCGCTGGTCGGTACCGTGTGCGCCGTTTTCCTGGCATGGGCCTACAGCGCGCCACCGCTGCGACTGAAGCTTAATGGCTGGTGGGGCAATGCGGCGGTCGGGGTCTCTTATGAAGGCATTTCCTGGTTCACCGGCGCTGCAGTTATGCTGGGCGCCCTTCCCCATCCTTTGATCCTGATCCTCGCACTGCTTTATTCTATCGGGGCGCACGGGATCATGACGCTGAACGATTTCAAATCCATCGATGGCGACACGCGCATGGGCGTGCGCTCGCTTCCCGTGCAACTTGGCCCCGACCGTGCCGCGCGGCTTGCCTGCGTGGTGATGGCCGTGCCGCAGATGGCGGTGATCCTGCTCCTGATCGGCATCGGCCGGCCTGTGCACGCAGCCATCGTGCTCGCACTGCTTGGCGCACAGGTCTGGCTGATGCGAACCCTGCTGGCGGACCCGCGCGGCAAGGCGATCTGGTACAGTGCGCTCGGCGTACTACTATACGTGCTCGGCATGCTTGTAAGCGCCTTTGCGGTTGCGCCATGGTCGGCAGGATGACCCGCGAGGCGACACCTATCGGGTGGATTGGGATCATCCGGCTAGGCTTGGTGCAAACCTCGCTTGGCGCGATCGTGATCCTCATGACCTCGACGCTAAACCGCGTGATGGTCGTCGAACTCGGCCTGGCTGCTGCAATCCCGGGGCTGCTCGTGGGATGGCATTATGCTGTGCAGATGTCCCGGCCGCGCTGGGGATATGGAGCCGATACGGGCGGGCGGCGCACGCCTTGGATCTTTGGCGGGATGGCCGTTCTGGCGTTTGGCGCGATCAGCGCCGCGCTCGCCGTCTCGATGATACCGGCATACTTCTGGGCTGGCTTGCTGATGTCGGTCCTCGCCTATGCTCTGATTGGCGCGGGCGTCGGCGCGGCGGGCACTAACCTCTTGGCATTGCTGGCAATCCGGACCGAGCCATCGCGCAAGGCGGCAGCAGCGGCGATTGTCTGGATCATGATGATCATGGGCTTCGTGCTGACCGCAGGCATCGGCGGCGGCTTCCTGAAACCGTTCAGCTTCGAGCGATTGATTCTTGTTACCTCGTCGGTTTCGGCGATCGCGCTGGCCGTCACTTTCGCCGCCCTTTATCGGCTGGAAACTGCCCACAGCCCATCCGGAACTCAGCCCCGAACCCTCGCAGACGGTCCGGACAGGGAACAGGCCTTCACTGCCGCCCTGAGGGAGACCTGGGCAGACCCGCAGGCGCGCCGGTTCACGATCTTTGTTTTCGTCTCGATGCTGGCCTACAGTGCGCAGGACCTGATCCTCGAACCCTTCGCCGGTCTCGTACACGGTTATGATGCGGGCAGCTCGACGCAGCTCGCAGGTCTTCAGAACATCGGCACTCTGCTGGGCATGGTTGTAACGGCCCTGGCCGGAACGATGATCGGCAAGTCACGCGCAGGCTTCATGAGGGCCTGGACCGTGGGGGGATGTATCGCCTCGGGGGGCGCACTCCTCGCGCTCGGGCTGGGCACGCAGGTCATGGGTACGAACTGGCCGCTGGTGGCGAATGTCGTGGCGCTCGGGACAGCAAATGGCGCATTTGCGGTAGCTGCCATCGGGTCGATGATGACCCTCGCAAGCTCCGGGCCGAAGCAGCGCGAAGGTACGCGGATGGGCCTATGGGGCGCGGCACAGGCGGTTGCCTTTGGCCTTGGCGGCTTCCTTGGCGCAGCGGCTGTGGATGTCTCACGTGCCATTATGGACGCCCCAGCCCCGGCTTTCGCATTGGTGTTCGCAGTCGAAGGCCTGATCTTCCTTGTGGCGGCTGCTCTGGCATTGCGCGTTGGTGAGACAAGCGCTGATGCTTCGCGCCTGCCTGCCCTTCCGAGCGCTGAATTCCTGGTAGTTCGATCCGGAGAGACGACATGACGCTTCCGAACTCTGATGAAATTTATGACTGTGTGGTGGTCGGCGGGGGACCTGCAGGGGCGACCGCAGCCCATGACCTTGCCCGCGCCGGACGCCGCGTTCTTCTCCTCGACAAGGCAGGCCGTATCAAGCCCTGCGGCGGGGCAATTCCGCCACGCCTGATCCAGGATTTCGATATTCCGGAAAGCGTAATCGTGGCCCGCGCCAGGGCAGCGCGGATGATTGCACCCTCGGGCCGGGTCGTCGACATGCCAGTTGAAGGCGGCGCCGTCGGCATGGTCGACCGCGAGCATTTCGACGAATGGCTGCGCACGCGCGCGGAAAAATCTGGCGCAGAAAGGCGGGCGGGAAGCTTCATAGCTATCGAACGCGAAGCGGACGGCATGGCGAATGTGGTTTACAGGCCGAAGGATGAGGACAGCGCAACCATACGCATTCGCACGCGCACCGTCATAGGCGCAGACGGCGCGAAGTCCCGCGTGGCGGCCGAAGCGATCCCCGGCGGCGGAGAGACGAAATGCGTGTTTGCCTATCACGAAATCATAAAATCACCCGCCCCGACGGAAGGGTTCGATCCAACGCGCTGCGACATCTACTATCAGGGTCGCCTGTCGCCTGACTTCTATGCCTGGGTATTCCCGCACGGAGAGACAACAAGCGTGGGCGTTGGAAGCGCCAATAAAGGGTTCTCCCTTCGAGACTCAATTCGTACACTGCGCAAGGATATCAGCCTGGACGGCGCCCCTTTGGTGCGCAAGGAAGGTGCACCGATACCACTGAAACCTCTGAAGAAATGGGACAATGGTCGCGACGTCATACTGGCCGGCGACGCTGCCGGAGTAGTTGCGCCCGCCTCCGGCGAGGGCATCTACTACGCAATGCTGGGCGGACGCGAAGCAGCAACCGCTATCGACGAGCTTCTGAAGACGGGCGATGTGCGCACGCTTGCGGCGACGCGCAAACGCTACATGAAAGCGCACGGTCAGGTCTTCATGATCCTCGGGATCATGCAGCATTTCTGGTACCGCTCGGACAAGCGCCGCGAGGGATTTGTGGCGATGTGTAATGACAAGGACGTTCAGCGCCTGACCTGGGACGCCTATCTCAACAAGCGCCTTGGTAAGCCGGATCATCTCGCTCACATGAAGATATTCCTGAAGGACACCGCGCACCTGCTGGGCCTCGCCACTGCCCGGCCGAAGCAGACGTGACAGCCCCGCGGCCGTTTTTGATTGCGGCGGGCGCAGCTCTGGTCACTGCGATTGCCGGCGGCGCGATGACGCGCATCGACAGCTGGTACCGCGCGTTGGAAAAATCTGCGCTCAATCCGCCGGACTGGGCCTTCGCCCCGGCCTGGACGATCATCTATGCGCTGGCTGCACTATCCGCGGTAACCGCCTGGCGGGACGCTACTCGTCAAAGCGAACGTTCATTGTTGGTCATTCTCTTCTTCATAAATTCTGTTCTCAACATAACCTGGAGCGCTGTCTTCTTCACTCTGCGCCGACCCGACTGGGCGCTGGCGGAAGTGGCAACGCTCTGGATATCGGTAGCCGTGATCGCAGCTTTCCTTGCCCGATTCTCGCGTACGGGAAGCCTGCTGATGCTTCCCTACCTCGCCTGGGTTACCTATGCCGCTTACCTCAACTACAAAGTGGTCGAGCTGAACGGACCTTTCGGGTGAGGCGAGCCTGAAGCCGGAGCGGAAATGATACTCAAAGCCTGGATGTTCGATCTGGTGCTCGCCGGGGTGGCGGCGGAATTCGCTTTGCTGACGTTCCTTCTGGTACGCAGCGGACAGCGGGCCTGGGCCTGGCCGCTGTTCTGGTTTCTCGTCTCAGGCGGGCTCCTTATGGCGGCGGTTCGCAGCGCTCTGGACGGCATGCCCCATATGGTCATTGGCGGAGTACTTTTTATCAGCCTGCTGACACACCTCGCCTGTCTGTGGACGGCATGGAAACTGGTCCGAACCAGGCATTAGAGTATTCGCCTCAACCTCAGTCATATCGAACGGCTCCAAGCGGTTGGCGTCTCCTTCGCGAATCGATACGGGCGCTCTCATCATCGATTTGGGGCCAGTGAGGAGTGGCCGTTCCGGCCAGCGCTTTTCATAGAAAAGCTTTCAGGCCTCTTACCCTACCCATCAGATTGAAGTGGGAGCCTCCTGTCGCCAGTATGTTGCATGCAGGTACTCGAACTCACCGGCCGGGGCATACTCAGGGCGCACCTCAGGTCGACGATCCGGCACCGCGTCACCAAAAG
>CAZIGV010000004.1:0-250591 GCA_964538945.1 uncultured Hyphomonas sp.
CGAAGTGCGCGATTACGCCGCCGGGATGTCCGAGAACGAACGCGCCGACCTCGAACGCCAGGCCCGCGAAGCGGAGGACGGCATGCGCGCCAAAAGCGCCGAGTTCATGGACAAGGGCGGGGAAATCTATCTGTCCGCCAACGGACGGAAGCGCGAGGCGATCGACTGAGCCCAATGCCCGGAGCTGTTCTCATCGCAGGCGCCAACGGCGGGGCAAAGCGCCTTTTGCCCGGCACTTCGTTCCGCTGGCATTTCCCAATGCCGCATTTCTTAATGCAGATGAGATTCAGCGCGAGGCAGGAGCATTGGAATAGGCCTTGGCCGCAGGAACAGAACTGATCCGGCGACTGGACGGCGCGGTGACAGGCGGACAGGACTTCTCCGTCGAGACGTCCTTGTCTTCATCCCGGTATGCCCGGCGCATTCCGGCTTGGCGAATGCGCGGATACACGATCACTTTGATATTTCTGGAAGTGCCCGATGCAGATTTTGCAGTGGCGCGCGTCGCCCTCAGGGTCGCCATGGGCGGTCACCCCAGTCCTGAGGACGACGTCCGCCGCATATATGCCCGAGGCTCGGCCCTATCTGAAACCGTCTATCGCTCCCTCGCTGACGTATGGTATCGGCACAAGCGGAATGAAAAAAGCCGATGAGATCCACCAGCACTCCGCAAACGCACCTCAACCAGGCAGTGATTGGTCGCGCGCTGAAAGCCGCCGCCAGGGACGCAGCCTCCGGCCGCGCCGAGCTGCAATCCGGTCGGTACAGACCCGCGCCCGCGAAGAAACCGCAGGATGGGTTGAGCGACGCGATACTCACCCGACAAATTTCCTCGCCCCCGCAATTGGTTGCATACTGCGCGCCCACGGCAACCAATAGCGCCCTTCCCCCAAAGAAAATTCCGAGCGTCGTCAGCCGCTTGCGAAATACTTCGCCCGCCCCAATCCGGCCGGGCGCAAAAGCGGTGTAGTCTCACCTCATCCTTCCTGGGTGAGCCGGACCGGTAGCGTTCGGCGCCAGGAGGAGGTCCCCGGAGGATGGGGGGCGGCGGGGGGCAACGGCCCGGCATAACCCCGGGGACGTTGATCCGGTCGAGCCGGACCAGAAAGCCGGTGGAGACGCGAGACTGGCCCGCCCGGCGCGCCTGCGCAGGGCCTCGTAATCGAGGTAAGGGGCCAAAGACTGGCAGCGCCGAAGTCATCCCGAGAATTGCCCGAAACTCCGGTGGGCGGCGCAGCGGACGGCTCCGCAGGCCAGACGGTCGAATGTCCCGGTGATAGCCTGAACCTTATACCGGCACTTGCGGGCTGAGGCGGCCGCCGATCCGGATCGGCTCAATACGGACGGCAAGGCCCGTGCGGTCATCGGTTTCGACAAAGGTGCCGCAGAGCGTGCCCTCGCCCAGCGCCGGCTGGTAGCGATCACCCGGCAGCTGCGTCTGGAAGCGGTAGAGCGAGCCTTCCTTCTGCATGCCGATGACCGAGTCATAGTCCCCACACATCCCGGCATCCGTCTGATAGGCCGTGCCGCCATTGAGGATCATCGTGTCGGCGGTGGGCACATGCGTATGGCTTCCCACGACCAGGCTCGCCCGCCCGTCACAATGATGGCCCATCGCCATCTTCTCGCTCGTCGCCTCGCAGTGCATGTCAACGATGATCGCGTCTGCCACGGCGCCGAGCGGCATCTGGTCGAGCGCGGTATCCGCCGCCATGAAGGGGCAGCTGAGCGACTGGCGCATGAACACATTACCCTGCAGCTGCACCACGCCGACGCGGCGCCCGTCGGCCAGGGTGAACAGCTCTGCCCCCTTGCCCGGCGCGCGCGCCTGCGGGGGATAGTTCAGCGGGCGCAAGAGGCGAGGCTCACGCTCGATATAGGTCAGCGCCTCCCGCTGGTCCCAGGCATGATCGCCCAGGGTCAGACAGTCGGCGCCGGCGGCGAAGAACTCCTCGGCAATCTGGCTGGTCAAACCAAATCCGCCGGCAGCATTCTCACCGTTGACCACGACGAAATCCAGCCGCAGGCGGGCCCTTAGGCCCGGCAGGTACGACTGCACCGCCACCCGGCCCGGCTTTCCGACAACATCTCCGAAAAAGGCAAGTTTCATGCGGTTAAGCCTATGCCCCGGTACGGCCAGTAAGAAAAGGGCGCGGCAGCCGAAGCCGCCGCGCCCCTTTTTGCTGAACAGCCCCGAGGCGTTCTTACTTGTTGCCGGCCGAGAAGCCCAGCGCTTCCTTGGTCAGCGGATTGGCCGGGTTGGACGCCGCGTCCACAAAGGCCTGCGCCTTAAGGGGCGTGGCCGGAGCCAGCGAGATGGTCAGCGTCTTGGGCTCCGCGACGAAGCTCGACAGGGCGGTGGCCAGCTCGGTAACGACCGTCGCATCAATGCCGGTGCCGGAGGCGAACATGGGCGCCATGGCGAACACGCCGGAAAGCTGCGAACGGACAGCCGCCGGGTCTTCGCCTGACTGGGCCGCATAGGCGTTGAAGGCGCGGTCAACAATGCCGTCATCATCGAGCGACAACTCGAAGCTGTGCACCACCAGGCTTTCCATCAGCGAATCCAGCATTACGGTCGGATCAGAGGCGGCATCCAGAGAGGACGCCTGGGCGGCGGCAATCGCCTTGGTGCCGGCATACTTGCCCGAAAGATCCAGCTTGAAGCCATCATTCAGCTTCCAGAAGTTCTTGCCTTTGACAAGTGTGACAAGGTCCGCATCCGGATCATACAGCGACTCGCCCTGTCCCGAGAACACGAGCGTCTCGTAGCCCATCGTGGCGAGGGCGCCGGCAAACTGCTCGCCGTCCGGGTTGTTACGCGCACCGATCGTCACAGAGAACGGATCAGTGACAACTTTCGTCGCGCGGCCCTGGCCGTCGCGAGACACCGAAGAAGTCAGTACGGGCATGTCGACGCTGGCGCCGACGATGTCAGCCTTGAGGGCCTTTAGGCTGAGGGCGTCGTAACCGGGATTTGCCGGGTCGGCCTGAATGGCCGAGGTCAGCGCGGCCGGATCCGCGACGGCACCGACGCCTGCAGCAACGGCGTCGCTGAACAGGCCGTAATTGATGCCTTTCACGCCGAAACCTTCGAGCGAGACTTTCACATCGGAACCGGCGGCTTCGAGGAAGTCGAACTTCAGGTTGGACAGGCCCATCAGACCGGCTTTTTCTTCCTTGAGGTCGGAGATGTGAAGCGAACCGATGGAGAAGGAGCCGGTGCCGCTGGCATCGACAACATTGATATCCACGCCGTTGACGAGCCAGCGGTCAAACGACAGGGCTTTTCCCTCCGGAAACGGAGCGGGATCGCCCTTGCCGAGGAGGCTGGCAACCCAGGCAGCGGTTTCCGGCGAGGGGTTCATCAGCTCGATCGAGGCGATCTTGCCGTTGCTCTGGTCCTCGCCGCCTTCCGCTGCCGTGATGGTCACGTCGGAGAACTTCATCAGCGCAAAGTTGGCCGCGCCGTCGAACACGCCAAGGCCCTCGAACTCAAGCTTGGCCGCCTTCACGACGGGCGGGGCCGAGGGCTCTGTGCCCGGGACCTGCATCTCGTAGCGCAGCGTGTCAATTGTCGTGCCCGATCCGTCATCAGAAAAACCGTCGCCGTCCATGTCCATAAAGGCGAAGAGATCCGCCAGTTCTTCATCGGACGGGCTGGCAGGTATCCCCGGCTCGCCCATCTCGGGGATGGACAGGCGTACGTCCGTGAACACGGCCTTGTCGCCGCTCACATCGCTGCCGGCAAAACTAAGACGGCCTGAGCCTGACTCAGCCAGAGACAGGGCCGAAAGGGCCGCGCCGGCCGTATCTGGGTCTCCTTTCCGGAGCGAGACATCCGGAAGGTCGCTCGCGCTAAATACAACTGACGCGGGAGACGCTCCGGCGCCTGCCTTGTCTTTCTGCCCACAGCCCGTAAGCAATGTGAGCGCGATCATGCCCGTGAGCATATATTTCATACTTGTTCCCTCAATTGGAGTTGGCCGCGTGCGACCTGAAAGGTGTTCTACACATGCGACTAAATGATGGCCAAACTGTTACTTTGCGCGCCCCGGGCGGGCACCGGGTCAAGGTGCGCCTTGAGGTCAACGCAAAAGCGCGGCGGCTGATCATCCGGCTCGACGAGCGTCGCCGCGAGGCTGTAGCCATTGCTCCCAACTCGCGCCAGATTGAAGCGGCCGCAGCCTTTGCCGCGGAACGGGTCGACTGGATCTCTTCGCGGCTGCAGCATCTGCCGGAGATAACCCGCTTCGAGCCTAGCGAAATCTTCCAGTATAAGGGGGAAGACTGCCGGATCTCGCTCGACGGCGACGGCCGGGCGGCCCGTCTCTATCCGGGAGAGCCCAGAATTCTTTCAGTTCCCGGCGATCCGGAGACGACCCATGCCCGGGTCGTACGCTTCCTGAGGAAGCAGGCAAAAGCCGACCTGACGCGCGCCGTGGCACGTCATTGCGAGACGCTCAGGGTCGAGGCGACCGGCATTTGCGTAAAGGATACCCGCTCCCGGTGGGGCTCCTGCACCGCTGACGGCCAGCTGGCCTTCTCCTGGCGGCTGATCATGGCCCCGCCCGAGGTTCTGGACTATGTCGCCGCCCATGAATGTGCACATTTACGGGAAATGAACCATTCGGCCAAGTTTTGGGCGCTGGTGGCACGCTGCTGCCCGGACTGGCAGCGTCAGCGCGCCTGGCTGCGCCTGCACGGCACCGGGCTGCAGGCCGCTGGCGGATAATCCGTGTCAAGATGATTTTTGTCCGCTTTCGGCAAAAATATTTTTTCGCGTCCTGGGAGAGTTCATTTTTAAAATCCTGGATCCGGTCCCGATAAATTAGGTGCGTTTTCAGGACTTAGTTTAGCTGTCAGCCATCCTGCGTTCGGAAAGGTGATCGAAGCCGATTGACCGGGCGCCATAGGCGCCCTCGCGATAACTTTCAATATTCTCCGTAAACCAGCCGAGGATGTACGCGTAGATATGCGCGTAGAAGGCCTCTGAATCGCTCTCCTCGATCGGCAGCCGGAAGCTGTACTCAGCGCCGTCCTCGATGCCGACCACAAAGGCTTCGCCCGTCTTGCGGCATTCGAATTTAAGCCTCAGCCAGTCCGCCTTCCGGGAGATGCGGAAAGCGAGACCAAAGGCGACGGGCCCGAGCGGGCGGAAACCACGCGGCGGAATCGAGAAGGCTGCATCACCGTAGGCGCGCGGCTCGAACGGCCCGTCGGGCGGCACCAGATGTACGCAGACCCCGTCCGGGGCACCGATATAGTTACACAGGCCCCCGCAAACCTCTTCGGCAAGACGCCGGATGCGGGAATAATTCTCATCGGCAAGCGCCTGATAGGTATCGACGGCTTTCAGCAGTTCTTCGAAACGGGACATGGGCCTCACGCCTTTCACACAGACAGCGCGCGAGGCTAGACCGGATCGGTGCGGCCTACAAATGCGGTCCGCCGCTTCAGGCCGCGCGGTGCAGCTTGACCGGAGACGGTGCAGCCGGCTCAGGCTGCAGGCGGGGCGGCAGGGAGGAGCGGGCAAGCTCCAGCGCCAGCGCCGGCGCATGGCCTTCGCCAAAAGCGCGCAAGACAGCGCGGATCGCATCCAGGAAGCCGGCCTCCTCTTCAACAATCTGGGCGTAACGCGCCGCAATCGGCCCGACGAGACCATAGGCCAGGAACACCCCGAGAAATGTGCCAAGCAGCGCGGCGCCGATCATGGCGCCCAGAACCGCCGGTTCCTGATCGATCGCCCCCATGGTGCGGATGATACCGAGCACTGCAGCCACAATGCCAAGCGCCGGCAGGGCGTCCGCTAGCGTGTGGAGCGCGCCAACAGCTTTCAGGCGCCGGTCAAGCTGGGCGTTGATGGCCTGCTCCATCCGCTGGTCCGCCCGAGCCGGATCAGACAGGTCCAGCGCCATCAGCCGGAAGGCGTCGCAGATCAATGCGCGCGCCGGGGCGTCCTCGAGGATACGCGGCACCTCCAGAAAAGCCGGCGACGCCTGGGGCTTTTCGATATCCGCTTCAATGGCGATGAAGCCGCCGCGCTTCACCTGGCGCATCAGCCCACCAAGCAGCGTGAAGAGGTCTGCGTAATCCTGACGCGTCCAGCGGGCGCCCCGGAAGGCGCGGCCAAATCCGGAAAAAGCCTCGCGCGCCACATCCGGCGAATTGCCGATCAGCACAGTGCCCAGAGCCGCCCCGCCGATCAGCGCGAGCTCGAATGGCAGCGCCTCCATCGCCGCCGGCCCGGCCGTTAGGACAAGGCCGCCGCCGACGAGCAGCAAGACGATGACAAGGCCTGCAATCTGCAACAAGACAAAACCACTCCCGGACACCCGAGCCAGCAGTCTGACAGATGCACATTAAGGTCACGTTTCATCCTGACCCGACTTCTGGTCTGGACATTTGCTGCGGCTGGCAGGAAGTAGCCGGATGGCTGGAGAGACTGAACGCCTTCCCGATCAACCGAGGCCGGACAGGCGCAACGCCTTCATCCTGCTCTTCTTTGCGCTCATGGCAATCGGCGCAGGCAACACCATGCTGCTCGCCGCCGTGCTGCCGCAACTGACGCGCGAGATGGCAATGCCGGACTGGATGGCGGGTGCGGTCTTCTCGCTCTCGGCCCTGCTCTGGTCAATCACTTCGCCCTTCTGGGGCAAGGCCTCCAACAGATGGGGTCGCCGGCGCGTGGCGGCGATCGGCCTGGCCGGATATGCGCTCTCCATGTTCCTGATCTGGCTGACCGGGTCCCTCGCCCTCGCCGGCATCATGACAAATATCGTTGCCGTCTTTGTCTGCCTTGCGCTGGCGCGCAGCCTTTTCGGCCTGATCGGCTCGGCCGCTAATCCTGCAGCGCAGGCCTATGTGGCCGACCGCACCAGCAAGGCCGAGCGGCAGACCGAAATTGCCTTCCTGTCTTCGGGCTTCAGCGTGGGAACCGTGATCGGTCCGGCCTTTGCTGCAGCCCTGGCGGCAGCCGCCGGCATCCTCGCTCCCGCCCTGTTCACCGCCCTGCTTGCGGGCCTCATGGCGGCGCTGATCTGGTTGCGGCTTCCGGAAACCCGGGCACCGGTTGCCGATGCTGTACGCATCGAGGCCGAAGCGGCCGGCAAGGATCTCTGGCGGGCCGAGAAAGTCCTGCCCTTCCTGATCTATGCGGTCGCCCTGTCACTGGTGACGGGCGTGCTGACACAGGTCTTCGTCTTTGCGGTCATGGACAAGCTGGATGTGACCGGCCGCGAGGCGGCCGCCTTCACCGGCCCGGCCTTTACGGTCGGTGCCGTCGCGGTGCTGCTGGCGCAGCTGGTGCTGATCCCTCGCCTGCACCTGAGGAACAAGACACTGATGTGGGTCGGCTGCGTGCCGCTGCTGATGGGTGCCGTGCTGATGATCTTCGCCAATAACTACGCCGCTCTGATCCTGTCTCAGTTCATGATCGGCCTCGGCCAGGGCCTCGCGCGCCCGGGCTTCTCCAGCGGCGCTTCGCTCGCCGTGCCGCCCCAGCTGCAAGGCAACGTCGCCGGCCTCGTTATCTCGGCCAATGGCATGGGCTATATCGTGACCCCGCTATTTGGACTGTTTGTATACGAATATGTGAACCCCGACCTGCCCTTCATTCTCTGCGCGCTGATGCTGCTTGCCATGTTCCTGTATGCCCGCTTCGGCATGAAAGACGGGCTGGGCGAAATCCGCGAGGGAGAGGACTGAGTGTTGGAATGCACCGCGTTCAATCCCGTTTTCGGGCGCCCGGTCGATGCAAACAGGCATGCGGATCGAAGGCGGCCCGGGCAAGCCCGGACACCAGCAGCGCCGCGATGCCCCCCCCCGCGCCGTGCACCTGCAGACACGGTTGTGCCGCCTGCCAGCGGCCTGCGTCTATGCCCTTATCCAACACGGTACAGGCAGATGCTGGCTAAGTCCCGTCGGCTTCCTCGCCCGGTTCTGGCCCGGTTCTGGCCCGGTCCTGCCCAACTCCCGGCCAGGAAACAAACGGGCTGGTTCGGCTAGTTTGAGCCCGCCATGGCCGACGCCGGCGATCTCAACAACGCCAGGACCTCTTTCGTCGGATAGCCGTCCGCGATCTGGCCCTGGGTCTTCTGGAAGGCGGCGAGGGCCAGCCGGGTGCGGCGGCCGGCGATCCCATCGACCGTGCCTGCATCAAAGCCGCGATCATTTAGGGCCTGCTGGAGGTCTCGCAGCTCGCTTACACTCAGCGGCGCCAGATCTGTCGGCCAAGGGGTCAGCGGCCCGCGCTTACCCATGATCGCATCGCCCGAAAGGCCCACGGCGAAGGCATAGGCATCGGCGCGATTATAGGTCTTGAACACATTGAAGTTCCTGAACAGGAGGTATTTCGGCCCCTGATGCCCGGCCGGCACCCAGAGCTCAGCAAACTCCGCGCCTTCCGTGTTAAACCCTCCTCCGGTGATTGGGGTCAGCCCGGCGGCGGCCCAGCTCTCCATCCGGCGTTCATTGCCATCCGCGAGGCTGTAATCGAAACCGGCCGGCAGGCTTACCTCAATGCCCCAGGGCTGGCCCTTCACATAACCGGAACGGGCGAGATAGTTTGCGGCCGAAGCCAGCGCGTCGGCTTCGCTCTTCCAGACGTCGCGCCGGCCATCGCCGTCGAAATCCACCGCATGGGCGATATAGGTCGAAGGCATGAACTGGGTGTGGCCCATCGCCCCCGCCCAACCGGAGCCGAGCTGGTCGCGCCGGGCATAGCCGCGCTCGAGAATGGTCATGAGGGCGTAGAGCTCATCCTCGGCAAATTTACGGCGACGGCCTTCAACCGCCATGTTCGCCAGCGCGTTGGCTGCATCATCCTTGCCCATGAAGCTGCCGAAGCTCGTTTCCATGCCCCAGATCGCCAGCAACACCTGGCGGTCAACCCCATACTCTGCCTCGATGGCGCTGAGTTTGCTCGCGAAGCGGGCCAGCCTGTCCTGGCCGGCATGGATCCGCGTGGGGCCCAGCGGCACCTTCAGATAGTCCCAGAGGGGCTTGGCAAACTCGGCCTGAGCGCTCGGCGCGGTGGCCGCCTGAGCCTCGTTGCCGAGCCAGAGCGGCAGGGGACGGATGCCTTCCAGCAAGGCTTTCACCAGCGACCGGTCATAGCCGGCCGCAATCGCCCGGCTCGAGAAATCATCCCGCCAGGCGTCCATTTCGGCGTGGCCCGAGGCGGTGTAGGAAATCGCCTCGGTTTGAGGCTCGACCGGCTGGTCGGCGACCGGTTTGGGCGACGGCGGGCTCGGCGGGCCATTGGCACAGGAGGTCAGGACGCCGCAGACTGCCGCGCTGATCATCCACCTGGAACGCGCCCAACCTGCCAGCAACATGACGGTTACCCCTGAACGGGTCTGCCCCAAGCAGCCCGTGTCCTTGACTTGCCACTCCAGATTCATTACGCGCTCCGCTTTCCCAATTCCTAACCGCACCAGGCCAGACCCATGAAAGTCCGTTCGTCCCTCAAATCGCTGAAGTCGCGCCACCGCGACTGCAAGATCGTGCGCCGTAAAGGCCGGGTGTATGTCATCAACAAGACTGACCCTCGCTTCAAAGCAAAACAAGGCTGAGACCTTCATGAACAGGCATTGAGGCGCCGGAATGGCAGCCCGGATCGCCCTGTTCGACCTCGGGGGTGTGATCATCGACTGGTCACCCGCCCGTCTCTACAGCCGGATTTTCTCAGATAGCGCCGAGTGCGAGCGCTTCCTCGCCACCGTCTGCACGATGGACTGGCATACGCGGCATGATGCCGGCCTGAGCTTTGCCGAGAATGCCGCCCCCCTGGTCGCCCAGTATCCCCAATATGAGAGCCAGATCCGCGCCTGGGGCAGCCGCTGGATGGAGATGTTCGATGGCTGCATCGAGGGCGCCGAACGCCTGATCGAGACCCTCGCAGGCCGGGATCGCCCGCTCTACGCGCTTTCCAACATGCCTGCTGAAGTCTGGCCGGCCGTTCGGGCTGCCTATCCGATCATGAACCGTTTCCGGGAGGTGATCGTCTCGGGCGAGATCCGGATGGTCAAACCCGACCCGAAGATTTTCGACTACGCCCTTTCCCGAATGGGCGGACCCTCGCCTGACGAAGTCCTTTTTGTTGACGACGTGGCAAGGAATATTGCCACCGCCGATGCGCTCGGTCTGCGCACGCATTTGTTCCGTGGCGCTGCAGGCCTGGAGCGGGCGCTGATCCTTGAAGGCCTGCTCTGACATGTCGCCGGAGATTGCCGCGACGCCTGCTGCGCGCCATATCAGGCTGATGCTGAAGCCGATGCTCATGACCCTTCTGATCCTGCTCGCTCCGGCGGCACAGGCAGCGCCGGGCGATGAGATGTTCGCGAAGCTGAAGGGCGCCGTTGAGGAAGCTGAAGCCGCTGACATTGCCGCCGATATATGGGCGACCTGGCTCGCCTCCGGCTCGCCGACTGTCGATCTGCTGATGCAGAGAGCCATCGAAGCCACGCAGGCAGAGGACTACGCGACGGCGCATGCGCTGCTCGACCGTGTGATCCTTATCCAGCCGGACTATCCGGAGGCGTGGCACCGCCGCGCCGGCCTCTTCCTGCAGGCGGAGGATTTCCCGGAGGCCTTGCGTGACCTCAACCAGACCCTGACGCTCGAGCCCCGCCATTTCGGCGCCTGGCTCGGCATGGGTATCCTGCTGGAAACTCTGGGTGGCAAGCGCCAGGCCCTTGAAAGCTACCGCGAGGTCCTTGCCCTCTATCCCCTGATGCCTCAGGCACGGGCGGGCGCAGACAGGCTTGCGAAGCGGGCGGAAGGCGAGGCGCTTTGAAAGGCATGCTGACCGTACTCGCAGCAACCATCTGCGCGCTGGGTCTGGGTGCCTGCGTAACCAGCATGGCCTATACCTCGCGCGTCGAACTGACCTATCCGGCAAGCGGCCCGCTCATTCCTGTCGCTGGCCACAGCGTGCACGTGATCGAACAGGGCAGCGCCGGCCCGGTTGTGCTGATGATACACGGCGCCAGCGCCAATGCGCGCGAATTTACATGGACCCTGGCCCCGCGCCTGGAGATGCAGATGCGCATCCTGATGGCCGACCGGCCTGGACACGGCCATTCCGATCGCTTCGAAGGGGCGGAAGAACTTGGCGCACAGGCCCGCCAGATGGCCGGTGTGCTGGATGCCCTCGCCCCGGGAGAGCGAGCGGTGATCGTCGGCCATTCCTTTGGCGGCGCGGTTGCGCTGCGCCTGGCGCTTGATCGTCCGGACCTGGTCAGTGGCCTCGTGCTGCTGGCACCCGTGACCCATGACTGGGGCAGCGGCGGCACCGCCTGGTATAACACGCTCGCCGCCCCGCCTGTACTGGGCACCGCCTTCAGCCAGCTGTTGCCGATCGTGGGCCCGGCACAGGTCAAGGGCGGCATCAGCAGCGTGTTCAAGCCCGTCCCTGCCCCGCCCGGCTATTTCGAGAATTCCGGCATCAGCCTGCTTTTCCGCCCGCAGAATTTCCGCGCCAATGCGCGCGATGTGACAGCGCTGCAGCAGGAATTAGGCGCCCAGTCCGCCCGTTACGGCGAGATCAGAGTACCGGTCATCGTCTTCTCGGGCAGCCAGGACACGGTAATCTCGCCGAAGCTGCATGTCGGTGAACTGAAGAAACAGGTACCGGTCGAACTCGTGATCCTCGAGCATGAAGGCCATATGCCTCATCACGGCGAAGGTGAAGCCGTCGCAGAGGCGATCCGCCGTCTGGCGCTTCTTGCCGAGTCACGCTAGGAGCCTCGCCTCTGACCAGAATGCGCCCGGAAAGGATACGCCATGGCTGATAATGCCGAGATCACCAAGATCGATGAAACGACCCGGGAAAAGCTCCGCCAGACCGTCGCCAAGATCGAGCGTCTGGAAGAGGAGAAGAAGGAAATCGCCGAGCAGATTAAGGAAGTCTATGGCGAGGCCAAGGCGATCGGCTTCGACACCAAGGCGCTGCGCCAGGTCATCCGTCTACGGAAGATCGAGAAGGCCGAGCGCGACGAGCAGGAAATGATCCTGGAAACTTATCTGATTGCTCTCGGCGAAGCCTGAGATTGTCTGCTTCTTCCAAATCGCCTTAGGGTGGCGGGATGCCGAGAGAGGTCGATGAGCGCAAGAAACGCGCCGCGCTGCGAAAGCTGCGCCGGGCGGCTGATCTTGCGGCACAGGGCCTCGGCCCGCCTCTGACCGACTGGGAGCTCGCTTTCCTGGAAGAAGTCGAGGGGCGGATCGAAAAATACGGCTCCGCCTTCTCGGACCCGATGAAGGGAGCTGACGGGGAGGCCTTGTCCGGTCTGCAGCAGCTCAAACTCAAGCAGATTGACAAGAAGGCGCGCGGCAAAGAGGCCAAAGGCTTCGGGACCAAGAAGCCGATGGGCCAGAAACGCCGCATGCCGGCTCCGCCCGGGCACCAGCCCGAGCGCCAGGCAGAGACCCCGGGGCCGCCGCCCGAAGCCCTGCCGCCGCCGAAATCCCGCCCTTCCCTCGTGCCCGTAGCCGGTCTGGCGGGCGCCGGAAACGTCACCGCACTGCGCAAGGCAAAGCCTCGCCTAACGGTGATCGAGGGCGGCGCAAAAAAAACTGAAAACTAAAGGCGCACCAGCACGTATAGGGGAACATGACCGAACTCACCGCCCCTGCCTTTACCCGCACCGTTCTGATCACCGGCGCCTCCACCGGGATCGGCTATGCCGCCGCCCGCCACCTGAGCGCACAGGGCTGGACCGTGTTCGCCGGTGTCCGCTCCGATTCGGACGGCATGCGCCTGAAAGAGGGCTCGGCGGGTGATCTGAGGCCGATCAAGCTGGACGTGGCGAAGCCGGAGCAGGTCGAGGCCGCCGTCCCGGTCATCGCCGCCGCTCTGGGCAAGCGGCGCCTGGCCGGCCTCGTCAACAATGCCGGCATCGCCAAGATGGGCCCGCTCGGCATCCAGCCGCTGAAGGATTTCGAAGCCCACTTCGCGGTCAACGTGTTCGGCATGCTGCGCGTCACACAGGCGATGCTCCCGCTGCTCGGCTCCGACCCCGCCCGCGAAGGCCCGCCGGGCCGGATCATCACGATCACCTCGGTCGGGGGGCGGATCGCCTCGCCTTTCCTCGGCGCCTACACCGCCACCAAGCATGCCAACGAAGCGATGACCGACACGCTACGCCGGGAGCTCGCGATTTACGGCATTGATGCGATCGCCGTCGGCCCGGGCGCGGTGCGCACGCCGATCTGGGACAAGGCCGAGAAGGACAATGCCGAAGGCCCCTACGCGACAAGCGACTGGGGAGCGTCCCTGAAAACATTCGAGCAGGCGATGTTCAAGGGCGGGCAGACCGGCCTGCCGCCGGAAAAGATCGCTGCCGTGATCGAGACCGCCCTGTCGGCCCGCAAGCCAAAAGCGCGCTACGCGCCGGTGCCCGACAAGCTGACCAACTTCACGATCGCGACCCGCTTGCCGAAGCGGACGCTGGATAAAATTTTCATTTCCAGATTCGGCCTGAAGCGGCGCCCCTGAAAGAGGTCAATCTGCGCTAATTCCCTGAAATTATGCCAGAAGTTTTGCCCTGTTTTTGATCAGGTCTGTCCGGTGCAAACTTGAGGCGTGACAAAGACCAATCCCCCGAAGAAGCCCGCCCGAAAGAAAGAGCCCAAGACCGTCCGGCTCGAGTTCGATTTCTCCGGCATCCCTGCTGGCAGCCTGATGTTCGTGGCAACGCCCGACATCATTGAGGACGACATCCGCCGGATTCCGAGAGGGGAGACGCGAAGCCTCCTCGCTATGCGGCGCGAGATCGCCCGCCGGCGCAAGTGCGATGCAACCTGTCCTGTCTCCACCGCCATTTTCATTCGCATGGTGGCTGAACGTGCTCTCAAGGATATCGCTGCGGGCATGCCAGTCTCCCAGGTGGCGCCATTTTGGCGGATCATTTCCTCAACCGACAAGATTGCGAAACGCCTGCCAGCTGATCCAGCCTGGATCGATACCCAGCGCACACTGGAAGGTTCCGCTTAGTTCTGCCCTTGACGCCCCTTGCGGAAGGCCATCGCATGTCGCCGCAAAACGGGAGGAATACATGGCTGATCTCAGGGGCAAGGTGGCGGTCATCACAGGCGCTGCCAGCGGCATTGGTCTGGCGGGCGTCGAGGTCTTCATCGCGGCGGGCGCAAAAGTCATCGCGGGCGACATCCAGGACGAGAAGGGCGGCGCCCTCGAGACGCGCTTCGGCAAGGACAAGCTGCGCTTCGTGCACTGCGACGTGACCGACCTCAAACAGCTGGAAGCCATCATGGCCGAGGCGCCGAAGGCGTTCGGTTCGCTGGATGTGGTCTGGAACAATGCCGGCCATGGCGGCACGCCGACCACGATCGAGGAGCTTGATCTCGATGGCTACGACCAGACGATGAACCTGCTCCTCAAGCAGGTCTTCGCCGGCACTAAGTTTGCCATTGCGCACATGAAGGCGAAGGGCGGTTCGATCATCAACACGTCCTCGATCAGCGCCGTCTCGGCAGGTTATGCCCCGATCACCTATTCGGTCGCCAAGAAGGGCGTCGCACACTTCTCTAAGCTCGCCGCCGCCGAGCTCTCCAAATACAAGATCCGCGTCAATGCGATCCTGCCCGGCTTTATTGCCACCTCGATCTTCGGGGCCTCGCTGGGCCTTTCCCGCGAACAGGCCGACCAGATGGCCGAGATGCTGGCCCAGGGCGGCGGTCGCATCCAGCCGGCAGGCCGCACCGGCAAGGGCACAGACATCGCCGAAATGGCCGCCTTCCTTGCCTCAGACGCCGCGGGATTTATCACCGGCGCGGAGTTCGTGGTCGATGGCGGCATTACGGTTGGCCCGCGCCACAGCTGGGACGAGACGGCAACCAGCCCGGTGCTCGAGGCCCTTGGCATTACGCCGGAGCAGGCCGAGCAGCTGCGCCTGGCGCAGGCCGCCGCTGCGACGGCTCAGTCCTGACGCGGCGTGCTGAGGCGCGGGACGGCCTCAACCGCCGCCAGCAGACCTTCAGGTGTCGAGGCTTCCCGAAACAGGTTGCCCTGGTCATCACTCAGGGCGTAGCCTGTCGAGGTCCGGCTCAGGGGGAAACGCCGCCAATGGGTCAGTGTGCGGAAGATCCAGACCGTCTCCGGCCGTTCACCGGTTGCGGCCCAGCCGGTCCACATGTGATCGGCTGGCAGGCGGCGCCAGAGCCGGTCGATCTCGTCGATATCCTCGGGTGAAAAGTCTGGCATGAACCGCGATCCTTCCCCCCCGGCTGGAGCTTCCATAAGCCGCCGCCCGCTCTCGGGCAATCTGCAGGGTGCGCTGTGGATGATCGTCTCCGGCGCGGGCTATACCCTCCACCTTGCCCTCGCCAAGGACATCACGGCCGACATCCACCCGGTCTTTCTCGCCTTCTGGCGCAGCTTCCTCGCCTTCCTCTTTGCCTCTCCCTTCATCGTCCTGGGCATGGTCAAGCTGCACACAGCCCGGTTCGGCGCGTTGCTGACGCGCAGCCTGATCGGCTCGGCCGGCTTCGTCTTCGGCCTGATCGCCATCTGGCCGGTCTTCGGCCTGCCACTGGCCGAATTCAACGCCCTCAGCTTCACCCGGCCTCTCTTCGTGACCCTGCTCGCCGTTGTCCTGTTGCACGAGAAAGTCGGGCTGCACCGCACCGGCGCCGTCATCGCCGGGTTCGCCGGTGTGCTGGTAATGACGCTCGTGCCCGCCTTGCTCGGCAGCGAGGGCGGCACGCACTTCAATATCGGCAGCCTGTTCGCGATCCTCTCCTCGCTCTGTTTTGCCTTCACCATCGTTCTGGTGAAATCGCTCACCGGCGTGCATTCCCCCCTCGCCCTTCTGATCTGGGCGAACCTGCTCTCCTCGATCTTCATCCTGCCCGCGGCCCTCGCGGTCTGGGCCTCGCCCGGCCTTGCCGAATGGGGCCAGATTGCCGCGATGGCCTTCTTCGGCGTGGTTGCGCAGTTCTGCTTTATCAAGGGCATGTCGGTGGGCGACGCCTCATTCCTGTCACCGATGGATTACCTGCGCCTGCCCATGGGCGCGAGCGCAGACTGGGTCATGATCCGCTCCCTGCCCGGCCCCTTCGTTTGGGCCGGCGCCGGCATTATTGTCCTGTCGACACTTTACATCACCTGGCGCGAACACCTGCTGAACCATAAGAAACCGCTGCTGCCGCCAAAACCTGTCTGACCTCGGAGCCGGCGAAGCTGTTGCAGGTCTCAGACAGTTCCTTTAGCCTTCAGGATCATGCTTGGGGGGGCTCTTTGGCGAAAGTTCTTGTTACGGGAGCAACCGGGTTCATCGCCGGACACGTCATCCACCAGCTGCTCGAGGCAGGCCATCAGGTGACCGGAACGGCCCGGTCCGCTTCCCGGGCCAACGCTCTCAACAGGACGCTCAGTGCCTATGCCGGCAAGCCCGTCCGGATCGACATCCGCGGCGCTGACCTCTCCTCCGATAACGGCTGGTCCGAGGCCTGCCAGGGGATGGACTTTGTCCAGCACATCGCCTCCCCGATCCCGGCCCACCTGCCTAAGGATCATGACGCATTGATCGTCCCTGCCCGCGACGGTGCGATCCGTGTCCTGAAGGCCGCAAGGGCCGCCGGTGTGAAGCGCGTGGTGATGACCTCCTCGATGGCCGCCATCGCCTATGGCTGGGGTGACGCTCGCCCGAAACTGCTGACCGAGGAACACTGGTCGGATGCTGACAACCTCAGCGACAATACCGCCTATACCCGGTCCAAGACCATCGCCGAGCGCGCCGCCTGGGATTATGTCAGCGGCGAAGGCCAGGGCCTCGAACTGACCACCCTCAACCCCGCCGCCGTGCTTGGCCCGGTGATGAGCGCCGACTTCTCTGCCTCGGTCGAGATCCTCACCCAGCTTCTCTCCGGCAAGCTGCCGGCCGCGCCCCGCGTCGGCTTCGGCATCGTGGATGTGCGCGATGTCGCCGCCGCCCATATCCTGGCTATGACCCACCCCGCCGCAGCCGGCGAGCGTTTCCTGCTTTGCGACAAGTTCATGTGGTTCTCGCAGGTGGCCGACACGCTGCGCGGCCAGCTCCGGCCCGCTTACGACAAAAAATTGCCGAAAGGTGAACTGCCTGGCTGGGTTCTGAAACTCATGGCGCCTCTGAACCCCGCCGTAAAGCAGGTAATCCCGGAACTGAACCGCGAACGCCAGGTCTCGAACGAGAAGGCAAAACGTGTGCTGGGCTGGTCCCCTCGCCCCGCCGAGGAAGCTATCCTCTCCGGCGCCAGGAGCCTGATAGACCACCAGGCGATATGAGCCCCTCAGAAGTCGTAGGCGATGCCCTTGCGTTCCCAGTCGCCATAGCGCGTCGGCTCCACGCCCTTCGGTCCGCCGCTTTCAGTCTCAGGCAGCGCCGCCTGCACCTTCCTGCGGGCGTCCGCCTCTTCAAGTGCCCGGCGGGCGGGCTCCGGCAGGGCCGCCCGGCGCGCCGCTTCTTGTGTTGCATTCACAGCTTCGTTATCGGCCATACAACTCTTTCCGTTCTCCTTATTGTTTCCCATATAGTTCGTGATCCGGGCAATGTCCGCCCGGGGCAGCCAGAAATCGCAACCGAATGGAGTCCTCCGCCCCATGGGCACCTCAAAAACCTTCATCCTTCTGGCCGTGCTGACGGCGCTCTTCGTGGGCATCGGCTTCATGGTCGGCGGCAGCGCAGGCATGATCATCGCCTTTATTGTCGCCGCAGGCATGAACGTCTTCGCCTGGTGGAATTCCGACAAGATCGTCCTGCGGATGCAAGGCGCCGAGGAACTGCCCGAAGATACAGTGAACCCGATGCTGCGCGCCTTCCGACAGGACATCGCCAGGCTCGCAGAGCGCGCCGGCCTGCCTCAGCCGAAGGTCTATATCATCGACACGCCCCAGCCGAACGCCTTCGCCACCGGCCGGGACCCGGATAATGCCGCCGTTGCGGCGACCACCGGCCTTCTCAACCTGCTGACCCGCGAGGAAGTGGCGGGCGTCATGGCGCACGAGCTGGCCCATGTGCAGAACCGCGATACACTGACTATGACGGTCACCGCCACCCTTGCCGGCGCCATCGGCATGCTGGCCAACTTCGCCGTGTTCTTCGGCCCCCGCGATTCCGAGGGGCGTTCCAATCCGATCGCCGGCCTTGCGATCATGATCCTCGCACCGCTTGCTGCCGGCCTCGTTCAGATGGCGATCAGCCGTTCACGCGAGTATGAGGCGGATGCCCGGGGCGCCGAGATCTGTGGCAACCCGCTCTGGCTCGCCTCAGCGCTGGAGAAAATCGAGCGCGGCGCCCGCGCCCAGATCAATCCGTATGCCGAGCGCGCGCCTGCCATGGCCCACATGTACATCGCCAACCCGCTGAACGGGCGCGGGCCGGATAACTTCTTCTCGACCCACCCCTCGACGGCGAACCGTGTCGAGGCCCTGCGCCGGATGGCCGGCGAGATGGGCATAACCGCTGCCCGCAATAATGAACTCACCCCCCGCCGCACGGCTGGCCCATGGGGCTGAGCCTCGGCTGGAGCGAGACAGTCCCGTGCGCATGAGCGGCGCCGAGGCCAGGCTTGCCGCCAGTGAGCTGCTGCACCTGACGCTGGACAAGCGGCGGACGCTTGATGAGGCGATGACCCTTTCGGATGCCTTTAACGATCTTGAAGGCTCCGACCGCGGTTTCGCCCGTGCCATTGCCTCATCGGCGCTGCGTCATCTTGGCTGGATCGACCGCAGCGTGCAGCCTTTCCTGTCGCGCCCCCTTTCCGCCACCGGCAGCGAGATACGCGCCCTGATCCGGGCCGGCGCGGCGCAGATCTGGTTCCTTGACGTTGCCCCCCATGCCGCCGTCAATACGACCGTCGATGCCGCCCGCCTGTCGCGCGGCGCGCGGTCCGGGGGCAGCTTCCTGAACGCTGCCCTTCGCCGGGTCTGCGAGGCGACCCCACCCTCCGGGCGTCTCAATCCGGAAGACATCTGGCCCGCCTGGCTGCGCACCGCACTGACAGACAGTCTGGGCACCCAAGGGGCCCGCGCCCTTGCCGACGCCCAGCGCCGCGAGCCTGTTCTGCACCTCACCACCGCAAGCGATCCCGCCGGCCTCGCCGCCCGCATCGGCGGCGCACGGCTCACCTCCGGGTCCGTCGAGGCGCCGGCGGGCACTGTCGAAGACCTTCCGGGCTACGAAGACGGCGACTGGTGGGTTCAGGACCAGGCCGCTGCCCTGCCCGCGCGGCTTCTCGCCGCCGCCCCCGGCGAGCGCGTGCTTGACCTGTGCGCCGCGCCGGGCGGCAAGACACTGCAGCTCGCCGCCACAGGGGCTGAAGTCACCGCACTCGACCGTTCCGCCCCGCGTCTTGACCGCCTGCGCGAAAACCTGACCCGAACCGGCCTCCCCGCCGAAATCGTCATCGCCGACGCAGAGGCCTGGACGCCGCCGGAGACGTTCGCGAAAATCCTTCTGGACGCACCCTGCTCAGCGCTCGGAACCCTGCGCCGGCATCCCGAGGGCGCCTGGATCAAGACCGAGGCGGATGTCGCCCGCTTCCCGGCCGTCCAGGCCCGGCTCCTCGCTTCGGCTGCCCGGATGCTCAGCCCGGGCGGCACGCTGGTCTATTGTGTCTGCTCCCCACTGGCCGCCGAAGGCCAGGACGTTGTGGCGGCCGCCTTGTCTGCAGGCCTTCTGGTGCGCCGTCCAATCGCCGCCGCCGAGTGCCCCGGTTTCGAAGA
Source organism: uncultured Hyphomonas sp. (assembly GCA_964538945.1). Taxonomy (GTDB): domain Bacteria; phylum Pseudomonadota; class Alphaproteobacteria; order Caulobacterales; family Hyphomonadaceae; genus Hyphomonas. The sequence goes on from CAZIGV010000004.1 coordinate 19,727, forward strand.
TTGCGTGTCTCCTGAAGGCGATCTTGTCACCCTTCCCTCACCCTCACGCGATTGTGACGCCTTCTATATCGCACGGCTCACCCACCCGGCCGCACCCGCTGGCAGCTGAACGGATTTCTCTCCTTGAATTCATGTCCCATTCAGGACGCCCGGGGCTATGGTAGGCGAGCACGGATATGCAATGCGAAAGGAAGACTTCTCATGTTGATGCAGCTTTCAGAAAATCTGGCCTCGCGCGGGGCCATCTCCGGCGCGCTCGCCGCCCTGACGCTCGCCGTTACCGGTTGTGCGAGCTCCTATGGCGTCGGTAGCACGACACCCGCTTCAGTCGGCCAGGCCTCCACCGTTTATACAGGTGTCGTCACCTCAGCGCGCGAAGTCATGATTTCCCCTGACCGCTCGCTGATCGGAACTGCTACCGGCGCCGTTCTGGGCGGCCTCGCCGGCTCCGAACTCGGCGGCGGCGACAAGGCCCAGACCGCTGGCGCCATCGGCGGCGCAGTCATCGGCGGGATCGCCGGAAACGCAGCCGGCAAGGCTGTCGGCAAGCAGCGCGGGTATGCCTACATTGTCCGCTTCGACAGCGGCGAGGTGAAGGAGATCATCCAGGGTGCGGATCTCTACATCCAGCCGGGGACACCGGTGAACGCGATCGCCGGTGCAGACGGATGGAAACTGGTCCCCCGCTGATCGCGCGCCCGACCAGGCCAACGGCCACGCAAACGAGGAGATGAACGGACAGCCGGCTGCCTTGTGCAGCCGGCTGTTCCCTTTTAGGGATTGAGTATGCAACCGGTCCTGATTTCCCCCTCGATCCTGTCAGCTGACTTCGCCCGGCTCGGTGAAGAGATCCGCGCCATTGACGAGGCCGGCGCCGACATGATCCATATTGACGTGATGGATGGCCATTTCGTGCCAAACCTCACCTTCGGGCCGCCGGTGATCGAGAAACTGCGCCCGCACACCCGAAAACCCTTCGACGTGCACCTGATGATCGCGCCCGTTGATCCCTTCATCACCGCCTTCGCCAGGGCCGGTGCGGACATCCTTACCGTTCACCCCGAAGCCGGACCGCATCTTCATCGCACGCTGCAGGCGATCCGCGCCGCCGGAATGCGCCCGGGCGTCGCACTCAATCCCGCCACGCCTGCGAGCGTGATTGAGCCTGTGATCGACGATATCGATCTTGTGCTGGTTATGTCAGTCAACCCCGGCTTCGGCGGCCAGAGCTTCATCAGCAGCCAGCTGAGGAAAACCGAGCAGCTGCGCCGAATGATCGACCAGACCGGACGTGACATCCTCCTGGAGATCGATGGCGGCCTGAATGCTGACACGGCTCCAAAGGCGATCGCAGCCGGGGTCACGGCGATCGTCGCCGGATCCGCCGTCTTCCAGGGCGGCCCGCATACCTATGCCGAGAATATCCGGGCGCTGCGCCCGAAAGTCCGGGTGTGATTTGGACGGCAGGAACTTGTCAGAACTGAGCCAGGACTTCAAAGCAGACAGGACCCGTACGAGCGACGATGACGCAGCGCTCTGGCGCCGTTTTCGCGGCGTGGCCGGCGAAGATACGAAACTCTCAACCCTGCAGAAGCTGAAACTCACCGGCCAGGGACCCGATGCCTTCAGCCTGCACCTTGCCAATCTCCTGCCTCCGGATGAGCGGCGCGGCGAAGCGCTTATGGGCGGCATCTGGCGCATCGGCCAGCAGCGCCTTGTGCTCGAACCTGGCCAGCCTCCCTGGGCCACCGAAATGCCGTCGCGCCACTTCAGCGACCGCATCCATCGCTTCGCCTGGGCGCCGGACATGATGGCGCAGGGCGAACTCGGCGTGCGCCGCACCCTCGCGCTCACCGATGACTGGGTGGCAAGGTTCGGCAGGTTCAACGGCTTTGCCTGGCGCCTTGAGCCGATGGCGAGCCGCTGCTGGAACTGGCTGCGCTGCGGCCCTGCCCTGCTCGAGGCCGGCACGGACGAGACGCGAGGTGCCCGTATCGGGTCTCTTGGCCGACAGGTGCGCTTCATTCAGGAAACAATCGGCGGCGCACCGGATCCGAAGTCGCGCTGGCTCGGCGCCGTTGTCCTGGTTGCCGGGTCCCTCTGCCTGAAGGCCGGCGCTGGCCTCGCTGACGCGCTTGACCGGCTCGAGGCAGAGACCACGGCTCAGATCCTGCCGGATGGCGGCCACGTCACCCGCAGCCCCGCGCATGTACTCTCCAGCCTTCTCCACCTGCAGACACTCGTCGACGCACTCCAGCGCGCCGGCCGCCCGGTACCGGGCTGGATGGAAAAATGGATCCCCCGCATGGGCGCCATGCTCGCCTTCTTCCAGGCCGGGGATGGCGCGCTCAACACCTTCCATGACGGCGACGAGTCGCGCGCCGAGGTCGTCAATGCTGCCCTCGCCCGCCTGCCCGCCAGCCCCCGCAGGTTCATGTTCGCGCCCAAGTCCGGCTTTCAAAAGGTCGAGAAAGGTCCGCTCCGGCTGCTTCTCGATTGCGGTGAGGCTCCGCCCCGCCCCTTCGGCGACCAGGCCCGCGCCGGCGCCCTCGGCTTCGAGCTCTCTGATGGCCCCGCCCGCATTGTCACCTCCTGCGGCTACTCCGCCGAAGTCAATATCGACTGGCAGGCGGCCGTCCGGCGCACCTCCGCCCACTCGACCCTGATCCTCGGCGGGCGCGATTCCGGCGCCTTCATCGTCAATGACGAAACGCGCCTGCGCGCCCTGATCGGCCCTGAAGGCATCGCGGCCAAGCGTCTCGAGGAAGCCGCAGAGATCTGGCTGGACGCCCAGCATGCCGGCTACAAGGCCGCCTATGGGCTGCTCCACCGGCGCCGTATCTTCATTTCGGGCGAAGGCGACCGGCTGACCGGCGAGGACTCCCTTGTCCGCCCCGTCGCCCAGGCGCACACTGAAGATAAGAAACCGATCCCCTTCGAGATCCGCTTCCACCTCCACCCCACCGTCACCGCCATGATGGGCAGGGACGCCATCCGCCTGGTCTGCGAAGCCGGCCCGATCTGGCGCTTCCGCACCAGCCATGAAGGCGCCCGTCTCGAAAAGACCGTCTACCTCGCCCGCGGGATCGTCGAGCAGCCCGAACAGATCGTCCTGTCGGGTTTTGCCGACCCCAACGGCGATGGCAGTCAGCCCCCCAACTGTGTCCGCTGGGCCTTCGTGCGCGAAGCCTGAGCGGCGTTCCGCAAAGTGGGAACCGGTTTGCGGGAAAACGCCGCGACCACCCGGCTTGACCCATCCCGCCCCCGTGATAGGCCGCGAAGGCCAAACGGAGACCGTCATGTCCGCCCCCCTCAAGATCCGCCGCGCTCTGATTTCCGTCTCCGACAAAACCGGCCTGATCGCCCAGGCGCAGCGCCTGCGCAGTCACGGCGGCGATCTCATCTCCACTGGCGGCACCGCCAGGACCCTTAAAGATGCCGGCCTCCCGGTCAGCGATGTCGCCGACCTCACCGGCTTTCCTGAAATGATGGACGGCCGCGTCAAGACGCTCCACCCCGCTGTCCATGGCGGGCTGCTCTTCCTGCGCGACAACCCTTCTCACGTCGCCGATGCGCGCACCCATGGCATCGCCCCGATCGACCTGATCTATGTCAACCTCTACCCTTTCGAAGCCACGGTCGCCTCCGGCGCCGATTTCGAAACCTGCATCGAAAACATCGACATTGGCGGCCCTGCGATGCTGCGCGCCGCCGCCAAGAACGGCGCCTTCGTCGCCTGCTGCACCGATCCGGGCGACGTTGACACCGTCCTTGCCGAGCTCGACCGTGACGGCGAAGTCAGCCCCGCCACCCTGCGCCGCCTTGCCGCCAAAACCTTTGCGCGCACAGCCGCCTATGACGCCGCCATCTCGGGCTGGTATGCCCGCCAGAACGGCGAGGCCGCACCTGACTGGGCAGCGCTCGGCGGGCGCCTGCAGCAATCCCTGCGTTACGGCGAAAATCCGCATCAGAAAGCCGCCTTCTACGTCACCGGCGAGAAGCGCCCGGGCGTGGCGACTGCGCGCCAGCTGCAGGGCAAGGAGCTTTCCTATAACAACATCAACGACACCGATGCCGCCTATGAGCTGATCGGGGAGCTGGGCGCTGAAACGCCCGCCGTTGCCATCATCAAGCATGCCAACCCCTGCGGCGTTGCTCTGGGCACCGATATCATCTCGGCCTATCGCGCCGCCCTGGCCTGCGATCCCACCTCTGCCTTCGGAGGCATCGTCGCGCTGAACCGGCCGCTGGATGAGGAAACCGCCAAGGTCATCACCGAAATCTTCACCGAAGTCGTCATCGCGCCAGGCGCGAGCGACGCTGCCGAGGCGGTCTTTGCGCGGAAAAAGAATCTCCGCTTACTGATCACTGAAGGCTTGCCGGACCCGGCCGCTTCCGGCCTCTTTGCCAAGACTGTCGCAGGCGGATTCCTGCTGCAGGACCGTGATGCAGGACGGGTCAGCAGGTCAGACCTGAAGGTCGTCACCAGACGTGCGCCCACATCGCAGGAGCTGGAAGACCTGCTCTTCGCCTGGCGCGTCGCCAAGCACGTCAAGTCCAACACCATCGTCTATGCAAAGAACGGCGTGACGGCCGGTATTGGAGCGGGACAGATGAGCCGCATCGATTCGGCCCGGATCGCTGCGCGGAAGGCTGAAGATGCTGCCGAGGCCGCCGGCTGGTCCGCCCCTGCCACCCGCGGCTGTGTTGCGGCCTCTGACGCTTTCTTTCCGTTCCCGGACGGTCTTCTTCAGGCCGCCTCAGCCGGCGCCACCGCCATCATCCAGCCCGGCGGCTCGATCCGGGACGAAGACGTGATCGCCGCTGCAGACGAAGCCGGCCTCGCCATGGTCTTCACCGGGATCCGGCATTTCAGGCATTGAGCAGGCTTGAGGCGCGTTCGGGCCAGCCAGCCGCGATGAACCCTCGGCAGCCCCGCCGGATAGCGCTTGCGGCCGTGTCGAACGCCAGAGGGTCTCTGCGCTCTTGACGACAGGCCGCACGGTCGCCGACTTGCCCGATCGTACCGGCCTGCCGGTCACGGCCGCTTCGTCTTCACAGCAGACACGTCCGCACTGATCGAGCCCCGGAAGCTGTGCGTCAGCCGCTGCAACCGAAAGAGCCAGCGCGCAAACTGCTTCCGGCCGGCTGGCGAGGACCGCCACCAGCCTGGCGCAGCCCACCCGAACGGTAATCGCTCGAGGGTCAACCGCCCGCTCTGCCAGCGGCTGTGGCCGGTCGCCCAGAACCGGATTTCAGCGCCGCCTGCATCCTGTCCTTCAGACGCAGGCGCAGACAGCGCGGGTCGGGGGTTTTGAGCTGATGCAAGCGGGCGGCGGAGCCGGGAAAGTCATCGGCAAGTCCGCGCGGAGTGCGGGACATCAAAGACGTCCCTGAGGGTTCACGATGTCTGTGACGCCTGCGGCGGTGCCGGTCCGGGGGGAACGCCCTAGACCCCAGGGAAGGCCCCGGCCCGGCTGAGCGCCGAGGAGACCTTGTGACCCAGCATCGATTCGAGCCAGTTCGCCGTCTCGATCATCCGGGCAAGGTCGATTCCGGTTTCAAAGCCCGCGCGGTGCAGCATCCAGACCACGTCTTCTGTCGCCACATTCCCTGTCGCGGCCGGGGCGAAGGGACAGCCGCCAATACCGCCGCAACTGGCATCGATCACATCGGCTCCCGCTTCGACGGCGGCGTACACATTGGCAAGGCCCGCCCCGCGCGTGTCGTGGAAATGCAGACGCAGGGTCACATCCGGCGCCTCTCTGCGCACCCGGTCGATCCGGCGCCGGACATCCCAGGGCGTCGCCGCGCCGATCGTATCACCGAGCGCCAGCTCCGCGATGCCCGCCCGTTGGGCCTGTGCAGCAAGATTGCCGACGACACCGATATCCACTTCGCCATCATACGGGTCCCCGAAGGCGACAGAAATGGTGGCCGAAAGGGGTAGCCCCGCCTCGTGCACAAGGGGGGCACATCTGGCCAGCATATCGGCGCTGTCCTGAGGGCTCATCCCCTGGTTGCGGCGGCCAAAGCCCTCGCCGGCGACAAGAACGAAATTGATCTCGTCCGCCTTCGCCTCGATGGCACGGCGCACGCCGGTTTCGTTGAGGACCAGCGCGATATGCTTCGTTCCCGGCCTGCGGACAAGGCCGGCGAAGACGGCCGGCGAGTCGGCCATCTTCGGCACTGCCTTCGGGCTCACGAAGCTGCCCGATTCCATCCGCGTCACGCCGGCCGCTTCAAGGCGGGAGATGAATTCGAGCTTCTGGGCAACGGTGAGGTTCGCCGGATCATTCTGCAGCCCGTCGCGGGGACCAACTTCGACGATATGAATGTGTCTTGTCATGTTGCTGATGTGGCCCAGCCCCGCGGCTCTTGCAAGGCGAATGCCTTGACTCGCGCCTGTCCTTGGGGGAGCGCTCTGGGCATGCAGAGCTTCTCCCCTCCCCTCACCGGCAGCGCCCAGGATCAAACCTGTGAACTACGCCCGAAATTTGACTCTGACGGCCTGATTGCCGCCATCGCGCAGGATGTCGAAACAGGCGAGGTGCTGATGCTCGCCTGGATGAATGCCGAGGCGCTGCGCCTGACGCTGTCAACCGGGCGCGCAACCTATTGGTCGCGCACGCGCGCCAGACTATGGATCAAGGGCGAGACGTCCGGGCATATCCAGGAGGTCGCCGAAGTGCGCCTCGATTGTGATCAGGACGCCGTGCTTTTGAAAGTGCGCCAGACCGGCGGCGCCTGCCATACCGGGCGTGAGAGCTGTTTCTACCGCATTGCGCAATCAGAAAGCCTGGTATTCGCCGCCGCGTCCCAAACAGGCTGAGCGCAAGACTGACCAGAACCGGAGGGAATGATGATGCGCCTTGCCCTTTTGCTGCCCTGCATTGCCGTTACGGGCGTCCTGGCAGCCTGCAGGCCTGAGCCTCCCGCTGAGGGCCGGTCGGCTGAGGCAGGCCCGCTGACGGTCAATGTGCTCGATTGCGGAACGATCGCCATCTCAGACCTCGATACTTTCTCATCCGCCGGAGACTTTGCAGGCCAGGCTGATGAATTCACCAACACCTGCTATCTGATAAATCATCCGAAAGGCCGCCTGCTCTGGGATCTCGGCCTGCCATCACAGCTGGCCGGATCGGCACCCTTCACGCAGCAGATCTTCACTGTATCGCTCAACCAGACGATCTCCGATCAGCTGGCAGGGCTCGGCGTCACGCCGGCGGAGGTGACCTATGTGTCTGTCTCTCACAGCCATTTCGACCATGTCGGGCAGGTTGATCAGGTCAAGGGCGCGACCTGGCTGGTGAACCAGGCCGAGTATGACGCCATGTTCCCGCCGGACGGGGCAGCGCTGGCAGATCCGACTCTGGCGCCGGTCTATGCGATCTTCCAGAGGATGCAGCGGCAGGTCATTGGCGATGAGCATGACGTGTTCGGCGACGGCTCGGTCGTGATCTTTGCGACACCCGGTCATACGCCGGGCCATGCCTCCTTGCAGCTGAAGATGCCGGAGGCAGGAACCGTACTGCTGACCGGGGACCTCTATCACCGTTCGGAGAGCCGGCCATTGAACCGGGTACCACGGTTCAACTTCAATCAGGCCCAGACGCTGACCTCCATGGCCGCCTTTGAAAAACGGGCAGCTGATCAGGCGGCGAAGGTCATCATTCAGCACGAGCCGCAAGACGTGACACCGCTCGGGGGCGTGATCCGCTGAAGCCAGCTGCGCTTAAGCGGGCAGCCTCCCCGCGCAGGGATCTGCGCCAAATCAGAAGCCCGGATCATGCGGCCTGATCCGGTGAAACCGCAGGCTCTAGCCCGTGGGGCGGATGACGAGCTGGCGCGAACGCCGGGAGGCCGCATCGCGGTCAGCGGGCGTGTTGCCCGGCGTTCGGAACTCGCCGGCGACAGTGGCGCGGATGCCGGCCCTGGCGAGTTCGGCGGCGACTGCCGAGGCGCGGACATGGCCGGGGCTGGTCTCATTGAAGGCCTGGGCGGCCGAGGCGGTCGGCAAGAAAACAACAACCTCGGCAGACGCCGCGCCCCAGCGCCGAAGCGCCCAGGCCAGGTCAGAGATGAAGGAGACCTGCACCGGCGTCAGCGCCGACGCTTCGGGTTCAAGTTCCAGGATGACCGGCTGGGCATCCGGGGGATGGACCCGAACTGTCCAGTCCGGATAGTTGCGGGCAAGACCTTCCTCGAGACGGCGCAATGCGCTGAGACTGACCCCTTCGGTCGGGGCGGCGAAGAAGATCGCGGTGCGGGAGGCTGCATCGATATCGGCTGCAGCAAGGGCGTAGGGAAAGGCCGCGCGCAGCTCGCGCTCGGTGCGGCGTTCGACAGCGAGGGTTTCGAGCCGGGCGAGCTGGGCGCGCATCGGCGCAGCGAGGGAGGATTCCGCGACCGCCGCAAGGCGCGCGGCTTCGGAGCCGGTGATATCATCAATAATCACCTGGTCGAGCACAACAGCGACCTGCCGGCGGAAGCGGTTCGAGAGCGCCTGCTCAAGACGCGTCTCGGCATCGACGACCCGGGCAGGCGTAAAGACTGTGGCGCGCAGCTTGATCCGGTCCGGCCCGGTCCGGGGGAAGGTGACGTCCAAATCCGTGACGCGCACATCATCCCCTTCAAAGGAGGCCGCAAGCATGTCGCGGCCGACATCGCGGACCCGGGCTTCATCGGCGATGGCGCGCAGCGACAGGCCGAGCGGAATGGACAGAGCCACGAAAACACTGATGATGAGCGCTGTCTGCCAGGCGGCATGCTTCGGGCTGTGACGCTCACCGAAACCATAGAAGCGGGCAAGGAGGGTGACCGACAGCGCGATGGCGAGCAGGTTGGTCATGAACAGGAAGAAAGCGCCGCCGGCGATATCGAACCGGGCCGTGGCCATGCCGAAGCCGGCGACGGCGAGGGGCGGCATCAGCGCGGTGGCAATGGCAACGCCGACGATCGTTTCGCCCTTTCGGTGGATCACGGCATAGCCGCCAGCGAGGCCGGAAAAGACCGCCACCAGAAGGTCAAAGAAGTTTGGCCGGGCACGGGCAAGGATTTCAGAGGTCGTCTCCGAGAGCGGCGAGATCAGCACGATTATGAAAGCGGTCACCAGGGCCACCGCCGCCCCGACGGCAAGCGAGACGACCGCCAGGCGCAGCGCGGCAAGATCGAGAATGGCGAATGAAAAGCCCATCAGCATGATCGGGCCCATGAGAGGCGAGATCAGCATGGCGCCGATGATCACAGCCGGTGAGGACAGGAGCAGACCAAGGATGGCAATGCCGCAGGACATGACGGTCATGAAGATGTAGCGCCCGGTCAGGACGCCTTCTTCGACAACGTGATTGACAACATCCTTGTGGCGGATCTCGCGGATGCCTCGCCAGCGGGCAATGCGGAAGCGACGACGCCATCCTGGCGCCCGCCTGCCCCCGGTCGGATTATCCGTCGGTGTCATGCGCCCTTTCCTCCGGACTCAAACAAGGCCGCCGGAACAAGGTCCGGGCAGCACCGATCTGACCGCCCCAAGACAGGCGAGAAGATACGATCAGTTTCCGCCTTCGATGAGGCGGCGGGCAATGACCATGGCCTGGACTTCACCCGCGCCTTCGAAGATGTTGAGGATCCGGGCATCCTGCAGTACCCGGCTGATCGGGTATTCGAGAGCAAAGCCGTTACCGCCGTGGATCTGAACGGCATTATCGGCCGCGGCCCAGGCGACGCGGGCAGCGAGAAGCTTTGCCATGCCCGCCTCGAGATCGCAGCGCTTGTCTTCGTCTTTCTGGCGGGCCGAGAAATAGGTGAGCTGGCGCACGGCGAGAATCTCCGCGGCCATCATCACCAGCTTGTTCGAGACGCGCGGGAAATTGAAGATGGGCTGGCCGAACTGGTTGCGGTCGAGTGCGTAGCGCAAACCAAGCTCGAATGCATTCTGGGCGACCCCGACGGCGCGCGCGGCGGTCTGTATCCGGGCGCTTTCGAAGGTGGCCATCAGGTGGCGGAAGCCCTGACCTTCCCGGCCGCCAAGCAGGTTCTCGGCCTTCACCCTGAAACCGTCAAAGCCGATTTCATACTCCTTCATGCCGCGGTAGCCGAGCACTTCGATTTCGCCGCCGGTCATACCTTCAGCCGGGAAGGGATCTTCGTCCGTGCCGCGCGGCTTCTCAGCGAGGAACATCGAAAGGCCGGAGAAATTATTCGTGGCCGGATCGGTCCGCGCGAGCAGCGTCATCAGGTCGGCGCGGACGGGGTGGGTGATCCATGTCTTGTTGCCGGTGATCAGATAGTCCGCCCCGTCCGCAGACTTCACCGCACGGGTACGTAAGGCGCCAAGGTCAGAACCGGTGTTCGGCTCGGTAAAAACAGCGGTGGGCAGGATTTCACCCGAGGCGATCGCAGGCAGCCACCTGGCCTTCTGTTCCGGCGTACCGCCGATAAGGATCAGTTCGGCGGCGATTTCGGAACGGGTGCCGAGCGAGCCGGTGCCGATATAGCCGCGCGACAACTCTTCGGAGACGACGCACATGGCCGTTTTACCCATGCCGAGACCGCCGAATTCTTCCGGGATCGTAAGGCCGAAGACACCGAGCTCAGCCATCTCGCGGACAACATCCATCGGGATGTAATCATTCTTCAGGTGCCAGTCATGCGCTACGGGCCTGATGCGCGTGGCCGAAAACTTCGCAAACTGTTCGCGCACCATTTCCATCGTCTCATCAAGACCGGTACGCTCCACCGTATGGCGCGAGAGGGCATCGGGCAGGAAGGTGGCGGCAGCTGCCATCACGTCCGGGGTCTTGCCTTCGGCGATGAAACGCTGGATCGGCGCGGCGAGGAGCAGCTGAATGTCTGCCTCGGTGCAGCCGAGATCTGCCGGGCGGACCATCTCGCCCTGGTTCATCGGGATACCGCCGATCAGCTGGGCGCAGTATTCGCTGAACAGGATCTGTGAGAGCAGCGCCTCGACATCGCCGAACTCGCCCTCAGCTTCGAGGCGGGCGGCCCAGCCGGCAGTCTGGCGGAGGGTTTCAAGATAGGTGGCGACCCAGGCCAGGCCGTGGGCGCGGTGCTGGTGGCGCTCGAAGGCCGCGCGGTCGGGCCGGCCATCCGGCAGCGAGAGGCTGGCACGCGCAACAAGCGTAGCGGCATTGACGTATGTTTCGATGGCAGCAACCGCTTCAGTCATCGCTTCGGTCAGCTTCTGCATGCGCACGCCAGCCAAATCGTGAAACCCGCTCAAGCCATCCATCATCGTCTCCCTTTCATAATCTCGCCGCCGCCGACCCGCTTAAGCATTATAGGCGCCCAGACCCAGCTGGCGAGTCGCACCTTGTGCGGCGCAACATCGCTGATGTCGCGAAGCAAGTCCGAGACTGCACTCGTTAACATTATGACGGGTATTCTTAAACAACTGGTGGTTGCTCAAGGTTTGGTTAACCGTCAGATCGTTAAGGGAATATTCGTGCGCGACGCACTGATTTCACCGACATTGAAGTAATTCCTAAAGGAGCTGGGCAGCCTGATGAACCCCTATTCTAGATTCCGACTTGTCTCGAGTACCGCCTCAGCGGCGATGATCGTCGCCGGTCTTTGCGCCTTCGGGCAACCTGTCTTTACTGCGGTTTCCGCGGCTGCCGGGCCCGGGACCGGACTGTGGATCGCGCTTGGCGGTGCGGTGACGGTACTCGTCGTCTTCTGGCTTGCGATGACGGAAGCCATCTTCCCGAGCCTCTTCCGCTTCAACACAGTGCGCCGCGCGATCCTCGGCAAATACTATATCGAGGGAACATGGTTGCAGGCCGAGCGCGGCACATCAGGCGGTAACCGCCTCGCAGTGATCGATATCCAGCCCTCGGGCCGGAGCTTTATCTTCTCGGGCTATGCGCTCAACAAGGATCTCGAGATCGAAAGCAATACGCTTATCGAATTCTCAAAGTTCGAATGGCCCTTCATGACTTACAAATATCGCAATTCCTTGTCAGATGGCTCGGACGGCCAGCGCGACGGCCTGGGCGAGATCCAGTTCGAGATGAACCGCACGGCCGCCACCCGCTATAACGGCTTTGCGCAGTTCGTGAAAACAGCCCGCCGGATCAAGATCGAAGGCGCAAAGCTGACGAGCAATGGCGAAGTCAAACGCCTCCGCAAGCTGGAAAGCCGCAAGTCGGTGCTGGAGAAATACTGGACGCTCTTCTTCAACACATCGCTGAACACCGCCGCAACAGCTCCGTCCATGGCTTCGCGTCCCGTGATCGTGGAAGCCGCTCGTTCCCGGTCGGCCGAACGGCGCAGCGACACCACCGCAGATCTCGGAGGCACGGTCGTTCCGCGCCGGCGCGCATCGGATTGGCGCACCGAAGACACGACGCCGACCGCTGACCGCATCCGGGCCCGGATGGAAGCCGAAGCCGAGGAAATCGAAGACGAGGACGGCTACCAGGAGGAATTCGAGGACGAAGCAGAACGCGATGCCGAAATCGAGGCCGATGAGGAGGAAGCCTACGATGACGAGGCAGACGCCGAAGCCGGAGACAACGAAGAGGAAGAGGCCGAGGTGTCTCCTCGCAGCCGGCTCGCTTCCAGGTAAACGGTCCGCTTGCGGTCAGCCAGGACGGCCCCTCCAATCGGAGGGGCCGTTTTCAATTGAGGGCCCGCAGGGTCAGGTCTTCCGACGCAGGCGTGATGTTTGCGATCGCACCATGGCGCGCCCGAGCGGCTCCGGCAGGATACGGGTCAGTACGGCAAGGACCTTGTTCGGCGCGCCCGGCACAACCACCGGCTGGCCGCGGTTGACGGCCTCGATGCCCGCGGCAACGACGGGCTCCGGGTCCATCCATAGCCATTTGGGCATCTGGCCGGTCGCCTCACGCGTCCCGTTAACATCATGGAACTCACTCCATGTGAAGCCCGGGCAAAGCGCTGTACAATGAATATCGGTATACCCGATTGCGGCGCATTCGGCGTGTATGCTCTCGGAGAACTTGATCAGGCCAGACTTGACGCTGGCATAGAGCGTATGACCGGCGCCGCCGGGGGCGTAGCCTGCAAGCGAGGCGACATTGATGATGCGTCCAAACTTGCGAACGCCCATGCCGGGAAGGAGACGATGGGTGAGCTCGATTGGCGCCGTGTAGAGGACCTGAAGAAAGGCCGACTGGTCCTGCCAACGCGTACTAAAGAACGTGCCGGGCAGACCATAACCCGCATTATTCACAAGACCGTCAATGGCCAGCCCCCTGCTCTCGAGGGTCTCCACGAGACGCGCCGGGGCGGAAGGATCGGCCAGGTCCGCCGGAAGCAGCGTGATGTTGACCTTGTTGCGCAACCGAAGCTGTTCGCCGAGGGCATTCAGCCGGTCAGCGCGCCGCGCGGTAAGGACGAGATCCCAGCCAAGAGCGGCGTACTGGCGGGCAAACTCGGCGCCGATGCCGGCGGAGGCGCCGGTGATGAGGCAGAGGCGTCGTTGCATGGGCGGCGTCCTTTATGGGATGGAGAACAAGCCCATGCTACTGCAACACGCCGCCTGCCCGAAGCTCTCAGCGGGGATTTATTTGCTCGACCGGCTGAGGACGCAGGCCTAGGGTGGCCACATCGACGGCGAGGAAAAGACATGGCGCGCGCAAAGGCGAACGGGATTGAGATCGAGTATGACATGTTGGGCAGCGCGGGGGATCCGGCGGTCCTGCTGATCATGGGCTTTGCGCTTCAGATGACGCGGTGGCCGGAGGAGTTGAAACGCGGACTGGCGGATGCGGGATTTCGAGTGATCTGGTTTGACAACCGGGATGTCGGCCTCTCGACCGAGTTTACGCAGTTCACCCCGCCCTCTCCGATGGACGTGATGACCGCGGTGATGACCGGGCAGGACGCTTCGAGGCTTGTTCCGTATACACTCCATGCAATGGCGGCGGATTCGGCCGGATTGCTTGACGCCCTCGGCATCGAGCGGGCCGACGTGCTCGGCGTGTCGATGGGCGGAATGATCGGGCAGCTGATGGCGCTTGATCACCCCCACAAGGTGCGCAAGCTGATCCCGGTGATGACCACGTCCGGCGACCCGTTGCTGCCGCCAGCAACGCCCGAGGCGATGATGGCGCTGACGGCCGTTCCGGCCTCGCGCACGCCCGACGCGATTGGCGACATCGCCGTCCAGGCGCAGCATGCCATCGGCTCGCACCCTGAACTGCGCAACAGCGCCGAAGTGATCCGGGCGCGGGCGATGGAAGATTTCCACCGCTCCGACCGGCCTTTCGGCATGGCACGGCAGTATGCGGCAATCCTGGGAACGCCGCGCTGGCATGAGCGCCTGTCAGGTGTGACGGCGCCGACACTGGTTCTGCACGGGGCCGATGATCCGCTGATCCGCCCGGCGGCGGGCGAGGATATCGCCCGGCGCATTCCGGCGGCGGTTTTCAAATCTTATCCGAAATGGGGGCATGACCTCGCCGACCGGATGAGTGAGACGCTGCTGGCAGATATCGTGCCGTTCCTCCGGGCTTAGTCTGTGAGCCTTGTCAGTCTGTACAGACCTCGCTAGGCTCGTGCTGCGGCGGCGGTTTTCGGAGGCGGGCCGGCTGCTCTGGAGGCTTGGAACGCGATGGCCGACACAGGTCCGCAACCGCCATGGCATCTGCGGGACAACTGGGCCCCGCTGCTCGAGGAGCAAACCGCAGGCCCGCTCGATGTCGAAGGCGCGATCCCGCCTGAGCTCAACGGCACGTATATCCGTACCGGCCCGAACCCCAAATCGGGTAGCTCCGCTCATTGGTTTCTCGGCGATGGCATGGTGCACGGCGTGCGCCTAAGGGCCGGCAGGGCGGAGTGGTACCGCAATCGCTTTGTCCAGACGCCGGACATAACCCAGCCGGGCATACCAGCGGCACGCGGTGATCTCAGACGTGGCAAGGCCAACACGCATGTGGTTGCCCACGGCAAACAGATCCTCTGCCTGAACGAAAGCGCCTGGCCATGGATGATCGATCAGGACCTGAACACGCTCGGCGTCCAGAATTATGATGGCAGATTGCCGTGCTCGATGACAGCACATCCGAAAGTCTGTCCGGAGACGGGCGAGTTGCTCGCCTTCTCGTATTACGCGTTCCGCCCCCCTCACCTGCATTACATTCGCGTGGGCGCTGACGGGCTGCTGAAGCAGGTCGAAGCCATAGACCTGCCGAAGATGGTGATGATGCATGATTTCAGCATCACCCGCAATTATGCGATCTTCCTCGACCTGCCGCTTGTGTTCACCCCAGCCCTTATGGCGACCGGAATGCCCTTCAAGTTTGACACCAGGGCGCCGGCACGCATCGGCGTCATGCCGCGCCTGGGAACGGGACGCGACATCCGCTGGTTTTCCATTCCACCCTGCTACGTGTTCCATACCCTCAATGCATATGAGGACGGACAATCCATAATCATGCATGTCTCAAGGATGGTATCGGCCTTTGGCGCTGACCCGAATGATTATTCAAATGTGGCGCGGCTCTGGAAATGGACCATTGATCTCGGCAGGGGCACGGTGGCCGAAGAACAGGTGGATGACATGCCCGGCGATTTCGGGCGGGTGAACGAGACGCGCGTCGGGCTGCGGGCACGCTATGGGTACCTGATGTCCCTTGCGGGCGAAGGCGATAGCGAAGAGCCCGTCTATGGCTCTCAAATCATCAAATATGACCTGCAAAACGGCACGCGCACGCTGCACGAGCTTGGCCAGACGGTGCGCGGCGGCGAGCCCGCCTTCGTTTCCGGCGGCGCCGGAGAGGATGAAGGCTGGCTGATGGTAATCTGCCATGACACCGGCAGCGGCAAGTCAAAGTTCATTATACTCGACGCCCGGAACATGACGGCGCCGCCGGTTGCGACGATCCGGCTACCCGGGCGGGTGCCTTACGGTGCCCATGGCAGCTGGGTCCCCCTCCAGGTCTGACGCCGCCTCATCGTATGGCGACCGGGTTGACGATGGCCTGGACCGCGCCTTCAAGTCTCGGGGCACCCAGAGTGAAGAAGAATTCAGTGACCCCGTCCGCAGCGAGGTCAGCGGTGACCATATTCTCCAGGATATAGACACCGTTCTTGGCGAGCAGCGTCAGGTGCACGTCGAAGGGGCGGGTCTCCTTTTCGAAGGGGATCACTTCGAGGGCCCAGGTGTCGGCACCGATGGCGACGACGCCCAGATCGGCGAGGTATTGCGCGCCTTCGACACCGAGCCCGGGCTCGACGGGGGAGAGCTCGGCAGCGCCTTCGGTCGCCTTCATCGTGCCGGTGTGGAAAAGGACCACGTCGCCCTTCCCGATCGTCACACCGGCGGCCCTGGCGGCAGCATCAATTTCGGCGCGGTTGAAGGCCGTCCCGGCGGGGACGGGATCGCCGAAGGCCCGGGTCATGTCGAGCAGGATGCCGCGTGTTGCAATCGGCGGCAGCGTGTGGGTACCGTACTGGGTGAGGCCGCCGGTGGTAACAAAGTCGGCGACAGGCACGCCGTTATAATAGCGGTGGTTGATGCCCATATGGCCAAGGCCGTCGAGCTGGCTGCCGATGCCGACATAGGTGTTGACAAGGTCATCATTACCGACAGCCTTATTCTCGCCGAGGGGTGTACCCGATCCGTCCGACAACTGAAGCACCGTCATGTTGAAGGTGCGAGGGCCATAGGCGGGCGTCTTGCGGCCGGTGACCTGGCCGAGGGCATAGGTCGTGCCCGTAACAATCAGCTTTGCGGCCTCGGCGGTTTTCTCCGGGGACAGATTGTTCATCGCCCCGAGCCGGTCGGCCGATCCGTAGCGGGAGGGATACCAGCCTTCGGCGGCGGGCTCGGATGTTGCGGCGCCAGCCGACGGGGCCTCGGCCTGTCCGCTCGAAAAGCTGGCGCAGGCGGCGAGCAGGGCTGTGGCGGCGAGCAGAAAGCGGTTCATGGGTTCCTCCCCTGTTGTCTGGTACGCAGCCTAGCTTTACCCGGCCGCTTGGCAATAGGATCACGCGCGGCGGACAAGAAAGCCGGCGCGCGGGAAATGGACGTGGATGGTCTCAGCTTCAGGCGTAAAGCGGCGCAGGATGACACGCTGCGAATCGGCATGGACGAGTTCACCCTCAACCCAGACCTGGCCGTAATCATCCGGTGCTACGGCCACCTTTTCGCCCGGCGAAAATTCCTGCGGCTCGTTGCGCGTGGTGGCGGCGACGAGGCGGGGCGCGGCGTCCCTGGCGATGGCAAGGGCCTCGCCGGAGGTGATCGTCTCGGGCGTCTGGCCTTCGGCCTCGAGCAGGCGTCGATACCAGGCCGCGGTGAGCGGCGCGCTTTCGAGACAGGCATCAGCAAAATCCGGCACGGCTGATTTCATCCACCACAGGTTCATGTAGGCGTGGACGTCGACGAGGCCGGGCTTGGCGCCGATCAGGTAATTGCCGCTGCCGGCACCCTTGCCGCCAGCGAGACGTTCCTCGATCAGCATCAGGCGGGCGCGCCACTGATCCTTCATCATCGGAGCGACCGCCTTCAGGGCGGCGATATCGAACGGCCGGCCGGAGAGTTGTTCGCGGTCCTTGATGAAGGCTTCGGGCACCTGATCGCCCATATGGCCGAAGATCACCGCAACGGAGGACTGGAACCAGCGCGAGTCGGCCCAGCCGGCGACCATCTGGGCAAGGCCTTCATGGCCGGGCAGTTTGAGCGCATAGAGGGGATAACGGGCCTCTATCTCGCGCAGGATGATGGCGCTGTCGCAATAGACATCGGCGCCGATCTGCATGACCGGCGTGCGCCGGTAGCCGCCGGTCATCGGCATCAGGTCCGGGCGCGGCATGATGATCGGGATCTCGACACGCGCATAGGCGAGATTCTTGAGCTTCAGGGCAAGGCGCACCTTCTCCGAGAAGGGCGAGGACGGATATTCGTGCAGGATAATGCTGCGTGCGTCGGCCATGTGGTTTCGCAAACCTCCCCGTATGCAAGCGCTGCACTTTGCGTGATCCCCGCGGCGCGTAAAGGGGCAAAAGAAGGAAGCCCTGGCACAGCGCAAGAAACGGGTGGCGCCGGGCGGCACACGGGCGCATGCTGGGGCTATGCCTGACGCACATTTCCCCCTCAGCGAACGTGCCCTTGCCTATGACCGGATGGCGAAAGCCATCAACTGGCTTGGCGAGCGCTGGGCCGACTGGCCTGATCTCGACGCAGCCGCGGCGGCAGCGGGTCTTTCGCGATACCATTTCCAGCGCGAGTTTACCCGCTGGACGGGGATCAGTCCCAAACAGTATCAGGCCGCGCTGGCCCATGCGGCGGCGGGCGACCTGCTGCGGCAGGGGGCGAGCTTGCTCGAGGCGGCGCTGGAGACGGGTTTCTCCGGGCCTGCACGGCTGCACGAGCTGTTCATCGCGCATGAGGGCCTGACGCCGGGAGAGGCGAAGACGGGCGGGCGCGGGACCGAGCTGATCCTTGGCCGGGCGCCCACACCCTTTGGGCCAGGCGCCTGGCTGATCGGGCCGCGCGGCCTCGTGGCGCTTGGCTTCATCGACGAGGGTGCGCCGGCGCGGACCGGTTTCGAGCATCAGGGCCGGAGCGAGAACGCGGCTTTTGCCGACCTTGCCGCGCGCTATCCGGGGGCGGCGATCAAGCGGGATGACGGCGAGGCTGAACGGTTTGCCGCCCGCGCATTTGAAGGCCGGGAGCCTCTGCCGGTCTGCCTTTATGGCACGCCGTTCCGGCGGCGGGTATGGCGCGCACTGCTTGACATTCCCGAAGGTGAGACCGGCACCTATGGAGCTCTGGCAGACCGAATCGGGGCGCCGAAGGCCGCGCGGGCGGTAGGGGCAGCCGTCGGGGCAAACCCGGTCAGCTGGTTCATTCCCTGCCACCGGGCTCTTGCAGCGGATGGCCGGCTGCATAACTATCACTGGGGCGTGGCGCGCAAGCGGGCCATGCTCGTCTACGAGCGCGTGCACCGGTCTGCTGCCTGAGGGCAGACCGGGCCGCGGTGCCCAGGATGATTGCCCCCCGATGATCTATTATGCCGTTCTCGTGATCGCCGTGCTTGGATGGGGCGCGCACATTGCCTGGCGCTGGAAGGAGGCAAAGGCGTTCGCCCCGCAGCTTCTCAAGGCACGCCAGGAGAGTGGCGAATTGCCGGCCTCTGTGACTGAGGCGGAATTCACTGATCTTTATCTCCGGGCCGAGGGGCCGCGTGCCGCGACTTACATGTTTGTATGCGGCGCTTTCCTGACCTTCGGGCTTGCGCCTCTGGCGGTTCTGTTCAATGCCGTGTGGGAGGCCTTCTGGGTGCTGACCGGCCGCTCGGCTCTGTTCGAAACGGGGACGCTGGTGCACACCTTTATGTTCTTCCTGTTCCTGATGGGACTGATGATCGGCCTCTTGGCAATTGCCATGCACCGCTATCACACCCTCGCCCCGCCGAACCTCAACCAGCTTATCCGCAATCTCAGGGAGACGCATTCATGAGCCCTGCCTTCCTGCATACGATGGTGCGCGTGGGCGACCTTGACGCAGCCCTGCAGTTCTATTGCGACGGGCTTGGCCTGAGCGAGATTGCACGCTTCGATAATCAGGCTGGGCGGTTCACGCTCGTCTTCCTGGCCTCGCCCGGCGACATCGAGCGGCGCGGAGGCATTCCGGCCGGCAAGCGGCCCACCGAGATGGATATCCCGATGATCGAGCTCACCTATAACTGGGACGAGGCGGGCTATACGGGCGGGCGCAATTTCGGCCACCTCGCCTACCGGGTGGACGATATCTATGCCGCGACGCAGCGCTTTGCCGATCTGGGTGTGACAATCAGCCGGCCACCGCGTGACGGGCGAATGACCTTCATCCGTTCGCCGGATGGCATTTCGATCGAGCTGCTGCAGAAGGGCGAGGCGCTGGCGCCGAGAGAACCCTGGGCGAGCGCGCCAAACATCGGGGCGTGGTAGTTGCCGCCTTCGCGAATGAGGGTGACCTTTCTCAAAAGCGCGCTAGTGTCGCGCCGAAAAGGGAGGACATTGCATGCAACCGATCGCTGCAGCAACGCTTTATCTGGGCCTGTTCGGCCTGCTTATGCTCGCGCTTAAACTGAATGTCGGCCGCGTAAGAGCGGGCGAGAAAGTGGCGTTCGGGGACGGCGCGAATGAAGCAATGCAACGCGCCATACGGGTTCAGGGCAATGCGGTGGAGGATGTACCGATCGTCATGCTGGGCCTGATTGGCCTGGGCCTGATGGAAGCGCCGTCGCTGCTGATCCATGCCATCGGCGCAAGCTTCCTGCTTGGACGCATCCTGCATGCTGCCGGCCTTGGACGTTCGGCAGGCGTGACGATGGGCCGTTTTGCCGGCACCCTTCTGTCGCTGGTTGCGATGATCGTGACAGCGGGCGCCTGTATCTGGTTTGCCGTCACCTGAGCTCAGTCCAGGGCGCCGATATAGGGCAGGCCCCGATACAGACCGGCATCGTCCATACCATAACCCACGAGGAAGCGGCCCGGGGCATCGAAGGCGCAGAAATCGACGCCTTCGGCGCCGCGGGGGGCCCATGGCTTGCGGGTGAGGGCAATCGTGATGACCTCACGGGCGCCCTTGGCCATCAGGTGGTGTTTAGCAAACTCAAGCGTGCGGCCTGTGTCGAACACGTCATCGATCAGCAGCATGCCGCGCCCCTCGACGCTGCGCGAGACGTCGGCGCGAACAACCACCCGGCCAGAGCTTTCGCGGGCATCACGGTAGCTCTCGAGCCAGAGCACATCCAGCACCGGATGCAGGCCGCGCCGGGCAAGGGCCTTCATCAGGTCGGACGTGAACGGTGTCGCTCCGATAAGGATCGACACCGCTGTCCAGTCGCCCTGCGAAAGTCGTGGCACGAGGCGCTCAGCGAGGTCATCGACACGCGCCATCAGGTCTGCCTCGGAGAGGACAACCTCTATATTGGGCAGCTTTGTGTGCATCAGCGAGGCGCCTCGATTCCGGCAGGGTCAGGTTCCTCCGAGGGCGGATAATCAGGAACAGCGGAACGCTCAACAAAACTGACGACCACTTCGAAGCTCTCGATCGGGGCAGGCTCTACGACCACACCGAACTGGCCGGCAGCCCCAGGCCCGAGCTTTACCGGTGTGACGAAACTGTACTCGGTCGCGACGATCCTGCCGGACTCGTCGCGAAGGTCGACCCGCACACCGGGCGTTTCGACCTCGGTTCTGGCAACGTTCACCGCGCGGCCCGTGACGGTGACGATCGGGATCGTGTCATTAAACGTGCGCGCGCGTTCTATATCTGCGAAATCGAGACCGAAGCGGTTAACATCCAGACCGGCAAGGCGATAGGCTGACGCCGATTGTGGCCAGACCTTCACGACATCGTTGCGATAGACGAAGGCAGCGGCAGTCGCGACGGTGAAAAGGCTGCCCGTAAACAGCCAGGAGAGCAGGGCAAACAGCCTGCTCTTCTCCCGCCGCTGCTCGCGCACGCGTTCGCGGTAGACCTGATGGGCGGGGGGGGCGGGCCTGTCCTCGGCGAGGGATTTGGGTTGCACGAACCAGGAATGGCCGCACGCCGCGCATTTCACCGTGCGGCCGCTTTCACCGATTGTTGAGTCATCGGCGAAATAATGGGTGCTGCAAGAGGGACACGTAAGGATCATTTCCGGCGTCTTTCCTGCTCCTCGCCCCGTTCGACCAACCTCGCACCGCCCGGATCCCGCCTGATGAACCAGCTTCGCCCGGACATGTTCGCAGAGGCCGCCGTCCGCCTGGATGGGGTAACTCTTCGCTATGATTCGTCAGAGGACATCCTTAGCGACATCGATCTCGTCCTGAAACCCGGCAGCTTCAGCTTCCTGACGGGCGCCTCGGGGGCAGGCAAGTCGAGCCTGCTGAGACTGCTGTATCTGGCTCAGCCGCCGACGCAAGGGGAGGTAACCCTGTTCGGGCGACCGACCAGCCGCCTGTCACGCGACCAGCTTTCGGCGCTTCGGCGCCGGGTCGGGGTGGTGTTCCAGGATTTCCGCCTGCTCGGGCATTTGACCACCTATGAAAACGTTGCGCTGCCCCTGCGGGTGATGGGACGAAAAGAGTCCCAGTATCGCCGGGACGTGGAAGAACTGCTCAGCTGGGTTGGCCTGGGAGAACGGCTGCACAAGCGTCCGCAAACCCTGTCGGGCGGCGAGCAGCAGCGTGTCGCCATTGCCCGGGCCGTCGTTACCCAGCCGGACCTGCTGATCGCAGACGAGCCGACCGGCAATGTTGACCCCGAAATGGGCGCGCGCCTGATGCGGCTTTTCTCTGAGCTGAACAGGCGGCTCGGCACGACCGTAATCATCGCGACGCACGATTCGGGCCTGATCCGCCAGATCGACGCGCCGGTCTTCCGGCTGGCGAACGGCTTGCTGTTGCAGGAGAGCGGAAAGCCCGCTCCGGCGGCCCGCCGCCGCAGCGATCCGCTGAGGGCGATGCTATGAGACCGCGCGAGAATTCCCTCCTGCCCCTCGAGGACGCCCGCGAGGCGGCGCTGTTCTTTGTCGTCGGCGCGCTGTGCTTCCTTGCCGCCCTGGCGGCGCTGTCGGCCAAGTCCACCTATGGCGCGGCGCGCGCCTGGACGGCGCAGGTGGAAGGCGAGTTTACCGTATCCTTACCGGGCGGCGACGGGGTGACCGCCGAGGCCGTGGCACGGCTGCTGTCGGGCGTCGAGGGGGTCACTGAAGCGCGCGCGTTCAGCGACGCGGAAATCGCCGAACTGCTGGCCCCGAATTTCGGAGAAAGCGCCCTGCCGGCGGACCTGCCTGTCCCGCGGCTGATTGCGGTGACCGCGCAGAGCGGGTCAGGCCCAGCCATCAGCCGCGCGCTGGTTGAGGCGGGTCATGATGCTGGCGTTGACTCGCATTCAGAATGGGCGGGGGATGTGCGGCGCGTACTGGCAATCTCGCGGGTCGTGGCCCTGTCGATTGTCGCCTTGCTCACCCTCTCCGCCATCGGCGTGATTGCCTTTGCCACCCATGCCGCGCTGCTCGCGCGCAAGGACATTGTGGATGTCCTGCATGTGGCCGGCGCGAAAGACGGGTTCATCGCCGGCCTGTTCGAGCGCCGTTTCTGGCTGCTTGGACTGCGGGCGGGAACCGCCGGGGGGCTGGTGGCGCTTGCAACCCTTGCCATCCTGATCTCGCTTGGCCGCAGCAGCGCGGACCGTTCCGGCCTGCTGCCGCAGCTCAGCCTCGATTTCCCGGATCTCGCCATTCTGGTGGTTACCCCCGTGATTGCGGGCCTCGCCGCCCGTCTGGCCGCGCGCATTACCGTGATGCGGTCGCTCAGGTCGGTCATGTAGTGACGCGCAGCGCCCGAACCGCTAAGGCACACCTGTCATGCAGATGATCCGGTCCTATCTTTTTGTGATCTGGCTCTATGGCTGGATGGCGATCTGCGGGGTCGCCTACCTGCCGACCCTGGCCATGCCGCGCGTGGTCACGCTGAAGGCGATCGGGCTCTATGCACAGATCATCGGCTTCGGCCTCCGCTGGATCTGCGGCATCCGTATGCAAATCCGCGGGCGGGAGCATATCGTGCCCGGGCCGGCCATCTATGCCGGCAAGCATCACTGCATGCTTGACGTCTTCATTCCCTTCATCGCGACGCGCGAGCCCTGCCATATCCTCAAAAAGGAACTCGCCTGGACACCCTTCCTGGGCTGGTATGCGATGAGCACCGGCATGATCGCGATTGACCGGGCCGGCACAACCAGGACGCTCAAAGCGATGGTCGACGCCGCCAGGAAACGGGCCGCTCAAAAGCGGACGATCATCATCTTCCCGGAAGGCACCCGCCGCGCCCCGGACGCAGCCCCCGAATATCAGCCTGCGGGCATTTCGGCACTGAACAAGGCGCTCGGTGTCCCGATTATTCCCGTGGCGACAAATGCTGGCCTGTGCTGGCCGGCGCGCGGCATGCGGTTCAAGCCCGGCCTGATTGTCTACGAAGTGCTGCCGGCGATTGCCGGCGGCCTCGACCGCAAGACACTGATGGCGCGGCTCGAGACCGATCTCGAGACCGCCTCCAACCGCCTGATTGCCGAAGGCCGGGCGGCGCAGGCCGCGCTGGCGGCAAAGTAAGCACCGCGCCGGCGCAGCGCGCCAGAGAGTGCCTGCCGACCTCTCGCCGGCGCCGTCCCTGTCCTCGCCCGCGCCTATCAGGCAACCGGCGTGCCGGTCTGGCGCTATCCGGCGCCCGGCTATGCCATGCCCGCCCGGATAATCCCGCACGAGCAGATCTCGCCCTGCGCCGGCGATGCCAGCCTGATGGAAGCGCCTGAACGTCTCGGCGGCTATGAAATCCGCATCGATTCAGCGTCTTCACCGCTCACGCCGGGCGGTGAAGGCCCGCCGGGGCCGCTGCCGCGCACCTGCACCGGGCGAGCCGGCACATCGACCCGGCCGGGGATGCGGCCCTCGCCACAGCCTGAGACCCGCCCCTTGCGTTCAAGCCCGGCTGTCATAATCTCATCAGAAGAATCGCCTAGAAGGCCGTTCGAAACAGCGAAGGAGCGTCCGTCTTCTGCAGGATGACCGATCCCTGTCAACGCCGCGCCCGTGCGGGAGGTCCGCATGGCTGAGATCGTTGCCACACCGCCGAAGGGGCGTCCTGCCCTCGTGCTGAACGCCGATTTCCGGCCACTGTCTTATTATCCGCTGTCGCTCTGGCCCTGGCAGGAAGTCGTGAAAGCGGTCTTCCTCGACCGCGTCGACATAATTGCCGAGTATGAGCATGTTGTGCGCTCGCCCAGCCGCGAAATGCGCCTGCCCTCGGTCATTGCGCTGCGCGACTTTGTCCGGCAGGACCGACCGCCTGCCTTTACCCGTTTCAACGTTTTCCTGCGTGACGGCTTCCAGTGCGCCTATTGCGGCGCGCATGAAAACCTGACCTTCGACCACGTCGTCCCCCGCTCGAGGGGTGGGCGGACCACCTGGGAAAACATCGTGACCGCCTGCAGCCCCTGTAACCTGACCAAGGGCAGCCGCCTGCTGCGGGAAAGCCAGCTTGACCTGCAGCGCAGACCGTTCCGCCCGAGCAATTACCAGCTTCAGGATATCGGCCGGAAATTCCCGCCAAATTACCTGCACGAGACCTGGACGGACTATCTCTACTGGGATGTCGAACTCGAGGGATAGTCCGGCTACGGGCAACCACCCTTATCGAAGCGCCAGGCCCGGAAGTGCACGGGATCGCCGTTCGAATAATTGAGCGCATAATGCGACCCGCCTTCCGTCAGGCAGGTACCGAGACGTTCGCCCTCTGCACGCAGTCGGGCGGCCGTTTCGGTTATCGGCTCGATGGCTTTTTGGTCCTCGAAGTTAAGAAGATAAACAACGGGATAGGCGGACGGGTCTGACGGCAGGTCGAGCGGCGTCTGAGGCGGATGGAGGTTCTGCGTTCCCAGCGTCATCACATAGGAGGGTTCCGCATAGCCAAGGGCAAGCACGCGAGCGGGCGTCCTGACATTGCAGAGATCATCCTCACCCGGAACACCGCAGACCTCTTCAAGGGCGAGACGCGCCGTCTCAGTCGGCTGAGCCCAGACCTGGCTCGGCAGCATGTAGACGCGAATATGCCAGCCGAGAGCAATGCTGGAGAGGATACCAAACAGGATCGAGCTCACGATATGGCGACGAGAAAACTCGATCAGGCAGACGCCGGAGAGGAGGAAGCCCGCCCACCACAGCCAGAGCGGATAGTCGCGGTAGGGCGCCCAGGCGGCAAGAACTTCTTCGGCGGAGACTGTCTTGAAGTCACCGGCCGTCTCGGCCATCAGATAGGAGGTTACGCCCGGGAAGGAGGCGGCCAGCAGCACCGCCGCGCCGAGTGCGAAAAGCACCATGCCGGCCGCATTCGAGACCGGCATCCGTGCCCCCTCGATCAGTCGCATGGCCGCATAGCCGCAAAGCAGGCCGAAAGCCGGATAGGCTGGAAGGATATAGTGGCTGAGCAGGGTCGGCATCAGCTCAAAGAAGGCGTAGGTCAGAAGACCCCAGGCAAGGAGGAGACGCAGACCCCTCGTTTCCGGAGAGGCCGCCGGCTCCGCTTCGGTCTCACGCGACATCAGCCAGACGGTGGCGATGAAAAGGAAGGGCCAGGCGGGAAGCGGCTTCAGACTGCGCAGGGTTTCGGCGAGACTACCCGCCTCGAAAGGGGCCAGCAGGCCCAAAGTCTGGTTTAGCACAACGAGCAGGGCGAAAATCGAAAGCCCGGCAAGGCCGTAGCGGCGCAGCAGCGCCGTATTGAGGCCCGCCGCACCGGCCACCTGTTTCACGGACGCGGTGACGCCTGCAACGAACAGCAGGGTGGCCGGGAAGAACCAGGCGGGAATATGGGTGAGATGGTAGAGAAACCAGCCGCCATGGCCTTCGGAGGCGCCGGTGAACTTATCCTTCAGGTCCTTGCCGACCGCGCCTTCGATATAGGCGCCGTCCGTGGCGGCCTGGATCCACAGGAACCAGGGCAGCACAAGGGCGACGAATAATGCCGGGCCCGTCCAGCGCGCGAGTGGACGCCACCACTCCCCGCCCCCGCCACCGGCTGCCCGGTCCCAGACGAAGGCACCGAAACCGGCAAAGGCGACGACCATCATCGTAACCGGGCCCTTGATCAGGAAGGAGGCGGCGACCGTCAGCCAGACCAGGAAGGCCATGCGCCCCGGCTTGTCGGTGCCCAGATAGAGCCGGCCGAGCGCGCCAATGCCGAGTGTCGTCAGGAAGACAAGGACACCGTCGGTCTTGGAGATGTGGCCTTCCGAAGTGAGCAGGAGGCTGGCCCCGAATAGGGCGGCGCCCAGAAAGGCGGCGCGCCGGCCGATTAACACGGTCCCCGCCCAGAAACAGGCCATCGAGGCAAGGGCGACCGCCAGCCAGCTGGGCACGCGGTATGTCCAGATCTGCCTGGCTTCGGGGCCGGTCAGCAATGCCGTAGAGGCAGCCTGGAGCCAGTGGATGCCGGCCGGCTTCTTGTTGCGCAGCTCGTCCTGATACTGGATCAGGATATAATTATTTTCCTCGAGCATTTCCTTGGAGGCCTGCGCGAAGCGGCTTTCATCGCGGTCGAGCGCGGGCAGCAAAAACACGCCGGGGGCGGCGGCGCCGAAAGTCAGAAGGAACAGGATCACCCAGGCTTTCCAGCCGGTCGAAATACGGTCGAGAAGCGTCATAGCGCGCCATTTAGCGCAGCTTTGACGGCACGTCTCGCGGATTTGGCCGAACGAAGCCGGGGCCGAGCCGGGCCCGAATGCGATCAGGGCCTCGATTTTAGCGGCAAGGCCCGGTAAGAGGCCCGGCTTGACGCTGCCCCTGACCGAGACGAGGGCCCCTTTGACCGATGCTGCCGAATTCTCCGTTATCGTGCCCGTTCATAACGAGGCTGGCAATGTAGCAACACTCGTCGGAGAGATTGCCGCAGCCCTCGAGGGGCGGGCCTTTGAAATGGTTTTTGTGGACGATGCCTCAAGCGACGATACGCGCGCCCGGCTGATGGCGCTGAAGGCGCAATACCCGATGCTGCGCGTGCTTGGCCACCGGGTGAATGCCGGGCAGAGCCGGGCCATCAGGTCCGGCATCCTGGCCGCCCGCGCCCCCGTGGTCGGCACGCTGGACGGCGACGGGCAGAACGATCCTGCAGACCTGCCAGACCTCTATCGGCAGCTGACCCGGGCCGACGCGCCGAACGGACTGAAGATGGTAATGGGCCGACGCGCCAGCCGGCAGGACTCGGCCTGGAAGAAATTCGGCAGCCGGTTTGCCAACACGATCCGCCAGCGGATGCTGCGCGATGACTGCGACGATAGCGGCTGCGGCATCAAGGTGATGGACCGCGCGGCCTATGTCCTTCTGCCTTACTTCGATCATATGCACCGCTACATGCCGGCGCTGATGCGGGCCGAAGGACACAGCGTCGAATTCCGTGACGTAAATCACCGCCCGCGTGGGCAGGGCGTATCGAACTATACCAATTTAGGCCGGCTCAGCGATGCGCTGTCAGACCTGCGCGGCGTGATGTGGCTGATCCGGAGACGGAGAAACCCGGGCGGTACGGACGAGTTCTAAGCAGGGCGCTATCTGACGGGATCAGGTCGCGTGCTCCAGGTTTTCGATCGGTAGCGAATTCCCGGGCCGGGCCAGTCTTGCGCTGGACCGGCGCGGGGTTGAGCGGAATTTGCTAGCCCGCAACCCTCTCCAGGCAGGCAGCGATCGTCTCGGGTGTGTCCTGGTGGGTGAAGAATGTTTTGAGCTGCCAGTTCTCGTCCATCAGGTAAAGCAGGCTGGTATGGTCCATTGTATAGCCGGCCAGACTGCCCGGCTGGTCGATGCGGGCATAATCGGCCTTGAAGGCGTCGGCCGCAGCGCGGATCTCGGCCTCGGAGCCGGTCAGACCGAGGAGGCCTTCGGGGAAGGCCTTGCTGGAAACATAGGTGGCCAGGGCTTCCGGCGTATCGCGTTCGGGGTCGACGCTGATCAGGAGGGTTTGGGGACGCTCCATGCCTTCCGGCAGCTTCCTGTAGGCAGCGGCGACGGTTTGCAGGGTCAGGGGGCAGACGTCAGGGCAATAGGTGAAACCGAAATAGATCAGGGTGGGCCTGCCTCTGAAGTCCGACTCGGTAACGCGCGCGCCCGTGCTGGCGACCAGTGAGATCGGACCACCGATTTCGGGATAGGCGCGCGACAGGCAGCCGGACTGGTCGCCTCCGGACCTTGCGACTTCGGTCGCAGGTGAGGCCAGGCTGCTGTCTGCAGCCGGGGTGCAGGCTGCCAGGGTCGCGGCAGTGAAGGCGGAAAGCAGGACGTTGCGCATCGCCTCATAAGCGCCAATTCCTCCCCTTGGCGCAAGCGACAGCCTGCCGCATAAGGCCTGCATGGATGAAGTGGCGCGCGATTCTAGGTCCGGATTCGAGGACGCCATCTTCACGCTGGCGCCCGAAGGGCTGGGGACCGCCCAGACCGCGCTTGGCCGCACGCGCCTTCGCACATTCATCACCCTGCGCTGGCTGGCCGTGGCCGGGCAGACGGCGGCTGTGCTGCTGGTCTTTTTTGGGCTGGGGTTCGAGCTGCCTCTGGCGATTTGCCTGGCGATCATTGCCGCTTCCGCCTGGCTTAATGTATTCCTGTCTTTTGCTTTCCCCTCGCAGCGCCTGACGCGGAGCTGGGAGGCGGCCGTGCAACTGGGCTTCGATACGCTGCAACTCGCGGCGCTGATTGCGGTAACGGGCGGATTGTCGAATCCCTTTCTGCTGCTGATGCTCGCACCGGTGACGGTGGCAGCGCTGAGCCTGAGCGTGGTGCCGGCGAGCATTGTGGCGGCACTGGCGTTGCTCCTGGCCGCCATCATGCCGCTGGTGAGCCTGCCTTTGCCCTGGACCGAGGCGGGCGGCACCCACCTGCCGATCCTGTTCCAGTGGGGACAGTTTGCAGCCCTCGCCGTCGGTACGGTCTTCTTCACCCTTTCGGCTGCCCGGGTCAGCCAGGACGAGGCGCGGCTGGTGCGGGCGCTGGATGCGGCGAGTGTGGTGATGGCGCGCGAGCAGAAGTTGTCGGCACTGGGCGCCATGTCGGCAATGACAGCGCACGAGCTGGGAACACCGCTGGCGACCATCCACCTCGTGGCCAAGGAACTCGTTCAGGGCATGGCGCCGAATGATCCGCATGCGGAGGACCTGCGGTTGATTGCCGAACAGGCCGATCGCTGCCGGTCGATCCTCTCGGCCATCCGGGAGGCCCGCGAGGCGACGGACATCATCCATGCGCGCACAACGCTGGACGCGGTGGTCGAGGAAGCGGCGGCGCCGATGAAAGGCCTCGGCGTGGCCGTGGTTGTGCGCGCGGTGCCCGGTGAAGGCGGAGCGCCAAAGCCTCCGGTGATCGAGCGAAGCCCGGAAATGCTGCATGCCCTTAGCGCCTTTATCGAAAATGCGGTCAGCTTTGCGGCGACCCGGGTCGAGGCGACGGCCAGCTGGACGGCGGACCAGGTGATCATCTCGATCGTTGATGACGGGCCGGGGTTTTCGCCCGAAGTCCTGCCGAAGCTGGGAGAACCCTACATCTCCGACCGGTCCGAGGCGCGCCTGGGCGGCGGCGACATGGGGCTCGGATTTTTCATTGCCAAGACGCTGGTTGAGCGGACCGGCGGGCGGATCGCCTCGCGCAACCGCACCCCACCGGCGACCGGGGCTGTCGTACAGGCCGTCTGGCCTCTCGACGTCTTATTGCCGCGGTCTTTGGACGAGACGGCCAATTAAGCCTATACTTCTATAGAGTAACCAATCGCGTTTAGGAAATGGCCCATGGATCGCCCCGCCCCCGTCAATGTTCATCCGAGCCTTGAGGCGCTCGAGGACAGGACCTGCCTCGTCATGGATGATGATGGGCCGTTCGTGCAGCGCCTCGCCCGCGCGCTGGCGCAACGCGGGTTCATTGTCTCGGCGGTTTCGACCGTGCTGGAGGGCAAGGACATTGCGCGCCTCAACCCGCCAGCCTTTGCTGTACTGGACCTGCGGCTGGAAGACGGCACGGGGCTGGAAGTCGTCGAAATGCTGCAGAAGGCCCGCCCGCAGGCCCGCGCCGTGATCCTCACGGGGTATGGCGCGATTGCGACAGCCGTCGCCGCCGTTAAGGCCGGTGCGGTCGATTACCTTTCCAAGCCTGCAGATGTCGAGGACATCATCCGCGCCCTAACCGCCACGCAGGACGAGCGCCCTGCCCCGCCCGACAATCCGATGTCGGCCGACCGCGTGCGCTGGGAACATATCCAGCGTGTCTATGAATTGTGCAATCACAATGTCTCGGAAACCGCGCGGCGCCTGAACATGCACAGGCGAACCTTGCAGCGGATCCTTGCAAAGCGCGCGCCGCGCTGAAGCCAATTGCGCCCGACCGGGCACCGGCCCGGCGCAGGAATGTACGACAAGCCAGAAACCTGGAGCACGCGATCTGATGCGTATCAGACCGCGTGCTCTAGGTCCCGGCCTGCTCTTCCGGCTTCGCAACGTTGCGCCCGAAGTTCACCGCGCCCGAATCCTGACCGGCGTCAATGATCGCCTTACGGATCGTGCGGGCGCGGGTGAATTCTCGGATCAGCGTATCACCGTCACCCCAGCGGATGGCGCGCTGCAGGGCGGCGAGGTCTTCTGAGAAGCGGCCGAGGCATTCGAGCACCGCGTCGCGGTTATTCAGGAACACGTCGCGCCACATCACCGGATCTGAGGCTGCGATGCGCGTGAAGTCCCGGAAGCCACCGGCGGAGTATTTGACCACTTCGCCCTGCTCAACAGTTTCCATGTCAAAGGCGGTGGCGACAATGTTGAAGGCGATCAGGTGCGGCAGGTGAGAGGTAATCGCCAGCACGCGGTCATGCCGGGCGGCGTCCATGCTTTCGACCTTTGCGCCAAGCCCGGACCAGAAGGCCGTCAGGCGCGCAAGGGCTTCGGCCGCTCCGGGAAGGCCGGTGCTGACGGGCGTCAGAATATGCCAGGCGCCGCGGAAAAGCGTCGGGAAGCCGGCGTCAGGGCCGGATTGTTCCGTTCCCGCGATCGGGTGGCCGGGGATAACATGTATACGCCCGTCAGCGGCCGCCTCCAGGGCGCGGGCGGCCTCGCTCTTGACGGACCCGACATCGCTGAGGATCGCACCGTCCTGCATCGCGGGAACGGCCCCGGCAGCAACAGCGCCGAGAGCGCCTACGGGCACGCACAGAATAACGCAATCGGCATCTGCCACAGCGGCCTCGAGGCTGGGGGCAATGGTGCCAAGGCCGATTTCGCCGGCACGGGCACGCACCTGCGGATCGGCATCGAACAGGACAATCTCACCGGCCGTCCCATAGGCGCGCGCGGCCTGGGCAATGGAAGAGCCGATCAGGCCGGCGCCGACAATGGCAAGGCGTGAAAAGACGGGATCGGGCATAACAAGTGGCTTTCTGGTGACCGGCGGGCAGCGCGCCGCCGCTCTGGTGGGCAATGGGCCGTTTCCCGTCAAGAGGCAGGGGGCTTTGCCAGGCTGGCGCATCCCGGCCCCGCCGCTTATCCGGACGGCATGGATCAACCCTTCCCCATACTCAGCGGCCTGCTGCAGCGCTGCGGCGGCCGCCGCAAAGGCCGCCTGTTGCCGATCTGAGCTTAATGAGGTCTGCCCCCGTTGCGGGCGGGACATGCGCGCCGCCGATACAGCTGACAGGCCAGCGTTTTTCCTCGGATCTGGCGTACCGAGCATCTCGGTCGCCTTTCCGTTCCCAGTCCGATGAGCCCTCGCCGCCCGGGCCTGACGGCAGGGGCAATCCCCGCCCTGGCGCAGGTGATCACCCGCCTGTCGATGTGGCTCCTGCCGGCGGCGAAGAGGATTTTTCTGAACCGGCAGCTGCATCAGCGTGCCGGAAAGGCTGAATTCGAAAGAAAGGAGACCTGACCGCAAGGCCCGGCCCATGCTGCAAATCAGTGATGCAAATCCGCTCGCCACCCGCCGGGGGATACGTTAAGCAGTCGTGTCAATGTCACTCACCCCAGAGGCGGCCGTGAAATCCCGGGACGAAAAAATGGCCCTGGCGGCCGCCACGATTGCGCGGATCGACCGCGAGAGAGCCAAACGCCGGGGTGGGGATGACAAACAGATAGAGGGGTCGCCAATGCGCTTGATTTTCGGAATTTTTCCGCTGCTCGTCATCCCGGTCATTCTCTACAACCTGATCGCGCTTGCGGGCGGATCGGTCGAGACGACCGGGGCCGCGGGTGAACTCATCCGCCTGGAGCAAGCCCCGATCAGCGGCCTCCTGGCCGAGAAGTTCATTGCCCTGCCGATGATTTCCGGGGTTGAATGGGTCCTGACCAAGGGCGACGCGATCGTGCTGCTGGCCGTGACCTTTCTGTTTCTCGAAATCCTGAAATCGACCAGCACGGGGACTGCCACGATCATCAATCATGGCATTTCGCTGCTGCTCTTCATCATCTGCCTGGTACAGTTCCTGCTGATGCCGAACTTTGCAACCTCGACCTTCTTTATCCTGATGGCGATGACGCTCCTCGATGTGCTGGCCGGCGTGATCGTGACGATCGTCTCTGCGCGCCGCGACTTCGGGGTAGACGGCAACATCTGACAGACCCTTCGGGCAATCGAAGCAGAGACCGGACGGGCCAGGACGCGGAGGCTGGACGTCCGGCCCGTTGGTCCCGGCCTGCAGGCGGCGCTGAAGCCAGTTCTGCGCAGGCAGGCACGGCCCGGCGCAGGGATTTGCGAAAAATCAGAAACCTCGAGCAAGCGATCTTATCGGATCAGATCGCATGGCCTAATCCTTGCGCGACAGCTCGCTCAGCTGCTTCTGGATCGCTTCCATCTGAGCCTGCATCGCCGCCATGGCTTCGGCCTGATATTCCAGAAAGGGATTTGAAGCTGCGGCGGAGGGGGGCTCGTTCCGGCTGGCCGGGAAGACCGCCGGCATAAACATCTTCATCGCCTGCTCGAACATCACCATGTTCTGCCTGGCCTGGGTTTCCAGAACGCTCATGGGATTGGCCGCCTTGCGCCATTCCTTCTGGGCGTCGGAGAAGGCGTTCATCGACATGTCGAGGAAGGCCGGCAGGAAAGTCTGTGCCCCGCCGCCATAGAAGCCGATCAGCTGGCGCAGGAAGTTCAGGGGCAGGGCGCCCTGCCCCTTGGTTTCCTTCTCGAAGATGATCTGGGTCAGCACCTGGCGGGTGAGGTCCTCGCCCGTCCTGGCATCGCGCACTTCAAAGTCCCGGCCTTCGCGGACAAGGTCCGACAGGTGGTCCAGCGTCACGTATGAGGACGTCGAGGTGTCATAGAGGCGGCGGTTCGCATACTTCTTGATGATGATCGGTCCGCCCGATCCGTTTTGCCTGACCATGCCCTTGCCTCACCCGTCCCGTTTGATGCCGGACCAGCCATTATTGTGCTGGTGCGAAACAATCGCACAAAAATTGCGCTTGACCAATGCGGGATTGAAGTCAGTTCAAGTAGCAGGCAAAGCCCTGGTAAAATCAACTTCGGGAGGAAGAGAATGGCGCGCACGGCACTGGTGACAGGTGGAACCCGGGGTATTGGCAAGGCGATCAGCGAAGCGCTGAAGGCAAAAGGCTACAATGTTGCAGCCAATTATGGCGGCAATGACGCGGCTGCCGCGGCTTTTTCGGAGGCCACCGGCATCAAGGTTTTCAAGTTCGATGTGGCCGATTTTGATGCAGTCGGCGCCGGGCTGAAAGCGGTTGAGGCTGAAGTGGGACCGGTCGACATTCTGGTTAACAATGCCGGCATCACCCGCGATGCGCCATTTCACAAGATGACCCTGGCCCACTGGCAGGAAGTGATCAATGTCGATCTCACCTCTGCCTTCAATGTAACCCGCCAGGTATGGGACGGAATGCGCGAGCGCAATTTCGGCCGCATCATCAATATCTCCTCAATCAACGGCCAGAAGGGCCAGTTCACCCAGGCGAACTATTCGGCCGCCAAGGCCGGTCTTATCGGCTTCACCAAAGCCCTGGCCTATGAAGGTGCCAAGAAGGGCATCACGTCGAACGTTGTCGCCCCGGGCTATATCGACACTGAGATGCTCCAGGCCGTCAAACCCGAGGTACTGGAGGGCATCATCGCCACCATCCCGGTGGGCCGGCTCGGCAAGGCGGAAGAGATTGCCTCGATGTGCGTCTATCTCGCCTCAGATGAAGCCGCCTTCATCAACGGCGCGACAATGACCGTGAACGGCGCACAATACATCGCCGGCTAGACCTCCGGTCGCCAGTCAGCAGGCGCGAGCGCAAAGCCGGAGAATTCGAAGCCCGGCGCAACGATGCACGAGACGAGCGTCCAGTGGCCCAGCGTCTCGGCGGTCTGCCAGTGATAAGCGGGTATGACGGCCTGCGGGCGCTGGCCGGCGCGCAGGTCCGGACCGAGCAGGGTCGCGCCGGCACCCTTGCCATCGGGCGGGGACACGGTGAGCGCAAGCGCCGCACCGGCATGCCAGAGCCAGACTTCCTCGGCATCGACCCGG
The DNA here is from genome assembly GCA_964538945.1 of uncultured Hyphomonas sp. Lineage (GTDB taxonomy): Bacteria > Pseudomonadota > Alphaproteobacteria > Caulobacterales > Hyphomonadaceae > Hyphomonas. The sequence goes on from CAZIGV010000004.1 coordinate 54,725, forward strand.
TGCCATGCGGAGACCTGATCAGCCTGCAGCAGGTAATAGATCGCGGTCATAGCCGGACGGCCCTCGCCGGGGGAACGCCAGGTTTCCGAGAAATGGCCACCCTCGGGGTGCGCCCGCATGTTGAGCAGGCGAATGAGCTCGTTGGCGCCGAGATCGCCTGGGCGGGCGGGCAACATCAGAACCTGTCCTTGCGTCCACGAAGTTCGCCAAATGTGGCGGCGGCATTGCCGGGATGACCCATCGCGAGTTGCATCGCCGGAAGATCGGCGCGCAGGAAGGGATTGGTAGCAAGTTCGCGCTCGAGCAGCGCCGGCACGGTCGGCAGGTTGTCCTGCCGGCGCGTGGCGATCCAGTCCACATAGGCCTTGAGTGCCTCGTTCTCCGGATCGACTGTAACGGCGAAACGCGCATTCGAGGCTGTATACTCATGCGCGCAATAGAGCAGCGTCTCCGGCGGCAGCGCCTTGAGGCGCAGCAGGCTCTGCCACATCATGTCCATCGTGCCTTCGAACACCCGCCCGCAACCGAGCGCGAAGACGGCGTCGCCCACGAAGGCGGCGCCCTGTCCGGCCAGATGGAACGCAATATGGCCAAGCGTGTGGCCGGGCACGCCGATGACGCTCGCCTCGACCATGCCGAGCGCGACGGTGTCGCCGCCATCAACGGCGCGGTCGATACCCGGGATCTTGCCCGCCTCCCCGGCTGGTCCGGTGATCCGGCAGTTCGTCACCTCCTTGATACGGAGGTTTCCGCCGGCATGGTCAGGATGCCAGTGGGTGTTCCAGACCTGCGAGATGGCCCAGCCCCTGAGGGCGGCCTCCTCCAGATAGCGGGCAGGATCCGGGGTATCGACCGCGACTGTCTCGCCGGACAAGGGTTCGTGAACCAGATAGCCGTAATTATCGTTCAGACAGACAAACTGGTGTATCTCGATCTGGTGGGTCATGCGCCTTGTTTTCTGCCGCCGTTTGAAAGTCTATCCTAACCGATGCGTCAGGACGCCGTCACCCTTGAACGCTTCTACGCCTCACCGCTCGGGCGGGCGGTCGCGCGCGTCCTTGCTGTCAAACTAACCGACCTGTGGGGCGATGCGAAGGGATTGTCCATGCTGGGGCTCGGCTATGCCCTGCCCGCGCTGGAGGCTTTCGCATCCGGACCGGGACGGCGGATTGCGGCGATACCCTTCGAGCATGGCACGGTCAGCTGGACCGCCAGCGAGCGGGGAAATGCTTCAGTGGCGGTCGGCGACCCGAGGCTGCCCTTCCCGGATGGCTTTTTCGACCGGGTGATCGTGCTGCACGGCCTCGAAGAAACGGGTGATCCAAGAGCCTATCTGCGCGAGATCTGGCGGGTCACAGCGCCAGAGGGCCGGATTGTCCTGGCCGCAGCCAACCGCGCGGGGCTCTGGTCACGCGCCACCCAGACCCCTTTCGGACAGGGGCGGCCCTGGACGCGTAGTCAGCTGTCAAACCTGCTGTCGGGCGGCCGGTTCCAGGTTACGGCCTCAACCAGCGCCCTTTATATGCCGCCCCTGGCCAACGGCCTCGTCACCTCAGCCGCCGAGGGCTGGGAAGTGATCGGCCGGATGTTCACGCCAGGTCTCGGCGGCGTCGTTCTGCTTGAAGCCGTCAAGCGGCTGTACGTGCCCCCGGGCAGCGGCGCAGCGGCGCCTGTGACCGAACGGATACGCCTGGCCCGCCCGGCGCAGGCGTCACGTCGCGAAGAGCATTGACGGACGGCTTTGCAGGCTTACGTTCGCGTTTGCAGCACTCGCTATACGAGAGGGACTTTCGATGAAACTCATCACTGCCGTGTTCAAGCCCAGCCGGCTCGACGCCGTGATCGAGGCGATCTCGGAAGCGGGGGCCACCGGCCTTACGGTGAGCGAGGTGCGCGGCTATGGCCGCCAGCAGGGCAAAACTGAAGTCTATCGCGGCGCCGAATACGAAGTGCGCCTGCTTCCGAAAGTGAAAGTTGAACTCGCTTGCGAAGACGATGCTGTCGAAAGGCTGGTCGAGGCTATTACCTCAGCGGCCAATACCGGCACCATCGGGGACGGCAAGATTTTTGTTCATGCGCTCGACAGCATCCTGCGCATCCGCACAGGTGAACGCGACGAGCAGGCGATTTCAGGCTGAGGTCCTCACCGCCTATTCGATGATCTCCATCCCCTCCGGAATGACCCAGACCTGCTGTGCTGAGGCCACGCCGATCTCCGGCTCAACCTGCTCGCCTGGACCGGCTTCGCGCCGCTCATAGGCGGCTACCAGTGAAAGGTAAGGCGGCACGTGCGACCAGGACTGTCCGCCGGTATTCTGCACGATCTCGAAATGCAGGTGCAACGTCGTCGGTGTCCCGCCGAAATCGTTGGAGACATAGCCGATCAGTTCGCCTGCCTTTACGCTCTGGCCTGCGGTTACAGCGAGCCGGTTCATATTCAGATGCATATAATTATAGATGCGCCCCTCACCCCGAAGCTTCACGTTATAAGTGCTTATCGCCGAGATGACCCCGTCTTCGACCGCGACGACTTCGTGGAGCCCGCGGCTCGCCGCCGGCTGGCGGCGCAGGGTGTTGCAATCATCGGGGGTGCCGACGCGGATATCCTGGCCCTGATGGATTTTAGCGGTCGGGCAGAAAGGTGAGGTGCGGTTTGCCGTGCGCGTCTCGCAGAAATTGTCGCGCCACGGATATGCGAAGTTGCGCGCGTCGCACTGGTCGCCGCCGGCGACACCGCCGCCGAAGTTGAAGACCTGGGATTGCAGGTAGGCGGGAGCCGACTTGATCGGGAACACGATTCCGGGAGCATGCACGATCTGCGCCTGCGCGCCGGTACCCGTGCCCGCCAAAAGTTCACCCGGCCCAAAATAGCTGAATTTCGGCTCTGCGGGCGGGGCCTGCTCAACCGGTGTCTCAGGTTCCGGCGAAGGCTCTGCCACAGAATCGGGGACTGGCGCGACGTCGACCGGCGTCCCGGCAGGCGGGTCCGGCACAGGCTCAGCGTCCTCAACCGGGACCGGATCCGGCGGCGGCGCATCGACCGGGGTCTCACCGGTTTCGACCGGATCCTCCTGGCCGAAGCCCGGCGGCGGCGGGCCGGGAGCGCCCGGCGGGGTGACAGGCCCGGCCTCGGGAGGCGAAGGCGGCGCGCCGCCATCTCCTGGGAAACGGACATAATCGCAGCCTGACAGGAGGGCAGCGAGCAGCAGGGCGGCTGCGGGCAGAGCATCGCGCATCAGCGTGTTCCCGAAATGGCCAGGTCGCGGGCGAAAGAGATGGCCTCTTCCTCGGTGATGCACTCGGGCATACCCCGGACCAGGGCCTTGCACTCATACTCGACAAGATAGTCGGCGCCGTAGCGTGAGAAGGACACGCTGGCGCCGGTGGAGGTGATCTGGAAAGTGTACGCGTCGGTGCGGGGCTGGGTCGTCTCGCCGGGCGCGTTTATCACGACGTTCGTGCCATTGACGATGATGTCATAGGCTTCACCCGGGAAGAAGGCGTAATAGCCGTCATCCGTCGGCTGGAAACGAAGCGCCGCCTCACCGCCCTGCATCATAACCGGTGAGGAAGGCAGGAAGATGGGCACGGGCGGGGAATCACCGCCCGACTGAACCTGAAAGCCGCCTTCCATATCTTCAGATGCACGCAAAGCGAGGTCCCGGCGGGCCGCTTCCCAGTCAATCGCGGCGCCGCTTGCCTCGGCCTGCGGCCGGATGGGCAGGTCAAGCCCGGTCGCGGGGTCCGTGACCGGATCTTTCTGGGGTGGTCCGGCCACCTCCGGAGCCGGCGTCCCGGCCGGGCGCTGGACCACCCGGTCGCACGCCGAAAGGGCAGTCAGACCTGCAAAAACACTGAGAAGAAGGAGGTGTCGGTTCATGGCACACGGTCCTTGCCGGGATGGGCTACATAATCAGGATCGGCATAGGCGACGCCCTCCAGCCTGAGGAGCCTGTCCTGGACCGCGCGAATATCTTCCGGCCGCGCCGAGGCGCCCGGGGCAAAGCGGTAGGCGAGCTTGATTTCGCCTGAGTAACTGGCCCCGACGAGCGAAAAGTCCGCCAGTCCGGGCAGTCGGGCAACCAGATCCTTCCAGGCTGTCAGCGCTGCATCCGGGTCGCGTTTGAAATTGCGGCTGATCAGGTCGACTTCAGGCGCGCCCTTCAGCCGGACAATGAAGTGTACCTCGATGCCCTCGGAACTTGCAGACCATTCGACCGGGGAAAGCGGCGCGACTTCTGCCTGCCCGACTGGCCCGGAATTTTCCGGCGGCAGGGGCTCGCCGGCAAGCGGCAGCGAAGCGCCGGCCGGAAGCACCGGACGATCCGGCGACCTGCTGGAGAGGGCAGCGATGGCCAGAGCGACGGCGCCGCCGACAAAGGCTAGCCCGATCGCGCCAAGCGGCCCATCAAGGTGCGACGGCGCGCGGCTTCGGGCCATGTCAGCGCCCTCCCCCGCCGGCTGGCAGGACGGGTATGTTGGCAAGATTCAACAGGCCGCTCCCGCAAGGGCGGGCGCACATGTCGGGACTGCCCGGGATTGGCGACGTTCCAGGATACTGGCTGCACAGGCCGGCGCACTGGAGCGGCTGGCGCACATCCAGCGCGCCTGTGAGCGTCGCGATCAGTTCGTCCCTGGAGGCCGCGGGTGCGCGCGCCTTGAGCAGCGCGAGCGCCGCAGAAACGTGGGGGGCCGCCATGCTGGTACCCTGCTCGTAGGCATAATGGCACGTCTCGACACCCTGCCCGGTGACGGGATCATAGCAATTGGACGCCGCCTTGGTGGACAGGACGCCATCCGGCTTACCGTCACCATTATCGTCCCGGGTCAGATCGCCGCCAGGTGCGAGCAGGGTCACTTCAGGACCGTAATTCGAGTAAGGCGTGATCTGCCCCCGGGCATCGCCAGCGGCGACTGTCACGATGTTGCGGCAGCCTGCCGGGGAGTAATAGCTGGTCGACATGCGCGCATTACCCGCCGCCGAGACGACGATGGCGCCGCGCTCGGTCACCGCGTCGATGGCATCCTGCAGCGAGGCCGGGCAGGCACCCAGCAGGCCAATCGACAGGTTGATGATGTCGGCCGGGTTGTCGTTCCAGACCTCCGTATCGCCCGGGCCCTCTGCGGGGATCAGACCTGCGGCCCAGCGGATGGCGTCATTGATGTCCGAAAGCCGGCCACCACATTTACCGAGCGCGCGGACAGGCACGAGGCGCACGTTCCAGGCACCGCCGGCCACTCCGGAGGCGTTATTCGTGGCAGCAGCGCCGATTGTTCCGGCAACGTGGGTGCCGTGAAAGCTGTCAGCAGCATAGGGCTGGGTGGGGTCACACATGTCGCCCGGGTCATTGGCATCGCTATCACGGCCATCGCCGTCATTACCCATGCGCGGATCCGACACCATATCCCAGCCCGGCATGACATTCGGGGACGCCGCGATGTCCGGGTGGGACATCTGCAGCCCGGTATCGACGACAGCGACCACGACGCTGCGCGAGCCGGTCGTGCCCTGACGGTTCCAGAAGGTCTCAAAGCCTGCGCCGCCGGCCGTGCGGCCATCGCTCGTGCCAGGATCGCGGAAATGCCATTGCAGCGCCCAGAGCGGATCGTTGGGGTTATAGCTGACAGGCGCGGCTGACGTGGAGCCAGGCGTGGATGCGCTGCCCGAGGCGCTGCCCGCCGAGCCAGCACCCGGGGAGGCAGGGGCGTCCTTCGTGCGGCGGACGAACTGGTTCTGGAAGATGAAGTCGGGCTCGACATACTCAAACTGGCCCGAGGCCCGCAAGTCGCGCACGACGCAAGCCGTTGCAAGCGCCAGGTTGCCGCCAACCTGTTCAGGCCGGATGCCTTCCGGGCATTCAAACTGATCAGCACGCACGAGGAAATCCGTGGGGCCCAGGGGCGCGCCCCGGAACTGGGTGGGGCTTGCACCATCGGCGCCAATCTGGATGACCATCTCGCCTTGACGTGACAGGGCCACCTCGCCGCCGAAGCCGTATCTGGTCATTGTGTCCAGCATTACCGAATTCGCATCGATCTGCGCCTTGATCGTCTCGCGAACAACCGGGGTGCGGCGCGCCAGCTTGCGGATCTCGGCTTTCTCTTCGACCGGCAGCGCGTTGAACTCCTCAGGCGTCAGCCGCTTCAGGCGCGATGGCTCAGAGGATTTTTCAGCGACCCGTTTGTCGATTTCAGCGCCGGCCCTGGCGATCTCGCCTTCGGACTTGGCAACCGCTCGCGGATCAAGCCTGATCTTCGGCAAGACCTGTTCGGGCAGCACTGTGTCGCCAATCGGCGCGCCGATCCCTGCGGAACGGTCAGGCTCAGGCGCCGGCGCGGACTCCAAGACCTCGCCGGCAGCGGCCGGAACCGCCCCTTCATCATACGCTGCCTCGAAGTATTCGAGCTCATCGGCAGACAGAGCTATGTCCTCCATCGCCGATGCGGAAGGCTCGGGAATATCGATCGGCTTTGCAATGATCGAGCCGATGGCGAACAGGGGGCGCTCCTCGTCTTCGATGACAAATTCTGCCATAACCGTTCCTGCAAGGGCGCGGTCCGCTATGGCGGCCACCGCGAGGTTGCGGGCGCTTTCATCAAGGATTGTCTCGCCGCTGATCTGGCCAGCAGACGTCTCGGCAACATCCTGCGCCCGTTTCAACCTGTCACCGATCTGGTCGCACCCCGCCAGAAGCACTGTTCCGGCCAGCGCAGACAGGATAATGCGGCCGGGTGGCCGGTCCGTGAGACGTTTCAACATGCTGGTGGTCCCCATGCGATTGCCAATCAACGCCCCGTCCCCATACGTTAACGCTGTGTTGAGATTATGACGTCGCGTTGCCGCTGTCCAACCCCTTGACGCGGCGCGGACCTGAAACTGCGCCCAAGCCCAGAGCCTGACCGGAGAGCCTTTTTGACGAAATCCATCCGCCTCGACCTCGTGCCGCCGCTCGCCGAACTGGTGCTCGACCAGCCTGAGCGGCGTAACGCGCTGACCCTGGCCATGTGGGCCGCCATCCCCGCCCGGATCGCAGAGGCGAACGCCGACACGCGCGTCAAGCTGATCCTGCTGCACGGCGGCGGCTCGGGCACCTTTGCGGCCGGGGCGGACATTTCAGAGTTCGGGGCGATTTACGCGACCGAAGAGGCAGCCCGCCGCTCCGGACGGATCGTAGCTCAGGCTCTGCAGGCCATCGAGGAGAGCGGCAAGCCCGTAATCGCGGCCATTGAAGGTGCCTGCGTTGGCGGCGGCGCAAGCCTCGCGGTCGCCTCCGACCTGCGCATCGCACATTCGGGCTCCACCTTCGGCATCACGCCGGCCAGGCTTGGCCTGGTTTATCCGCCGGGCGACATTCGCCGGTTATTGCAGCTTGCCGGACCAGGCACCACCCGCGACCTTCTCTACACCGGCCGCCTGATGCCGGCCGCTGAAGCCAAAGACCTCGGCCTGATTGACCGTGTCACGCAAGGCCCGGTGCTGGACGCCGCCCGGGCGCTCGCGCTGGAGATCTCAGGCGCCTCGCAATGGAGCGTTCGGGCGACCAAGCGGATGATCCGTGGTCTGCAATCCGGTTGGGATGAAACCGGACCGGAGGCAGAGGGGCTGTTCCTTGAAAGCTTTGCCAACCCGGATTTCGCTGAAGGTGTGAGCGCCTTTCTTGGAAAGCGCAAACCCGACTGGAAGGTGGACTGAGCCATGACCTCCCCTTCCCTGATCGACGCCTTTGCCGCCTTTCGCCGAACGCTGCCCGAAAAGGCACGCCTGTTCATCGCCGGGTGCGCGGGCGAACCGGTCGGTCTTGCTGAAGCCCTGCAGGAGGTGCCCGAGCTTGCTGCTGGCCTCACCTTCATCGCCGCCTGGGTGCCGGGCATCAACCGCACGGACTGGGCGGGGCTGCATCCAAACGCCGAGGCGGAAACGACATTCCTGCCGCCGAGCCTGCGCCCCTCATTCGAGCAGGGTCGCACACGCATCCTGCCAATGGCCTATTCGGCGACCTGGGACTGGATCTGCGCCACGCCGCTGGACGGCGCCGTGCTGATGGTCTCGCCGCCTGACAAAACCGGCAATGTCAGCCTCGGGGTCAGCCCTGATTTCGGACCAGCCATCCTGGCCCGGACGGATGTGCCTGTATTCGCAATCATCAATCCACAGATGCCGGCGGTGCCGCACAGCGTCACGGCGCCGCTCTCCCGATTTTCCGCAAAGGTCATACATGAGCGAGCGCTAATTGAAGTTGCGCCACAACAGCTGGCGCCGGGCTTCCAGGACATCGCCCGGCATGTCGCCGGTCTCGTCCCGGAAGGCGGCGTTCTGCAATTCGGGATTGGTAACGTCCAGCAGGCCGTACTGTCGGCCATTTCAGGCCTGAAAGGGATCTCGATCCATTCCGGGATCGTATCCGACCCGGTTGTAGATCTTCTGGATACCGACGAAACCTTGAGGGTCACCACCGGTGTCGCGGTCGGAACGCGAAGGTTCTATGACCGGCTCGCCCGCGAGGCGCGCATGCGCTTCCTTCCCGTCTGCGAAACGCATTTCATCTCGAAGCTCGCCGTCATCCCCCGCTTCACAGCGGTCAATTCCGTGATCGAGGTGGACCTTTTCGGCCAGGCAAATGCCGAGTTCATAGGTGGCCGGCAAGTCTCCGGCACGGGCGGGCTCACAGACTTCCTGCGCGGCGCGCGGGCCTGCGAGGGCGGTGTTGGCATCACGGCGCTCCTGTCCACGGCGCAGGCCGGCCTCGTTAGCCGGATCGTGCCGCAGCTGCCGCAAGTCGCAACGAGCGTTGCACGCGCCGACATGGACTGGGTCGTGACTGAGCACGGCGCCGTTCGTCTGCACGGCCTGGATCTCGACGCGCGCGCGCAGTCGCTGATCGGCATCGCGGACCCTGCGCATCAAGGCGCACTGGCGAATGCCTGGGACGCGATGCGGCAGAGAATGTGAGTTAAAGGTTGATCTGGCACGGCGTCGCCAGAGCGACGCGCCGGCTTCGCGGGCCGCAATCGACGTCCTCCAGACCTGCAGACGGCGTGCGCGGCGGGCCGGAGCGGCGGCAACAAAGCGGGTCTCAGGCCCGCGCACGGTCGCTCTCTTCGCGCCTCACGCCAGTTTCAGGAAGGCGCCGACAGAGCCCGCACAGCCGGCGCGTATAATCCGGAAGCCGTCATGCAGGATGCCGCCCGCCGAGCAAGGTCCGGCGCCAGGGCCACATCCTCGCAGACACAGGCTTTCCCGGCGCGCATGACGTTCAGGCCCCGCTTCGCGAAAGGCATGCAGACCGCAACGCCCTCGGGCGCAGTCTCGCTCATTTCTGCTCCGTTTCCTTGAGCAGGGAAAGATCGTATCCGGCTGCGACGGCAGCAGCGTCTAGCTGCGCGCGCACCTCCGGCGTGACCGTGGGTGTGCGCGACAGATACCAGAGGAAGCGGCCAGACGGCTCTGCAACCACGGCGCGGGTATAGTCCGTATCGAGATGGATAATCCAGTAATTGCCCCGCCCGGCCGGTAGCGGAACCGGCGCGAAGTTGACGAAAATGCGGGCACCGTTCGACCCGTCCATGACACGGGCGACCGCCCCGGCGGAGCGGGGCTTTCCGTCTTTGGTGCCGAACCGGCAGGTATTGAGCACGTCAACCCGCCCATCTTCGCGCAAGGTGTACTCGGCGGTGGTACCTTCGCAGTCCTTCTGAAAGCTCGTCGGGTAGCGGGCAATCTCGTACCACAGTCCCATATAACGGCTCACATCGACTGAGGCGACAGCCTCCAGCGGCGGGGCATCCGCGGCGCGCCCGGACGGACCGGCAATACAGGCCGTCAGCAAAAATGAGGCGAGCGTTATCCTCAGAAGACGGAGCATCAGGCCGGGTTCCTCCTTATCAGCTGCTTGGCAATGATGATGCGCTGCAGCTCGTTTGTACCCTCGCCGATGCAGAGCAGCGGAGCGTCACGGTAGAGGCGTTCGAGCACGTATTCGGTCGAATAGCCATAGCCGCCATGAATACGCATCGCTTCGGTGGCAACCTCCAGCGCGGTTTCCGAGGCAAACCATTTCGCCATGCCGGCTTCCATGTCGACCCGTTCGCCGCTGTCATAGGCGCGGGCCGCATCCTCGACCAGCAACTCGGCGGCGCGTGTCTTCGCTGCCATTTCCCCGAGCTTCAGCTGGATGGCCTGATGCTCGCAGATCGGCTTGCCCATGGTCTTGCGCACTTGCGCATAGGCGACGCTTTCGCGAAGGGCCCGGCGCGCAATGCCGACGCCGCGCGCGGCAATGTTGATGCGGCCGAGTTCCAGCCCGCCCGTGGCCATGTAGAAACCTTCGCCTTCCTTGCCGCCGACAAGGCAAAGATCGGCGTCGCACGCATAGTCCTCGAAAATGAACTCGCCCGAGTCGATGCCCTTATAGCCGAGCTTGCCGAGTTTCTTGCCATTGCGTACCCCGGCCAGCGGGGTGCGCGTTTCGGGATCGATCTTCGGCACGATCAGCATCGACATGCCCCGGTGGCGCGGCACGGCATCGGGATCGGTCTTTACCAGCAGCGCAACGCAGTGTCCTTCGATCGCGTTCGAGATCCAGGTCTTTGTTCCATTCACGATGTACTGGCCGCCCTGGCGCTTTGCCACGGTGCGGATACCTTGCAGGTCGCTGCCCGCGTCCGGCTCGGTCAGGCCGAGGCCGCCGCGCATCTCGCCCGCGGCGAATTTCGGGAGCCAGTAGGCCCTCTGTGCATCGGTGCCGAATTTCTGCACGATGACCGCCATCATCATATGGGTGTTGAAAATCCCCGTGAGGCTCATCCATTCTTCGGAGATCATGGCCACGATGCGCGTATAGGTCGTCGCAGACAGACCAAGACCGCCATAATCAGGGTGCACAAGCGCGCCGAACAGGCCAAGCTCGGTCATGTCTGCCACGAGATCGGCCGGCCATTCATCGGCATGCTCGTAGGTCATGGCGACCGGGGTGACCTTTTTTTCGATCCATTTCTGGATAGCATCCAGCATCTGGCGTTCATCGGCTTCGGTATGGATAGCGGTATCGGCCATGGCCGGATCCCCTTTTTGTTACCAGTAGTCTTTCATCAGTTCACTTGACCAGTCCGGCTGGCGGATCTCACCACGCGGCAAGAATTCTGCCATCACTGGCTTGATATCGAGGACAGGCGTGGCGTCGATTGCATCGAGGCCTTCGACCTCGAGCCTCAGCCCGGACACCGACAAGATGCGGCAGGTGCTGACGCCAATCCGGTTGGGCCGGTTCCTGCCACGCTGGGCGAAGATGCCAACCACTGGCCAGTCAGGGTTGCCGCGCGGACGCCGGGCGCGGGTTTCGATCTGAGTGTCGGGCACCAGATGGAACTGGAAAACGATCTCGGCATGACTGAACTCAGCCAGCCCGGCCAGGGCCTCAGGAGGAAATGTCCCGGCGAGTTCGATGATCGCCCGCTCCCTGCCCCAATCGTCGTCTTCCGGCGCGGCACGGCCACCGCGGACATAACCAACCGGCGTAATCGGCAGGACAGTCATCAGGCAACTCCGGTCGGACCCGGCGCGCGCGCCAGCACACGCTCCGCCGCCAGGACCACAGGCCGGTCAATCATTTTGCCCTTGTGCAGGGCGACCCCCCCGCCGGCTGACTGCATGACTGCGAGAATGGCGCGCGCCTCCTCGACCTCCTCGGCCGTCGGCGTATAGGCGGCGTTGACACCCGCAACCTGATCCGGATGGATGCAGGCGCGGCCCGAAAAGCCCATCGCTCTTGCCTTGCGCGTGGTGCGGGCAAGGCCGTCGCTGTCCCCTGTATCGAGGAAGGGCACATCATAAGCAGGCACGCCGGCTGCGCCGGCGGCGGCAGCAATCATCCCGCGCGCAGCCAGCATCGCATCCCAGTCGGACACATCGGCGCCAAGGCTGGCGGAGTAATCGACGCCTCCGAACAGGACGCCGCCCGATGCCTGGCGGGCGATCTCGAACACATTCGACAAGGCCCGCCCGCTCTCGATGATCGCAATCAGCGCGGCCCTGCGGCCTAGCGCTTCGGCAACGATCTCAAGGTCGACCGCCGTTTCGGCTTTCGGCACGATGATAAAGTCGGCACGCGCCGCAGCACCAGAGCCTGCAAGCGCGGCGAGGTCTGCGCAGCCGAAGCCCGTACGAGGCGAATTGATACGAAGGCCGAGATGGCGGCCGCGCCAGGCCCCGACCCAGGCCAGGGTATCGGCGCGCGCCCCGGCCTTGTCGCCCGGCAGCACCGCGTCCTCAAGATCGATGATCACAGCATCAGCGCCGGCTGCAACAGCCTTGCCGAACCGGTCTGACCGGGAACCGGGCACGAAGAGCAGGGAGCGATATACGAACACGGGCAGACGCTGGCTTTCCGAAAGTCTGCCTTTTCGGTATCGGACGCGGATTTCCCGGTCAAACGGAAACCCCGTGCTTGCCGATTGCGCCTGAAGGGCAAATCACGACAGAAAGAGGCCGGGCAGGCATGGGAGCCGGGATATGGCAGCAACCGGGTATCTGGACACTCAACGCGTACCCGGCTGCGGGCCCTCAGAGCTGCGTGGCACCCGGATCGAACAACGGAATTTCCTGAGGAGCGATCTGGCGGGGATGGACCTGGCAGGAACCGCGTTCCGGAACTGTGAGCTTCAGGCCGCCTGCCTCGACTGGGCAAACCTCGAAGGTGCGCGTCTTGACTATGCCCGCCTCCTATCGGCCAGCCTCCGGCGGGCGCACCTGCGCGGCGCCAGCCTGCGTCATGCCTGCCTGAAGGGCGCGGACCTGTCCGGTGCCTCGCTGATCGGCGCCGACCTGACCGGGGCAAACCTTCGCCATGCACGTCTTTCAGGCGCAAATCTCTGCGGCGCCATCTGCCTCTGGAACGAAGCCGAGGGCCTTGACCTGACGGGCGCCCTCTACGATAGCGCCAGCCTCCTTCCGCCAGGCTTGCGGCCCCAGGAATGCGGCATGATCCGGCGCACGACGGCCGGCCGCGCTTGACTTAAGCGCGCCGCGTCCCCACCCCTGCCTGGCAAATGAGCAAACTGAAGGCCATCCTCGGGCCCACCAATACCGGCAAGACCCACTTTGCGATCGAGCGGATGCTCGCGCATGGCACCGGCATGATCGGCCTGCCGCTGCGCCTTCTGGCCCGGGAGGTTTATGACCGGGTCGTTGCGGCCAAGGGCTATGCGGCCGCTGCCCTGCTGACCGGCGAGGAACGCATCCAGCCCCCGACCGCACGCTATTTCGTCTGCACGGTCGAATCCATGCCGGTCGATGTGCGCGCCGACTTCGTCGCCATCGACGAAATTCAGCTCGCCGGGGATGATGACCGCGGCCATATCTTCACCGACCGGATCCTGCATATGCGCGGCATGCAGGAGACACTGCTACTGGGGGCTGACACCATGCGCAGCCTGCTGAAGGAGCTGAAGCTGGGTGTCGAAACCGAGCCGCGTCCGCGCTTCTCGCAGCTTCGCTATGCGGGCCATGCCAAGCTCACCAAGCTCGCCAAGCGCACCGCAATCATCGGTTTCAGCGCCGAGGAAGTCTATGCCATTGCCGAACTCCTGCGCCGCCAGAAGGGCGGGGCGGCCGTCGTCATGGGCGCACTGAGCCCGCGCACCCGCAACGCACAGGTCGCGCTCTATCAGTCCGGGGAAGTCGATTACATTGTTGCCACAGACGCGATCGGCATGGGCCTGAACCTTGATGTCGAGCGCGTGGTGTTCGCTTCGCGCTCAAAATACGACGGAAGGCACCACCGACCCCTGTCGCTTGCCGAATGCGCACAGATCGCGGGCCGTGCCGGACGCTTCCGCACCGACGGCCTCTTTGGCGAGACGGGCAGCTGCCCGCCCTTCCAGGAGGAAGAATGGAAGGCCATCGAGGCCCACCGTTTCGATCCGGTCGACGTGATCCAGTGGCGCAACTCGGCGCTCGATTATTCGAGCCTGAAATCCCTGATCCGCTCTCTCGAACGCCCTTCCGGAAATCCGGTGCTGATCCACAATCCGCGCGCGCTGGACGAATGGGTGCTGCGCCGTATGAGCGAAGACGGCGCCATCGGTCCGGGCGTCACCGGCGAGCGGAAAGTCCGCCGTCTTTGGGATCTCGCCCGCCTGCCGGACTTCCGGAAGGCCGGACCGGAAGGCCATGGCCGCCTTGTGCTGGGCCTCGCAGAGACACTGGCCGATCCGGATGCGCGCCTTTCAGATGAGGGCCTGCGCCGACGCATGGACGAGCTTGCCTCCTTGCGCGGCGACGTCAGCCAGCTGCAGCAGCGCCTCGCCGCCATCCGCACCTGGACCTATGCCGCGCACCGGCCGGACTGGCTCAGCAACCCTGCCTACTGGCAAGAGAGGACCCGGGAGATTGAAGACTCCCTGTCAGACGCGCTACACGCAGCGCTTACGGCCCGTTTTGTAGACCGGCGCACGACCGCGCTGCTCGCAAGTCTGAGGAAAGAAGATGCGCTCGTGACGGAAATGACCCCTGATGGCGATGTGACTGTGGAGGGCCACATCGTGGGCCGCCTGAAGGGGCTGTCCTTCGAGCCGGTGCTCGAGGCACGCACGCTTGAGGGCAAAGCCGTGCGCGGTGCGGCCCTGGCGGCTGTCAGACCGCTCCTCAGCGCCCGCCTTGCCGAGATCGCCGCCGCGCCAGCACAAGCCTTCACCCTCACCGAAGCCGCCGAGATCGACTATCAGGGCGCGCCGATTGCCCGGATCATGAAAGGTGCGCAGTGGATCATGCCGCGGGTTGAACTGATTGGCGCTCTGGAAGCTGAGACATCCGAACGCCAGCCCGCTCTCGCCCGCATCGAGGAATGGGTGCGCGCCGAAATCGGCCGTGTGCTGCCGACCCATGCGCGCCTCGCCTTCGCCAGATCCGGCGATGCGCTGGAGGGCCTGCTGCGCGGCCTTGCCTTCCGAATTCTTGAAAGCGGCGCTGCAATCGATCTGCGCGCGGACCAGTCCCCGCCCCGCCTGACGCCGGAGCAGCGCGAGGCCCTCAAGGGTGCGGGCATTCGTACAGGCAGGGTCGCAGCCTATGTACCTGATGCGCAAAAACCAGCCGCCCAGAAGATGATCGCCATCCTGAAGGCCATTGACACGTCGACGGAGTATCCGCTTGCCCCGGAAGGCGCCGGATCGTTCGGTCTTGATGGCAGCTGGGCGCAAGCCGCCCTCGCCGCCAATGGCTATCTGCGCTTCGGCCGCCGCGCAATCCGTGCGGACCTGGCTGAACGTCTTGGCTGGGAACTCGCCAAGCGTCGCAAGGATGCTGGAAAGGCCGTGTTTGAGGTTCCGATGGACCTTGCCTCAGTCGTCTCCTGCCCTGCCGAAGACTGGCCGGGCGTACTGAACGGCTATGGCATTGCGCCGGCCGAAAAGAACCCTGAGACCGGCGCCGTGACGCTTTGGCGGTTTATCGCCCGCGCCCGCCCCGAGGCTGACGAGCAGCGCGCCCGCCACCCCTCCCGCCCGCACCAGGCCACGCCAGGGCAGGAAGGCCATTCGCCGCGCCGTGACGATAAATCCGGCGGCGGTGAGCGCGCCGGCCGCCGGCCGGACAACCCGCAGGGCAGGCGACCGCCGCTTCCCCCTGAGCGCCGGACGAAACCGGTTGATCCGAATAGCCCTTTTGCCGCGCTCGCCGCGCTCTTGCCACCGAGCCCGCCTGCGAAGCCGCCGCGTCCGAACAAGCGCCCCCAGCCCCCCGTGCGTGACGCCTCGGCCCAAGGTAAATTCAGGTACCGCCCGTTCCGATGACGGACCTGGACGGCCCGCCGACATCCGTGCGGATCGATATCTGGCTCTGGCGCGCGCGCTTCTTCAGGACGCGGTCCCTTTCAGCCATGCATGTTCGCCGGTCCGGAATTCGCCTGTCTCAGGCCGGACAGGTGCGCCGTACGGACAAGCCGGGGGCCGCCCTCACGGTGGGCGACATCGTGACATTGGGCAAAGGCGGGCATATTGTGAGTGTGGTGGTGCTGGACCTCGGAATCCGCAGGGGACCGGCAGGTGAAGCGCGGGCGCTTTATCGACTGCTGGAGGCCGAGCCGTGATGAAATCCCTGAAAAAGCTGTTCACGCCGAAAACACCCGCCGAGCTGCCGATGCCGGCAGAGGTTGCGGTCGGCGCGCTGCTGGTCGAGGCCGCGCTGGTCGACGGCGTCTATGTGAACATTGAAAGCGACATGATCGCCGAGATACTGCTCGAATCCTTCGACTTTGACGCTGAGAAGGCCGATGCGGTGCTCGCCCAGGCCGAGACGCTTGCCGAGGAAGCGGTCGGCAGCCACCAGTTCACCCGGCACGCGAAAAAACTGGCACTGTCTGACCGGGTGAAAGTCATCGAAGCCATCTACCGGGTCATCCTTTCGGACGGCGAGCGATCGCAAGTCGAGGAGGCTTATGTCCGGCACGTGGCCGGCTTGCTGCACATTGACGATGTCAGCCGCGCCCAGGCCCGCCAGAGGGCAGAGTTGCTGATTTCCAGTGGGGCTTGAGGGAAACTGCACGCCCGATTGAGCCACTGACATTGACACTGCCATGCCTGGCGGCCAATTGCTGGCCTGACCAGACCTCCAGAACGAGACGCTCCAGCCCATGACCTACATCGTTGTCGATGCCTGTATCCGCTGCAAATACATGGATTGCGTAGAGGTCTGCCCCGTAGACTGTTTCTATGAGGGCGAGAACATGCTCGTCATTCACCCCGACGAGTGCATCGATTGCGGCGTCTGCGAGCCCGAATGCCCGGTCGAGGCCATCAAGCCGGACACCGAGGACGATCCGGATGGCAAATGGCTGAAACTGAACGCCGAATATGCCAGGATCTGGCCAAATATCACCCGGATGAAACCCCCGCCTGAAGACCGGGAAAAGTTCGCCCAGGAGACTGGGAAGCTCGAAAAATATTTCAGCCCGAACCCAGGCGAAGGCGACTGAACGGCCGCCACGACCGCCGGTCCTGCCCAGTCTCTGAAGCCTCCAAGGCCCCTCGAACGTTAACGAGCGTCTTGATTCAATTCTGTTTACCCTCAGCGCACACCTGTTCAGACGTGTTGTAAATCCACCAAATTCGTGTTACGTATTGATCCTGATCAATCATCTTTGAACAGCGGGAATTCCTAACTCGGTACCTCACTAAGGGCACTGGGCCGACGCAATTTGGCTGTTGTGTATGTAAAAAAGGGTCACTTCAGAATGGCAAAAAAAACAGAGGCTCGGACACTGGCGTTCGAGGTCGGACAAAGTGTGGTCTACCCGGCCCACGGCGTCGGCAGGATCACCGCAGTCGAGAAGCAGACCGTCGCCGGTATGGCGCTTGAGGTGTATGTCGTTGCCTTCGACCAGGACAAGATGATCCTGCGCGTGCCGACGAACCGCGCCGAAGCCTCGGGCATGCGCGCGCTTGCCGGTTCAAAGCTCGTCGATGACGCCCTGAAGACCCTGGGCGGTAAGGCCCGCATCAAGCGAACCATGTGGTCGCGCCGCGCCCAGGAATACGAAGCAAAGATCAATTCCGGCGACCTCATCTCGATCGCTGAAGTCGTTCGCGACCTGCACCGCGGGGATGACCAGCCAGAACAGTCCTACTCGGAGCGTCAGCTGTATGAGAGCGCGCTGGACCGCATGGCCCGCGAACTGGCCGCTGTCGAAAACATCGACAAGGGCAAGGCGATGGAAAAGCTCGCCAGATCGCTGGCGAAGAAGAAAATCGCCGCCTGATCGCGGTCAATGCCGTGGCTGGAACGCAAAGGCCCCGCGGGTTGAAGGACCCGCGGGGCTTTTCTTTGTGAGACACGCGCCCGGCGGCGCCCCGTAGCGCCTTAACCGATCAGGTGACAGCTTGTCTCGCCTCTCACCCGCCGGCGCCGCCAGGCTTCTGTATGGGGACAAAACCGGTCTGCCGGGCCGGACCGATCTGCAGCCGGTCACCCTCAACGACCCGTTCGCCTGCCCGGCAGACGTTCTGCTTCAGCCCTTTGCTTAGCCGCGCGCCCGCACAAACGGGCCGCGTCCTGGTGCTGCCGGGGCGCAAACGGGGCGACCTTCTAACGCGCAGCTCTCGCGCGTTAACCAAGCCATGCCGCCCGGGCGGATAAATTAACCATGTTCCAATTCCTTCGCGTCACGTTTCATCCGTTGCCGGATCGTCCGGCAGGTGAATGGATCGCAGCCCGGACATGGGGATAATCCCAGCCAGCCTGCGGCAGGTGTTAAAGGAAGACGTAAAATGGCCTATTCAGATACTCCCGTCGCGCCAGGAGCCTTGCTCGGTGCGCATTCGCAGCCCGATGACCTCTACCGGGCCGGCCTGGCCTACGCGACAGGAACGGGCACAGAGATCAATCTCGTCGAGGCGCACAAATGGTTCAACCTCGCCGCTGTGCGCGGCCACGAAGACGCAAGGACACAGCGCCAGGACATGGCCGAGATGCTGACTGCAAGTGAAGTCAGACAGGCCCTCCAGGCAGCCCGCGACTGGCTGAAGCTGGCAAACTAGGTGACGCGATCTGCTGGGTTCAGATCGCGCGGTTCAGGTTTTTGTTCTGTCGCAGGCTCCTGCGCGGGGCCGGAGCCCATTTGAGCGCGAGCTGCCCCAGGCTGGCCAGTTCGCGCTCAACCTACGCGCCGCGTATGGCCTTTCCAGTAGGGCTCGCGCAGGTCCTTGCGCAGGATCTTTCCTGACGGGTTTCTCGGCAGCGCGTCGATGAAGTCGACCGACTTTGGTGCCTTGTAGCCTGCAATGCGCTCCTTCGCCCAGGCAATGATACTATCCGCAGACGGATCTTCACCTGGTTTCCTTACGATTATGGCCTTGACAGCCTCGCCCCATTTTTCGTCGGGTACGCCGATCACAGCCACATCGGCCACGCCCGGCGCACCGAAGATCGCGTTCTCGACTTCGGCCGGATAGACATTCTCACCACCGGAAACGATCATGTCCTTGACCCGGTCATGGATGAACAGGAAGCCATCCTCATCGAAATAACCCGCATCGCCGGTATGGAAGAAGCCGTCGCGCATGGCCTCCCGGGTCGCATCCTCCCGGTTCCAGTAGCCCTTCATCACGAAACCGGACCTGATCACGATCTCGCCGACCTCGCCGGTCGGCACAGGCTTGCCCTGAGCATCCACCACGCGCACGACGGCGCCCGGCCAGGGCACGCCGCAGGAGCGAAGCTTGCCCCAGGCCGGGTCATGCGCTTCCGGCGGCAGGAAGGTACCAGCGCCGACCGTCTCGGTCAGGCCGTAAAGCTGCGTGAAGCGCGCACCCATGATCTCGACGGCCGTGCGCAGAAGCGCCTCGGAAATAGGCGAAGCGCCGTAGAAGACCTGTTTCAGGCTGGAGAAATCGACCTCGCGGATATTCTTCTGCTGTGTCAGCATCAGGATCACGGCCGGCACCCAGAAGGCATGGGCGATCTTGTGCTCCGGAATAAGCTTCAGGATCAGTTGCGGATCAATCTCGCGCAGGATCACGGTCCGCGAGCCTTGCAGCGCCGCCAGCACGCCGACATTGACGCCTGCCACATGGAATAGCGGCATCGCATTCATGACGCCGTCGCCGGCATCATAGCTCGACCATTCGAGCAGCTTTGCCTGGGTAAAGAAGGCGCGGTAATTGTCATTCGTCAGCTGCACGCCCTTCGGCAGGCCCGTGGTACCTGAAGTATAAAGCTGAATGACATCATCATCGCCCTGCACAGGCAGGCCGGGATTGACCGGCGACCTGGCGTCTCGCCAGGACGGATAGAAATCCCAGTCCTCGCGGTCGCCGTCCAGTGTGATAATCTGCTTGAGGTCCGGCAACTCAGCCTTGATCTGGTCGATCAGGGCGTAGAACTCCCTGCCGACGAACAGCACCCGCGCCTTCGCATCGGCAAGGATGAACTTCACTTCCGGCGGCGCGAGGCGCGTATTGACGCCGTTCATCACGGCCCGGGCCTTGGCGCAGCCGAACAGCATCTCGTAATAGACGTCGGTATTCTTCGCCAGATACCCGATCCGGTCACCCGGCTGGATACCCAGTGCAAGCAGACCATTGGCCACCTGGTTAGATCGGGTGTCTAAGTCGGCATAGCTTGTCACCCTGCCTTCGAACCATATCGCTGTCTCGGCGGGGCGCAGGGCGCCTTGCACACGCGGTATGTCCGCCAGGTACGGCATCGCTTCAATGTCGATCATCGGTCACCTCCCACCTTGTTTTCGGCTGAGCTTAAGGCATTTCCTGCCGGTGTCAGCCCCTGCCTGCCAGCATCCGCCCGCGACGGTTTTGCAGCCTGACTGGCAAGGCTGGGATCAACGTGACCGCCCGCCTTTCTGGCAGGTGCATCAGGCGGCGCAGCAGCGGGAATGAGCACAAGACAGGGCTATTGCGCTGCGGCCGCGGCGCAGGTCAGGCGGGCGGCGGGCCTTGCTCTGGTCGCAGCTTTCCGGCACACCCCGTCACTGATATGACCATCGCGACAACACCTCCGGACACGGCTCTTGCCGAGTATATGCAACGCCTCGGCGAGCGGGCCCGGGCGGCTTCGCGCGCGCTCGGTCTGATAACGGCCGCCGACCGTACCCGCGGCCTGATCGCCGTGGCCGGCGCCATCCGAGCAGCCTCCCCCGGCATCCTTGCCGCCAATGCCGAAGACATGACGGCGGCCCGGGACAAGGGCCTCGCCCCGCCCATGCTCGACCGCCTCGCCCTCGACGGGCCCCGCATCGAAGCCATCGCCAAAGGCGTAGAAACGATTGCCGGCCTGCCCGATCCGGTGGGACGCGAGCTCGCCCGCTGGACGCGCCCCAACGGGCTTGACATTACGCGCCTGGCCTTGCCCCTCGGCGTGATTGGCATCATCTATGAGAGCCGCCCGAACGTCACCGCCGATGCGGGCGCCCTCTGCCTGCGCTCTGGAAATGCCGCGATCCTGCGTGGAGGCTCGGAAAGCATACACTCTTCCGGCGCCCTCGCCGGCGCGATGCGCGCCGCTCTCGAGGCCGAAGGCCTGCCCGTCGACGCTGTCCAGCTCGTGCACACCACCCGCCGTGAAGCCGTCGGCTATATGCTTGGCGGTCTTGGCGGCGCGCTTGACGTCATCGTGCCGCGCGGCGGGCGCAGCCTGGTCGAGCGCGTCCAGGCCGAAGCCCGGGTGCCGGTGATCGGCCACCTCGAAGGCCTCTGCCACACCTACATCCACGAAGGCGCCGATCCGGAAAAAGCGATCGCAATTACCTTCAACGCCAAGATGCGGCGCCCCGGCGTCTGCAGCTCGACCGAGACGCTGCTGGTCGACGCCGCCATCGCCGCCAGCCTCCTGCCCCGCATCGCCGGCCCGCTCGAGACTGCAGGCTGCGAACTGCGCGGCGACGCGCGCACCCTCGACATCCTGCCCCATATCGTTGCGGCGACCGAGGAGGACTGGGCGCGGGAGTATTCCGCCCCGATCCTCGCCATCGCTGTTGTCGACGGCCTTGATGGCGCGATCGCCCATATTGCCCGCTGGTCCTCCGGCCATACCGATGCAATCGTCACCGAGGACCCCGCCGCCGCCGAGGCCTTTCTCTCCCGGGTCGACAGCGCCATCGTATTGCACAATGCCTCGACCCAGTTTGCCGATGGCGGGGAATTCGGCTTCGGCGCCGAGATCGGCATCGCAACCGGCCGCATCCACGCGCGTGGACCCGTCGGCGCCGAACAGCTCACCACCTACAAATACGTCGTCCGCGGCACCGGGCAGGTCCGCCCTTGATGCGCCCGCGTCTGCCCGGCCCCGCCGCCGGCCGCCGCATCGGCCTCTTCGGCGGCAGCTTCAATCCCGCCCATGGCGGCCATCGTCACGTCGCCAGAACCGCGATGCGCCGCCTGCGTCTTGACGCGGTCTGGTGGATTGTCGCACGCGGCAATCCCCTGAAGTCCAATCCCGGATCATTCGCGGCGCGCCTGGCCTCTGCTGCATCGGTTGCCGATGCGCCGGGTATGCATGTTTCAGATATTGAGCGCCAGCTTGGGCTGACCTTTACGATCGACACCCTGCGCAGCCTTCAGGCGGCTGAGCCCGGCGCTCAGTTCGTCTGGGTCATGGGCGCCGACAGCGCCGCAGGTTTTCATCTCTGGAAAGACTGGGAGGAGATCGCCGCCCGTATCCCCATCGCCATCGTCTCACGCCCGGGCACACGCCTGACGCGCACCTTGCCTTTCACGGCAAGGTTTGCGCGCGCCCGGCTGCCCGAGGCGGAGGCGGCGACCCTGCCTGGTCAGGCGCCGCCTGCCTGGGTCTACCTGCGCGCGCCTGGCAACAGGCTCTCCTCGACCGCGCTGCGAGCCGCGCGGTGAGCCTCACGCCCGAAGAGATCGACCGGCATCGACGCCATATCCTGCTCAAGGAGATCGGCGGGCCTGGCGTGCAGAAACTGCGCGCCGCCTCAGTCTCGATCATTGGCGCAGGCGCGCTCGGCGGCCCCTGCGCGCTGTATCTTGCCGGCGCCGGTATCGGCCATATCGAGATCTGGGATGATGACCGGGTCGAAGGCTCGAACCTGCAGCGCCAGGTCCAGTTCGGCGAAAGCGATATCGGCGCCTCCAAGGCAGGCGCCCTCGCCGCCCGTCTGAGAGCAATAGACGATACACTGAAGGTTGAGCCGGTCCTTCGCCGTTTTGCTCCGGGAGAGGCGCCCGCAGGCGGGATCCTCGTCGACGCCTCCGACAATTTCCCTACCCGCTTCGCCCTCAACCGGCTGGCGCATGAAACCGCCCGCCCCCTCATCTCCGGTGCCGCCAGTGGCTGGACCGGACAGGTGAGCGTCTTTGCCTCCGGCTTGCTGCCGAGCGCCCCCTGCTATCAGTGCTGGGTTCCCGAGCCCCCCCCCGCGGCCGAAGCGTGTGACGAAATCGGCGTTGCCGGCCCCGTCACTGGCCTCACCGGCTCGGCCATGGCGCTGGAGGTGCTGAAACGCGCTGTCGGCGCGGGCTCGCCCCTGATCGGGCGCGTCCTGCTGATCGACGGGCTCGCCGGGACAGCCCGGACCGTCCAGCTGCGGCGCGATCTGCAGTGCCCACTGTGCAAAGCGCCACCGGAGCATTTGACACCGCGGCTGTGAAAGGCGTTATCATACAGACCGATCCGTGTTCGAAAGTTGCGTCTGCCCATGTTCCGCCGCCTCCTCGCTGTGCTTGCCACGCTCGGTATCATACTGTTTGCTGGCTGGATGACGCTGAAGCGGGATGACATCCCGTACGAGCAGCTTGAAGCCGTCTATGCGAATGCCGACAGCCGCTATCTGGCTTTCGGGGATGGCATGCGCGTTCACTTCCGCGATGTCGGCCCGCGCGATGCGCACACACTCGTCCTGGTCCACGGTTTTTCAGCCTCGCTGCACACCTGGGAGCCCTGGGTCTCAAATCTGGAGCAAGATTACCGCGTTATCACACTTGATCTTCCCGGGCACGGCCTGTCGCGCTGTATCGACAATGAGGTGATTGGCACATCCCAGTTCATCGACACAATCAACCGGGTGACGGACGCCCTCGACGTGAGCCGCTTCACACTGGCCGGCAACTCGATGGGCGGGGCGGCTGCCTGGAACTATGCCCTTGCACATCCGGAGCGTCTCGACGGCCTTGTTCTCGTGGACGCGGCCGGCTGGCCGCGCACGCCAGCCAAGGAGGGAGAACGCCCGATCATCTTCCGCCTGCTGGATATCGACCTCGCCCGCCGCCTGATGAAGGACCTCGACATGTCCTCGCTCATCCGCGGCGGCCTTGAAGACAGTTTCGGCGACCCCTCTTTTGTCACGGACGAGATGGTCGAGCGTTACGCCAGCCTGTCGCGCGCACCGTGCCACCGCGAGGCGCTGCTGCAGCTGGTCTCAGGCCGCGGCGAACGCCGGGAGGCCACACCTGATCTGCTGGCCGGCATCACCTCGCCGACCCTGGTGATGCACGGCGAAGTCGACAAGATCATCCCTGCCGCGCATGGTGAACAATTTGCCGCGTCGATCCCCGGCGCAGAGCTGCTCGTCTATCCCGGCATCGGCCACCTTCCCCAGGAAGAAATCGCAGAACGCTCCGCCAGCGACCTGCGCAGCTTCCTCACCCGGCGCGTCTATGGCTCACAGGAGGGCGGCTCCCCGGACGGCCTCGCAGCCCCGGCGAACTGACTTGCCGGGACAAACAATGGCCGGGCTAGAGAATGGCCGGGATGACGCGGTCCGGCGGGCGGTGGCCGTCGGCGAAGGTCTTGATATTGATAATCACCTTCTCGCCCATCTCGGTGCGGCCCTCGATTGTGGCCGAGCCCATGTGCGGCAGCAGCAGAACATTAGGCAGGCCAACCAGGTCCGGGTTCACGGCTGGCTCACGCTCGAACACGTCGAGCCCGGCACCGGCGAGATTGCCCGAACGGATCGCGCGGGCGAGCGCGGCCTCATCGATGACTTCGCCCCGCGCAGTATTGATGATGTAGGCCTCCGGCTTCATCAGCGCGAGCCGGCGCGCATTGATCAGGTGGAAGGTCGCCGGCGTGTGCGGGCAGTTAACCGAAACGATGTCCATCCGGCCCAGCATCTGGTCGAGGGAATCCCAGTACGTCGCCTCGAGGGCCTCCTCAATGCGTGCCGTCA
Organism: uncultured Hyphomonas sp.; assembly: GCA_964538945.1. Taxonomy (GTDB): domain Bacteria; phylum Pseudomonadota; class Alphaproteobacteria; order Caulobacterales; family Hyphomonadaceae; genus Hyphomonas. Next base: position 79,363 of record CAZIGV010000004.1, read on the forward strand.
CAGGCTTGCGGTTGTGATAATGGATCTGCATGCCGAACGCCCTGGCACGGCGGGCAACAGCCTGACCAATACGGCCCATGCCGATAATGCCGAGGCGCTTGCCCGACAGCCGGCGCCCCATCATCCAGGTCGGGGTCCAGCCATCAAACCTGCCGCTTTCCATGATCTGCACGCCTTCGTGCAGGCGGCGTGGCACCGCCAGGATCAGGGCCATGGCAACATCGGCCGTGTCATCTGTCAGCACACCGGGTGTGTTGGTGACCGTGATGCCGCGCTGCACGGCGCTGGCAACATCGATATTGTCGACCCCTGCCCCGAACTGGGCGATCAGTCGCAGTTTTTCGCCAGCCCGGGCCAGCAGGCGACCGTCGATCCGGTCGGTCACGGTGGGCACCAGCACGTCGGCCGTCTGCATCGCCTCGGCCAACTGCTCGGTGGTCATGGGCACGTCCCGATCGTTCAGCCGGGCGTCAAATAACTCCTTCATCCGAAGCTCGACGGCGGCCGGCAGCTTCCTGGTGACGACGACTTTGAGCTTTGATGCCGGCATGGGACTCCCACTGGATTTCTTAAATGTCACTGCCGCTTATCAGAGCACATGCGCGGCGCCAATGACCTGCGGTTTTACCGCCGATTCATGCCGCTCTCTTAGATATAGCGCTCCCAGAACGAAGGACAGCTGCACATGCAACGGGCCGCTCTTGCGCTCGCGTTTCTCGCAGCCGGCCATGCCCTGCTGCCCGCTCTGGCAGATGGCGCCGGCGAAAGTCGGATCAGCCGTTTTTCCGGCAAGCCGGTGCCGCGCTTCGAAGCGCTCAGGCATGAGAAAGTCAATGGCCGGAGGGGGCCCGGCGAGGACTATCAGGTGCGCTGGGAATATGCCCGCAAAGGCCTGCCGATGCTGATCATCAAGGAAAGCGGGGACTGGCGCTTTGTGCGCGATCCGATGGGCGACGAGGTCTGGATTAAGAAAACTCAGCTGACCAGCCAGGCCAATGCCCTGACGCTGGGCACTTTCCTGCTGAAAGCCGGCCGGGCAGATGACAGCGCCGATGTGGCCAGGGTGCCCGCCGGTGCAGTTGTCAGCCTGGAGACCTGTGAGGAGGCCCTCTGCCAGGTGCGGATCGGCCGGTATCGCGGCTGGGCACCGCGCGATCAACTCTGGGGGGCGAGCGTCACAAATGGTTGACTTTGCCCGGCGCAGGCGGTGGGAAGACGCCTGATTTCAGCGCGCAAAGCAGGATAGACCATGTCCGGACCCTATGATTTCCACACACCGAAGTCCTCCTACACCAAGGAAGACCTGCTTCAGTCCGGCAAGGGCGGCTATTTCGGCCCCGGAAATGCCCAGCTGCCGGAACCGCCCATGCTGATGATGGACCGGATCACCGAGATCAGCCTGGATGGCGGCCCGTTCGGCAAGGGCCGCGTGGTGGGTGAGCTGGACATCCACCCGGACCTCTGGTTCTTCAAATGTCACTTCCCGGGCGATCCGGTGATGCCGGGCTGTCTTGGGCTTGACGCCATGTGGCAGGCGGTAGGCTACTGGCTCGGCTGGTCCGGCAGCCCCGGCAAGGGACGCGCCCTCGGCGTCGGCGAGGTGAAATTCACTGGCGAGATCACGCCCGACAAGAAGCTTGTGCGTTATGAGATCGACATTAAGCGGGTGCGCCGGGGCAAGCTGAACCTCGGGATCGCGGACGGCCGGGTCTATGTCGACGGCGAGCATGTTTATACCGCCCTAGACATGAAGGTCGGCCTCAAGAATCTCGAAACCGGTGCCTGAAAACAGCCTGTGAGCCGCCCACCGGCTCTGGACGGGTTATCGGGACGTCGTGCCGCAACCCGCCTCAGGAGCGAGGGCCTCAGGTCTCACCGGCAGACCTGCGCCCAGGCCGGCTCGAGCAGCAGGGCGATAAGGATCAGGACGGCGAGGGCAGTACGCATGGGCGGGGTCCGCGGCGGCTGGATGACACCGGCCCGGTGCAGGATACGTGCCGCCCGGCGGGCGCCGGCTTGACGGACCGGGCCGGCCCGCCTAGCCCTCGCAGATCATCTCGGATCAGACAGGGGAGGCGCCGATGGCCGATGACTGGAACATGCCCAGGGGCGACCTCTTGAAGGGTAAGCGCGGCGTCGTGATGGGCGTTGCCAACCAGAATTCGATTGCCTGGGGCATCTCGAGCCAGCTGGCCGCACAAGGGGCAGAGATCGCCTTCACCTATCAGGGCGAAAACCTCGAGCGCCGGGTGCGCCCGCTTGTGGAGTCGATTGGCATGGATACGATGATCCCGGCTGATGTGACCGATGATGCCTCGATGGACGCCGCCTTTGCCGCCATCCAGGCAAAGTGGGGAAAAATAGATTTCCTCGTTCATTCGATCGCCTTTGCCGGCAAGGAGGAACTCCAGGGCTCGATGGTGGACAACACCACGCGCGAGGGCTTCCGCCGGGCGATGGATATCTCCGTGTTCAGCTTTATCGACTGCGCGCGGCGCGCCTCGCAGATCATGCCGCCGAAGGAAGAGGGTGGCGGGTCGATCGTCTGCATGACCTATCTCGGCGCCGAGCGCACTGTGCCATCCTATAACGTCATGGGCGTCGCGAAGGCAGCACTTGAAGCCTCGACCCGCTACGCTGCCCGCGACCTCGGCCCCCGCGGCATCCGGGTCAATGCGATTTCTGCCGGCGCGATGCGCACGCTCTCGCTGGCCGGCATCAAGGGTGGCAAGAGCCTTATGGGCACCGGGCGGCAATGGTCGCTCTTGAAGGAAGATACGAGCATGGAAGGCGTCGCAGGCTGTGCACTTTACCTGCTCTCCCCTCTCGGTCGCTCGATCACTGGCGAGGTCATCCACGTAGACGCAGGCTTCCACGCTGTCGGCGTGCCGGACGCGGCCGAAGAAGAATAGTCCGGACTCTGACGAATCCGAGGATAGCCCCGGGATCGCTGACCGCTGGGGATGGTGGCTGCAAATTCCGGGCTCCGGCCCGCTTCTGCCTGCCTTAGAACATGGAGGCCTCTCCAGCCTGACTTTCGCAAGGTCGAGGAGCGCTCTGTGAGGGAAAGCCGGGCTTCTGGGTGAGGTGTCCTCGGGGGCCAGAAAGGGATCATCGCTGTAGGCGCCCCCGGATGCAATTCCGTTTGTTCGTGAGACGCCGGGGGCGCGCAAGACGGCCCCTCTGCCCGGTCTGCCGGTTGTTCCGCCGGTCGGTACCGAGGCGGGATCAGTCACAACCACATCGATTTGGCCACAGCCTGCAGCGCGGGGTTGCCCGGGCTTTTCAGTGTTGTTAGGTGAAAAGTATCAGGGTCGGCGTTCAGGGGAAAAAAGAAGTGGACGCGGGTCGCCTGACAGACTTCCGGGAGGCGACATGCCCGGCGTGCGGGCACCATGTGGCGGTTGGCTTCTTTGATGGCGGCCAGCAGCCCCTGGCCACCATTGCGTGGCCGGCATCCATGGACGAGGCCGCGTCCCTCACCCGGCTGCCGCTCGACTTTGTGCGCTGCACGGAGTGTGGCCATGTCTACAACATGGCCTTCGACTACGCGCAGGTTCCCTATTCCGAAAAGCCGAACCTGATGTTCAATGAAGGCGTGTTGTGGTCGGAGCATGTTGTCCGGAGATCCCGTGATATCCTCAGCCGCCTGCCCAAGGCTCCGGTGGTGGTTGATGTGGGTTACGGCGATGGAGGGTTTCTGGCCTCCCTGCGCCAGCAATGCCCCGAAGGACGTTTCATCGGTTTTGACCCGCACGGCGCGGAGGGCCGCGAAACCGGCCTTGATCTGCGCAAGGAATACTTTGACGCCGCACGTCATCTGCCTGAGATCCGGCCGGATGTCATCGTCAGCCGGCATGTGCTGGAGCATCTGGTCAATCCGCTGGGGTTCCTGCAGCGGATTGCGGCGGTGGCGTCTGCTCTTGGGGTTACGCCACTGGCCTATTTCGAAGTGCCGTGCATCGACAATGCCGTGGAGGCACGCCGGACGGTGGACTTTTATTATGAACACAGCTCCCAGTTTACCACGACATCCTTTGTCAGGATGCTGACCCGGTGCCAGGCGCAGATTATCGAGATCGGCCAGAGTTATGGCAATGAGGTAATCTTCGGCATCGTCCGGCTGGGGGGGGCGCCCTTCCCGACAGCCTTTATCAAGGAGGCTGCTGCCTTCCGCGAGGACAGTGCGGCGGCCCTCGGCGTGATTTCGCAGCAATTGGGCGCGCTGCATGGTTCGGGCAAGCGGGTCGCGGTATGGGGAGGAACCGGCAAGTCAGCCGCTTTCATGTGCCGATATGGTGTGGATGCCGCCCGTTTCCCGATCGTCGTTGATTCGGACCCCGGAAAGGCGGGAACCTTCGTACCTGGCACCGGGCAGGATATCCGCCCGGGCCTCTGGTTGAAGGACCACCCGGTGGAGGTCATTATCATTCCGCCACAATGGCGGGCAGCCGACATCCTCGGAGAGATCGAACGCAATGGTATCGAGTACGAAACCATCCTGATCGAACATGCCGGCAGGCTGGTGGATTTCATTCACGATGAGCACCCGTATCGGAGTGCAGGCTGAAGGCCTTTATGTCCGCTCTGATTTGCTCACCCGGCTTGAGCATAGGAATGTGGATGCAGTGATGAGCTGACAACCGGCTCAACTTCGCTTTTGAATGCACCGACGATTGAGGCTAAAGGGCCGGATGAACAGGAAACAGCGGCGCGCAGAGGCAAAGGCGGGGATCAGGGCTGTTCCGGCAGGTGATGTGCTTAATGCTGCCCTTCAGCATCACCAGGCCGGGCGGTTTGAGGAAGCAGCAGGGCTCTACACCAAGATCCTGCAAGCCGATCCCCTTCACGCTGATGCCAACCACCTGCTTGGGGTTATTGCCTTCCAGCTGGGTCGCAACGAGGTTGCGGTTGAGTTGATCGGCATGGCCATCGCCGCAAATCGGTCAAACCCGGCCTTTCACTCCAATCTGGGCAACGCCCTGAATGGCATGGGGCGTCTTGGGGACGCCCTGGCGGCTTATGATACGGCCCTTCGGCTCGCGCCGGACTATGCCGAGGCGCACAACAACCGGTGCAACACGCTCCGGGACTTGGGACGACTGGACGAGGCCCTTGCGGCCAGTGATACAGCCCTTCGCCTGAGGCCAGACTATCCCGATGCGCATTACAACCGGGGCAATACGCTCCGGGACTTGGGGCGCCCGCATGAGGCCCTGGCGGCCTATGACAGCGCCCTTGGCCTCAGGCCGGGTTATGCCGAAGCATACAATAACCGGGGCAACACCCTGCAGGATATGGGACGCCTGGACGACGCCCTGGCGGCTTACCAGACTGCCCTTCAGCTCAGGCCGGATTATGCCGATGCGCATTACAACCGGGGTATAACGCTTCGGGGCATGGGGCGTCTGGACGAGGCCCTGGCGGCTTTTGACGCAGGCCTTCGCCTCAGGCCGGACCTGGCCGAGATACACAATAACCGCGGCAACACGCTTCGGGAGATGGGCCGCCCGGGCGACGCCCTGGCGGCTTATGAGACCGCCCTTCAACTCAGGCCGGACTATACCGAGGCCCACAATAACCGAGGCAATGCCCTGCAGAATATGGGGCGTCTGGACGACGCCCTGGCAGCGTATGAGACCGCCCTTCAACTCAGGCCGGACTTTGCTGATGCACACTATAACCGGGGTAACGCCCTGCAGGACATGGGGCGCCTGGATGACGCCCTGGCGGCTTATGAGACTGCCATTCGCCTCAGGCCGGACGATGCCGACACGCCCTATAACCGAGGCAATGCGCTGAGGGAGATGGGCCACCTGGATGGCGCGCTGGCGTCTTATGAGACCGCCATTCGCCTCAGGCCAGGCTATGCCGAGGCACATGTTAACCAGGGCAACACCCTTAGGGCGATGGGGCGCCTGGACGACGCCCTGGCGGCTTATGAGACCGCCATTCGCCTCAGGCCGGACTATGCCGAGGCACATAACAACCGGGGCAACGCCCTGCAGGAAATGGCGCGTCTGGAGGAGGCCCTGGCGGCCTATGATACGGCCCTTCACCTCAGACCTGACTATGCCGACGCACACAGCAACAAGCTGCTGGCCCTGCATTACGGGGCCTTGGATGCGCGCGGCGCCATTGCCGCGGCGGCCCGCGCATTCGGGGCAAGCGTCGATCGGACCGGCGCTCCGGAAGCTTTCATCAATTCCCCCAACCCTGACCGCCGGCTGCGTATTGGCTACGTCTCAGGGGACCTGCGTCGCCATCCGGTGGGGTATTTCCTGCAGTCCATCCTGCGCCATCATGCCCCCGGCGCCGTCGAGGTCTTCTGCTATTCCAGCTGCTTCAAGGACGACGACCTGACGGCATTCTTTCAATCGCACGCAGACCACTGGCGCCGTCTCTACGGCCTGACCGATGAGGCGGCGGCGGACCTGATCCGGGCGGACGCCATCGACATCCTGGTTGACCTGTCCGGCCATACCAACCTCAATCGTCTGGGGCTGTTTGCCTACCGGCCTGCACCTGTTCAGATCAGTTGGCTCGGCTATTTCGGCACGACGGGCCTGGCTGCCATGGACTACGTGCTGGCAGACCGCTTCGTTGTTCCGCCGGGAGAGGAGGATGCGTTCACCGAGCAGGTCTGGCGCATGCCGGGAAGCTATCTCTGTTTCATGCCCCCGGACCTGGACCTGCCGGTGCAGCCCAGGGACCTGAACGGGTCCGTCACCTTTGGCAGTTTCAACAATCTGGCCAAGCTATCCTCGCATACTGTTTCCATGTGGGCGCAGGTCCTGCAAAGCGTTCCCCGGTCCAGACTGCTCCTCAAGACCAGTCAGCTGGGTGACGCCGCAGTCTGCCAGGCGGTTCGGGCACGTTTTTCCAGCCATGGGGTAGAGGCGGCCCGCCTTCTCCTGGAGGGACCGTCGCCGCGGGCCGAACTCATGGCATCCTACAACCGGGTCGACATTGCGCTCGACCCGTCACCCTATGGAGGCGGCACAACCACAGCCGAAGCCCTCTGGATGGGAGCCCCGGTGATAACCCTGCGCGGGGGCACCTGGGTCGGGCGGGTGAGCGAAAGCATCCTGTCGAGCGTCGGGCTTTCTGACCTGGTGGCAGGTTCGCAGGCAGAATATGTCACCCTGGCGGCGGATCTGGCCGCAGACCAGGATCGACGCACCGCATTGCATGCCAGCTTGCGCAGCCGGCTTGAAGGGTCACCCTTCTGCGATGGCGCCAAGTTCACGCGCCACCTCGAAGACGCCTATCGCGGAATGTGGAAGCAGTGGTGCGAGGCTGAAGCCGCAGGGGCCTGAGTGACCGGAAGGGAACTGGACCAGCCTCCTGTGCCAGGCTCGACGGGTCGAGCCGACAGAACGGCAGCTCGCAACTTCGGGGGCTTAACGGCTTTTACCCGTCCGCAACCGGCTGAGCACCTGATGGCTCACATTTGAGGCCGGAAGCCCGGCCAGAGCAAAGCGTGATCTTAACCAATCAGATCGCGTGATCTGAGTTCATGATCTGTCGAAATTCTTGCGCTGGACCGGTGCCCAATTGAGCGGAACCCGGTTTGGAACATTATCAGTCTGTTCGCCGCGCGAAGCCTGATCTTGATCGTGGGCTTCCGCTTGCAGCGTCGCAGCCGGGCAAGCGTGAGCCCCGCAGGAGCGGCTGGTATTCGCGGGCGCAATCAAGGGGTCAGTTCACACCGGCTGTCTGCAGGCGCGAGAGGACCGGGGCGAGCATACGCTCGATCGCATCGGCCGAGGGCTTAACGTCGCCATAGGCGGGTACGCCCTCATCGGCGATGACGAGATCGGCCTCGAACATGGCGGGATAGGTGAAGCGGTAGTGGGCCGCCCGGACGGTCGACATATACTGGTGTAGCACCGAGTCGACCGTGCGCCCGCGCTCGATAACGTCGCGCCGGATGCGGCGGGCGAGGCGCAGATCGTCCGGCGTGTCGACATAGACCGACAGGTCGATGAGATTGCGGATCTTCGGCATCGACAGGGCGTGAATGCCTTCGAGGATCAGGATTGGGGCGGACTCGATACGGCGCGTGGCGGAAGAACGGTCGTGGCGGTCATAGTCATAGATCGGCTGTTCTACAGCCTCCCCCGCCTTCAGGGCCTTGAGGTCGGAGACGAGATGATCGACTTCCTTGGACTTCGGGTCATCATAATTAATGCCGGCGACGAGGGTGCGGCGCTCCTCCTCGGTTTTCGGCGTGCCGTAAAAGCTCATCGGGTGATAATAGGCGTCTTCGCCAAACATGACGGCCCGGCCGGGGCCAAGTCGCTCCAGGAGGGCGACCGCGAGTGTTGACTTGCCGGAGCCGGAGCCGCCGGACATGGCGATCAGGAAGGCGGATTTGCGTTTTGTCATGACCGCTGCTTTGCGCCAAATCCGTCCCCATTCCAACCGTTCCGACGCCAGATTGCAGTAGGAAAACGACGCCCGGCCTCCTTTAAGAAACCGGGCGTCAAAGGCCGGAAACGGCGACCTGGGGCTTATTGACCGGCGATGATGGGGCCGCGGAGCGTGAACTGCGTATTATTGCGGACAAGGTCGAGGGTCAGGTAGGCCTGCTGGCCGGGCTGGAGGGCGGCGGTCATCATGGTGCCGTAGCCGCGGTCGAGCGTGTCGCCCTCGGGGGTGGTCAGGCGCCAGGCGACGGGCTCGAGGCCCTTCTCTTCAAAAGTTGCCCGGACGCTCTGCTTGCCGGACGCATAGACCGGCAACGGGGCTTCGAGATGGCCGTCCACCCGGGCAAAGAGCTGCACCACATAGGTGCGGCCGTTGGCCTCGGCGATGCCGACGCCGGTATGGGTGAAGGCGCTGCGGGTCATGTTGCTGGCGTTCACCGGATCGCGGCGAAGGGCGTCGAAGAGGTCGGCGGAAGAAAGCCCGCTGCCTTCCACGATCGCGATATTGGCACCGGCGGCGCCGATCAGGACTGTGCGGTCGAGCACGCGAACGCGTTCAAGGTGACCGCGGCCCTCCGGATCCTTATGGCCGGCATAGCTGCGCGCCGCCATGTCCATGGCGTGGATACGGGCTGCCTGTTCCAGCGAGAGCAGCGGGGTAAGCCTATCCCTGCTGTCGCCTGCGCGGAGGCGGTCGGTCGCCTCGATCAGCTGGTCTTCGAGCCGGGCATTCTGGCTTGCGCCAGACTGGCTGTCATAACAGGTGGCGACCTGCTGGCTGAAGATGGCGGGATCAAGCGACAGGCCTTTTGCAAGATTGCAATCAGTAACGGCCGCGGCAGGCAGCGTGAGCGCAGCAAGGGCAAGCGCCGACAAAGACAATGATCTGTAACGGGGGTGTCTCATGGGAACCATGATATCATTGTGACGGTAATGTGTCTAATATATTTCAGAATAATACACATTTCTGTATGTTTTTGGGATGAGCTCTTTCGCGGGCAGGACAAAAAAAGGGCTGCCCCGAGCGGAGCAGCCCTTGCCTGATTTCGCTTTGCGACGGGCCTATTCGTCGGCGCCGGCTTCTGCGCCTTCGATTTCCTTGCCGGTCGCCTGGTCGACAACCTTCATGGAGAGGCGGACCTTTCCGCGCTCATCGAAGCCCATAAGCTTCACCCAGACCTTGTCGCCCTCTTTGACCATCTCTTTCGGGTGGCCGATACGCTTGTTCGCCATCTGTGAGACATGCACCAGGCCGTCCTTCGGGCCGAAGAAGTTCACGAAGATACCGAAGTCTTTCATCGACACGACCTTGCCTTCATAGATCTCGCCGACTTCGGCTTCCGCCGTAATGCCCTTGATCATCTTGATGGCTGCGTCGATCGACTTGCGATCAAGCGCCGAGATCTGGACCGTGCCGTCATCCTCGATGTTTACCTTGGCGCCCGTCTCATCGACGATGCCGCGGATCACCTTGCCGCCGGAACCGATCACGTCACGGATCTTGTCTACGGGCACCTTGATGATTTCCATCTGAGGGGCCGTGTCAGCAAGTTTGCCGCGGGCGGATGACAGGCCTTTCGCCATTTCGCCGAGGATGTGGTGACGACCGCCTTTCGCCTGATCGAGGGCCTTGCCCATGATCTCGCGCGTGATGCCAGCCACCTTGATGTCCATCTGCAGCGAGGTGATGCCCTTTTCCGTACCGGCCACCTTGAAGTCCATGTCGCCGAGATGGTCTTCGTCGCCAAGGATATCGGAAAGAATTGCGAAGTCCTTGCCTTCCAGGATCAGGCCCATGGCAATACCGGAGACGGGACGCGTTATCGGCACGCCTGCATCCATCATTGCCAGAGAGCAGCCGCAAACCGTCGCCATCGAGGAGGATCCGTTCGACTCAGTGATCTCGGAAACCAGACGGATCGTATAGGGGAAGTCCTCATGCTTCGGCAGGACAGCCTGCAGCGCGCGCCAGGCGAGCTTACCATGACCGATCTCGCGGCGACCGGCACCGCCCAGGCGGCCCGTCTCCCCGACCGAGTAGGGCGGGAAGTTATAGTGCAGCATGAACTTTTCTTTTTTTGTGCCGTCGAGGCCTTCGATGTATTGTTCGTCATCGGAGGTTCCGAGCGTGGTCACGCAGATCGCCTGGGTTTCACCACGGGTGAAGAGTGCCGAGCCATGCGTGCGCGGCAGGAAACCGGCCTCAGCCAGAATCGGGCGGATCTGGTCAAGCTTGCGACCGTCGATCCGCTCGCCCGTCCGGATGATGTCACCGCGCACGACGGCGGCCTCGGCCTCCTTGAAGGCGGTCTTGAAGACTTCCGCAGACATCTCACCGGGCGCCCCTTCGGCGCCCACGAGAGCGGCTTTCGCCTTTTCGCGGGCTTCGCCCACAGCAGCGTAACGCTCGGCCTTGGCGGTAATCTTGTAGGCTTTCGACAAATCCTTGCCGACAATGTCCTGGATCGCTTTGACGGCGGCAGAATTGTCTTCTGCGTCGAATTCGAACGCCTCCTTGGCAGCTTTTTCGGCTAGGTCGATGATCGCGCTGATCACCGGCTGCATCGCATCGTGACCCGCAACGACGGCGCCGAGCATGACGTCCTCGGACAGCTCATAGGCTTCCGATTCCACCATCATCACCGCGTCAGCCGTGCCGGCGAGGACGAGGTCGAGATCGGACTCTTCGAGTTCCGCGACGGTCGGGTTAATCACATATTGTCCGTTGATATAGCCGACACGGGCAGCGCCAATCGGACCCATGAACGGCGCACCGGACAGCACCAGGGCGGCAGAGGCACCGATCATGCCGATCACATCGGCATCATTCTCGAGATCATAGGAGAGAACGGTAACGATGACCTGGACTTCATTCTTGAAGCCGTTGACGAAGAGCGGGCGGATCGGACGGTCGATCAGGCGCGAGACAAGGGTTTCTTTCTCGGTCGGGCGGCCTTCACGCTTGAAGTAGCCGCCGGGTATGCGGCCGGCCGCGAAGTATTTTTCCTGATAGTTGACGGTCAGGGGGAAGAAATCCTGACCCGGCTTGGCGGACTTTGCATAGACGGCGGTCGCGAGCAGCTTGGTGTCGCCATAGGTGACCATGACGGCGCCGTCAGCCTGACGCGCCACATGGCCCGTCTCGATCGTGAGTGTGCGGCCGGCCCATTCCAGCGACACGGATTGCGTATTGAACATGTCTGTCTTTCTTTCACATACAAAAAGCCCGCCATGGCCCTATTGCCTGGCGGGCCTGTTCTGGAACTAGCGGCGGATGCCGAGTTCCGTGATGAGCCTGGTATACCGCGCCTCATCCTTGCGCTTGACATAGTCAAGCAGCTTCCTGCGGGTGGCGACCATGGTCAGCAGACCCCGGCGGGAATGGTTGTCTTTCTTGTTGTTCTTGAAATGGTCGGTCAGGCCATTGATGCGTTCGGTAAGGATCGCAACCTGGACTTCCGGTGAGCCCGTATCGCCTGGTTTGGTGGCGAATTTCTTGATGAGCTCTTGTTTCTTCTCGGCGGTAATCGACATCGGACAAAGCCTTCTGGTTTCACGCCCGCAGGCGCTGGGTTTATCTATCGCCTGAATTGGCAGGGTTTTTTGGGATCGGGCCTGATCAGGTGGCCACAGCCGGGATGTCGTCCAGCAGGGTCAAGAGGCAGAGCTGCGCCCCAAAAACGGGCTTATGGCTCAAAAGGGACGGATTGGGAAGGGGCCGGGTGTTTCCAAAAGGCGCAGCAGGGCAGACGGCCCGGCACTGGTCGTGAAACGCAGCCGCGCGCGCAGCTCGATCCCCGGGGCTAACCTCGCCCGGTCAATCAAGGACCGGCCCCGCTGGTGGCAGCGTAAGACCCGTCCTGGCAGCCGCAGGTCGCACGGGCGCGCCCTTCCGGACGGTCAGCGCCGGGCAGGCTAGAGAGCGAACACCCGCACGGGCTCGAAATGGCCAGCACGCACTTCGCCGAGCGCAACGGCGTCATCACCGGCGAGAGCCAGCGCCAGACGGTCATCATCATCCCTGCGGCCAGCACGCCAGCTTTCCACAACATGTGGTAGCAACATGATGGTGCGGCCCTGGCGCAGGTTGCCGGCATCGGCGCCGGTGACCTGGAGATGGGGCAGCGTGCTGAGGACCGCGTGCAGGGGTTTAAGGCACGCGAAAAGAGCTGCGCGATCCCCGGCGACAGCCTGCAGGCCGGCAATACTGACCGCGCCCGCCGCATCGAATGCACCGACGCGCGTGCGGCGTAACTGGCTGATATGCCCCTCGGCGCCAAGATCGGCAGCCAGGTCACGGGCCATCGCACGGACATAGAATCCTTTGCCCGAAACAACATGGATCACAGAATGATCCGCATCCGGCATGCCAATGAGTTTCGCGGCGCGGACATCGACCTCGCGGGACTCAAGTTCGAAGGTCTCGCCGCTACGGGCAAGGTCATAGGCGCGCTCACCGGCCACCTTGATGGCGGAGTATTTCGGCGGCACCTGGCGGATCGTGCCGATATAGTTTTTTAAAACGGACTCAACCGCCTCGCGGGGCGGGCGGACATCGGATGTGTCCGTCACCTCGGCTTCGGCATCCTGACTGGCGGTCGAGATCCCCCAGCGGATGGTGAAGACATATTCCTTTTCAGCGTCCATTGCCCACTGGACCGTCTTGGTCGCCTCACCCAGGGCAATGGGAAGTATGCCATCCGCCAGCGGATCAAGCGTACCGCCATGGCCGACCTTCTCGGCATTATAGAGTCGCTTGATGATCGCTACCGCCTGTGTGGAGGTCATGTCGACGGGCTTGAACAGGTTCAGCCAGCCTGTCACCGGCTCGCCCTTACGTTTTCTCTGACGGGACAAGACATTCTCCACTGGGTCCGGGCGAGCGGGTCGAACGCGGGTCCGGACCTGAAACTGACGGCGCGGCTTATCCGCTCCAGCCCTGCCCCGTCAATCCGGCGCCTGCGTCACAACGGGGTTGCGCGGCCAGGCGGGGGAGCGTCTTCGTCTTCCTCGAACATATCGGCGACACCCGCTATCCGCGGCACAGCCGGGAGGGGCGCGCCCGGCTGTGCGGCGCCTTTCGGCAGGCGCAGGTTCACGATGTCGAGGTTCAGGTCAAAATCACCCACGAGGGACATGTCCCCGGTATCGAGCTTGTGGCGGACGACATCGCGGATCTTTGTGAGTACCTCGCGATTATTATCGACCAGCGGGATCTGCCGGCCGTCCGAGGTGCCGATCAGCAACCGGAAGTAGGGATCTTTCCGCTTCAGCTTCATCGCGATCATTGCCGCCCGCACCCCCAGAATCAGGCCGATCAGCATCAGCGCGGTACCGACAAGCAGGCCGATTACCCCGTCATCCCGGCCCGGGCGGACCGCCCACCAGGCAAAACCGACGAGGCCGAAGAAAAGCATGCCGACGCACAGGGTGGCGTAGAGTTTCTGGGTCTGCTGGTTCTCGGGCGTATCCCAGGGATAGAATTCGTGGCGCTCCACCGACATTGTTGCGATGCGACGAATCGCGATCGTATCATTCCCCAGTTGCAGCGAGGCGGCAGAGACTTCTCCCTGGCGGGCGCCTTCCTGATCGATAGTCTGACGTTGCATCCCCATGACCCCGGCTGTCTGCCCCGCCCCCGGGATGGCACCGGACGCACGCCTGTCAGATGACAAAGCATCAAGGCAGAAAAGCGGCAAGGGCGGCGCGCAGCCACCTATTGCTCCAGATCACGGCGGACACGCGGATCGGCCAGCAGGCGGTCGATGGCGGTGGCTTCATCATAGGACTTGTCGGCAATGAAATACAGCTCCGGCGTGAATTTCAGCTCGATCTCACGGCCGAGCCGGCCTCGCAGGAAGGCGGCGGCCCGGTTGAGCGCACCGGCAAGCCGGGCGCGGCCCTCTTCGCTGTCATCGCCAAGCGGCGCAACGAAGACCTTGGCGCGTTTCAGATCTGGCGAGCAGCGAACTTCGCCGACGGTGACGAGCACATTACCGAGTTCCGGATCGCGCAGGTCCTCACGCGCGATAATGCCAGCAAGGGCGTGACGGATAATCTCTCCGGCGCGCAGCTGGCGCTGGGAAGGCAGTCCGGGGCGGGAAGGTTTACGCGACATCGGTTCGGGGCCTGAGCATGGCCTCCGGGCGGGAACGCCCGGAGAGCCTAGGCAAGTTTCCTCGCGATTTCCTCGACCTGGAAGCACTCGATCCTGTCGCCAACGCGGATGTCTTCGTAGCGTTCAAACGCCATGCCGCATTCCATGCCGGAAATGACTTCACCGACTTCGTCCTTGAAGCGTTTCAGCGTCTTTAGCCTGCCTTCGTGGATCACAACATTGTCGCGAAGCAGACGGACACCGCAGCCACGCAGAACCTTGCCCTCGGAAACCCGGCAGCCGGCGACCTTGCCAACCTTTGTGATATTGAAGACTTCGAGGATGTCGGCATAGCCGAGGAAGGTTTCACGCTTCTCCGGAGCGAGCATGCCCGAAAGGGTGGATTTCACGTCATCGATCAGGTCGTAGATCACAGAGTAGTAGCGGATCTCAACGCCTTCACGTTCGGCAAGGTCGCGCGCCTGCTTGTTGGCGCGGACATTGAACGCAAAGATCGGGGCATTCGACGATTTGGCGAGCAGGACATCGGATTCAGAAATCCCTCCCACCGCGCCGTGCACGACACGGCCCCGCACCTCATCGGTCGAGATGGAATCAAGCGACATCGAAATGGCTTCGACCGACCCCTGCACATCAGCCTTGAGCACCACCGGGAGCTCGCGTGTTTCGACAGCGCCGTCCTTCAGGCGGCTCATCAGCTGATCGAGCGAGACACGGGCGGCCACATTCGCATTGCCGGAAATCTGGCGCTTGGTACGGATACGGTACTCCGTGATCTCGCGGGCACGGGCTTCAGAATCGACAACCACCAGGGCTTCGCCCGGGTCGGGGGCGCCATCGAGACCAAGCACCTCGACCGGGAGTGACGGACCGGCTTTGTCGAGCTGCTGGCCGCGCTCGTCGACGAGAGCGCGCACCTTGCCCCACTGGGCCCCGGCGACAACAATGTCGCCGCGCTTCAGGGTTCCACGCCGGATGAGAACCGTGGCGACGGGACCGCGGCCCTTGTCCAGCTTAGACTCGATAACCACACCATCGGCATCGCGGTTCGGGTTGGCCTTCAGCTCAAGCACTTCGGCCTGAAGGGTAATCGCATCCGTGAGGTCATCGAGGCCAATGCCCTGCTTGGCGGAGACTTTGACTGCCTGTGTGACACCGCCCATGGATTCGACCTGGATGTCATGCTGCAGAAGATCGGTCAGCACCTTGTCCGGATTGGCGTCGTAGAGGTCGACCTTCGTGACGGCGACGATGATCGGAACACCGGCAGCCTTGGCATGATTGATGGATTCAATCGTCTGCGGCATGATCGAGTCATTGGCGGCAACAACCAGGACGGCGATGTCGGTGGCGTTGGCGCCGCGCGCGCGCATGGCCGTGAAGGCGGCGTGGCCGGGCGTGTCCAGGAAGGTGATCCGCTCGCCGGATTTCAACTGCACCTGATAGGCGCCGATATGCTGCGTGATACCTCCGGCCTCACCGGAGGCGACATCCGTCCTGCGCAGGGCATCCAGCAGCGAGGTCTTTCCGTGATCGACGTGGCCCATGATGGTCACGATCGGCGGGCGGGGCTGCAGGTCGGTATCATCGTCGGCTTCGCCGCCGAGGCCTATCTCGACGTCTGCTTCCGAGACACGCTTGACGGTGTGACCAAACTCCGACGCAATCAGTTCGGCGGTGTCCGCATCGATAACATCGTTGCCGCGCAGCATCTCGCCTTGCTTGATCATGAACTTGACCACGTCCGCGACGCGCTCGTTCATGCGGCCGGCGAGGTCCTGCAGGGTGATCGATTCCGGCAGGGTGACTTCGATGGAAACCTTCTCCCGGCTGTCTGCGCCGCCCATCTTGCGCTCACGTTCCCGCTCGCGGGCACGGCGCACGGAGGCCAGCGAACGCTGACGGTCCGCATCATCACCCAGGGCCGACGCGATGGTCAGCTTGCCGCGCCGGCGCTCCCCTGTATCGCGGCTGCGGGCGGCCGCTTCCCGGGCGCGTTCCCCGGCGCGGTCATCCTTGACGGCCTTGCCGCCGCGCTTGCCGCGGCCGGCTTCGTCATCATCCGATGGCACGACCACTGCAGGCGAGGCGGCATCGACCCGCGGACGGGCCTTGGCGGGACGCTCGACCGCGGTTTCGCGAGGCGCCGCTTCGGCGGCCTTTCGGGCCTCTTCCTCAGCCTTGCGCCGCGCCTCTGCCTCTTCGCGTTCACGCCCCTCTGTAAGCTTGCGTTCCTGTTCGGTACGCAGGCGCTCCTGCGAGGCATGCCGGGCCTCGAGTTCCTTGGCGCGGGCATTCTCTTCTGACTTGCGCTGTTCAAGAACCTTCTGGCGCGCTTTCAGCTCGTCGACGGTGATGCCGAGCTTCTGCGCCAGGGCAACGAGCTTGGCCTCCATCGACACAGAGGCGGGTATCGCCGCTTCCGCCTCCGGGCCAGCCCCGGGCGCACCGCCGGCCGTTACCGGACGACGTTTCTTCGTTTCGACCACAACCTGCTTTGAGCGGCCGTGGCTGAAACTCTGCTTCACCGTGCCGGAGGTCTTGCGCACGACGGTCAGCGGTTTGCGGCCGCCGGAATTACCTTGATCGTTATTATCGCTCATTCGCCCTACATATCACATTCTTGGCCGGGGCGCCCATGCGCCCAGGCAGGAGTCCGTTACTGATCCGGTTCCGGGAACCAGCCGAGTTCGGGAGCCGCGCGAAAACCGGTGAGCCGCCGATAGGCGGATTCCCACTTTCCCGCGATAGCTCCGCGTCGGACGAGGCCATGTATCACACGGTCACGTCCGAAAGCCATGCCCAATTCCTGTGCGCTGAGCGCGCCGGCCACTTTCACGTCGCTATATAGCGCCTTGGCCAGGAAATATACCTTGTTGCGGCCATCCTCTGCGCCGTCGGACGCCTCTAGCAGGAAAGCCGGCTGATTGCCGCGCAGGGTCTCACGCACCTGATCATATCCCTGCACCGCAAGCCCCGCCTTTCGGGCAAGACCAAGAAGCTCAACACAGCGTTTGACGAGCAGGCGTTCCGTAAGGTCAGACAGCCCCTCCGGTACCGAGACCTGACTTTTGAACCCACGCGCGAAAGCCCCTTTCGCAGCGGCGGTATCGACATGCCGGCGTTCGGCGCTGACCCAGACACCGCGCCCGGCCAGGCGGGCGGCGACATCCGGCGTGACGACATTGTCAGGAGACAGAACATAGCGGATCATGGCCTCCTTCAGGAGGCGCTTGCGGGTGACCGCGCACTGGCGCTCCGGCGCTGCCGACGCATCGCCGTCCTCGTCCCTGTCATTATCAGGGATCAGCCCACGTTCACTGCTCGGGTACGGCTTCTTCATCGCCGCCCTCCGTCTGCAGGTCTGAAAGGTCAATCCCGAGTTCTTCCGCGAGGGCGTCTGCGTCCTCATTGGCATCGATGTTGCTGCCAAGCTCGCCGAGGGCCAGGAGCGCGCGCTCCTCCTCGGTCAGCTCAGGCGCCTCGCCTGCTGCTCCCGCCTGCTGGGCAAGCAGAGCGTCGACGGCTTCCTGCTCGATCCAGCCGGCCGCAACGCGCGCCTTCATGACAAACATCTGGGCGTCGTCCTTGCGCATTTCACCTTTCTTGAGGATGCCTTCGACCCAGACAGGCTTGCCATCCGGACCAGGCTCCCGGTAGCCGGTAATGTCGTCGGGCACGAGACCGGCGACGTCTTCCACCGTCTTGACGCCCTGCTCGCCGAGCTTCACCGCGAAGGACGGAGTCATCCCTTCCAGTTCCATGACGTCATCTTCGACGCCGAGTTCACGGCGCCTTGCATCGTTCTCGGCGGCAACGCGGTCCAGATATTCGCGGGCACGCTCCTGAAGCTCTTCAGCAACATCCTTGTCAAAGCCTTCAATCGTGATGAAGTCTTCAGGCGCGACGAAGGCAATCTCCTCAACCGACTCGAAGCCTTCCGAGGCGAGCAGCTGGGCAAGCGTTTCGTCTGCATCCAGAGCTTTCATGAAGAGATCTGTGCGCTCCTGGAATTCCTTCTGGTAGCGCTCGGAATCAGCAGACTCAGTGATCAGGTCAATCTGCCAGCCCGTGAGCTGCGAGGCGAGGCGGACGTTCTGGCCGCGGCGGCCGATGGCCAGCGGGAACTGGTCGTCGGCCACAACAACTTCGACGCGGCGCTCGTCTTCGTCGAGCACCACTTTCGAGACTTCAGCCGGCTGCAGTGCGTTGACGATGAAAGTGGCAGCGTCATAGTTCCACGGGATGATGTCAATCTTCTCGCCGGACAGCTCGCCGACAACCGCCTGGACGCGCGCACCGCGCATACCCACGCAGGCCCCGACAGGATCAATCGAGCTGTCATTCGAGATAACACCGATCTTGGCGCGCGAACCGGGATCGCGGGCACACGCCTTGATCTGGATGACGCCCTCATAGACTTCCGGAACTTCGGCGGCGAAGAGCTTACGCATAAAATCAGGCGCGGCGCGCGACAGGAAGATCTGCGGGCCTTTCACTTCGCGGCTGACTTTGTAGAGGTAAGCGCGGACGCGATCATTCGGCTGGAAGTTTTCGCGCGGGATGCCGTCATTGCGGCGGATAATGCCTTCTGCGCGGCCCAGGTCCACAATCACGTGGCCATACTCGACCCGCTTGACGATGCCATTGATGACTTCGCCGACGCGGTCCTTGTATTCATTATACTGACGCTCACGCTCGGCATCGCGCACTTTCTGGGTGATCACCTGCTTGGCAGTCTGGGCAGCAACACGGCCGAAATCGAAGGGCGGGAGCTCCTCTTTGAGCTCGCTGCCGATATTCAGAGTGGGATCTATTTTTCTCGCTTCGGAGAGGCGCAGCTGCTTGGCTTCATCTTCAAGCTCGGCATCGGCGACCACTGTCTGCACGCGCCACAGCGTCTGCTCGCCGGTCGCTGCATCAATCCGGGCACGGATGTCGTGTTCCTGACCATACTTGGCCTTTGCGGCCTTCTCGATCGCTTCCTGCATGGCCTCGATGACAATGCGCTGGTCGATCGATTTCTCTTCCGCGACCGCCTTGGCGATCTGCAGGATTTCAAGCCGGTTGGCGGATACGCCGACGGTGGTCATTGGAGATCTCCTGTCTCTTCTTCATCTGTTTCGTCTTCGGTCTCGTCGATCTCGAAATCGGCAAGCCTGTCTTCATCTTCATCCGGCTGCGGCGGCAGGGTGCCGGCCGCACGGGTCGCTTCGATCAGTTCGTCCGTCAGCACCAGGCTCGCCCGGCTCATCTCATGGACTCCGGCAACAAGTTCGGTCTCGTCATCGAGTTCGATGTGCACGCCGTCCGGGCCTTCCGACACGATGGTGCCGGTAAAGCGGCGGCGGCCATCAATCGGGCGGGCAAGCTCGATCCGCGCGGCGTGGCCGATCCAGCGGCCGAAATCGCCCGGCCGGGTCAGCGGCCGGTCGATGCCGGGGGTCGAGACTTCCAGGATATAAGCTTCGCAGATCGGATCGGCGGCTTCGAGTACCGGCCCCAAGGCCCGGCTCAAGCGGGCGCAGTCTTCCACATCGGTCGGCGCCCCCCCCGCCCGCTCGGCCATCACCTGCAGGTGCGGACGGCGGCCGCCGGACACGCGTATGCGAACGACTTCCATGCCGAGCCCATCCGCAACAGGGCGGATGAGATCCAGCAGGCGGCGTTCCTGTTCGGTGAGGGCAATCATGAGCGGCGAGGCAAACCTGGACAAAGAAAAACGGCGGACCCGTTTCCGGACCCGCCGCCGATATATTTTCGACTTGGCCGCTCCATAATCCCGAAACCGGCGCCTGTCGAGAGGGCAGCTGATGTAAAAAAACGGCGGCAGGCTTGCCTGCCGCCGCCTCCCCGCCGCCGCAAGGCGGGTGGAACCCTCAGAGAATCTTCAGGTCAACAGCCGAGGTCTTGCCGCGGCGTTCGTCCTTGTGAAGCTCATACGAGATCGCCTGATTTTCGGCGAGCGTACGCAGGCCAGAGCGCTCAACAGCAGAAATGTGGACGAAAACGTCCGCACCACCCTCATCCGGCTTGATGAAGCCGAAGCCCTTTTGATCGTTGAACCACTTAACTTTTCCGGTTGCCATAATGGCCTTCCTTTACCGTCTCTGGGCCGCGGCAAGCACGGGATTGTGCCATGCCGGTGCCCATCGAAATCGGGGGAGGGAAAGTCATTGCCGTCGGTCTGACGGGGTCGTGATATTCAGACCGACCGGTTTCGATACGTCATTTATTTTCACAAATCATGCGAATGGTCAACAAATACTGGTTTCTCAGGTACAGTCGAAGTCTAACCAAACCGGTGCACAATCACCGAGCTTCTTGGTTTCATAGCGGGTCGTGACATGATCCGCTGGCGGACAACGCCAGTCATCTGGGCGCCCTGCCGTCCACGAAAACCCGCCCGCGACAAGGAAGGCCAGAAGCGCTTCGTCGGCATAGCTGGTGACGTCGGTGGCAAAGCGGACGCGCCCGCCGGTCTTCATTACCCGCCGCAGCGCAGCCAGAAAGGCGGGCTGGACAAGGCGGCGCTTCTGCTGGCGCCGCTTAGGCCAGGGATCCGGGAACAGGATGAAAGCGCGGGAGATCGAGCCCGGGGCAAGGGCATCGATCAGAGGGCGCGCATCGTCGGGCCATAAACGGACATTCTGAAGCCCTGCATCCTCAATGCCGGCAATCGCCTTGGCGACACCTTCGATGAACGGTTCGCAGCCGATGAAACCGGCACCGGGATTGGCCTTTGCCTGGGCGACAAGATGCTCGCCGCCGCCAAATCCGATTTCCAGCCAGACCGCGTCCGGGGCACTCAGCAGGCTGCGCGGGTCAAGCCCCGGCGCGAGGGGCCCGGGCACCTGCCAGGTGACGAGGCGGGTTTCCAGGACCCTCTGCTGGCGAGGGGAAAGCGGGCGCCCACCGGTCCGGCCGAACGTACGTATAGGGCGATCCCGAAAGACCGCATCACCAGAAACTGTCATGCGCGCCGCCGTTCAGTCATGGCCCGGGCGATCGGCAAAGGCCGACGCCGCAGCACGCACGGTGTTGAGCAATGATCTGCGCAGGGAGACATCCTCGATCTTCTGGAAGGCCGAGATCAGCTCGAGCATCTCAGGTGTCACCGCCGGGGCGCGGGGCTCTTCCTCGTCATCGGCGCGTTCGGAAGGGCCGGCTTTAAGGAACGGCTCAGCGCCTTCGAAGAAATAGCTGATCGGGACTCCGAGCACGCCGGCAATCTCGTAAAGGCGCCCGGCTGAAACGCGATTGACACCTTTCTCGTACTTCTGGACCTGCTGGAATGTCAGTTCCAGGAGTTCGGCGAGACGTTCCTGGGTGAGTTTCAACTCGCGCCGGCGCCAACGGATGCGCTGGCCGACAACCCGGTCTATACCACTCGGAAGTTTGTTGTCTGTCATACCCTACCCCTCGCTCTACCGTGGCGGGCGCCCAGACGCACTTAACGCCTCCAGCTGATGAAGGCCAGTAGCGCGAAAAGGCAGAGGCTGAACCAAAACAGTCCGGCGCCAAGCCGGGTCTGGTAGAGGGTTACCGGCGCCGGTTCCGGAATACGGTCACGGCCATAGGTCGCAGACCAGCCCTCCGGCGCCGTCTCCGCAGGCAGGGTACGCATCGTCTCTCGCCCGTAACCGTCAATGATGCCAGACATGCCGCGATTGGCGGCGCGCACCAGCGGCAGGCCTGTCTCAATGGCGCGGTAGCGGTTCTGGGCATAGTGCTGGGCAGGGCCCATGCCGGTGCCGAACCAGGCATCATTGGAGACCAGCACGATCCATTGCGCGCGGTCAGTGAGGTTTGCCCGGCGGGTGATTTCGGGGAAAAGCCCCTCATAACAGATCAGGGCGACGAAGGGCGGCACGCGGCCCGACTGGATGGCCGTGGCCCCGCCACCCGGACGAAAGCCAGAAACGGCGAGCCGCTGGGTGGCGGGCGGGAGCAGCGAAGCGAACTGGCGGCCAAAGGGGATGAAGTCGACGGCAGCCAGCTCACCGAACGGCACAAGACGGTGCTTGTCATAGAGCGAGACCGGGCCGGTCTCGTTGGCCGCGGCATCAAGCACCGCGAGGCTGTTATAATAGACGGGCGTCTGCTCGGTAATCCACTCATAGCGGGTTGCGCCCGCAATCAATGTCCGCTCGCCGATATAGGAGGAGATCGCATCGAGGGGCTCAGACTCCTGGAGAAGGAAGCCCGGTACCGCCCCTTCCGGCCAGACCACAATGTCGCCGGGCTTGCTATCGGGATAGGTCAGCATTCGAACGTATTCGAGCAGCACGGGGCCAGCATCGATGCGGTCCCAGACTGCCTGGGGTACGCCGGCGTCCATGATCACCACCGACTGATCTGTCAAAGGCGAAGGCCGGGCGATGCGTTCGGCGCCCCAGGCCCATCCGAGCGCCAGCACGATCACGCCGACGAAAGCGGGCGCAAGGCGCAGCCCGAGGCCTCGCGCGTCACGTGTATCCACAAGGGCAGCGGGCGCCGCCACGACAAAGACCGTTACCAGCGTCAGCCAATAGACCCCCCCCAGAGAAGCTGCCTGAGACAAGGCTCCGCCGGGCACCCAGGTCGTGCCCGGAAGGTTCCAGGGAAAACCGCCGAAAAGGTGGCCGCGCGTCCACTCGGCAAGCGCGAAAAAGAGCGCAAAGATGAAGATGCGCGATGGTGACGCAGACCAGAAGGCGCCCGCCATGGCCGCGAAACAGCCCCAGATAAGACCCATCCCGGCGGGCAGAACGATCAGCGGCAGCCAGATGAACACAAGATGCTGCTCCGGGTTCACCAGAAACGGCATGACTGTCCAATGCATGCTGACAAGGAAGAAACCCGTGCCGAATGCCCAGCCGCGCAGGAAGACGGCCCTGCCCCAGCGCCGGTCGCCGCGCGCCCCGTCAATCATCCAGACGAGCGCCGGAAATGATAGCGCAAGCACGGCACTGAAATGGAACGGCGCGAAGGCAAAGGCGGCAAGTGCTCCGAAGACGGCCGCTGCCCCCGCGGCCTGCCAGCCTTTCAGGCGGGCAAGTGACTCGTGAAGCAGTCCCAGAGCCGTGAAGCCGTGGCTGCGGACAGCATCTGACATCTGAGCTTCACTCCTCAGTGGCTGGGGTAACCGCGGGCTCGGGCAGGCGCAGCCGAAGCCGACGGATCCGCCGTGTGTCCGCTTCCATGATTTCGAGCTCCGCGCCACAGGGATGGCGCAGCACCTCTCCGCGCAGAGGAACCTTACCGGCGAGCGCAAACGCTACGCCGCCCAGCGTGTCGATCTCGGCATCGCTGTCCGCAAGGCCGAGATCCACGCCGGTTTCTTCCGAAAAATGGTCAATCTCCGTGCGCGCGTCAGCCTCCCAGACCCGTGCGCTGCGGCGGATGAACATGGCCTCCTCATCATCATGCTCGTCCTCGATATCGCCGACGATCACCTCGACGAGGTCTTCCAGGGTGAGCAGACCATCCGTGCCGCCATACTCGTCAACAACCAGGGCCAGATGAATACGGGTCGCCTGCATTTTGACCAGCAGGTCGGTCAACTTCATCGAGGGAGGCACGTAGAGCACCTCCCGGTGCAGGCGCTCAAGCGGGCGTTTTGGCGGATCGCCCTCCTTGGCCATCTCCGTCACCACGTCCTTGATGTGGACAAAACCGATCGGGTCATCGAGTGTCTCGCGGAACACCGGCAGGCGTGAATGGGTGACTTCGGCGAAAAACTTCAGGAGTTCCGGAAACTCGGTGCTCGCCTCCACGGCCTGGATTTCGGCCCGGGGCACCATAACGTCGAAGACGCGCAACTGCTCGAACTCGGCCAGTCTGAGACGCATGACGGCCGGCGCCGCCGCGCCCGCCCCGCTGGCGGTCACACCCGGCGCGGGAGATGGCACAGCCGGCTTCTTCCGGAAGCCGAAGAAGCGGCGTTTACCGCGGTTTTGCGGGTCACTGGGAGGGTCAGGGTCACTCATCGGAAACGGTTTCGCTCAGAAGATAGGGATTGGATATGCCGAGGCAGGCCAGCGCCTCGACCTCTATGCTTTCCATGATCGCGGCCTCAGCCGGTGTTTGATGATCATGGCCAAGCAGGTGAAGGTAACCGTGGATCAGGAGATGGGTAAGATGATCGCCAAGGGCCTTACCCTGGAGCGTAGCGTCCCGGGTCGCCGTGCCATGCGCAACGGCTATGTCGCCGAGAAGCGGACGATCGATGTCCAGGGCAGGAAAGGAGAGAATATCGGTCGGCTTGTCCCTGCCCCGAAAATCCCGGTTCAGTTGCTGCAGCACGCTGTCGTCGGTCAGCAGCAGCGAGACAGTGCCCTCGGCCGGGGCAAATTTCGCTGCGGCGTCAAAGGCACGCTGGCAGAGGGCGTCAACATCATCAAGGGCGGACCAGATTTCCCCTTCTATGATCAGTGCAAGGTCGATCATGGCGTGGCTCAGCTCTCGCCTGCCGCCGCATAGGCATCAATGATCCGGCTGACGAGGCCATGGCGGACAACGTCGGCAGCCGTCAGGTAATGCGAGGCGATGCCATCGACCGCCTCAAGGATACGCAGCGCGTGTTTCAGGCCGGATGGCTGGCTGCCCGGCAGGTCGACCTGTCCGGGATCACCGGTCACGACCATGCGGCTGTCCCGGCCGAGCCGAGTCAGCACCATCTTCATCTGGGCCACAGTCGTGTTCTGGGCCTCGTCGACAATGACGAAAGCGTTCTTCAGCGTGCGCCCGCGCATGAACGCGATCGGGGCGACTTCGATCTCACCGCGCGTCATGCGCCGCTCCATCTGCTCCTGGCCCATCAGCTCCCGCAGCGCATCCCAGATCGGCAGCATGTAAGGATCGACCTTCTCTTCCAGCGTGCCGGGAAGGAAGCCGAGCTTCTCGCCGGCCTCTACAGCCGGACGGGTGACGATGAGGCGCTGGCGCAGGCCCGCCTGCAACTCGGCGACACCTGTCGCGACAGCAAGGAAAGTCTTGCCCGTGCCCGCGGGACCGACACCGAAGATCAGCGCATTGTCAGCATCCGACAGCAGGTCGATGTACTGGGCCTGGCCACGTGTCATGGCAGTAACGGGCTTTCGCAGGCCCTTGAGGCCGCTGAAGGAGCGGGCCGGCGACTGGGCCGCCTGCAGGGCACCGTCGAGCTCCATTTCCATGGGCTGGGCACCGCCGCGCAGGCGGCGTTCGAATTCGGCAAGAGCCGCCTCGGCGATCGATACCCCCTCTTCTATTCCGTCCAGGCGGATGCCGCCACCCTGGCTTTCGGCGCGCAGCCCATAGGGCTTCAGCCGGGTTTCGAGCAGGGCGAGGTGGCGATGGTGGGGGCCGCAAAGATCACGCAGGCGCTCAGCCTGCGCGACCGGATAGATCCGGCTGACTGTTTCGGTGCCGGGCAGGGAGGCGGGCGGACGTCTGGTGCTCACTGAGCGGGCTCGCGCACGCCAACAAGCTCGGCGGTCAGGGAATTGAGACTGGCGCTCCGGATACGAACATCGACAAGGCTGCCGATAAGGCCCTCGCGGCCTTCGAAGTGCACCGCCTGAAGGTAAGGCGAGCGCCCATGCAGCTGGCCGGGATTACGACCCCTTCCGGTGACGAGCACGGGCAGCGTCCTGCCGATCTGCTGCGCGTTGAAGCCGGTCTGCTGCTCACGGAGAAGGGCCTGCAAGGCCTGGAGGCGCTCATCCTTCAGCGCTTCCGGGATATGCCCATGCATTTCGGCCGCCGGTGTGCCCGGGCGCGAGGAATACTTAAAAGAATAGGCAATCGCATAGCCGACATCCCGCGCAAGCTGCATCGTCGCCTCGAAATCGGCGTCGCTCTCGCCCGGGAATCCGACGATGAAATCGGTTGCAAGGGCGATATCCGGCCGGGCCCTGCGGACGCGGGCAATGATGTCCCGGTAGTCATCCGCCGTATGGCCGCGGTTCATTGACTTAAGGATACGGTCGGAACCGGACTGGACCGGCAGGTGCAGAAAAGGCATCATCGCCGGCGTGTCGCCATGCGCGGCGATCAGGTCCTCGTCCATGTCGCGCGGGTGGCTTGTTGTATAGCGGATGCGCTCTATGCCGCCGACTTTCGCGAGGTGGCGCACAAGCCTGCCGAGCGACCAGTCCTGACCGCTTTCGAGGCGCGGCGCGGCGCCGTGAAAGGCGTTGACGTTCTGACCGAGCAGGGTGACTTCGCGCACGCCCTTGGAAGCAAGCTCGCGCACTTCGGCGACGATATCGTCCACACTGCGGGACATTTCTGCGCCGCGCGTATAGGGAACCACACAGAAGGTGCAGAACTTGTCGCAGCCTTCCTGGACCGAGACAAAGGCCGAGGGGCCGCCAGGATCACGCGTCCTGGGCAGGGCGTCAAACTTTTCCACCGTGTCGAAGCCGGTCTCCAGGCGGTCACCCACGGCGCGGCTGGCACGGGCGATCATTTCAGGCAACTTGTGATAGGCCTGCGGGCCGAGGACAAGATCTACGGCGGGCTGGCGGCGGATGATCTCGGCGCCTTCGGCCTGGGCGACGCAGCCGGCAACCGCGATGGTCATGCGCCCGCCCGAGGCCTGTTTCATCAATTTCAGCTGGCCGAGTTCGGAATAGACCTTCTCCGTAGCCTTTTCCCGGATATGGCAGGTGTTAACGACCACGAGGTCGGCGGCCTCAGGGGTTTCGACCGGGACATAGCCAAGCGGCTTCAGCACATCACGGATGCGCTCGGAGTCGTAGGCATTCATCTGGCAGCCATAGGTCCTGATGAACAGGCCCTTGAGGGGCTTTGCGTCGGAGGCGGTGGTCATCGGGCGGCTTATGCCTGAAAAGGCGGCAGGCTGAAAGAACCTTCCTCCATCTGAGAACCCGACCGCATTGAATGCCTTCACAGACAGCCAAACCGGGCTAGGGTGACGTTAAAATGCCACTTTCGGCGCCGGGGAGGCCCTAAACCATGTTCAACGATCTTATGGCCAGCTTTGAGGCGGGCGTGACCAATGTCAGCAACTTCCTCTGGGGCGGCGAATGGAACGGCGCCCAGCTCCTTCCGATCGCCCCGCTTGTGGTCCTGCTGCTGGGCGCGGGCCTCTACTTCATGCTGCGCATCGGCTTCCGGCCCATCCGTCGCCTCGGACCGGCGATTGCCGAAGTCTGGGCCGGGCGCAAAGGCAATGGCGACCCGAGTGCAATCACACCTTTCCAGGCGCTGACAACAGCGCTTTCAGGCCAGGTCGGAACCGGCAATATCGTCGGCGTCGCCACAGCGATTACGTTAGGCGGGCCGGGAGCGGTGTTCTGGATGTGGATCACAGCCATCTTCGGTATGGCACTCGCCTTTGCGGAAAGCTCGCTGGCGATCAAATACCGCGAGCGGGACGAGTTCGGACGTCTGAATGGCGGCCCGATGTATTACATCACCAATGGCCTCGGAAAACACTGGAAGTGGCTCGCCGTCCTCTTCTGCATCGGCACGATCATCTCGGCGACCGCAACCGGGGGCATGATCCAGGCGAACGGCATCACTCAGAACGTCATGGCAGAACTGCGCCCCTTCGGCCTGGACGTGCCGACCTGGGTCATCGGCATCGTCATGTCCGTACTTGTTTTCATTGTCATTATTGGCGGCATCAAGTCGATCGGCAACGTCGCCGAGAAACTCGTTCCCACCATGGCCGCTCTGTATGTTTTGATGTGTATCGTTGTGCTGGGGCTCAATGCCCACGAGATTCCGCACGCCTTCGGCATGATCTTCGCCTCTGCCTTCGGCCTGCAGGAGGCGGTTGGCGGCCTCGCCGGCTATGCCGTGCTCTCTGCCATCCGCTTCGGGGTTGCGCGCGGTCTGTTCTCCAACGAGGCAGGCCAGGGCTCGGCGCCGATCGCCCACGCAGCCTCGCAGATGAAAAACCCCGCACGTCAGGGCGAAATCGCCATGATCGGCGTGTTCGTCGATACGCTGATCATTTGTACGATGACGGCTTTGGTGATTATTACGGCTGAGGGTACGTTTGCGACTTCGGCAGACTTCCTGGCGAAGCCCGAAATGGTCGCCGCCGGCCTGACCGAGACGACAACCCATCTCTGGATGGCTGAAGGCGCCAACCCCGCCACACTGACCAACCGCGCCTTCACCGATGCCCTGCCCGGTCCGGTCGGCGGCTGGATCGTCACGCTCTGTCTGACGCTGTTCGCCTTCACGACGATCATTGGCTGGTCTTATTATGCCGAACAGGCGGTGACTTATCTGATCGGCGAATGGGCAACCAAGCCTTTCCGCTTCGTCTGGTGCGGCATCATCTTTATTGGCGCGATTGCGCAGGTGAATCTCGTCTGGATGATGGGCGACATCGCGAACGCCTCCATGGCCATACCCAACCTGATCGCGATCCTTGCCCTCTCCGGTGTCGTGGTTGCCATCCACCGGGCGAACGGCGATCCGGACACAGCCGATGGTGACAGCATCATCGCGCTTTCCGACAAGGCGTCTGCACAGACAAGCCCGCCAGCCTGACCGGCTGGCGGGCGACGTCCTCTGCCCCCTTTGGGCGCCGGCCTAGATCGTCAGGACGATCTTTCCGAAATGCTGCTGGCTTGCCTGATGGGCAAAGGCGGCGGCGATCTGGTCCAGCGGGAAGCGGCTGTCGATCACCGGCTTGAAACCGGTCGCGTCAATCGCATCCACCATGTCCTCCTGCTGGCGGCGCGAGCCAACGGTGATGCCGGAGACCGTGATATTGCGCGAGAAGAGCGCAGCCGTTGGCACTTCGCCGGAGATGCCCGTGAGCACACCGATCAGCGAGATATGGCCGCCCGGACGGCAGGCATTGATCGACTGGGCCATCGTGCCTGGCCCGCCGATCTCCACCACCTCGTCGACGCCGCGGCCACCGGTCACCTCGAACGCCTTTTTGCCCCAGTCGGGCGTTTGCTTGTAGTTGATGACGTGATCGGCGCCGAGGGCACGGAGTTTTTCGAGCTTTGCCTCGGACGAAGAGGTGGCAATGACGCGCGCACCGGTGGCCTTGGCAAATTGCAGTGCGAAGATCGACACCCCGCCGGTACCCTGCACGAGCACCCAGTCTCCGGGCTTGGTGCGCGTCTCGACATACATGCCGCGCCAGGCGGTAAGGGCCGCGCAGGGCAGCGTGGCGGCCTCGTCAAAGGTCCAGGTCTTCGGCATCCGGGTGAAGGCGGTTTCGGGACCGGCATAGAGTTCGCAGCCAAAGCCGTCAGCCCCGTCGCCCGGCACGGACTGGAAGCCAGCGGCCTCGACCTGGCCCGACTGCCAGTTCGGGAAAAAAAGGGAGATGACCTTGTCGCCGACTTTCCACTTGCTGACGCCCTCACCGACCGCAACCACCTCGCCGGCGCCGTCCGACATCGGGATGCGGCCATCCGGGGTGGGGATGCCGCCAAGGACGACGATGAAGTCATGATAGTTGAGCGAGCTGGCGCGCACACGCACCAGGACCTCACCGGGCCCGGGCCTCGGATCGGCGCGGTTTTCGATGACGAGGTTGGTCAGCCCGCCGGGCTTCTTGACAGCTGCTACTTTCATGGATCGTTCCTCCGGTGTTTGTCTGAGCGGAGGCGGCGCGCCCTAAGGGAAGTCAAGAGGCGGTCAGACGCGCTTGCCGGAGGGCCTTCCGGCGGACCTTGCCGGCATCATCGCGGACGGGCTCGTCGACATATTCGAAACTCTTCGGAACCTTGTAACGCACGAGGCGTTCGGCGAGGTGGGCCTGCATCGCCCCCGGATCGGCAGCCCCTTCGGGACGGTCGATCACGGCATGCAATCGCGCGCCCATGTCGTCATCGGGAAGACCGATGACAGCGGAAGAGCGCACGCCGGGAAATGCGTCAATCGCGGCTTCAACCTCGGCGGGATAGATATTGGCCCCGCCGACGAGGATCATGTCGGACAGGCGGTCGGTCAGGTAGAGGTAGCCCTCTGCGTCCATCCAGCCCATGTCGCCCAGACTTTCCCAGCCGCCTTCGATGGCCTTGGCTTCAGCACCAATATAGCGATAGGTCGTCCCTGCGCCTGCGAGCGGACGGATGAAGACTTCGCCGATCTCGCCAGGCAGCAGCGTTGCGCCATCCTCACCGACCACTTTCATCTCGCAGGTCTCGACCGGCCTGCCGACCGATCCCTTGTGGGTCAGCCATTGCGTACCCTGAATGGTGGTGGAACCCTGCCCTTCAGTGCCGCCATAGAGTTCCCAGATCACTTCCGGGCCGAGCCACCCGATGAAACATTCCTTGAGCCAGGGCGGGCACGGCGCGGCCAGGTGCCAGAGCGCCTTGAGGCTGGAGAGATCGTAGCGGGCCCGGACATCCTCCGGCAGCGCCCAGATCCTGCGCATCATTGTCGGCACCATATAGACAACGTCCACCCTGTGCGCCTCGATAAGCCGCAGGGTCTCCTGCGCATCGAAGCGGGTGGTCACAACCACCGTGCAGCCTTTGAACAAGGCGGTCATCGCCCAAAGGAAGGGGCCGTTGTGATAGAGAGGGCCCGGGATCAGCATCGCGCCCTGCTGCGGTATCTCGAGCAGAGGCAGATCCGGGTCTGCGGCCGCGGGCTGTTTCGAGACAATCAGCTTTGGACGGCCTGTTGAACCGCCGGAGGTCATCGCCTTATAGCTGCTGGAGGTGACTTCCGGCAGGGGCGTATCGGGCAGGGATGGGCCAGGCTCATATTCCGCTGGCAGGCAGGCGATGGGGGCATACTCACCGGGCTCGACACCGACGACCAGGCTCGGCGCGCCAACCTCGATGATCTGGTCGCGCTCGAACTTGGGTAGGCGCGCGGAGACCGGCTGAGGCGTCGCGCCGGATTTCCAGGCCGCCAGGCAGGCCTCGAAGAACTCGATCCCGTTCGGAAGGGCGATGGTGACGAAGTCATCCGGTTTGACACCGAGGGCCTGATAGGCGCGGGCCAGCCGGTTCGTGCGCGCTTCAAGCTCGCTCCAGGTCAGGCTTCTGCCATCATGCACCAGCGCCGTCCGGTCAGGCTGTACCTCCGTCCAGTGCGCGAGGATACGCGACAGTGAGATCAGCGCCATGATAGTCTCCCCTTACTTATCTGAAGTCCGACGCTCAGATTCCGGCGCGCTTAAGGAGACGCTGGAAACCGGCCCAGAATTGCGCCCTGCGGTCATCCGTCTCCATCAGGATCTCGTGCAGGGCGCCCTCGACCGTGACATGTTCGCAGTCCTTCAGCCGGCGGCAGATGTCTGCATGGCTGCCATTGTCGACCAGCTTTTCTTCACCGGCGGAGGCAACGAAGACCGGGATGCTCACCTGCGACAGCGCCCCGGGCCGTGTGAAGGTCGCCAGGATATCGAGCGAGGCACCAAGCCAACCCCATGTGACAGGGCCGAGCTCAAGATCCGGGGACGCATCAACAAGATCGCGCTGCAATTGCCAGCGGCGTTTGTCATGCGTGACGATATTGTTCTCGAAGCGCTCGGGCGGACCCGGCTGAACGGCATAGTCGTTCGAACGGCCGGTGACACGCATGGCCCAGACGAGGTAGCTCATACCGAAGAATTTCGACTTGAGGCCCCACATCGGCGCGCAGAAGGCCGCGGCATCGACTTTCACGAAGTCCTGCGCGATGGCGGCAAGCGCGATGGCGCCGCCCATCGAATGGGCGAGACAGACATACGGGCGGGGAAGATGATCGGCGAGCTCGGCGAGCCCCTTGGCAAGTGCCCCCATGAAGGTCTCGAACCGATCGACATGGCCCTTCTTGCTGTCGTCCAGAAGCCGCTCCGAAAGGCCCTGCCCCGGCCAGTCCACGATCAGGATCGCGAACCCCATCTTCTGGAGTTCACGGCCGACTTCGAAGTATTTCTCGATGAACTCCGTCCGGCCCGGGCAGACAATGACTGTGCCGCGCGGCTGGGTGGCGCAGAGGGCCGGCGCCGCGCAGGCGCGCAGCTGACGTCCGCCGGTGCCCTTGAACCAGACCACACGCGCTCCGTCCGGCGCCGGGTTGCCCTCGACAGTCACGAAGCCGGATTGCCGCCTTTGCGAATCAGCCATGGGTCGAGGTTCCGGGTCAGCCGCCAATCGAATGCCGATCAGATAAAACAGGCCGCCCGAAGCTGTCGCCGGGCGGCCTTGGAAGTCAATCCCTGAAGGGACCTGGTATCAGCCGGCGAGCTTCTTCATCACGCTCTGAAGCTGCATGGCCACCGACATGTCGCCGGCCACTTTCAGCTTGCCCTGCATGAAGGCCATCGTCGGATCCATCGCGCCAGAAGAGATCTTGGCGAAGTCGTCCCAGGCAACGGAAATCGTGGCGTCGGCGGGGCCGTCAGAATTGTCCGCAGTGCCGGCCGAGCCGTTCAGCAGAAGTTTGCCGACGCTGCCGAAATCGAACTTTACCGTTTTCTTGAAATCGCCGCCGCCGCCCGCAAGGGCTTCGGACGCGCGGGCCGTGAGTTGTGCGAGATCCATCCTGGGTTTCCTCCTTGGGAGTTGGTTCTGGCCGGGATAAAGCAAACCGGCGCGGGCGGGGCAAGAAGAATCCCTTGACGTGCTCAGCGGCAAGTTGATCAGCTGAGCGTCATGAGCTGGGAAAAAGCAATCGAAGAACTGCGCCGCCGGGAACGACTGGCCGAAAAGATGGGCGGCGAAGAGCCGGTCGAACGCCAGCGAGGCCGGGGCAAGCTCACCGTTCGTGAGCGCGTTGCCTTCCTGGTCGACCCCGGCAGCTTCCATGAGATCGGCAAGATTGCGGGCAAAGCGAGCTATGGTCCGGATGACGAACTGGCGGGTTTTACCCCCTCGACCTCGGTAACCGGGCGCGCCCGCATCGAAGGGCGTCCGGTCTGCGTGCTGGCGGATGATTTCACGGTGCGCGGAGGGGCTTCCGATGCATCAATCTGGCAGAAGATGGTCCAGATCATCAAGATGGCGACCGAGTACCGGATGCCGCTTGTCCAGATGATCGACGGGACGGGTGGCGGCGGTTCGGTCAAGGCGCTGGAGAAAGACCCGCGCACCTATATTCCGGAGACGCCCGGCTGGAGCGAGATTGTCACCGGTCTGTCACAAGTCCCCTTCGTCACTCTGGCGCTCGGCCCCTGCGCGGGGATGGGTGCGGGCCGGCTGGCGGCAAGTCATTTCTCGATCATGGTCAAGGAGCTCAGCCAGGTCTTTGTGGCCGGACCGCCTGTCGCGATCGCTCTGGGGGAGAATGTCACCAAAGAGGAACTCGGCGGCTGGAGAATCCAGGCCCAGAACGGCACGGTGGACAATGTCGTCGACAGCGAGGCCGACGCCTTTGCTGCCGCGCGGCGGTTTCTCTCCTACCTGCCGCCATCGGTGCATCACCTGCCCGAGCGCCTGCAGCCTACAGATGACCCCAGGCGCAAGGAAGAAAGTCTGATCTCTCTTGTCCCCGGGGATGGACGGACCCCCTACAAGCCGCGCAGGATCATCGAGGCAGCGGTCGACAAGGGCAGCTTCTTCGAGATTGGTCATGACTGGGGCCGCGGCATCGTCACAGGCCTGGCCCGGATCGATGGCTACGCGGTCGGGATCATGGCCGGCGACCCCTTCTTTCTGGATGGCGCCTGGACCGCAGATGTCTGTGACAAGGTCACCCGCCAGATGGACCTCTGCTCGACCTTCCACCTGCCGGTCATCCACTTTGTAGATTGCCCGGGCTTCGCGGTCGGCGTGAAGGCAGAAACAGCTGGCGTAACGCGCGCCGGTGTGCGGGCAATGACGGCGGTCTACCAGGCGGATGTGCCCGTCTGTTCTGTTATCATCCGAAAGGCTTACGGGCTGGCCGGATCGGCAATGATGAACCAGTCGAAGACCAAGTGGCGCTATTGCTGGCCGAGCGGCGACTGGGGCTCGCTGCCCATGGCTGGCGGGATTGAGGCGGCGTTCCGGAAGGAATTGTCGGAGGCGGACAATCCCGACGAGCTCAAGGCGGCCCTTTACCGGAAGTTCGAGGCGATCCGCTCGCCTTTCCGGACGGCTGAAAGCTTCCTCGCTGAAGAGATCATCGACCCACGGGAGACAAGGCTGCGGCTCGTCGACTTTGCCCATCACGCCCAGCGCACACTGGCGCCCGGCGAGCGGCGCGTCACTTACCGGCCCTGAAAGGCCCTGCTTCTCCCTGAAAGCGGCGCCCTCTTGCCATTTTCGGAGCGATGATGCGTGAGTTATCTGTTTCGGGGAGGACGATATCATGCCGTTCAAGTTCTTGATTGGGGCCGCCGCAGCGGTGGCAGTCCTGGCAGCCTGCGGGGGCACAGGCGCCAGTTATGACGCGCGCCCGTCGATGACACCGCCAGGACCAGAGATGGCCGCCAAGATGGTGGACGCCTCCTATGCGGAAGAAGCGGCCGGCGAAGCAGGCGGGGCAGCCCCGGCGGCGCCGGGCAGCGTTCAATACATTGCCTATTCGCACAGCATCGGCATGCGCCTGCCGGTCAAGGCCATCGAGCCGACGATGCAGGCGCATGTGGACGCCTGCAACAAGGCCGGACCGGCGGTATGCGTTGTCACGAATTCCTGGCTCAATGCCTATTCTGAGACCGAAGCAAGCGCGTCGCTGAACCTGCGCGCCACACCGGCCTGGATCGAGACTTTCCTGTCGGGCGTTGAAGCCGAGGCAGAGGCTGCCAAAGGCGAGGTGACATCGCGCCAGACGACCGCCGAAGATCTCACCGTCACAATCATCGACACGGACGCCCGCCTCAAGGCGCAGATCCTGCTGCAGGAACGTATCGAGCAATTGCTGGCCGACCGGCCCGGAAATCTTGGCGAACTGCTCGAGACCCAGCGCGAGCTTGCCCGGGTGAACGGCGAGATCGACTCGCTGACCTCAAGCCTCGCGGCGCTCCGCCAGCGGGTCGACATGAGCGAGCTCTCGGTCAGCTATGAGACGAAGATCAACCCGGTCTCACAAGGCGCGCTTTCACCGCTCAGCGATGCATTTTCCAGCTTCTTCTACAATCTGGCGAGCGCTGTGGCAGCGGTCATCACGGCCTTCGCGGTGGGCCTGCCCTGGCTCCTGCTCATCGGTACACTGCTCTGGATCTGGCTGCGCCTGATCTGGCCACGCATCCGCCGGAAGAAGCCGCCGGCGGCCTGATCCTGCGAAGCAGGCCGGGCGCTAGGCGCGCTCGGCCTGCTTCTTTCTGGTGGCTGGCCTGCGAGTGAGAAGCAGACCAGCGACCTCCTTCGGCACAATCATCAGCATCTGGCCGAGGGTGATCTCCCAGTTGTCCAGAAGTTCGCGCGCGCGCAGCGAGCCCGTCCGGCGGGCGTGCTCTTCGATCAGGGCTTTTGCCTCCCCGACATGCGCATCGGCCATATCCGCCAGCGGATACCAGTCGATCGAATCCGGGTTGACGACCTTATCAAACCGGCCGGAAGGATCCCAGATATAGGCGGCGCCGCCAGTCATGCCGGCCCCGAAATTGTCACCCACAGGTCCGAGGATCACCGCGCGCCCGTTGGTCATATACTCGCAGCCATTGGCGCCGCAGCCTTCGACAACCGCCTTCGCGCCCGAGTTGCGCACGGCAAACCGGACGCCGGCCGTGCCGGCCGCAAACAGCTTTCCGGCGGTTGCGCCATAAAGGCAGGTATTGCCGATGATGGCATCGCCGATCGCAGAGCGCCGGTCGCGGGCGCGCGGCGTAACAACAATGGTCGCCCCCGACAGGCCCTTGCCGACATAATCATTCGCATCGCCAAGCACTTCGAGCAGCAGGCCCTGCACACTGAACGCGCCGAGCGATTGCCCGGCGGAGCCTTCCAGCCGGATATGCAACCGGCCTTCGGGAAGCGACTGCATGCCGAACTTTCGGGTGATGCGCGAACTCGAGCGAGCGCCGATGGCCCGCATCGTGTTCTGCACGCCGTACTCGAGCTGCATCTTCTCGCCGCGCTCGAAAAAGGGCTCCGCGTCACGCAGGATCTGCGCGTCAAGCGTGTCGGGAACCGGTTCGCGGCGGTTGGGCTTGTAGACGACCGGAGAGTCCGTATCGACCTGCACCAGGAGCGGATTGAGATCGAGGTCATCGAGATGGGTGGCGCCCCGGCTGACCTGTTTCAGGAGGTCCGTGCGCCCGATCGCCTCGTCGAGGGATTTCAGGCCCAGCGAGGCGAGGATCTCGCGCACATCCTCAGCGATGAAGCTCATCAGGTTGACGACCTTGTCAGGCGAGCCGGAGAAACGGGCGCGCAGCGCCTCGTCCTGCGTGCAGACACCGACCGGGCAGGTATTCGAGTGGCACTGGCGCACCATGATGCACCCCATGGCCACGAGCGACGCCGTGCCGATGCCGTATTCCTCGGCGCCGAGCATGGCGGCTATGACAATGTCGCGCCCTGTGCGCAGGCCTCCATCCGTCCGAAGCGTGATCTTGTCGCGCAGGTTATTGAGCGACAGGACCTGGTGCGCCTCTGCCAGACCAATCTCCCAGGGCAGACCGGCATACTTGATGGAGGTCTGCGGGGACGCACCTGTGCCGCCGACGCCGCCAGCGATCAGGATGATGTCCGCCTTGGCTTTGGCAACACCGGCCGCGACCGTGCCAACCCCGGACTGGGCGACGAGCTTCACGCAGACGCGCGCTTCGGGATTGATCTGCTTCAGATCATAGATCAGCTGCGCGAGGTCTTCGATCGAATAGATGTCATGGTGTGGCGGCGGCGAGATCAGGGTCACGCCGGGCGTGGCATGGCGCAGTTTCGCGATCAGCTCCGTCACTTTGAAGCCGGGCAGCTGGCCTCCCTCCCCCGGCTTTGCGCCCTGAGCGACCTTGATCTCGATCTCACGGCACTCGTTCAGATACTCCGCCGTGACGCCGAAGCGGCCGGAGGCGATCTGCTTGACGGCGGAGTTCATGTTGTCGCCGTTAGGCAGCGGGCGATAGCGGGCGCGGTCCTCACCACCTTCTCCGGACACGGACTTTGCGCCGATCCGGTTCATCGCGATGTTGAGCGTACCGTGAGCTTCAGGCGACAGCGCACCCAGTGACATACCAGGCGTAACGAACCGCTTTCGGATCTCGTTGATCGACTGGACCTGGGCGAGCGCAATCGCTTCTCCGGCAGCCTTGAAGTCGAGCAGGTCGCGCAGCTGGATCGGATCACGGGCATGCACGGCGTCCACATATTTGCGGTAGATGGCATAGTCACCCCGGTCGCAGGCTGCCTGCAGCATGTGGATCAGGTTGCCATCAAGCGCGTGGAGCTCGTCGGAAGCCCGCAGGCGATAGAAGCCGCCGACGGGAAGCGAGATGACATCTTCATCGAAGGCCTTCTGGTGACGCACCAGCGCATTCTCCTCAAGGCCGGCAAGACCAAGGCCGGAAATGCGGCTCGACATGCCAGGAAAATAGTCGGCGACCAGTGCGCGGCTGAGGCCCAGGGCCTCGAAATTGTAACCTCCGCGATAGGAGGAAATGACAGAGATACCCATCTTCGAGATGATCTTCAGCAGACCCGCTTCAATGGCATCCTTGAAGTTCTTGACAGCCTGGCCGAGCGTCAGGTCTGCGAGCAGGCCGCGCGCGTGACGGTCGGCAATCGCATCCTGGGCCAGGTACGCGTTGACACAGGTTGCCCCGACACCCACCAGAACCGCGAAATAATGCGTGTCCAGGCATTCGGCCGAGCGGACTGTGATCGAGCAAAACGTGCGCAGACCCTGTTCCACGAGATGCGAGTGCACCGCGCCCGTCGCCAGAATCATCGGCACCGCGATCCGGCTTGCCGACTGGTTCTGATCGGTCAGGATGATATGCTCACGACCCGCCCGGACAGCCTCCTCGGCCTCGCGGCGGATACGCTCAAGTGCCTCCTTAAGAGCTGCCCCTTCAGTGGTGACATCGCCAGCTGCGAACGTACAGTCGATGATCTCCGTGCCGAGGCCAAGGCGTGTGATCAGGCGCTCATACATGCCGGTTGTAAGTACCGGGCTCTCGAGCACGAAGACGTCCTGCTGGGACTTGTCGGTATCCAGGACGTTGCCGAGGTTCTTAAACCGCGTGCGCAGGCTCATCACCCGGCCCTCACGCAGCGGATCAATCGGCGGGTTGGTGACCTGGCTGAAATTCTGCCGGAAGAAATGACTCATCGGCCGGTAGGCCGAGGACAGAACGGCTGGCGCGGTATCATCGCCCATCGAGCCGACCGCCTCCTTGCCACCTTCAGCCATCGGAGCAAGAATGAGCTCCAGCGTCTCGAGCGTGAAGCCTGCCGCCGTCTGCCGGCGCAGGAGGTCTTCACGGCTGAAGAGCACCGGTTCCGGGCCGGGGCCGATTTCCGGCTCAAGCTCCACCACCGCTTGCAGCCAGTCTTCATAGGGCGCCTGTGCGGCGAGATGGTCGACGATCTCGCGGTGATCGTAGAACCTGCCAGTCTGAAGGTCTGCAGCGATCATTCCCCCCGCAGGGATTGAACCGCGTCGGGCAATTTCGTGATCGCCCAGAGGGCACATGCCGGTCTCCGAGCCGACGGCGAGTATACCGTCAGTCGTCAGCGCATAACGCAGCGGCCTGAGCCCGTTGCGGTCAAGGCCCGCCACGGCCCAGCGACCATCGAAAGCGGCAATTCCGGCCGGCCCGTCCCAGGGCTCCATCACCGAATTGCAATAGTCATAGAGCGCGCGGTGTGCCGTTGGCATAACGGATTCGCGCT
Source organism: uncultured Hyphomonas sp. (assembly GCA_964538945.1). Classification (GTDB taxonomy): domain Bacteria; phylum Pseudomonadota; class Alphaproteobacteria; order Caulobacterales; family Hyphomonadaceae; genus Hyphomonas. The sequence continues at coordinate 118,587 of CAZIGV010000004.1, forward strand.
TCGACCAGGCCTCCGGGATCAGCATCGCCTTGGCCATCGGAGCCGAACGGCCGGACTTGCAAAGCATCTCCCATACGGCGTCCAGCGCGCCGGAGTCCGACGTACCGTCCGGGATGATCGGCTTGATGTCATCCACATTGTCACCGTAAGCCTCTGAAACCATGCGGATCTCATGGCTCTTCATCCAGTTCTTGTTACCGCGCAGCGTGTTGATTTCGCCATTATGGGCAATCATGCGGAAGGGCTGGGCCAAGGCCCATTGCGGGAAGGTATTGGTCGAATAACGCTGGTGATAGATTGCAAAAGCCGAGACAAACCGCTCGTCGCGCAAGTCTAGATAGAAATTGTCGATGTCGGCGGCGAGGAACATGCCCTTGTAGATCAGGGACTTGTGGTTCAGCGAGCAGACATAAAAGGACGGAATACTGGCTTCGCGCGCACGCCGCTCGATGCGACGACGGCAGACATAAAGCTCACGCTCCAGTTCCTCAGTGCTCCGGCCGCGCGCATCCCGGAACATGATCTGTTCGATCGCGGGCCTTGTGTCCTTGGCCTTCTGGCCGATCACGGAGACATCCACCGGGGGCTGGCGCCAGCCATAGATATAGAAGCCGGAGCGTAAGACTTCCCGCTCAACCAGCGTGCGGCCTGCCTCCTGCGCCGAAAAATCCGTGCGCGGCAGAAAAATCTGACCCACGCAGATCCGGTCTTCGGTCGGGTTGTGGCCGGTACGGCTGACATGCTCGCGGAAGAATTCCTGGGGGACATCCAGACGGATTCCGGCGCCGTCGCCGGTCTTACCATCAGCGTCCACTGCGCCGCGGTGCCAGACATTCTTCAGCGCCGCGATACCCATCGCGACGATCTCGCGCTTCGGCTTGCCGTCAAGCGAGACGACGAGGCCGACGCCACAGGCATCTTTCTCGTCCTCGGGATTATAGGCATGGCCCTCGATCAGCTTCTGGCGATTGGCCTGGTATCTTTTCACATAATCCGACATAAGACCTACTCCGCCGCCACTTTATCTGAAGCAAGGGCCCTCATGGCCTTGTGCATCGCCTCTGCCGCGTCGCGGCCGTCCTTGATCGCCCAGACGACCAGCGAAGCCCCGCGCACGATATCACCGGCCGCATAGACCCCGGGCAGGCTCGTCTGGAGGGTTGCGTAGTCGACGCGCACAGCGCCCCAGCGGTTCACCGTCAGGGCAGGCTCGCCAAACAGCATCGGGAGGTCTTCCGGATCAAATCCGAGTGCCTTGATGACCATGTCGGCCTTCACGTCGAAGGTCTCGCCGGTTTTAATCGGGCTCTGGCGTCCGGAAGCGTCCGGCTCGCCGAGCTTCATCCGGCTCGCGCGGACCCCCCTCGCCTTGCCGGCCTTCGTGTCGAGAATGGCTTCCGGATTGGCGAGCCATTCGAAGACCACGCCTTCTTCCTCCGCATTCTGAACTTCGCGCTGCGAACCGGGCATATTGGCCCGGTCCCGGCGGTAGAGGCAGGTAACGGATTTCGCGCCCTGGCGGACGGCTGTCCGTACACAGTCCATCGCCGTATCGCCGCCGCCGATGACGACGACACGCCTGCCTTCGGCATTAAGCTCGCCCGCGTCGAAGGCAGGGACAGCATCGCCCAGTCCCTTGCGGTTGGAGGCCGTCAGATAATCGAGGGCCGCCAGGACACCGTCGGCGCCGCTGCCCGGACATTTCAGATCCTTCGCGGCATAGACGCCCGTCGCAATCAGCACGGTCTCATGCGCAGAACGCACCTGGCCCAGCGCAATGTCTTTGCCGATCCGCGTGTTGAACCGGAAGGTGATGCCCGACGCTTCCAGGTGGCGGATGCGGCGTTCAACGACCTCTTTCTCCAGTTTGAAGCCGGGAATACCGTAGATCAGGAGCCCGCCGCCCCGGTCATAGGCGTCATACACTGTCACCTGGTAGCCCTTGCGTCGCAGCTGCTCGGCACAGGCAAGGCCTGCAGGCCCTGCCCCGATGATGCCGGCCGACTGACCCCGCTCGCGCGGCGGCCTGATCGGCTGGATCCAGCCTTCCGCCCAGGCGGTGTCGGTGATGTGCTTTTCCACCGAGCCGATCGTCACGGTGCCATGACCGGACTGCTCGATCGTGCAGATGCCCTCGCAGAGCCGGTCCTGCGGACAGATCCGCCCGCAGATCTCGGGCATGTTGTTGGTGGATGAGGAGACCCGCCAGGCCTCTTCGATCCTGCCTTCCGCGGCAAGCTTCAGCCAGTCGGGTATATTGTTCTGGAGCGGGCAGCCCTGCTGGCAGAACGGCACGCCGCACTGAGAGCAGCGGCTCGCCTGCATCTTTGCGGCCTCGGGGGAGAAGTCTGCATAGATTTCCCGGAAGTCTGCTGAGCGGGCTGTTGCCGGGCGCTTGGCTGGCATCGCCCGCGAGACTTTCGTGAACTGCAGCATCTTCTCGGCCATGGCAGGATGTCTTTCGTCGCAAACGTGAGCAGGGCCGGAAACCGGCGAACCTGGCGCTGCTCTTACGCAGTCCGGCGCGCGGCAACAATATTGCTCTTCGATTTTTAATATCGTTTCGATATTTGTTTTATCAAATTCAACCAAATCAAATCCGCAACTTTCGGTATTTGCAAAAGGAACATATCATTTCAGTATTTTTTCTTGACCCGGGCGCTTCCAGCCAGGCTGGCCGCAGCCAATTCAAAGTTTTACCATTCTGGGCTAGGTCTGGCCTTCCTCCAGTTACCGTGGCGATCCATGTCCCTTCTCCAGATCCTCATTATCTCCGTTGTCCAGGGCATCACAGAGTGGCTGCCGGTTTCATCGTCCGCGCATGTCCTGCTGGCGGCGAGCTATTTCGGCTATGCGGGGCGCGACGAACTGCTGATCAATGCTGTCGCCAATTTCGGCACTGTCGCCTCGATGCTGATCTATTTCAGGAAGGACATCGGCGAAGCCGTCGTCGGCGTCTTTGCCCTGCCGGGCGCCCTCATCGCAAAGCGCGTGCTCAGCCCGGGCGAGCGCCTCGCGATGAACCTGATCGCCTCACTGCCGCTGACGGTTGCCGGCCTCGCCGCGGCGCTGCTGCTGATCCCGGACCCGGTACACGCCGCGGTCCGCTCGGTGCACGGCGTCGCCATTCCGCTGATCGCCTTCGGCATCCTTCTGGGGCTGGCGGACATCTACGGCGCCCGCACCCGCACCATCGACCAGATGCCAGCCTCGCATGCCGTTCTGATCGGCGCTGTGCAGGTGATCGCCGCGATCCTGCCAGGCACTTCGCGCTCCGGCATCACGATGACCACGGCCCGCGCGCTCGGCTACGCCCGGCCCGAAGCCGCCAAGTTCGGCATGCTCGTAGGCGCACCGGTGCTGACGGCAGTCGGCCTTTATGCGATCTATGAGTTCTATTTCGGCGGTGAGGCCGGCGCTGTTACCGTGACAGGCCTCGAAGCACTGCTCATCGGGATCGGCTCCTTTGTTTCCGGCCTGATCGCCATCTATATCCTGATGTCACTGGTCCGCCGGATCAGCTTCCTGCCTTTCGTCGCCTATCGCATCCTGCTCGGCATCGCGCTGCTGATGCTGATGCCGATCCCGCTATTCTGACCAGCCATATGCCGGACCGCCTGGTCCGGCCCGCACCCGAAAACACGAACGCTCAGACAGTGACCGAGACAGCAAACCCGGCCGGGGAACAGAATGGCTCATGCCCACGCCTTGACGGCGGGGACGGCGGGCCAGAAAACTTCCCGTCTTCCTGGTAATCAGGTGCACCCTCAGCCGCTTCAGTGAACATCCTCCCGTCCTTTCAATTCAGACAATGGCAAACTCTGTTCACCGCAAAACGTATCGACTGGGCGATCTGATCAGTCCGCGCGGCGATCTGGAACGCCGGTGCAGACGCATCGAGGCCTTTACCAGCACATCCGGCCCAGAAGTGCGGTTCGAATTCACGGACGATGTTCTGATCCGCACCTCGCCGCACCTCACAGGCGCAGGCTCGTTACGCGAAACCCTGCCAGGCCAAAGGCAGCAGCTCGCCAGCCTGATCGATGCAGCGCATGCGAACAAACTTGTCCACGGCGATATCGGTCTGAAGAATCTGGTATTGTCCCAGGGCAAAGTGCATCTCGTGGACTGGGAGCCCTGTCTGCGCCAGCTGATCGGCGGCGAAATCCGTTTCCTTGTAAGCCCGCCCTGCCATCATCCAGCCGATCGTCGGTCATCATCGGTTACTATTCTCACCGACCTGATGGGGCTCGCCCTGCTTTGGCCAGCCCAGACTGCTCTCTCCGCTTCTCGCCTGGCAACCGCCGCTCTAAACGAAAACCGTGAAAGCCCGGCGGCCGCACTCGCCCTGGCGCTTGATCAGCAGCGTGAGTAAAGGCGGGGGTCGGGCAAGAATGATTTCGGAGTTCCTGGAAGCCTTGCAGGCAGCGTGCGAGACTTCTGACGCCAGTCTGGAGTTCCTCGACGACTTGGATGGGCCAACCTTTCTCGACCGGCTGATCCAGGCTGAAGCGGCCGATAGCGACTACAAGCTCACTATCCCAGGCTTCTTTCCGCTCGCGCAGGCCGTGATCCAGAAATTCTCCGAAGCCCGCCTGACCGTCACCGGGGAGACATTCGACGCCGCCTGGTCGCTCGTGGCTTTCAATTTCGACTATGGCGTCCTCGGGGGGGAGGTTTTCCAGCCGGCTATTTTTCCAAACGGTGCTGTGCTTATCCGTAATCACCACCGCGTCATCGGCATTGACGATAAACCGCTGGCGATCCTTAAGGTCCATCCGCGCGGCCTGGCTTGCGATCTCAGACGCTTGTTTCGAGCCGCAGACGAACGCAGGGTCACGGACGCTTTTTTCCTGCACCGCATCGATAAGAACCGTGTCGTGCGCCAGACCCGTCCGCCCCGCTTTCTCTCGACGTGCGGCCAGACGCTGGCCTTGATTGCGCACGATCTTCCCGTCGACATCTGCAAGGCCTTGCCCGCAAGCGTCCTCGACTTGGTCCGTTCCCGGTCGCGCACGGGTCATGCGGTCCTGCGCTTCTTCGGTGATCATGTGTTTGTACATCCGACCTACCGCTTTTCGGATGACCTGGACGTGCTGCTCGAGGAGTATGCGGAAACATATCTGCCAGCTGAGGACTCTGGCTTGCCGCTGGGAGTTGAAATTTCTGGAAACCTGAAGTGGCTCAATGCATGGTTCAGCGAGCGAACACTGACCTATCTGCGTGGGCAGGACTTTGCTTTTCCCGATGCGTCGGACGTGATGCACTTTCACGTCACGCAAAAGACGACGGCACAAACCTGGTCATCCTATTCCGGCCGCAAAGTGGCAGACGTGACCAGCCTGCCGCGCTTTTTCGCAGATCGCGCCGATCGTCCGGTCAGTTATTCGGACGCATATACCGAGCCTTATTCAGACTTCGAAACGCTCAAATCACGCTTCTGGGATCTGAGCGTCCGCCTGAAGCACGACATGTTTATTGTCGAAGTCCCGTTCTTCAATCTGGCCCAGGATACCGCTGCCGCCGCTTCGATCGACGCAGCCGGGATTAGAAGGCAACTAAATCACCTGACGCCCTTCGCACGCCGCTTGCGTGTCTTGCAGGTTTCGGAGGCTGGCAAGACCCGGATCCTGCGCCTCCACTCTTGGCTCAGGACATCGGGAATTACCGACCGGTTTGCAGCGGCGATCCGGGAAGCCGAAGCTGACGCCGCCGCCTTGGAACTGGACGACGAGGCCAAGGCCGATCACATCCGGGAAACCCTTTCACACGATGAGGAACTCAAGCTGCAGCTTGTCTTTGGGAAGATAACGTTCAAGCAGGCCATCGATTTTCGCGCCATCCATCAGGGACTGATCGCTTTGTCCGCAGGCTGGCCGGCGGGGATTGTCTGGCATTTTCCGCGCTTCGGCTTGATCCAGTCTTATTGGCAGGGTGAACTCGATTCCGGAAATCAGGACCTCTTCTGCCTGACAGGCGAACCCGCCTTGTCTCCAGGCGATAGTCCCGAAGCGGAAGATACAGGAGCCGCGCCGGCTCCTGACGGAACTGCTGCAGTCTAGAGAATTTCTCAATGCGGCACGAGACGTCGGCCGCAATCCTCAATGGCCGTCCTTCGTCTTCTGTAAGGCTACCGCCCTGGCGCACGTCAGCCTGCTGCCAAGCAGGCGCCCGTCTTCGAGCTGGCTTTTCATGGTCCCCGGCCGAGATCACGCAGCGCCCTCCCCTGCGAGGACGAACCCGGTCATGAGACGACTTATCATGGCCACTGCGCCGATGAGCGGGGGCGACTGACAAGGTCAGGTCAGTCGCCCCCGGAGCGTCACTTGCCGATCGGTATCTTCCGGCGCGCCGTTTCGAGCGATTTTGGCTTCTTGACGCTGATCGTCAGCACACCATTCGAGAATGAGGTGGCAACGTCCTTGTCACCAGGCGTGAACGGCAACCGAAGGCTTCTCTCGAAACGACCCCAGCTGCGCTCGACGATATGACGGCTTTCGGTTTCATCCTTTCGCTCATCGCTGCGTTCGCCCTTGAGGGACAAGACGTCGCCGACGACTTCCAGATCGATCTGGTCCTCTGCCAGACCCGGAAGATCGGCCTTGATAATCACCTCCTTGGAAGTTTCGCTGACATCGAGGTTGGCAGAAAAAGAAGCAGGCTCGCCCTGGCGCGCGAAATCAAAGAACTGCTGCCAGATGTCACCAAGGTCTCCCCTAAGGGAACCGAAGGTGTCCTGAAGGCCGCCTTGGCTGGATGCCGGGCTCCGGAAAGGAACAAGTGGCGCGAAACGCATTTTGGTTCTCCTCAATTTGCAGTGTTGAGATACACCCCCATCCCGGGCCGAAACTATGGACGACCCAAGCCGGCCTCAATTCGGGACTCTACGGATTTTCGTCGTGTTTTGGTCACGTTTCGAATGCCCGGCCGGACGGTCCCCGTGAGACCCTGCCGGGATGCTCGGGCTTGAAGGCAGGATCTGTCTCGAACGTCGATCCGGGTTCAGCCCCAGGCCCGTGCGCCGGCTTTGACCCTCTGGCGCTCAGTGATCACGCGCAGACCCTTAAAGGTCTTGTTTGTTTGCTTTTCCTGTTGCCGAACACGCAGCACGTGTCTTGCCTAGGCTTCGCTTGGCTTATGGAACTCGCCATAGGTCCGGAAGCGCCAGAGGTAGCGCGGCACGACGGCTTCGACGGATTCAGGTTCCGTCACGCCAAGATCTGCAAGCGTCAGCGCTCCGGGTGACACCACATTGTCATGCTTCAGCATCTCGACCTGCGCGCCAGTGAGCGGCGGGCCGCCGAGGAAACCCCAGGAGAAGGGCGGCACGAAACGCCAGATGGCGCCTGTGATGTAACCCATGGGCCGCGCCGCAAAGAAGGGCAGAGGCAGCTTGAAGCGCTTCAGATCGATGGTTTTGAGAATGATGTCATAGAGCTGGTTGAACGTATAGACGCCTGGTCCGCCGAGTTCATAGGTCTTGCCGCCGGTATCCGCGCGGTCGACCGCCGCGGCGATGGCCTGCGCGACATCCCCGGCATAAACCGGCTGGAACTTCGTCTTGCCACCACCGATGGCCGGCAGGAAGGGGGCCGAACGGGCGAGCGCCGCAAACCGGTTGAAGAACTGGTCTTCCGGGCCGAACACGATAGAGGGACGAAGGAGGGTGGCCGTCGGCACCGCTTTGCGCACGCCAGCCTCTCCCGCCGCCTTGGTGCGGCCATAGGGAGACTTCGAACCCGCATCCGCGCCAATGGCGGAAACCTGTACGAACCGGGTGATGCCCCTGGCCGCAGCTGCCTCGGCGACCAGCGCCGCGCCTTCGGCCTGCGCGCCGGCATAGGTTTGCTTGCCGCTCTCGAACAGGATTCCAACGAGATTGACCACAGCATCTGCGCCCTCGATGGCCCGGTCGACCGAGGCGCGGTCGCGCACATTCGCCTGCACGATATCGACCCAGCCCGGAGGCCCGGCGAGGCGAACGTCGATCGCTGCATGCACCCGGCGCACCGCCACCCGGACGCGCCAGCCATGCTCGACAAGAGTGCGGGCTGCATACCGGCCAATAAAGCCGGAGCCGCCAAAAACCGTGACCAGACCTTTGCTCATGCTCCGCGCCCTTGCTTAAGCCGGGCCCCGGGGCCCGCCGCGAATCCCAATCCAGCGCGCCTTTGACCACAGGAGCGGCGCCGATGTCCATGCGGCATGGGCGGCGCCCCATACCCGGAGGCAGGCAGCCTCAGCTGCGCATCAGGCCGGAGGCCTTGAGCAGCTTGCCGGCACGCACCACGCGTTCGAGCTTGTGCTCACTCGAGCGGTCGCCCTTGTTCGAATCCGGGTGGAAGCGCCGGATATACTCGGCATAGCGCGCCCGGATTTCTGCTGGCTGGGCGTCGGCCTCAAGGTCAAGCTCGCGCAGCGCGCGTATCTGCAGGCTGGACCTGTGAGCTGCCACGCGGGATTCAGCTGCCGGCGTGTCGTCCACATCGAAGAAGTTGCGCCCGGCCCAACGCCGGGGGTCGTGCGACTGGGCGGCCCGCGCACCGCCCATCGGTCCGGCCCCAAACCGCCAGGTGCGCTTGTGGCCATATTGCTCGGCCCGGACAAAGGACGCTGCCTCGGCCTCGCTCATGCCTTCGAAGAAATTGAACCGCCGGTTATAGTCGGAAACGTGGCGCTCGCAGAAAAAATGGCGCCCCTTGCCGCCCTGGCGCGGCGCCGGATGGGCCCCCTCAAGGTCGCAGCCCGGCTCATCGCAGACGCGCGTCTGCTTCGCGCGCGCACGAGATCTCTCGTCCGCCGGAGGGTTCACGCGTATATCCTTGAACTTGACGCGGTATCGGAAGGGGTCGCTTTCGGACATGGGTCGAAACAATAAGGAGCACCGCTTAAAGATGCCACAACCAAGTGACAGGAAAGCGCGAATTGAAAAGACCCTCACCGAGGCTTTCGCCCCGGAAAAGCTGCGCGTAACCGATGACAGCGCGAGCCATGCCGGCCATGCCGGCGCAGCGCCCGGCGGCGAAACGCATTACTCGGTCGAGATTGTCTCGGAGGCCTTCGCTGGCCTCTCCCGCCTCCAGGTTCAGCGCGCCATCATGATGGTGCTGCAGAAGGAGTTCGACACCGGACTGCACGCCCTCGCGCTGAAGGCCGCCGCCCCGGCCACCTCTTAGCCGGTTTCCGCCCGCGACACATTGAGCCCGGTGACCTGGTTGCGGTGTCGCCGGAGGATATTGAACCGGTAGCCATGGAACACGAAGCTCTGGCCGGGCTCTGGAATGGTCTGCGCTTCGTGAATGACGAGGCCCGCGACTGTTACGGCCTCGTCATCGGGCAGCGCCCAGCCGGTTGCGCGGTTGAGGTCGCGGATCGGCACCCAGCCATCCACATTCACCGAGCCGTCCGCCTGCGCGCGGACGCCCTGTATCTGCACGTCATGCTCGTCATGGATCGCACCGACAATCTCTTCGAGAATGTCCTCCAGCGTGATCATGCCCTGCAGCTCGCCATACTCGTCAACCACCAGCGCGAAATGCTGGCCCTTGGAAAGGAACTGGTCGAGCTGATCCTTGACCTGAGTTGTCTCAGGTACAAACCAGGGTTTGCGCAGCACCGAATCCAGATCGATCTTCGTCAGGTCGCCGCCGAGCGGCAAGGCTGCACGCAGAAGATCCTTGGCATGCAGGATACCGACGATCTCTTCCTTCTCGCCTCGATACAGTGGCAGGCGTGTATGCGGACTTGCAAGTGCCTTCATCACCAGCTGGCGCCGGTCCATGTCGGCATTCAGCATCTGTATATTCTTGCGGTGGATCATCACGTCTTCGACGGTCAGATCTTTCAGATCCAGCGCGCCCACGAGGCGAAGCCGGTCTGCCGACTCAACGCCGCCCTCCATCGCATGCAAGTCTATTGCGCCCCGAATTTCCTGCTCAGCCGAAACGGGCTTTTCCGGCGCGCCCAGCCCGAGCGCGTCCATAAGAATCCTGACGATGAACCGGATCAGCGAAATAATCCAGGCTGCGAATTGCACGAGCAGGCCGATCGGGCGCGCCACGATCAAGGCCACACGGTCAGGCCGTGAAATGGCGTAGGTTTTGGGCAACACTTCAGAGAATATCAGGACCGTGATCGTCATTACCGCGGTCGCGGCCGCAAGCGCCAGGCCGCTTTCTCCCAACAATGCCGTGAACATCGATGTCGCCAGCACAGAGGCCAGGATATTGACGAGATTATTGCCCAACAGGATCGCGCCGATGAAATCCTCTCGCCGGGACAACAGCGTGTTGACAGCCCGGGCACGTCTGTCGCCCTCCTTTTCCAGCTGGTGCATCCGGGCGCGGGAGGCGGCGGTCAGGGCGGTCTCTGATCCGGAGAAAAAAGCCGAGAGGCAGAGGAGAAGAACGATGGCAATCAGGTAGCCGGCAATCATATCGGGTATTGGTCCGTCTGGTAGGTTTCAAGTAATTCGCGGGCAAGGAAGGCCTCGATTGAGCCAAGGTCGGCATCCGGATGGATGTACGCGGCGCCGATGCCGCGCGCGAGGATCAAAGGCACGCGGCCGCCCCGCGCCTTCTTATCCTGCTGCATCAACTCGGTGAGACGCGGCGCCGCAAACCGGCTTCTGTCGCGCCCGCGAAGATCGCTCCCCAGACCGCAGGCGTGGATGACATCACCGACACGGCGCGCATCGGCGGCCGGTGTTACCCCGATAGAAGCACCATAACGGAAGGCAAGCGACATGCCGATCGCGACAGCTTCGCCGTGCAGCAGATCCGGGCCATAACCATTTGCCGCCTCGAGTGCATGCCCGAATGTGTGACCGAGATTGAGCAGCTGACGGACGCCCGTCTCGGTTTCATCCTCGGCCACGATCGCCGCCTTCGCGGCGCAGGAGCGCGCGACAGCATGGCTCACGGCGTGCGGCTCGAGCGCCAGCACAGCGTGTCCCTCTGTCGCCAGCCAGTCAAAAAACGGCGCGTCATTGATCAGACCGTATTTGAGGATCTCAGCATACCCTGCCTTCAGCTCCCGCTCCGGGAGCGTCGCGAGCAACGCTGTATCCGCAATCACGAGGCGCGGCTGGTAAAAGGCGCCCACCAGGTTCTTGCCGCGCGGTGTGTTCACAGCCGTTTTTCCGCCTACGGACGAATCGACCTGCGCCAGGAGTGTTGTCGGCACCTGGATGAAACCCATACCCCGCTTCATCAGGCTCGCTGCCAGGCCGCCCATGTCGCCGATCACGCCGCCGCCGAAGGCAATCAGAATATCGCCTCTGTCCGCCCCGCCTTCCAGGAGCCAGTCGAGCACATTGCCAAGCTCAGAGAAAGTCTTGGTCTGCTCGCCGGGCGCCAGCGTCATCCAGTGGAGCCTGATACCGGCGCCGCTGACGGCCGCCTCCAGCTTTTCCGCATGATGGCGTTTAACCGTTTCGTCGGTCAGGACATAGGCGCGCGGACGCTTCAGCATCAGGCTGAGACGGGGGCCGAGTTCAGTTAAGGCTCCATGCCCGGCGAGAATATCGTAGGCGCGCGCACCAAGTGCCACGCGGACCGTTTCAAGTGATGAGGATGCAGACGCGGTCATGCCGGGCTCCATGCTTGGAGGGCTTTGAGGATGGAGTTTACGGTATTCGAATGCGGACCATCCCTGGACAGGACGTGAACGTCAGCCTGCGCGTAGAAGGGCTGACGCTCGGTCACCAGGTTTGAGAGATGCTGCCTGGCATCCGCGCGCTTGAGCAGCGGGCGGTTGTCACGCTTCTGCACGCGCCGCCAGAGGGTCTCGAGGTCAGCGTTGAGCCAGATGGTAACCGCCTTCTCCTTCATCAGGGCCCGTGTTTCAGCATCAAGGAAGGCGCCGCCACCGGTGGCCAGCACATGCGGGGGCAGTTCGAGCAGGCGCTTCAGAACCTGCTTCTCGCCGCGCCGGAAGTCCGCCTCGCCGTGCAGAGCGAAAATATCTGAAATCGAAAGGCCGGCTGCCTTCTCGATTTCAGTATCGCTGTCATAGAAGGCCCGGCCGAGCTTTTCCGCCAGCCGGCGGCCGACCGTCGACTTTCCCGCCCCCATCAGGCCGACAAGCGCAATCGTGCGCCCTGCATAGGCAGGCGCAGGCTCGGGCCTCGAAGGATCGCTGTCGTCCGGCATTTCACTCTCTTACCCGGCGTTGCACGCCAGTCCTAGACCTGCCACATAGACGGCGCATTCGGGCGGCAGGATTCGCTCGCAAAAACAGCTTTCGGGGCGAAAATCCATGCGCAAATACCTGATCGGCTTCGTCGTGATCGTGATCGCGGTTGTCGGCGGCATGTGGTGGCTTGGACAGCAGGCCGTCAAGAACCCGCCCCCGGAGGGCGAAACCCGCATTCCCGTGGAAGGCGTATTCTAGTCTTTGCAACCGGTTTGAGGCTCCCTTAAGCCTTCCGGCCTAACCTCGCGGCCATGTCTGACCAGGTCCGCATTGCTGCGTTTCTCGAAATGATGTCGGCCGAGAGGGGCGCGAGCCCCAATACGCTTGACGCCTATCGGCGCGACCTGCTGGACGCCTCCGATTTCTGCCAGGGCGCGCTGACCCGCGCCGCCGCGGCCGAGCTTTCGGCCTGGGCCCAGGACCTCGCCCGGCGCGGCCTTGCGCCAGCTTCACAGGCCCGTAAGCTGTCCGCGCTGCGCCGCTTCTTCCGTTTCCTGTTCGAGGAAGGCGACCGCACGGATGACCCGACCGCCCGGCTCGATGGCCCCTCCCCGGCGCGCGGGATCCCTGATGTGCTCAGCCGCGAGGAAGTCTCCCGCCTGATCGCCTCCTGCGGCGATGACCTGCGCCTGGCCTGCCTGGTTGAACTGCTCTACGGTGCCGGCCTGCGGGCCTCTGAACTTGTCTGCCTGACCCTGGGTAGCCTGCCGCGCCGCAAGGGTGGGCGCTGGGCTGGCGGCGATATCCTGATCCGCGGCAAAGGCGGAAAGGAACGGCTCTGCCCGCTCGGGCGCCCGGCTCTCGCGGCCCTGTCCAGCTGGCTGGAGGCGCGCCAGGACAAAAACGCGGTGCTGCGCGCCGAGGACTTCGTGTTCCCCTCCCGCGGAGCCGCCGGCCATCTGACGCGACGCCGCCTGGGTCAGCTGCTGGAAGCCCTCGCCCTGCAAGCCGGCCTCGATCCGGCCAGAGTGCATCCGCACGCCCTGCGCCATGCCTATGCCACCCACCTCCTGCAGGGCGGCGCGGACCTGCGGGCCGTGCAGATGCTGCTCGGCCATGCCGATATCGCAACCACGCAGATCTACACGCACGTCCTGACCGATGAACTGCAGGAACTGCTGGAGACGGCTCACCCGCTCGCTGGTTGACCCGGCTGCGGCGCCTCATTGCGGTCCGGCGTCCCCTGTTCCAATATCCGCCCCGCCAGCGTGTGCTGACGCGTCCACAGGAGCTCCCGATGAGCCTGACTCTCCGCGCCCTTCTCGTATCTTTCCTCATCACGGAGGTGACAGCCGTCTTTTTTGGGACCTCCGTATGGGCAATCCTCAACATGATGCATGCCGGGCTCCCGGTCATTTATGGCGCTGAAGCTCTGACCGGCCTCGGGATGATCGTACTCGCCGTGATGATCTTCCGTAAGGCGCTGGCCTGCGAACGCGATCTGCACGCCGAGACCCAAGCCGCAAAGGCCGCACCCGCCACCGTTTGACGCCGCAGAGCCTGCGCCCTAATCCTTGCGCGCAAAGGGAGGGGCCGCATGTCCCAGAAAACGCCGCGCAATTTCTTCAAGCCGCTCGCCATCGGCGCGCCCGAACCCATGCGCGAGCTTCCGGTCCGCCTTGAGCGGATGATCCATTTCGTGCCCGGGCATAATGAGAAGATCCGCCCGAAAGTGCCGGAGATGGCCAGGCAGGTCGATGTGCTCCTCGCCAACCTTGAGGACGCGATTCCGTCCGACGCCAAGGACGCCGCCCGCGCCGGCGCCGTCGAAATGGCGAAGATGGTCGACTGGCAGAGCTCCGGCACCGGCTTCTGGAGCCGCGTCAACTGCCTGAACTCACCCTGGTTCCTCGACGATGTAACCGACCTCGTTTTGAAGGCCGGTCACCAGCTCGACGTGATCATGATCCCGAAAGTCGAGGGCCCGTGGGACATCCATTATGCCGACCAGCTCGTCGCCCAGCTCGAAGCCAGGGCCGGCCTTTCCCGCCCGATCCTCTTCCACGCGATCCTGGAAACAGCTGAAGGCGTTGCCCGGGTCGAAGACATCGCCCTCGCATCCCCCCGCATGCAGGGCATCAGCCTGGGCCCGGCCGACCTTGCCGCCAGCCGCAAGATGAAAACCACCCGGGTCGGCGGCGGCCACCCCTTCTACCGCGTTTTGGAAGACCCGGTTGCCGAAGCAAGACCGCGCGTCAATGCCCAACAGGACCTCTGGCACTATACCATCGCCCGCCTGGTCGACGCCTGCCGCACCGCCGGCATCAACGCGTTCTACGGCCCGTTCGGTGACATCGCCGATCTTGACGCCTGCGAGCAGCAGTTCCGCAACGCTTTCCTGCTCGGCTGCGCCGGCGCCTGGAGCCTGCACCCGAACCAGATCACGATCGCCAAGCGCGTCTTCTCTCCGGACCCGGACGAGGTGAAATTCGCCCGCAAGATCCTCGCCGCCATGCCGGACGGCAGTGGCGTGGCCATGATCGAGGGCAAGATGCAGGATGACGCGACCTGGAAACAGGCGAAAGTCATCTCAGACCTTGCCGATCTGGTTGCTGCGAGGGATCCGGACCTGGCCGCAGCCTATGCGGGATAGAGGCTGAAATGGACCCGGCCGTCAAAGCGCTTCTCGCCGAACTGACGCCAAGCTCGATCAGCGCGGCACCCGGCCAGAATATGCTGCCGCCGACAGCGCGCCGAGATGCAGGCGACACGCCGGTCTGGCGCGCACATGCTGGTGCGGCAACATTGTTCGTGCACGGCTGGAATGACACACACCGCATCTGGCGCCAGTATGCCCAGGACTTCATCTCCAACGCCCGGCCCGTCCTGCTGATGGATCTTCCGGGGCATGGCGCTTCGAAAGCAACTGAGTTCAGCGCCGAGGCCGCCGGAAAGGCCGTGCTGGACGTCTGCCAGGCCGAAGCACCGATCGACACGATCATCGCCCACTCGTTCGGCTGCATCGCCGCCGCCAACGCCGTGAACTCCGGGGCGCAGGCAGACTATATGATCCTGATCGCTCCGCCCATCCTCGGTTGGGCCGAAACAAAGCGCCGCGAAGGTGCAGACCCAGGCGTCCTGGACGCCGCCCTGGCGGTCCTGGCCGCTACCGGCAGGAGCGATCTTGCGCCGTTCGATTTCACCCGCGCGCTCGGCGGCTATTCCGGCAAACTGCTCTTCATCGGGTCCGAGGCAGACAGCGGCTGCCCCCTCGACGCCATCTCGGCCGTCGCTGCGAGCCTGCCCGGCGCCGAGGTCCATGGCGTCGGGCACCTCGACCACCGCGAACTCTGCCTCGACCGCGGCGTCCTGACCAGGATACTGGCCTTTCTAGGATACCGCTGATTTCCGTAGCCCCGGTTGCGGCGCGTCCTGGCCCCGCCTAATCTCCCCCGAGGGAGGGCCCCCAGATGGCGAAACACCTGATTTCGGAGACCGGCTACTCGCCGAACCTGCAGCGCTGGCTCGACTGGATGGCGGATGACCATTCGCCGGGCGCACTGTCGGCGCTTTTAGCCGATGACGTCGTCTTCCGAAGCCCGGTGGTCCACACACCGCAGGAGGGCAGGGTCATCACCATGGGCTACCTGCTTGCTGCGGGTGAAACACTGGGCAATGACAGCTTCCGCTATATCCGGGTTTTCGACTGCGGCGACCGCGCCGTTCTGGAGTTCGAAACCCAGATGGACGGCCTCCTCGTCAACGGCGTCGATATGATCGCGTGGAACGCCGATGGCCAGATCTCGGACTTCAAGGTGATGGTGCGCCCGCTGAAGGCCGTGAACCTGGTGCACGCTGCGATGGGCGCCATGCTGGCCAAGATGAAAGCCGGCACTTGAGCGTTCCTGTACTGACCACGGCCCGCCTCACCCTGCGCGCCCACACGGCTGATGACCTTGATGCCCTCGCCGCCATCTGGGCAGACCGGGAGGTGACCCGCCATATCGGCGGCCAGCCCCGCGCGCGGGCGGACGTCTGGTCGACGCTCCTGCGAAACATCGGTCACTGGCAGGCGCTCGGCTTCGGCTACTGGATCGTGACCCAGACCTGCACCGGTCAGATTCTCGGCGAGGCCGGCTTTGCCGATCACCGGCGCGGCTTGCCAGATGCATTGACCCCCGGCCCGGAGGCCGGCTGGGCCTTTGCCCCGGCGGCCTGGGGCAAGGGCATTGCCACGGAAACGATGCGCGCCTGCGAAGAGTGGATCGAGCGCCGTCTTGGGCCGCAAGCGAGGCACTGCCTGATCGACCCGGGCAATCTCGCCTCGCAGAAAGTCGCCACCAAGCTTGGCTACCGCCCATCCGGGCAAAGCCTTCTGCGCGGCGAAACGGTCCTGATTTACCGGCAGGCCGCCTGACGCTCGGCGAGACCGGCCGTCTCGCTGGTCGCCGACGGGTTGCGGGCTCGCAGATAGTCAAGGAAAGCCGTCTCCGGCATGCCCGGACTATACAGGAAGCCCTGCGCCATGCTGCAGCCGCGCCGTCGCAGGAACTCGGCCTGCTGCGGGGTCTCGACACCTTCGGCGACCGTCTTGAGGCCCAGCGTTCCGGCCATGGCGAGGATCATTTCGACAATCGCCGGCGCCTGCCGGTCCGTCTCCAGCGCCGAGACGAACTGACGGTCGATCTTAAACACGTCGAAGGGCAGTCGGGTGAGCGTTGCGAGGTTCGAATGGCCAGTGCCGAAATCGTCGATGGCCAGCTTTACACCCAGCGCCCGTAATGGCGAGATGAACGCCGCCACCCGGGCCGGATCGCTCACCGCCATGCTCTCGGTAATCTCGAGCTCCAGCCGGTTCGGATGCAGGCCCGTGCGGCGCAGAACGGCCATGATCGAATCGGCCAGGTCGTGGCGCTGGAACTGGCTCGGCGAGACGTTGACGGCCACCGTAAGATCAAAGCCTTCCAATTGCCAGGCCCGCGCCGCCTCACAGGCTGCCTCGAGAATCTGCAGGCCGATGGCATCGATCAGTCCGGCCTGCTCTGCGACCGGAATGAAGGTTGCCGGCGAGATCAGCTTGCCGTTTGGCCGCCGCCACCGCGCCAGCGCCTCGGCGCCGATGACCCGGCCGGTCTGCAAATCGATCTTTGGCTGGAAGACCGCCTTGAACTCCCGGTTGCCCACCGCATCGCGCAGTTCGGCTTCGAAGCGATAGCGGCCCTCGACGATGCGCGACAGGCGCGGCGTGAAAAAGCGGAAACCGGACTGCGTGTCCGAGCGCACCAGACGCAAGGCGAGCTGGGCGTTCTGCATCAGCCTGGCAAAGGACCCAGCGTCCTCCGGCGCCATCACGATACCGCCTGAGATCGACATGGTAATCTGACGCAACGGCAGATCAAACGGATCGCCAAAGCCCCCCCGCACGGCGTGCGCAATCGCGATCACATAGTCGCGGCTGATTGCCGCCGGCAGATAAAGCGCGAACCTGTCCGCCGAAAGGTTGCAGAGCATACCGGAGCGCAGGGCTGCGGCTGCCGGTTCGCCGAGATCCGCCAGGGCCCTGGTCAGTCTCTGTGCGGCCGCCTCGATCAAGGCATCGCCATGCGCGGTGCCGACCTGTTCCAGCACCTGCCCGAACCGGTCGATGTCGAGCAGCAGGAAAGCGGCAGGCTGATCGAAGCTGGCGCGAGGCAGCGTCGCACGGACATGTTGTTCCAGCGCAATTGCATTCGGCAGACCTGTGCGGGGGTCGCGGTAGGCAATCTGTTTCAGCTTCTCATTCTCGCGGCGCAGCTTGCGCACGCCCCGGGTCGAGGCCACCCGCAAGCGGCGCAATTCCGGGAATTGCAGGGATTGCAGCTCGGCCCGTGCGTCCAGTCCCTCGGCCAGCACAGAGGCGGTCAAGCGCTCGAAGACGTCATGCAGCGGCCTGGCCGCAAGATAGGCTGCACCGGAGGAAATCATGACGCAGGCCAGCAAGACAATGAGGGTCACCGGCAGGGGCAAAACCAGGCCAAAGTTCTCCCCGGGCACCAGCATACGATAAGCGATTGAAATCAGAACCGCTGAGGCGAACAGGAGACCTGACAGGACACCGCCCGCGATCCCGGCGAATACCGGGATCGACACGCTGCTGGTCAGTCGGCCGATGACCGTTTCTTTACTCACACTGGTGCCGCCCGCCCCGGTTCGGAGATTCTTCAACAATTTGGAGCTTAGATGTTTAGGAATCTGTGAACATACTGGCCTAGCTGTAATGTTCCCCTAGCTGTATATGGCTGCCATGACCCGAGCTCGGACCGCCACGATCACCCGGAAAACCAAGGAAACGGACATTTCGGTCTGGGTTAACCTGGACGGCACCGGCCAGTCTGACATCCAGACCGGGATCGGTTTCTTCGATCACATGCTGGACAGCCTGTCGCGCCATTCGCTGATCGACCTGACCGTGCGCTGCAAGGGCGACCTGCACATCGATTTCCACCACTCCGTGGAGGATACCGGCATCGTTATCGGCCAGGCCATGGCCCAGGCGCTCGGCGATTTTGGCGGCATCATGCGTTTCGGTCATGCCTTTATACCGATGGATGAGACGCTGACCCGCGCATCCGTGGACCTTTGCAAGCGGCCCTACCTGGTCTGGAAGGTTGAGTTCCGGCGCGACAAGCTGGGCGAGATGGACACTGAGCTCTTCAAGGAGTTCTTCCATGCCCTCGCCGGCAATGGCGGCATGTGCCTGCATGTCGAGAACATCTATGGCGAGAATAACCACCACATCGCCGAAAGCTGTTTCAAGGCCACCGCCCGCGCCCTACGCACCGCAATTACAGTCGACCCCCGCCTTGACGGCAAGCCCGCCAGCACCAAAGGCAGCCTCTAGACCCGTCTTCGCTCCGGCGGGCAGCGCCTGCGCATCCTGCGCCCCCGGGGCATGCGGACTGTCGGGTTCAATGCGCAGGGGCCAGGTCTTTGACGTGTTTCAGATCCCTGCTCAGATACTTGCACCGGGCCAGGGCCCGGCTGAGGAGAAGCCACTAGCCTGTCGGATCCTCGTCCCTGCTCGGCAATCGGCTGACGAGCAGCTTGTCGATGCGGCGCGAATCCATATCGATAACCTCATAACGCCAGCCATTCGAGACAACGACATCACCGAGCTGCGGCAGTCTCTGCAGGAAATGGATCACCAGTCCGGCGACCGTTGTGTACGGTGCATCATCGATGTCGATATCGGAAACCCCAAGCGCCAGCTCGAGATCCTCGATCGCCATCCGGCCATCGACCAGCCAGGAGCCGTCATCGCGCCTCTGTGGCCGGGCAAGACCGTCGGCTGGGGAGAAGGCGGCATCGCCCGCAATCGCGCCCAGAACATCGGCGGCGGTCACAATGCCCTCCACATGCCCAAGCTCGTCCACGACCAGCGCCATCTGCACGGCGCTCGCCTGCATTGATTCAAGGAGGTTGAGTACCGTCATCGTGTCCGGCACAAACAACGGCGCGTGTCCGGCCGTCTCGAAATCCGGAAGACGCCTGCCTTCAGACAGCGCCAGAAGATCCTTTGTTTGCACCACCGATGTCACGCTCTCCAGATCATCGCGCGCGACCGGAAAACGCGAATGGCCGCTCTCGGCGATCTTCTGCAGCAGCTTTTCGGGCGGATCATCAAGGTCAAGCCAGACAACATCCTTGCGCGGGGTCATGATCGAGCGCACGTCCCGGTCCGCGAGGCGCAGGACACTGCGGATCATGGTGCGTTCTTCTTCTTCGATCGCGCCGCTGGCGGCCCCCTCATCCAGCATGCTCTCGATCTCTTCCTCGGTCACCTGTTCCAGCTTAGTGGCCGACAGGCCGAGCAGCTTCAGGATCAGATTGGTCGATCCGCGCAGCACATAGACGACCGGGAATGCAAAACGCGACAGCAGCGCCATCGGCGGCGCAACGAGACTTGCAAACGCCTCTGGCGCCGTAATCGCAACCCGCTTGGGCACCAGCTCGCCGATCACGATCGACAGGTACGTCGTCGCCGCGATCACCAGGCTGAACGCGATCAGGTCCGCCTGGTTCGTCAGCCCCGGAAGCGCCTCCACAATCAGCGGCGCAACATCCTCAGCGAGCGCTGTGGCGCCATACGCACCTGCAATGATACCGATCAGGGTGATACCCACCTGCACAGTCGACAGGAAGCTAGACGGGTCCTCCTGCAGCTTCAGCGCGACCCTTGCTCCGCGGTCGCCCTTGTCGGCGCGAATCTGCAGGCGATTCCGGCGGGAGGAGACAATAGCGAGTTCAGACAACGCGAATATCCCGTTGAGGACAATCAGCGCGAGCAAGATCAGCAGGTCCATAATTGCGCGCTAATGCCCCAGTTTGCAGGCTTCGCAAAGCTCAAATTGGGCCGTCAGCGTCCCTTCCCCGGGACCAGTCTCAGGCTTCAGCGCCCCCGGCATTGCTCTCCAGCCACCGGCAGGCGCCGCGTCCAGGTCCGCAGCGACGCGGACGGGCGCGCTTCCGGCACCCCGGCCGAAGGCGCGGCTTCTGCCGCTGCTGTTGCCCGGGGGCGCCCGGCTTGCCACCGGTCCGCTCATGCGGTCCCGGCGCTGAACGCGTAACCCGCGCAATTGCCACGCCCCGCTGCCCCCGCTAAGAGCCCGCGCATGTTCCGCACTGCGCTGATCGATTACGGCTCCGGCAATCTGCACTCTTGCGCGCGCGCCCTCGCCGCTGTGGCAGACCCCCGCGACCATATCTTTGTCACAGCCGATCCTGCCGCCCTCACCGGCGCCGACCGGATCGTGCTGCCCGGCGTCGGCCACTTCGCAGACTGCGCCAGCGCCCTGCGCGCCATCCCCGGCATGGAGGACGCGCTGCACAGCCTGGTCGTGCGCCAGGCCCGCCCCTTCCTCGGCATCTGCGTCGGCATGCAGCTGATGCTCGATTTCGGCCTCGAGGATGGCCGCACCGCGGGCCTGATGTGGATTTCCGGCGAGGTCGTGCCGCTCGCCCCAGCTCCCGGCCGCCGCGTGCCGCATGTCGGCTGGAACGAGATCCGTTGCACCGCGTTTCACCCCGTGCTCGATGGGCTCGGCGCTGCGCCGCACGCCTATTTCACCCACTCCTATGTCTGCAAGCCGCACTCGCAGGCAGATATCGCCGCCTCCTGCAGCTATGGAGAGCCCTTCGCCGCAGCCCTGGCCCGGGACAACCTGTTCGGAACCCAGTTCCACCCGGAAAAGAGCCAGAAGGTGGGCCTGACGATCTTAAGAAATTTCCTCAAATGGAAGCCTTAAAGCAAGGCGCCGAACTCAAGCGCGCGGGACCTGACCTGAAAGCGCTCTGAGCCAGATAAAGTGAACCTGCCCATGCCCTTCACCCTCTACCCAGCCATTGACCTCAAAGACGGTGCCTGCGTGCGGCTGCTGCGCGGGCAGATGGACGCCGCTACTGTCTTCAGTACCGACCCTGCAGCCCAGGCCGCCGCCTTCGCCAGCATGGGCTTCACCCATCTCCACGTCGTCGATCTCAACGGCGCCTTCGAGGGTCGCCCGGTAAACCATGATGCGGTGACCACCATCCTGAAGGCCACCTGCGCCCCGGTCCAGCTCGGCGGCGGTATCCGCACCCGCGCCCAGATTGACGCATGGCTCGAAGCCGGGATCGCCCGCGTTATCCTGGGCACGGCAGCCCTGCGTCAGCCCGAGCTAGTCAGAAGCGCCGCGCGCGCCCTGCCGGGTCGCATCATTGTTGGCATCGACGCCAAGGATGGCAGGGTGGCCGTCGAAGGCTGGGCCCAGACCAGCGACATGCGCGCCACGGAACTTGCAAAGGCTTTCGAAGGCTGCGGGGTCGCCGCCATCATCGCCACCGATATCAGTCGGGATGGCCTCAAGACCGGCGTGAATGCTGCGTTCACCGCAGAGGTTGCAACCGCTGTCAGCATCCCGGTCATTGCCTCGGGCGGCGTCAGAAGCGTCGACGACATACAGCGTCTGCGCACCTGCGGGGCCCCTGTTGCCGGCACCATCCTCGGCCGCGCCTTGTATGACGGGGATATTGATCCGGGCGAGGCGCTGAGGGCAGCGGCGTAAGGCGCCCGCCACGATGTGTCAGCCGTGACCCGTCCCGGACGTCAGGCCAGGCCATTTTCGGCCGACGCGGCGTCCCCCTTCCGTTAGCCGCCCCCTGCCGTTAAACCCGCCCGCATGCTCAAGACGCGTATTATCCCCTGCCTCGACGTGAAAGACGGGCGCACCGTGAAGGGCGTCAATTTCGTGGACCTGAAGGATGCTGGCGATCCCGTCGCCCTCGCCCGCGCATATGATGCCCAAGGGGCCGACGAGCTCTGCTTTCTCGATATCACCGCCAGCCATGAAGGACGGGGCACCTTCCTGGCAACGGTCAGCCGGACGGCGGAGGCCTGTTTCATGCCCCTCACCGTAGGCGGGGGTGTGCGTTCGGCGGATGACATGGTCGCTCTGCTCAGGGCCGGCGCCGACAAAGTGGCTATCAATTCGGCGGCGGTGGCGGATCCATCGGTGATCTCCGCCTGCGCCGCTAAGGCTGGCCGGCAGTGCGTCGTAGTCGCCATTGATGCCCGCCAGTCGGGCCGGGGCTGGGAAATCTTCACCCATGGTGGCCGGAAAGGTACCGGGATAGATGTCGTCGCCTTCGCACGCGAAGCCGCAAACCGCGGCGCGGGCGAGATCCTGCTCACCTCAATGGACCGGGATGGCACGAGGAGCGGCTATGACATTGACCTGCTGAAAGCTGTCTCCGGCGCCGTCACCATCCCCGTGATCGCCTCCGGCGGGGCTGGCAGCGTGGCCGATTTTGCCCCTGCGATTCTGGAGGGAGGGGCGAGCGCGGTGCTCGCCGCCTCGATCTTCCACTTCGGCGAGGCCACCCTTGCCGAAGCGAGGGCCGCCCTCTCCGAGGCTGGCGCACCTGTGCGGACGCTTTAATCCGCGAAGACGGGCTTGCGCTTCTGCATTTCGGCCATCACGGCCTCGATCTGGTTGGGCGTGCGCATGATTTTCAACTGCTCGCTGCTTTCAAGCAGAAGCAGATCGGCGTCGGTCGCGTCGGCGATGGCATTGCAGAGCACCTTTGCGCCGCGCATTGCAGCGGGGTGCTTGCCGGCGATCAGCTTGGCAAGGGCGAGAGCCTCCTCGCGCGGTGTGTCGGAAACCTTTGTGGCGAAGCCGAAGGCTTGGGCCTCGCTACCCCTGAACTCGCGGTTGGTGTAGGTCAGTTCACGGATCACATCGTCGCGGACATTGCCGCGCCAGAGCGGGAACCCTGCCATGTCCGGCACGAGTCCCCACTTCATCTCCATGATGGCGCAGCGCGTATCCGGATGGATGATCCGGATATCGGCACCAGACATGATCTGGAATCCGCCGCCAAATGCGATGCCGTGAACTGCCGCGATTACCGGCACCGGCAGTTCGCGCCAGCCCCAGGCGACATGCTGGGCGAGGTTAGCCATGCCATGGCTGCGGCTGCCAAGACTGCCGGTGGCACCTTCTCCCTGTTTCTTGCCATCGCCCGGCTGGGCCATGGAAGAAAGGTCAAGCCCGGCGCAAAAGGCCCGGCCCTCGCCGGACAGGACCACCGCGCGCAGGCCCCTTATTTGCCCGAGCTGCGCAATCGCCTCGGCAATGCCGGCGAACATCGCGGGATCGAGGGCATTCATCTTGTCAGCGCGGATCAGGCGCACATCCGCCACTCCGTCCTCGAGCATCATGATTGAAACGCGGTCTTTCATGGGGGCATCCTCCGTTTGCGGCAAAGCTGGACCTCTTACGCGGCGTTCGTCAAGCTTGGCCGGATGACGCGGACGCTGCGGAACGCTAAATGGTATACCACAGGAGACCGCCCCATGACCGCCCTTGCCTCACCTGCCCGGCTCGCCGCGGCGCTTGCCCATCTCGCCGGCACGATTGATGCGCGCGCCGCCGAGGGTGATGCGGGCAAGAGCTGGACGGCGAAGCTGCTGGCCAGGGGGCCGGGCGCCTGTGCGGCGAAGGTCGCCGAAGAGGGCGGCGAGCTGGCCGGAGCAGTATCCGCAGAAAGCGACGCCCGGGTGGCGAGTGAAGCCGCCGATGTCCTCTACCATGTCTTCGTGGCGCTCCGGTCGCGGGGGGTCAGCCTGGATGATGTGGCGGCGGCGCTGGAAGCCCGTCAGGGTACCAGCGGAATTGACGAAAAGGCGGGTCGGACATGAGCGATGATCTCTTCGGGTACGGCTCCGAGCAGAATACACCTCGCTTCCTTGAGCCGGAGGGCGCAGCACGCCTAGGTCCCCGGCAGACGCGCGGCGAACAGCGTGACGATCGGGATAATTGCCGTGTGCTCAACGCCGAACTGACCAAGCTGATCCGGCTGCTCCCCGACGGCATCGACGCAGGCAGGGTTGCGGTACTGCAGCGGACCGGGCACGCGGTCGCATCGTCACGCGAATAGCTGAACGCACTGGCTGGCCATATCGCCCGCCACGGCGGCGGGCCCGGCTGGAGGAAGTTGGATAGGGCCGGCCGCGAGCGGGTGGATGGAGCGGCGTGCCGTGGCAGTGGCCGCGGTGCGCAGCTTGCCTGCCTCTTCCGCGATAGGCGCGAACGCCTGCCGCCCACAGGCCCGGAGCAGACGGCGCAGCATAGCCACCTCCAGTGCGGCGCAGCTCCAGAGCTCAGGGCGCCGGTATGCTCTGCCGCCGATTTGTCCGGATCGGGACCGCGGAAGGGCTTGCGCATAGCGCAAGCTGCGTACCTGTTCTGGCAGGCTGTATGTAACGCCGGGCGAAGAGTCTCACCTTCCCCCTGGTCAGAAATACCCCCCTTTCACGCTCCACAGGAGAGGGCGAAGGCGGCCTACTTTCTGCCAGGCGGCTTTACGGCTTGCAGCGTCGTGGTCTTCACGTCTCTCCCAAGCCCGACTTTCTTGCCATAGCTGGGGGCTCCGGCGGAGGCTCCGGAGACAGCGCCCTTTATGGTTCTATCCGTGAGCGGAGGGATCGCCATAGCGGCGGGATTGACGGGGTGTTCGTCGAAGAGGCTGGCGAGCTGCTCTGTCATTGCACCGCCAAGCTGTTCGGCGTCCACGATCGTGACAGCACGCTTGTAATAGCGCGTGACATCATGCCCGATGCCAATCGCGATCAGCTCCACCGGCGACCGGTTTTCGATCTCGTCGATCACCTGCCGAAGGTGGCGTTCAAGATAATTACCGATATTGACATTGAGTGTGGAATCATCGACCGGCGCGCCGTCCGAGATGACCATCAGGATCTTGCGCTGTTCGGGCCGGGCGAGCATCCGGTCATGCGCCCAGAGCAGGGCCTCACCGTCAATGTTCTCCTTCAGCAGGCCCTCGCGCATCATCAGGCCCAGATTGCGGCGGGCCCGGCGCCAGGGCATGTCGGCGCCCTTGTATATGATGTGGCGGATATCGTTGAGCCGTCCCGGCCCTTGCGGCTTGCCGGCCTTGACCCAGTCCTCGCGGCTGAGCCCGCCTTTCCACGCCTTAGTGGTGAAGCCGAGGATCTCGGTTTTCACCGCACAGCGCTCCAGCGTGCGGGCGAGGATATCCGCACACAGAGCAGCAACCATGATCGGGCGACCACGCATCGAGCCGGAATTGTCGAGCAGCAGCGTCACGATTGTGTCGCGGAACTTAGTATCATCCTCCTGCTTGAAGGAGAGGGGCGCGGTGGGATCGGTGATGACACGGGTGAGGCGCGCAGTATCGAGCACGCCCTCTTCAAGATCGAATGACCAGGAACGGTTCTGCTGAGCCATCAGGCGACGCTGAAGCCTGTTGGCGAGCTTGGCGACGGCGCCCTGAAGGCCCTGCAGCTGGTGATCGAGATACGCACGCAGCCGGGTGAGCTCTTCGGCGTCGCAGAGGTCCTGGGCATTGGCAATCTCGTCATGCGACCGGGTGAATACGGAATAGACAAAGCGGTCACGCTCATCTCCCGACTGATAATTCGGGCGAAGCGGCTTAGAGCCCTCGTCCTGCTCATCGGGCGTGTCGTCGGAATCGAAATCCGCATCCTGGTCGACCGAGACGTTAGCCTCGTCACCTTCGATATCTTCGGTTTCGCCAGCCTCCATCTGCTCGGCGGAAGCGCCCATCTGCTCTTCCGTCGACGTATCGTCGTCGCCGGTCTGTGTTTCGCTGTCCTGCTGCTGTTCGGTATTCTCCTGCTGATCGGTCGCGGCATCCTCACCGGGCGTATCGGAAGCCGTCAGGTCCCGGATGATCGAGCGAATGGTCCTGGCGAAGGCGGGCTGATCGTGAAGCTGGGCGATCAGCCCCTCAAGGGCCTTGCCCGCCCGGGCCTCGACTTTTTCGCGCCAGACCGCGGCGACGCGCTCGGCGCTTTCGGGCAGCGCACGGCCGGTGAGACGCTCTCGAAGCAGGAATTCAAGGGCGGGCGCAAGGATGGCTTCCGGGTCTTCGGAACCGTTGCCGAAGTTCGTCGAGCGGCAGCGGAAGTCCAGCGCCGCAGCAAGATTACCGGCTGTGCCGAGCATGGCATTGGCCCCGAGGCTTTCAATACGAGCCGTCTCGGCGCCTTCATAGACGCGCCGAGCCAGATCGCCCTGCGGACGGTTGGCGAGGTGGGCGGCTGCGTCATGATGGGCCCGGCGCAGCGCCAGGGCATCGGCTTCGCCGCGGATCCGGGCGGCAAGCTCAGCGCTGATCTCGACCGGTGGCGGGCGCAGGATGAGCCGGTCGCCCTGGTCGCCGGCATCATTGCCGAAGCCGATCTCAAGCTCGCGCTCTGCGCTCATCGCCTTGGTCGTGACGGCGAGGGCGGCCTTGAAGAGTTCCTGAGGGGAGGTGTCCTTTGCCATGATCCGCCGAGCCCGGGACCCTGCCCTAGGCGACTTTCACCATCAGGGCGCTTTCAGGCAGCTCGGTGCCAAAGCAGCGCTGGTACATCTCAGCGACAAGGGGACGTTCGAGTTCGTCGCACTTGTTGAGAAATGTCATCCGGAAGGCATGCCCGAGATCACCGAAGATGGCAAAGTTTTCGGCCCAGGTGATGACTGTGCGCGGGCTCATGACGGTCGACAGGTCGCCGGCCATGAAAGCGTTCCGGGTCAGGTCAGCCAGGGTGACCATCTTGGAGAGGGTCGCTTCGTCCGCACCGGTTGACTTGGATTTGACGATATCGACTTCGGCATCGTGGGCAAGATAGTTCAGCGTCGTGACGATGCTCCACCGGTCCATCTGGCCCTGGTTGAGCTGCTGGGTGCCGTGATAGAGGCCGGTCGTATCGCCGAGGCCGACCGTGTTGGTGGTGGCGAAAAGGCGGAAGTAGGGGTTTGGCGAGATGACGCGGTTCTGGTCGAGCAGGGTGAGCTTGCCCGAGCTTTCCAGCACACGCTGGATTACGAACATCACGTCTGGGCGGCCGGCATCATATTCGTCAAAAACGATGGCGACAGGGCGCTGCAGGGCCCAGGGAAGAATGCCCTCACGGAACTCGGTGACCTGTTTACCATCCTTCAGGACGATGGCATCCTTTCCGACCATATCGATCCGGCTGACATGCGAGTCGAGGTTCACCCGGATCATCGGCCAGTTGAGGCGGGCGGCGACCTGCTCAATATGGGTGGACTTGCCGGTGCCGTGATAGCCCTGCACCATGACGCGGCGGTTATGCTCAAAGCCGGCAAGAATGGCGAGCGTGGTCTGCGGGTCGAAACGGTAGGACGGGTCGATTTCGGGCACGTACTCGGTGCGTGTCTTGAAGCCGTGCACGACCATGGAGGTCTCCAGGCCGAAGAGCTTTTTCAGGTTCAGCTTCTCGGTCGGTTTCAGGCCTTCGAGCGTGTCGGTGGACGTCATCGTGGTCATGGCTTTGCTGGGCTCGTCGCGGAAGGGAAACGGGGAGAGTCTGGGTTCTAGCACGCGATCGTCCCGCGCATAGTGCGACGTAAGGGAAATGCCCGGCTCCTCAGGGCTTGCGGAAAATCTGCCCGGACGGCTCCGGCGCGTTGCCGCCGCCTGCATCACCGACCCAGACGGCGGCGGACCCGCGCCGGCGGCTGCGACGGCAAATGCGAGGGCAGCCAGGCCGGCCATGCGGGATGACCGGCATGGGATACCCGCTCCCTGACGGGCGCTGTCTTGCCGGAATGCCAGCGCGCTAGCGGCGCCAGACGATCTCGCCGCCAATCACGGTCATGACCGGCTCGGTTTTCAGGATGTCCCCTTCCGGCACCGTCATCAAATCGCGGTCGAAGACCGAGAAGTCCGCGAGCTTGCCGGGCTCGATGGTGCCGAGATCAGCTTCTCGGAAGCTGGCGAAGGCGGGGCCGCTGGTGAACAGGGCGAGGGCCTGCGCGCGGGTGACCACCTCTTCCGGGTGCCAGCCTTCGCCGGTGAAACCGGTCAGGTCCTTGCGGGCAACAGCAGCATAGAACTCGATCAGCGGCGAGCCGACTTCGACGGGCGCATCCGAGCCGCCAGCGATGACGGCGCCGGCTTCCAGGAGGCTTGCCCAGGCATAGGCACCGCGCAGGCGGTCCAATCCGAGGCGGGCAGGTGCGAATTTCAGGTCGCCGATGGCATGGCTGGGCTGCATCGAGGCGATAAGACCGGCGGCAGCCAAGCGGGCGATGTCGTCCGGGTGGAGCACCTGGGTATGCTCGATCCGCCAGCGCAGCGACGCGTCATAGCCGCCGGTTTCGAAGGCTTCGAGGATGCGCCGGTTGGCGAGGTCGCCAATGGCGTGGATGGCGAGCTGGACGTTCGCCGACTTGGCGCGGGCCATCAGGGCGGCGAGGCTTTCATCATCGAGGAGGGAAAGACCGGAAGAGTCCGGACGATCGGAATAGGGCTGAAGCAACTGCGCGCCGCGGCTGCCGAGGGCGCCGTCCATGTAGAGTTTGACGGCGCGGTTGATGATTGTGTCTGTCTCGTGCTGGCGGCCTTCGGCGATGTCGAACGCGCTGGAGTCGTAGGCGTTGTAGAGACGCAGCGGCAGGCGCCCTTCCCCGTCCAGCGCCGCCATCAGGGGGGCTTCACGGGCGGTGACGCTCATATTGTGCCCCCCAGTCCAGCCGCGCGAGGCATAAAGCCTCGCACCAGTTTCGAGGGCGAGGGAGACAGCGGCGTCATCGGGCTCCGCGGCCAGAGACCCGACGAGCGTCATTGCATGGTCGATCAGGATGCCGGTCGCCTTGCCCGTCGCATCGCGCTCGATCTTTCCGCCCACGGGATCTGGCGTGGCATCCGTGATACCGGCAGCAGCAAGAGCGGCTGAGTTGGCGACGAGGGCGTGGCCGTCCGAACGGATCAGCATGACCTTGCGCGCGCCGGTAACGCCGTCCAGATCGGCGGCCACCGGCATGCGGGCCTCCGGCCAACCGGTTTCAATCCAGCCGCGCCCGACGAGGACAGTGCCTTCCGGCTTGCCTTCGAGTTCGGCCTCGACGCGGCTGACGAGCGCGGCGACCGAGGCGGTGCCTTCGAGGTTGAGGGTCAGTTCGCGCTCGCCAACGCCGCTGAGGTGGACGTGGGAATCGGTAAAGCCCGGATAGAGGAAGGCGCCCCCGAGATCGACGAGGCTGACCTCCTGCCCGCGCCAGTCCGCCGCCAGGTCAGAGATGGCGGCGATGATGCGCCCGTCCTCGCCGACCACCACGCCGCTGGCGGTCGCCGGCGCGCCGGTCGCGGGGTCGGACAGGCCGGTATAGATCGTGCCGTTGGTGAAGACCGTCACCTTCTGGCTCGCTTCGGCCTCCGTCGGCAGCGCCGGGGCGCAGCCAGAGAGCAAGAGGGCCGCGGCGGCAAGGAGGGCAGGGCGCATGGACGCAACTCCTCAAACAGGACCCGCCTGCACTCGCACGCTTCGTCCCCTGTCGCAATTGCGGCCTGAAATGCAGAACGCCGCGCCTTCAAGGCCCGGCGTTTCTATGTCAGGGGCAGGCCGCTGCTTAAGCGGCGACCGCCTTCTTGGCGATATCGCGCTTTATTTTCAATGCCTTATCCGAAAGCGCGTCATCTTTCGCCTTGGCGAGAAACGCATCGAGACCGCCGAGCTTGTCAACCGTACGCAGGGCCTTGGCAGCGATGCGAAGCTTGAAGGCCTGATCAAGCGCTTCTGAGTGCAGGGTCACCTGCACCAGATTGGGCAGGTAGCGCCGCTTGGTCTTGATCTGGGAGTGGCTGACAATGTGGCCGACCATCGGCTTCGTGCCAGTAAGTTCGCATTCGCGGGACATGGGCCTCGCTCCGGATAAAAAGACGTGTCTGAACTGAAGGCGCGCGTGTACAGTCTGCAGGCGCCTCGTGTCAACCGGGGCGATTCAGGGCGGGCAGGCAGCCCTGAGGGCTGACGGCCGCCGCCTGTCATCGATATCAGTAGGCAGGGAAATACGAATGGGGCAAGACTGCGGCAAAGCTGTTCAGGCGGCGTTGGGACAGGGCGAATTAGACATGGGCTGCCCGAAGGCCCGCCTTACCCGAAAAGGATGACAGGACCAGATGAAGCGCAGCCTCCTCCTCGCCGCCGCCTCGCTTGCCCTGCTTGGGGCTTCCGTAGCCCAGACGCCCCAGACGGCCGCGCCGGCTGTCCTGGCCAGCATCAAGGCCGGCGCGCCGACACGCATGGTCTATGAGCTCGACGCCAACGCCATGGTATTCATCCTGCCGGCCACCGGGCGGGCGAGCTTCATCGTGGACATGCTGCCCGACAGCTATGCCATAAAGTCGCGCGTGCGCACGACCGGCCTCGCCGATGTGTTCGTCAATTATGACATGAACCTGACCGCCGAGGGCAAGACCACCAGCAAGGGCCTCCGGACATCAAAGTACATCTCGCAGAATAAGGATGGAAAAAAGAACCGCCGCGTCGAGCTGGCGATAACCGATACCGGCTTCTCGATGACGGCAAAGCCGAAGTTCGGCAATCTCGGAGACCCGGCGGCGACGGCAGAGCAGGTCGTGCTGACGAATGATCCGCTGACAGCGCTGATCACCTTTGCGCTTGAGCCGCGCCCCGCGGGCACCGATGCCTGCGGGGGTCCGATCCGGGTGTTTGACGGGCGCCAGCTGACTTACCTTCACCTGAAGCGTGCGGGCACGGGGAGGGTCAAGGTAAAGACGAAGGGCTGGTCGGGTGAGGCGATCGAGTGCCATGTGACCATGGATAAGGTGGCCGGCTACAAGAAAGGTGAGACCAACAATGACACCCTGACCGGCATCGAAGGTCCGCTGAGGATGTATCTCGCCCCGCTCGAAAATGGCGCGCATGTCCCGGTGAAGATCGTCGCCGATACCGACAGGATCGGCAAGGTCACGCTGAGTACCCGCACTTTACGCTTCGAGCCCCTTGTGACGGCCGATGCGCCGGCGAAATCGACCAGCGGGTCGCGCTAGGGTCAAGACGATCGGATGCGATCAGATCGCATAGGCTCGTCTTTCGGCAGCCGCCTGAGCGCGGCAATCAGGTCGGCCATGTCGTCCGGCAGCGGCGCTTCGAAAGAATGCGTCTTCCCGGTGACCGGGTGGACGAAGCCGAGAACGGCGGCGTGCAGGGCCTGGCGGGCCATGGCCTTGACGCTGGCCAGGGCGGCGGCGTGCCCTTCCCCCGAGCCGAGCGCGGTGAGGCCGGCGCGGCCATAGACCGGATCGCCCAGAATCGGCGCGCCGATATGCGCCATGTGCACGCGGATCTGATGCGTGCGGCCGGTTTCCAGCTGGCACGCGATGAGGGCGGCAGCCGGGGCGCGGGTGTGCTTGTCACGCAGCCCGAATGTCTCGCTGACCCTGTAATGGGTAACGGCCCGGCGGGCGGCAGGGCTATCCGGATTTCTGTGAACGGACATCTTCTTGCGGTCGGTCTGCGAGCGGGCGATGGCGGCATCGACCGTGCCTGAGAGGGGGCGCGGGGCGCCGCGCGTGACGGCCACATACACACGCTCGATGTCATGATGCGCGAACAGGGCAGCAAGACCGGTATGGGCGGCCTCGGTCTTTGCCGTGACCAGCAGCCCGCTGGTCAGCTTGTCAATGCGGTGGACGATGCCGGGACGCTCGACGCCGCCGATGCCGGAGAGCTGGCCCTTACAGTGATGCAGGAGGGCGTTGACCAGCGTGCCGTCCTCGCTGCCGGGTGCGGGGTGGACCGCCATGCCGGCTGGCTTGTTGAGCACGATGAGATGGGCATCCTCGAAGACGATGTCGAGCGCGATCGCCTCGGCCTGGGGCGCGGCCGCGACCGGGGCGGGCAAGGCGACAACATAGACGCCCCCGGGCCTGACCTGCGCGCGGGGACTTGCCTCTTTCCGGCCATCAACCGTGACGGCGCCTTCCTCGATCAGCGTCCTTGCGCGGGTGCGCGACAGCTCGCCCGCCTTTGCTGCGAGAAAGGCGTCAAGGCGCTGGCCAGCGTCTTCGGGTTGGGCAAGGATTTCGATCCGGCTCATCGCAGGCTTATAGACGAAGCGCGCGCACTTCGTCATGCTGGCTTCACATGACCGCGCCATAAGGCGGCAAATCTGCTGGAGAACTGAAGATGACACGGGTGACAAGGCGCGGACTTCTGGGCGGCGCGGCCCTCGGCACGATGGCGCTGGCAGCCTGCAAGACGTCGCCGGCTGAGGCCGAAGGATTTCAGGGCGAACTCGCCTTCCTGCACGGGGTGGCCTCGGGCGATCCCCTGCCCGGCGCCATCATCCTCTGGACCCGTATAACCCCGCTTGCCGGGGCCGGACCGGTCACCGTGGCCTGGGAAATCTCCGAGGCCGGCAGCCCGGTACCGGCAGCGGCCGGCGAGGTCGTTACCTCGGCGGCGCGAGACTATACGGTAAAAGTCGATGCGACCGGGCTGAAGCCCGCGACGGCCTATACCTATCGCTTCAAGGCCAGGGCCGGGGGCGGCGACGTGATCTCGCCCGAGGGGCGCACGCGTACGCCGGCCGCCGACGGCACAGCGCCGGTAAAACTGGGTGTGGTGTCCTGCTCCAACTGGCAGTTCGGCCTGTTCAGCGCATATGCTGCCCTGGCCGCGACGCCGGACCTCGACGCGATCGTGCATCTCGGTGACTATATCTATGAGTATGGCACTGACGGCTATGGCGGCGACATTGCCGAGAAGCTTGGCCGGCCACACGATCCGCCCACGGAGATCATTTCTCTGGCGGATTATCGCCGCCGGCATGCCCAGTACAAGACCGACCCCGGCCTGCAGGCGGCTCACGCGGCCGCGCCCTGGATCTGCACCTGGGACGACCATGAAAGCACCAATGATTCCTATCGCACCGGCGCCGAAAATCACAATCCGGACAAAGGCGAGGGAGACTGGAGCGAGCGCAAGATGCGCGCGGTTCAGGCCTATTTCGAATGGATGCCGGTACGCGAGCCGACGGCCGGGGACGTGACATCGGCCGTCTGGCGCACGTTCCGGTTCGGCAATGTCGCCACAATCCATGCGCTGGAATCGCGCCTGACCGGGCGGTCTGAGCCGCTTGACTGGGCAACGGCGCTGGCCGGCGCCGTAACGCCGCCCGAAATCGGTGCGCGGGTGATGGCAACGCTGCAATCGGCGGGCGACCCGGCGCGGACAATGCTGGGCGCGGAGCAGGAGGCCTGGCTGGCGGGCGAGCTGGCGGCTTCGGTGCAATCCGGAGCAGCCTGGCAGGTTCTGGCCAATCAGGTGATCATGGCGCGCGTCAGGCTTCCGGACTTCACCAGGACGCTGACGCCGGAACAGGTGGCGGCGCAGGACCGTCCGGAAGTGCTGTCCTTTATTCCGTTCACGGCACTGGGCGTGCCGTTCAACCTCGACGCCTGGGACGGCTATCCGGCTGCGCGCGAGCGCCTGTATGCCGACGTCGCGGCTGCCGGCGCACGGCTCGTAACCCTGACCGGCGATACGCATACGGCCTGGGCGAACGAGCTGCGCGATGCCTCGGGGACGCGCCGGGGCGTGGAGTTTGCCTGCACCTCGGTAAGCTCGCCCGGCATGGGCGCTTATGTTAAGGCCGTGCCTGACCTCGGCACCCAGATCGCGAACGTCAATGACGAGGTGATCTGGCACGATCCGTTTGGCAATGGTTACACGCTTGTGACGCTAACGGCGGAAGAAGCGAAAGCCTCGTTCCACAAGATGGAGACGATCTACACGGCAGAGTCCGGCGTGCTGATTGCGGCGAGTTTCAGTGCCAGGATCGAAGGCGGCAAAGTGTCGGCTTTGTCGCCGGCTTAGGGTTCAACCGTCCCGGCCTGCCAACCGATCGCCCTGAGCCTAGTCCAGCACGCCCGACAGGGTTGAGCGCCCGCCATCGAGGATGAGGCTCTGGCCGGTGAAGTAGGCGGCTTGCGGCGAGGCGATATAGCCTACGGCCTCGGCGATTTCGTCTGCGAGGGCGGCGCGGCCAAGGGGTACGCGGCGGGTGGTCCAGCTTTCGGCGCGCTCCTCGCGCGGGCGGATGGCGACAACGGCATTCACACGAATTGCGTGCTCGGCAAGTTCGAGCGCGCCGGCCTTCATCACGCCGAGGATCGCATGCTGGCCGACGCTTTCGGTGAAGCGGCCGGGCATGGAGGCGATCGCAGCATAGCCGAGCACGAAGGTAATGGTGCCCTTCTGGCGTATCCGCTCGGCACCCGCCTCAGGCAGGTCTTCCTGTTCGAGCAGGCGCTCAGCGATCACACGCAGGCCAAGCGCCGCGCCGCGGGCGGAACGGGCGAGGGCCTTCTCGAATTTTTCCTGCGCAAAATCGAGCAGGTGATCGCCGTCTTCGATTTCCGGGATGATGACGGCATTGTCTATACGGCCAAAGGCTTCAAGGGCGGCCGTGATGGCATTGCGCAGCCCGAGGCGGGAATAAAGCTCGCCGTGATAAGCGGCCACGTCCTCGCCCAGCGCATCGCTGGCCGCTTCCAGCCTTTCAGCCGAAGCATCGGCCACCAGCACGCGGTGGCCAGCCTCAAGAAACGTGCGCGCGATGGCATCGCCGACTTCGCGGCCGAGACCAAGCACAAGGGTGACGGGCTCAGCCATAGCCGAGCCAATGGGCAGGCGGCAGGCCGCGCAGGTTCAGGTCAGGGGTCATGGTCCGGCCTCCGGCAGGCTGAGGTCACTTAACGTGTCCCGGCCGGTCCGCAAGATACGGGCCAGAGGGCAGGCGGCGTCAGCTCGCCTTCAGGTGTCGCAGTTCCTCCTTAATCCTCAGTTTCTGTCGCTTCAGATCACTTATCGTGAGATCATTACCGGAAGGGCGCTTCTGTTCAGCAGCAATCTGCTCGTCCAGCTGGCGGTGTTTCGCCGCCAGTTCACTGATCCGACCATTGAGCGACATAGGCAGTCTCCTCTCTTACAGCACGGGCCCGGAGGGGCCCGCCCGGCAGCATGCCATAGGTTGCAGATAAAGTCATGCTTAACCCGTGATGCGTGTCTGAACGATGACGGCCCTTATCTGGGCCAGCATCTGGGCTCTCACCAGCGCCCGAATTAACGAACGGCGCGGCCCGAGGCCTTGCGCCGCGATTTTTCCACGAACATGGCCTGATCGGCGCGGGCAATCAGGGCAGCGGCGTTCTGGCCGTTCTGCCATTCGACAATCCCGCAGGAAGCGCCGATCCGCACCACGGGAAGGGAGGGGTCAGCCTCATCATGCACTTCCAGGGCATCGATGGCCTCAGCCAGCTGGGCCGCCTTACGCCGGGTGTCCTCGAAACTGGCCTGAGCGAGCACGACACCGAATTCGTCCCCTCCGAGGCGGCCGACAATGTCGGTCTCACGCGTACGCTCCATCAGGATCGAGGCGACTTTGATCAGCACGCCGTCACCCGCAGCATGGCCGTAGATGTCATTGACGAGCTTGAAATTGTCGAGGTCAATGAAGATCAGCGACAGCGGCGTCTGGAAGCGCCCGGATAGGGCGATCTCACGGCGCACCTCGCGCTCGAAGGCGCGGCGGTTGAACACCGGTGTTAAAGTGTCATTATCGGCGAGCAGTTCGGCCTCGGAGAGGGCAGAGCGCAGGTCTGCCGCCTCGTCGCGAAGCGCCAGGACCTCCTCGCTGAGGGCCTCGATCGCCGCCCGGGTCCGCCGGTCCAGTCGCGAAAAATCGACGCCCAGCGCATCCATCAGCGCCTGGTACGCGTCGGCATCCGCGCGGGGGAAGTCTTTCGCCATGGCCTGATCATAGCCTGAAACGTGACCTCTGTAGAGGCTTGGACACATTTCGCCTGTCGGGAGAAACGGGAAGCTGAAAACCGGGTTCCACTTTTCCGGCCATCGCACTAAGGTGACCTATCTCCAGCAGCGAGGCGAACATGGTGGCGGGCAAGACCCCGGTCGTAGGCATTATCATGGGCAGCCAGTCCGACTGGCCGGTCATGCAGGAGGCCGCGCGGATGCTGGATACGATGGGCGTCCCCTTTGAAGCACGAATCGTGTCCGCCCACCGCACACCGGCAAGGCTGGTGGCTTATGCGACAGGCGCAAAGGCGCGCGGCTTAAAGGTCATCATTGCCGGCGCGGGCGGCGCCGCCCATCTTCCGGGCATGGCGGCATCGATGACCTGCCTGCCCGTGCTCGGCGTGCCGGTTGAGTCGAGGGCCCTGAAGGGGCTCGATAGCCTCCTGTCCATCGTCCAGATGCCGAAGGGCGTTCCTGTTGGCACCCTGGCGATTGGCGAGGCAGGGGCAGCGAATGCGGGCATCCTGGCAGCCTCTATCATCGCGCTTGAAGACGCAGATGTCGCCGCCAGGCTCGACGCCTTCCGCGCGGCACAGACAGCGGGTGTCAAAGAGGCTCCGGAAGGATGACGCCGCTCCGGCCCGGCGCGGCGATTGGGATCCTCGGAGGCGGTCAGCTCGGCAGGATGCTGGCGGCGGCCGGGGCGAAGCTGGGCTTCGATGTCCTGATCTATTCCCCCGAGGATGACCCGCCGGCCGGACGGGTGTCAGCGGGCGCCTGGTCGGCGGCCTGGGATGACGCCGACGCGCTGGCAGCCTTTGCGCGCGCCTGTGATGCGGTCACGCTGGAGTTTGAGAATGTTCCCGTAACGACAATCGGGGCGATCGAGGCGGCAGGCACGCCGGTTCGCCCCGGGGCAGCCTCGCTGACCGTGTCTCAGGACCGCCACACAGAGAAAACCTTCCTGAACGCGCAGGGCATTGCCACCGCGCCCTTCGAGCCGGTCGACGGGCCGCAAGATCTCATCGCTGCGCTGAAGGCAGTGGGCGGCAGGGGCGTGCTGAAGACACGGCGCGAGGGGTATGACGGCAAGGGCCAGGCCTGGATCCGCTCGCCTGAGGACGCTGAAGCAGCCTGGAGACAGATCGGCGGCGCGCCCTCCATTCTGGAAGCTGCCATCGGTTTCGAGTGCGAGATTTCGGTGATTGTCGCACGCTCGGCCCGTGGCGAGATGCGGACCTGGGCGCCGCCGCGCAATCTGCACAAGGATGGCATCCTGTCGGTCTCGACCGTGCCCTCAGGCCTGCCGGAAGCCATTCAGGACGAGGCGCGCGCCAAGGCGGAAAAGCTGGCGGCAGCCCTCGGCCATATCGGTGTGCTGACGCTGGAATTCTTCGTACTGCCTGACGGCAGGCTGCTGGCCAACGAGTTTGCGCCGCGCGTCCACAATTCAGGGCACTGGACAGAAGAGGCCTGCCAGACCGGCCAGTTCGAACAGCACATGCGCTGCGTCGCTGGCTGGCCGCTCGGTGACACGCGGCGGCTGTTTGATGCCGAGATGATAAACCTTATCGGCGAGGCGGGGCTTGTGAGCCCCGCCAGCCTCGGCCCTCAGGACACATTGACCCTTTATGGCAAGCGCGAAGCCCGGCCCGGACGGAAGATGGGTCACATCACGCGCCGCCTAGGCCCCAGAAAGGACTGACCCATGCGCCTTCCCGTCTCGACCTGGCCGGACATCGAAGCGTGGCTGAAAAAATCCAAGACCATCGTCATCCCCATCGGCTCGTTCGAGCAGCACGGACCGAATGGGTTTATTGGTACGGACGCGCTGTGCCCGGAAATCATCGCCAACCATGCCGAGAGCCTTGCTCCGGACGACATCCTCGTCGGGCCGACGTTCAATGTCGGCTGCGCTCAGCACCATCTTGGCTTTCCCGGCACAATCACGCTGCGCCCTTCCACAATGATGGCGGCGATGGCGGACTGGACCGAGAGCCTTGTGCGCCACGGCTTTGAGCGCGTGCTCTGGTTCAACGGGCATGGCGGTAACATCTCCACCATCGAAGCGGCGTTTGCCGAGATTCACGCCCGCCGCAGTTATGACCCGAAAGGCGCGGACAACCGGCCGGACCTGGCGCTGAAGCGGCGCGACTGGTGGGACTACAAAGAAGTGATGGCGATCTGCAACCAGCTCTATCCGCATGGCCATGGCAGCCATGCCACGGCCTCAGAGGTCTCGGTGACCTACTGGGCCTATCCTGACCGCGAGCGCCAGCACACGCCGATGAGCCCCAAGATCGCCCCGAGCGGCACGATCAGCGACGCCGTCCGCTATCGCCGCGACTTCCCGGATGGCCGCATCGGCTCCGACCCGACGCAGTCGAATGCCGAAGATGGCGGGAAGATCGTCGACGTCGCCGCAAAATGCCTGATCGAGGAGGTTGCGCGGTTTGCCGCCTGAACGGCGCATAATCTTCACAGCCGCGCACTGGAAGCGGCAAGCCAGGCGGTTTATCAGCAAGGGCGACAAGGTGAGGCACCCCGCAAGGCATGCTGGACGTCAGAGCGCTCGAAAAATCCTATGGGGCAAAGCACGCTGTGCGCGGCGTGTCGTTTACGGTTGAGAAAGGCACCGTCCTGGGCTTCCTTGGCCCGAACGGCGCGGGCAAATCGACAACGATGCGGATGATTGCCGGCGTGCTGGAGCCGGATGCAGGCGACGCCCTGATCGTTGGCAGGTCGATTCTTACGGACCGGAACGGGGCGCAGGCGGCACTGGGCTACCTGCCGGAAGGTGCCCCCCTCTACGAAGACATGACACCGCCCGAATTCCTGCGCTTCCTGGCAGAGGTACGCCGCCTGCCCCGCAGGCACCGCAGCGATGCCATTGACCGGTCGATCGCCGACGCCCGGATATCCAGCGTGACGCATCAGCGGATTGCAGATCTGTCCAAGGGCTATCGACGCCGTGTCGGCCTTGCCGGCGCAATCCTGCATGATCCGCCCGTTCTGGTTCTCGACGAGCCGACGGATGGCCTCGATCCCAATCAGAAACGCGCCGTGCGGGCACTGATCGCACGAATGGCGCCGTCAAAGGCGATCATCATTTCCACGCATACGCTTACTGAAGTGCCGGCGATGTGCCACCGGGTGGTACTGATCGACCGTGGCCGGATCATTGCCGACGATACGCCGGCCGGACTTGCGCGCCGGTCCGAAGACGGAACGCTGGAGGCGGCCTTCGCCCGCCTGACCGACCAGGCCGAGGATGCGACACGGTGAACGGCTATTTGAAACGCCAGATGAGTGGCTTTTCCGCAATCTACCGGCGCGAGCTCAGCGCCTATTTCTCGACGCCTACAGCCTATGTTTATCTGGCGGTATTCCTGCTGGCGCTCGGCCTGTTCACCTGGGAGGCGGGGCGCTTCTTTGATACCGGCGTGGCTGACCTGCAGCCTTTTTTTGTCTGGCATCCCTGGCTCTACATGATCTTCCTTCCGGCGCTGTCGATGCGCCTATGGGCCGATGAGCGCGCCAGCGGGACCGATGAATTGCTGCTTTCTCTGCCGGTTGGCCTGCCGGGTGTCGTACTGGGGAAGCTGCTGGCCGCCTGGACGGTTGCCGGCGCCGGCCTGATGCTGACCTTCCCGATGTGGGTGAGCGTGAACTTCCTGGGGACGCCGGACAACGCCGCGATCGGGCTTGCCTATTTCGTCAGCCTGATGATGGCGGGCGCCTATCTCTCGATCGGTGCCGCGGTCTCTGCCCTCACCTACAGCCAAGTCACGGGCTTTGTGCTGAGTGTGATGATTGCCTTCGTGTTCACCGCCGCGGGATGGCCTCTGGTGCTCTCCACGGTCCAGAGCCTGTTCGGCGCCGGATTTGCAGAGCTCATCGCGCGCTTTTCCTTCATCAGCCAGTTTGAGGGCGCCCAGCGAGGCGTTCTGGAACTGCGGACTGTGGCTTTTTTCACCGGCTTCACGGCGACCTTTGTCTATCTCAACTGCCTCTGGGCCTCACGCCAGAGACTGGGTTGAGGCAGCCATGAATTCGCGTCGCTACCTCGTCCTGTCCACCCTGCTCGCCGCTGTGATCCTGCTGGCCGGTAATATCGCGTCACAGAAACTGCTAGCCGGCGCGCGCATCGATTTCACCGAAGGCGGCCTCTACACCCTGTCGCATGCGACGAAAGTAACGCTCGAAGAAATTGACGAGCCGGTCGACCTGACCTTTGTCTATACCCGGCGGACCGGGCAGAATTACCCCGCCATCCAGGCGCATGCGGCGCGGGTGCGTGAACTTCTGTCGACATATGAGGCGGCCTCGGGCGGGCGGGTGCGGGTGCGCGAAATAGACCCGGCACCTTTCTCGGAGGCCGAAGACGAAGCATTGGCCGCCGGTATTCCCGCCCTGCCGGCGGATGGCAATGACCCGCTCTATCTCGGCCTGATCGGCCGCAACACGATCGACGACCTGCGCATTCTTCCCTTCCTGTCGCCCGATCAGGAAGGGAAGCTGGAATATGACCTGACACGGATGATTGCGCGCCTGAACCATCCGGAGCCGCCGGTTGTGGGTATCCTGTCTACCCTGCCGGGCATGACCGCGCCTGACCCCGAAGGCGGCTACACGCTGCTGAAGGAGATTGCGGCCAGCTTCGAGATCGAGCCCGTGCCGGAGGATTTCGATACCTTGCCCGCACGGATGGACGTTTTGCTCCTTGCCCATCCACCCCCGCTGTCGAGCCGGCAGGAATGGCTGATCGACCAGTACCTGCTCCGCGGCGGCCGGGCTGTGTTCCTGGTGGACCCCGCCGCCAAGACGGCCGTCACCGGCGACATGTTCGGGCTGGGCAATGCATTCGCGCGCTCCGGCCTCGGACGCCTTGGCCGGGCATGGGGCGTCGAGATGGCGCCCGACGCTGTCGCAGATGCCGCATTTGCCTTGCCGGTACCGGTGGAAACAGGACGCGGCCTGCGCGAGGATCTGGCGCATCCGCTATTTCTCGGTATTCCGGCGGCTGCGACAAACCGCGAGGATCCGATTACGGCCGACCTCGTGCGCGTCGTCAATTTCGGTGCGCCCGGCGCCCTGCTGCCCGGCACACCGCCCGAGGGCGTGACGATCACCCCGCTGGTGACAACCGGCCCGAGCCCGTCTTTCATCAATGCCGGCGATGCGGCGCGCGATATGTCGCCCGCCGAGGTTCTGGCGGCGTATCGCGGGCTGCCCCAGCCTCTGGCAATCGCGCTGCGTATCTCGGGGCGGCTTGTCACCGCCTTCCCCGGTGGCGCGCCCGCAGGCGATGAGGCGGACGGTCCGGCGGCCGCGGCGCATATCCGGTCCGGCGAAGCGCCTTCGGAGATTGTGATCATCGCCGACGCGGACTTCATCGCGGACGAATTCTACATCGTCGAGGGCGGCGGACTCATGGTCGCCGATAATGGCGCGCTGGTGCTTAACGCTTTGGATGCGCTGTCGGGTGGCGGGGAACTGTCACGCCTGCGCTCGCGCGCACCAGCGCTGCGCCCGATGACCCGAATCGACCGTATGCGCAAGGATGCCGAGGAGCAGTATTTCAGGCAGCAGACAGAGCTCGAATCGCGCCTGCAGACCGCCCAGGCCAGGTTGGCGCAACTGCAGGACCCCAGCCGGTCCGGGGGCTTCTTTGCAGGCGATCCGGAGGCTGATCACAGCAAGGCCGAGCGCGACGAGCTAGCCCTGCTGCGCGAAGACATTCTCGACCTGCGCGGGCGCCTGCGGGAAACCGAGCGCGACTACCGGCGCGGCATCGATCGGCTTGAGGCGAACCTCAAGGCCCTGAACATCTGGGGCGGCCCTCTTCTGGTCGCGCTGACCGGCATCCTCGTATGGCACCGCCAGAGGCGTCCCCGGAGGCGGCCGGCATGAGCGCGCTCCGGGACAGTCAGAGAACCCGTCATACGCTGATCCTGGCGGCGATCGCGGCCCTGCTGAGCCTCGCCGGCATACTCTCGCACCTCGGCGCCAGCGCGGTGCTGCCCGCCAGCGATCGCACCGGGAACCCGGTATTGCCGAACTTCGACGCCGCGCGGGGAGAGGCGAGCGAAATCCGGATCACACTGGCCGATGAACGCTACAGGCTTGTGGCAACCCGTGAAGGCTGGCGTCTGGGAACACCCGATGGATATCCGATCCGCCCGGACCGGCTCACCGCGCTGGCAGACGGGCTGGCAAGCCTGGTCTGGGACCGGCCGAGTACGGCCGATGCCGGGAAGCTGAACCGCATCGGCCTCGGTGATCCGCGCGAGAGCGGCACCGGAGCGCTGCTGGAAGTGATCGGGCCGGACGGTAAAACGAGTGCGGCACTGATCACCGGCCGGAAGGGCGATGCCCTCTATGCCCGCCGCCCGGACGAAACCATGGGGTTCCGTGTGACGGGCGATCTGCCGCCACTCTACAGTTCCGAAGCCTGGCTTGACCTTGGCTTCCTGGACATCACCGAAGACGCGATCTCTGCCGTGCGCCTGACCGATTCAGACGGTCAGAGCCTGTTCCTGCAGCGCGAGATCGGCTCAGGTGACCTCGCCTTCCGCCCTGCTCCGCCCTACCAGACCTATCGCCTCGCCAGCCGCGTGGCGGTCGTTGGTCCGGCGCTGGCATTAACCCGCTTCCTGCCGCTCGGCGTGAAGCAAGCTTCGACTTTGCGTACACAGCCGGTTGCCCGCCATATCACCCAGACACATGACGGGCTGGAGGTCGATGTGCGTGCTTACCACGAACGCGACGGCTACTTCATCACGATGCGTGCCGTGGAGGCGGGCGAAGGCGCTCAGCGCGCGGCTGCAATCAATCAGAGGACCGCTGGATGGGCCTTCGAACTTTCAGCGGCGGACTGGGCGGACTATACGCCGCGCGTCGCAGATATCGTGCGCCCGCCAGCCTGAGCCTATTCCGGGCGCAGGGTCGCGAGCACGCGGCCCATACCGGCTTCCTGAACCACGAGTACGCATCCCGACTCGCAGTCCGGCAGGTCAATTTCCGCCTTGCCGCCAAGCCATGGACCGATCTGGCGTACACTCGTAACCGGATTGATCATCCGGGTCTTGTTGTCGCCGGCATCGAGATAGGCGACCCACCAGATATCGGCGAGCCCGTCCGGCTGACCGGTCAGCACGACGCGCTTGCCGGAACGCTGAAGACGCACACCGGCAGGCTCAACGTCCATGGCTTTCCGGATCGCAGCCCCGACCTTGGTCGGCTTGTTACCAGCCGTTTGTTCGAGCCCGTTATAGACCGATTGGGGCGTATACGGCCCGCGCAGGGAGAACCGGTCGACATAGGCGCGCTGGCGTTCTTTCGATTCCGGCAGGGCCATCTGTTCCTTGCCGCCGAGATAATCCCAGTAATCAACGGCCCAGGTCAGGACAATAACCTGATCGCCCCGCTCGGCTTCGACCTGTTTCAAAGTCCGGTACGCGGCCGGGCAGGCCCGGCAGTTCTTGGACGCAAACAGCTCGACCAGCATCGGACCCTGCGCCTGAACAGGCGCGGCCAAGCCGGACAGGAGGAGAAGGGCGGCAAGAATGCGGATCATCTTGGCCGTGTATAAGTGCTCCGGCCGCCTGAGCACAGTCACAGCCGCGTGAGACGCTGCTAAAAAGCCCGCCGCACGTGAACGCAGCAGCGGGCTTGATCAGGATGACGTATGGTCAAGCCGCTTAATCAGCGGGCCGGGCCAGGTCGCGCAGCACATAGTGCAGCACGCCGCCATGCTTGACATAGTCGACCTCGATTTCGGTATCGATCCGGCACTTGATCTGGATCGTCTTCACCCTGCCATCGGCATAGGTGATCTTGCAGGGCACGCTCGAGAGCGGACGGATATCGTTGCCGAGGCCCTCTATATCGACTGTCTCAGTGCCCTTCAGGCCGAGCGTCTTGCGGTTCTCGCCCGGCATGAACTCGAACGGGATCACGCCCATGCCGACGAGATTCGAGCGGTGAATGCGCTCGAAGCTCTCGGCGATCACGGCTTTCACACCGAGCAGGTTGGTGCCTTTTGCCGCCCAGTCGCGCGAGGAGCCAGCGCCGTACTCGATCCCGCCAAAGATCACGAGTGGCACGCCCCGGTCGATCCAGGCCATGGCCGCATCATAGATCGATGTCTGCTGGCCATCCGGGCCAATCGTGTAGCCGCCCTCGACACCGTCCAGCATCTCGTTCCGGATGCGGATATTGGCGAAGGTCCCGCGCATCATGACTTCATGGTTGCCGCGGCGCGAGCCGTAGGAGTTG
This sequence comes from uncultured Hyphomonas sp., assembly GCA_964538945.1. GTDB lineage: Bacteria > Pseudomonadota > Alphaproteobacteria > Caulobacterales > Hyphomonadaceae > Hyphomonas. Next base: position 163,165 of record CAZIGV010000004.1, read on the forward strand.
AAATCCTTTACCGGCACCTGACGTTCGGTCAGGTATTTTCCGGCTGGGCTCGACGCCTTGAAGGAACCGGCCGGCGAAATGTGATCGGTCGTGATCATGTCGCCGAGTATCGCAAGAACGCGCGCCCCGGTGATCGGGTTGATGTCGCCCTTCTCCGGAGACATGCCGCGGAAATAAGGCGGGTTCTGGATATAGGTCGAGCTGACCGGCCAGTCATAGGTCTCCGCGTCGGTTGTCTCGACGCCCTGCCATTTGCTGTCGCCCTTGAAGACATCGGCATACTTGGAAATGAACATCTCGCGGGTGACAACGTCGTGGACCATGTCGGCGATCTCCTTCGTCGTCGGCCAGATGTCCCTGAGGTAGACCGGCTTGCCATCCGCTGCCGTGGCAATCGGGTCCCTGGTGATGTCGATGTTCATGTCGCCGGCAATCGCATAGGCGACAACCAGCGGCGGCGAGGCGAGATAGTTGGCGCGCACGTCGGGGCTGATGCGTCCCTCGAAGTTTCGGTTGCCCGAAAGCACCGAGACCGCGACGAGATCATTTTCGTTGATCGACCTGGAGATTTCCGGATCGAGAGGGCCTGAATTGCCGATACAGGTCGTGCAACCATACCCGACAAGGTTGAAGCCGAGCGCGTCAAGGTCTTGCTGCAGGCCGGCAGCATTCAGGTATTCAGAGACGACCTGGGATCCGGGGGCAAGCGAGGTCTTTACCCAGGGCTTTCGCGTGAGCCCGAGCGCGCGGGCCTTACGGGCCAGAAGTCCCGCGCCGATCAGGACATAGGGGTTGGATGTGTTCGTACACGAGGTAATCGAGGCGATCACGACCGAACCATCATTGAGGTGCCAGTCGCGGCCCTCCACAGCGGCGGATTTCTGCGGGCGCAGGGTGGCCATGTAATCGCCGAAAACTGTCGCGGCCTTGTCGAGCGCAACGTGATCCTGCGGGCGTTTCGGACCGGAGATGGCCGGCACGACATCACCCAGATCGAGGTGCAGCGTCGACGTATAAACCGGCGCGTAATCGGCGTTGCGCCAGAAGCCGTTCTGCTTAGCATAGGCCTCCACGAGCGCAATGCGGCCTTCATCGCGGCCAGTCTGGCGCAGGTAGCGGATCGTCTCGTCATCAATCGGGAAGAAACCGCAGGTCGCGCCGTATTCCGGGGCCATGTTGGCAATCGTGGCCCGGTCGGCAAGCGGCATATTGTCGAGGCCCGCACCATAGAATTCGACGAACTTGTTCACGACACCGTGCTTGCGCAGCATCTGCACGACTTTCAGCACGAGGTCGGTCGCGGTGACACCTTCCCTGAGAGCCCCGGTGATCCTGAAGCCAACGACTTCCGGGATCAGCATCGAGACCGGCTGGCCGAGCATCGCCGCTTCTGCCTCGATACCGCCAACCCCCCAACCCAGCACGGCGAGACCGTTGACCATGGTCGTGTGCGAATCGGTTCCCACCAGCGTGTCGGGATACGCCACCAGCTCGCCCGTCTCGTCCGGCGCGGTCCAGATCGTCTGGGCGAGATATTCAAGGTTCACCTGGTGGCAGATGCCGGTGCCGGGCGGCACGACGCGGAAGTTGTTGAACGCCTTCTGGCCCCACTTGAGGAAAGTATAGCGCTCCATGTTGCGCTCGTATTCGAGATCGACATTGGCCTGAAAGGCGCGCGGCGTACCGAACTCGTCGATCATTACCGAATGGTCGATGACAAGGTCCACCGGGACCAGCGGGTTGATCTTTCTGGCATCGCCCTTCAACGCCTTGATGCCATCGCGCATCGCGGCAAGGTCGACCACGGCCGGCACGCCGGTGAAATCCTGCATCAGCACGCGGGCCGGGCGATAGGCGATCTCGCGGGGGTTCTGGCCGCCCTTGTCGGCCCACTCACCGAAGGCACGGATATCGTCTCCGGTGACGGTCACGCCGTCTTCAAACCGCAGCATGTTCTCGAGCAGGACTTTCAGCGACACGGGCAGGCGCGAGACATCGCCAAGACCTGCGGCCTTCGCGGCCGCGGCCAGCGAGTAATAGGTGTAGGTCTTGTCGCCTGCGTTCAGCGTGCTCTTGGATCTGAAGCTGTCTTTTGACGGCATGATTGGGCCTCCTGTCGTGCGGCCACCCGGGGCTGGAATGGGGCGGGTCCGCCTTGATTATCTGACGCTCCCTTATAGGCGTGAACCTTACCGCGCAATTGCCGAGGCGCTCACGGGCGCGCGACAAGGCCGCGTTTGCCTGCGCGCAGGAACCGGCTATCCTTGGTTCGATGAGCTTGCAGGCACCTCCTCTGATGACCGGCGCCGGTCTCGGCATGATCCGCGGCGAAAGCATATTGTTCCGGGACATCTGCCTCTGCGTGCGAGCCGGCGAAGCGCTGATCTTGCGGGGCGCCAATGGTGCTGGGAAGACGACCTTGCTGCGGATCCTTGCCGGCCTGACGCGCCCGGAAGCCGGCCAGGTGACCCGCGCAGGCGCGCACCACTGGATCGGCCACCGGGAAGGGCTGAAGCCGCAGGAAACCCCTCGCAGCCACCTCAAGCTCTGGACCAGGGCCTGGGGATCGGTAGTCAATCCGGAATCAGCCCTCAATCGCCTCGGCCTGGCCCGGCCCGCGGACGTGGCAGGACGCTACCTTTCAGCCGGCCAGCGCCGCCGCACAGCGCTGGCCCGCCTGCTTCTGGAAGAACGCCCGGTCTGGCTGCTGGACGAGCCCTATACCGCTCTTGATGCTGACGGGCGCTCTCTGGTCGATGCCCTGATTGCCGAACACCGAGCCAGAGGCGGCGCCCTTATTGCGGCGATCCATGGCGAGGCAGGGTTCGGGGCTAGCCTGGAGCTCTTCCTGTGAGCGCCGCCCCGATCCTCAGCGCCTTCCGCCAGTCGCTGGGCGAAGCCTGGGCGGGCGGGGCCGGCGCACTCCTGCCGCTCGGCTTTCTGGGCGGCGCCGCCGTGCTCGTGCCGCTCGGTATCGGCAGCGACGCAGAGACGCTGAAAGCCGTTGGCCCGGGCATCATTTGGGTGGCCCTCGCCCTTGCCAGCCTTGTTACCCTGGAGCGCATCTTCCAGGCGGACGCCGAGGACGGAACACTCGACCTCTGGCTGCAGGCCGGGGCGCCGGTTTCCGCGATTGCTGCGGCGAAGACTTTGGCGCACTGGCTGTCGGCGGGCCTGCCCCTCGCTCTTTTCTCACCCCTCCTCGCCCTGATGTTCCAGGCAGAGGCGAGCCCGGCCCTGCTGGTCAATGCCGGTCTCTACGCTCTCGGCAGCCTCGCCTATTTCTTCTGGGGCGGGGTCGGCGCAGCACTCTCGGCCACGGTGCGACGGGGTGGGTTGCTGATCTCACTGATCGCTCTTCCGCTCTATGTACCAACGGCGATTTTCGGTGCTCTTGCCATGGCTGGCGGGCCGGGGTCTTCGGGCGCGCCGCTATGGCTTGGCGCCTCGACCCTGTTTGCCTGCGCGCTTGCGCCCTATGCAATGGCTGCCGCGCTGCGCTTGGCGGCAGACTGAGGGGGCGCTAGGTCAGTCAGATGTGGTCTTATTTTGCCAACCCGCACAAGTTCATGCGCCTGTCGGACTGGCTGGCGCCCGTCTTCTATGCAACGGGCACCGCCTGCATCGCCTATGGCCTCTGGCAGGGGCTCTGGACCGTGCCTGCAGACGCCTATCAGGGCGGGGACATCATGCGGGTGATGTTCGTGCACGTGCCGGCCGCCTGGCTCGCAATGGCGAGCTATTGCGCGCTCGCGATCGCCAGCTTTGTCTGGTTCATCTGGCGCCATGAACTCGCCGATATTGCCGCCAAGTCGATCGCCCCGATGGGCGCGACCTGGACTGCCGTCTGCCTCGCCACCGGCGCGATCTGGGGCAAGCCGACCTGGGGCACCTGGTGGCAGTGGGACGATGCCCGGATGATGTCCGTGCTATTTCTCTTCTTTCTCTTCCTCGGCTATATGGCACTTCGCGCAGCGATGGACACGCGCCAGAAGGCAGCCCGCGCCGGCGCCATCCTTGCCATGGTCGGTGCCCTCAACGTGCCACTGATCAAATTCTCAGTTGATCTCTTCACTTCGCTTCACCAGGATGCCAGCGTGATCACTGCCGACGGCCCCAAGATGGCCGCCGTCTACCTGACACCGCTATTGATCAGCGCACTCGGCCACGGCCTGCTATTCGGCGGCCTCGTAATGACCAGCATGCGGACAGAAATCCGCGAGCGCCGGCTCGCCCGGCTCAGGGCGCGTGAACTGGAGGCCGTCTGACGATGCCCGAATTTGACAAGAACGCCGCCTATATCTGGGCCTGCTACGGGGTCGGCGTCTTACTGATCCTCAGCCTTACGCTGCAAGTCCTGCTCGCCGCACGCGCCGCCCGCAAGCGGCTGGAAGCGCACGGGCCAGGCACCGCAGACGAGGCCTGACATGGGCCGCTGGATCTTCGCCCTGCCGGTCGCAGCGCTTCTCCTGTTCGGACTGCTCGGCGCCTGGCGGATGCTGGATCCGGCCAAGGGTGAGTTTGACCGGGTCTCCCGGGCCGCCCCGGATTTTATCTTTGAGTTGAAGTCAGGCGGCGAGATTTCATTCGCCCCTCCCCCCGGCGGCCGGCCGGTCGCGGTCAATCTCTTCGCCAGCTGGTGCGCGCCGTGCGAAGCCGAGCACAAATACCTGATGGCGCTCGGCGAGACCCACCCTGAGCAGCTCATCGGTGTGCTCTACAAGGACAAGACCGAGAACGGGGAGGCCTTTCTAGAACGTCTGGGTAATCCATTCACCGCCGTCGCGCTCGATCCCGAAGGTAAGGGCGGACTCGATTTCGGACTGACGGGCGTACCGGAAACTTTCGTCATCTCGGCTGAGGGGGAGATCCTGCTCCATATCAGCGGGCCGCTGGACGAAGCTTTACTGCAAAAAGTAAGCGAGGCGCTTGGCGCGCCTCGCTCGTAATCCAGCGGCGTGTTGAAACGGCGCTTACTTCTTTTTCTTGGCCGGGGCCTTTTTCTTCGCGGGTGCCTTTTTGGCGACCGGGGCTTTTTTCGCTTTCGGGGCCGGAGCGGCCTCGGTCTTTCCGGCTTCGTCGGCGAGGCCCGTGAGACCCTGGATCAGCGCGTCCTGCTTGGCTTTCGCCAGCGAGGAGAACAGCGCGGCATCCGCTTTCACGACAGCCGGCAGGGCCTTTTCATAGGCTTTCTTGCCTTTGACGGTCAGCGAGACCGACTTTGCGCGGGCGTCGGTTTTCGAATCCGAGCGCTTGATGACGCCGCTGGCTTCCATACGCGCGACCATGTCGGCGAGGGTAGAGCGGTCGATGCCGGTGGCATTGACAAGATCAGACTGGCTGACACCTTCATTACCTGAAAGGGCGGCGAGCACGGAGAACTGGCGCAGGGTCAAGCCCGCCGTTTTCAGGGCAGCGGCCGAGTGGTTTGCGGCGATCTGCTGGGCGCGGTGCAGAAGATGGCTGGGCGAAGTGTTGAGATTGAAGGACATTGTCTTGGTTCCGTTTGCTAGAGATGGGGTCCGGGTGAGGACGGTAAGGACTGAACTGGGCCGATCAACTTCCGGAGCGTTAAACTAGAACCCCGTGGGCGGATCAAACGTATTCCCCATACAGGCGACAGGATAAAGATTGGATGACTGATCAATTGCCAACTCCTTTCCAGAACACAGATTTTCGACTGGCTATTCCGGAAGGCGATGACAGGGTAAGGCGCATCTGCAACCGGTGCAACTTCATAGATTACGTAAATCCGAAGATCGTGACCGGATCGGTCGTAACCCAGGGCGACCTTATCCTACTCTGCAAACGTGCCATCGAACCCAGAAAGGGGTTCTGGACCCTCCCGGCGGGCTTCATGGAGGAGGGAGAAAGCGTCGAGGACGGCGCCCGCCGCGAGGCCCGCGAAGAAGCGTGCGCAGACATCCGCATCGACCGTCTGCTGGCCGTCTATTCTGTTCCCCGGATTGCCCAGGTTCAGATCATGTTCAGGGCGAGGCTTGTATCCGACATTGCTCCGGGCCCGGAAAGCGAAGATGTCAAGCTGGTCGCCTGGAAGGATATCCCATGGTCGCAGCTCGCCTTCCCGACAGTTGTCTGGGCGCTCACGCATTTTTCCCAGACACGAAAGCTTGCCGATTTTGCTCCTTTTTCCAATCCACCCGGGACAGACAAGCTTACTCGATAGGGCCGGCGAGACTGCAGGAACGCGTCCTCCCGCGAGATCGGAGGGAGGGTTACCGATTATGATATGCTAGGCTCGCGACGTCTCTGGCGAGCGAAGATGTTTCAGTGTGTAGGGTGTATTGGCTGCGCCGAAGATCAGCACGATGAGCATGTTGCCAAGTTTCCAGTTTGCCCAGACATCTTCGGAGTCTTTCGCGCCGAAAGTCAGCCCGAGGAATTCATAGGTCCCAGCCGGCGCAACCGGAATGCCGGCCATCACAAGCGCCACCTCGAAGCCCGGCGCATAGGTGCGCCAGAGGTATTCATTCCAGATGGCCATTGCGACGAAAAAGAACCCCCAACGGACCGCAAGCGTGCGCCAGGCGAAGTCCGGCAAGTCGAACACTCTCGAGAACAGCGATTTCCAGATGTTGCGACCGAACATCAGCGGAATGAAAATGATGCCCGCCATGAACAGCTGCTGGATGGTCGGCTTGACATAGATAAAGGCCTTTTCCTGAAGCAGGATCCCGATCAGTCCGAACCCGGCAACAATTGATGACGAGAAAAGCATCATCTGCGACACCGGCTGGCGCAGGACCAACTGGCGCGCAAGAAATCCGAGCATCAGGATGAGCAGCACGCCGGTCGCCCAGAAGATGGCCGTGTCCTTGTTGATAAGGCCGCCGAACAGCTCCACCCGCCGGAATACGTTATAGACCAGCACGAAGCCGATCACGGGCACAAAGTCTGCCCACAGCTGGTTGGCCTTGTCGGCAGCAGTGCCAATCGCGTTCTCGGATTTCACAGTATCGTTCATACCCATTCCTACGCAGGTCGCAGCGTTCCGGTTCAATTGCGTCTGTCTGTCACGGATGCCGAAGACGATCCAGACCCGGGCGTCAGCCTGCCGCTTGCATCAGCAAAAGCCCCGCAGCCAGCGTGGCCGCCGCCAGGATGCGCCTGCGGCCGAAACCTTCCTTCAGCAGCCAGGCGCCAAACGCCGCTGCAAAGACCACAGATGTTTCCCGAAGCGCCGTGACCATGGCGGCATCGGTCAGCGTGTAGGCATATATCGCAAGACCGTAGGAGACCGAGCCCGCCACCCCGCCGATGATTCCGTTGCGCAGTTCGCCACGTATCGCCGCGATTACCCAGCCCTTCCGCTGCCAGACAAGTACGGCGGTGACGCCGATCCAGTCCAGGAGGAACAGCCAGACGATGAAAGTGAACGGCGTCTCCATGGCGCGCGCCGCCCGCGCGTCGGCGACGGCATAGAGACCGACACCCACGGCCGTCATCATCGCCCAGAACAGAGCCGACCGGTCGAGCCGGCGCGCGTCGCGGGTCGCCGCGGTCGGCCAGGCGAAGACAAGGATCGACAGGCTTGCCACGATAAGCCCCGCCGCCTGGAGCGGCGACAGGTCCTCCTGCAGCCAAAGCGCAGCGAAGATCGCCGTCGCGAGGGGGCCGAGCCCGCGCATGACCGGGAAGACAAGAGACAATGCGCCCCGGTGGAGCGCCCGGATGGCGCAGAACTGGTAAAACCAGTGCACCCCCATCGACAGCAGGATCAGCCCCCATGTTCCGGCAGGGGGCAAGGGGACAAAGGGCACAAACCCCACCACCGTCAGCGCCATGACGATGGCGACAATGGCCCGCGTGGTCAGCACGTCGCCGCCGCGCTTGACCATGACATTGGTGATCGCGACCGTCAGGGCCGAGAACAGGCAAAGCGCAACAGGCAGGAATTCGGGGCCCATGGTCGGGCCCGATACGCGGCTTTCGGGCAAGGGGGAAGCTGCGTCAGGGTTTGACAGGACCTGCCCTTAAGGCATGCTCCCCTCCGGAGGAACGAACCATGGCCACACACGACCTGATCATCCGCGGCGGCATCATCATCGACGGCTCTGGTGCGCCTGCCTTTGAGGGCGATGTGGCCGTCTCCGGCGGCGTCATCACAGCCGTCGGCAAGGTAAGCGGAAAGGGAATCGAGGAGCTCGACGCGCGCGGCCAGGCCGTGACGCCTGGCTTCGTGGACCTGCACACCCATTATGATGGCCAGGTCACCTGGGGCGGAGTGATCAGCCCGTCCTCCCTGCACGGCGTCACGTCGGTCGTCATGGGTAATTGCGGCGTCGGCTTCGCCCCCTGCAAGATCGAGGACCATGACCGGCTGATCCGCCTGATGGAAGGCGTCGAGGATATCCCCTTCCCCGTACTTGCCGAAGGCCTGCCATGGGCCTGGGAAAGCTTCCCAGACTATCTCGACTTCCTTTCGGAGCGGCGCTTCGACACGGATGTCTGCGCCCAGCTGCCCCACGCTGCCCTGCGCGTCTTCGTGATGGGCGACCGCGGCGCCAACCGCGAAGAGGCCACGCCTGCTGACATCGCCGCGATGAAGACGCTCGCCAGGGAAGCCATGATGGCCGGCGCGATGGGCTTCTCCACCTCGCGTACGCTGAACCACCGAACCTCCGATGGCCAGCCGACGCCCACCCTCACAGCCTCGCAGGAAGAACTCACCGGCATCGCTATGGGCCTCGCCGAAGCAGGACGCGGCGTGCTGCAATTCGTGTCGGACTTCAATGACCCGCAGAAAGAGGCCGCCATGCTACGCCGCCTCGTCGAGGTCTCCGGCCGGCCGCTGTCTGTCTCGCTGGCGCAGGCAGATGTCGCGCCCGAAGGCTGGCGCCTGCTTCTCAGCGCAATTGAGGCCGCGGCCGCGGAAGGCCTGCCGATCCGCGCGCAAGTCGCACCCCGCCCGGTCGGTGTGCTTCTCGGCCTGGAGCTGACGCTGAACCCATTCAGCGCTCACCCGGTCTACCGCGACATTGCCCACCTTCCGCACACGGCGCGTGTCGCCCGATTGCATGATCCCGAATTCCGCGTTCGCCTGCTGGCGGACGCACCGCACACGGACAATCCTTTCCTGAAAGTGATGCTTCGCAGCTTCGGCAAGATCTTCCAGCTCTCCGATCCGGTCGACTACGAACCTGGCCCGGAGCGCACGCTGGAAGCCATTGCCGCCCGGCGCGGCGTGAGCCCCGAGGAGGCCGCACTCGACCTGATGCTCGAACGCGACGGCCAGGGCATGCTGTACCTGCCCTTCCTCAACTATTCCCAAGGCAGCCTCGACCCCATCGCCGAGATGATGCAGAGCCCTGCCACCCTGCCCGGCCTGTCGGATGGCGGCGCGCATGTCGGCATGATCTGCGACGGCTCCTTCACCACCACCATGCTGACCCACTGGACCCGCGACCGCACCCGCGGCCCGAAACTCTCACCGGAATTCCTGATCCATCGTCAGACGCGCCTCACCGCCGAATGGATCGGCCTCTGGGACCGGGGCCTGATCGCGCCCGGCATGCGGGCCGACCTGAACGTCATCAACCTCTCAGGTCTGAAATTGCACCTGCCTGAAGTCATCCGCGACCTGCCGGCCGGCGGCCGGCGCCTGATGCAACGCGCCTCCGGCTACACCGCCACGATCCTCAAGGGCGAAATGACCCACCGCGACGGCACACCGACCGGCGCACGCCCGGGCCGTCTGATGCGGGGCAGGCAGCATGCGCCGGCCGCGGCGCGCGCGGCGGAGTGAGCATTTTACCCCTCGCTCAAACTGAAAGCGGGCCGGGGGGGGTATCAGCCCCTCAACCCAACCAGCGCCCGCGCAAATGCCGCCGCAGAAAAAGGTCGCAGGTCCTCGGCCTTCTCGCCAATGCCGATGAAATGGATCGGCAGGTCATGCGCCTGGGCAATCGCCACAAGTACGCCGCCCTTCGCCGTTCCATCGAGTTTCGTCATCACGAGACCGGTAACGCCGGCCGTATGCCGGAACGCTTCCACCTGGCTCAGCGCATTCTGGCCCACCGTGGCGTCCAGGACGAGGATCACGTCATGCGGTGCATCCGGATCAACTTTTCTCAGTACCCGTACGATCTTGCCGAGCTCGGCCATCAGCTCGGCCTTGTTCTGCAGACGGCCGGCCGTGTCGACCAGAACGAGGTCAAGGTTCTCGGCCTGCGCGCGCTCGACCGCGCCATAGACCAGCCCCGCCGCATCCGCGCCCTGCGCGCCAGAGACGACCGGAATACCCGCCCGCTCACCCCAGACTTTCAGCTGCTCGGTCGCCGCAGCCCGGAACGTATCACCCGCGACCAGGATCGCCTTCGCCCCCTGATCCTGAAGCCTTGATGCTATCTTGCCGATCGTCGTCGTCTTGCCGGACCCGTTGACGCCAACAAACAACACGACCCGCGGACGCGGTCCGTCAGAGAAATCCACAACCTTTTCACAGGGCTTCAGGATCGCCTCGATCTCCTCGGCAAGGACGCTGCGGATTTCCTCATCCGATATCTCGCGGTCGAACCGGCCCTTGGCCAGACCCCTGGTGACGCGCGCCGCCACCGCCGCGCCCATATCGGACGTGATCAGCAGGTCTTCGAGGCCTTCCAGCGCCGCCGCATCAAGCCTGCGCCGGCCGAGCGCCGCCAGCCCTTCGGCGAATTTCGCGGTCGAGCGGGCGAGGCCCTGCCCGAGCTTGCCGAACAGGCCCGGATCACTGGCTTCGGCCTCCGCCGCGGCCTTCGCCGCCGCCTCCGCCTCGGCGCGCAGCCGCTCATGTTCGCGGCGCTCTTCGAGCCGCTTGAGCTCTGCCGCCGCCTTCGCGCGGACCGCCTCATCCTCGGCTTCCTGCGCCGCGCGCCGCTGACGCTCCTCCCAGGCGCGGTTAGCTTCAGCCACCTTTGCCTCGATCTCGGCCTTCTCCCGCGCGGCCGCTTCCTGCGCAGCGAGTTCTTCAGCCGAAAGCTCCGGGGCCGGCATAGCCGCGCCTGCGGCTCTGACTTCGTCTAGCTTCTTTTTCTTGCCGAACCAGAGGATCATGGGTTGTATGTTCCAAAAAGCTGCTTGCCGTTATGGCCGGTAATCCTGACCGGGAGGACGCGGCCACCCTCACCGGCCGGAGCGTCCAGCGATACAGGCGTAAAATCAGGCAGGCGCGCAGCCTGCCCGCGCTCCAGAAGCGCGGCGCGCGTCTCGCCCACATGCCGCGCGAAGTGGCGCTCGAGGGCGCCAGCGCCCGCCGCCCGGAGCCGCGCAGCGCGGGCCTTGATCTGGGGCTTGGCCACTTGCGGCATCTTCGCTGCCGGCGTGCCGGGGCGAGGGCTGTATGGAAAGACGTGCAGGAAAGAGAGGCTGCAGTCCTCAACAAGGCGCAGCGAGTTTTCAAACTGCGCCTCGGTCTCTGTCGGAAAGCCCGCAATGAGATCCGCGCCGAGCGCGATATCCGGGCGAACAGAGCGTAACCGCTCTGCGAGTTGAATGGCCTGCCCGCGGCCATGCCGGCGTTTCATACGCTTCAGGATAAGGTCATCGCCGTGCTGCAGCGACAGGTGAAGGTAGGGCGCGACGCGACCCTCGCCCATTGCCTCGATCAGGGCGTCGTCCATCTCGACAGCGTCGATCGAGGAGATCCTCAGCTGGCGCAGCTGCGGCACCAGCTTCAGGATGCGCTGAACAAGGTTGCCCAGCTGCGGCTTCCCCGGCAGGTCGGCGCCCCAACTCGTCAGGTCCACGCCGGTCAGCACGACTTCATAATGCCCCGTCTCGACCAGCCGGCTTACCTGTGCGACGACCTCGCCCGCCGGCACCGAGCGCGAATTGCCGCGTCCGTACGGAATGATGCAGAAGGTACACCGGTGGTCGCAGCCATTCTGAACCTGAACATAGGCGCGCGCCCGGCCGTCCATGCCGTCAATCAGATGCGCGGCCGTCTCGCGCACGCTCATGATGTCGTTGACCCGGACCTTCTCCAAGCCGCCGAGCAGGTCGTCCGGCATCCAGGTCCCGGCTTGCATCTTCTCGTGATTGCCAATCACGCGGGTGACTTCCGGCATCGCGGCGAACATTTCCGGGTCAGTCTGGGCCGCGCACCCCGTCACCAGGATCGGAGCGCCGGGAGCCTCCTTCGCCGCCCGGCGGATCGCCTGGCGGGCGCCGCGAACCGCCTCACCCGTCACCGCGCAGGTATTAATGATCACCGCATTCGAAAGACCCGCGGCCACGGCATGGCGGCGCATCACCTCGGACTCATAGGTGTTGAGGCGGCATCCGAGGGTAATCACCGTCGGGCCAGGGGGGGAAATACCTGTCATCTTGCCCGTCAGATCGCGCCTCGAGGGCAGAAAAGCAAGCGCTGCAGGCCGGAAGGATTACTCAGGCGCAGTGCAGGTGCCCGTCCTGTGGCCGAGCAGCAGGCCTTCAGCCTCAATCTCCAGCCCGTCAGAACTACCGGTCAGGAACAGCCGTCCCGAAAACCGGTCACCCCCCTTATTGACTACAAAAGCAGCGGCCCCCGTCATCGGCACACCTTCGAACTCGCAGACAAGATCTGTGTCGAAAGAATAGCTCGTACCCCAGCTTCCGGCAGAAACGCAGCCTTCAAACATGGCCACCATGCTCTCGTCGATGGTCACCTCCTCATCCGTCGACCAGCACTCATCCAGGGTCGAATGATCAGCGGACGCGTCAACGGGATCTCCCTCAGCCGTAACATAAAAGTAGACATCCGTGGATGTCGACCACATGCCCTTTGCCAGCTTCAGGGGCTCAGCGAGGACAGGGGCGGCAAACAAAAGGGCGGAAAGAAAAAGAAAGGGCGTCCGCATGAGGCGTCTCCAGGAGCAACATTGAGGCAGACTGGCGCCCGGCGCCGCTTTGCGCAAGGCCCCGGCCGCTAAACATCCGTCTCAAATTCCAGCTCAACCGGGCCGGTCATCCAGACGCGGTCGTCGCTTTCGCGCCAGTCGATGTCCAGATCACCGCCATCGACGATGACACGCACCTTGCGGCCGGTGAGTTTCGCGCGCGCCGCGCAGACCACCGCCGCGCAGGCGCCCGTGCCGCAGGCCTTGGTGAGCCCCGCCCCGCGCTCCCATACCCGAAGTCGGATCGTCTGCTTGTCGATGACCTGAGCAAAGCCCACATTCGTTCCCTTCGGAAAGAGCGGATGATGCTCCACCAGAGGGCCTATCTTGACGATATCATAGGCGTTAACATCCTCAACGAAGAATACCGCATGCGGATTGCCCATGGAGACCACCGCCGGCAGGGCAAGGATCGGCTTGTCTATCGGCCCGATCTTGAGGTCGACGCCGCGCACATCCATTTTTTCCGCCAGCGGAATATCGGCCCAACCCATAAGAGGCGAGCCCATGTCAACCGTGATCAGGCCGCTGCCCGCACGAAAAGCCCGCAGCATGTCCGCTTCAGTCTGGATCGTGATCCGGTCCTTGCCGGTCTCCCCCAGGATCAGATGCCCGACGCAGCGCGAGGCATTGCCGCAGGCCGAGACCTCGCCGCCATCCGCGTTCCAGATCCGCATGAATACGTCCCGGGAGGCGTCGCGCTCCAGTGCAATCACCTGGTCGGCCTTCAGGTCGGCGGCAATCTGGCGGATCTGTTCAGCGCTCGGCGCAAACGGAGCCGAGCGCGCGTCAAATATGGCAAACGCGTTGCCGGCGCCATTCATCTTCCAGAGCTTCATAGATCAGGGTTCTACCGGGTTTGCGCGGCTGCGGGAAGCAGCCTTCTGGGACCTCATTTGGGTACGCGCGCCGACACGATCCAGCCCGCTACCTGAACAGCGAGCACGCAAAACAGTGCCAGTGAAATCAGCGGATGGCGAAGGTTGAGCGCGATCACGGCCGTAAGGATGCAGAAATAGTCCACGAGGTCGCTCGACATCAGCCACCCCATGGGCCCGCGCGCCCGGCGCACGTCCAGCAGCGTCACACTCGGCCAGGTGCGGTCCATGCCGGGCGGGCCGAACACGGCCAGCACCTGCCTCGGGTCGAGTATGCCCGTCATCTCGGCAAGGTCGGATATCCGCGCCTCGCCCAGCGCAATCGTCCGCTTACGCCCGGATGTGCCGATCAGACTGACGATGGACGACAGGATCACGCTCAGCGCGAGCGCAAATTCGGTGAAACCCGCATAAGGTGGATAGCCGCCCATCACCGCTCTATAGATTGCCGCCGGGCGCCTGTCACCGCGCCCGCGGGATAGCTGCCCAATAGTCGAAGTCCAGGAGCACGCCCTCGGCATACTTACCGGCCGCGTCCTTGTAGGCAAATGCAGAAGGATCCTGGTCCTTGACCGCGACCAGCCGCAGACGCAGAGCGCCGCAGGTCTCCGACAGTTCCGCCTTATCCAGAACCTCGCTCCAGGCATAGATCGTATCCCAGGCGAAGAGCGGGCTGACATGGCTGCCGGCATTGATCGCAAGCATTTGCCCGGCATTGCCAAGCCCGTTGAAGGCAAGCGAGCGGGCAACTGAAATGACGACGCCGCCATAGATGAGCCGCTTACCGAACCGGCTCTCCTTCTGGCCATGGAAGTCGAAATGTACCCTGGCCGTGTTCTGGTAAAGACGTGTGGCCATCTGGTGCTCAGCTTCCTGGACCGTCATGCCGTCGACATGGCTGATCCGTTCGCCGATCTGGTAATCCTCATATGTGTAGCGGCTGCCGGACTGGGCCAACGGCCAGGCTTTCATCTCGGGAAAGCCTTTAAGCTCGCTCGCCGGCACCGAGGCCGGAAGTTCCGGCACCACCGCCTCGCGCATCGGCGAGGCTGCATCGCGCTTGTTGACCATCACCCAGCGCACATAGCTCAGCACCTCCTCGCCGCGCTGGTTCACGCCCTTCGTGCGCACCCAGACCACACCGGTCTTGCCGTTGGAATTCTCCCTGACGCCAATCACCTGGCTCTCGGCGCGCAGCGTGTCACCCGGCATCACGGGCCTCAGGAAACGCCCGTCGGCATAACCAAGATTGGCCACCGCGTTCAGCGAAATGTCGGGCACGCTCTTGCCGAACACGATGTGGAAGGCATGCAGCGGATCGGCGCCGAGGCCCGCCAGCCCGGCGCCTTTGGCAAACTCGGCGGAGGAATACTGCGCAAACCGGCTGCCGGTGAGCGCGCGGTAAAGCGCCAGGTCGCCCTCGGTGAGGGTCTGCGGGGTTGCGTGGATCAGCGTGTCGCCCGGGTTGAAGTCCTCAAAGAAGTTACCGGGATTGGATTTCGGCTGCATGGTCATCGCGCTTTCAGGGTTAAGGGCACCTGCAACCAGGCCGGAGCGAGCCTCCAGACCCGCTGCGGGACACCCGGCAAGGATCGGCCCCCACCTGCATCTGCGGCAGCGCCGAAATCAAGCCGGATGCGGCAAAGGGCAGCGCTGCCGCGGGGATCAGGCCGCCGGCGGTGGGCGCGCTCGCCAGACACCCTCATGCCCATACCGGTTGTCCGCTGCATGCGAGATAACGGCTCCGGACCCGGGTGAAGGCTGAACGATCAGAGGATGTCCAGCAGCTTCGCGTTCGGCCGGCCCAGAACAGCCTTCTTGCCATTGATGCCGATCGGCCGCTGGATCAGCTTCGGGTTCTCAGCCATCGCCTCATAGACCGCCTCGTCGCTGGCGCTGGCGGAAAGCCCGGCCGCGTCAGCGTCCGCCTCGCGCAGGAACTCGCGCGGCGACTTCGCCCCCATTTTATTCGCAAGGTCCTTCAGCTCTGCGACCGAAAGCCTATCCGCCACGCTCATATACTTGCGGATCTGCGGCGTTACGCCGTTTGCCTCGAGCAGTTCCAACCCCTTCTTCGACGAGCCGCAACCGGGATTATGGATGAGGATATAGGTCATGGTCAGCTCCTTCATTGGCGCAGGACGGAGTTAGGTGCACGATGGGCGGAGTCGAGCCCCCCCTCAAGCCATCCCGCGGATCGCCTCATCCATTGCCACCATCCGCCTGGCCTCGTCGAGATGCAGGAGCTCCGTCATCCTGCCATTGACCTTGAGGACGCCCTTGCCCGCGTTCGCGGGGTCGGCAAAAGCCGCGATCACAGCCTGGGCCTGCTCCACATCATGGCGTGACGGCGCAAAGATGCGGTTGCAGTCGTCCAGTTGAGAGGGGTGGATCAGCGTCTTACCGTCAAAGCCCAGGTCGCGGCCCTGTTCGCATTCATTGCGAAAGCCCTCTTCATTCTTGATGTCATTATACACGCCGTCAATCGCGGTA
Source organism: uncultured Hyphomonas sp. (assembly GCA_964538945.1). GTDB lineage: Bacteria > Pseudomonadota > Alphaproteobacteria > Caulobacterales > Hyphomonadaceae > Hyphomonas. The sequence goes on from CAZIGV010000004.1 coordinate 179,411, forward strand.
AGTCCATAAGCGCGGGCCGCGGCCACTGACAACTGCAAAGCCGTCTGGAAGGCAAGCCGGTCCGGGGTTATCCGGGCGCGGTACTCCTTGGCCAGGTCATTCGTGCCCATCACAAAGGTCGTCAGGTGCGAGCCGGTTGCGGCTGCGGCGATTTTTCTGATATTGAGAATGGCGAGCGGCGTCTCGATCATGATCCAGAGCGCAAAGCTTTCGTCCGCCCCGGCCGCCTTCAGGGCCGCATCCAGACGCTCAATGTCGCGCAGGCCCGTCACCTTCGGCGCCAGCACGGCAGCGGCGCCGGATCTCACCGCCATCGCGAGATCGGCATGGCCCCATTCGCTGTCGAGCCCGTTCATCCGCACAACCCGCTCGCGCTTGCCGTATCCGCCTGCCGCCAGCGCCGCCGCAACCGCTGCGCGCGCCTCGACCTTCGCCTCGGGCGCAACCGCGTCTTCAAGATCTAGGATCAGCGTATCGGCAGGCAGGTCCCTGGCCTTCTCGAGGGCACGGGCATTGGCACCGGGCATATAGAGACAGGAACGGCGGGGACGGTGAGCAGCGGGCATGGGCGGCGAGACTCCTTGACGGGGCGGAATTCAGGGGCGAAGGGGTGGCCTGTTTCCGGCGCGAAATCAATCCGGCCATACCTGGGAGACCCCCAATGCCTGACGCCCCCATCAGCGGCTTTGTCGCGCCCGGTTTCGAGGCCGTGCAGGACGCCTTCGCCGACAACTTCGCGCGCGGCGAGGAACAGGGCGCCGGTTTTGCCGTGCTCAAGGATGGCGAGGTCATAATCGACCTGCTGGGCGGCTGGGCCGACCGGGCAGGTACAAGTCCCTGGAATGCGGGCACTCTCGTACCCGTCTACTCGACCACAAAGGGCATCGCCGCGCTCGTGCTGGCCATCGCCGCCGAGACCCTGCCGGCCGGCTATGACACGCCGGTTGCAGAGGTCTGGCCGGAATTTGGCGTCGCCGGGAAAGCGGCCATCACGATCGGCGACGTCGCCAGCCATCAGGCGGGCCTGCCGGGCTTTGCGGAGGAGATCGACCCTGCCCTCTGGCTCGACCCACCAGCCTGTGCCGCTGCGCTGGCCGCGCTGGCACCGATGTGGCCGCCCGGCACCGCGCATGGCTATCATCCGCTGAGCTGGGGCTATCTGATCGGCGAGATTGTCCGCCGGCTGACCGGGCGCACGCTGGGTAGTCTCCTGCGCGAAGACATCACCGGACCGCTTGGGATCGACTTCCACATCGGACTTCCGGCTACGGAGCATGGGCGCGTGGCTGATATTCTGCGTCCCAGATCGCCCGCTGCTCTGGGCGAGATCACGCCCCCGCGCCGCGCGGCCTTCCTGGCCAAATGGGCAGCGCCCGACAGGGGCGGCACGATCTGGCGTGAAATTGAAATTCCCTCCGCCAACGGACATGGTACGGCCTGCGCCGTGGCCACACTCTATAATGCCTATGCCTCAACCGGTCTGATCGGCGCCAGGCGCCTGATGCGTCCCGGTACGTTCAAGGCACTGATCAGCGCCCGCGTCGACGGGCCGGATCTGGTTCTGCCGATGACCACCCGATTTGGCGCGGGCATCATGCACAATAGCTATAAGGCTTTCGGGCCTTTTGAAGACGGACTCGGCCATTGCGGCTGGGGCGGCTCGCTGGCCATCGCCTCCCCCTCGCATGGGCTCACCTGTGCCTATGTGATGAACCGGCAATCAGGCATACTGGTCGGCGATCCGCGCGCCGTACGCCTCGTCGAGGCGGTTGCGGGCTGCCTCTGACACGATGCCCGGAGGTTTTGACTGGCTCGGCTTTCTGTTCGCGGTGGCGGTCATCGAGCTAACGCCGGGCCCGAACATGGGCTGGCTGGCCGCGCTCTCGCTGCGCGAAGGCAGGCGCCCGGCCTTTGGCGCGGTCGCGGGGATCGCCGCCGGCCTCGCCCTGCAGCTCACAGCCGCCGTGACCGGCATCACAGCGCTGATGATCCGTGCGCCGGGCGTCCATATCGCCCTCCACTGGGCGGGCGTCGTGTTCATGCTCTATCTTGCCTGGGAGGCCTGGTCAGACAAGGGCTGTGCCGCCCCGTCCGCCGCCAGCCATGAGCGCGGCTTCCGGCGCGGCCTGATCGCCAATGTGCTGAACCCCAAGGCGCTCGCCTTCTATGTTCTCCTGATCAACCAGTTCGTTCAGACCGACGCCGCCCTGCCGGTCTGGCTGCAGAGCCTGATCCTCGGCCTGATACACCTGACGGTCGCATCCCTCGTGCATATCGCCATTGTGCTCGTGGCGGCCCGCGCCGGAGCGCGCTTCGAAGCCTGGCGCACCTCGCGGGCCGCGCGGATCACTTTCGCCGCCCTCCTGGTCAGCATCGCCGTCTGGCTCGCCTCCAGCCCACCTCGCGCCTGAAGCGAAACTGGCGCGCAGCTTGCATGAGCAGGAGCGGATCGGTGATCCCATCAGACAAACAGACAGATTTCAGGCAGCGTCCTTCGGGGGGCTGCCTTTTTTGTATCAAATCGGGCGGGCCGTGCGCGCCAGCCGTCTCGATCTGGCATCGTTCCACAGGCTGTCTGCGGTAAAGATTACCAGCGCGGTCCAGATGCAGCCGAAAGCGACCGCGTGCGACATCGTGAAGGCCTCCTTAAAAACAAAGATGGCGATCAGGAACTGCAGCGTTGGCCCGATATACTGCATCATGCCGACCGTGGAGAGCTTCAGCCGCTTGGCGGCCAGCGCGAAAAGAATGAGCGGGAAAGCCGTGATGGGTCCGGAGGCGATCAAGAGGGCAATGTCCCAGCCGCCCGCCCCCATCCAGCGCCCGCCCGGCTGCGTGGCCGCAAACCAGACGAGCCAGGCCGCCGCCAGAGGCGCAAGCATCGCCACCTCGACCAGGAAGCCGGCGCGGCTGTCGATGACAACTTTCTTGCGGATCACCGAATAGAAGGCAAAGGTCACGCAAAGAGCGAGCGCCGCCCAGGGTACGTGCCCGAAACCAAGCGCCATGACGGCCACACCCGTCGCCGCGATCGCCACCGCGGCCCACTGGGCGGCCCGCAACCGCTCGGAAAAGATCAGCATCCCGAACAGCACGTTGACCAGGGGATTGATGTAATAGCCGAGCGAAGCCTCGATCGCTTTCTCCGCATTGATCGCCCAGATATAGATTGCCCAGTTGGACCCGATCAGCACGCCGGAAAGGGCCAGCCATTTGAGGTTGCCGCAGGTGAAAGCGGCCCTGACATCGCGCCAGTTGGCGGCGAGCGCGATCAGCCCGATCGCGGTCGGCACGGACCAGATCACCCGGTGCGCCAGCAGCTCGACGGCGCTGACATGATCCATCGCCCGGATGTACAGCGGCAGGCTTCCCCAGATGAGGTAAGCGCCGATCGCGGCGGGAAATCCAAGGCGAAGGCCAGCATTCATTGGCCGGACCTATAGGCCGCTGCCCAAACCCGCGCCACCCGGATTTTAAGGCGCCCCCGGTCTGGCCAAGGCACGTGCCCGGGATTAGGGTTCAGGTTCAGCTTTCAGACCGGACGTGTCCCATGCTTCGTACTCTTTTCGCCGCCGCCAGTCTCGTGACGCTTGCGGCAACCGCAAGCGCCGGAACGACCCTGCTCGCGGGTGGGCATGTCCTCGATGTCGAGCGGGGCACCGTGATGAAGGATCATGACATCCTGGTCGAAGACGGCCGCATCAAGGCGATCGGCCGGGCCGGCACACTCGGCGCATCAGGTGCAGAGCGCATCGAGATGGGCGGCGCTTTCCTGCTGCCGGGCCTGTCTGACAGCCACGTCCACCTGACCAGCCGCTCGGACCTGCACGGCTATCGCCGCCTCGCTGTCTCCACCCCGCGCTCCGCCATCTCAGGGGTCGCGAATGCCGAGAAAACGCTGCGCGCCGGCTTCACGACCGTGCGCAATCTCGGCGGGCCGGGTTTTGCGGATGTTGACCTGAAAGACGCCATCGATTCCGGCGAAGTACCCGGACCGCGCATCATCCCCGCGGGCCAGTCGATCGGCATCACAGGCGGGCATTGCGACAATAACCTGCTGCCCTATGAAGCCGGCATCAGCAGCGGCGGCGTTGCAGACGGCCCCTGGGCGGTACGCCAGAAGGTGCGCGAGAACAGGAAATATGGCGCCGAAGTGATCAAGTTCTGCGCGACCGGCGGCGTGCTCTCGAAGGGCACCACCATCGGCGCACAGCAGTTCACGCTGGAAGAGATGAAAGCGATTGTCGAGGAGGCGCACGAGCTTGGGCTTAAAGTCGCCGCCCATGCTCACGGCGCCAAAGGCATCGCCACCGCCATCGAGGCCGGGGTCGATTCGATCGAACACGCCAGCCTGATCACTGACGAGAGCCTAAAGGCCGCCGTGAAAAAGGGCGTCTTCCTGTCGATGGACATCTACGTATCCGACTTCATCCTCGGCGAAGGCGAAGCGGCCGGTATACTTCCGGAATCCCTGGAGAAGGAAAAGATTGTCGGCCAGGCCCAGCGCGAACGTTTCCAGGCGGCCGTCAGGGCGGGCGCCCGGATCGCCTTTGGCACCGATGCGGGCGTCTATACCCATGGCCTTAACGCGCGCCAGTTCGCCCTGATGACCAAATGGGGCATGAGCCCCGCCGAAGCGATCCGGGCGGCCACCCTGGGCAATGCCGAACTCTTCGGTCTCGCCGGTGAAATCGGCTCGCTCACAGCTGGCAAACGCGCCGACATCATCGCCGTCGCAGGTGATCCTCTGGCCGACATCCGTGAGCTCGAGACCGTGGACTTCGTGATGAAGGACGGCGCGGTCTTCGTGAACGGACTGGCCGACTAGCCGGCCCCGAGATCGGGCTCGAACCTCGCCAGCGTCGCTTTCCCAAGCGCTGCTTTTAATGGCTCCAGATGTGCTTCGGCCCGGCGCCATATGCCGATGCCGGAAGCATTCATGGGCCGACGTACCTGTTCACTGCTCGCGGTGCGCACAGGGCGGGCAGACTTATGGAAGTCAAGGCAGCCAGGCTCGTAGGCAAGTCCGATATGCGAGAGTATGGCGCTGAGCTGCGCTTCCGGATCCTCAACCAGTGCCTCATACCGCACGCACAGCACCCGTCCGGGCAGCACGCTGTTCCAATGGTCCATCAGCCGCAGATAGCCGTTATAATAATGGCCTATCCCTTCAAGGCTGTAGCTGAAACCCGACCCTTGCGTGAAGTATTGCTTGTAGAGGCTGAGGCCGCAATCGAGCGGATTTCGCCGGATATCGATGATCACCGCGCTCGGCAGGATCTTGTGGATCAGGCCGATATGCTCGAAGTTGAAGGGCATCTTGTCAGTGAAAAACCGCTTTGCTCCGGTGCGGAACAGGGCACTCTCATCGAGATACCGCTCGCCGAGGCTGGCAAGTTCCACTGGCGTAATCTGGCCGAGAGCGGACAGATAGCTGCTTCTGAACCGCTCAGCGCACAAACGATGTGCGCGGCGCTTTACACTTGGAAGGACGGGAAGTTCATGCGTGCCTTCAATTTGCGAATGGCAGGCCAGCATCTGTTCCAGCAAGGTCGAACCGGAGCGCGGCAGACCAACGATGAAAACGGGCACGGGGCCATCGGCCAGGGGGCCGGCCTGCGCCGACAAGGCCTCCTTCGTGAACAGGGTTGTCATCCGGAGGATCGCGTCAGAAAAGGCCGCCGGGTCGAAGCTGTCAGCCGTCCTGAACTGATTTGCGGCATGGTACTGCTCCATGGCGCTGTCCCAGCACCCGTCCGTCTCCAGCGCGCGGGCGAGCGCGAAGGCCGCCATGCTTTTCTGGTCCGGACAGGCCTGCGCCATTGACACAAGGCCGCGCATGGCCGCGGTATCTGCTTCAGAGAACCGGAGCGTCTTCATGTCGGCAAGCGCCCACCAGGCTGCGGCGTTCAGCTGGTTGTGTTCCAGCGCCTGGCGCAGGGATGCCTGCGCGTTCAAACTGTCTCCGAGTATCCTGTAAATCTGCCCGCGGAGGAGTTCGATCTCACTCAGCCTCAGCCGGTCGCCGCCGCAGGCATGCAAGGCGAGATCACAGGCGTCCAGCGCCTGAGTGTTCTGGCCAAACCGGAAGAGGAGGCTTGCAAGGCCCCAATATCCCTTGAACCCGCCTTCGATCTCTGCGATCTGACGAGCCGTCTCCAGCGCAGCGCGGTAATGACCCGCCTCTTCCTGTGCAGCCAGCAACTGGCCTCTGAGGAAGAGGTTGGCCGGGGAAACGCTCAGGCCTGCCTCGAGCGCCTCGAGGCGCTTTTCGTCATCGCCGGCCAGGCCGGCGATATGCGCAAGCGTGAACACAGCGCGCGGATGGCCGGGCTCGCGTTCAAGCATCCGCCGCGCCGTCAGCGAAGCGCCCGCAAAGTCGCGCCTTTGCATGCTGGCCTGGATGGAGAGAAACTCCGCCTGCATGGGATCGCACTGCTCGGCAGCCCGAACCGCGCGGACGGCTTCGCGATAGGACTTTGCCTGATGCAGAAGCTGGCCGAGCCGGATCCAGCCACGATAGAAGAGAGGGCCTGCGACCAGCGCCTGCTTCAGCCGCGCGACCGCTGCCGCTGCGTTTCCCGCTGCGACGAGGTCATCCACTTCGCGAAGGAGCGCTTCTAACCGTTTTTCGCTCATCCTGCGTCCTTAACAAAAAATGCGGAGGCTTGCGCCTCCGCATTTCGTTTTTCCGGCGCCCTCTGGCTTAACGGCGATACGTTGCGCCAATGAAGAAGAACCTTCCACGCGGCCCGACCGGCCAGGCGGTCTGGTTCGAATAGGGCTCTTCGTCGGCGATGTTGTTGACACCGCCATAAAAGCTCAGCGAGTCGCTGAACTCATAGCTGGCATTGGCATCGAAAATATAGACCTCTTCGAAGAAGCCGGCCGTGCCATAGAGAGGCGCCTGGCCATAAAGACCCAGCACGTCTTCGATCTCGTCCACGGACTGGGCACTCTGATAGCTGGTCTGCAGGCCAAGGCTGAGCGGACCCCGGCTCCAGTTGAGGTCGAGGGTTCCTGTCAGATTGGGGCGCTGGACTTCTTCAAGCTCCGGATCGGGCGTGGACGGGTCCAGCGGGTCGAAGAAGAAATCCAGACTGTCTTGCTTGGAACCCACCAGCCGGATGCCGAAATCATTCTGGCCAACTGAAAAGTCATAACTGATCGCGAAGTCGAGACCGGTCGCCTCGAGGGCCGCGAAGTTGATCTGACCCGACTCGAGGAAGGTCAGACCGCCGTCAGGGCGACGTTCATACAGCGAACAGAAGCCAACAGCCGGATAAGAGGCCGAATCGAGGCATCCGTCCAGGACATCTCCGGCGGCGACTGCCGAGATGCCGTCTTCGATCGTCACATCCCAGTAATCGATGCTGATCGAAAGTCCTTCGAATGCGCTCGGGGTGAAGATCGCCCCGAGGGTCAGTGTTTCAGCTGTTTCCACGTCAAGATCAGGATTGCCGCCGGACACGCCTGAGAAGCGGCCGGTGAGCGGGTTCGACCAGATGTAGTTTGCGCCGTTGACAATCTGGCTCAGGGGTACGCCCGCCGCCTGCAGGTCAGCGATGCAATTTGCCCGGCGGGAAGATGTTCCAAGATTGATGCTGCCCGCATCGCACGGATCTGCCGTCGCAGAGATAAAGATCGGCAGCTTCGGATCAAACAATTCAGAAATGTTCGGTGCACGGACGGCTTCTGACTTCGTGGCACGGAAGGTCAGATCGCTGACAGGTGCCCAGGTCCCGCCGACTTTCCAGGTATCGGCCTCTCCCAGGGTCGAATAATCAGCACGGCGGAACGCGCCGTCGACTGTCAGGTCTTTGGCGAACGGACGATCTCTGAAGATCGGCAGGCGAACTTCGGCGAACACATCATACACATCATAGCTGCCCGCGGTGTTGAACTGCTGCGTATTGTCGATGCTGGTGTAGGAGAACAGGAAGGGATCGACCTCACTGACCAGGACGCCGGGAGTGAATGACGTGGTCGAAGGCAGGATGCCGAGCGTGATCGGATCCAGCCTGTTGTCACTGGACTCGTCGCGGTACTCGACACCCGCCGCATAACCGATTGGCCCATCGAGCAGCGCGCCAAGCAGATTGAATTCGCCGGTGGCAATGGCCGAGATCACCGTCTGCTCAATCGTCAGCTCGTCTTCCAGGTCAGCGGTTACGAAGTCCTGGGCCGCACGGCTTGCCGCATAAAGGCCGAAGGGATTGAGCGGGGCACAGGATCCATCACCGGGGGTGAAGGAGTAGTAGCGGTTGGATGCAAATCCGCCGTCGGCGTAACCATTATTGGCCGTGAAATAGTCGATCTCGTAGAACGCGTCCGGATCGATATCGGAACGGCAGACCGCCCGCCCGTTGACAATCACAGAGTCGATCGCGGCAAACACGCGGTCGAGATAAAGGCCGGTCGTCTCCGACTTGTTCTTGAACTGGCCATGATTGAAGGACACCTCGACATTGTGGCCGTCGACAGGTTCCCACTCGAAACCCCCGACGAAGCGGTAGGTTTCCCTTGTATAGACGCTGGGATTATTGTCGCTGAAATCCAGCGGGTCCTTGGTCAGCAGAAGGCCCCCAAACGTGTCTGCGACCGGCCGGAGCTGCGCCGGAATGAAGGCGTTGTCCGGCAGGATGAAGAGCGTATCGAAGAAGGTATCCTGTTCGAGGAAGTTGGTTGATTCAGCTCTGACATACTTGCCTTCGAAGAATACGGAGAAGTTCGGCGCGAGCTCATAATTGGAATTCAGGTTGGCGACGAACTTATCCGTCTCAGGATACAGATAATCACGGTTGAAGTTGATAGCGCCGCCATCACCGCCCTGCCCCCAGAGGCCGTTGAGAACGATGCCGTCCTGGTTCACGCGTACGCTACCATCCGGATTTGTGAGCCAGCAGCCGGCCAGGAACCGGTTGCGCCCACCCGCTGATTCCTGGCAGTCCGGAATGCCGTTACCATTGATATCAACCACGAGCGTGCGCCGGCTGGCTGAGCTGAAGCCGGGTGCGATCGAGCCTTCGTTCGATGTCAGCCAGAAGCGCGGATCGCTGACCAGGGCGCGGGGAGGCTGGCCGGGACCCGCATTAGGGTTGGCCCGCGGCGCGACCGAATCGATCCCATTGTCGCGCGACCAGTCGCGCTCACCAAAATTGATGCTGGTATCATCTTCATAGGTGAGGGCGAGGACGATGTTGCCCTTGCCATTGTCGAAATTGCGGCCCCAGAGAGCATCGATCGCGTAGTTCTCGGCGTCACCCTGCCCGGATACACCGCCGCGGACATCCAGCTGGAAACCGTCGAAATCGTCTTTCAGGATGAAGTTCACGACACCCGTGACGGCGTCCGCGCCGTAGACGGCCGAGGCACCGCCTGTCGTCACCTCGACGCGCTCGACGAGCCCGCGCGGGATGGTTCCGATGTCAACCGACTGCGTGCCGCGGAAGCCGGCAACATGCCGGCGGCCGTTTACGACCGTCAGCGTGCGCTCTCCGCCCAGGCCGCGCAGGTTCAGGGCATTAGCACCGGTCGCCGAGTTCTCAGCCGTCAGCGACGATACGAGCGCGGGGATATCGTTGACAACGTCGGCAAGGTTGAGCTCGCCGGACAGCCGGAAGTCCGACTCACTGAGCGACTGGACCGGGGTCGATCCGGTGAGGTTCGGATCGGTCGGGATCCGGCTCCCGGTGATCGTGACGGTTTGCTGCCGGGCCTCGGCCTCTGCGGCAGGCGTGGCAACCGGAGCGGCGTCCTCTTCCTGGGCGACGGCCGGCAAGCCTGCACCCATGGCCAGCAACGCGCCCAGGCCCACCGTGTAAGTGAGCACCTGCTTCAGCGATATGACTGATATTTTCGATTTCATCTTCAAACTTCCTCCGCCCTGCGCGCGCCCCGCGCGTTAACTTAATTTAATATTACATAGTCCTGATCCCGATCAGAGCAAGCTGATCCGCCCGGGATCGCCTGCGTCCAGAGCGCGGCGATCCAAACCCGCCGCAGGCCGCAAAACATCGCCGAAATGCCAGCTTCTCGGGCAGAGCACCCAAAAAATGGGCACCCCAAACGCGCCCCTGCGCTCGCTTCAGATTCGTCTACCCTGTTGCAGCAATGCCACGGTCAGGCCCTGCTGCTGCCAGCGAAGGGGGCCGGAGCCGCATCGGAACAGATGGCAAAGGGCGCGCAGGGCGTTAAGCTGATGGGACCATCAAAGGACTGACAGCATGAAACACCGCCGCCTCGGCAAAAGCGCCATCTATGTCTCCGACATCTGCATGGGGACCATGACCTTCGGGTCGCAGACTGATGAAAAGGAGGCCTTCCGTATCCTTGATGCGAGCCTTGATGCCGGCATCAATTTCTTTGATACGGCCGAAAACTACCCGGTTCCGCCCGATATCAAATGGGCTGGTCGCACCGAGGAGTTCTTCGGACGCTGGATGAAGACCCGGGACCGGGACGCGATCATCCTGGCGACCAAAGTGTGCGGTCCGTCGCATGGCTGGATCAAGGGATCGCAGCGCGCCGGAATGACCGCGCTTGACCGTCACAATATCCGCCGGGCGGTCGAGGCGAGCCTGACCCGGCTGCAGACAGACTACATCGACCTCTACCAGACACACTGGCCAGACCACGGCGTCGCCTATGACGAGACAATGGAGACGCTCGACGAGCTTGCCCGCGAGGGACTTATCCGGATTGCCGGCTGCTCCAATGAGGACGCCTGGGGCCTCATGAAGTCGATTGCCGCCTCCGAACGGCTTGGCACGATCCGTTACCAGACGATCCAGAACAATTTCTCGCTGAACAATCGCCGGTTTGAGGACGCGCTGTCAAAGGTGTGCCGCGAGGAAGGCGTCAGCCTGATCCCCTACTCGCCGATCGGAGGCGGCGTGCTCTCCGGCAAGTATCAGGCCGGAGCGACACCGGACGGCGCGCGCTTCTCCTCCTACCTCAAACTCGGCGGCCGCCAGGCCGCCATGGCAAAGCGTTTCGTGAACGAGAAAACGCTGGCCGCGACCGAACAGTATATCAGGATTGCGGCCGAGGCAGGCATGAGCGTGGTGACGCTGGCGACCGCCTGGTCGAAACAGCATGATTTTGTTGCCTCGACGATTGTAGGCGTATCGCGGTTTGATCAGCTGGCAGAGATCCTGGCAGCCATCGATCTGGAGCTTTCACCTGATGTGATGAAGGCGTGTGACAAGGTATCGAAGGATATCTTGTATCCGATGGGATAAGGCTCAGCCCTCATCGAAACGGATAAGGCCCCCGCCCTCTTCTGCCGGAGGGTCGGGGGCTGTTTGCCTGTTCCCACCAAAATCGCTTCAGGCGGCCTTCGCCTTACTGAGGACTTCGCGCTTTCCAGCATGGTTGGGGGCGGAGATCACACCCTCTTCCTCGAGCCGGTCTATCAGACCCGCAGCTTTATTATAACCGACCTTGAGGCGCCGCTGGAGATAGGACGTTGAGGCACGCTGGTCGCGGATGACAACCTGGACGGCTTCAGCGAACAGGGCGTCATCATCATCGCCGCCGCCGCCCCCTCCTTCGGCGCTGACGCCGAGCATCGCATCCATGACCGGCGAGCCGGTCGAGCCGTCATCATGAGACTCCAGGACATCCATGACATAGTCCGGCTCGCCCTGCTCACGCAGCCAGTCGGCGACGGTGTTGACTTCCTCGTCCGAGACGAAGGGGCCATGCAGGCGCTGCGTCTTCTTGCCCGGCTCCTGGTAAAGCAGATCGCCGTGACCCAGCAGCTGCTCCGCGCCCTGCTCGTTGAGGATGGTGCGGCTGTCGACCTTGTTGGTGACCATGTAGGAGATGCGGGTCGGGAAGTTCGCCTTGATCGTACCGGTGATGACGTCCACGGAGGGACGCTGCGTGGCGGTGATCAGGTGGATGCCCGCGGCGCGCGCCATCTGGGCGAGGCGCAGGAGGCAGCCCTCGATTTCCTTGCCGGCAACAACCATGAGGTCCGACATCTCGTCGATGACGATGACGATCTGCGGGATGTGATCGGTCGGCAGGATTTCGGTCTCAAAGGTCGGCTTGCCGTTCTCATCAACGCCTGTCTGACCCTTGCGCACCATCGGCTCGCCGGCGGCGCGGTACTTGGTCGCCTTCTCGTTGAAGCCGGCAAGATTGCGCACCCCCGCCTTCGACATCAGCTCATAACGGCTTTCCATCTCGCGGACCGCCCATTTAAGGGCGTTGACGGCTTCCGGCGCCTTAGTGATGACCGGCGTCAGCAGGTGCGGGATGCCTTCATACACGGTGAATTCGAGTTTCTTGGGGTCGATGAGGATGAAGCGGACCTGCTCGGGCGTATGACGATAGAGCAGGGACAGGATCATCGCGTTGACACCGACCGACTTGCCCGAACCGGTGGTGCCGGCGACCAGGAGGTGGGGCATGCGGGCAAGGTCGACGACCGTGGGCAGACCGCCGATATCCTCGCCGAGGGCAACAGGCAGCGAGGCGCGTGAGTTCACATAGGCCTCGGACTGCAGGATGGAGCGCAGGAAGACTTTCTCGCGCTCGTCATTCGGCAGCTCGATCCCGATGGCGTTCTTCCCAGGCACCACGGCGACGCGGGCCGAGACAGCCGACATCGAGCGGGCGATATCGTCGGCGAGGGTGATGACCTGGCTCGACTTGGTGCCAGGCGCTGGCTCCATCTCGAAAAGGGTGATCACCGGGCCCGGACGCACTTCCTTGATGCGGCCCTGGACGCGGAATTCCTTAAGCACGGAAGAGAGGCGGTCGGCCTTGGCGAGGAGAGCTTCCTCGTCAAAGATCTCCCGGCGCTCTTCGGGAACCTGCAGAAGGTCAAGGGACGGCAGACGGGTCGACGCGCGCCGCCGTGCCGGCTTGGCCACTTTCGGGGCAGCCGAGGTTTTAGGGACGTTGCGAGGAACCGCAACGCGCAGGCCCGTGGGCTGGGCCGGGGCGGGGGCCTCCTCGTCCGCGTCTTCCTCATCCTCCCAGCCGCCACCGTAACGGCTGTCTGTCTCGTCGGCCTCGTGATCCGAGGGCAGATAGCGCGAAGTCGGCACATAATCGTCATCATGCTTTATGATCAGCGTGCGGTCACCCGCGGCCGGCGCAGGCTCGTCCATCCGGACCGGGCGACGATCGGCGATCGAGTGACCCAGCCGGATGAGGAGGCCGCCGAGGCCGGCCGCACCGCTGACGGCATGGCTGCCGGTGCGGGTGGCTGTTTCTGACAGCAGCTGGGCGTCGCGGCGGCGGAAGCCGAGGGCGCAGAGGCCCGCCCAGAGGGCACAGCCGCCGAGCAGCATGCCGGCCCAGGTTTCCGGAGCGGGCAGCATCAGGGCGCGGAAAGGAAGGATGGCGAGATTGAACACTGCGTCGCCGAACATGCCGCCGAGCCCGGCACTGAGCGGCCAGGTCTCTGGAACGGGCCAGGCGGCAAAGGCGGCGGCGGAGAGCGGAACGGCGACGCAGCCATAGATCCAGCGGCGAATACGCGGTTTGCCGACCAGTACGGCGCGCATCGCGCCGCCGATCATCAGGGCGAGGCCGGCGATCCAGGCAGACCAGCCAAAGACCTGACGGGCGAGATCCGAAAACACAGCGCCGCCCTCACCAAAGAGATTCTGGGAGATCGCATCCGTGGCAACATTCCAGCTGGGGTCAGTCGGCACATAAGAACCGACACTGCCGCAGACGAAGACCCCTGCCCCGAATGCAGCTGCCCCGGAGAGGATCCTCCAGACAGGGTCGCTCACCGTGCGCAGGTCTTCGTCTCGGATGGCGTGATCTTTCATGCGGGGGCGCTCCGGGCGTTTGGCGAGACCATGCGTCATGGTTTGGCCGGTTAGGCTTAACATGCCGCAAACAAAGCCTGTGAATTTTGAAGCTTTTTCACCCCCCCCTGGCCTGATTTTGCGCCAAGCAGCCTGGTTGAATTCCAGAAAAGCCCATAACGCAGGGCGCCCCGGAGGATTTTTCCTCCGGGGCGCCCCATTGCAGATTTTGCCCCGGATCAGCGGCTTGAGAATTCCGGATAGGCTTCCAGGCCCACTTCGGTCCGGTCGAGGCCCATCTGTTCTTCCTCTTCGCTGGCGCGCACGCCGATCGTGAGTTTCAACGCCATCCAGATAACCGCCGAGGCGGCCACCACGAAGACAGCCGTCAGTGCAACCCCCACAGCCTGACCGGCATAGCTGGCGCCTGAATTGGTAAATGGCACGATCATGGTGCCCCAGATACCGCAGACCAGGTGGGCCGGAATGGCTCCGACAACGTCATCGATCTTCAGCTTGTCGAGCAGCGGCACGGTGATCACGACAAGGACGCCGCCAACAGCACCGATAAGGACCGACTGGCCCATGCTGGGAGCGAGCGGCTCAGCAGTAATCGAGACAAGGCCGCCGATGACGCCGTTGAAGACCATGGTCGCGTCGATCTTGCCCTTGTAGAGAACCGCCGTGGTCACGGCCGCTGCCAGACAGCCGCCGACCGCCGCCATGTTGGTGTTGGCGAAGATCTTGGAAACCGAGTTGATGTCGGTGATCGTGCCGGCCGCGAGCTGCGAGGCGCCGTTGAAACCGAACCAGCCGAGCCAGAGGATCAGCGTGCCGAGAGCGGCGAGCGGGATATTCGAGCCAGGCATCGGATTGACGTGTCCGCCGGAATACTTGCCCTTGCGCGCGCCGATGATGATCGCCCCGGTGAGCGCTGCCCAGCCGCCGACCGAGTGGACGAGCGTCGAACCGGCGAAGTCGGAGAAGCTCCAGACCGTGTCGAGATAACCGCCGCCCCATTCCCACGATACGACGACCGGGTAGATCAAGGCAGTCAGGACGACCGTGAAAAGGAGAAAAGGTATCAGCCTGATCCGCTCGGCAACTGTACCCGAGACAATCGAGGCAGCCGTTGCAACGAAGACCATCTGGAAGAACCAGTCAGAGCTGGAGGCATACCCGCCATTGGCCTCTTCGAGGGCTGCGGGCTCCCAGATTGCGATATTGGTCGGCAGGATGCCCGAGAAGAGCGTTGCCTCGCCCGGATAAGCGAGATTGTAACCCGTCAGCCAGAACATCAGCCCGGCGACCGAAAAGAGCAGTACGTTCTTCATCGACTGCATTGCAGCATTCTTGGAACGTACAAGGCCTGCTTCCAGCATGCAGAAGCCTGCCGCCATGAACATGACAACAAGACCACCGATCAGGAACAGGTAGCTGTTGTCGACATAAGCCGGAACGGCCGACGCCGCTTCGACGGCTGCCAGGCGCTCTTCAAGGCTGAGCGGGGCGGCTTCCTCTGCCCATGCCGCGCCCGCCGCCAGCAGCGAAAGCGGGGCAAGCAAGGCCCCGCGGATCCATCGTCCAGTCAATTGGCCCATCGGCCCCTCCTTCTGTCTGTTGCAGTCCTGCAGAGCGGGGACACCCCGCGCTCTCCCGCGGCCGATATGATTTCGGCTGCCCTGAAAAGTCGCACGGCAGACAGGATGCGCGACGGATTTGGGGTCTCGTTGGTCAAACCTTGGGCAGGCTTGCGGCCAAACGCCCAAATCGATGCCACCGCTGGACGCCGCGGTGCAGCATCGCTACCTCACTTATATGGTTGAAACCGAAATGCCTCAGACCACTGATCTTGCCGTGATCGGAGCCGGGCCTGCAGGCAGCGCGCTTGCAATCCTGGCAGCGCGTGCCGGATTTTCCGTTACCCTTGTCGATGCCCGGCCGGCGCCAGGCGGGGGCGCTGCGGACACGCGAACCTTTGCGATCGTGCGCGGCAGCTGGCGATTACTCATGGCCGCGGGCATCGGCCCGGATCTGGCCGGCGTGGCTACCCCCCTGAACGGCCTTGAAGCCGAAGATGGCGCCAGCCACTGGTTTGGTTCACCCCGGGCCGCCTTCCATACGCAGGACCTTGAACCCGGCGCGGACGACCAGGCGCTGGGCCAGATGGTACCAGCGGCGGCGCTTCAGGCCGCGCTGGACCGGCAGACCGGCAGGACACCGGGCCTGACCTGGCTCAGGGGGGGGCGGTTTTCGGGAATGACGGCGGCGCCGTCGCGGGCGCAGGTCAGGCTGGCCGACGGCCAGACCTTCGGCGCCGGCCTGGTCGCAGCGTGTGATGGGATCAATTCGGCCGTGCGCACAGCTCTCGGCATACGCACCGAAGGACGATCATATGGAAAGTCCGTCTTCGCGGCGGACGTGACGCTCGCGCGCCCGCATGACGGCATTGCCCGCCAGCTGTTCACGCCCGAAGGCCCGTTCGCGACGCTGCCCCTGCCCGGCAACCGGGCGAACCTCGCCTGGTACATGAAGGCGGGTGCGGCCGAGACCCTGTCCAAACTGCCAAAGCACCAGATCGAAGCAGAGCTCAACGCACGCTTTGAATCTTTTGCCGGGCGGATGGAGCTCGATGGCCCTCCCGTGTCCTATCCTCTGGTGATGCAGATTGCCGTCTCCATGACCGGGCCGCGCACCGCGTTGCTGGGCGACGCCGCCCGGCGGATCAATCCGCTGGCGGGGCAAGGACTGAACCTCGGCTTCAAGGATGTCGGCGCGCTGATCGACGTGATGACCGAGGCGCGTGAGGCGGGTCTGGACCCTGGCAGCGACACAGTGCTGGCGCGCTATGCCGCGTGGCGCCGGTTCGATGCGTCTATGACGGCGATGGCCATGGACCTGATCGACCGGGCTTTTTCGAATGACAATATGATCCTGAAACCGCTGCGCAGTCTGGCCCTGATCGCGGCGGGCCGGATCACCCCACTGCGCCGCGCCATGGCCCGGCAGGCAAGCGCAGACCAGGATCATTTGCCAAGCCTGATGCGATCGCCTTCAGTCCCCGACCGCCAGTTTCCGGAGGATGTTCCAGGTATAGAGGCCACTGGAATGTCCGTCTGAGAAAAACAGACGAACAGCATAACGGCCAACCGGCTCGGCTTTCAGCACACCGATGTTATCAGGAACCGGGGCCAGCAGCGGCTTAGGGCCTCGCCCGTGGCCCTGGACCTCTGCAGACGGACTTTCCTCGCGCAGGCGCTTGTAGGAGACAGATCCGGACTTGCCGTCATCGAACTCCGCGAAGAGTTCCTGCGCTTCGGCGCGGAAGGTCAGCCGGGCGGGCCAGGCAGAGGCGGTCATGAGCGCTCGCCTTCCCCGGCTCCTTCAGACGGGCCGGAAAGATCGGCCGGCACATCCATATCGCGCGCCTCCTCCTCCAGCATGATCGGGATGCCGCCGCGGATCGGATAGGCGAGGCGTGCCTTGGCAGAAATCAGCTCGTTGGCGCCGCGGTCATAAATGAGCGGCAGGCGCGTCAGCGGACAAATCAGGATTTCCAGAAGGCGGGGATCAACGCCTGAAAAGGGCGGGGTTTCGGCCGGGTCAGACATTCAGGCTCCTATTGTACGGGCCCGTCAGCGCCGCCGCTGCCACCGATCTCGAACAGGGCGATCAGCGTACCCGCGCGGCCTGCAAGCGTGGGCGCTTCGAGCAGGGCCTGTTTCTCGGCTGCATTAAACGGGCAGCCGGCGGCGAAGGCGTTGACGAGGGTTTCCATCGGCGCGTCCTCGACCGCGCTCCAGTCGGCCTGCAGGCCCTGCGCGCTGGCATAGGCGCGGAAGGCGCGGATCAGGTGTGCGCGGTCCGGCAGGCTGGCTTCGGGCGCAGCCAGGAGATCGGCGGCGAAGCTTTCCCAGTCCGGGAGGACCTGACGGTAGGGGGTGGTGACAGCGAGCTCCTCCTTAACCACAAAACGGCAGATACCCGTCAGCGTGATGAGATAGCGGCCATCTTCGGTCTCGGCATAGCTGGTGATGCGACCGGCGCATCCGACGCGGGCGATGTCCGGACGTTCCCGAGTGCCGCCGCCCAGGGACTGGATCATGCCGATCAGCCGGTGCCCGCGTATCGCATCATCGACCATATTGAGATAACGGGGCTCGAAGATGTTGAGCGCCAGCTCCCAGCGCGGGAAAACCAGCGCGCCGGGCAGCGGAAAAATACACAGCCTGTCCGGCAGGTCGCCCGTCTTGCGGTAATGTGCCATGGCTCGCCCTCGCGCATTGCTCTGCCTGAAAGTGGGGCGATTAGCCGATCAGGCAAACATCAGGGATGCAAGCCGGCGGCGACCCTCGATGGTGACCGGATCGGTGGCGCCGGCGGCCTCAAAGACCTGCAGCAATTTGGTCTTTGCCTTGCCCTCTTCCCAGCCAAGCTTGGCTGACAGGATGATGAGGAGATGATCGGCAGCGTCCCTGTAGCGGCCGGCGGCGGCGTATTGCTCGGCCAATTCGAAACGCTTGACGTGGTCGCCCGGGTCAGCGCTGACCGCGGCGAGGGCCGCGTCGAGTTCGGTCGGCGCGGGCGCGTCGACAGCCATCTCGATGGCAAGGCGGACGCCCTTGACCACGCTTTCGTTTTTCTTGGCCTCCGGCACCATCTCGAGTGTCGCGAGGGCGCGGGCGGTGTCGCCATTGGCGAGGTAGCAGCGCGCGAGGCCGGCGATGGCCGCAGTGTTCTCCGGGTCTTCCTGGATCACGGCGGCGTAGATCTCGGCGGCGCGCGTGATGTCGCCTGCCTGGCTGGCGGTTTCGGCGTTGGAGAGCGCTTCGGCGATCACCTGGGCGGAATCTGTTCCGCCGAGCAGGCGATCGATGAAGGCATTGACCTGGCTCTCTGGTAGCGCACCCATGAAGCCGTCCACCGGGCGGCCCTTATGGAAGGCATAAACGGCAGGGATCGAGCGCACGCCAAGCTGACCGGCATAGGCAGGGTGCTCTTCGGTATTGATCTTGACCAGTTTCACCGCGCCCTTACGGGCCTCCACCGTGCGCTCCAGGATCGGGCCGAGCGTCCGGCAGGGGCCGCACCAGGGCGCCCAGAAATCGACAATGACCGGCTGGGTCATCGAAGCTTCGACGACATCGGCCATAAAGCCCTTATCAGTGCCGTCTTTGGTGTGTTGAAGGCCAGCGGTCGCCATTTGCGTTTCCTTGAAGAAGAAGCCTGGGCTCCTCGCGAAACCCTTATCCCGTGAGGCGGCAAGATGGGATGCCGTTTAAAAATCCGCAAGCTGCCAGCGTGACGGCAGCCTGAATGGCTGCCATTCGCTCTGTTTAGGCAGGGTTCAGGCACCTAAGTGTAAATGTCGGAACAGACGGTCAGAGGAGGCCGAAGCTATGATGAACCTGATCGCCAGTGCGAGCGCCGCTGCCCTGCTGTTTACCTCACCTCTCGCGATGGGCCTGAGACAGTCGCCCGCTGCGCCGACCGTTGCCGCCCCAGCCAAGACCGCAACGCCGATGACGACAGCCGAGCGCTCGAAACTGCTCAGGGACGCCTCGAAGGCGCTCGCCGCGGTTAAGACGGCGCGCGGCAGTTTTGAGCAGTATTCGCCGGATGGCAGCTTCTCGACGGGCCAGTTTGCCCTGTCGCGCCCCGGAAAAGTGCGGTTCGACTATGATGACCCGGTACCACTTGTGCTGGTGAGCGACGGCACGACCGTAGCGCTGCAGGACAGCGAGCTGGAGACGACCGACCGGGTTCCGCTGGCTTCGACCCCGCTCTCCCTGCTTCTGTCGGACAATCCTGATTTTGAGAAGGAAGCCGAAGTGATCGATGTGCGCCGCACAGGCGAGCGCACCAACATCACGGTGCGCGATAAGACCGGGGAGACTGAGGGCACTCTGACCCTCGTTCTGGCCGGGGCGGACAATTCGCTCGAAGGTTGGCGCACTGTGGACGCCAATGGCGCCAGCACTTCGGTGCTGCTGAAGGATGTCGAGACCGGCGCAAGGCTTAATCCGCGCCTGTTCCGCCTTGCCGATTTTGACAACCGCTAAGGGGGTGAAACCAATTACCAGCAATTAACTTGCGAAACCGCGGGCAAACGACATGAATGCGCCTATCGACGCGGCGGACCGCGGCCAGCACCGACCCCTTGCTGCAAACGGTCCGACCCGCCAAAACCGTGGCAGACGGCCCGGTCAGAAAGCGACGCTGCCTGAGGCGTCTGGCGCGCCCGAACCCCTGTTCGGGCGCGTTGACGTTTCGGGATGGGCTGCTAGGCAGGCCTGATGGCCAAAGCGCTCAGAATTGTCAGCTGGAACATCAACTCTGTCCGACTGAGGGCGCCGAATATCGAGGCCTTCGTGGCAGCAGAAAAGCCCGACATCATCTGTCTTCAGGAAACGAAATGCCAGGATGCCGAGTTTCCGCTTAAGGCGTTCAGAGAGATCGGCCTCAGTCATCTTGTGCTGCGCGGCCAGCGGGGCGGGCATGCCGGTGTTGCGATCGCCTCTCGCTTTGCGCTCGAGGAAGTCGATACGCCGGACCTCTGCCGGGAAGGCCATGCGCGCGTGATTGCAGCGCGGCTCAAATCAGGCCTCGAGATCCACAACATCTACTTGCCTGCCGGCGGCGATGTGCCGGATACGGCAGCGAACGAGAAGTTTGCCCACAAGCTGGATTTCCTCGACCGCCTCGGCCCCGGCTACAAGAAGCTCAAGAAGGGCGTTCCCCGCATCCTCCTGGGCGACCTGAATGTCGCGCCGCACGAGAACGACGTCTGGTCGCACAAGCAGCTTCTCGGCATCGTCTCACACACGCCGGAGGAGACCGAGCGGCTCGAATATGCACGAAAATCCGCCGGCTTCGCTGATATCGGCCGCCTCGCCGTTCCGGAAGAGCAAAAGCTCTACACCTGGTGGAGCTACCGTGCAGCGGACTGGGCAGCCGCGAACAGGGGCCGTCGGCTGGACCATATCTGGTCGAACAGGGAAGCGCTCAGCGATACGAAGGTCGAGAGCTTCCGCGTCCACCTGGCCTGGCGCGGCGGCTGGAAACCCTCCGATCATGCACCGATCAGCGTCGAGGTGAAGGTCTAGACCTGCAACCTGTAGCCGCCGGGGTCTGTCATCAGCAGGCGGGCGTGGCCAGGATCGGGTTCGACCTTCTGGCGCAAGCGGTAGATGTGGGTCTCCAGCGTGTGGGTCGTGACCGCGGCATTATAGCCCCAGACTTCCGACAGGAGCGTCTCGCGGGCGACTGCCCGGCCTTCTGCCCGGTAGAGATATTTCAGGATCTCTGTTTCCTTTTCGGTCAGCCGGATGCGCCGGCCTTCCCGCGTGCGCAGCGTCTTGGTCGAGGGACGGAACTCGTAAGGGCCGATTTCGAAAGTCGCATCTTCGGTCTGCTCGAAACTGCGCAGCTGGGCGCGGATCCTGGCAAGGAGAACGGAAAAGGCAAAGGGCTTGGCAACATAATCATTCGCGCCGGCGTCAAGGCCGGCGACCGTGTCTGCCTCACCCGCACGTCCGGTCAGCATGATGATCGGCGCGCGCACGCCCGAAGCGCGCAGTCTGCGGCAGGTCTCGATGCCGTTGATGCCGGGCATGTCGACATCAAGGACAATCATGTCGATGCGCTGGGCCCCGGCAAGCGTCAGGGCCTCCTCGCCACTTCCTGCACTCGTGATCTGGAAACCGTCGCTGAGTTCGAACTGCTCGGCGAGCGTGTCGCGCAAATCGGCCTCGTCATCGACGATGAGGATATGCTTCCTGGCCGTCATCAAGACATTCCTTCAATACCCTCATGGGCTTAACCTTTGCCGCCTCTTGGCGCCCGTTCTGTCGGGCTGCATAGTCCGGAGCGGGATCAGACGCTAATAACAATCCCGGGAGGCCAGCCTGGCAAGCCAATTTACTGCCTTTGCGGACGGGCGTCTTGAGGGCCAAGGGCGGGTTTTCCGCTGCGCCCTGGGAAAAAGCGGGCTGAAGCCGGCCAAAGACAAGTGCGAAGGGGACGGCGCCTCGCCAATCGGGACCTGGCCCGTGCGACGCGTTTACTATCGGTCGGACAGAGGACCAGCGCCGCAGACCGGCCTGCCGGTGATCGCACTCCAACCTTCCGACGGGTGGTGTGATGATCCGGGCGAACCCGTTTACAACCGGCTCGTGACCCTTCCCCGCCCTGGCCGCCACGAGCAGCTCTGGCGCGGCGACGGGCTCTATGATCTGATCGCAGAGGTCGGATATAATGACGATCCGGTCGTTGCCGGCAAAGGCAGCGCGATCTTCCTGCATGTCGCGCGGCCCGGATATCTGCCGACCGCGGGATGCCTCGCACTCACCGAGACGGACCTGCGCTGGGTGCTGGCGCGGCTCGGCGGCAAGGCACAGATCGAAATCCGCGGCTAGAGGACGCGATCATCAGCTGAGTTAGATTGTGATTTATCGCAACTTCCTGCGCTCAACCGCTGCCCCGTTGAGCGCAACTTGCTTCAGGCGCGCTCGCCAAAAAGGGCCGAGCCGATCCGGACATGCGTCGCCCCGAAGCGAGCGGCGAGGGTGTAATCGCTGCTCATACCCATCGAGAGGGACTTCAGGCCCGCGGCGCGGGCAAGCTTGGCGAGCAGCGCAAAGTGCGGCCCGGCCGGCTCGCCGAGGGGCGGGATGCACATCAGGCCTTCGATCTCGAGCCCCTTTTGCACTGCGTGTTCCAGAAGTGCAGGCAGATCCGGCGGCAGGACACCGGCCTTCTGGGGCTCTTCGCCGGTGTTCACCTGCACCATAAGGCGCGGCCTGCGACCGGTCTTGTTCATCGCGGCGGCCAGGGCATCGGCAAGTTTTGGCCGGTCGAGGGTCTGGATGACGTCGAACAGGCGGACCGCGTCTTCAGCCTTGTTGGTCTGCAGCGGACCGATCAGATGGAGTTCGAGGTCCGGCCAAACGCCGCGTTTACCCTCCCAATGGACCAGGGCTTCCTGGACACGGTTTTCGCCGAACACGCGCTGTCCGGTAGCAAGCATTTCGGCAAGGGCTGTCTCGGACTGTGTCTTGGAGACAGCGATCAGCACGGGCGGCGGGGTGGCAGCCGCCGAGAGTGCTGCGAGGATGGTCTCCCGGCGTTGGGAAATCGATGGTTTTACCGTATCGCTCATGCGGATGAACCTAGAACCCCAAAGCCGGGCGCGGCGCAAGCTGGTCGCCGCTGCACGCAAAAGCGCGCGGACATTGAAAGCGCGCGGCGTCGCCAGCCTGCCCCCCGCCCTGTTCGTGACCGATCCCGTCCGGACGCCGGACCCGGAAATCATCGCCGCAGGTCTGCCACGCGGGTTCGGCGTGGTTTACAGGCATTTTGGGGCGCCGGGCCATGCCAGCGTCGCAAAGCGGCTGGCGGCCATCTGCCGGCCCCGCGGGGTCATTCTGCTGATCGCGGCAGACCCCCAACTTGCCGCCCGCGTGGGCGCTGACGGGGTGCACTGGCCGTTCCGGCTGAGGCAACACGTAAGGCGCTGGAGGAGCCGGTTCGGTCTGCAGACCCTGAGTGCCCATTCGGGGCGGGAGCTCAGAGCAATTGCCGGGCTGCCGGTCGAGGCCGTTCTGGTATCGACGGTGTTTGCTTCGAGGAGCCCGAGTGCGGGGTCAGCGATGGGCCCGCTCCGGTTTGCACGACTGGCGGCCTTATCGGAAAAGCCAGTCTATGCATTAGGAGGCATCACGGCTGAAACAGCCGGAAGCGTTTCCAGATGGTCGGGATATGCGGCAGTCGAAGGCCTGACCGCCTTCAGGCCGCAGATCAGAACTTGAAGGCTGACTTCAGCCGGATGCCCGCCTCAACATCCTGGTTCTCCCAACGCGCGGAATCATTCAGTTCGTTGAGCTCATCGGCGCGAATACTGACTTCACCGCCAACCGAGAAGCGGGGCGTGAACCTGAACGTGGCGCCGGCTTGCACTTCCTCACGCGGGAGCGGGGAGAGGCCAAGACGGGTGAACTTGTCGAGGCTCAGTTCCCAGCGTGATGCGCCGCCGAGACGCATCGAAAAATCCTGGGACGGCTCTGCCTGCCATTGCGGGCGGTTCTCAGCAGGCCTGGCCTCCGAGAACTGCCGGTACCATTCGGCGCGCGCGGCACTTGTCTCGGATAATGTGGGAGCTTCGATCCGGATCGCTTTGTCTTCGGTGCGCACCTGCGCAGCCGCCGGCGCGGCGAAGGCCGCGGCAGCGAGGGCAAAAGACAAAGACAGACGCGCGTACATCACCAGACTTCCTCAAGCTCTGAATAGTGTTCTCAGGCCCTTAATGGAAGATTAACATTCGGAAACCGTCAGGGTTTTACCGGGACAGTGTGATTTCGATCACAATCGCGTCCGTCCTCTCACCCGGGGAAGGCCGCGCGGGCGGGCCATTCCCTCTATAGGCTGTGTCCAGCCATCGCCATCCAGCCGCTATGCGAAGGTTTTCCCCGAACGGGCGGGCGAGCGACAGGCCGAGGGCTTCGGAAGAGACGCCGAGGCCTTCATCTTCAGCATTCGCAAACTCCAGGCCAGTCTCCAGGTCACCGAAGGTCAGGCGCAGGGCGGCCGAGAGGGCAGAGTAATCTGCGCGCCCAAGGGCAAAACCATCATTGCTGCTGAGATAGCTGGCGCCCAGCGCGGCCGAGGCGAATTCCACAGACCCGCCCGCGGACCAGGTCTCCAGCCGGTCAAAGACAGCGGGCGCGCCGGCGGCGGACGTGTCAGCCTGGCTATAAGCGGCGCCGGCGCGCAGGCGCAGACCGCTTCGGGGCAGCCGGCGGCTGATGCTCAGGGCAGCCTCGACCGCGTTTTCGAGGTCCGGCCGGGCAGGGCCGCCGACAGGATCGCGGTCCAGACCAGCCGCATTGGCCTCGGGTGTCAGAGACAGGCCGGCGCGAATGCCGAGGATCCGGGGGGTCGCATAACTGACTTTCAGGGACGGGCCGGTGAGGTCATGATCCGTCCGGGCGAGCGCCTGACCTGTCGGATCGAGGGCAGGATTAACAAGGCCGGCCTTCCGGAACAGTGAGGGCGCCCCTTCAAAGAAACGGGTCGCGACACCCTCGTCGAGGCCGATCCGCGCCTCTCCATAGCCTGCGTCGATATAAATGTAAGCGGCCTCCAGACGTCCGCGCGGGCCCGCATCGAAGGGAGCCGGGCCCCGGGCGAGACCACTTAGCGCACCAGCAGGCTCCTGGTCCGTCACGGCAGGCCCGATATTGCCCGAGAAGCCTGGCCTGGCGGGATGGTCCATGTCGACGCCGCCGGACAGGCGCAAGCCGATTTCAGCCCCGTTCTGAACGACATAGTTTACGCCAAAGTCGCCGCGGACTGTGTAAAGGACGGGCGCGTCACCGCCGGGGGCGAGCAGGATGGCGGCCTCTGCGCTGACTTCGGTTTCGAGACTGCTTTCCTCGTCCCAGACATCCTGGGCCGTCGCCGCGCCGCCGGTTACGGCGAAAGCCAGGAGGAGGCTGGTCAGATAGCGGCGCATCCGGGGCGCTCCCTCACGAGTTTGCGTGCACGAACCAAGCGCAGAACGAGGCTGGCGAGGCCATGCCCCCCTTGTTATACACCCGGGGTGAACAAGGTCTTGCACGCGGGAACAGTATGATGATGAAGCCGACACTTGCCGCCGCCTTTGCCGCGATGATCGCCGTTTCCGCTTGCCAGCTGGGCGGATCCAGATCTGCCGCAGGCAGCGCGCCCCAATCGGTCGCCGCGGTGAACCCCTATCTCTGGCGCGCTACGCTCGACACGCTGGCTCCCCTTCCCCTGCAAAGCGCCGACGCGCTGGGCGGGCTTGTCATCTATGACTGGAAAACCTTCGAAGAGGCCCCGGCCGAACGGATCAAGGCAACGGTTTATATCCTCGACTCGCGGCTGCGGGCCGATGGTGTCAAGGTCAGCGTCTACCGTCAGGTGAACACGGACGGCACCTGGACCGATGCGGGTGTCGACACTGAGACGGGCCAGCAGATCGAAAACAAGATTCTTGAGCGGGCCCGCCTTCTTAAGGCATCTGAGATCGGCTAAAGGGCCGGTCATCGACTTTATCAAGATGTCTTGAAGGGAGCCCCTGATGGCAACCCGGTATGATCCGCAGGCCGCGGAGCCTCATTGGCGTAATGCCTGGGCCGAGGCCGACCTGTTCCGCGCGAAAGCTCCCGGCGAAGCGCCGGGAGCACCGAAGGCCTATGTCCTCGAGATGTTCCCCTACCCCTCGGGCCGTTTGCATATGGGGCATGTGCGCAATTATGCGATGGGCGATGTCGTTGCCCGCCACCGCCGAGCCAAGGGGTACAATGTACTCCACCCGATGGGCTGGGATGCATTTGGGCTGCCGGCTGAGAATGCTGCGATCGAGCGGGGGATTGCGCCCCGCGAGTGGACCTACGCAAACATCGACGCAATGCGCGCGCAATTCAAGAAGCTGGGCCTGTCACTCGACTGGAGCCGCGAGTTCGCGACCTGCGATCCGGAGTATTATGGCACCCAGCAGGGGCTGTTCCTGAAGCTTCTGGAAAAGGACCTTGTCTATCGCAAGGCTTCAAGGGTGAACTGGGACCCGGTCGACAATACGGTCCTGGCCAACGAACAGGTGATCGACGGTCGCGGCTGGCGTTCGGGCGCGGTTGTCGAGCAGCGCGAGCTGACACAATGGTTCTTCAGAATCACTGCGTATGCGGATGATCTGCTCAAGGAAGTGCAGAAGCTCGAGCGCTGGCCGGAAAAGGTGCGCACAATGCAGGCAAACTGGATCGGGCGCTCGGAAGGCGCGCTGGTCTGGTGGGATATTGCCGAAGTTCCGGGTTTTCTGGCGACGGCGTGCGCCGTAACCGGGGAGGACCAGGCGGACGCGCCGATCGAGGTCTATACAACGCGGCCCGATACTCTGTTCGGTGCAAGCTTCATCGCGCTGGCCCCGGACCATCCGCTCACCCGCAGGATTGCCGCCGAGCGGCCGGATGTCGCGGCCTTTATCGCCGAGGCCTCGCGCATCGGGACATCAGAAGAAGCCATCGAGAAGGCGCCGAAGCTCGGCATCGATCTGGGCGTGCGGGTGCGCCATCCCTTCGACGCAAGCCGCACCCTACCCGTCTGGTCAGCAAACTTCGTGCTGTCAGGCTATGGCAGCGGCGCAATCTTCGGCTGCCCGGCCCATGACCAGCGCGATCTCGACTTCGCGCACAAGTTCGCCCTTCCGGTGAGGCCCGTGGTTCTGCCCCCGGACATGGCCACGGAGGAATTGCGCATCGATGACAAGGCCTATACCGGGCCGGGCCGCATCTTCAATTCAGACTTTCTCGACGGGCTTGGCGTGGACGAGGCGAAGCGGGCGGCGATCTCCAGGCTCGAAGCGTCGGGCCGGGGTCAGGGGATGGTCAATTACCGCCTTCGCGATTGGGGCTTCTCACGCCAGCGCTATTGGGGGTGCCCCATCCCGGTCATCTATTGCGATGCCTGTGGCGTGGTGCCCGTGCCAGCCAGCCAGCTGCCGGTAAGACTTCCGGACGATGTGACATTTGACAGGCCGGGCAACCCGCTCGACCATCATCCGACCTGGAAGCATGTTGACTGTCCGGCCTGTGGCGCCCCTGCCCGGCGCGAGACCGACACGCTCGACACTTTTGTCGACAGCTCATGGTATTTTGCTCGCTTCGCCTCGGTCAGCGATCCGGCTGAGCGCGCCTACTGGCTGCCGGTGGATCAGTATATCGGCGGCGTCGAACATGCTGTCCTGCACCTTCTTTATTCTCGCTCCTTCGCACGGGCGATGCGCGATTGCGGAGAGCTGGACCTGCCCTCGGGCGAGCCGTTCGCGGGCCTGTTCACGCAAGGCATGGTGACGCACGAGACTTATCGCGCGGCCGATGGCCGGTGGCTTGAGCCAGGCAAGGTCGAGAAGCGCGGCAATCACTGGATCGAAATTGCAACCGGCGGTCATGTCGAAGCCGGCGCCATCGAGAAGATGTCGAAATCGAAGAAGAATACGGTCGACCCGGACGGGATCGTTGCCACCTATGGCGCCGATGTTGCGCGCTGGTTCGTGCTGTCCGACTCGCCGCCGGAACGGGATGTCGAATGGACACAGTCCGGTGTCGAAGGCGCATCCCGGTTTGCCCAGCGGATATGGAGCCTTGCTGACAACCTGCCGGAAGCCCCCTTCCCTGACCCGGGCGCGGAGGCGGCCTCGCTCGACCTGCGCCGGGCAAGCCACCGAGCGGCAAAGGCCATCGACAGGGCGATCGAAGACTTCCGTTTCAATTCCGCCATCGCGACCATCCACGAATGGGTCAACCTGCTGAAGAAGGCCGAAGCAAGCGACGAGGTGACGGGCGCGCGCGCTGAAGCTGTCTCTATGCTCGCCCGCTGCCTGACACCCTTCATGCCGCATCTTGCCGAAAGCGTCTGGCAGCGCATCGGCGGCAAAGGCTTCGTGTCGTCGGCCGCCTGGCCCGAGCCGGACCCTGCCCTGATCGCTGAAGACACTGTGACCCTTGCGGTGCAGGTGAACGGCAAACGTCGGGGGGAAATCACGGTCGCGAAAGATCTTGGTCCGGACACCGTCGAGGCCGTCGCCCGGGCCTTGCCGGAAGTGATGGCGTTCATTGAGGGCAAGAGCGTGAAGAAAACCATTGTCGTGCCCGGACGCATCGTGAATATCGTGGTGGCATGAAATCTTTTACGCTCGCTTTCGTTCTCGCCAGCCTTGCCGCGCCGCTGGGCGCCTGCGGCTTCCAGCCAGTCTATGCCCCGACAGGCGGCAGGCTTGCCGAAGCCGGGTTGATCGAGATCGAGCCGATTGAAGGCCGCCCGGGTCATATGCTGCGCCAGGCGCTGATGCAGGAACTCGCGCTCGGCGTGCCGGGGCTGACCGAGCCTGTAACTTTGACCATCCGGCTTGATGACCGGCTGTCCCGCCTTGCCTTCCAGCCGGACGGGGCGGCGTCCCGTTCCAGCGTGCTGGCGCGGGGCAGTTACACGCTGACCGGCGAAACGGTCTCTTTGGGCGGAAGTTCTGACGTGGAAACGGGCTTCCTCGTGCCCGATTCTCCCTTCGGTGATATCGCGGCCCAGACCAGCGCTTCGGACCGGGCCATGCGCCTTCTTGCGAAGCGTATCGCCGACGACATCCGCCTGCAGCTCGCGGCCAGGTAATGCTGCTGAAGGGCAAGCAGGCGGAAAGCTTCGCCCGGCGCCCCGGAGACAATGTCTGGGCGTTGCTTGCCTTTTCGGAGGATGAGGGTCTTGCCGCCGATGCCGCGCAAGCAGTGCTGTCAGCCTGGGGCAGGGCAACACCGCTCGATGTGACACTTCTGGATGAGGATGCGATCCGCAAGGATCCCGGGCTGCTGTTCGACGCGCTGGAAGCTGTATCGTTGCTGACAGACAATCGTGCCGTACGCGTACGCACCGGCGGCGACAAGATTGCAGCTCAGCTGATTGAGGCGATTGAAACAGGCGATGCCTCGCCTGGGCGCTATTCGGCCAGGCTGGTCATCGAGACCGGCAACCTGCAGGCAAAGTCCAGATTGCGCGCGGCTGCAGAAAAGGCGACGCGGACGGCCTGCCTGCAGCTTTTTACCGAGGCGGCAGACGATATCGGCGAACGCGTCCGGGCGGCCCTGATGGACGAAGGGGCCGTCATCGATGAGGATGCGCTTCAGCTGTTCACAGGCCATCTGCCGGGACACAGGGCTATTGCCAATGCCGAGATCGGGAAGCTGGCGCTCTATGCCCGCCGTCTTGGTCGGACCGTTTCAGTTGCGGACATCCGCGCACTGACCGCAACCGATCTCAGCCAGGATATCAGCGGGGTTCTGTCGGCAGCGCTGGCTGGGCGGCCAGCAGATGCTCATAATGCGCTCGACCGGCTGAACGAGGCGGGGACGAGCCCGATCTCTATCCTGCGCGCGCTGCAGACGGAAACACTCCGGATGCTGAGCGCACATGAAAAAGTGGCTGCAGGCGAGGCGAATCCGGGTCGCAGCCTGCGCCCCCCCGTCTGGCAGAATGACTGGCCAGCCTTCCGTAACCAGATGAACACCTGGACACCGAGACGACTGATGCGAATTATGGAGCGCATACATGACTGCGAACGCCAGGCGAAGACAGCTGGCCAAGCAGCCGAACCCATCGTCCGCCTGCTGATTAACGATCTGGCAAGGGTTGCCGCAGCCACCCGTTGAACGGTCAGAGCCTGCGTTTTGCCGTGAGCCTTTTGCAGACTTCGTCAAGCTGCTCGAGATCGCGGTACCTGATGCGGATCTCCCCCCCTTCCCTGCCATGGCGGATGTCCACCACAAGGCCAAGCTCACGGCTTATATCGGCCTCCAGAGCTTCGGTATCGATGTCCTTCTCGACCGGCTCCTTGGGAAAAACAGGCTTGGCTTCGAGAGGGACGCCCTCACGCAACTCACGAGCCCGCGCCTCTACATCACGGACGCTGAGCCCCTTCTCGATGGCAAGGTCAAGCAGCGCCTCGGGATTTGCGCTGCCGAGAGCGGCGCGTGCGTGTCCGGCGGAGATTCGCCCGGCGCGGACATGCGCACGCGCGGCCTCCGGCAATTGCAGGAGGCGGAGCGTGTTCGTGATATGCGTACGGCTCTTGCCGACACTTGTGGCGAGGCTGTCCTGGGTCCGACCGAAGCGCTTGATCAAGGCTTCATAGGCCTCGGCTTCATCGATCGGATTGAGGTCGGCGCGCTGGACGTTCTCGATGATGCCGAACTCCAGAAGGGCGAGTTCATCCACTTCCCGCACAACCGCTGGTATGTGCGTCATGCCCGCCATGCGGGCCGCTCGCCAGCGCCGCTCGCCGGCGATGATCTGGTATTTGCCTGCCTCCTTCGGATCAGGACGAACCAGGATCGCCTGTAAGACACCTTTCGTCTTCAGTGACTCTGCGAGCTCACGCAGTTCGGTTTCATCAAAGCTGCGGCGCGGTTGGGCGGGGTTGCGACGGATCAGGTCGAGCGCGATCTCGTTCGGTTTTTCCGCTGGCGGAAGATCCGGGGGCAAGGTCGCGGGCGCGGAGGCGGGCGCGCGTACACCCATCGCCTCGACTTCGCCGATCAGGGCCGAAAGGCCGCGGCCAAGCCGCGAGGTGCGCCGGCCGTCATCCTGAGGATCAATGCTCATGCGACCCTCGCTTTCTCACGCTGCAGGACTTCTGATGCAAGGCGGATATAGGCCTCGCTACCCGGGCAGCGGTAATCATAGAGCAGCGCGGGTTTGCCAAAGGACGGCGCCTCAGACAGCCGGACATTGCGCGGGATGACCGTGTTGTAGACTTTGGACCCGAAGAAGGAGCGGACTTCATTTGCCACTTGGTCGGACAGTGAATTGCGCCGGTCATACATGGTGAGCACAACGCCCTGGATTTCGAGAGTTGGATTCAGCCCCGAGCGGACCACTTCGACGGTACGCAGAAGCTGGGACAGGCCCTCAAGCGCCAGGAATTCACACTGTAACGGCACCAGAAGCGCGTCGGCGGCCGTCATGGCGTTGACTGTAAGCGCCGACAGGGATGGTGGGCAGTCAATCAGAACATAGTCATACCTGACCAGATCGCCCGTCTCGGCACGGGCGACGTAGGCCTGGAGGGCTTCTTTCAGGCGATAGGACCGGTGCGCATCTCCGGCGAGCTCGGTCTCGACACCGGACAGGTTCTCATCACCAGGCACGATATCGAGACGTGGCACGATTGTTGACAGAACAGCTTCTTCAAGCGGGATGCGATCGACGACCAGATCATAGGACGTACGCAGGCGTTCAGCGCGCGAAATACCCAGAGCGGTCGACGCGTTACCCTGGGCATCGAAATCAACGATCAGTACCCGCCTGCCCACCGCAGCAAGCGCTGTGCCGAGGTTAATCGACGTTGTCGTTTTACCAACTCCGCCTTTCTGGTTCACGACAGCAAATATTCTAGGCCTGCCCATGGCGTCTCGCAGCCTCCCTTATAATTAAGATTACCCCGGACCCACCACTGCGACTTGGAATCGCTTGATACGCGAAACTCCACCTTTGCTGTGCCGCCGTCAATTCATCTTTCCAGCGCTCGCCTTTTGGGAACACGCCTGTTGCACCCTTGCAAAGCCACGGCGCAGCATAGTCGAGAAGCGCCGGAAGCGGGGCGAAAGCGCGCGCGGTGATATGGGTTGCGGCTATTTGGGGGGCTTCTTCTACCCGGCCCTGATGGACGACAGCCGGTAATGCAGCCGCTTTGATGACGGCGCGGAGAAAGGCACACTTTTTTCCAATGCTTTCGATCAGGGTAACCTGCCCCCCCGGACGACCCGCCGCGAGAACTAAACCAGGAAACCCGGCGCCCGATCCGAGATCAACCACATGGGCCGTGTCGGGAATAAAGTCGAGAAGCTGGACGGAGTCACCGACATGCCGCGTCCAAATCTGAGGCCACTCCCTCGGACCGATCAAGTTGCTGCGCGTGCGCCACGCGTCCAGGGTCGCTATGAGGGTGTCGAGCTTGGCTAATGTTTCACGTGAAACATCATGGACGGCCAGGAAGGCTGCTCGATCGTCTGCGACTGACATATGCGATCCGGCTAATCAACTCTTTCAATACACGCCTTTCACGTGACCCGGCAGCGACGTCAAGGCGCCGCCTGCCAGATACGCAACAGAGGCAAATGTTTCACGTGAAACATACTGGGGGCCACGAAGTCGGCGTATGCTTCTGTGGCTCAGATCGGCGCTATGGACGATCAGCCTGCCCGAAGGGCGTGGTACTTAACCGGGCAGCACCCTCAGGGGCGCGGATCTACGCACCTTTCCCTTTGACCAATGTTTCACGTGAAACATCTGGACCGCCAGGGTGGCGGCCCTTGCGTCTGGGAGTGACCCGAAATGTCGGGACGATCAGTGGGTTCTGCGGGCGACTGATGCCAGACGGGGCCCGGCCAATGTTTCACGTGAAACATTCTGGGGGCCACGAAGTCGGCGTATGCCTCTGTGGCACATATATGCGCTATGGACGCTCAGCCTGCCCGAAGGGCGCGTTTTACGTAACCGAGCAGAGCCGTCAGGGCGCCAGGTGTCACCCCTTCGATACGGGCCGCCTGACCAAGCGTCATCGGGCGCACAGCCTTGAGCTTTGAGCGGACCTCGTTCGACAGTCCACCGATCGCATCATAGTCAAGATCTCCGGGAAGAATCAGCGACTCGTCCCGGCGAAGCGCAGCAACATCTTCCGACTGGCGATCCAGATAGGCGCCGTAAAGGGCTTCGATCTCGATTTGAGCGCCTATCGCTTTGGGGATCGACCCGAGCTCCGGCCAGGCCGCACAAAGGTGTGCCAGCGAGATGTCCCTGTAGGCGAGATACTCCCAAGCCGAGCGGACGCGGCCGTCCTGATTAACCGCCCACCCCGCTTTCGCGGCAGCGGCCGGAGACCAGGCGAGCGATTTCAGGGCCGTCCGGGCATTTTCCAGTGCGCGATGTTTCACGTGAAACATTTCTGCGCGCTCTTCGCCGACCACACCCGCCTCGATCCCCCGCGGGGTAAGACGTTGGTCGGCATTATCCGCCCGAAGAGCGAGACGGTATTCAGCGCGAGACGTGAACATCCGGTAGGGCTCGGTCACACCCCGGGTCACCAGATCGTCAATCAGAACACCGATATAGGCTTCGGCCCGGTCAAAAATGACCGGTGCCTTTCCGGCGGCGGCACGCGCCGCATTCATGCCCGCCATCAGGCCCTGGGCACCTGCTTCCTCATAACCCGTCGTGCCATTTATCTGGCCGGCAAGGTAAAGACCGGCCATGGCTTTCACCTCCAGGGCAGGCGAAAGTGCACGCGGGTCCACATAGTCATACTCGATGGCGTAGGCGTGCTGGAGAATGGTGACGGTCTCGAGCCCGGGAATGGTTCGGATGAACTGGTCCTGGATCTCTTCCGGTAGCGAGGTCGAAATACCATTCGGATAGACCGTATGGTCGTCCAGGCCCTCGGGCTCGAGGAAGATCTGGTGGCGATCCCGGTCTGCGAAGCGCCGGACCTTGTCCTCGATCGAAGGGCAATAGCGCGGCCCGCGTCCGGCGATCGCTCCGGAATAGACTGCGGACTTGGCAATATTCGCGTCGATGATTGCGTGGGTCTCCGGCGTCGTCCAGGTGATCCCGCAGGAAAGCTGGGGCAGATCGATCCGTTCGGTCAGGAAACTGAATGGGATCGGCTGATCATCGGCGGGTTGCATCTCCAGGCGGTCCCAGCGGATCGTGCGCCCGTCAAGGCGCGCAGGGGTACCGGTCTTCAGGCGGCCCATGGGCAGGCCAAGCGCGTAGAGCCGATCCGAAAGACCGATGGCGGGCGCCTCGCCGACCCGGCCCGCGGGAATGCGCCGGGCACCGATATGGATAATGCCCTTAAGGAACGTACCCGTCGTGATGACGACTTTTGCGGCCCGGTAGACCGTCCTGGTCTGACCGATGATGCCGGCAACCCGTCCATCCTCGACGATCAGATCTTCAGCGGCGTCTTCGATGATGACCAGTCTGGGATAACCGCGGAGTTCGGCCTGCATGGCCTCCCGGTACAGCTTCCGGTCGATCTGCGCGCGGGGGCCCCATACCGCCGGACCCTTTGACCTGTTCAGCATCCGGAACTGGATGCCGGCCTTGTCCGCCATGCGTCCCATGACACCGTCAAGGGCATCGATCTCGCGGACAAGATGACCCTTGCCGAGACCGCCGATGGCCGGGTTGCAACTCATCTCGCCGATGGTCGCAAGCTTGTGTGTGACGAGTGCGGTCCGCGCGCCGAAACGGGCGGACGCTGCTGCAGCTTCGCAGCCAGCATGACCTCCGCCAATCACAATCACATCAAAGTCAGCCGCCCGCGGCATTTACGCTCTCTTAATGCTTTCGACACGGCCGGACATATAAGGCCGGGCGCTCTCGATCCCTAGTCATTATTTCCCGATGCAGAAACGGGAAAAGACCGCTCCAAGAACGTCCTCTACCCCGATTTCGCCGATGATCGACTGCATCTCCCGGATGGCGAGGCGGAGGTCTTCAGCCACAAGTTCGAACCCGAGCTGGCGATCGAGCGCAGACCCGGCCGAGGAGAGGGCAGCAAGTCCCCGGCTCAGTTTTTCGCGGTGGCGCGCGCGCGTAATGACCGGGGCTTCGACCCGGCCCGCAAGGGCGTTAACGCGCGCGGCAAGACCAGCCTCGAGTGCCTCGACGCCGGTGCCTTGTCTGGCACTGATGATAAAATCAGCGTCGATTGTCTGGCCGGAGGGGGAGACGTCCACCTTGTTGACGACCAGGATCCCCTTGGGTGGCGGATAGGGGAGGGGAGGGGGCTTGTCTGTATCCGATGCCTCGACAAGCAGGATGCAGATGTCGGCGTCATCTGCCGTCATTTTCGCACGGCGGATTCCTTCGGCTTCAATTTCATCCTCTGTTTCCCTCAGGCCAGCCGTATCGGCAATCCAAGCGACCTGGCCGCCGAGTATCTTGCGGATTTCAATCACATCCCGCGTGGTTCCAGGCCGGGACGTAACGATCGCCGCCTCGCGTCCGGCGAGCCGGTTGAGCAGGGTGGACTTGCCGGCATTCGGCGCGCCGATGATCGCGATCCGGAAGCCGTCGCGGATGCGCTCACCGATCCCGCTATCGCCGAGAGCAGATTCTACTTCAGCAGTCAGATCAGCCACACGCGAGCGCAGCGGGCCGGCAGCGGCGGGATCGACATCCCCCTCATCTGGAAAATCGATCATCACCTCGACCAGGGCGAGAAGACCGACCAGCTCGTCACGCCATCTGGCATAGGTTTCTGACAGGCCGCCCGAGAGCTGGCGGAGCGCTTGGCCTTTCTGGGCGAGCGTCTCGGCTTCAATCAGGTCTGCCACACCCTCAGCCTGGGTAAGGTCCAGCTTGCCGGCCTCGAAAGCGCGCCGGGTGAACTCGCCTGGCTCAGCCAGGCGGACACCTTCAATAGCAGTCAGCGCGCTCAGGGCATGGGCAATAACGGCCGGACCGCCATGCAGGCACAGCTCAAGCGTGTCCTCTCCGGTATAGGAGGTTGGCGCCGGAAAGAAGATTGCGATGCCTTCGTCAACCTGGCTGCCTGCCTGATCGACGAGCTTCGTCAGCCTGGCGCGCCGGGCGGGGGGTAATCCCGCGGCGAGACACAGCTTACCGATCTCGAAAACGGCCGGTCCTGAAATCCTTACAACCGCAATCGCCGAGGGAAGCGGTCCGGAGGCGAGGGCGCAGATCGTGTCTCGCGCACGCATCGACGGGCAGGACCTAGTTCTTCATCGCTTCGAAAAATTCGTCATTGGTCTTGGTCTGGCGTAGCTTGTCGATCAGGAAGTCGATCGCATCAGAAGTCCCCATCGGGCCAAGGATGCGCCGCAGGATATAGATCTTGGAGAGCTGGTCCTGAGGCGTGATGAGTTCTTCTTTGCGCGTACCCGACTTCATGATGTCGATCGCCGGGAAGGTACGCTTATCGGCAATTTTCCGGTCCAGAACGACTTCGCAGTTACCCGTGCCTTTGAACTCTTCAAAGATAACTTCGTCCATCCGGCTGCCGGTATCGATCAGTGCGGTGGCGACAATCGTCAGCGAACCGCCATTCTCGACATTACGGGCAGCACCGAAGAAACGCTTGGGGCGCTGCAAGGCGTTGGCGTCCACACCGCCGGTCAGAACCTTTCCGGAGGAGGGGACGGTCGTGTTGTAGGCACGGCCGAGGCGGGTGATCGAGTCAAGGAGTATGACGACGTCGCGCTTGTGTTCCACAAGGCGTTTGGCTTTCTCGATCACCATCTCGGCGACCTGAACATGGCGGGTCGCCGGCTCATCGAAGGTCGAAGCAACGACTTCCCCCTTCACCGTGCGACGCATGTCCGTCACTTCTTCCGGGCGCTCATCGATCAGCAGGACAATCAGATAGCACTCGGGATGGTTCTCCTCGATCGCCGCCGCGATGTTCTGCATCAGAACGGTTTTACCCGTACGGGGCGGAGCAACGATCAGGGCGCGCTGGCCCTTGCCAATCGGGGCAACGATATCGATGACGCGCCCGGACCGATCCTTCTTGGTTGGATCCCGGCTTTCCATTTTGAGCCGGCGATTAGGGTAGAGCGGCGTGAGGTTGTCGAAGTGGACTTTTTTATTCGCCTTGTCCGGGTCTTCAAAATTGATCTTGCTGACATCCGTCAGGGCAAAATAACGCTCGGAATCCTGCGGCGCGACAATCGGGCCTTCGACCGTGTCTCCCGTCCGGATATTCGCCTTTTTCAGCACTTCAGGACTTACATAGATGTCATCGGGACCTGGGAGGTAATTCGATTCCGGTGAGCGCAGGAAACCGAAACCATCGACCAGGACCTCAAGCACGCCCTGTCCGGTAATCTCGACATCACTGTCCGCCAGCTCCTTCAGGATTGCGAAGAGCATATCCTGGGTCCGCATTGAGGACGCATTCTCGATCTCGAGCTCCTCGGCATAGGCAAGGAGTTCCTCTGGCGCCTTTGCCTTGAGTTCGCGCAAAGTCACGCTGGTCAGGTTGTCGAGTGTCGAGGAGGCCATTAAACGGTCCGTATTCTGGATATCTCAAGGGGGGTGCCGGTCAGGGGAAGGCAGGGGGCGCCGCAGGGATCGGGCGCATCGGCATGACCCGCTCTTCGCCAATTTCGTCTCTGCCGTCAAGACAGAAAGACGAACGCCTCAGAAGGGGCGAACGATTACCAGGATGACCACGCCGATCATCAGGATAAAAGGCAGCTCGTTTAGCATGCGAAGGGTTTTCGCCTCCACTGTGCCACTCACCCGGTCAACTTTTCGTCCCAGGCCGACGAAATAGCCCTGCAGCCCGCTTATGGCGAGCACCAGCGCCAGCTTGGTGTGCATCCAGGGCTCGAGGATCATCTGCCCACCCCTCGACCAGTCGAGATACAGCATCAGGATACCAAGGCCCCAAACAAGTATGAGGCTTGGATTGAGGATGATGCGCAGCAGCCGGGCCGAAGCATCCTTCATGGTCTCAAACAAGGGCTCGCCCGGACGGCTCGATAACTGGTGGATCTTGTAGCGCGGATAAATAAGCAGCCCGGCCATCAGCGACACGACAAACACCAAGTGGGCAGACTTCACCCAGAGATAAATATCCAATGCTGCCCCCTCAGAGCGCAGGTTCGACAGCCCGCCGGCCTGTTATCTGATGTGTGACGCCATGCGGGCAACCCGTCCAGTCCGAAGGACAAAGCCGCCCCCCCGCACAGGAGCGGATTTCGGTATCCATGCGCAGCGCAGCAAGTGTCTGTTCGACGAGGGTCCGGATGAAACCGGCATGGACACCGAGCGCTTCGACGCGCGTATAGCTGGCTGCGCCGTCAGCTTCCGCGATTTCGCGGTATTCTTCGCCGAGCTCGACCAGCGTCTCGATATGTTCGGATACGAAGGCGATCGGGGCGATCAGAATATGTTTGCCCGCCTTCGCGGCACGCTCGACCTCCGCTTCAGTCGCAGGACCAATCCATTTCAGCGGGCCAACACGTGACTGGTAGCAGGGGATAACCTCCCAATGGGCCGGGACCCGGCTGGCGATCATCTCGGCGAGCGCTTCGCATTGCCACTGATAGGGGTCTCCGTCGCGAACCACGGCTTCCGGCAGGCCGTGGGCTGAGAGAAGAAGGGTGACCTGTTCCGGCTCACCGGCGGCTTTGAAGCCCTGCATGATCCGGTCGACGTGGGCTTCGACGAAATTCTCCTCAAAAGGATAACAGCACACTGTACGTACCCTGTCTTTGAAGGCTCCCCTCCAGGCTGTCAGGGACGACCCGGTCGTGGTCGTCGAGAATTGCGGATAAAGGGGCAAAAGCACGACCTCATCTGCACCCCAGGCCTTCACCTGCGCGGCGGCTTCTTCGGTGAAGGGATGCCAGTAACGCATGCCGATGAAACACTTCACTGTGTCTTCGGGAAGGGCGTTTGCGAGTGCCATTTCGAGCGCCCGGGCCTGTGCCTCGGTTTCGCGTAGCAGGGGAGATCCGCCTCCGGCATCCATCATGGCGTAGTTCTTGATCACGGCCGGGGCCCGGGTGCGCGAAATCAGCCGGGCCAGGAACCAGCGCAGCGGCAAGGGCGCCCGGATGATTGCCGGATCGCGGAACAGGTTTTTCAGGAAAGGCCGGACCGATGCCGGCTTGTCGGGACCGCCGAGATTAAACAATACAACGGCGATTCTGCGAGCCATGCGCGGGTTTATACCTTTCGAATCCGGTTCAATACGCGCTCTACATGCGCGATCGGCGTTTCCGGTCTTACCCCGTGGCCGAGATTGAAGATATGGGGCCGGCCCCTGTATGCGTCCAGAAGCTCGTCCACCCGTGCGTCAAGACGCGCACCTCCCTCGATCAGGAGGAGGGGGTCGAGATGGCCCTGAACCGGGAAGTCCGCGGGCAGGCTGGCATTGATGAATTTCGGCAAGGCCGCCGTATCAAGCCCCACGCCCGACACGCCTGTTTCTGCCACATAATCTGCCACCATGACACCGGCCCCCCGCGGAAATCCGATGATTGGAACCGTCACGCCCATAGCCCGAAGCCGCGCAACGAGTTTCTTTGTCGGCGCAATGATCACTTCCGAGAAGATATTGTCTGCCAGCCCCTC
This sequence comes from uncultured Hyphomonas sp., assembly GCA_964538945.1. Classification (GTDB taxonomy): domain Bacteria; phylum Pseudomonadota; class Alphaproteobacteria; order Caulobacterales; family Hyphomonadaceae; genus Hyphomonas. Next base: position 218,863 of record CAZIGV010000004.1, read on the forward strand.
AGCCCAGCTGTCGAACAGCATAAGTGCGTCTGCTCCCGCCTCCACCTGGCGCGCCAGATAATGAGCGGTTGCCTCACCCACCAGATCCATAGCCGCAGCAAGATCATCCGGCCGGCCATGGGCCCAGCGCCCGGCCATCGATTTGTCGGTCTTACCCCGCCCTTCGACCGCATAGAGCGTAACCGTCCAGGGTGAACCGGCAAATCCGATCAGTGCACACGATCGCGGTAATGACGCCTTCACCCGCGATACAGTCTCGTAGACCGGTGACAACCTGTCCGCCGCAGCCTGAGGTTTGACGCGGGCAAGGTCGCCAGGGTCGCGGATAACTTCGACAAGCGGACCTTCTCCTTTTTCAAAGGCAACCCCCAGACCCATGGCATCAAGGATGAGGAGGATGTCAGCAAACAGGATCGCTGCGTCCATTCCGTACCGGCGTACGGGTTGAAGTGTCGCCTCTGCAGCAAGCGACGGCGTGTAGCAGAAGTCCAGAAAATCGCGGGCTTTCGACCGGGTCTCCAGGTATTCGGGTAAATGGCGCCCCGCCTGGCGCATCATCCAGACAGGTGGCGGGCTGATCGCTTTGCCAGCCAGAACATCCAGAAATTTTTTGCTGCCCTGAGCGGCCATGTCCCAACCCTTTATCATGTAAATTTCAAACCAGCCCGTCAGGGCCCTTATACTTATGAACCCGGCAAATCTGCGCAGATTGTCCTTAGAGCGTCTTTATCCATGAAAATCCACAACCGAGTCACAAAGGCGGCGCTGCATATCAGCCGGCACAATCCCCAGGATTCCCAATGTTTAACGTAAGGTTAACACCCCTGCGTCAGTCACAGGACGGAACAAGCGAAGACCAGGCCAGAGTCGAATTCTCTCAAATGTGGAACCCGTGTGACTCCCTGTGAGTAAATCGCCAATCCACAGGCGAGTCACAACCCTTGTGCAAGGTGCGCCGCCCCGGCTAGACAAACGCATGACCCGCCCAACCCGGCCCGCGATCTATTTCAACGTTCATCTCGTCTCGGACTCAACCGGGGAGACCCTGAACGCTGTCCAGCGGGCAGCCTGCGCGCAGTTCGAAAACGTCCAGCCCCTTGAGCACAATTACTATCTCGTGCGCTCGGAACGCCAGCTTGAGCGCGTCACGCGCGAGATTGAGGCAGCGCCCGGCGTCGTCTGGTACACGATCTCGGACGCCGGGCTGCGGGCACGCCTGGAAGCTTTCTGCCGTGAGCGGAGTATTCCGACATTGCCCGTGCTCGACGCTTCAGTTGCGATGCTGGGACGCCATCTCGGCGTGGCCCCTAACAACCGGGTTGCTGGCCAGCATGCGATGGACGAAGACTATTTCGAACGCATGGAAGCGATCAACTTCACACTCGCGCATGATGACGGGCAGAATGTGGAAAGCCTTATCGGCGCCGATGTCATCCTTCTTGGCGTGAGCCGGACCTCAAAAACGCCCACCTGTGTGTATCTTGCCAACCGCAAAGTCCGGGCGGGCAACATCCCGCTGGTGCCGGGAGCCCCGCTGCCGGATTTCCTCGAGAAGCTCGGGGGCAAGGGACCCCTGGTCGTTGGTCTGAGGATTTCAGCCGAACGCCTGGTTCAGATCCGGCGCCAGCGGCTGATATCCCTCAACCAGAACGATGCCGGCGATTATGCCGACGAGGAGGCTGTGCGTGAGGAAATCACCCAGGCCAACCGCCTGTTCCAACGCAACAACTGGAAGACGATCGATGTCTCGCGCCGTTCGGTCGAAGAAACAGCAGCGGCTATTCTCAATCTTCTGAACGAACGCAGGGCGGATTGATGGTACTGGCGGTGACCCTGGCGTCCGGCAGTGCCAGCCGGCGAGCGCTCCTTGCGGCAGCGGGCGTCGCAGCCGATGCCGTCTCACCCCATGTCGATGAACACGCCTACCGGACAGCGATGCGGGCGGCGGGCCTGCCTGTGCGCGAGCAGGCGATGCAACTCGCTGAGATGAAAGCGCTGCGCGTCTCGCAATCGCGCGCCGGACTCGTCATTGGTGGCGACCAGATGCTGGCGCTTGGTGATGAGGCCCTGGACAAACCGCGAGACTTGGCCGAGGCCCGGCGCCACCTCGAGCGCCTGTCCGGAAAATCCCACACGCTCGAGACCGCCATCATCGTCTGCGAGGATGCCCGTCCCGTCTGGCGCCATCTGGCCCGTCCGAAACTGACGATGCGGGCCCTGTCACCGGAATTCATCGACGATTATACCGCGCGCTGCGGCGAGGCGTTGCTCACCACTGTCGGCGCCTACCAGCTCGAGGGCCTTGGCGCTCAGCTTTTCAGCCGGATCGAGGGTGACTATTTCTCGATCCTGGGCCTGCCACTGCTGCCGCTGCTGGACTATCTGCGAACCCGCAAGGTTCTGATGCCATGAAAAAACTTCTCGGTGTGATCGGCGATCCCGTTGTCCACTCTCTCTCGCCGTATATCCACAATCACTGGCTGCGCCATCACAGGCTCGACGCGGTCTATGCGGCCATGGAAGTTAAAGCCGCCGAGCTCGCCTTCACACTCGGGTCCCTGCTCACCCACGGCGCCATAGGTCTCAATCTAACCCTACCGCACAAGGAAGAGGGGCTGCGCCTGGCAGCAGAGGCAAGCGAAACAGCCCGCCGGCTTGGAGCGGCCAACACACTCATCCGCTCGCCGCAGGGAGACTGGCGCGCGGAAAACACCGATGCGCCCGGTTTCGCTCTGACGCTCGATTATGGAGACATTGCGGTTAATGGCAAAGACGTGTTTCTGCTGGGGGCAGGAGGCTCGGCCCGCGCCGTCGCCGATGTTCTTGCGCGCCGAGGCGCTCGGCTCACCCTTTGTAACCGCACGATTGCACGGGCCGAGAGCCTGGCCCTGGATCTTGCGCCCGCCGCGCGCATCCTCTCCCTCGATGACGGCCTGGCCCAGCTGTCGCGGGCAAGCCTGGTCATCAACACGCTCAGCCTTGGCCATAGCGGCGGGTCGCTGTCACTGCCGGTGTCTGACGGCGCCATCTTCTATGACATAAGCTATGGAAAGGGTGCCACGGCGGCGCTCGCAGAGGCACGCCTCAAGGGCTGGCGAACGCTCGACGGTCTTGGCATGCTGGTCGCGCAGGCCGCCTTCAGCTTCCAGCACTGGTTCGGCCTGATGCCCGACCTGGCCGGCGCGCACGCCAGAGCCCGGGCCCTGCTGGAGGCCAGTGCATGATCATCCTCGGGCTGACGGGTTCGATAGGTATGGGAAAGTCGGCAACGGCAGGCCTTTTCCGTGAGCAGGGCGTGCCGGTATACGATGCTGATGCCGCTGTTCACGCGCTTTATGCCGAAGGCGGCGCAGCCGTAGCTGCGATCGAAGCCGCTTTCCCGGGTGTCACCGAAAGCGGCGCGATTGACAGGTCGCGGCTGCGCAGCCGGGTGATCGGCGATCCGGGTGCGATGAAGCGCCTGGAAGGCATCGTCCATCCGCTCGCTGGCGAGGCGCAGTTCGACTTCCGCCGCAAGGCCGATACTGAAGGCGCTGCCTTTGCCGTGCTCGACATTCCGCTCCTGTATGAGACCGGCGGCAACCGGCAGTGTGACTACACCCTGGTTGTCACCGCACCTGCCAGCCTCCAGCGTGAGCGCGTGCTGGCAAGGCCGGGCATGACACCAGAAGCCTTTGAAGCCATCCTTGCCCGTCAGATGCCCGACGCCGAAAAACGCGCTCTGGCAGATTTCATCCTCTCCACAGCGCACGGCTTCGACTTTGCCCGCGACCAGGTCCGGTCCATCGTCGCGCTGATGGTCCGCCTCGCTTCAGAAAGACACCGATGACAGCCAAGATCCGAGAAATCGCCTTCGATACCGAGACCACCGGCCTTGATCCGGCCCTGGGCGAACGTGTGATCGAGATCGGCGCGGTCGAGCTGGAGAACCATATCCCGACGGGCCGGACATTCCGGCGCCGCATCAATCCCGGAAAGCCGGTCTCTGAGGCAACGATCCGCATCACGGGCATAACCGACGACGACCTTAAGGACTGTCCGCCCTTCGAACATCCGGACATCGTTGACGCCTTCCTGAGTTTTCTCGGCGAGGCCCCCCTGATCGCGCACAACGCGTCCTTCGACCGGGGCTTCCTGAATGCAGAACTGGAACGCTGCGGCCGCCCGCCGATCCCCGAATCGCGCTGGATCGATACCGTCGCCATCGCACGCAAGCGCTTCCCCGGCGCGCCCGCCAGCCTCGACGCACTCTGCAAGCGGTTCGATATCTCACTCGAAAGTCGGAGCTTCCACGGCGCCCTGCTCGACAGCCAGCTGCTTGCCCGGGTCTATCTGGAGCTGTTGGGCGGGCGCGCCCGCGCATTCAGCTTTGAGGGCGACGCCGCGCCTGAAGCGGGCATGGTTCGCGCGCCCGCCCGGCAGCGCCCTTCACCGATCGCCTTCGGTCCGGCACCGGACGAACGTCTTGCGCATGCCCGCCTGGTCGAGAAACTGGGCGCGAGCGCGCTCTGGAAAGCCTTTGGAGAAACGGCTTAAGCGGGGCTGCCTGCCGCCCGTTCCGCCGCTTTGCGATACTGCGCCTGGTAGAGCGCCACAAAGTCCACCGGATCGATCAGCAGCGGCGGGAACCCGCCCTCGCGCGTGATTTCCGCAATGATGCGGCGCGCGAACGGGAACAGCAGGCGCGGACATTCAATCAGCAGCATCGGCTCGACCTGCTTCTCGGTGACATTCTGCAGCTGGAACAGGCCGGCATAATCGAGCTCGGTGATGAACAGTGTCGTCTCGCCCGAGACCGCCTTAGCTGAGAGTTTCAGGGAGACTTCGAACAGCCCGTTCCCGTCTACGTGCGGTGCGGCACCGACATCAATGCCCAGGTCAATGTTCGGCTGGGTCTGAACAGCAGAATGGCCCGGATTCTCAAATGACAGGTCTTTCACATACTGGCCGAGCACGCGTAAAGATGGAGCCGCGGGTGCCGAGCCGCCGACGGCAGGGTTTGCGGGGGCGCTGGTATCTGTCATTATGCTTCCTCTACTCGCCGAGCGCCCGCCTAGCATGCGCCTGTTGGCCGCGCAACGCAAAGGCTGGCACCTGTGGATGGCCTGCACTATCTACCTGCCTGACCTAATTGTCGCGCCTGCTGGAACACTCAAGGAACCCGAACTGCCGATGTCTAATCCTGTGATCGAAGTCCTCATCCTGGCGGCTGTCGCACTCTTTGTGCTCTGGCGGCTCTATGTGGCGCTCGGGCGGGGCGGGGACGATCGTCCGATGCAGCGTCCGGCCCCGGCGCCGGAAAAGCGCGGCCATGCGCCGGAAGCGCAGGCGCCGGCGCCGCGTCGTGCTGAGCCCGAGCGCCCGACCTTTACCGGTCCGGCGGCCGGCGGCCTCGAAGATATCTATAATGCCGATAAGTCCTTTACCGCCGAAGCCTTTCTGCGCGGGGCGAAAGCCGCCTACCAGATGATCGTCGCCGCATATGCCCGCGGTGACCGCGGGGCCCTGCGTCCTTTGCTGGATGACGATGTCTACGCGGCCTGGGACGCGGCCATTACGGCGCGTGAAAGCTCAGGCGAGCGAGCCTTCGACCTGCTGCGCATCAAGCGCGCTGAAATCGACCGGGCAGAACTCGAAGGCAGCATCGCCCGTATCGGCGTGCGCTATGAGGCAGACCTCGGTGACGGGGAGACCACCCGCACCGCCAGGGAAATCTGGACATTCAGGAGAGATGTTTCCTCGATCGATCCGAACTGGCTGCTCGACGACGTCGACGTCGCCGACTGAGCAGCCCGCCGGGCAGGTGAATGGACGGGTGACAGGCTCTGCGGATTCGCGGCATATCTGGGCGATGCGAAGCGTTCGACTTGTCTTGCCCGCCCTCCTCTTGCTCGCTGCCTGCCAGTCAACCCCGCCTGCGCCCGTCGTGTTGGCAATTCCTGAGCCGGGGGGCGCAGGCATAAAGGCACCATCTGCCAACCCGGCGACCTACCGCCAGTTGCCCGGCTGGAGCAGCGCTCCGCTGGCTGCGCCTATCGAAGCCTTTAGACGTACATGCGACCGCTTCACGCGCCGGGCCTGGGATGCGCCGCTTTCGAAGAGCGCGCCTTGGGCCGGGACCGCGCAAGACTGGCAGCCGGTCTGCGAAGCGATCCTCGCAGCCCCGGACGAGGCCGCCGCCCGCCGCGTTTTCGAAACCCGGTTCATCCCGCTTGAGATCATTGACCGCGATGGCAAGGACAGGTTCACGGGTTATTTCGAACCGCGCTACGAGGCCCGTCGCGCGCCAGAGGGCGTTTTCACCGAACCTGTCCTTGCCGTTCCACCCGATTTTATCGCTAATGGTGACAGCCCGCTGCAGCGCCTGCCGGATGGCTCAACCCGGCCCTATCCCCCGCGCGCCGAGATAGCTGAGCGCGGCGGCCCTGCCATCGCCTATGCGCATCCGGCCGATGTTTTCTTCCTCCAGGTGCAGGGCTCGGGCCGCCTGACTTTCCCCGACGGCACGTCGATCCGTGCCGCCTATGCTGCGCATAACGGCCAGCCATTCAGGTCAGTGGCCAACTGGCTGATCCAGACAGGCCGCATCACCCGCGGCGAAGGCTCGATGCAGGGTATCCGCGGCTGGATGGACCGCTCCAGTGCCCGCGAAGTGCGCGAGGCAATCAACATCAATCCGCGCTTTGTCTTCTTCCAGTCTTTGCCCGAAGGCGATGTCAACCTAGGCCCCAACGGCGCTCACAATGTGCCCCTCACCCCGCTGGGCTCGATGGCGGTCGATCCAGAATATCATGCCCTCGGAGTGCCGATGTTTGTTCAGACCACGGCGCCCGGCCTTGGCGGGGACTGGTCCGGCCTGCTGGTCGCCCAGGATACCGGCGGCGCCATCAAGGGGCCGGTGCGCGGCGACATCTATTTCGGAACCGGCATCGATGCCGGTAACCGCGCGGGTACCATGAATGCGAAGGGCCGTCTCTGGGTGCTGCTGCCCAGCGCCGTGGCCGAGCGCATGATGGCTGCCGGACTTGTCGCCAGCCTTCCGCCTGCTGGCCAGAGCGGCGGATGACCCAGCGGAGGCTGTCGCCGGAAGAAGCGCGGTCCTGGGCGCGTGTTGCCGCTACGGTCAAACCCATCGGCCCGCGCGCCGCCGACTTTGAAGACTTCGCCGCCATCCTCGAGGCGGGTGTTCCCCAGGCTGACCCGCCGCCTGCGACGGCTGCCGCTAAGGCGAAGCAGCCGGACGCGCCCAGGACACCCGCTCCGCCGGCCGAATTGAGTGGGGACAAGAAAGTGCGGAGGGGAAAGCTGTCAATTGCCGCGAGTTTTGATCTTCACGGCCACACCCAGGCAAGCGCGGCGCGGGCGCTGCCTGCTTTCCTGGAGGGTCAGCAGACTGAGGGCGCGCGCTGTGTGCGCGTCATCACAGGCAAGGGCCGGCAAGGGCAGGGCGTCCTGCGCCGCAATTTCCTGCTCTGGCTCGAATTGCCCGCCGCGCGCCGCCTCGTCTCAGGCTATGCCGAAGCCCACCCGAAGCATGGCGGGGCAGGGGCCTTTTATGTGTTCCTGAGACGGACCGATTAGCCCGCGCGCTGGGCCAGCAGCACTTCGGCGATCTGCACCGCGTTGAGCGCCGCGCCCTTGCGCAGGTTGTCATTCGAAAGGAACAGGGCGAGCCCATGGGCAACGGTCGGGTCGGGGCGGATACGGCCGACGAAGACAGCGTCACGGCCGGTTGCATAGAGCGGGTTCGGTATGTCGGTGACGACGACGCCGGGCGCGGCATTGAGGATCTCGGTGGCTTCCGCGGCGCTGATCGGGCGCTCGAACTCGGCATTTATAGAGACCGAATGGCCCGTATAAACCGGTACGCGCACACAGGTGCCTGACACGCGCAGCTCCGGAATCTCGAGGATCTTGCGGCTTTCGTCGCGCAGTTTCAGCTCTTCGTCGGTGTAGCCGTCTTCCGTTAGCCTATAGTTCAGCGCCACGACGTTGAACGCTATCGGCACAGCCCATTTTCCTGGCGCCGGAAACGCCTTTGCCTCACCGGATTGAGCCAGCGCACCTGTCCCTTTGCCCAGGGCCTCGATCTGCGACTCCAGTTCGTTCACACCGGCCACGCCGCCGCCGGAAACAGCCTGATAGGTGCTTGCCACCAGACGCTTAAGGCCCGCTCGGGCGTGCAGCGGCTTGAGCACCGGCATAGCCGCCATCGTCGTGCAGTTCGGGTTCGCCACGATACCCTTGGGGATCGATTTGAGCGCATGCGGGTTCACTTCGGAGACGACCAGCGGAACATCAGGGTCACCGCGCCAGGCCGATGAATTGTCGATCACGACCGCGCCTGCAGCGGCAACTTGGGGTGCCAGCAGCTGCGAGGTCGATCCGCCTGCGGAAAAGAAGACAATGTCCAGACCGGAATAGTCCGCCCTTGCCGCATCTTCGACCGTGACTTCAGCGCCCTTAAAGGCCAGGCGCGTTCCAGCTGATTTCGCCGAAGCAAAGAAGCGGATGGCCGAAAGCGGAAAGTCACGTTCGGCCAGAATGTCGCGCATCATCTCGCCGACAAGTCCTGTCGCGCCGACGATCCCGACCGCCGGGCGAGCCGGCACCGGTTGGCGTTTCGTCATCTGAGAATACCTCGTTGCTGACTAATCGAAGTCGCGGAAAACGTCGTCTGCTGAGATATTCTTTTTGTAGACATTCTCAGGCTCCGGCTCATAAGCCTGCGGTGTGTTCTGGGCTGGCATGAGGCCCGGACCCTCGGAACGTGCGGCTTTCTCCGCGTCCATCCTGCGCCGCTTGTCGGCGGCCCTGGCAATCACTTCGTCGAGTTCGATCTGGCTGCACAGGCCGAGTGTCACCGGATCGACCGGACGGATATTCTGCGCATTCCAGTGCGACTTGTCGCGGACATTATTGATCGTCGTCTTTGTGGTCCCGATCAGCTTGATGACCTGGGCGTCCGGAACTTCCGGGTGGTGGCGAATGAACCAGGCGACAGCGTCCGGCTTGTCGGCGCGCCGGATCACCGGGGTGTAGCGGCTACCCTTGCGTTTCGGCTGGGGGATGTGATCGATCTTAGACTGCTCGACTTTCAGATCATGGGCGGCGTCCGCCTCGCCACGGGCGATTTCTTCGCGCGACAGGATTCCGCCGGCAATCGGGTCAACGCCGCGCATGTTCTCGGCGACGTCACCGTCCGCAATTCCCTTCACTTCGAGCGGGTGAAGGCCGCAGAACTTGGCAATCTGGCCAAAGGTCAGTGTGGTGTTGTCGAGCAGCCAGACTGCTGTGGCGCGGGGCATCAGAACGTCGGTCATGCGGGTCTCTCCTGAACGTTTGCCAGCCGCCTGAAATGCAGCCGCCCGGCACTTGGGGTGCCGGGCGGTCAGGGTCCAGGACAGCTGGTACCTGAGCGGGCATATAAGGCAGAAGCGGCGTTCTGGAAAGAGACCCGCCGAAAAAGCGCGTCTCTGTCAGGGTCGCAACAGGATTTTCCCGGAATGTCCGCCATGCGCCATACGGGCAAGGGCTGCTTCAGCCTCGGCCAGTGGATAGGCCCCGTCCAGCACCGGCCGGATGCGCCCGGAAACAACGTGCGGCCAGAAATCCTGCTCTACCGCGTCCCGGATCCGCCGTTTCTCCTTCAATGGGCGGGCCCGCAGCGTGGTCGCCATCAGCGACAGCCGTTTCATCAGCACCGGCGCAAAATTCACGGTCGCGGCAAACCCGTCCTGATAGGCGATATTGATGATCCGCCCATCGAGCCTCGCCGCCGAGATATTCTTCTGGATATAATCCCCTCCGACCATGTCGAGCGTCACATCCGCCCCGCCCTCAGCCTTCACGACCTCTTCAAAGGCCTCGGTGCGATAATTGATCGCGCGCGTCGCCCCGAGTTCGCGGGCGAGCGCGCATTTTTCGTTCGATCCTGCGGTGGCGAAAATCTTCGCCGCGCCCCAGATCCTGGCCATCTGCAGCGCCATGACGCCGATGCCGCTGGTGGCGCCATGGCAGAGGAAAGCCTCGCCCGGCATCAGCCGCGCCCTGTCAAACACGTTCGCCCAGACGGTAAACATCGCTTCCGGAAAACAGCAGGCCAATGTCAGGTCAAGGCTAGCCGGCACAGGCAGCACCGAGCCTTCATCGACCACCACATGGCTGGCATAGCCGCCGCCTGCCAGCAGCGCCGCAACCCGGTCGCCCGGTCTGAACCGGTCGGTACCGGGGCCGGCGGCCGAGACAATGCCGGACACCTCCAGCCCCAGAACCGGCGAGGCGCCGGGCGGGGGAGGGTAGGCGCCCGCCTTCTGGGCCAGATCCGCCCGGTTGAGCCCCGCCGCTGCAACCTCGATCTGGATCTCGCCGCGACCTGGCTCTGGCCGAACCATTTCGGTCAGCTTAAGCGGCTCGCCTGCCGGCGCAAAGGCAGCTTTCATCAGCCCGGTCATGTCATCTGTCTCCGTAATCGGTCTCGGTCAGCAAGGATTCGAGTCGCTTCTAACCCCGGTTTCTGCTTTCCTGAAAGGGTTGAACGGGAGACGCCAATGGGCCTGCAGGATGAGGAACCGATCCATGTCAGGCGCCCGCAGGCGCTCGACCAGATGTCGGTCGAGGAGCTAGGCGCGCGCATCGAGGAACTGCGCAGGCAGATCGACGCCTGTGAGGCAGAGATCGAGCGCAAGAAAGCACAGAAACGGGCTGCAGATGCTCTCTTCGGCGGCGGCGGGAGTTAAGTCTCGTGAAAGGGGTGGCGCGGTAGATTGCCGGCGCGTCGGACACGGGCAGGTCCACGGGCAGGTCAAAGGGACCCAATGGCAGAACGCGATCCGCTGGCTCCCACACCGCCGCTCGAGCCGTTCACCGGCGGTAAGCTATTTGACACGGTCTTCACCCGCGGCATGGCCCTGGTTGAGGAAACCGCCTCTTATCTGGACGGTCCCGGCCGGGACCAGTCGAAAGCCTTGCCGCGCGAGGCGGGCCTTACCTACTCGGCCTGGAGCATGGAGCTCACCACCCGCCTCATGCAGGCTGCGTCCTGGCTGGTGATGCAAAAGGCCGTGCGTGACGGCGAGATGCGCCGCGAAGAAGCCAGTGCCCGAAAATACCGCATCCGCCGTGACGAACCGCCGCTCGATCCCGAAGCGCAGAAGGGCAAGGGCCTGCCGCCCCGTTTCCTCGAACTCGTTGGCCGTGCTGAGGCGCTTTACGAGCAGATCTGCCGCCTTGATGAAGCCCTCTACCAGCCCGCGAGCAAGTCAAAGGCTGGCGCCAATCCGGTGTCAGACCAGATCGCCGCGCTCCAGAAAGCCGCCGAAACGGGGGCTTTCGACCCGCTTATGGTCTGGCGGCGCAAGTAGGCACCCGCCGGCCTCAGGCAAGGATGCGCCCGATTCGTCAGAACGCCGCATAGGTGCGCAGGAATGCCGCGGCCTGATCCGAGCAGAAGCCCTCTTTCACCGGGGCGCGCATGATCGTGAGGCGGTGGCAAATTGGCCCGAGCAGCTGTTCAATCACATCATCAAGCTCGAAATCCCGCCGGATCACGCGTCTTGCGGCCAGTTCCGCCAGCAGCATGCGCAGTGGCTGGCGGACATCCCGGCCAATCCAGGCCCGCCAGACCTCACCGGCTTGCTTGTCATCGGCCGCCGCCAGAAGCGCTACGCGCAGAACGGCATGACCCTGTCCGGTTCGGGCAGCAGCTTCCAGTGGTATGATCAATGCGGTGATCCGCTCCTGTGGGTCGCGCCCGCCATCCGGGGCGTCCGGTATCAGCGCGAGAGCAGCGTCCACACACATCGCGCCGATCGACGGCCACCAGCGATAGATCGTCTGTTTTGAGGCGCTTGCCCGCTTGGCCACTGAGTCGACGCTGAAACCGCGCCAGCCGTTCTCAGCCATTTCATCCCGGGCAGCTTCCAGAATGGCGGACTTGGACACTTCGCTGCGCGTCGGCCCCTTGCGTGATTTCGCAGCCGCCCCTCCTGGGGCGGGAGCGGCATTCTTCGTGTCGGGCGGCGTATCCATTTCATTCTCCCTCGGACCCGAGCGCTTATAACTGGAAACGGCAACCGGGCGATACTGATCGTTCCGTTCTAGAGAGCATTGGTTTCAAATTCGCTTGCAGCCTGCCGGGAATGGCGTATCCCGCCCTTAGCCATAAGAAAAACCTATCAGGGGCAAAGATGAAGACAGTGGACGATCTGATCGCTGGCTATCGCCGTTTCCGTGCCGGCGTCTATGCAGAGCAGGCCCAGCTCTATAAGGCCCTCGGCGAGGGGCAGGACCCAGATATCATGCTGATCGCCTGCGCGGACAGCCGCGCCGAGCCGTCTGACATCTTCAATGCGGCCCCCGGCCAGATGTTCGTCGTCCGCAACGTTGCCAATCTTGTCCCTCCCTATAATCCGGATGGAGGACTGCACGGCGTCTCGGCCGCGCTTGAATTTGCGGTCCGTGTCCTGAAAGTGCGCCACATCGTGGTCATGGGCCATGGCGGTTGCGGCGGGGTCACGGCCTCGCTTACCGAAGGCAAGAGCCCGCTGATCGGCGAATTCGTCACCCCCTGGGTCAAGCTGCTCGGAAGTGCCCGCGCCCGCGTGATGGAAAGCGGCTCACTCAACCCGCAATTCGCCCTCGAGCTGGAAGGCATTGAAACCTCGCTCGCAAACCTGATGAGCTTTCCCTGGGTCGCCGAAGCCGTCACCCGCGGTGACCTCGAACTCCATGGCGCCTGGTTCGCCATCAAGCATGGCGAACTCCACTGGCGCAACCCGAATACGAAACGCTTCGAGATCGTCGCGCCGTAACATCTGCCAGCATTGGCAAGTCCGAAGGCCTGTCGGGCAGCCAGGCTTATGTCAGGCTACTTCCGCTCGAAAATCCGATTTGCTATGTTCAGCTCCGGAATGGGGACGTAGCTCAGCTGGGAGAGCGCGGCGTTCGCAATGCCGAGGTCGGGAGTTCGATCCTCCTCGTCTCCACCATTTCTTCCGGCGCCAGAGGCCCGGCAAGAGCGCTGCAGACAGCGCGGAAAGAAACAGAGCTGCCCCGGCGCTGCGGCTGAACCGGCGTGTGAGGCCCGGAGACCGGAAGCGTGACCCATACCGGCTTTTCTGCCGATATGCTGAGCCCGGCGACGATTGCCCGCGCTGACCATCTGCTGAAATCCGCGGCCGCGCCGCTCTGTCTTCGGGACAGGGGTATCAGCCCGCAGACCCGGCCCGTTCGACGCCTTCCCGGATCAGTTCGCGCGCCTTGTCGACACCGTACCAGCCCTCGACGCGCGTCCATTTTCCGGTCTCGAGATCTTTATAGTGCTGGAAGAAGTGGGTGATCTTGTCGATCAGGATCTGAGGCAGGTCGTGATAGGTCGCGATTTTGTCGTAATAAGCCGTCAGCTTCGGATGAGGCACCGCCAGCACCTTCTCATCCGAGCCCTTGTCGTCGGTCATCAGCAATACCCCCACGGGGCGGACACGCAGGACACATCCCGGAACAAGGGGGCGGTTTCCGACCACCATCACATCCACCGGATCGCCATCAAGGCTCAGCGTGTGCGGGATAAAGCCGTAGTTACAGGGATAGCGCATCTCGGTGTAGAGGAAACGGTCGACGAACATCGCGCCGGATGCCTTGTCGATCTCGTACTTGATGGCATCCCCGCCCAGCGGCACCTCGATCAGTACGTTCACGTCATCCGGCGGATTGTTACCGGTTTTGATCTTGGAGAGGTCCATCTGGCATATCCTTAGGGGTAGTCGGAGAAGCTAGTGCGCCCCGATGGCCCGGCGAGTCTGCAGCGTCAAGCCGCAGGCGCTCATACGTGTGTTAACGCCCCAGATGGGCCCCGAGCCAGCCAATGATCAGTTCGCGCGCCGCATCGCGGCCGAGATCATTGAGCAGCTCATGATAGCCCTCGGGGTAAATCTGCAGCGTCTTGTCGCCGGCCCGGACCATGCTGAAGAAGCGCTCCGACCCCGCCGCCGGCGTGGCCGCATCCCGCGCCCCGTGCGCCACCAGGACCGGAACCTGCCAGTCCCGATAGCGTCGCCAGCCGTCAGCGGCTATCGTGATCGCGGTGGCGCCAAGGCGCGCCGAAGGCGGTAAATGGCAGATCATCGGATCTGCCCTGTAGGCGGCCACTTCCTCCGGAATCCGTGACAGGCTTTCCGGGGCAATCGGGGGTGTCAGCCGCGCCCCCGGCGCAAGTGCCGAGACGAGCCCCGCCACGGCCTTCAGGACCGGGCTCACCGCAATCTCGATGGCCGGCGCGCTCAGGACCACCCCGGCTGCGCCTGCCGGCGTGCGCGCCACGCTCACAGCCGTCAGCAATCCGCCGAGCGAATGGCCGAACAGGAAGAGGCGCGACCCATCCGCCGTCAGGGCGGCCCGAGCCGCAAGATGGTCCTCCACCGCCCGGCCCATGTCCGTCACGCCCCGGATGCCCGGAGAGTTGCCATGCCCTTCGAGATCGAAGGCGTAGACGTCAAAGCCCGCCCCTGTCAGATGCGGGATCAGCCGGTGATAGCGGTCCACATACCGACCGGCATACTCGCCATACCCGTGCGCGAGCAGAAGCTTCGCCTTCGGCGCTGCGCTGCGCCAGACATATCCGGCGCGTCCCCGGCCGAAATCCCAGGCCTGCGTTGCCGGCGTGTCTGTCATCTGCTGCCTCCCATGTCCGCGGAAAATTGCGCGATCTTTCAACTGTCCGTCCGTCTCAGGGCGCGGTCTCGGTGACCGGGCAGATCTGCATCGCGCCGGTCGCCGGCGACAGGGCTCTCAGTGTCCGGACGAATTGCAGGCTTTCCGGCAGCGCCAAATGCGCCTTCAGTGCGCCAATGTCCGCCCAGTACGCCACGAACACCAGCCGCGAGGCGTCCTCGCAATCGACATGCAAATTATGGGCGATGCATCCGGGCTCTGCCCGCGACCGCACCGAGTGTGCCACGCAAGGCGGCCGCATCCGCTCCGCCGTCCCTGGCGATGTGATCGCGTGACCTGTGACGATGATCATGCCCGCCGTACCGCATAGTTAAAGCTCACCGATATCCGCGCCGCTTCGCTCGCACCTGGCATCACTTCGTGCCGCAGCCAGCTTTCCCAGAGCAGGCAGTGCCCCTCGGCCGGCGTCACGTAAACGAACCGCTTTGCGGCCTCGGGGGCATCCTGTGCCAATTGCGGCGCCGCCATCATCATTACAAGGCGCGGGTCCTCGAAGCGGATACGCCCCGCGCCGTCGGGCACGCAGACGTAATAAGTGCCCGAAATGACCGACCCCGGATGGATATGCCCCGAATGATGCCCGCCCTCGCCGAGCACATTGACCCACAAGGCATCAAGCTCGAGCTTCAAGCCGTCCATATCCCAGTGCAGCGCGGCCGCAAACTTCCCGGCCGCCTTGTCGAGATGCATCTTGAGCGTTCTGAATTCAGGAAACCGCTCTGGCAGGTCATCCAGTGAGGCATAGGACGTATAGCCCGGATATCCCTCCTGCTCGCACCAGTCATTGCCCGCCCTGTCATCCTCACAAAGGACCCAGGCTGCACGCTCCAGGCTCTGGCGCAGCGCGTCGTCGCCCACAGCCATCTCTTCAATCAGGGTTGCAAACAGGTGTCGCATGGAAAACCGGTCTAGCGCTTGGATCCGCCCCTGCGTTACAGCCGCTTCGTCCCGGCTTCAATCAAAACCCGGACGGGCTGCAGGTTGCCCTGCCCGTAATGAAACCGGTCGTCAGCCTGACCCGGCAAGCTTTAGCGCGCCCGGGTCCGGGGAACATGCCGGCAGGCGCTGACCATCTCGAGGCGGGGGCGAAGAGACATCGCGGTGTCACGCGCCTGCTAGGGCCTTTGGCAGAAACTGTCTCAGAGCCGCTAAGGCTTACCCTGCTGGCAGCAGCCCCGCCGCCATGAGGCGCCCGGCGATAATCGGCAGCAGCTTCTCAGGAATCTCACCCGGTACCGGAAGGCTGGTGAACACGCGCGATTCCGACAGGACCTGAGAGCCCTGACGGATGATGAAGCCCTCATAGTCTTTCGCCGCCACCTGGCAGCAGATCTGGGTGTACGTGTTCAGACCCCCGGCATACGGCATGAACATCCGCGGCTTGCCGGGCACGTTCGCGCCCATATACCAGCTGTTGGCCTGCGGCAGCATGGTCGGGGTCACCGCCTCGGCCACATGCCGGCACCAGGCCGCCTCCGCCTCGGGCGAGGCTTCTATGCTGGTCTGCTGGCGCTGTTTCAGCGACACAAGACAGTCTGCGATCCATTCGACGTGTTGCTCGATGGAATTGATCATGTTGGTCAGCACGGACGGGCTGCCAGGTCCGGTGATCGTGAACAGGTTCGGAAAACCGGCGACCATCAGGCCGAGATAGGTGCGCGGGCCTTCCGCCCAGTGATCCTTGATCCGCTGCCCGCCGATGCCGCGCAGATCGATCCGGTCAATCGCGCCGGTCATGGCATCAAAGCCTGTGGCCAGCACAACCGCGTCGAAGGCGTAGCTGTTTGCCGAAGTCTCGATCCCTTCCGCATTGAACGAGACCAGCGGTTCGGCGCGCAGATCGACGAGTTTTATGTTCGGCCGGTTGAACGTCGCATAATAGCCGGTGTCGACGCAGGGCCGCTTGGTGCCGAACGGGTGATCCTTCGGCGTCAGAAGATCGGCCACAGCCGGATCGGCGACCTGTTCGCGGATCTTCTGCGCGACGAATTCGTGCACGATCCGGTTGGCCGCCGGATCAATCGCGGTATCGGCGAAGGCTCCGAGGATACGAAATCCGCCCCATGCCCAGCGTCGCTCCAGCTCCGCCCTGATTTCATCTGGCGGGGTTTCGGTGGCGAGCCGGTCGGACGCTTCATTCTGAAATCCGCCCACTGTGTCCTTCGATGCGGCCCGGTAGGCGCGGGGGTCTTTCGCCCAGGCCTCGAAATCAGCCTCCGGGATAGGTCCGTTATGCGCGGGCATCGAATAGTTCGGCGTTCGCTGGAACACAGTCAGGTGTGCGGCCTGTTCGGCAATGATCGGGATCGACTGGATGGCCGAAGATCCCGTGCCGATGATGCCGACACGCATCTGCGAGAAGTCCACGCCCTCATGCGGCCAGCGGGAGGTGCGGTAAATCGCGCCCTTATAGGTTTCCAGGCCAGGGAAGGTCACATCCGTCGGAATGGACAGGCACCCCGTCGCGAGGATGAGATGACGACAGCGCACCGTGTCACCTGCATCCGTCGTCACCGTCCATACCTGCGCCGGCTCATCCCAATGGGCCGCGGTGACGCGCGTGTTGAAGCGGATGTCGCGCTTCAGGTCGAAACGCTCGGCAACATGCTCGGCATAGCGCAGGAGTTCCGGCTGCGGGGCATAGCGCTCGGACCAGCGCCACTGCCTTTCGAGCTCCTCGTCGAAGCCGAAGCTGTATTCGAGGCTCTGAATATCCACCCGTGCCCCGGGATACCGGTTCCAGTACCAGGTGCCGCCGACGCCGCTTCCGGCCTCAACCCCTTTCGCCTGGAAACCAAGCCCGCGCAGTTTATGCAACATGTACATGCCGGCAAATCCGGCGCCGACGATCAGCGCGTCCAGCGGCGGTGAAGGGGCAGGTGTGTCGGTTGATACGGGCATGGTCATCTCCTCCCTCGTCCGGCGCAGTGTCTGCGTCCGGTTCTGTGAGGCTTATTGATGCCTCAACCCTGACCAACGGTATAGCCGGGCTGGCCCCCTCACGCCGCGTCACGGCGGACGGGCAGGTCAAAAAGCGCTGCATAAGGATATGGAGCGCCTGGCCTGTATCTGCAGCGTACCGGGCTTTCGCCGGCTGACTATTCCGGCTTGCGGAATTTCAGCGTCATCCGGTCAGATTCGCCGATTGCCTGATACTTCGCCGGATCGAACCCTTCCACGGTCGAGCCGTCCCGGTTTGTTGTCGCGCTATTCGGCGGCAGGGTCCAGACGCCAAAGGGGTGATCAGCAGTGTCGGCCGGGTTGGCGTTGATCTCGCTGGCGCCGACGAACTCGAAGCCTGCAGCTGCTGCAAGGCCTTTGACATAATCCTCGTGCACATAACCGCTGGTCGCTTTCGGATCCTGCGCCTGGGTCGACGGCAGGCGGTGCTCGACCACGCCGAGTACGCCGCCGGGCTTCAGGGCTGCGTAGGCATCGGCGAAGAATTTCTCAGTGTACCCCCCCGACATCCAATTGTGGATGTTGCGGAAGGTGAGCACAACATCTGCTGTTCCATCGGCCGTGAGCGGGCCGGACGTGGCCGAGAAGGCGGTATGCTCGATCGTGCCAAATTTGGGGTCAGCATAGCCAGCCCGGAACTCTGCGAGGCGGGCTTCCGCACGGGCCCGGCGATCGGGATCCTCGATCGAGGCGGCGTCAAAGCCGGCCGCAACCAGCGTGCCGCCACCCGCGGCGAGCCAGGGAGCAAGGATATTCGTATACCAGCCGCCGCCCGGCCAGACTTCGATCACCTTCATATTCTGGGAAACACCAAAGAATTCAAGCGTTTCGACGGGATTGCGCCACGCATCGCGGGCCTTTTCCTCGGCGCTGCGCAGGTCTGAGGCAACCGCTTCGGCCAGCGTCATCACCGGCTTTTCTTCCACCACCGGCGCCACCGTCTCCACCGAGGCTGGGTTAGGGGTCTTGGCAGGTGTGCAGGCGGCAAGCGTGATGGCCGATGCGGCAAGGATCAGAAGCGGTTTCATGGGTTTCCTCCAAAGGGCTTGATCGCCGCCATACGCTACCCACATGGGTTTTGTCACGGTGCCGCAAAGCGGGCCGCGACCGGGGTCTGCCGCCGGTGCCGGTTTCCGGGCTGAAACAACAGGCTGGCCCTGCGACCTCCAGTTGCTTCTTTTGGAAAAGGACTGATCAAAGATGAGCACGATTGACCTCACCCCCCTGTATCGCACCATGGTCGGGTTCGACCGGCTTGCCGGCATGATCGACCAGGCTTCCCGCCTTGATGGTACGCAAGGCTATCCGCCCTACAACATTGAACGCGTTGATGAAAACGCTTTCGCGATCGACATTGCCGTTGCTGGCTTCACGCAGCATGAGCTCGACATCGAGACCAAGGAAGGTCTCCTGACGGTTGCCGGCAAGAAAGCCGAGACCGAAGAGGCGCCGGGCCGAAACTTCCTGCACCGGGGTATTGCCCAGCGCAGCTTCATCCGCCGCTTCCAGCTGGCCGATCACGTGATTGTGACCGGCGCCAGCCTCGAGCATGGCGTGCTGCGCATCGATCTCATCCGTGAAATTCCGGAAGAGAAGAAGCCCCGCAAGATTGAAATCGGCAACGCCGCCCTGCCGGGCGAGGCCCGCCTGATCGGCAAGAAGAAAGCCTCCAGCGCAGCCTGACCGGCTGAGGTCTGGTTTTAAAGTTCGCGCCCCCGCAGCGCCGCTGCGGGGGCTTGCTTATATCAGGCGAAAAAGGCCCGCGCGCCCGCTGCATCCAGGAAGGCACCCAGTGCCGGATCCGACATCCGGGCGGCGACGTCGCGGCGCAAGGCGCCGAAGGCCCGTGCGGCGTAGGATTGCGTTGTCTGCTCGAACAGGCCGTCATCGAAGCTGACCGAGAAGCGCTTGCTCTGCCGCGAGGCGCTGGCAGCATTCGCCACGGCCCAGGGCAGGTAGGTGCGCGAGACTTCGGCCGAGAAAACGGGCAGCAGGGTTTTCTCCAGCACGTTCAGCGGCGTATGCGGGCCGGAGGCTTTCGGGTCGTCCATCAGCGTGCACCAGGCGACCATGAACGGGGCACGTTCACGAAGCCAGGTGCCGGGCGTCGGATCGGTCAGCATTTGCTGGAACTGCGCGGCAATTGCGAAATCGGCTGCGGTGGGCCGGCCGCCAAAGATGAAAAGGTGATCCTGAAGGTGGGCATTCAGCTGCAGGGCAAAGCGGCGATAGGAACTTTCCAGCATCGGCGCATTATCAGGTTCTGCCCCGACGAGGGGCAGGCGGGCCAGCATGCGGTCGGCAATCTGCCTGGCGGGCGCTTTGAAGGCGCGCGGGCGCTTGCCATCATTGAGCTGCACCAGGGCGCGCAGGGCAGCGGCATCGCGGTCCGGCTGCTGTCCCCAGCGTTTCTGGAACATGCACTTATTCAGCCACTCATCCCCGTAATCCTCAAGAATGAGGGAGAGCGCCTGGGCTGCGGGTTCCTCCGGCTGGGCGGCAGGCTCCGGATAGCTTCCTTCCAGCGCGGCGAGGATCGCGGTCGAATCCTGTGCCGGGGGAAGGTTCGGGGACAGCAGCAGCGGCACGGTTAGCGTCGGCGCGCTGGCGCGGAACGCCGCCTCATTGCTGATCGAGCGTGACACCCAGTCGAAAGCCAGGCCCTTGTAGCGCAGTGCAGACCTCACCTTCAGCGAGTACGGAGATGTCTCTGCCCCGAAGAGGCGATAGTCGGCCATCAGAATACCCCGGCTTGTCCTGCGGCCTGTCTAGGCAGTTCGCGCAAGGCTGCCAAGCGGTGTTTGCCCGCCCCCCGGTTCCCGGCTAAGCGCAGGGGCTCGCGGGCCGATTCCCGTTCAACCTGACCCGGAAAGGTGATGAAGATGCGCCTGATGCATGTGATGGCCGGTGCCGAAGAGGGCGGCGCAGAGAACATCATGCTGGAATCCGTGTTGGCGCTGGCCGAGGCCGGGCATGTGCAGCATGTCGTGACGCGGCCTGACAACGCCTTCCGCCTGGGCAAGTTCGCGGCCGCCGGAATTGGTGTCAACACGGCGGCTTTCAATCCGACCTGGCCATTTGCGACGCTGCGGACGATCTCTGCTGCTATCGCGACGTTCAGGCCGGATGTCATCGAATACTGGATGGGCCGCGCCGGCCAGTTTGCGCCGGCCGCTCACCGTGCCCGTTCGATTGCCTGGTATGGCGGGTATTACAAGCTCGCGCGCTTCCGAAACTGCGAATGGCATGTTGGCCTGACGATCGACCTTCTCCGGCACATCCGAGAGCAGGGGGTGAGCGAGGAACGCTCCGCCATCATCCATACCTATGCCGATTTTGAGGGGGCTGCGCCGGCGTGCCGGGCCAGCCTGGATACGCCGGCCGGCGCCCCGGTGGCGCTGGCGCTGGCCCGCCTGCACGAGAAGAAAGGGCTCGACACGCTGCTCGATGCGGCCGCCCGGCTGGCCGACCTCTATGTCTGGATCGCCGGAGATGGGCCGCTGGAAGCGCAGCTCAAGGCGCAATGCTCCGCGCTGGGGCTGGATGGCCGGGTGCGCTTTCTTGGCTGGCGCAATGACCGCGGAGCCCTTCTGGCTGCCTGCGATGTGGTCGCCTTTCCGTCCCGGTACGAACCCTTCGGCACTGTGACCGTCGATGCCTGGGCGGCCGGCCGGCCATTGGTTGCGGCAGATGCGGTAGGCCCGGCGGCCTATGTCAAGGACGGCGTCAATGGCCTGCTGGTGGCGAAGAATGATGTCGATGCCCTGGCCGCCGCGCTCGGGCAGGTGATCCATGACAGGGCGCTGGCGGCCAGGCTCGTTGCAGGTGGGCGAGCGAGTTATGAGGCGCAGTTCACCAAGCCAGCCTTCCAGCGTGCCTCGCAGGCCGTCTATGAACGCGTGCTCGCTCATGCCGGCCCGTTCGGGAGCTGATCAGCCTCTGGCGAGGGCAAAGAACCAGGCATAGCGCCGCGCCGCAGTCCGCCGGCCCGGGCCTATCTCGACCCGTATACCGGCCTCACGGAGGATGCGGATTCCGTCCCGAGCGGTCGGGTGCGGGTCTTCGATTGCGACAACCACGCGCGCAATGCCGGCGCTGACAAGGCGGCTTGAGCAGGATGGTGAACCGCCGGAACGTTCGCGGCAGGGCTCAAGCGTGACATAGGCCGTTCCGCCTTGCGCGGCCGCGCCGGCTTCGCGGAGGGCCACTTCCTCCGCATGCGGACGCCCGCCCTGGCCGGTGACACCTTCGCCCGCGATATGGCCGCTGGCATCAAGGATGATGCAGCCCACAGAGGGGTTCACGCCGGTAAGTCCCTGGTTCAGGCCCGCGAGCGCAAGCGCGCGGCCCATCATCCGCTGGTCCCGGCGTTTGCTCATGGCACGGCGGGCAGGGGTGCTGCGCGCTCGGCATCAAGGTAGCGCACCGTTGCCGGTTTGAGGTTCCCATCAAGCTCGATCAGCAGCGGGTTGCCGGTCGGGATCTCGATCCCGGTGATTGTTTCATCGGGGACCTGGAAAAGATGTTTGACGAGCGCGCGCAGGGAATTTCCATGCGCGGCGATCAGCACATCATCGCCCCGCATGAGCACCGGCCGGATCCGGTTCTGCCAGTAGGGCAGGACACGCTCGAGGGTCGTCTTGAGGCTCTCCGTATCCGGAATATCTATGCCGCGATAACGGGGGTCGCTGGCAAGATCGAACGTCGATCCGCGCTCGAGCGGGGGAGGCGGGACGTCATAGCTGCGCCGCCAGATGCGCACCTGTTCGTCGCCATGCCTAGCCGCCGTCTCGGCCTTGTCTAGACCTGTCAGCCCGCCATAATGGCGTTCATTGAGATGCCAGTCCTTCTCGACCGGGATCCAGACGCGTTTCATCTCGGTAAGCGCCAGCCAGAGCGTGCGGATTGCGCGGGTCTGGACGCTGGTAAAGGCCTGACGGAAGTCGGCGCCGGTCTGGCTGAGCAGCCGGCCGGCGGCGCGCGCCTCGGCTTCGCCCTGGGCGGTGAGGTCGGCATCCCACCAGCCGGTAAAGCGGTTTTCAAGGTTCCAGGCAGACTGGCCGTGGCGGATGAGAGCAAGTTTGGTCATGCGGGTCCTGCGGCGGAATGAGTTGTCACCAGGCGCCTTATGCGTCCGGCGGTCGCAGGAATTCAAGCGTCCATGACGCGGATAAGTTCGGCAAGGGCCAGCACAACATGATAGCCCGTCGATGCGGGCATGTTCGCGGCCAAGGGGGTGGCGTCGGCCGAGAAATGGTCGATCCAGCCACCGTCTTCTGTCAGAAACTCGTCCATCAGGACATCGAAGCTGCGACAGGCGGCAGAGGCGTAGCGGGCGTCCTTGCGCCGCTCAAACAGGGCAAGGTGGGCTTTCAGCGCTTCGGTTTGCGGCCAGGTGCGGCGGGACCGATCCTGGGGCGTGCCGTCGCGGCGCACTTCCTGACAGGCCCGGCCGGCCGCATCGAGCGTTGTCTCTGCGAAGGCGTAGAGGCGCATCGCCGCCTCCGGCAGGGGCTTCTGGGCAAGGAGCGACCAGGTGTGCAGCAGCCAGACCCACTCGAACTGGTGGCCGGGCTCCACGATCTGTCCCGCTTCGCCTTCGGGAGCCGACCAGTCCGGGTTGAACCGCTCGCCCAGCAGCCCGCCGGGCCCTGCGGTGAACCGGGTCTCGAACAGGTGGATCAGTTCGCCGGCGCGGTCGAGATGTCCGCCCCCCGGATCACAGCGGTGCAGTGAGAGACAGGCTTCAAGCAGATGCATGTGGGGGTTCTGCAGGCGCCAGCGTCCGGGCGGCAGCTGTTCGCAATACCCCCCATGCACCTGGTCGCGTGCGAGCCGGTCAAGCGATGCCAGGATGCCCCCGGCTGCAGCGCAGGGAATGGCAGGGGCAAGCGGGCCGTTGGCGGCTTCGGCCAGGGCGAAAAGCACGAAGGCCGTATCATAGAGGTCTGCGGATGCGTCGGCCAGTGTGGCGTGTTCGGCGTCCAGGGTGCGTCCGGGCAGGCCGGTCGGCGCGAGGGCCCGGCTGGTCAGTGTCGAGACGCCGGCCTGCACGAGGCGCGCGCTGGTCTCGCGCTTCCAGCCAAGACGCCAGGCCTGCGCGAAGCAATAGGTCTGGCGAGCCTGTACCCGGACGCGGGTAACTTTATGCTCGAGCGCGTCATGGCCCAGGGAGAGGACTTCAGGAAACAGGCCAGCCCGCGAGATGCCATGCCCTGCCCAGAGCGGAAAACAGCTCTGGGTCAGCCAGAGGCGGGCTTCCTTGGCGCGGCGGCGAAGGGCGCTCTGCGTCATCGTCTTGAGTGTCCCTTCTTGCCGCGCCGCGTGATGCAAATGGCTCGCCAATCTGCCCCTGACCCTGCTAACAGGAGCCTTCCGGCTTGGCCAGCAGGTCCGGCCGCGCGGCACAGGAACGGGCGGCATGCGTGATCGGATTTTCTTTTCTCTGGCCGGCCTCCTGGTCATCTTCATGATTTTCGCGGCCGTGCAGCCGGGGATCGGCCGCCTGCCAACCGGCGCGCTGGCCGGAGACGGAGTGAATTATGACCGGATCGTGATCGAGGGCGAATACCTCAATAAGATGATCGCGGGAGGGGACGCGGATGTCGACCTGCTGCGCACATCTGAGGGTGGTTACGCACTGCAGATATCAGCGGCAGTGGATGCCCTCAGGGATGCCCCCGAGCTTGGCCCGCATTTCCGTCTGGCGCCGGATATCGAAGTGCAGTTCGCCGGGCGCAGGATCCGCGTGACCGCCCGCGTGCGTCCGGCGCAAGCGCGCGGGGCAACGCAAGTGCAGCTCAACTATTCGGCCGGCCGGGCCGGGGAGTCGGGCTGGCGGATGTTCGCGCTGCAGCCGGGCTTTTCGGATCTGACGTTTGAATATGATGTACCGCCGCAGACTGGAGAGCAGGGTGTCGATTACCTCGCCCTGCGCCCGGTGGTTCCGGAAAAGCAGCGCGCTGTCCTGGTGGAGCGGATCACGCTTGAGCGTCTGCCCTGAGGGCGCCTGCGGCCGGGTTTGCTTTTGCTCTCGGTCGGGCTATGACCTCACAGGCCCCGGCGGCGCCCTTCGCCTGCACCCCGCTCTTATTCCAGCAAGGAGTTCCAGATGCGCACCGCGCTTGCCTCGATCAGTGCCATGCTGCTGGCTGCCTGTGCCAGCGCCCCTATACCGGAGACGACCGTGATCGCTGAAACCGCTTCTTCCGCTGCGGCCGCATTCGATGCGGATGCGCATCTCTGGCTGGAAGAGGTTGAAGGCGAGGAGGCGCTCGCCTGGGTGACGGTCCAGAACACCCGCACGCTGGCCGAGCTTGAAGCCGATCCGCGCTATGCCGGGTTTGAGGCCGCGGCGCTCGAGGTCCTCAATTCCAGCGAACGCATTCCCTACGCCACCGTGCGCGACGGGTTGGTGTATAACTTCTGGCAGGACAGCGTGAATGTCCGCGGACTCTGGCGCCGCACGACGCTGGCAAGCTATCAGACACCGGCCCCGGAATGGGAGACGATCCTGGATTTCGACAGGCTTGCCGCAGATGAAGGCAAGAACTGGGTCTATAAGGGCGCCGAGTGTTTCCGGCCTGCGCCGGGCGAGGCTTATCGCTGCCTGGTGTCGCTGTCGGATGGTGGCAAGGATGCCGTGATCAACCGCGAATTCGATCTGCAGACGAAGTCTTTCGTGGAAGGCGGATTTGAAACGCCGGAAGCCAAGCAGGGCCTCGCCTGGGCGGGCAGGGATACGCTGCTGGTCGCCACCGACTGGGGCGAGGGCTCCCTGACCGAGTCCGGCTATCCCTTCATCGTCAAGCGCTGGACGCGCGGCGCCCCTCTCGAGAGCGCCGCCGAAGTTCTGCGCGGCAAGGCGAGCGATGTCGGTGTCTGGCCGATGGCGATGAAACTTGAGGACGGACGGATCCTCGAAGGCGCCGTTCAGTCAGAAACCTTCTTTACGCAGACCTATTTCTGGTTCCCGGAAGGCGAGACGGCGCCGGTGCGGTGGCCGATCCCGGAAAAGGTGTCGATCAACGGTATCTACAAGGGCCAGTTTCTTTTTTCGCTGCAGCAGGACTGGGCGCCGGAAGGGCAGGGGGCGTTCAAGGCCGGCGATCTTGTCGCCTTCGAACTCGATGCTTTCCTTCAGACCCGTACGCTGCCGCCTGTCCGCCTCGTCTTCCGCCCCTCGGCCACACAGGCCGTGGACGGTGTGGCGGTCGCCAAGGGCGCGGCCCTGCTCGCGATCAGCGACAATGTTATCGGCAGGGTGCTGCGCCTCGAGCCCGGCGCAGATGGCTGGACCACCCTGCCGGTCGACCTGCCCGGCACCGGGCAGGTCGGTATAGCCTTTGCCGACAGTGAAGAGACGGCCGTGTTCCTCAATTATGAGGACTTCCTCACGCCCTCCTCGCTGCTGAACTATGACATTGAGACAGGCGCGGTAACCCCCCTCAAGAGCCTGCCTGCGAAGTTCGACACCGCGGGCCTGAGGGTCGGGCAGTTCTTTGCGACGTCAGAGGATGCCACAAAGGTACCCTACTTCATCATCCACCGCGAAGATATCAGGCTCGACGGGACGACCCCAACCCTGCTCTACGGCTATGGTGGTTTTCAGGTCTCGATGAACCCCGGCTACAGCCCGGTGATGGGCCGGCTCTGGCTGGAACAGGGCGGGGCCTATGTACTGGCCAATATCCGGGGTGGCGGCGAGTTCGGTCCGAACTGGCACCAGGCCGGCCTGAAACTCAATCGCCAGCGCATTTATGATGACTTCATTGCTGTCGCAGAAGACCTGATCGCGAAGAAGATAACCAGCCCCGCACATCTCGGCATTCAGGGGGGCTCGAATGGCGGCCTGCTCATGGGGGTCATGCTGAACCAGCGCCCGGACCTCTGGAACGCGGTCGTCGTGCAGGTGCCACTGCTAGATATGCTGCGCTACCACCTGCTGCTGGCGGGCGCCTCCTGGGTCGGAGAATATGGCTCGCCGGACATACCGGAAGAGCGCGCCTTCCTGGAGACAATCTCGCCCTATCAGAATTTCGATCCCTCCAAGCCCTACCCCACGCCCTTCTTTGTGACCTCAACCAAGGACGACCGGGTCCATCCAGGCCATGCCCGCAAGATGGCGAAGCGGTTCGAGGAGGCCGGTCTGGCATTCTATTACTTCGAAAACACGGATGGCGGCCACGCGGCAGCTGCCGACCAGACCGCGCGGGCGAGGCGCTCCGCGCTCGAGTTTACCTACCTGTCGCGCCAGCTTTTCCCGAAGGCCGCGCAGGACTGACCTCGGCCCGGGCAAGGCCGTTTCATCCCGTGATGCCAGTGGTCATGCCGGCCGAAGCGCCTTACAGGGCCCGGCCTGCGCCGCTGCCATTGCTTGACCTGAGGCAGGCGGCGTGCTTTAGGCGCGCGACATCATGCGCAACCTGACCAGCGCGCCCTGACCTGCCCATGTTCCAGGCGAACGGGAGGCGGCGGGGCCCCCCGCCCGGCGAGATCTCGCTCAGCGGGGCTTTTCGGTATTGTGCGTCATGCGGAGAGAAGACCCAATGTTCGACGCCCTGAGCGAACGTCTTGGCAGTATCTTAGACGGCCTTACCGGGCGCGGCGCGCTCTCGGAAAAGGACGTGAACGAGGCCCTGCGCGAGATCCGGACGGCGCTGCTGGAGGCGGATGTCGCCCTGCCTGTGGTCAAGGATTTCATCGACAAGGTGCGTGTGCGCGCCGTCGGCGAAGAAGTCATCCGTTCGGTGCGCCCCGGTCAGCAGGTCATCAAGATTGTCTATGATGCCCTGGTCGAGATGTTGGGCGCCGACGAGGACAGCACGCATCTTCGCGTCGATGTTCCTCCGGCGGTCGTGATGATGGCCGGTCTTCAAGGCTCGGGCAAGACCACAACCACGGGCAAGATTGCCAAACGCCTTGCCGAGCGCGGCAAGAAGCGCGTGCTGCTCGCCTCCCTCGACGTGCGCCGCCCGGCCGCCATGGAGCAGCTTGCGATCCTCGCACAGCAGGCCGGGCCGAATGTCAGCTCACTGCCGATTATTGCTGGCCAGTCCCCGGCCGATATCGCGCGGCGTGCGGTTCAGGCGGCGAAGATCGGCGGCTATGACGTGCTCTTCCTCGACACGGCTGGCCGCACCTCGATCGACGAGCAGATGATGATCGAGGCGGCCGAGATCGCCGCGATTTCCAATCCGACAGAAGTGCTGCTTGTCGCCGACTCGCTGACCGGGCAGGACGCGGTTGAGACCGCCCGGCGCTTCCATGAGCGACTTCCGCTGACAGGACTCGTCCTGACACGGATGGACGGCGATGGGCGCGGCGGCGCTGCGCTCTCAATGCGCGCTGTGACTGGCCTGCCGATCAAGTTCCTCGGAATCGGCGAAAAGCTCGACGGACTGGACGCCTTCGATGCCAGGCGGGTCGCGGGCCGAATTCTCGGGCAGGGCGATATCGTCAGCCTTGTCGAGAAGGCGGCCGAGCAGATGGACGCTGAGAAGGCCGAGCGGATGGCCGCGAAGCTGAAGAAGGGCGAATTCGATCTCGAAGATCTCGCCGAACAACTGCGCCAGATGCAACGGATGGGCGGGATGAGCGGCATCATGGGCATGATGCCCGGTGTGCGCAAGGCGAAGGAAGCGATGGCCAATATCGACGACCGCCTTCTGAAGCGCCAGGAGGCGATCATCCTTTCAATGACGAGGGCCGAGCGGCGTAAGCCTGCGCTGCTGAATGCCTCGCGCCGCAAGCGGATCGCCGCGGGTGCGGGCGTAGAAGTCTCCGACGTCAACAAGCTCCTGAAAATGCATCTCCAGATGGCCACCATGATGAAACAGATGCGCACAAAGGGCGGCATGAAGAACATGCTGGGCATGGCACAGCAGGCCGGGCTGGGTCCAGCAGACCTTGCGAAGATGGGCGGTATGGGGGCCGGCCTTCCCCGCGGCCTGCCCGGCTTGGGCGGACCGCCTCCAGCCGGACTACCGGGCCTTCCGGGGAGCAAGAAGAAATGACCAGTCCAGACCAGACCCTCGCCGTCTTTCAGCTCAACCAGCTGCGCGCGTCCATCGACAACATGGATTCGATCCTGATCCACACGCTGGCAGAGCGATTCAAGCTGACCCAGCAGGTCGGCAAGCTGAAAGCCCTGCATAACATGCCGCCGGCGGACAAGACCCGGGAGGCGCAGCAGATCGAGCGGTTGACCCTGCTTGCCCATGAGTCCGGGCTCGATCCGTCCTTCGCCGAAAAATTCCTCACCTTCATCGTTGCGGAAGTTATCCGTCATCATGAGCAGATCCGCGGCCAGGAGGCCGAATAGAACAAGAATCCCGAGACGCCACCAGACAGGAGATTTTCATGGCCCTCAAAATCAGGCTCGCCCGCGGCGGGTCCAAGAAGCGCCCTTTCTACTCGATCGTCGTTGCCGACGCGCGCGCCCCGCGCGATGGCCGCTTCATCGAGAAGATCGGTACCTATGATCCCCGCCTTGGCAAGGAGTCGGCCGAGCGCGTCAAAGTCGACGCCGTTAAGGCTGCTGACTGGATCAGGAAAGGCGCCCAGCCGACCGACCGCGTGCTGCGCTTCCTTTCGAAAGTCGAGATTGACGGCAAACCGGTTGCAACCTGGACCAATGGCAACAACCCGAACAAGGGCGCGCCTGGCAAGAAGGCCCAGGAGCGTGCGAAGGAGCGCGCCGACAAGGCGGCTGCCCGCGCGGCGGCTGCTGAGCCAGCGGAAGGCTGAGCCGGGTCGCGCTCCGCTCAGACACTCCGGCCAGCCGTCCGGCCGTCAGCGCCGGTCGTTCTGGCCGGGTCGCTCTGTCCCTCCGGGCGACGGGCCGTCACATCGCCTGGCTGTCCAGGCTTGCACGGGCCGGCACCCGTCTGCGTCAGGGACAGGCGTCAGTCGCAGCGGGCCGTGTTCTCTGAGGCGATCTCTGCCGCTAGAAGCGGAATATGACAAAGCCACAATCTGACAGGTTGATTGCTGTGGGCGTCCTTCGGGGCGCTCATGGTGTTCGCGGCGAGGTGCGGGTGAAGAGCTTCACCGCAGACCCCGGCGCACTCTTCGGCTATGGGCCTCTGATGGACGAGACGGGGGCTGTTTTGGTGACGCCGGAAGCGGCCCGCCCGGGTAAGGATCATTTCATCGTCCGCCCCAGGGAAACCAGACAGAAGGAAGCCTGGGACGAGCTGCGCGGGCGCCTCCTGTACATAGCGCGGGCGCAGCTTCCGGCAGCCGGGGAAGACGAGTTCTATGTCGAGGATCTTGCCGGTCTCGATGTCTATGCTGGCGGCGCCTCGCCCGCCGGGCGCGTGCGCTCGGTGCAGAATTTCGGCTCGGGCGACCTTCTCGAAATCGACGTCACCGGAAACCGGTCTTCGGTGTTCGTTCCGTTCACGCGGGAAGATGTGCCGGCCGTGGATCTGGCGGCGCGGCGCCTGGTCATTCCGCAACTCGCACTCTGGGCGGCTGCGGCAGACGCCCCTGGCGCAGAGCCAGGCGAGGAAGAAGGCTGAGACCGGAGGCGCAGGATTGTTGCGGCCGGTTCATATCCGCTGTGCCATTCTTGCGGTGTCGTGGACGAAAGGAAGCCCCATGAGCCACTTTGCCCTGCGCGCCCTCATCGCCTTCGCGGTGACCGCCGTATCTGCCGCTCCGGCTGCCCTTGCGGATTATTCCGATGAGCCGCCCGCCGCGATCGCTCTGTTCAGCGAGAGGAACTATTATGGTGAGGTCCGGGACGTGTTTGATCCCTTCACGACGCTTAAGGATCTCGGCTTCAACGACCATGCCCGCTCCGTTGCCGTGTTTGCAGGACAATGGGAACTCTGCGAGCATCGCAACTTCACAGGCCGATGCGTGTTCATCCGCGAGGATGTCAGCGATCTTGGCTGGTTCGGGCTGGCGGGACGCGTGACCTCTGTCCGTCCGGTTTTTGAATATACCGAGGCCCGCCATGGGCTCATGTTCTCACGCGATCAGCATGGATACATCCGCTACGCTCACAATGAGAAGTATGGTTATGACATCTGGAGTTATGGGTATGCCAGTTCCTGGGGCATCAGCGTGTCCCATTACGGCTATTCATCCGACTACTGGCGATATGGGTATTACAGCCCGGCCTGGGGCTATGATCCCTACGGTTTCGCCTGGAGCCCCCGCGGTGCGGTCCGGTATACATACGTCTACGGCCGTCATCCGCGCCCGTCCGTCATCAATCCCTACTGGATTGGTTGGGATTTTCGCAGACCGGAATGGCGCCGCGGTCACTGGAGCTGGCGCGACGGACGCGGTGACCGGGACAGCTGGCGCGACTGGCGCCACGACTGGCACCCGGACGGGTCCCCCGATGACGATGATCGCGGGGGTCATGGTGGACGCATCGGAAGGCCGGGCAATGGCGATGGACGCGGTGCAGATGGCCCGGACGGCGACGGGCCGCGGACGGGCCGCGGCAGTTCCGGCGGCGTCATGACGCCCATTCCGACGGATCCGCGTACCGGCAGCGACGGAGAGGGTTGGGGCTGGCGCCCTGATGACCGGCGCGGCGGCGGGGAAGATCGACGCGGCACCGGCCGTGTTGGCAGCGCGGATGTGATCACATCCGTTCCGGGCGATCTGCTTCCTCGGCGTGAGGGGCGGCCGGCAGACCTGGGCAGTGACGGTGTACGCCCGGGACGCAGCCTGACCGGTCCGGTGACTCCCCCGGCGCCCGAAGAACCCCGCATCGGCCGGGAAGGACGCGCCGGGCGCAGCGGCGATGGGGCGTCAGTCACCACACCCCGGACCGATATCGGGCGCAGTTGGGGAGCGGCCGGAAATGCTGATGGCCTCGCAGGTGGTCCGTCCACGGATGGTTGGCGTGGTCGCGGTCGCGGCGGGGATGATGCCGGCGGACGTGGGCGGTATGCAGGCGATGATGGCGATACGCCTGATCCCGGTCGGGGCAGGGGGGCGGGCCCCCGCGATGGGGGCGACTAGTACCCAATTTTCAAGGAACGTGATTCGTGATTCAAGGATCACATGATTT